>CAVVQG010000025.1:0-157741 GCA_963750265.1 uncultured Actinomycetota bacterium | reverse complement strand
CTGGCGTCCCATGAGCGCGCCCGTACCGCGATCGCCGAGGGCCGCTTCAAGGACCAGATCGCCCCGGTTGGCCTTCCTGATGGGCAAGTTTCACGACAGATGAGTGCCCGCGCGAGACGTCGCTGGAGAAGATGGCGGGCCTCGAGCCCCTCGCTCCCGGCGGGCGGATCACCGCAGCGGTCGCCTCGCAGATCAGCGATGCGGCGAGTGCCATGCTGATCGCCTCAGAACAGGCCGTCAAGGATCACCAGCTGACCCCACGCGCGCGCATCCACCACCTGTCGGTGCGCGCCGACGACCCGATCTGGATGCTGACCGGGCCGATCGCCGCAACGAAGCACGCGCTGGCCAAGTCCGGTATGTCGATCGGCGACATCGACCTGTTCGAGTGCAATGAGGCATTCGCATCGGTTGTGCTGGCCTGGATGCAGGAGCTTGACGTCCCGCACGAGAAGGTCAACGTCAACGGCGGCGGAATCGCGCTTGGCCACCCGATCGGTGCGACCGGCACCCGGCTGATGACCACGCTGCTGAGCGAGCTCGAACGTACCGAAGGCCGATATGGCCTGCAGGTCATGTGCGAAGGTGGCGGCCAGGCAAACGTCACCATCATCGAGAGGATCTAGGGCATGGCAGTCACCGGCAGCACCGAGTTCGATGTCGCGGCAACTCCCGAGCAGGTCATGGACGCGGTGGCTGCGATCGAGAGCCTCCCGGAGCGTTCCGGCCCGCACCAGTCAGCCGAGGTGGAGAGTCGGTATGACGACGGCCGACCCAAGCGGGTGCGCGCCAAGGTGAGCGCTGCGGGCTTCAAGGACGAGGAAGTCACCGACTACACCTGGGTCGGTCTCGACTCGGTCACCTGGACGCTGGCCGAGAGCTCGGTGCAGTCCAAGCAGGTGGGCACCTACACGCTCACGCCGACCGACTCCGGCACGCACATCAAGCTCGACCTCGAGATCGGCGTCAAGGTGCCGATGCCGGGCTTCATCCTCAAGAAGGTCCTCAAGACCGCCCTCGACACAGGCAGCAAGGACTTCAAGAAGTACGTCGAATCGCTCTAGGCCGAGAGTATGACTCTCGGTATACTCAGAGTATGACCACGACGATCAAGGTGTCGACCGAGGTGCGGGATCGGCTCAAGAAGCAAGCCGCGCAAGCTCATCGAACACTGGGCGAACACCTGGCCCACCTTGCGGAGCTCGACGATCGCCAGTCTCGATTCGTCGCGCTTCGCGCTGCCATCGACGCCACCTCGCCCAAGGACATGGCTTCCTATCGGGATGAGGCCGACGCTTGGGAACACATTGAGCAGGGCTGAGCTCTCAGCGGGTGACGTCGTGTGGGTATCACCCGAAGGTGCCGTCGGACGGGAACAAGCAGGCAGACGGCCGGCGATGGTTGTTGCCGGATCCGACTACCTTGCGACCGTCGACACTCTCGCGATCGTGGTTCCGCTGACGAGTATTGATCGTGGTTGGCCCAACCACGTGCCGGTCGATGGTGTCGCGTTGGCTCAACCATCTTGGGCGATGACCGAACAGGTTCGCACGATCTCGCGCGAGCGGATCGTCGACCATGTCGGCACCGCGAACCCCGAGGCGCTGAGCGCCGTTCGAGCGTGGATCCGCGACTTCCTGGATCTCTAGCTAGGCGACGTCCCAGCCTTCTGGGGCCTTTGGGTGGAACATTGCGTCGGTGCCGCCGTCGGCGTAGACGACCGAGCCGACCATCAGGCTGCTGCCGTCCGACAGCATGAACGCGATCAGTGCTGCGATCTCGTCCGCACGTCCCGGCTCGGTTGATCGCTGACGGATAGGCCGCAACGAGCGGCCCGATCTCCGGATCGGCGAGCAGCTGGTCGGTCATCGGGCTGTCGATCATGCCGGGGGCGACGGAGTTGAGCCGAATGCCCTGGCCGATCCACTGCTCGGTGATCCCTTCGCGGCGGGCCCACCAGGCGAGAGCGGCCTTGGTCGCGGGATAGACCATCACCGACTCGACGGTGGCCGCATCGGCGCGGGCGGCATCTTCGTCGTCGGCGAGGCAGAGGTCGGCGACGACGCCGCGCCAGCCCGGCATACCGGTGATCGAGTTCGAGGCGAGCAGCACGACGCTGGAGCCCTGGGCAGCCGCCAGCTGAGGCTGCAGGCCGCGTACGAGGGCGATCGCGCCGAAGAAGTTGACCGACACGACGAGGGCCGAGTCGACGCCCGAGGCGCCGGCGATACCGGCACACGGCACGATGCCGTGCACCACCTCGGTCATCGCTTGGACTGCGGCGACGGCGTCAGCGCGACCGGCTGCTGTCGACAGGTCGGCAATCACATCCGCATCGCGCAGGTCGACAGTGATCACCCGGTGACCCTGCTCGCGGAGCAGGGTCGTGGTCGCAGCGCCGATCCCGCTGGCGGCGCCACTGACGACGTAGGTGCTCACGCGTCCTTGATCCTGATCAGTCCGGCGAGGGTGGCGATGTAGGCCGTGCCGTCAGGACCGAGGTAGATCGACGCGTAGTGGTTGTTCCACTGGATGCCCGTGCCGGTCAGACGGCTCCACTTGGTCTTGCCGGTGCGAATGTCGATCGCGGTGAAGTACCAGGCATCGAGCGTGTTGCTCAGCGGGTTCGTCTGCTTCGGCTTGGTGTACGCGTAGATGAGTCCGTTGCCGAGTGACGCCTTGGGAACAGAGCTGGGCGCGATCTCGTCGCTGGTCCAAGCCACGTGGCAGCCATCGTCCTCGACCATGACTCTGGCCAGACCCGGGGTCGTCGTCTTGCCGAGGATCGTCGACGTCGGTCCGCCGTATCCGTAGTTGTTCTCGATGATGAACGAGTTGCCTGCGGCCACGAGGCTGTTGTCGGTCGTGCCGGCGTTCGCGGCGAGGACCGGCTGCGTGCAGTGGAGTCGGTTCGTCACTCCGTCTCGACGGTCGTAGACGAGGATGTTGGTCTGCGGGTCGGCGTTGTCGTTGATCGCCACCCACCGGTCACCCAGCAGTGTCGGCGTGGTCCCGGAACCCTGCGACAGGTTGCCGGTCTTGAGCCGGTTGCCGCGGTCATAGACCTCGCGCCACGACACTTCGGGCACTCCGGCCGCGTTGGCGTCGAATCGGTAGAGCGCATGAGTCGAGACGACGTACATTCCGCCGGTCTCGTCGGTGGCGACCGAGTTGGTGATCTCCTCACCTGCAGGGACGTGCATGGTCTGCACCGAGCCGGTGCTGCGGTCGAGGGTGCCGACGGTGCCCTTCTGGGTGAAGAACCAGAGGCGGCCCGCGTAGTCGGGCATGGTGGCGATCAGGCAGTCGTCGGCGGCGACATGGGGAGCGAGCGACCACTCGTCCTGCTTCGCCATCGTCCCGTCCGCGTTGACCTTGATCTTCAGCACCGACTTCTGCGCCGTCGTCGGATAGGCGACATCATCGCCGTCCAGGAAGAAGTAGGTGCCGCCGCAGATGTCGGTGAACGGGTTGGCGGTGGTGGCGAGATTGCGGGCGGACGTACGCATCTCGGAGATCGGCTTGAGCGTCACCGGGTCGATCACCATCATGCCGAAGCCCTCGAGACCTCCGCAGAGTCCGACGATGCGCTGATGGGAGTCAAAAGCGATCGTGGCGCACTCTCGGATGCCGTATGACGCCGAGCTGACCTTGAGGTTCTTGCCGAGCGGTCCGCTGACCGCGTACGCGTCAGAGGCGTAGGAATCGTTGTGCATCGTGTTGGTGCCGTCAGGCGACAGCCAAGGGTTCTGCGGCATCGCGGGGTGGGCGATCGGCTGCTTGGTCGCCGGACCACCGACGAACTTGGGCACCAGTAGATCGGTGGGCAGCGAGGGGATCGGCAGGCCGGAGATCGCGGGGATCGGCGGCAGGGTGATCTCGGGTGTCGGGGTCGCAGAGGTGGCGGGACCGGCAAGCGAGGCCGCGAGCACGGCAGCTCCGGCGAGAGTGAGTACACGACGCATGCCGTCGACTGTAACCGGTTGGTTACAGCGATGTATAGACTTTCCGCATGACCACCGAGATCAAGCCCCGCGGCCGCGAACAGATCCGTTCGGCCGTGCTCACCGCCACGAGTGCGCTGGTGGCCGAGCGAGGGCCGGACGGGTTCTCCGTACGGGACATCGCTTCTCGCGCAGGCATCAACCACGCCCTGGTCCATCGTCACTTCGGCACCAAGGCCGACGTTCTCGAGCAGATGCTGGCCGCCGACGCCCGCGATGTCGTCAGTGCCGTGGTCGCCTCTGGATTGCCCACGCACGGCATGGCTTCGCCAGAGGTGGTCGCCGAGTTGCTCGATCTACTGGCCGCCAGTCCGTCCTACTGGCAGACACTCGTGCATGCAGTGATGAGCAGTCCTGAAGCGGCGCTGCCTGGTACGGCGTCGACCACCGAGCTCTTCTCGGGACTGTGGCGAGACAGTGATCCCGATGACGCTGTGCAGTCGGCAGTCGCGGGGATGTCAGTTCTGGGATGGCTGATTTTCGGTAGGTTCATGAGCGACGCCACCGGCGCCGACCCCGAGGATGTACGGCGGGCCATGGCCGAGCAGGTGGCCGGACTATTCTCGGACAAGCCCTGAGGCTTGCGGTTGAGGCCACAGAGATGTAAAACTAGAACATGTTCTACTTTTCCGGCACTTCATCGATCGGGCAGGCTGAATGACCACGACGTACGAGCTGACTGACCTTGACAAGCTTGAGGCCGAAGCGGTTCACATCTTCCGTGAGGTCGCCGCGACGATCGAACGCCCTGCTCTGCTCTTCTCGGGGGGCAAGGACTCGGTCGTCATGTTGCACCTGGCCACCAAGGCGTTCTGGCCCGCGCCCGTCCCGTTTCCGGTGATGCACATCGACACCGGACAGAACTTTGACGAGGTCATCGAGTTCCGTGACAAGACAGTCGAGCGTTTCGGCCTCCGGCTGATCGTCGCGTCCGTGCAGGAAGACATCGACGCGGGCCGCGCCACCGAGATCGGCGGGCCGCTCGGGCCGCGCAACAAGCTCCAGACCATCTCGCTGCTGCGCGGCATCAAGGAGAACCGGTTCGGGGCCGTCTTCGGCGGTGCGCGCCGCGACGAGGAGAAGGCCCGGGCCAAGGAGCGGGTATTCAGCTTCCGCGACGAGTTCGGGCAGTGGGATCCCAAGAACCAGCGCCCCGAGCTGTGGAGCCTCTACAACGGCCGCCACCACAAGGGCGAGAACATGCGCGTCTTCCCGCTGTCGAACTGGACCGAGCTCGACATCTGGAACTACATCCTGCGCGAGCAGATCGATCTCCCGGATCTCTACTACGCACACAACCGAACGGTCGTCGAGCGCGACGGCATGCTGCTCGCGGTCAATCGATTCATCGAGCCGGCCGACGGCGAGGAAACGTTCGAGGCAATGGTTCGCTTCCGCACAGTTGGCGACGCGACCTGCACCGGTTGTGTCGAGTCCAACGCTGCGACCCGCGAAGCGGTGGTGAACGAAGTCGCCGCCGTACGTGTGACGGAGCGCGGCGCCACCCGAGCTGACGACCGAATCTCCGAAGCAGGCATGGAAGACCGCAAGAAAGAGGGCTACTTCTGATGTCGCAGCTTCTGCGTATCGCCACGGCCGGCAGCGTCGACGACGGCAAGTCCACCCTCATCGGGCGACTGCTGTTCGACGGCAAGGCAATCTTCGAGGACCAGCTGGGCGCCGTCGAGTCGGCCAGCCGGGCCCGCGGGCATGACGGCCCCGACCTGGCGCTGCTCACCGACGGACTGCGTGCCGAGCGCGAGCAGGGCATCACGATCGACGTGGCCTACCGCTACTTCGCGACGCCCAAGCGCAAGTTCATCATCGCCGACACCCCCGGCCACATTCAGTACACCCGCAACATGGTCACGGGTGCATCGACGGCAGACGTTGCGCTGATCCTGATCGACGCACGTCACGGCGTGCTCGAGCAGTCGCGGCGGCATGCATTCCTCGCAACGCTGTTGGGAATCCCCCACCTCGTGCTGTGCGTCAACAAGATGGATCTCGTCGACTTTTCCGAAGATCGGTTCAACGAGATCCGCGAGGAGTTCGCGGCCTTCGCCTCCAAGCTGGAGGTCCCCGACCTGACCTTCATCCCCATCTCGGCACTTTCGGGCGACAACGTCGTCACGCACAGCACCGCGATGCCTTGGTACGACGGGCCGGCGCTGCTGGCACACCTCGAGGGGCTGCACGTCGCCTCCGACCGCAACCTCATCGACACCCGGATGTCGGTCCAGTACGTGATCCGTCCGCAGCAGGCCGACTTCCATGACTTCCGTGGCTACGCCGGCACGATTGCCGGTGGAGTCTTCCGACCCGGCGACGAAGTTGTCGCGTTGCCCTCGGGCTTCTCGACCACGGTGACCAATGTTCTCGGCCCGGGCGGCACCAAGCTCGACGAGGCATTCACCGGCCAGGCCGTCACGATCGAGCTTGCCGACAACATCGACATCAGCCGCGGCGACATGCTGTGCCGACCCAACAACCGCCCGGTCAGCTCGCAGGACGTCGAGGCGATGATCTGTTGGATGGACGGCGACCTGTCGCTGGCCACCGACGCGACCTACTCGATCCTGCACACCACGCGCGAGACCCGGGCGACGGTCAAGAGCCTGGAGTACCGGCTCGACATCAACACCCTGCACCGCGACGAGAAGGCTTCCAGTCTCGGCCTGAACGAGATCGGTCGCGTGCGACTGCGCACGCAGAAGCCGCTGCACTTCGACCCCTACCGTCGCAACCGCGACACGGGCGGCTTCATCCTGATCGACGAAGCGACCAACCGAACTGTGGCCGCGGGCATGATCCTCGGCGAGACGCAGAGCGAGGCCAACATCGTCTGGCACAGCGGAGCGGTGACCCGTGATCAGCGCAAGACCCAGGGCATGACGTTGTGGCTCACGGGACTCTCCGGATCGGGCAAGTCGAGCGTCGCGGTCGAGGTCGAACGACGTCTCATCGCATCCGGGCAGCCGGCGTACATCCTCGATGGAGACAACCTGCGGCATGGTCTCAACGCAGGCCTGGGATTCAGCCCAGAGGACCGCGCGGAGAACGTGCGCCGCGTCGCCGAGGTCGCCAAGCTGATGGCCGATGCGGGAGTCGTCTCCATCGTGTCGTTGGTCAGCCCCTATCGCGAGGACCGCGATGCGGCGCGAGCAAGTCATGAGGCCGACGGGCTGCCGTTCATCGAGATCTTCATGGACACGCCGATCGAGGAGTGCGAGCAGCGCGACCCCAAGGGCCTGTATGCCAAGGCTCGCGCAGGCGAGATCTCGGACTTCACCGGCATCAGTGCACCGTACGAAGCGCCGATGCGACCCGACCTGCTGCTGCGCCCGAGCGACGGCGACGTCGACGCCCTGGCGTCGCTCGTCATCGAACGGATCAAGAGTCAATGAACGATTCAGAGCTCGCCGCCAGTCTGGCCGAGCAGGCTGGTGAGCTGTTGCTCGACTTGCGGCGCACCTCGTCGCTGACCGGCAAGGACCTCGGCAAGGCTGGCGATGCCCAGGCCAATGTCCTGCTGCTCGATCTGCTTGCTGCTGAGCGACCCGACGACGCAGTGCTGTCCGAGGAGTCGGCTGACTCCCCGGCCCGCCTGTCGGCGGACCGGGTCTGGATCATCGATCCGCTCGACGGCACCCGCGAGTACGGGATGGACGGGCGTACCGACTGGGCCGTACACGTCGCGTTGTGGGAGCGCGGCGCCACCGGATCGCAGATCACCGCCGCTGCCGTCGCGCAGCCCGCGTTGTCGACCGTCTACGCGACCGGCGTGTCAACGGCGACCCGCGTCGAGCGTGAGACGCCGGTCTTCCTGATGAGCGCCAGCCGGCCACCAGCCTGGGGCGCAGCAGTCGTCGAAGCCTTCGGCGCAGACTCACAACCGATGGGCTCAGCCGGCGCCAAGGCGATGGCGGTGCTTCGCGGTGACGCTGACGCATATCTGCACGACGGCGGGCAGTGGGAATGGGACTCGGCCGCTCCGGTCGGCGTCGCCCTCGCTGCCGGTCTGCATGCGACGCGTGTCGACGGATCGACACTGACCTACAACGCAGCGCACCCGTACCTGCCCGACCTGCTCATCTGCCGAGCCGATCTGGCCGATGAGCTCCTCGCCGCAATCGCTGCGGCCAGCTAGGGAACTTCCCCGGGCTTCCGGGCGTTGAGAGTACGGCGCAGTGGTCGCAGCGCCGGATCTCAACTCCTGGAGGACCCATTTCCGTACGCGATCAGGCACAACGACTCATCGATCTCGGCGTGGCCGACCTGGCGGGTATGACCGCCGATGCGTTCGCTGCCCTCGCCGAAGACCTTCCCGACGACGAGTCAGCAGTGCTCGTCGTGCATCCGGCCCTGGTGCCGCCGAGTCGCCTCGCACCGTTGCTGAGGCGCAATGACAAGTCCGGTTTTGTCGTCGAGGACATGGCCGACCTCGACGAGTTCACGCCGGTTGTCGGTCTGCCTGATCGCTCGCTCTATCTGGTCACCGACGTGGACCGCGGTGACGACATGCTCGACTGGAGTCCCGAAGAAGCGATGCAGGTACTCGCCGAGCGGGGCCGTACGCCGCTGACCATTAACGAAGGCATCAGCTGGCTTCTGCAGGAGCCAGCACGGCTTGAGCCGAACCACTGCTTCATGTGCATCTCGTCCCGCAAGCCGACACCGAAGGGCTTTGATGCCCGAACGCCAGCGATCTGGATCAGCGGCGGCACGGGACGCGACGGTCGTGTGCGCCGCGACGCCCCGAAAGTCGGTTGGTGCTGGTGGCGCAATCGGCACACCTGGCTTGGCTTCGGATCGGCCGCGGCCAGGATGCCGACCTAAAGTCCGCCGATGAACGGCAGGCTCAACGTGCAGGTGAGCGGTCGCGGATTCGCCGGATCGAGAGCGTTGAGGACGTATTGGGTCGCGTTGCGGTCGGCCGCGATCTGAAAGTGCTCGCTGTAGTCAAGGGCACACCGATCCTGTACGACGATGTTGGTCATACCGGGCTCGATGCCGCTGGTGTAGGGCCGGACCAGCTCGTCGTACTTCGTCACGATGTTCACATAGTTCACGCCGGGCACGGCGACACCGCCGGCGCGCAGCTCCTTCATGAACGTCGAGCCGGGATCGAACTCGCCGCAGGCCTCGCACACCGGGATCGCGGACGGGTCGAGCCCCAGGATTGCGGCGACGGCGGGCGGGACCATCTCGGTGCCGTGCCACAGCGGTGCCAGCGAGATGTAGTTCTGCACCTTCGAGGCGCCGCCGAGGAACTTCACGTAGTAGGCCGGCATGAGCGTGCCCTGCGAGTGGCCGATGATGTCGACCTTGTCGGCACCGGTGCTCGACCGGACGCGGTCGATGAAGTCCTTCAGCTGAACCGCGCTGGTGCGCATGCTCGCAAACCCGCCGAGAGCGTTGATCGGGTAGGGCGCGGGCAGTGCGCCGTAGGTGAGGGCGTACACGCAGTAGCCGTTGTTCTTGAGCAGTGGCCCGTACGTCTGCCAGTTCGTCGCTTGGTTGCCCATCGTGCCGTGGGCGAGCACAACCGGGCGCGGGTGTGCGGCGGATGGCTTGCAGGTCCAGTCATTGGTGCCCGGGGCGTTGGCGTTGGGCGTGCCGCCGAAGACCGCCGCCGGCAGGAAGTTGTACGGCACCGGGAGCGGCTTGGTCGCAGCCGAAGCGGGTGAGCCCGTCAGCATGGTGGCAGCGAGGACTGAGGCGAGGACGATCAAGCGGCGCATGGAGACTCCAATGAGAGCGCGTTCTGACTAGAGCAACGAATGGATGGCGTGAACGTGACGCGACCGTCGATCGCGGCTCGGGTCAGGCGAGGTAGCTGCTGGTCCGTTGGATGGCCGCCGCCGCGTCAGTCACGACACGGTCGATGAGCTCTTCGCAGGACGGCAGATCGTTGATGACGCCGACGACCTGGCCCGAAGCGAGCACGCCCGCAGTCGGGTCGCCCTCGACCAGTCCGGCCTTGAGCATCATCGGGGTGTTGGCTGCGAGCGCGAGCTGGCCGAGCGTGCGCCCCTGCTCCTTGCGCATCGAGCGTCCGTCGATCGCGAGCTCCTTCCACGACATGCCGGCCATCTTCTTGAACTCCAGCGTGCGGCGGGCAGTCGGCAGGATGCGGCGGATGCCCGCGCTGCCCTCGACCTGTTCGACAAGCTCGGTGCGCAGCATGCGGTGCGGCATGCCGTCGACCTTCTTGGTGACGACGGTGTCGTCGAGTGTTGCAGCGAGGTAGCGCTGCTTGACGGCGTCCGGCACACGGCTGTCTGCGGTGAGCAGGAAGCGCGTGCCCATTCCGACACCGGCCGCGCCGTATGAGAGGGCAGCGGCAAGGCCACGACCGTCGAAGAATCCGCCAGCAGCGATGACGGGTATGTCGACCGCGTCGAGCACGGTCGGCAGGAGCAATGTCGTGGGCACCGATCCGGTGTGACCGCCGCCTTCGCCGCCCTGGATCATCACGGCGTCGGCGCCCCACGAGGCGACCTTCACAGCGTGCTTGGGCAGGCCGACGCTGGGGATCACGACGATGTCGTGCTCCTTGAGCTTGGCGATCAGCTCGGGCTTGGGCGCCAGCGCGAACGAAGCAACCTTCACACCGTGCTCGATCAGTAGATCGCAGCGCGCGGGCGCATCGGCGGCGTCAGCGCGGAGGTTGACGCCGAACGGATTGTCGGTGCGCGTCTTCACCTCGATGATCGCCTGCTCGAGCTCCTTGATGGTCATCGTTGCCGAGGCGAGGATGCCGAGGCCGCCAGCGTTGGCGGTGCCGCTCACCAGGCTCGGGCCGGCGACCCAGCCCATGCCGGTCTGCACAACAGGATGGCGGACGCCGACGAGCTCGGTGAGAGGTGTCGAGAGAAGCTGATCGATCATCGTGAAGGCACCTCGCGCTCGCGAAGCTCCTTGGGGTCGAGCAGCTCGCGGATCAGCACCAGCTCGGCCTCAGTGGGCTCGCGGGTGAACGGCACGTCGCCATCGGCGTGGATCTCGCAGCCGCTGGCTGCACGTACGTCTTCGACCGTCACCCCGGGGTGGACCGACACGAACTGCATCGTGTGGCCTGGTCCATCGAAGCTGAACACCCCAAGATCGGTGACCAGCCAGTTGACCTGGTGGAACTTTGTCGCGGCAGGTCCGGCCGCTTCGGCTCGGGAGTAGCCAACGCCGGAGACGACGTCGACCTGCTCGACCACGACGCGTGCGGAGTGCTTGGGCACCCAGTAGGACGTCTTGTTGTTGACGGTGTTGCCGGGAGCGCCGCGTACGCCGAGCAGCTGGCGGGTGGGCTGGTCCCACGGGCCGATCGCCGAGATGTTCTGGTTGCCGTGCTTGTCGATCTGGCTCGCGCCCATCATCACGTGGCGCTTGCCGAACGGGACGACGTGCTCGAGGACATGGCGGAACGGCATCCAGCCCTCGACGACATCAGCGGTCTGACCCAGCGGCGGGGTGCCGCGCAGGATGCGGGCCTCCCCGTCGGTCAGCATGAGCCGCGGGTTGGACGTGTTCTTGGCCAGGCGTGCGCCGAGGGTCGGGAGCAGACCCATCGGGCTGCCCATGATCTCGCCGTCATCGGCGAAGCAGTCGGCGATGGCAATGGCGCAGTACTCGGCGCGGGTCACGTCAGTCATGCCGACATCTCCTCTTTGAACGCAGTGACGGCGGCTTGGTACGCGGCCTCGTCACCGGACAGGAACCGCTCGTGGAACGTGGCCCAGTCCTCGGGGGTCTTGGCGGCCGTGGCGTAGGCCTTCTGGAACTTCTCGTCACGGCCGTATGTCGGCGTGCAGTCGGTGAAGTGCGCGCCGTTGGGCGTCTCCACGACGCCGGACACCATCGTCCGGTTGAGCAGCAGGCTCTGCAGCGGTGCGTCGACCGTGAGCCCGGCGGAGTCGATGATCTGCTCGGTCGACATGTAGGCCTCGTTGGCTGCCATGCAGAACAGATCGTCGAAGTAGGGGTCGGGGCCGAGGTACTGGCCGTTGCCGTGCTCGTCGGCGCGGTTCATGTGCACGAGTGCCACATCGAGGTTCAATGCGGGGACGGCGACCAACGTCTCGTCGGAGTCGTACGGCGAGGTGACGGTGCGCAGCTCGGTGTCGTTGTCGAGCACCGCGGAGCCGAGGCCCGCCCGCATCGGCAGGAACGAGATGCGCTGGGCGGCGGCACGCAGGCCGGTCTGGAACATGCCTTCATCCCACTCGCGGAACTCGGCCGTGCCGTCCACGCGGGCTCGGCTGAACAGCGGCTCGAGCGGGATCGAGTCGAGGGTCGCAAACGCGTACGTCACCTTGCTCGCCTTGCCTGCCGCGAGAAGCAGCCCGACATCTGGTCCGGCGTACGACACGATGTGCAGGTCTTTGAGATCGCTGCGCAGGATCGCGCGTACGAGCGCCATCGGCTTGCGCCGTGAGCCCCAACCGCCGATGCCGACAGTCATGCCGTTCTCGATGCGGCCGACGACGTCGTCGAGCGACATCTCCTTGGACGGTGCTCTCATTGCTTACCCTTTGCTTTGTCGGTACCCGCGAAGTCATCGCGGAGCTCATCGCTCACGCCCATCAGGTTGAGCTCGTAGGTGAATCCCTGCTCAAACCGGTAGCTGTGATTGACGTCGACCGGCTCGATGCCGTTCAGCGCCTCCTTGGCGGCTCGGATGACCCGGCCGTCCTTGGCGGCGATTTCTGAGGCAACGGCCAGGGCGGTGGCGTCGAGCTCGTCACGGGGGACCAGTCGATAGACCGAGCCGAACCGGTGCAGCTCGGAGGCGGGGATCGTCGCCGCGGTGAAGTAGAGCGATCGCATCATCTGCTGGGGCACGAGTCGTGCCATGTGGGTCGCCGCGCCGAGCGCACCCTGGTTGACCTCGGGGACGCCGAAGTAGGCGTCGTCGCTGGCGACCACGATGTCGGCATTGCCGACCAGGCCTACGCCGCCGCCGACGCAGAAGCCGTTCACGGCGGCGATCACGGGCACCGCGCACTCGTACACAGCCTTGAACGCGGCGAAGCAGCCCTTGTTGGCGCCGATCAGCGCATCGAATCCGGTGGTGTTCTGCATTTCTTTGATGTCGACGCCGGCGTTGAAGCCCTTGCCGTCGGCGCGCAGGATGACAACCTTGACGGCCGGATTTGCTGCCACGGCGTTCAGCGCCTCGGCCACGTCGAACCAGCCCTGAACGGTGAGGGCGTTGACCGGTGGCTGGGCCATCGTGACGACGAGGATCCCGTCATCGCGAAGCTCGCTGGTGACTGCAGACATGGAGACCCTTTCGTACACAACCAAGCACTTGCTTGGTACTGTAGCAGTATGTCTCTCACGATTGACCTCACCGGCAGGGTGGTTCTGGTCACCGGCGGATCGCGTGGAATCGGGCGGGGCATCACCGAGACCTTCGTCTTCGCCGGCGCCACCGTGGTCACCTGCGCACGCTCCGAAGCTAGATCCGTTCCCCGGGACGACCCATGTTCAGTGCGACGTGCGTGACCCCGAGGCCGTGCAGGCCATGGTCGACGGCATCGTGGCCGAGCACGGCCGGCTCGATGTCCTGGTCAACAACGCGGGCGGGGCGCCGAGCGCGCTCGCGGCCGAGGCGTCGCCGCGGTTCCACGACAAGATCATCGCTCTGAACCTCAACGCGCCGCTGCTGGTGGCGCAGATCGCCAACCGGGTGATGCAGCAACAAGGCAGCGGCGGCTCGATTGTGAACATCTCATCGATCAGTGCCGACCGACCGGCGCCCACCATCGCCGCTTACGCCGCAGCCAAGGCCGGGATCGACTCGCTGACCAAGAGCTTGGCAATGGAATGGGCACCCAAAGTCCGCGTCAACGCAATCGATGTCGGCCTTTGCCGCACCGAGCAGACCGATGATCACTACGGCAGGACGAGCGCGTCGCCAAGATCGAGGCCACCATCCCGCTGGGCCGGATGGCTCGCCCGGACGAGGTCGGCAATGTCGCGGTCTTCCTGGCCAGCGACCTTGCCTCCTATGTCAGCGGCGCAAACATCGGCTGCGATGGCGGCGGCGAACCCCCTGTCTTCCTCCACGTCTGAGACAACCCAAGGAGCAACAACTTGACTCGACTTCTCGAAGGCCGTATTGCGATCGTCACCGGAGCTGGACGCGGGATCGGCAGGGCGCACGCGCTCGAGCTGGCCCGGCAAGGTGCAAAGGTCGTGGTCAACGATTTCGGCGTCTCGCTCGCCGGCGAGAAGGAGGAGTCGCCTGCCGACGCGGTGGTGGCGGAGATCAAGGCACTCGGGGGTGAGGCTGTCACCAACGGTGCGGACGTCGCCGACTTCGCCGATGCTGAAGCCATGGTGCGCCAGGCGATCGACACCTTCGGTGGGCTCGACATCCTCGTCAACAATGCCGGCTTTGTCCGCGACCGGATGCTCGTCAACACTGCTGAGGAAGAGTGGGACGCCGTCATCCGGGTGCACCTCAAGGGCCACTTCGCACCGCTGCGGCACGCAGGTGCCTACTGGCGCGCCGAGGCCAAGGAAGGGCGCCAGCGCGAGGCCCGCGTCATCAACACCTCGTCGGGAGCCGGCCTGCAGGGCTCGATCGGCCAGACGACGTACTCCGCAGCCAAGGCAGGCATCGCCGGTATGACGTTGGTCGCCGCCGCCGAGATGGGTCGCTATGGCGTCACTGTCAACGCCATCGCGCCAGTTGCCCAGACCCGGATGACCGAGGGCGCGTTCGACACGTCGGAAATGGCCAAGCCCGAGGACAACTCGCCTGTCGTGGCATGGCTCGCCTCGGTCGAGGCCGGCGACATCACCGGTCGGGTCATCGAGATCGACGGTGGTCAGATCTGCGTCGAGCAGGGTTGGACCCACGGTCCCAAGCGCGACATCGGTCGCCGGTGGGAGACCGCCGAGGTCGGCAGCGCACTTCGCGAGCTGATCGCTGAGGGCAATGCACCGGAGCCCGTCTACGGCGCCAAGTAGGTCATACCGCTCAATTGATTGGTTGGCTCTCTAGTTGGCTATTTCGTGTAGTTGACGTTGGTGTAGATGTAGATCGGGAAGACTTGTGTGTTCTTGACGTAGCTGGAAAGGCGTATGAGCCGGGTGCCGGTCTTGACGCTGCTGGGGAACTTCACCTTCCGGATGACCATGCCATTGGTGTCGGCGACGCCGCTGTAGGCCCGTTTGCCGCCTAACCAGATGGTGTAGGTCTGGCTGGGTTTGAGTCCGGTCGCGATGAGGTCGAACGCGGTGCCCTTCTTGATGGTGGTTGAGGTCAGGAACAGTTTGCCGCGCGATGACGTGACGAATGGGGTTGGTGGTGAGGTCGCGGCCTGGGAGGTTCTCTCTGGCGCACTGGCCGTGATGGTGACGGTGATGCGGCGACCGGCGTCGATCCGTTCGAGCTTGTAGATCGGGTCGGTCGCGCCCACGATGGGTGTTCCGGACCGCTGCCATTGGTAGGTGAGTGTGGCGTCGTCGGGGTCGACCGGTCCGGGGGATGCGGTCAGTGTTTGACCCACGCGTGGTGTTCCCTCGATCTGTGGTGCCAGTCCGTCGACCGGGCTGGCCTGGACGGTGAGTGTGCCCGGTGCGCCTTCGAACGTGTAGTTGGTTGCGCTGAGGCCCTCGACCGAGATGTTGATCGGGTAGTCACCCGGTGGGCTGGCGGTCGTTGCGTCGGTGCTGAGGGTCGGCGTGCCTGAGACGACCGTGTCGGTGTCGGTGTAAACGAACCCGGTGATCGTGGCGGTCAGAGGTGGGTTCGCGTCACCGACGGGTCGGCTCTTGTTGTCGGCGGTGACCGTCAATGGTGCCTTGCCGATCGTGAAGGTGCGGGCCTGCTCGGCTGGAGAGTACGTCGAGTTGCCGGCTTGTGAGGCGGTGATGGTGCATGTTCCCGCGGCGGCGACCTGCAGTGCGCCTGCTTCGCTCACCGTGCAAACGGTGGGGGTTGATGACGTATAGGTGACGTCGAGTCCCGATGATGCGGTCGCGCCCAGTGGCGAGTCGGCGTCTCCGTACGTAACGTCCGCTGGTGCGGTGAACGTGACTGACTGCGACTGCAGAACGGTGTGGTCGACGGGTGCGGCCGTTGATTGTCCATATCCGATACCGCCGGAGAAGCTGGCGCCGAAGGTGTGCGAGCCGGGGGCTGGGTCGGTCGGGGAGCACGTGGTGACGCCGTCGGAGGTGTCAACGGCGATGTCGGTGCAGCCTGCGATGGGCTCGCTGCCGTCGGTGAACGTGACGGTGCCACCGGTCTGCGGCGTCGGCGTGGTGGTCAACGCCAGCACCGGATCGGCGCCCTCGACTGCCAAGGTCGAGGTCGTCGGGTTCGTGTCCACCGTCACCTGGGCGTAGATGTCGTGCTGGGCGAAGGTTTGCTCTTCGGTGGAGATCTGCTTGTCGAACGTTCCCTGCGGAGTTCTCCATCCCAGCAGCTCGAAATGCCACGTGACACCACTCGCCGTGGTCGTGGCCGTGTACGGCGGCATCTCCCACGAGTCATCACAGGGAGTCGACGACTTCTGGTATCTCGGGTCACACACCCCGCTGTTGTCAGTCTCGAGGAAACTCAGCGGAATCGATTGGCCGCCGCGTAGACGGAACACCGCTGGCGCCCCCGACGGTGGCTGCACCGTCAGCAAGGTCTGCACGGCAAGGGCCGTCGGGGAGTCGCCCCGGATCGGGTAGTTGTTGTGAAGGAAATTCATCAACAGAAATGGTGTTCCGAGGTCGGCGGGCGCACCGGCCGGGCCTGGATTGATGCTCGCGCTTGCCTTGCTGAACTCCTGGTCCTGGAGCCCACCCACACCCCAGCGTTGAGTCGAGGCGTAACCGAAATCTGCTCCGAATACGCCTGGACCGAGGCCCCCAAAGTCGCCGGTGATCCATATGCAAGTGGGAGGACAGTTGGTGAACGGAACGACTCCGTCGCCTTGGTCGTTCTGCTTCAGCGTCGCGACCGTCGTGATCGCGAGTGGCCCCGCTGGTGCAGGCACTCCCGGAGTCCTGAACGTCACCGATGGGTGATCGCCGTGAGCGGCCATTCCCGCCGGGAACCCCTCCGGCACCAGCGACCCGCCGCCGCCTCCACCGCCACCGCTTTCGTCTGTCGACGAGATCGCTCCAGCGCCGCCGCCGCCGTATCCGCCTCCGCCTCCGCCTCCGCAACCTTTACCGGTACCGGGGCCTCCGACGGCCCCGCGTCCACCAGTGGTGCTGGTGCCGTCGGTTGAGTCGTCTGAATTGCCCCCTTGCCCGCCAACTCCGTCTGCGCCACCCCAACCGCCGAGTGTGGCGGTGCCTCCTCCCAGTCCGCGGTGACCGCCGTAGGTGTTCGGTGACATCGGTGTGCCGGCGGTGGCGCCTTGGGAGCCAGCACCACCTCCACCGCCGGCCACAACAATCCGGGACGCATCAGACCCGGGCTGGTCGAGTGCGATGGTGCGCACATCGCTGGCGCCTCCGCCAGCTCCGGGCGGATTGACGCACACCCCACCAGGGCCGCCGGCCGCACCGCCGCCGTTCTGACCCGGAGTGCTGCCCGAGGCGCTCGAGCCGACAACGGCATACAGCGTCTGGCCCGGTGTCACGTCGAGTGTGGTCTTGACCCAAGCAGCACGGCCGCCGTGGTTTCCGGCGCGGGCACCTTCACCGCCAACGACCGAGACGTCGACGCGGGTCACGCCGGCAGGCACGGTGTAGGTGTGCTCGCCAGGTGAGGAGAAGGTCTGCGTTTCCGGAGTGGCGAGGGCGGCACGCGGGGGCGCCGCAGTTGCTCCTGGTGCGGTCAACGCCGCATAGGCGACCAACGCGAATACTGCCGACGCGCCAGTCACACGACGCATCCCCCATGCTGTCATAGCAGGGATTTTCGCACGTGATCCGGTATTCGTAAACTGTTTTCAGAACTCGGCAGGAGGAAGTTTCAGCCAGCTATGGGGTCCTGATCGACCATCTGGCCACGCAAGAGCGGCATTCCACGCTCCACGCCGTTGCTGTGCGCTCGTACGGCGACGAGATCCTGATCGCGGGCTCCAACTTCGGTGGGCCCAGGGACCCCATTTGGATCGAGAACATCGAGGCGACGTCGCGCGTTCGCAAGACGCAGATGACTAGGCTGACGGGATGACTGAGGAAACGACCACTATCCACTCATCCGTCGACAACGCCGACATCGTGAAGACTTTCCTTGAGGCACTCCAGGCACAGGACTTCGACACGTTCGAGAGCCTCATGTCTGACGACGTCGTCTACCAGAATGTCGGCCTGCCCACCATCCGTGGGGGCCGGAACGTGGGGAAACTGATGCGCCGCATGGAGGGCAAGTCGAGCTTCGAGGTGAAGTTTCACCGCAACGTTGCCGAGGGGTCCACCGTGCTCAACGAACGCACCGACGCCATCGTGCTCGGCCCGCTTCGTCTGCAGTTCTGGGTGTGCGGTGTGTTTGAGATCGCCGATGGTCGCATCACGCTGTGGCGCGACTACTTCGACTTCTTCGACATGGTCAAGGGCACGTTCCGGGGGATCGTCGGCATGGTCATCCCAGCTGTCCGACGGACGATGTAGGGACGCTCAGCCGGCCATGTGGCCCTGATCGACCAGCTGGACGCTGCCATGGATCGAGGATGCATCGTCGGATGCGATGAAGGCGATGACGGCGGCAACGCTGTCGGCGCTCATCATCCCGCGCTGCGCCGCCACCCGCATGATCAGGTCCCAGTCGGCATCATCAGGGACGTTGATGGTCTGCACCTGTGGGGTGTCCATCCCGCCCGGGCAGACACAGTTGACCCGCAGCGGCGTCTTCAGATACTCGATGGCCAGCGCCTTGGTGAGGCCCACGATGCCGTGCTTGGCGGCGGTGTAGGCGGCGGAGTACGTCTCGCCCATCACTCCGGCCACAGAGGAGACGTTCACGATGTTGCCTGAGGTCTCGAGCAGGTGTGGGATCGCGGCTTGGCACAGGTAGAAGGCGCCGCTGAGGTTGAGCGCGATGTCGGTGTCCCACTCCTGCTCGGTCACGTCGGTGGTCACCCGGAAGTCGTGGCGCCCTGCGTTGTTGACCAGTACGTCGAGGCGCCCGTACGTGTCAACCGCCGAAGCAACTGCAGCGCGGCAGTCAGCGGGCGAGCCGACGTCAAGATGCCCGAACCGCACCTCGCCAGGTAGGTCGGCGCATGATGCGGCGACCTCGGCGAGCTTGGCCTGATCGCGTGATGCGGCATAGACCTGACCGCCACCGGCGGCGAACCGGCGTACGGTCGCCGCTCCGAGTCCCGAAGATGCGCCGGTGACGAGGATGCTCTTGCCCGCGAAGGTCATACGCCCACGATTCCGCGGCCGGCGACCAGCGGCAGGTCGAGGGCGGTCACCAAGCCGGGCTCGGCGGCGACAACGGCCGGCACGGCGTTGACCAGGCGTTGCGCGGTGATGATCATCCCGCTGACGTTGTGGTCGCCGTGCTCGCCGTGGTGAGTGAAGTCGACGGTCATCATGGGCTCTCCGGTGATCTCGATGCGATAGGACCCATCGCCGCTGGCGGGCTTGGGCCAGTCAGGCGCCTGGTCGGCGTGCGTACGGGTCACGTGCTCCAGGATGATGCGCGGCTCACCATCGACCATGCCGATGACCTCGAACCGTACGGCGGCCATCGTGCCGGCGGGAATGTCGACGCAGACCGTCGAGAGATCGCTCTCGGCAGCGCGGCGATCGACCGTCTCGACGAGAGGCTCGTCGAGCGTGACGCCCAGACCGGCGGCCAGCTGGCGTACGACCGGACCCCAGGCGGCGGACAGGATGCCCGGCTTCCAGAGCGGGGCCACCTCGTCGATCGGCCTGCCGAACCCGAAGATGGCGCCCATCGAGACGGCCTGGTCGTATGTCGAGTAGTCCGCGATCTCCATGACGCGAAGCTGGTCGATGCGCTGGCTCAGCGAGCTGAGCTGCAGCGGGAAGAGGTCATTGGCCCAGCCGGGATCGATGCCGTTGACGTGCAGGCTTGCGTTGCCGCGCTTGCCGGCGGCCTCGATGCGCTCCCAGAACATGTCGGGCAGTGCCGGGTTGGGGAACACCAGGATGACGGGCCCGCTGCTGACGACGTTGACGCCCGCCTCGAGGAACGCGACGAGGTCCTCGTATGCCTCCAGCACCCGGTCGTCGGTCATCGCGCAGTGCACGATGCAGTCGGGCTTGGCGGCGAGCACGGTGTCGCGATCAGTCGAGGCGATGACGCCGAGGTCGCGGTCGAGACCAGCGAGCCTGCCGGCGTCCTGGCCGTCCTTCTCCGGGTTGCTGACCCACACCCCGACCAGATCGAGGTCCGGGTTGAGGTCGATGCCGGCGATCGCGTGGCGGCCGAGCGTGCCGGTCGACCAGACCGCGACGCGGGTCATAGGTGCGAGGGCAGGACGCAGGCGGTGTCGAGCCCCAGCACCCTGTTGAGTCGACCGAACGACAGCCACGAGCCGATGCACAGGCTGAGCTCGACGACCTCGCGCTGGTCGTACTCCGCCAGCATTCGCTTCCAGAACGCGTCATCGATGCTGTGGTGGTCGGTCGCGTAGAGCTCGGCGTACTCGGCTGCCAGCCGCGTACGCGCGTCGAACGCGTCGGTCGTACGCCAGTTGGTGACCGCTTCGTCGAAGCCGTCCTCGACCTTGACGCCGTCGCGGTCGGTGCGCCAGTCCTGGCAGAACAAGCAGCCGTTGATCTGCGCGATGCGCAGTCGGGCCGCCTCGAACTCGCGAAGCCCGAGCGTGGAGTCGGAGTAGACCTTCAGCGCCATCTTCGCCGCGGCACCGCCGATCCCGGGGACCATCTCGCCCCACACATAGTTGATGGGGTCCTTGCCCTCGGGCACGTCGATGATCATGCGTCAACCGTTCCGGGTCCCGCGGTCCGGCTCATGTCAGCGAAGTCGCGTCTTGCGCATGAGCCGCAGCGAGGTCTGGGTCTGCTTGGCATAGGCGTCGTACGTCTGCTTGCCCTGCGGCTCCATGACCTGCTTCTTGAGCACCGCGATGTTCTGCGCGTCGGTGTACTTCAACAAACCTTGGTCGCCGTGGCGTGCGCCGACACCCGACTGCTTGAGACCGCCGGAGGGCGTGCCCTTGGAGGCGAACGCGGTCGCGAGGATGTCGTTGACGTTGACGTTGCCCGACTCGATCCGTCGAGCCACCGCCTTCGCCCGGTCGAGGTCCTTGCTCCAGACGCTGGCGTTGAGGCCGTAGTCGGTCGCGTTGGCGAGCGCGATGCCCTCTTCCTCGGTCGCGAAGCGGTAGAGCCCCACGACGGGGCCGAACGTCTCGGTCGATCCGGCGAGCATGTCGGGCGTGACGCCCTCGAGGATCGTCGGTTCGAAGAATGCCGGGCCGAGGTCCGGTCGCGCGTTGCCGCCGGTGAGCACCGTGGCGCCCTTGGCCTTCGCGTCCTCGACGTGCGACACGACACGGTCCTTGTGGTCGACCGAGACCAGCGAGCCCATGTCAGGCTCGAAGTTGTACGCGGCGCCGACGTTCATCGCCTGCGTCTCGGCGACGAACTTGTCGCGGAACTCGTCGTAGATCGCATCGTGCACGTACAGCCGCTCGATGTGCATGCAGATCTGGCCGGAGTTGCCGAAGCCGCCGAAGATCGCTGCGTGCACGGCTTCGTCGACATTGGCGTCCTCGAGCACGATCATCGGGTTCTTGCCGCCGAGCTCGAGGCAGCAGTCGATCAGATTCTTGCCGGCGAGCTCACCGATGAGGCGACCCGTCGCGGTCGAGCCGGTGAACATGACGTAGTCGGCGTTGGCGAGCATCGGGCCGCCGACGTCGGGGCCCTCGCCGCAGATGACCTGCACGAGGCCTGCCGGCATACCGGCTTCCTCGAGCAGGCGAATGCCCATCAGCGGCGACAGTGCCGTCTTGTTGTCGGGCTTGAGCACAACACCATTGCCTGCGATCAGCGCCGGGATCGTGTCGGAGATGCCGGTCGCGAACGGGAAGTTCCACGGGGCGATGATCGCGACGACGCCCTTGGGGCGCCGCACCTCGGTCGAGTGCGACAGCACCGGCACCGGGCCCGCGTGCTTGCGGTCCTTGAGCAGCTTGGGAGCGCGCTTGATGTAGTGGCTCGTGCCCATCGGCACGTCGCAGGTCTCCTCGAAGGCCATCCGTCTGTTCTTGCCGCTCTCGGCCTGGATGACGTCGGTGATCAGCATCTGGTTGTCGATGATGAGCTTGTGGAAGTTCTTGAGGACCTTGAGGCGCTTCTTGAGCGACCACGAGCCCCAGATCGCCTGGGCGGCACGCGCATCGGCATACGCCTGAACGATGTCGCTCTCTGACGATTGCGGCAGCTCGACGAGCAGGTCGCCGGTATAGACCTCGGTGAGCTTCCAGGTGTTTCCGGTGCTCCCGGGTACGCGCTGGACCAGACCTTCGAGGAACTCTGGGGTCAGGCTCTGCGGCCTAGTCGTCGTCATGACAGCCTTTCGTTTCGCTCACTCATGGTTTGAGCACCAGGTCCGCGGCCATGTCGCCGATCATGATCGACGGTGCGTTGGTGTTGCCGCCGATGATCGACGGCATGATCGATGCGTCCGCGACCCTGAGCCCCGCGATGCCGCGAACCTTCAGGTCCGGACCGACGACGGCGCGTTCGTCCGTGCCCATTCGACAGGTGCCGACGCCGTGATAGACGGTGGTGGCCCGGTTGAGGATCTCGGCCTTCATATTTGCCGCGTTGTACTCCGGCCCGGGGTGCAGCTCGGCGGTGACATTGCCACCGAAGGCTGCCGACTTCATGATGTCGCGGATGATCTCGACGCCCTCCGCGAGCACCTGCTGGTCGCCGGGTTCGGCGAGGTAGTTCATGTCGATCAACGGAGCGACACTCGGATCGGCCGACGCGAGCCGGACCGTTCCGCGGCTGCGTGGATAGATCAGGGTGGACATGACCGTCATGGCCTTGCGCGGGTCGACCTGGTGACGTACGGGCGCGTCCTGGTTGGGCGAGGGATAGGCCCAAGGCAGCACGTGGAGCTGCATGTCGGGCACGTCGGTGGCGAGTGACGTGCGTACGAAGGCCACCGTCTCGAACACCGAGTTCTCCAGGAAGGACCCACCGACGGTCAGCTCCTTGGCGAGTCCGCGAGCGAAGTACGACGCCTTGCCCTTGTGTCGGGCGTTGGGCATGATCCACGTCGTCGGGACGAATAGGTGGTCGTGCAGGTTGTCGCCCACGGGGAGGTCAGCCTTGACCTCGATGCCGTGCTCCTTGAGGTGATCGGCCGGGCCGACGCCCGAGAGCATCAACAGCTGGGCCGAGCCGATGAATCCGGCCGAGAGGATGACTTCCTTACCGGCGCGAATCGTCCGTCGGTTGCCCTTCTTGTCGAGCAGCTCGACGCCAGTGGCGTGACCGTTCTCGATGACGACCTTCTGGACGTGGACCTCGGTCTGGACCTCAAGGGTCGGCCGATCGGCATTCGTGATGTACCCGCGCGACGAGGAGTAGCGCTTGCCACCGGTGGCGCTCTGCTGGAAGTGGCTCACGCCCTCCTGCTCGGCGGCGTTGTAGTCCTTGAGGATCTTGACGCCGAGAGTGTCGGCCGTGGCCTGTTCGAACTGCAACGCGGCCTCGGTCCGCTGGGTATGGCGTTGAACCTTGATCGGTCCACCTTCGCCGCGGTAGTCGTCGGCGCCATCCTCGAAGTCCTCGACGCGCTTGTAGACCTCGTTGACCGAGTTGGCGTCCCAGCCGACATTGCCCTCAGCCGCCCAGGAGTCGTAGTTGGCGCGGTTGCCGCGTACCCAGAGCAGCCCGTTGACCGAGCTGGAGCCGCCGACGACCTTGCCGCGGGTCTGCGGGATGACGCGATTGTTCATGTGCTTCTGGGGAGTCGTGTAATAGCCCCAGTCGACGGTCTTCTTGATCTTGGGTTCGGCGTGCATCGGGCCGATCATTCCGGGCTTGGTGACCAGCATCGAGGTGTCCTTCTTGCCCGCCTCGAGCAGGATGACGGACGCTCCGGACGCCGCGAGGCGTGAGGCGACGGCCGATCCAGCGCTGCCCGCACCGACGACGACGTAGTCAGCCTCGGTGCTGAGTTGGTTCTTGGTCATGGCGTCCCTTGTCAGATTCGTTCGATGATGGTGCCCGATGCCTGTGCCCCACCGGCACACATCGAGATGAGGGCGGTGCTGGCGTCGCGACGCTCCAGCTCGTGCAGAGCGGTGGTGATCAATCGGGTGCCGGTCGATCCGACGGGGTGGCCGATGGCGATGGCGCCGCCGTTCACGTTGATCTTGTCCTCGGGCACCGGCGTGCACCTTGGCCCACGACATGACGACACCCGCGAAGGCCTCGTTGACCTCGCAGATGTCGATGTCGGCGATGGACATTCCGGAGTCCTTGAGGACCTTTTCAGTTGCCTGAACGGGTCCGTCGAGGTGGTAGTACGGGTCTGCGCCGACCAGGCACGAGGTGATGATGCGGGCACGCGGTTTCAGGCCGAGCGAGGCGGCGAGATCGGAGTCCATCAGCAACAGGGCAGAGGCACCGTCGGAGATCTGCGACGACGTACCGGCGGTGTGAATGCCTTCGGGCAGCACCGACTTCAGGCCGGCGAGCTTCTCCAACGAGGTCTCGCGAATGCCCTGGTCGCGCTCGACGACCTGGGTGTCACCGGTCGGCTTGCCGTCCTCGCCGAGCACAGGTGCCTTGATGGCGAACATCTCGCGATCGAAGTGGCCCGCGTCGGTCGCGGCCTTGGCCTTCTGCTGGGACCAGAGCCCGAACGCGTCGACGTCGGCGCGGGAGAATCCACGGTTGGCGACGATGCGATCTGCGCCTTCGAACTGATTGGGCAGGTCGATCGACCAGTCATCGGGGCGTGGGTCGCCGGTGCCGGGCGGAACGTTGGCGCCCAGACCGACCCTCGACATCGACTCGACGCCGCAGGAGATGCCGGCCCGGATCATGCCGGCGCTGATCATCGCGTGGATCAGGTGAGTCGCCTGCTGGGCGGAGGAACACTGCGCGTCGATCTGCGTGGAGGCGGTGGCGTTGGGGAGGCCGGCATGCATCCACGCACGACGCACCATGTTGTTGGACTGCTCGCCCGCCGAGGTGACATTGCCGCCGATCACCTGGTCGATGACATCAGCCGCCAGGCCGGAGCGGGAGATCAGCTCAACCTGCGTCATGCCCAGCAGTACTGCCGGGTGGAGTCCGGCGAGTACGCCATTCTTCTTGCCTTGAGGGGTGCGGACGGCTTCGACGATCACTGGGGTGCCCATGGGCTAAAACTAGAACACGTTCTCGTCTTGCACAAGCCTTCCGATCGGACGCGACTCATGTCAAGATAGGCTCAGAACTAGAACGTGTTACAGAAACCTAGGAGCCCACGTGACCACCACGCCCGAAGCGCCCGCGATTCCCGCAGGCTTTGATCCGACCGACCCCGATCTGTGTCAGGCGGGCGTTCCCCTCGAGCAGTTCGCCGAACTCCGGCGAACTGCGCCGGTGTGGTGGGTGGAGCAGGCGCCGGAGGCCCGCGCGGGGCTGACCGGCACCGGGTTCTGGGCCGTGAGCACCCATGCGGACGTGGCTGCCGTCTCCAAGAACAGTGTCGACTTCTCCAGTCAGGAGAACGGTGCGATCATCCGCTTCGCCCCAGACATGACGCGCGACCAGGTCGAGATGCAGGGCGTCATGCTGATCAACCAGGATCCGCCGGATCACACCAAGATCCGCTCGATCATCAGCCGCGGATTCACGCCGCGCTCGATCAACGCGCAGCACGACATCCTGGTCGAACGTGCGAACAACATCATCGACGAAGCCATTGCCAAGGGCTCGGGCAACTTCGTTGACGAAGTCGCATCCGAACTGCCGTTGCAGGCCATCGCCGACCTGATGGGTGTTCCGCAGGAAGATCGTGGCAAGCTCTTCGACTGGTCCAACACGATGATGTCGTACGACGACCCCGACTTCGAGGGCAATCCTGACGAGGCCGCAGCCGAGATCCTCGTGTACGCGATGGGATTGGCCGCGCAGCGTGCCGAGGATCCTCAGGACGACATCATCACCAAGCTCATCACCGCCGATGTCGACGGTCACGGTCAGCTCAGCGACGACGAGTTCGGCTACTTCGTCATCATGCTCGCGGTGGCCGGCAACGAGACCACCCGCAACGCCATCACCCACGGCATGAACGCATTCTTCGACAACCCCGATCAGTGGGAGCTGTGGAAGAAGGAGCGCCCCTCGACGATGGTCGATGAGGTCATCCGCTGGGCGACACCGGTCACCGTCTTCCAGCGCACCGCCATCAACGACGTCATGGTCGGCGACCAGCTGGTCAAGGCGGGCGAGCGCGTGGGCATCTACTACGCCAGCGCCAACCACGACGAGGCCGTGTTCACGAACCCGGAGAAGTTCGACATCACGCGCGACCCGAACCCGCACCTGTCGTTCGGTGGGCACGGTGCGCACTACTGCATCGGCGCCAACCTGGCGCGCCTAGAGGTCGAGATCATGTTCAACGCGCTCGCCGATCGCCTGCCCGACATCACCCGGCTGGGCGAGGCCAAGCGCCTGCGCCACGGCTGGATCAACGGCATCAAGGAGCTCCAGGTCAAGTACGTCTGATGCCAGCCGAGCTTCGCTCGGACCTTGGTACAGAAAGGCCGGCCACCCTCGGGTGGCCGGCCTTTTCGTTGGTCCGCATCTCGTTGGTTGAGGTGCGTAGGCCGCCCGCGGCCGGAGCCTCGAAACCTCGTACCTTCGTGGGTCGCGCAAGCAGATCGTCGTGCGGGGTTTCGATACGGCGTTCGTTCCTCACGCCTACTCAACCGGCGAGATGGTGGCATCTCGTTGGTTGAGGTGCGTAGGCCGCCCGCGGCCGGAGCCTCGAAACCTCGTACCTTTGTGGGTCGCGCTAGCCGTCGGTCGTGCGGGGTTTCGATACGGCGTTCGTTCCTCACGCCTACTCAACCGGCGAGATGGTGGCATCTCGTTGGTTGAGGTGCGGAGGCCGCCTGCGGCCGGAGCCTCGAAACCTCGTACGTTTGTGGGTCGCGCTGGCCGTTGGTCGTGCGGGGTTTCGATACGGCGTTCGTTCCTCACGCCTACTCAACCG
Organism: uncultured Actinomycetota bacterium; assembly: GCA_963750265.1. Lineage (GTDB taxonomy): Bacteria > Actinomycetota > Actinomycetes > Propionibacteriales > Nocardioidaceae > Aeromicrobium. The sequence goes on along the minus strand of CAVVQG010000025.1, from coordinate 130,600 downwards.
GCGAGGTGGTGCATACGGCGTTCGTTCCTCACGCCTACTCAACCGGCGAGGTGGCTCCCCGACTAGTGCGTGGGTTTGTCGGCTCCGACGACCCACATCGCGAAGAACTGCGAGCCGCCGCCGTAGGCGTGGCCGAGAGCCTTGCGTGCTCCGTCGACCTGGTGCTCGCCGGCTTCACCCATGACCTGCAGCGCCGCTTCGCCGAAGCGCAGCATGCCGCTGGCGCCGATCGGGTTGGAGGACAGGACGCCACCGCTCATGTTGACCGGAATCTTGCCCTCGATCCGGGTCTCTCCGGCCTCGGTGAGCTTCCAGCCGTCACCGGGCTCGGCAAAGCCGAGGTTCTCGAGCCACATCGGCTCGAACCACGAGAACGGCACATAAATCTCGGCGCAGTCGATCTCGTCGATCGGTGAGGTGATGCCGGCCTGCTTCCACAGCGCTGCCGAGGCGTCGCGCCCGGCGTGCGGGTTGACCTGGTCGCGCTCGGCGGCCGTGGTCGGCTCGCTGCGCATCTGGGTGCCGTGGATCCAGGCCGGGTTCTTGATGTCGGACTTGTTGACCGCATCCTCCGACGCGATGACGAGCGCGATGGCGCCGTCTGACGACGGACACGTCTCGTCATAGCGAATCGGATCCCAGAGCATCTGCGACGCCAGCACCGACTCGACGGTGGTGTCCGGGTTCTGCAGGTGCGCGTACGGGTTCTTGAGCGCGTTCTGGCGATCCTTCGCCGCCACGATCGCGCCGATGTGGGTGGGTGCGCCGGAGCGGCGGATGTAGGAGCGCACGTGCGGGGCGAAGTATCCGCCCGCGCCGGCGTGCACCGGCATGATGAACGGCACCGGCACCGACAGCGCCCACATCGCGTTGGACTCCGACTGCTTCTCGAAGGCCACCGTCAGCACGCGCTGATGGATGCCGGCCTCGACGAGGGAGGCCGCGACGATCGCGGTGGATCCGCCGACAGAGCCGGCGGTGTGGACGCGCAGCAGTGGCTTGCCCGGAGCTCCGAGCGCCTCGGCGAGGTAGAGCTCGGGCATCATGACGCCCTCGAACAGGTCGGGTGCCTTGCCGATGACAATCGCGTCGATGTCGTTGAAGGTCACCTGGGCATCGGCCATGGCGCGGTCGACTGCTTCGCGCAAGAGACCGGCCATCGACACGTCGCCGCGCTTCGCCCGGTGGTGCGTCTGGCCGACGCCGATGACGGCTGCAAGCTTTCCGCTCATGCGCGGGCCTCCATCGTGAGTACGAGGTTCTGTTGCAAGGCAGGTCCTGAGGTTGCGTGGGCGAGTGCGCGTTGCGAGTCGCCGGCCCACACCTGCTTGGCGGCCTCGCCGATGCGGTTGAGCCCGGCGGTGAACATCGGGTTGGCGGTGAGCGCGCCGCCCGACGGGTTGATGCGTACGTCGTCACCAAGGCCGAGGGCGTCCTTGAGGATGAGCTCCTGATGGGAGAACGGTGCATGCAGCTCGGCGAGATCGACACCGTCGACCCCGGCTGCGTCGCCTGCGGACTTCGTGCTCTCCGACACCGTGAGGTCGCGGCCGTTGAGAGCGCCGGGCTCGATGCGGTGCTCGAATCCGGTGATCCACGCCTTGGGCCCCTTGAGCCTGTCGAAGCCCGGTGCGTCGGCGGCGGTGATGACCATTGCAGCGGCACCGTCGGAGACCGGCGCGCAGTCCCATCGCCGGAGCGGGTCTGCGTACATCGGTTGGGCGAGAACGTCGTCAGTCGTCGTCGCGCCTTTGCGGATCGCGCTGTCGTTGCCTGCTGCGTCGGTCATGGAGCGAGCGACGACGTCGGCCATCTGGCCTTCGTCGAACATGCCGCCCTCGAGGCCTGAACGGGCTTGGATGGCGGCGACCGACACGGCGTCGGCCCACAACGGGGTGACGGTGTACGGGTCCATCTGCAGGGACAGGACCCGGCGGAGCTCGCCGGCGCTGGACTTGCCGAAGCCGTAGACCAAGGCGGAATCGACGAGGCCGGTCTGGATCTTGACCCAGGCCTCGTACAGCGCCCAGGCAGCGTCCATCTCGACGTGTGACTCCATCACCGGAGGCAGTGCGCCGATCGCGTCAACGGCTGACACGAAGGAGAACGCCCGCCCGGCGAGATAGTCGCTGGAGCCTGAGCACCAGAAGCCGATGTCGGTCTTGGTCCAGCCGGTCTGCTCCCACAGCTCTTGAAAGATGGGGACGAGCAGCTCCACGCAGGTGGGCGAGCCGTCGAACTCCTTCATCTGTCGCTGGGAGAACCCAACGATCGCTACATCTCTCGTCATGCCGTCACGTCCGTAGGAAAGGCACGGTACGGACGCATCGGCATGATTGCCCCTTCATGGTTCGTTCGCTGACGCTTTCTCACAGGTGCACCTTGTAGGTCTCGTAGTCGGCGTCGGGTTCACCCGTCGGCTCGAAATGGCTGATGTTTGCGATCGTGGTGCCCCATTCGTCGCGGGGCTTCCAGACCGCCTTGACCCGCAGGCCCATGCGTACGTCCGCGGCATCGATTCCGAGGATCAGGTGCAGGAACGCGATGTCGGCGCCGTCGAGCAGCACATAGGCCGAGACGTAGGGGATCGGGATCTGCTGTCCGGTGAACGGCACGTTGACAATGCAGAACGTGGTGACGGTGCCGTGGTCGGCGACCTCGACCTCATCGGTGGTCGGGACGCCGTCGACGGGGCATGCACCACGCGGCGGTACGTAGACCTTCTCGCACACGGGGCACCGTTGACCGATGAGCTTGCCGTCGGCAAGACCGCGGAAGAACTTCGACTCCTCAGGCGAAGCGGCGTAGTCGTATGAGAGCTTGACCGGGGAGACGATTCCCTCGACTGCTTCGATCTCGGGACCCGGTGTGGTCGCTGGTCCTTCGCCCTCGGCCTCGAACCAGCGGATGTCGGTGATGGCTCCGGCGGGTTCATCCGCCCAGACAGCGCGGACGCGCATACCGGTCTGGATGTCAGCCGGCGAGTCGACCGCCACAGCGTGCAGCAGTGGTCGGTCGGCGCCGTCGAGCACGATCTGCGCGAACGCGAACGGTTTGTCGAGCGGCTGTCCGTGCACAGGCTCGGGCACCCACGCCCAGCTCTGGATGACGCCGACGTCGGCGACCGGCCGCAGCTCGGTGATCGGGTCGAACGTCGTGCCGTCGTACTCGGGCGGAGGCACTGACACCGTTCCGTCGGACAGCACGCCGCCGAGGATCTGCCGGCGCTTGAGGCCGGTCATGAATCCTGACAGCGTCGGGCCGAGGGAACGGGTGTAGTCGAAATCGACCTGCAGGGGTGCATGAAGTGTTCCGAGTTCCGTCACGCCAAAGCCCCCGTTGCCAAAGCCTCCGTTGAGAGGGCGCGGTACGGAGCCGTTGGCGTGATCCCGTGTTGGTCTGTTCGCTGGCGCTCATTCACGGAGAAAGTGAAACACGTTCTAGTTTTGCCTGCAAGTGGTTTCGGCGTGCATCTTGACCTTCGTCGCGCCCGCGAGATCGTCAGGTGACTGCCGGGGTCGCGGCGCGCTCGCGCTTGGACTTGGCAAACCTCAGGTACAGCGACGGGAAGATCAGCAGGTTGAGCAGTGTTGCGGTGACCAGTCCACCGAGGATGACCAAAGCCATCGGGTGCTCGATCTCGTGACCGGGGATGCTGCCTGCCGCTGCCAGGGGACGATCGCAAGCCCGGTGGCGAGCGCCGTCATCAAGATCGGTGCAAGCCTCTCGGACGCACCTCGCAAGACGAGCTCGGGCCCGAACTCCATGCCCTCTTCGTGCTCCAGGTGCTGGAAATGGCTGATCATCAAGATGCCGTTGCGCGCGGCGATGCCGAACACCGTCAGGAATCCGATGAGGGAGCCAAGCGACAGGATGCCTCCGCCGATCCACACGGCGAGCACCCCGCCAACCAGTGAGACCGGAAGGAGCAGGAAGGCCAGCGCTGCGAGTCGGGCACTTCCGAATGCCGCCTGGAGCAGCAGGAAGATTGCGAGCAGGGCGGCGATGCCGAACAGGCGCCAGTGTGGACTGTGCGGAGTCCAACTCAGACGACTCGCCGAGCACCTTCACGCTGTAGCCGGTCGGCAGATCCATCTCCGCGACTCGTCGCTCGACCTCTTCGACCGCCGCTCCAAGGTCGCCGTCCTCGGTGATGTTGGACTCGACGTCGATGCGACGGGATTGATTGTCGCGCAGGATCGCGTTTGGACTCGACGCGAATCGGACGTCCGCGACGTCGGCCAAGGGGACCTTGATGCCGGCCGGAGTATCGATCTGGAGCGCACGGATGTCATCGACGCTGTCGCGCGACTCAGGGATGGACCAGACCAGGACGTCATACGCACGGCCCTTGGTGAAGATGTCAGCGACTTCCTCGCCGGCAATGTAGGCCGACGACTGGCGTCGGATGTCGCCCGGCGAGAGGTCGTGCTGACGCGCTTTCGCGAGATCGAGCTCGATCTCGATCTGCGGCAGCTCCTTCTGCAGGGCCGCGTGGGTGTCGGTGAGGTCAGGTGTGTCGCCGATCGTCTTGACCGCCTCGTCGGCCAGCCGTGCGAGCTCGCGCGGCTCGGGTCCGTAGATGCGCACGATGATGGCGCCGCTTGATCCCGTCAAGACCTCCTTGACGCGCTCCCGCAGGTACGTCTGCACGTCCCGCTGCATTCCCGGGTAGCTGTCGACGACATCTGTCACCCGTTGGACGGTCTCGTCGTAGTCGACATCGTCGGAGATGCTGATCCAGTTCTCGCCGAAGTAGGCGCCGTACACCTCATCGCTCAGCAGAGCCTGGCCGATGTGCGAGCCGCAGTTGCGCACGCCGGGGATCTCCCGAAGGTCCTGGCAGGCGTCAACGGAGATGCGCTTCTCCTGCGCGATCGACGTGGACGGCTCGGTGAGCCAGTGCATCAGGAAGTCGCGTTCCTTGAAGTTCGGCAGAAGCTGAGTGGCCAAGGTGGGGTAGATCAGCACGCCAGCCAATGCGATGGCCAACGCACCGACGATCGACGGCGCCGGAGTGCGCACCACCCGCTTGAGCACTGCGCCGTACCAACGCTTGAGTCCGCGCAGCAGGGGAGCCTCGCGCTCGCGCAAGGAACCGCTCCTCAGCAGCACAAGGCACATCGCCGGCGTGACGGTCATTGCCACGAGCATGGAGATGAACACGGCCAAGCCGTACGAAAGAACCAACGGCTGGAAGAACGAGCCCGAGAGTCCTTCCAGGAAGAGGACCGGGACGACGGCGATGACGTTGATGACGGTTGCGTAGGTGATCGCGCTTCGAATCTCGACGGAGGCGTCGAGCACGGTCCGGATCGTTGATTGCGCGCTGCCCGTGGCGCGGGCCTGCCGCAACCTTCTGACGATGTTCTCGACGTCGATGATGGCGTCGTCGACGACCACCCCGATCGCGACCACCAACCCGGCCAGGACCATCACGTTGATGGTCACGTCGCGCAGGTCGAGCACCAAGTACGCGGCGAGCAGCGACAACGGTATGGAGACGAGACTGATGAATGCCGTACGAACGGTGTAGAGGAACGCCGAGATGATGAGGATGACCAGCAGAACGCCGAGGAACAGGGCTTTGGTCAGGTTGTCGATCGAGTCGGAGATGAACGTGGCGGGGCGGAAGATCGTCGTGTCGAACTCGATGTTCGGAAGGCCGGGCGCCATCTCGCGCATCGTCTCTTCGACCTCATCGGTGACTTCCTTGGTGTTGGCACCGCGATACTTCTGGACGATGAGCATGAGCCCGTCGCCATCGTTGATGACCGCATCGCCCCAGAGCTGCTGGCTGTCCTGTTTGACGTCGGCGATGTCGGACATGCGAAGCACCCGGTCGCCGCGCTTGGCGACGGGAACTTTCGCGAGCTCTGCGGGCCCGGTGATCGGCTGGACGTTCTCGACGTTGAGGCGCTGCTGAGCCGTCTCGACGAAGCCGCCCTGACCCACGGTGAAGCTCTTGGCGTACTGCAGGACACCGGAGTCGAGTGCCTCGGAGCCGGCCTCCATCACCTCGTCGATGGAGATGTCGTACTCAGCCAGCAACGCCGGGTCGACCTGGATGTGGCGCTGCTTCAGTCGCTCGCCATAGATGTCGACACCTGCCACGCCGGGAACACGCAGGAGGTGCTGACGAATCTTCCAGTACGAGATCGACGACAGCTCAACGAGGTCGAGCTCGTCGGACGTGAGTCCGATCTTCATGATGCGGCTGGTGGCTGACAGTGCCGGCATCATCCAGGGCGGACTGGCCCAGGTGGGGATGTTCGGGATGACCTGGGCGACCCGCTCCTGCACGAGCTGACGTGCTCGGGCCTCGTCGGTCCCCTTCTTGAATATCAGCCGGATCGATGACAGCTGGGCGACCGACTTCGAGCGCATCTCCTCCAGCCCGGGAATCCCGTTGAGCGCCTCCTCGATGGGTACCGTGACCAACGACTCGACCTCCGACGTGGAGTTGCCCAGAGCGATCGTCTGGATCTCCACTTGAGGGGGAGCGAACTCGGGAAAGACGTCGACCTTCGACTCGGGTATCTCCGAGAGGGAGAACGCCATGAAGGTGCCGGCGAGGAAGATGACGAGCCAGCGAAAGTGCAGGCTGCGTGCGACGATCCAGCGCATCTCAGTACGCGCCGAACTCGAGCTCGGCGCCATGCACCTGTGGCAGGCCCACGGTCACGACGCGGGTGCCCACCGGAGGCCCTGCAGACAGGTTGACGGTGTCGTCATCGATGTTTTCAACTTTCACGTCCGTGCGATGAAAGTTGAGCTTTTCGGTGTTGACGAAGACATACGGCTGGCCGTTGTCTGCGTCGTAGAGAAGTGACGCGTAGGGGATCGACGTTCCGCCCTCGCGCTTCTTGACCGCTTCGGTCTTCAGTCCGATTCTGCGCGCGCCGAGCTCGGTGAGTGTCACCACCGGATGCCCCCCGTCCGTGGCAGCGGTGACCTTGGACGGCTGGTAGTGCTCTGTGGAGACGGCATCCGCCTGGTTGCAAGCCGCGGGGGCCAGAGCCACGAGCGCCGTGACGAGTGCCGCGGCCGCTCGCCGCTCGACCAGTCGATCCACGCGCGCGCTCATCGGGACCAACCCGCCTCTGACTCAGATTCCGCTGGAGGCTGCAAGATCTTGTCGTCGTCATTTTGTCCGGACGCAGGCACCGCGAGGCTCAGTGCCGGCACGACCACGAGAGCGTGCGCCACGGTCGTCACCAGGCCGCAGATCACGACGACAGCCATCGGCTGCAGGATCTCCAAGCCGGCGCGGGAACCGGCCAAGGCGAATGGAAGCATGACGACAGCGATGGAGACGCTGCTCGTGACCACTGGTCGGAGCCGTTCGCGCGCCGCGTCCAGGACGCCGTCGCGGCGCTGTGCGGCGGTGGATTCGTTGTCCGTTCGGGCGATGTGGTCGAACGTGCTCAAGGTGTTGCGCATGGCAAGTGCGAACAGGCTCAACAGCCCTGCCCCGGTGGCGATGTTGAGTCCGTCGCCCAGTGCGATCGTGGCCACGATCCCGCCGAGGAGCGCGGACGGAAGTGCCAAGTAGGCGAGGATGGCGAGCCTCCAGCTGCGCACCGATGCCTGCATCAGCAGCAGCGCTGCAAGGGCAGCCGCGATGGCGAATGCGATGCTCTGCTTTTGATTCACTTCATCGGGCACGGTGAAATCGAGCACGTCGGCGTGGTACTCCAACGGCATGTCGAGTCGCTGAAGGCGCTTCTCCAGCTCGTCAGCGACGGCTTCGACGCTGCGGCCGTCGACGCCGAGTGTGATGTCGAGCTTGCGTGACACGGCGTCGCGTTTGATGACGGTGGGCGTGCTGCCGGCTCGTACGTCGGCGATCTCATTGAGTCGCACGTGTCCGCCATCTGGCAGGTCGATGAGCAGGGACCGCACGGCCTTGGGGTCTGTGGCGATGGCAGGATTTCCCTGCACGATGACGTCGAAGACCTTCTGGTCGTCGAACACGCTGCCCACGAGAATTCCCTGCAGGAGTATCGCCTCGGCACGCCGTACGTCGCCTGGCTTGATCCCGAACTTCTGGGCCTTGTCGAGGTCAACCTCGATCTCGAGAGTCGGTTGCTCCTCGGGCTTCTCGATCGCCGGGTTGCGGACGCCGTCGAGCTTGCTGACGACCTGCATGACCCGGGCGGCCTGCTTCTCCAGCTCCTTGGGCTCCTGGCCATAGACCCTGACCGTGAGCGGCTGATCGGAGCCGACGAACACGTCGAGTCCTTGGCCAGTGACGGAGTTCTCGCCATTCAGCAGGGCGCCGACGGTGCTCACTCGGTCATCGAAATAGGTCGAGACAGTGGCCGCGGCCCCTTCGACGTCATCGCTTGTGTGGCGGATCTCCTGGAGGGTTTTGTCGTAGTCGGCAGTGTCGTCGATCGTCACCACGATCTCGCCGGAGTTCACATCGACGAGGCGGTCACCGGTGACGGCTCGTCCCACGGTGGCGCCAACGCTGGAGACGCCCTCGAGCTTGCGCAGCTCTGCGCCGAGCTTGGTGGCGATCTGGGTCATCTTGACGTTGGACGTGCCGGTTGGACTGTCTATCCGTACGAGAACTGAGGTGTCCTTCAGGTCGGGGACGACCGAACGTGTCAGCCACGGTGCGATGAGCAGCACGGCGACGCTGCCCACAAGTGCCACGCCAATCATCGGCGTACCGACGACTGTGCCGAGGAGGCGGCGGTATCGCGCACTCGTTCCAGTGCTGGATTGCTGCTTGACCGGGAGCGCCGAACCAAGAGCGGGTGTCAGTGTCAACGACAAGACGGTGGCTGCAATGACTGCAGTGACGTACGACAACGCAAGCGGGGCAATGAACGCACCTGGACGTCCCTCGAGCACCAGCAACGGTACGGCTGCCAGCAGCGCGATCAGGGAGGCATACATCATCGGTCGCCCGAGTGCTCGCGTCGCCTCAAACACACTTGGCGATCGAGAGAGCGAATCAGCACCCGTGACAGCCGCATCGATCACCACGGTGAGAGCCAGCGCAAGCCCGGCGATCGAGATGGCGTTGAACGTTCCGCCGGTGAAGTGAAGTACCAAGCCGGCGGACACCAAGGAGGTCGGGATGACGACGAGGGTGATGAGCACCTGCCGCCAACGTCGAACGAGGGCCACCAGGGCAAGGACCAACAGTGCCAGGGCGATGCCGCCAGTGACCCCGAGATTGTCCTTGGCTGCCGCGACATAGTCAGCAGGGCGGAAGATTGAGGTGTCGATGTCGATACCTTGAAGCCCGGGCGCGAGGCCATCCAGCTCAGCCTGAACGCGTTCGGTCACCTCCTGCGTATCGGCGCCGGGGAACTTCTCGACCAGCAGGATGAGCCCGTCGCGGTCGTCGACAACGGCATCGCCGATCAGCGGCTGATGTTCTTCGACCACCTTGGCAACGTCGGTGAGGCGTACCCGGCCATTCGTGTCTTCAACCGGGACCTTGCCGAGCGCCTTGGGGGATGCGATGTTGTCGAAGACGTTGCGAATCGGCAGGCGCTGTGACGGGGTCTCGATGAAGCCGCCGGTGCCGGGCACCGAGGCCTCCAGGTAGCTGACAGGGGAGGCGATCTGCGCATTTCCGGCGGTCCGGATGATCTGACTGAGGGTGACGTCCTCATCGCGGAGCTTCTCCGGGTCGACCTGCACCTGGATCTGCTGATCACGCATACCCCAGACGGCGACATTGGCGACGCCCTGGACACCCATGAGGCGCGGTCGAATCGTCCATCGCGCCAGAACTGACTGCTGGATCGGCGTCAGCTCGTCGGACTTCAGCCCGATCATCATCACCCGGCTGGCAGACGACAGCGGCTGGAGCATGGCCGGCGGCTTGGACACATTCGGGAAGGCTGCGCCGCCCAGCTGGGTCAGGCGTTCCTGGACGAGCTGACGACCCTTGTAGACGTCAAAACCCTGTTCGAAGACCAGCACGATCGACGAGAGGCCCGGCGTCGACGAGGACCTGATGACGTCGACGCCTTCGACGCCGTTCAACAGGTCGGCCTCGAGTGGCACGGTGAGGAACTGCTCGACCTCGGCGGCGGAGAGGCCGAGCGACTCGGTCTGGATCTCCACGTACGGCGGAGTGAACTCCGGCAACACGTCGACGGGTGTGTTGGGCAGCAGCGCGATTCCCGCGACCATGATCGCTGCTGCGAGGCCGATGACCAGACCCCGAAGTCGGATGGAGGTGTTGACGAGTGCGCGGATCACAGGAGCACTCCCAGATTCGAGCGCACGCTCACTCGATGGTTGAACGGGTTCATGGGCGTTCTCCTGGTTCGAGCTGAGAGCCGGCAGGCCGCGGTGTAGAGGAAACGTAGCCCGTGAAAACCTGAGAGTTTCCTGAAACGCAAAAACTTTTTTGCTCAGGTTGGAGCAGCAATGGTTCCGCTTCAGGTCGCCCGGCGCCCATGAGGACCGCAGAAAGATGCCGTGGCGCGACCCCTCGCGCCTCAGCTGGTCAGGCCGACGTGAAGCTTGCCATCGTGCGGTCGGGCTCCCAGAAAGCCTTCATCGAGATGACCCGACCGGCATCGTTGACGACGTAGACCATGACCAGTTCGGTAGTCGTGTGCGAGCCATCAGCGAACGAGGTCTTCACGCTGCCGACATTGGCGCAGGTGTTGCTGCCGGGATTGGCGAACGAGTCGTTGATCGTGAAGACGAACGTGTCGATCGGTGCAATCGCGAGCTCCCAGAACGCCGAGATTCCGGCATGGCCGCGGTGGCCGGTGCCTTCGGCGTCGAACATCGACGGGCCGACCGGATCTTCCAGCACGGCGGTCTCGTCGTACACCGTCAACCATTCGGCCAGATCGCCCTTGGCGACGGCGGAGTACGACCGTTGCGACGCTTCGCGAGCAGGGTGAGGGTCGTTGGGGGCATTCCAGATGATGGCGTCCGAGGTGATCATGACTTCTCCTTGATGGGTGGGGTTCTGAGGCCGCGGTAGATACCGCGCTTGACGATGAGCGGTTGGAGCAGGACGTTGTTGGCCCAGGTGGGGAAGCGAAAGCCTCTGCCGTTGGGCGCGTAGACGGTCAGCCCGTTCGGCTGGGTGCCGATGACCGAGCCCCAGCGGAGGCGAGGTGGCTCGTACGCGGTCAGCGGGCGCCCCTTGAGGTGCGCGCGGATGTTGCGGACGAGGATCTTGTCGGCCCGGTTGCGCGCCGACGTACGGAGTGGGTCTGTCGCGGCAATGTCGCCGATGGCAAAGACCCCGGGGTGCCCGGGGAGCTGCAGGTCGGGATTGACTCGAACGAAGCCTTCGTCGTCGAGCAGACCCGGGGGGAGCCAGTCGGAGTTGGGTCGTACGCGGCCGATCGCCCAGAGCACCGCTTCGGCCGACGTCGGAGCCTGACCGGTGCTCCACTCGATCGGCTGGTGCGTGATCTCGTCGAGATCGAATCCCGCGGGTATCACCGCACGGTGGCCGGGACGGAGGCCGACTCCTCGATCGAGCAACAGCTTGCGGACAGACCTCCAGGTCTTGCGGTGATGGTGTGTGAGGGCATGCTCGCCGGGATGGAACAGCTCGACTGACTTCTCCGGCCAGGCCAACGCGAGGTTGGCTGCGCTGGCGACGGCAGCAGCGCCACCGCCGATGATCGCGATCGACTTCGCATCGGCGAGAGTCTGGTGCGCGGTGCGGAGCAGTTCGTCGACTTCATCGCGAGTCTGCACATCTGGGCGTCGCCAGAAGCCGTTGGTGACACCGGTCGCGATCACGAGCACGTCGTACGGTTCTTCGCCGGTGCTGCCGTCAACCTCCTTGTAGGACACGGTGCGCCTGTCCAGATCGACTCCGGTGACGGCGCCATGGACGATACGAGCCCGGTCGAGCTTGCGGAAGCTCTCGAACGGGAACCGGTACTGCTTCATCCAGTCGTCGGGTCTGGCCAGACGCATCCCAAGCTCCTGGCTGCTGACCATGCCGGGCTTGGTCGCGATGCCGACCACGTCGACATCGCGAGCCAGGTTGATTGCCGTCAGAAGGCCGCTGTCACCCAGTCCGGCCACGACGACTCGTGGCACGGTCAAGCCTTGGCCCTGGCCTTGGGTGGGCGGGGCAGGAAGACCGAGACGCGGTCGATCACGTCCTGATAGTCGGGCCGCCGTTCGAGGCTGCGCTTCTCCATCATCGGGATGCTGGCGAACATGAACATCGCGAGCATGGCCACGGCGCCCGCGAAGATCCACCAGGCGTCGTCAGGCGATGCGGCCAGGCCGAACAGTGCGAGGGAGACCCAGAAGGTGACCTCGCCGAAGTAGTTGGGATGACGCGACCACGACCACAATCCACTGTCCATGACCTGGCCCGGGGTGCGGTGCTGGACGAACCGGTGGAGCTGGAGGTCGGCGATGAACTCGATCGCGACAGCTCCGAGCCCGACCAGGAGGGCGACGATGTCGATCCAGTTCACGTCGCGGTCAGTGCTGGTGACGACGACGTACGTAGGAGTCATCGCCAGGAACACGATCAGTGTCGGAAAGACGTGGATGCCCATCAGGTCCACGGCTGACTCGGCCTTCCCGGACTGCTCCTTGAGCATCGGGTAGCGCCAGTCCTCGTGGTGCATTCCCGGCCAGTTGAAGATCCAGTTTCCGGTGAGCCGGATGGCCCAGACCATGATGACCGCGAGCACGAGCCAAAGGCGCGCGCCCTCGGCCTCGGTCTCGATCCACCAGTAGATGAAGATCGCCGGCGGGATGACGCTCCAGTAGGCGTCGTAGAAGCTGGAGTTCCGGTAGACGCGGCTGAACCCGAAGATCACCACGGTCGCGATGAGATCGGCAATCAGGGTGTCGAGCCAGAGCCGGTCCGTGCTGGGACCCCAGCCGAGCCACGCGCCGGCCGCGGCAAAGGCAATGACGTACGCGATCGTCACCCTGAACAGTGATGCACTCTTCGTCATGCCAACTGTTCGCTCGCTCATGAGATCTCCTCCGCGGTGATGTGCTGGACCGCGCGAGATGCGAAGACCAGCGCCTTGCCGAGTGGTGCCCCCGGGCCGGGATAGACCGGTCCGAAGATCGATGCCGCGCTGTTGCTTGTTGCATACAGGCCGGCGATGGGTTCCCCGCCGTCTCGTACGACTCGTCCGTGCTCGTCGGTGACCAGCCCACCTTTGGTCCCGAGGTCGGACAGCACGAAGCGGGCCGCGAAGAAGGGCGGCGTGTCGACCGGGGTGAGTGCCTGGTTGGGGCCAGCGCCTCCGGCAAAGAACGTGTCGTACTCGTCGTCGCCGCGACCGAAGTCCTCGTCGACCCCGCTCTCGGCGAACGAGTTGAAGCGCTTGACGGTGTCAGCGAGCTCGGTGAGACCGAGCGTGACGGCGAGCTCGTCGAGTGTGTCGGCCTGGACCCAGGTTCCGGCAGCGAGGTGGGCGGCGGGATCTCCTTCGGGCATGGCGATGGCCGGCAGGCGTCCACCTTCGCGGCTGTCGAAAACGAAGTGGGACGGGAGGCGATCGGCCGATTCGGCCATCTGGATGCCGAACTGGTCGTACGGGAGGCATTCGTTGGCGTAGCGGCGCCCGTTGGCGTCGACCATGACGCCGCCGCGGAACCCGAGGGTGAACGATCCGCCACCTTCGGGTTGCTCGAGGCCCGGACAGAACCAGCCCTGATCCATGTGGTCGACACGCGCTCCGATGGCCTGGCCGGCCTCGATGAGCTCACCGGCATTCGTCCCGTTCGGCGCCATGGTCCACTCGGCAGCCCCGGGTACGCCGTGCTCGGTACGCAGCGCCGCGCTGCCCTCGAACCCTCCGGCCGCGACGATCACACCTCGCTTCGCCCGGATGGTTTCACCGCTGATTGTCGAGACGCCGACGACGCGGCCGTCCTCGACGACGTAGTCGGTGACGTGGTGGTTGGTGAGCACCGTGCCGCCGTCACGTACGAACGCCATCAGCGTGCGGGCGATGAGAGCTTGGCCGCCGCTGAGTGTGTTGCGCCCACCCTCACCCGCGCGGTCCCGCTCGACCGGGGGGCGTACGAGTGCCGCGACCTCGGCGGGAAGATCCTCGCGACGGATGTTGAGTGGCTGGATGGATCGGCCCATGGGGACGCGGCCGGGCGCGTTGAAGTACTCGGGAAAGGGCAGCCACTCGAAGTCGAAGGCATCGTCGGCCTCAAGCTCGGCGACCAGCTTGGGTGACTCGGCGAGGAACACCTCGATATTGGCCGACAACGGCATGGGAAGGAGCGCCTCGAGGTAGGAGCGGGCGCCCTCGGTCGAGTCGCTGATCCCGGCGCGCTGCTGCACGTCGGATCCCGGGAGCCAGCAGGCACCGCCGGAGTAGGCCGACGTTCCGCCGACCAGGCCGGTCCGTTCCAGGACGACGGTCTTCAGTCCGGCCTTCTGCGCCAGATAGGCGCCAATGAGCGCGCCTCCACCCGATCCGACAACGACCACGTCATATGCCATGCGGGTCATGTTAGGGCAAAAACTGGAACACGTTCTATCTGTGTTCTAGTCTCTTGCCATGGCTCAGACACTTGACGGCGACATCTACCGCGGACCTCACTCAGGGCAGATGCTGCTCCACTCGCTCAAGCGGCATCGCAACGCAGCAGTGCTCCAGCTGGGCGACCGCAGCATCACCGGTCAGGAGATGTCTGACCAGATGAGCTGTTACGTCCGAGCCCTTGAGGATCTCGGTGCCGGCACCGGGACAGCGGTCGGCCTGCTCGCGGCGAACCGCCCCGAGGTGCTGTTCATCATCGGCGCGGGGCAGACGCAGGGCTACCGGCGCACGGCGCTCCACCCGCTCGGATCGCTGGACGACCACGCGTACGTGCTCGAGGACGCCGGCGCCACGGCACTCATCGTCGACAACATCCCGGCGTTCCTGGAGCGAGCCGAAGGGCTGCGCGAGAAGGTGCCCGGACTCAAGACGATCATCACGATCGACGACCTCGCCGCGAAGGCCGCGACCTACGACGCCCAGCCGCTGGTTGCGAAGGACCTTGCCCCCGATCACATCGTCGGCGTCACCTACACCGGCGGCACGACCGGCAAGCCCAAGGGAGTCATCGGGACGGCGTCGAGCATCGCTGCGATGACGCAGATCCAACTTGCCGAGTGGGAATGGCCCGAGGCGCCGACCTTCCTGATGTGCACGCCGCTGTCGCACGCCGGTGCCGCGTTCTTCGCGCCGACGGTGGCCAAGGGCGGTCGCCTCGTCGTGTTGCCCGGCTTCGATCCGGCCAATGTCCTCAAGACGATCGAGGAGCAGAAGATCACCGCCACGATGCTCGTGCCGAGCATGCTCTACGCGTTGATGGACCACCCCGACTCGCACACCCGCGACCTGTCGAGCCTCGAGACGATCTACTACGGCGCATCGGCCATCAACCCGACCCGCCTTGCCGAGGCGATCGAGCGATTCGGCCCGATCTTCGCGCAGTACTTCGGCCAGTCCGAGGCGCCGATGGTCATCTCCTACCTCGCGAAGGGTGACCACACGCCCGAGCGGCTGGCCAGCTGCGGCCGCCCCAGCGCGTTCCTGCGGACGGCTTTGCTCGGCGAGGACGGAAAGCCGGTCGCCCAGGGTGAGCCGGGCGAGATCTGCGTTGCTGGACCTGTGTTGGCAGCGGGCTACTGGAACAAGCCGGAGGAGACCGCCGAAGCGTTCCATGGCGGCTGGCTGCACACCGGTGACATAGCGCGAGAGGACGAGGACGGCTTCTGGTACATCGTCGACCGCGTCAAGGACATGATCGTCACGGGTGGCTTCAACGTGTTCCCGCGAGAGGTCGAGGACGTCATCGGCGAGCACCCGTCCGTCGCGCAGGTCGGTGTGATCGGCACCCCGCACGAGAAGTTCGGTGAAGCGGTCACGGCCGTCGTGGTGCTGCGTCCTGACGCTGACACCAGCGCCGACGCCGTGGCTGCGCTGACGGCGGAGATCAAGGCCTTGGTCAAGGACCGCAAGGGTGCCGTTCAGTCACCCAAGGACGTCATCATTGCCGACTCGCTCCCGTTGACGGCTCTGGGCAAGCCTGACAAGAAGGCCCTTCGCGCGCGCTTCTGGACCGGCGACCGCAGCATCGGCTGACAACTGTCTCGCTGGTTGAGTAGGAGGCCGAGCCAGCGTTGGTGAGGGAGGCCGCCCGCGGCCGACGTATCGAAACCTGGTGAGTTCGTGTTGCGAGGTTTCGATAGGGCTCGTTCCTCGCCCTACTCAACCGCCGAGCCAGGCTTGTTGGTTGAGTAGGAGGCCGCCCGCGGCCGACGTATCGAAACCTGGTGAGTTCGTGTTGCGAGGTTTCGATACGGGCTCGTTCCTCGCCCTACTCACCGGCGAGTGGCGCCTCGGGCCGAGCCAGGCTTGTTGGTTGAGTAGGAGGCCGCCCGCGGCCGACGTATCGAAACCTGGTGAGTTCGTGTTGCGGGGTTTCGATACGGGCTCGTTCCTCGCCCTACTCAACCGGCGATGGCTCCGTCGAATGGCTTACTTGCCTTGGAACTGTGCGGCGCGCTTTTCGAGGAACGCCCGGGGTCCCTCCTTGGCGTCCTCGGACTTGAAGACCGCCGCGCCGACCAAGGCGTCGTCGGCCCAGCAGTCGTCCTCGTGCTTGCCCTCGGAGTCCCGCATCGTCTTGAGGATGGCCTGAACGGCGAGCGGCCCGTTGGCGGCGATCATGTCCGCGAGCTCGTGCGCTTTGGCAAGGGCAGTGCCGTCCGGTACGACGTGACCGATCAGACCGAGTTCCTTCGCCTCGGGGGCGAGCACCAGTCGGCCGGTCAGCAGCAACTCGGCGGCGACGGTGTAGGGGATCTGGCGGGGCAGGCGTACGGCCGAACCACCCAGCGGGTAGAGGCTCCAGCGGGCCTCGGCGACACCAAACTTTGCGGACTCGCCGGCGACTCGGATGTCGGTGCCCTGCAGGATCTCGGTGCCACCGGCGATCGCCGGACCCTCGACGGCTGCGATCAACGGCTTGGTGAGTCGGAAGCCTTTGAGCAAGCCCTTGAGGATTGTCGGGTCGAAATCGCCCGACTCGAAGGTGTCGCCCGGCGGCTTCTCGTTCGCAGTGCTGAGGTCCATGCCCGCGCAGAAGTAGCCACCGGCGCCGGTCAGGATGCAGACGCGGATCTCAGGATCGGAGTTCACCCGGTCCCACGCCTCCTCCATGATCCGCATCATTGAGGACGAGAGCGCATTGCGGCGCTCGGGTCGGTTCATCGTCACGATGAGCTTGTGACCGTCCTGCTCGACGAGACAGTCTGGGGAGGTATCTGCTGTTTCTGGCATGGGAGGCAGCGTAGTCAAAAACGAGAACGTGTTCTAGTCTTGGGCGCATGGCACTGAACATCGCTGACCTTTTTGAGCACGCTGTCGACGCAGCTCCCGACAATCCGGCCCTTTTGGTGGGTGAGCGGACCGTCACGTACGCCGAGCTCGAAGTCGAGTCCAACAAGCTGGCGCACTACCTGCAGTCCCAAGGCGTCAAGCCCGGCGACCACGTCGCGGTCTACGCGAAGAACAGCATTGAGCACGTCGTCGCAATTCTCGCGATCGTCAAGATCCGTGCTGTCAACATCAACGTCAACTACCGCTATGTCGAGGGCGAGCTCAACTACCTGTTCGAGAACGCCGACGTGGTGGCTCTCGTGGTTGAGCGCACATATGCGCCGTTGGTGGCCAAGACTCAGCCGAACCACCCCAAGCTGCAGACCGTCGTCGTCATCCCCGATGTGATCGAGCCCGACGACCAGTCAGACATCACTGCCTTCGGTGGAGTCCTGCTTGCCGACGCGCTCGCCGACCAGTCGGCTGAGCGTGACTTCGCCGAGCGGAGCGCCGACGACCTGCACATCATCTACACCGGCGGCACCACCGGATTCCCCAAGGGCGTCATGTGGCGCCACGAGGACTTCTGGCGAACCCTGGGTGGCGGCATCGACTTCTACACCGGCGAGAAGCTGGAGGAGTACGACCAGTCCAAGCAGGCGGCGGAGCCCGGCCGGATGGTCACCTTCCCGCTCAGCCCACTCATGCATGGCGGCGCCCAGGCCGGCTTGCTGATGCACCTGTTTGCAGGTCACCTGACCATCCTGGAGCCGAGGTTCGATGCCCAGCGCACCTGGGAAATCATCGACGAGAACGGTGTGATGCTGATCTTCATGACCGGCGACGCCATGGCGCGACCGCTGATCGAGGAGTTCGAGCGCAAGGCTGCCACTGATTCGCCGTACTCCGGTGCGAGCCTGTTCGCGGTCTCGAGCAGCGCGGCGATCTTCTCCCCGGAGGTCAAGGAGCGTTGGATCGAGGCACTCCCGAACCCCGTCTACACCGATTCCGTCGGCGCCAGCGAGACCGGATTCCAGGGCATGGGAATGCAGGACAAGACACACATCTCGAGTGACGGCCCGGTAGTTGGTCTTGGTCCGAGCAGCGTGGTCCTCGATGAGAACAACAAGGTGCTCGACATGGCGACCAGCGTCGGCAAGATCGGACGCCTCGGTCGGGGCGGGTCGGTTCCGCTCGGCTATTACAAGGACGAGGCGAAGTCCGCGGAGACCTTCTTGGTCGTTGACGGAATGCGGATCTCGGTTCCCGGCGACTTCGCCCGGATCGAGGAAGAGGGCAGAGTCACCCTGCTCGGCCGCGGCTCAAACTGCGTGAACACCGGGGGTGAGAAGGTTTATCCCGAAGAGGTCGAGATGGCGATCAAGCGTCACCCGGCCGTCTACGACGTCCTGGTCGTCGGCATCCCCGATGAGAAGTTCGGCCAAGCTGTTGCAGCGTTGATCCAGCCGCGCGAGGGCGAGACCCTGGAGCTCAAGGAGCTGCGCGACTATCTGCGCGAGTTCCTGTCCGGATACAAGCTTCCGCGGACGATGTCACTCGTTCCTGAGATCCCGCGCAACGCCACCGGGAAGGCGCAGTACCCCCGCGCCAAGGAGCTTCTGCTCGAAGCGCGCAACGCTGAAGAGGCGAGCGCCTGATGCACACAGAGCTTTGCGAACGTTTCGGGATCCAGTACCCGATCTTTGCCTTCACCCCGTCCGAGCATGTCGCGGCGGCTGTCTCACGCGCTGGTGGCCTCGGTGTACTGGGTGCTGTCCGGTTCAACGATCCTGCTGAGCTCGACCAAACCCTCGACTGGCTCGACAACAACACTGACGGCAAGCCCTATGGCGTCGACGTCGTGATGCCGATGAAGATGCCGACCGAAGGCAAGGCCATCGATCTTCAGGCCATGATCCCGCCGGATCACATCACCTTCGTCGAGCGCACGCTGCAACAGCTCGGCGTGCCTCCGTTGCCGGAGGGCGAAGGTCGCGACGGCGTGCTCGGTTGGCTGCACTCAGTCGCCCGCTCGCACGTCGACATCGCACTCAACCACCGACCTGTGCTGATCGCGAACGCTCTGGGCTCACCGCCCAAGGACGTCATCGACCAGGCGCACGCTGCCGGCGTACAGGTCGCCGCGCTCGCGGGCGCGGCCAAGCACGCGCTCTCGCACGTAGCCAACGGCGTCGACATCATCATCGCCCAGGGCTATGAAGCCGGCGGACACACCGGTGAGATCGCCAGCATGGTGCTGACCCCGGAGATCGTGGACGCGGTCGGCCCAGATGTGGCGGTGCTCGGCGCCGGCGGAATCGGCCGCGGACGCCAGGTCGCGGCCTCGCTCGCGCTGGGCGCCCAGGGCGTGTGGACCGGCTCGGTGTGGCTGACGACCGAGGAATATCAGAACCTCAACACCAATGCCGGCATGACCGAGGCGTTCCTGCGAGCATCGAGCTCCGACACGGTCCGCTCGCGCATCTACACCGGCAAGCCGGCGCGCCTGCTCAAGACCAAGTGGACCGAGGCATGGGATGCGGTCGACGCGCCTTCGCCGCTGCCGATGCCACTGCAGAATCTCCTGGTGTCCGACGCGCACAACCGGTTGAACCGAGCGGGCGACCCGGACGCGGTCGCGATGCCTGTGGGTCAGATCGTCGGCTCGATGAACTCTGTGCGCCCGGTGGCCGAGGTGATGGCTGACCTGATCAGCGAGTACGAGGCGACAGTCAAGCGGCTCTCCTCTTTATAAGGTCGGATTCTCGGCAATTTTTCTGCGCCGACCCATAGCCTTTGCGGTTCGCCGACGTTAGTGATCGTGTGCTAGGTCACACTCCCGGCCTGCTCCCGATCACAGCTAAGGCTTCTGTCTTGCGACGACTGCGTTCAAACTCCCCAGGCCCGACTGCGAACCGAAGCCGACTTCGGCGAGGCGCAGGCATCATCGTTGTGGCGTCAGCGCTCGTGATCCCTGCCGCATGCGGCGGATCTCAGCTCGACCCCGAGTACGTGCGGTCCGTGAACGGACAAAGCGGCGGGGCTGGTGGCGTCGCCGGCGGAGACATCTCCGGCAACGGAGACATCCCAGCGGGAACTGACCCCGGCGCAATTGACGCCGGTACGGCAGCGGGCGGCGGTAGCGGTGGCGGCAGCGGTTCGGTCCCGGGTGTGAAGGCCGCCTCCTGTGACGGATTCAAGAACCAGAAGGGCATCACCGACAAGACGATCCAGCTCGGAAATGCCTCGGACATCAGCGGACCGGTTCCGGGCCTGTTCACGGCTGCGCAGCAGGGCACCAAGGCCTACCTCGCCTACTTCAATGCAACCTCGAGCATCTGCGGCCGAAAGCTCGCCCTGACCACACTCGACTCCCGCACCGATGCGGGTGCCGACCAGCAGGCTTACGCAAAACTCTGCGAGTCAGTTTTCGCAGCAGTCGGCTCCATGTCGGCATTCGACTCCGGAGGAGCCGCAACCGCGCAGGGCTGCGGACTTCCAGACATCCGCACGGCGGCGGTGACGGCAACCCGCAACGCGTGCAGCACCTGCTTTGGTGCTCAGGCAACAGGTGCACGGGAGTTCAGCAACGCGATCCCCGACTTCTTCGTCACCCACTACAAGGCGGCTAGCCAGAATGCCGCCTTCCTCTATCTCAACGCGGGGGCATCTGCTGAGAATGCTGCCACCCAGCAGAACGTCGAGACCCAGCGTGGAATGAAGTTCGTCTACAGCGCGGGTATCGATGTCGCAGAGTTCAACTACGGCCCCTACGTGCAGCAGATGAAGAGCAAGGGTGTCCGCTGGGTGCAGTTCATCGGTGGCTACCAGCAAGGAGTGCGGCTGGCGCAGGCGATGCAGTCAGCGAGCTTCAAGCCAGACGTGATGTTCTTCGATCCGACTGTCTATGACGCCGGATTCATCAAGAGTGGTGGGTCAGCGGTCGAGGGAGCCATCACCTTCACCAACTTCACTCCGTTCGAGGAGTCACAGGCAGAGCTCAACCTCTACAAGAAGTGGCTCCAGCAGGTCGCGCCGGGTGCCGCTCCAACATTCTTCGGACTATTTGCTTGGTCGTCGGCCAAGCTCTTCGTGGAGGAGTCGATCAAGCTCGGCGGCAACCTCACCCAGGCCGCGTTGGTGGCCAAGGTGAAGGGCATCCGCAACTGGACTGCCGGGGGAGCGCACAGCCCGATGGACGTCGGCGGCAAGCATTCGCCGTCCTGCGTTCGCTTCTTGCAGCTGCGCAGCGGCAAATGGGTACCGCTGAAGGGCACCTCCTACGTGTGCCGCGGCGCCGGCAAGGCCCGGTGACCCTGTGAGCGCGTTCATCTCCTACACGATCATCGGCATCTTCACGGGAGCTGCGTACGCGATTGCCGCCAGCGGACTTGTGCTGACCTACAGCACCACCCGGGTGTTCAACATCGCTCACGGCGCTGTCGGCATGCTCTTCGCGTTCGTCTACTGGGACTTCTCGATCCGGCAGGACATTCCGGTCTGGCTCTCGCTCATTCTCGTGCTCTTCGTCGCTGCTCCGCTGTTTGGAGTCTTCGTCCAGCGGGTGCTTGCCCGCGGTCTCGGCTCGGCTCCGGTCAGCGTGTCGTTGGTCGTGACGGTTGGACTCCTGGTCGGGTTGATCGGCGTTGCCACTCAGATCTGGCCGCCGGAGGCGCGCACGCTTCCGCAGTTCTTCAAGGGCCACCTGATCACGGTCGGTTCAGTTGTCGTCACCTGGCATCAGGTCGTCACGGTGATCCTTTCCGTGGTCGTGGCGATGAGCTTGTACGTCCTGCTCGCGCGCACCCGGATCGGTACAGCCATGCGTGCTTCGGTCGACAACCCAGAGCTGCTGGAGCTCTACGGCGGCCGGCCCCAGGTAGTGGCCGCACTCGCTTGGGCGATCGGCAGCTCGTTGGCAGCACTCGCCGGCATCCTGCTCGCGCCGGTCATCGGTCTGCAGTACTACGACCTGACCCTGCTGGTGATCTCGGCATACGCCGCGGCCATGCTCGGAAAGCTCACCAACTTGCCGATGACCTATGTCGGCGCAATGGCCCTTGGCATAGGGCAGTCGTATGTTGTCGGCTACCTGCAGAACATCCCCTTCAGTGACAAGGTTCCGGGTTTGCCGGCGGTCATTCCGACACTGTTCCTGTTCGCGATCCTGGTGCTGCTGCCCCAGGCGCCATTGCGGATCGGCCAGGTCAAGGGAATGGTCGCCGCACCGGTCCCGACGCTGGGCAGGGCTGCAGGCTGGGGTGCCGTGCTCGTCTTCGTCGTCCTGGTCCTGTCCATCGCCATGCCCGACTCCAAGCTTCTGCTGGTGGGCACCGCCGCAACCTACGCGATTGTGATGCTCTCGCTGGTCCTGCTGACCGGCTACGGCGGATACGTCTCACTGGCGCAGTTCACCTTTGCCGGGGTCGGCGCTGTCGCGTACGCCAAGATTGATCAGCCCAATCTGTTCGGGCTCCTGATCGCGGTGCTTGCCGCGGCCGCAGTCGGTGCTCTGGTGGCAATACCGGTGCTACGGCTGACGGGGCTCTACCTCGCATTGGCGACGCTCGCGTTTGCGCAGCTCATGGACAAGCTCCTCTTCCAGTCCCCGCTCGCCTTTGAGTTCAACAACCCGCTGGAGGCCGAACGGCTCTCCGTCCTTGGCGTGAAGATCGACGGGACCGGGCCGTACGCCGTCATGATGACCGCGTTCTTCGTCCTCATTGCGATTGTTGTGCTCGCCGTACGCCGTGGTCGTCTCGGTCGCATCCTGATCGCCGTGCGAGACAGTCCGGCGGCTGCAGGCACCCTCGGCATCGACATGCGCTGGCTCCGCGTGGGGCTCTTCGCTGCATCTGCCGGGATCGCCGGCCTTGCCGGTGCGCTCTTCGCCGGACTGCGAGGCACCATCGTGGCATTCGATTTCCAGTTCTTCGCGAGCCTGTTGCTCCTGCTGATGGCAGTCGTATGGGGTGTCACCTCGGTCACCGGTGCGGCACTCGGCGGCATCTTCCTGATGTACCTGCCGGTGGCGCAGTCAGACAGCCCGTCGATTGCGGGGCTGCTTTTCCTGTTGCTCGGCGTCGGCGCGGTCTTCCTTGCTCGGGACCCGAACGGACTAGCAAACAAGCTGTTCCAGATTCCCGGCGTGTTCCGCAATCGGATCCTTCCAGTGCTCGCCGCGCGGTTCCCGGCTCTCGCCCTGAGGCTGTCCGACCGACGGCTCGATGACGATGACGATGACGATGACGACCTGACCGAGGAAATCCCCGTGAACCGGGAGGAGGTGGATCACGATGCCGTTGCTACACGTTGACGACGTCGTCGTTCAGTTCGGCGGTGTCACCGCGGTCAACCATGCGAGCTTCCAGGTCGAAGCCGGCACGGTCACTGGTCTGATCGGGCCGAACGGTGCCGGCAAGACCACCTGCTTCAACGTGATCACCGGGCTTCAGACGCCGACCTCGGGACGAGTGCTCCTGGACGGCAAGGATGTCACCAAGATGCCGGTGCACCGCCGTTCGCGACACGGGATGGGCCGCACGTTCCAGCGGTTGGAGGCCTTTGGCTCGCTGACCGTGGCGGAGAACGTTCGCGTTGCACTCGACATCCACGACGGATTTCGCGGACTGCTGCGAGCGGCCGACGGATCCGCCGACGCCGAGATCGAGGACTTGCTCGAGCGGGTGGGCATACTCGACTACGCCGACGAACGCGCGGATTCGGTGCCGACCGGTACGGCTCGCCTCCTCGAAGTCGCCCGCGCGCTCGCGTGCAATCCGCGGCTGCTTCTCCTTGACGAGCCGTCGTCTGGTCTGGACGAAGCCGAGACAGAAGCCTTCGGCGCGCTCCTGCTCGAGCTGGCCGACGAGGGTCGTACGGTGCTCATGGTCGAGCACGACATGGACCTCGTGATGCGTGTCTGCCAGCAGATCCATGTGCTCGACTTCGGCTCGATCATCGCTGACGGGTCGCCCGAGCAGATTCGCAAGAGTCCCGCAGTCCAGAAGGCCTATCTCGGCTACAGCGACGAAAGTGGCGAGCCCGAGAACGAGACGCGAGTGCTCTCCGAGACCAGCGAGGTGGCACTGTGAGCGAGCGTCAGCGAGTGAACGATCAGACCATCACAGTGGCGTCTGCCTGCCGTGTCCCTTTCAGGCAGGTGGCACTGTGAGCGAGCGTCAGCGAGTGAACGATCAGACCATCACAGTGGCGTCTGCCTACCGTGCCCTTTCAAGGCAGGTGGCACTGTGAGCGTTCCCATCCTGGAGGTCCTCGACCTACATGCGGCATACGGACGCATCGAGGTCCTGCGTGGCGTCAACCTGTCCGTTCCGCGAGGCGCGGTGGTGGCGCTTCTCGGCCCGAACGGCGCTGGAAAGTCCACGCTGTTGAAGGTCATCTCCGGTCAGATGCAACAGACCTCGGGCGATGTCCATCTGGGCGGAGTTCACGTCAGTGGCGCCAAGCCTGACGACCTGTCCCGCCTGGGTCTGACCACAGTTCCCGAGGGGCGCAGCGTCTTTCCCAACCTCACGGTCGAGGAGAACCTCCTGCTGATGTCCTATGCGGGAGTGAGCGCGGACAAGGTCTACGACACCGCGTACGCCTACTTCCCCCGCTTGCACGAACGCCGCTACCAGCTTGCGGGAACGTTGTCCGGTGGCGAGCAGCAGATGTTGGCGATGGCACGCGCGCTGAGCTCAGATCCGGCCTTGCTGCTTCTCGACGAGCTCTCGATGGGCCTGGCTCCGCTGATCGTCGATGAGCTCTACAAGACGGTGGCACAGATTGCGCAGTCCGGCGTCTCGATCCTCGTGGTCGAGCAGTTCGCGCGTACGGCGTTGAAGATCTCGGACTACGCAGCAGTGATGTCCGGAGGTCGGATCGTGGCCACCGGAGAACCTGAAGAAATCAGCGACATCATGGCCGACGTCATTCTGGGAGGTGTCGCATGACCCGACATGAGAACGACAAGACGCTTTACGACAGAACGGTCGTCGCCCGCGCCCGCTCGGTCAACAGGCGCACCAAGCGCGCCCTCGCGAGCCTCCTGGCGTTCGGGCTGCTCGCCAGCGGAACGGCTGCCGGAGTTTCGCCCGCACAGGCCGTCGCCTACGGCGGTTTCAGCACGATGGCTACGGCCACTCCGCTCAAGCTGGAGATCTTCGAGCCGGTCATTCCGATTCCGACCGAGCCGCAGGCCGAGATGGACTTTTCCTACACTCGGGTCCTCGGCGGCTCCGGACCTGCGACGACAGCACGCGCTTCGGCGATGTGGCCGGGCGCCGCCGTCGGCGAGGGTTTGAAGACATTCGGCGAGCAGCTTGGCCTCCCGGCAGCGCTGACCGAGAACGGTTACCCGGTCCAGGCGAACGCCGGCTTCCCGGGTGACACACCCCAGCAGGTCCAGGAGTTCTTCCCCGGGATGATCGGTCGGGTCGAAGCCGGTGAAAAGCGAACCACCGCGCGGGTCAGCTACACCTCGTCCGACGTCTCGGATGGCGACGCTGGAGGCGGCAAGGCGGCCCCGGCCAATCCCCTGGATGGGTTGGGCAAACTCTTCGGCGCGACGCCGCAGCCGGCGGCGGGCCCGTTGGGATCGTTGAGCCTGCTCATTGACTATGACGGAATGACCAGCGTCTCCAGCACCGACTACGACGGCGACACAGTGGTTGCCACAGCGACGAGCCGTATCGGTGAGCTTCGACTTCTCGGCGGATTGATCAAGCTGACCGGTGTCAACGTCGTCACCAAGGCGACCAGCAACCTCGAGGCCGGCGGGACGACGGCGCAGACGGTGGACATCGGAGGGATGACCGTCGCAGGCCAGAAGTTCTCGTACGGCCCCGAGGGGTTCAGTGCGACCGGCAAGGTCACCCCGCTCCCGGGCATACCGGCGTCGGCTGCCGACCTGCTCAAGACCCTCGGTGTGGCCATCGAGGTGCCCAAGCCCGAGATCACCAAGGACGGCAAATCGGGTGCGGTCGCTGCAGAAGCAGTGCGGATCACCCTGGACACCAAGCCGCTACGCGCCGTTCTGCCAAATCTGCCGACTGATGGACTGGTGAACGGGCTGCCGCCGCTTCCGGGCCAGGCCAGCCTGCTCAAGGGGCTGCTGCTTTCGATCAACACGATTGCGCCCAAGCTTGTCCTGCACGTGGGCTATGCCGAGGCATCTGCCGTGACGATCGCGTTGGCGGACCTCGGTAGCGCAGGCGGGGGAGGAGGCGCGGCACCTCTGCCAGGCGGGGACCTGGGTGTTGGTGCTCCGGGCTTCGACGAGATCCCGCCCGCCGCAACGGGCGGCGTCGACACGGCTGGCGTCGCTCCACTTGGCAAGGGTCTTCCCCCACTGGGGAGCCTTCCGATGATTCTGCTGCTGGCCGGACTCGCTCTCGCCGGTGGTGCCGGTTGGTATCTCCGCTATGCAGGGCTGATGTTGTTCGGCGGTGCGGCCGCCTGTTCGCTCGGCCTCAAGGTCGGTATCCCAGATCTCAGAAAGGCCTGACATGACCACGCAACCGATCGCCGTTCAACGCGGCAAAGGCGCACCCCACGTCATGCCTCGTGCGGGCTCGCGCGACGGCACCGCGCCGTTGCGGAACAACCCGACCCAGGTGCTGCACCAGGTCTTGTTCTACGCGGGCGCTCTGCTTCTGCCGGCAGGTCTGGTGGTGATCGCCTTCGGCTGGTACGGCGCGGCGAACACTCCCTACGCCTATGACCAGATGGCCTATTTGGTCTCGGCCATCTTCGGACTGGGCATGACCTTCGTCGGCGGGTTTCTCTACTTCGGCTCCTGGCTCGCTCGCATAGCCGGTGACCAGAAGGAGTCCGCGAGCCAGCTCTCGGAGACGGTGCTGAAGCTGGCCAACACGGCCGCCCGAAATGGCGCGCTCGCCGAGGCCGGCGTGGCGGGTGCTCCACGCGGCACCGTCCGCGCAGTGGTTCGTCCCCGCGATCCCGGTGCTGCCCTGGTGCTGGCCGGCCGCGGTGCCACCATCCACCGCACAGACTGTTCGTTGATCTCTGGGCGCGACGATCTGCGCCCTGTCGATCCAGATGCTGGCAACCTCAAGCCGTGCCGGCTCTGCAAACCGCCAGAGGCCAAGTGAGGGTGCTGTCGATGCAGGCTGCGCGAACCTGATCGTCAGCTGTATCGCGTGCCGCGTTCTTCACGAGTCCAGGTGACGTCGCCGATTCCGGCGGCAGTGAGCTCGCGGTGGAGCACCTTGTGAGTTGCCGTGCGCGGCAGGTCGGTGACCACCCGTACGTAGCGGGGACGCGCCTTGGGTGACAGATCCGCCTGATCATCGAGGAAGTGCTCAAGATCCTCGGGACCGAGGTCGCCGCGCAGCACGAGCGCCGCCGCGACTTGATCGCCGACCCGTGCGTCGGCGACGGCGTACACGGCGACCTGGTCGATCGCAGGATGGCGCAGCAAGATCTGCTCGATCGGCGCGGTGGCGAGATTCTCGCCGTCGACCCGCAGCCACGCTGCCGTTCGACCGGCGAAGTAGACCCAGCCTTCGTCGTCGCGGTAGGCGAGATCGCCGGACCAGTACATGCCGCCACGCATCCGCTCGGCGGTTGCTTCCGGGTCGTTGTAGTAGCCCGCGAACTGGCCGGCGCCCGTGGTGTTGACGAGCTCGCCGACACATTCGTCGAGGTTGGTGACCCGGCCGCTTGCATCGAGCACGGCGCGGGGGCACTCCGTGCTGGTCTCGCGGTCGTAGACGGCCACGCCGTCGGCGGGCCAGCCCAGGGCACCTGGTGGCGTGCCAGCGATCTTGCTGACGATCACGGCATTCTCGGTCGAGCCGAAGCCATCAACCACCGCACAACCGAATCGTTCGCCGAATGCGCGGATGTCGCGATCGCCGGCCTCGTTGCCGAACACAAGCCTCAGCGGATTGTCTGCATCATCGGGGCGCGACGGTGTGGCCAGTACATATGTCAGGGGCTTGCCGACATATGAAGCGTACGTAGCCCCGAACTGTCGTACATCGTCGAGGAACTCAGTCGCCGAGAACTTCTCTCGCAGTGCAACTGTTCCGCCGTTGTAGATGGCGGGTGCCCAACCGGCCATGACCGCATTGGAGTGGAACAGTGGCATCGCGATGTAGTGCACGTCGTCGGCACCTAGCCCGAGCCGGTCAGACAGGTAGAAGCCCGGGACGGTGATCTTCTCGTGGGTGATCCGCACGGCCTTGGGTCGGCCGCTCGTGCCCGAGGTGAAGATCAGCATGAAGAGAGAGTCGTCACTCGGCTCGGCATCAGGTGCCGCGCGAGGAGGCACGATCCACTCGTCGGTGTCGATCACCTGGGTGCCGCTGAGATCGAGTCCATCGAGCAGATGCTTCTGCGTTGCATCGGTGAGCAGGACCTGTACGTCAGCGCGTTGCAGGTCCGCCAGCAATGCGTCGCCTCGACGGGTGCTGTTGACCCCGACCGCGACGTGGGTTCCCAGCCCGGCGGCGGACAGGCCCAGCAGCATCTCCGGGGTGTTGTCCATCAGCAGGCCGACGTGCGGCGGTCGATTCTGGTCAAGCAGATCGGCGATCGCTGCTGCGCGCGACGAGGCATCGGCCACGAGCTCGCGCCAGGTCCACGAGCGGTCGTGGGTCAGCAGTGCCGGGGTGTCCTGCTCACCCTTGGCGAGGAGCAGGTCCCGGATCGTCACGCTGGTTCGGCGGCGAGAAGCTTGCCGAGCCGGAGAGCTTGCTCGGTGGCTCCGCCCTGCTCGAAGTCGTAGCGGGTGCCCGCGGTGAAGTAGCGGTGTGCCTCGCCGTCGAGGTCGATGCCCACGCCACCGTGGATGTGCACCGTGGTGTGGGCGATGCGGTGTCCGGCATCGGAGGCCCACAGCTTCGCCGTGGCGATCGCTTCTGTCGCGGGCAGGCCTTCGGCGAGTCGCCAAGCCGCCTGCCACACGGTCAGGGCGAGGAAGCGGGTGTCGATGTAGCCGTCGGCCAGGCGCTGTGAAACCGCTTGGAACGTGCCGATCGGCCGGTCGAACTGCTCGCGGACCTTGGCGTACTCCGCGGTCAGCGACAGCGCGCCCTCGGTGACCCCCAGTTGTACGGCGCAGGTTGCCACGGTGAGCAGGTCGACGAGGCGACTCGCGGCTTCCTCGTCACCGATGCGCTGATCTGCCGGGATCCGTGCCCCGGAGAACTCGATGAGTCCGACGGTGTCGCCGTCGCTCAGACGCTGCTCGTGGATCTGCAGGCCGGCAGTGTCGGCGTCGACCAGGAACACGCCAGTGCCTTCGGCCGTCGTGGCGGTGACCAGGAACGCGTTGGCAACGGTGGCTGCGTGGACGAGGTACTTGGTGCCGGTGAGGACGTACTCGTTGGAGTCGAGCGCAGCCGTCGTGGTTGGTTCGGCCGGTGCGTGCTCATGCTCCTCGGCGATCGCGCAGCTCAGCACGTCGGCTGCGAAGCCCGCCACCTGCTGCGCCTGGGTGCCGCACTCGGTGAGGAGCAGCCGAGCGACTGAGTGGGTGGCGACCGGTGCAGGCGCGACCGTACGGCCGACCTCTACCAGCACGCGGCACAGCTCGAGGAAGCCCAATCCCGCACCGTCGTGCGTCTCGGGTGTGGTGAGGCCCAGCAGTCCCGCATCGCCGAGGGCCTTCCAGAGCACAGGGTCGAACCGGTTGCCGGCAGCCTCGACGGCGACCAGTCGCTCGGTCGTGGTGTGGTCCTTGAGGATCGTCGCAGCCAGCGCGGCAGCCTCTTCGGCCTCGGGAGGAAGTGTGAAGTCCATGTCCAGTCCTTAAGGAGATCTAGTCTTAACGCTTCGCGGCAGGCATGCCGAGGCCGACGTAGCCGATGATGTCTCGCTGGATCTCGTTGGTGCCTCCACCGAAGGTCATGACGAGCGACGACCGGTAGTAGCGCTCGAGGCGTCCGGCGATCACCGCGCCGGCCGAGTCGGCCGCGACGATGGAGGCGGGACCGACGACCTCCTTGAGGGCGCGATAGACCTCGACCGCGAGCTCGGAACCGTGCACCTTGATAGCCGAGGCATCAGCGGGTGACAGCGTGTCGATCTCGGCTGCGAGCTTCCAACCCATGAGCGTCAACGCGTCGGTACGAGCCTGCGCGCGGCCCAGGAGGATCTGCACCCATTCCTGGTCGATGACGCGCCCGCCGTTGCCATCTTTGTGTTCTTGGTCTCGCGAGCCCAGTTGGTGACGAGCTCGATGGAATGGACGAGTGGTGCCGACGATGTCAGGGCAACGCGTTCGCGGTTGAGCTGGTTGGTGATCAGCGCCCAACCTCCGCCACGTCCGCCGATGAGATTGTCGGCCGGGACTCGGACGTTGTCGTAGTAGGTCGCACTCGTGCCGACACCCGCGATCGTGTGCACCGGCGTGTAGGACACACCCTTGGCCTGCGCCGGTACGAGGATCATTGACAGACCCTTGTGGCGGGCCAGATCGGGGTCGGTGCGGCAGGCCATCCAGATCCAGTCGGCGTACTGGATCAACGAGGTCCACATCTTCTGGCCGTTGATGACCCATTCGTTGGTCGACTCGTCGAGCTCGGCCTTCGTACGCAGTGATGCGAGATCGGTGCCGGACTCTGGCTCGGAGTAGCCAATCGAGAAGTGCAGCTCGCCCTTCTGGATGCGGGGGAGGAAGTACTCCTTCTGCTCCTCGGTGCCGTATCGCATGATCGTCGGGCCGACGGTGTTCAGCGTGAGGTGCGGAATCGGCACCCCGGCGACCATCGCCGCGTTGCTGAAGATGAGCTCGTCGACCATCGAGCGTTCCTGGCCGCCGTACTCCTTGGGCCAGCCCATGCCCAGCCAGCCGTCCGTCCCGAGCTGGCGGATGACGTCCTTGTAGACGGTGACATCACCGAACTCCCCGGTCGATGCGGCCAGTGCGGCGCGGATCTCAGGGGTGACGAGCTCGGAAAAGTAGCCTTGGACCTCGTCACGAAGGCGAAGCTGGTCAGGTGTCAGGGCGACGTACATGTGGTAAAACTATAACGTGTTCTCGTTTTGGTCTACACAGACCAACAACTCGCCTTGTTTCAAGGAAGTGGGAGGCAATCGTGACTGAGACCCGCACTCTGGATGCCGGTTCTGTTCCTGACCGGTTCGCACGTGGATGGCACTGCCTGGGGCTCGAGCGCGACTTCCTCGACGGCAAACCCCACGAGGTGTTCGCCTTCGGCGGCAAGCTGGTGGTGTGGTCTGACTCCCAGGGCAAGCTCAACGTGCTTGACGGCTACTGCCGTCACATGGGTGGCGACCTGACCCAGGGCACCGTCAAGGGTGACGAAATCGCCTGCCCGTTCCACGACTGGCGTTGGGGCGGCGACGGCAAGTGCAAGGCGATTCCCTACGCCAAGCGCGTACCTCTGCGTGCTCGCACCCAGCGTTACGAGACGGCCATCCGCAACAACCAGCTGATGATCTGGCACGACCCCGAGGGCAGTGCCGCCGACATGGACACGCTGCCGCCCGAGCTCCCCGGAGTCGGCACCGACAAGTACACCGAGTGGACCTGGAACGTCATCGAGGTCAACAACGCGCACTGCCGCGAGATCATCGACAACGTCGTCGACATGGCGCACTTCTTCTACATCCACTTCGCGTTCCCGACGAACTTCCGCAATGTGTTCGAGGGTGAGCAGGCCACGCAGTTCATGGAGTCCACTGGCCGACCTGACATGAAGGACGAGGGCTACGGCGACGAGGACCTCATCCTCAAGTCGGAGGCAACCTACTTCGGCCCGTCGTACATGATCAACTGGCTCGACACCGACTACAAGGGCTTCCTGACCAAGGTCATCTTGGTCAACTGCCACATCCCGACAGGCCCCAACTCGTTCAACCTGCAGTTCGGGCTCTGCGTGGAGAAGCCCGAGGGCGTCGACGAGAAGACCGCGAAGTACATCGGCGACAAGTACGCCGAGACGTTCTCGCAGGGCTTCATGCAGGACGTCAACATCTGGCTCAACAAGGCACCCGTCCAGAACCCGCTTCTGTGCGAGGAGGACGGTCCGGTCTACCAGCTTCGCCGCTGGTACGAGCAGTTCTACGTCGACAAGGCTGACATCGTTCCCGAGATGGTGGAGCGCTTTGAGTTCGAGGTGGACACGAGCAAGGCCAACGAGAACTGGCGGGCAGAGGTCGCTGAGAATCTTGCACGCAAGGAGGCCGAGGACCGCGCTGAGCTGGAAAGCATCGGCAAGAAGGCCGACGCCTGACATGTCGTACATCGTCCCGTCGCTCGCTGAGACGTATGCGGATCGCCAGCTCTACACCGAGAGTCGCCTGCAGGAGGTTCCCTGCATGGACTGCAGCGCGCGCGTGCTGGTGCGCAAGAACAGCGAGCACCACACCTCGATCCAGTGGACCCAGAAAGCTGTTGCGGACTGCACGACCTTCGCCAAGATGTCTCGCGACGAAGGCGGCCGTCCGGTCCATGCCGGCTGCCCGCGACTGAACGCGTCGATCGAGGAAGCCGTGCGCGATGGCGTCGTCGCGGTCGGGTCCGACGATGAGTGAGCGCAGCGGGCGAAGCGCGAAGCAGTCGCATGACTGATCCATCCTTCGAGCTCGAGGTTCTCGAGGTGGTCGAGGAGACCGGCGACGCCCGTTCCGTCGTTCTCGATCCCGGAGAACACCGTGAATTCTTCTCCTACACACCGGGGCAGTTCCTGACCGTTGCGGTGCCCAGCGACCGGACGGGTCTCGTCGCGCGCAGCTACTCGTTGTCGTCGACCCCCGGTGATGACGGCCCGCTGACCATCACGGTCAAGCGGACGCCTGATGGCTACGCCTCGGGCTGGATCTGCGAGAACCTCAAGGCAGGCGACAAGCTTCGGGTGCTCCCGCCGAGCGGAATCTTCACGCCCAAGGATCTCGACGTCGACCTGCTGTTGTTCGCCGGCGGTAGCGGCATCACCCCGGTGATGTCGATCATCCGCGCCGCGCTGGCGGCCGGCACGGGCAAGATCGTGCTGTTCTATGCCAACCGTGACGAGCGCTCGGTGATCTTCCACGCCTCGCTCGCCGAGCTGTCAGCCACCCATCCAGATCGACTGCAGGTGGTGCACTGGCTCGAGTCGGTGCAGGGTCTGCCGAGCCAGGACCAGCTGCGCGCATTCGCCTCGCAGTACCTCGACCGCGAAGCCTTCGTATGTGGCCCGGCGCCGTTCATGAAGGCTGCCACATCTGCACTCAAGGAGCTGGAGTTCCCACGAGAGCGCCGCCATCAGGAGAAGTTCGTCTCCCTGGGCGGCAATCCGTTCGACGTGGAAGTCGTGGCGGTGGCCGAACCCGTCGCGGGCGCCGCCCCGTCAGGCCCTCCGGTCAACCTGCAGGTCGATCTCGATGGCGAAGAGTTCGAGTTCGACGACTGGCTACCTGGCACCACACTCCTGGAGCACCTGGAGAGCAAGGGCGTCAAGGCCCCCTACTCCTGCCGAGAAGGTGAATGCTCGGCCTGCGCGGTCCGGCTGCTCGAGGGCGACGTGACGATGCGCAACAACGACGTACTCGATGAAGAGGACCTGGCCGAAGGCATTCGCCTCGCCTGCCAGAGCGACGCCGTCACCGAAAAAGTCCGGGTGACCTACTCGTGAGCCATCCTGATGCCTGGCTGAGCGAAGAGCCCAAAAGCGTAACCCAGGTCACATCTGATCGTTACTCTACTGACATCGCTTGGGAGCGCGAATGAGATCTCTTCTCTGTCGTCAGTACTGTCATTCCCACTTTTCGAGGACGCACAGCGTACGGACACTGGAGGGGTCATGGGCATGAATCCCTCAATGGTCCTTCGTGGGCCGGGACATGTCTTCGCGATGGCGTGGGATGTCATCAAGCTGACGTTCACGACCCGCTTCCAGTTCCGCGAATTTGTCGAGCAGGCGTGGTTCGTCGCGAGCGTCACGATGATGCCCACGATCCTTGTCTCGATCCCCTTCGGCGCCGTCATCGCCCTCCAGGTCGGCAACCTCACAGGGCAGCTGGGCGCTGAGTCATTTGCCGGCGCAACCGCAGTGCTGGCGACCGTACGAGAAGCCGCGCCCATCGCTGCGGCCCTGATCATTGCAGGAGCGGCCGGATCCGCGATCTGTGCTGACATGGGTGCGCGCAAGATGCGCGAAGAGATCGACGCCATGGAGACGCTGGGCATCAATCCGATCCAGCGGCTGGTGGTGCCCCGCGCGCTCGCGACACTGTCCGTCTCGGTCCTCATGATCGGCATCGTCATCACCGCCGGTATCGCCGGCGGCTACTTCTTCACCGTGATCGTGCAGGGCGGCTCAGCGGGCGCCTTCCTGGCATCCTTCACGTCCCTGGCCACCCTCACCGACATCTGGGTCGCCATGATCAAGGCAGCGATCTTCGGCTTCATGGCCGCGATCGTCGGGGCCTACAAGGGCCTCAACGCCGGCGGTGGACCTGCGGGCGTGGGTCGTGCCGTCAACGAGTCGGTCATCTTGTCGTTCATGCTGCTGTTCTTGATCAACTCGATCATCACGGCGCTGTACTTCCAGTTCGTCCCTCAGGCAGGTCTGTGATGAGCGTTCTCACCGAGCTCGGCTCGTCCTTCGCCAAGACGCAGCGGTCACGCCTCGAGGGCATGGGCGACCAGCTGCTGTTCTACATCAAGGCCCTCGCCTACATCCCCAAGGTCATGCGCGACTACCGCAAAGAGGTCTGGAAGACCCTGGCGGAAGTTGTCTTCGGTGTCGGCGCCCTGTCGGTGATCGCCGGAACGGTCGGCGTGATCGCCTTCCTGGCCTTCTTCGCCGGTACTGAAGTAGGCCTGCAGGGCTACGCATCCCTGAGCCAGATCGGCGTGGCCAAGTTCACCGCGTTCATCTCTGCCTACTTCAACACCCGCGAGGTGGCTCCGCTGGTCTCGGGCATCGCTCTCGCTGCGACGGTGGGCTGTGGTTACACCGCTCGTCTGGGCTCGATGCGCATCTCGGAGGAGATTGACGCTCTTGAGGTCATGGGCGTGCAGTCACTCCCGTTCCTGGTGACCACCCGGATGATCGCCGGCTTCATTGCCGTCATCCCGCTCTACACCGTGGCGCTGCTGGCTTCGTATCTCTCGCCCCGACTCATCACCACGATGATCTATGGCGAGTCCGTCGGCACCTATGACCACTACTTCAGGCAGTTCCTGCCACCCATCGACATCCTCTGGTCCTTCGGCAAGCTGATTGTCCTTGCCGTGCTGATCATCCTGATCCACTGCTACTACGGCTACACCGCGTCCGGCGGACCTGCTGGCGTCGGTCTGGCTGTCGGCCGTGCCATTCGTGCCTCGATCGTGACGGTCATCGTGGCCAACTTCTTCCTGAGCTTTGCCATCTGGGGCTCGACAACCACTGTGCGGATAACGGGTTGATCTGATGCTGGCCAACCTGATCCACGACACCCCCGCGGAACGTCGACGCCTGCTCGTCGCCGGCGTCGCGTACATCGTCACCATTTCGCTGCTGATCTGGTTGTGCATTGCCCTTTACAACAAGCAGTTCACCAAGAGCACTGACGTGACCGTGATGGCAGAGCGCACGGGCCTTCAGCTCGCGAAGTTCGGTGACGTTCGGATTCACGGCGCACTGGTCGGCAACATCAAGAAGATCGAGAGTGACGGGGAGCAGGCCAAGATCACCTTGTCGCTGCGACCCGAGGCGGCGCGCAACATTCCGGCCGACATCTCGGTGGAGATCATGCCGACCACGTTGTTCGGCAGGAAGTATGTCCAGCTGGTTCCGCCCGAAGGTGATGTCGCGGCGAGCAGCGCCAAGCTGAAGGACGGCGCGGTGATCCCGGCCAGCAGGGTCACGACCAACGTCGAGCTGCAGAGCATCATGGCCAACCTGTTCCCGTTGCTGCGCTCGATCCAGCCGGCGGACATCAACTCAACTCTCTACGCTCTGGCCCACGCGTTGGAAGGCAAGGGTGAACAGCTCGGCGAGACGTTTGAGTCGCTGGACGCCTACCTCAAGCGGGTCAACGTCAAGCTGCCGACGCTGAAGACCGATCTGTCGCTGCTCGCCGATGTGGCTGACACCTACGACCTCGCTGCGCCCGACCTGATCCGGTTGCTGGACAACGCCACCGTGACGGCGAAGACGATCACCGAGAAGCAGAACTCGCTGAACCTCGCGCTGGGCAGCCTCACCGGCCTGGCACGCGTCACCCGAGTGACCCTGACGGAGAACGAGCAGCTGCTGATTGACCAGGTCCGGTCCGGCAGGCCCCTGCTCGCGTTGCTCGACACCTACTCGCCAGAGCTGCCGTGCCTGCTCGAGGGCATCGTCCTCCAGCGGGAGGACACCGCCAATGTCTTCCAGGACAACCTCATTCACCAGACTCTCGAGCTCGGTGCCCCGCAGCGAACCGGCTACACCGCGGCCGACGCTCCGGAGTTCGGCGAGGTCGGCCACGGCCCGTGGTGTCTCGGTCTCCCGGCCAACTACAAGAACCCGGCCACGTTCCAGCCACTGAAGGACGGCTCCGACAAGGACAATCCGGACGGTGACATCAAATGAGGCACCCCAGAAAAGCGTTCGCTCCTGTTGATGCTCTGTCGGTCGGTCCCCGCGCCCGCTCGCGCTTTCCAGGGGGCCCCAAATGAGCCGAAGCGACACAGCGTTCCGCATCGCCGCGGTCAAGCTCACGGTCTTCACCGTGGTGTCTCTCATGACCACCGGTTTGCTCATCGCCATCATGGGCGGGTTCGGACTGGGATCCCAGACGGAGTACAAGGCTGAGTTCTCAACGGCCTCGGAGTTGACCAAGGGCGATGACGTACGCATTGCCGGGGTCGTTGTCGGCAAGGTCGCGGACGTCAAGATCTACAAGCGAAATCGTGCGATGGTGACCTTCAAGGTCAAGGACGGCGTTCCGCTGACTCAGGACTCGCAGGCGAGTATTCGATTCCTCAACCTGATCGGCGACCGTTACATGTCGCTGTCGGAGGGCAAGGAGGGGTCACCGCGTCTGGCCCCCAAGTCGACGCTCCCGCTCGACCAGACAACACCGGCACTCAATCTGACTGAGCTGTTCCAAGGGTTCCAGCCACTGTTCCAGGCCCTCAACCCCGCCGACGTCAACAAGCTCTCGCTCAACCTCATCCAGGTGCTCCAGGGCGAAGGCGGCACGATCCAGCAACTGCTCTCCAACACAGCCTCGCTCACCAGCACCCTTGCCGACCGTGACCAGCTGATTGGTGACGTGATCACGAACTTGAGCTCATTGATGCAGACGGTCGACGACCACCATCAGGAGCTGGACGAGCTGATCGTCAGCATGAAGTCGTGGTTCGGCGACCTTGCTGAGGATCGCACGGTCATCGGCTCGTCGCTGACGAACATCGCTGAGGTCACCGAGACTGTTGCCGACCTGCTGACGCAGGCTCGTCCGCTGATCAAGGAAGATGTCGCGCAGCTTCGGCGCTTGTTCACCCTGCTGGCGAAGCCCGAGAACAAGGCATACCTCGAGGAGACTCTCGAGAAGCTGCCCGACATGCTCACCAAGCAGACGCGGATCGGCGTCTACGGCTCTTGGTACAACTACTACCTCTGCGAGTTCCACTTCGGCGTGTTGCTTCCCAGCGTTCTGCTGGATGCCCTGCCTGACGATGTTCGAAAGCAGATCACCGACCTGACGATCTACAGCCAAGCCGAGAGGTGCAAATAATGGCGCGTAGAACTGACTCGCAGGTCATGCGCCTGGGCGCAGTCTCGATCGCGGTGCTGCTGCTCGTGATGGTGGCCTCGTTCAACATCCAGAAGCTTCCCTTCCTGAAGGGGACCACGTTCCATGCCGAGCTCGCGGACGCAAGCGGTCTGCGGACCGGTGCCGAGGTGCAGGTGGCAGGTGTCCGCGTCGGCCGCGTCAGCAAGCTGGACATCGGCACCGAAAAGGTGATCGCCGACTTCGACGTCAAGGACGCCGAGCTGGGCCGCTCGACGCGCGCCAGTGTCGAGGTCAAGAGCCTGCTGGGCGAGAAGTTCCTCAACATCGTGCCCGCGGGCAGTGGTCAGCTCCCCGCCGGTGCGACGATCCCGATCTCGCGCACAGATGCCGGCGCGGACATCGTCGGAACGCTCGGTCAGCTGACCACGCAGACCGAGCAGACCAACAAGGAAGACCTGACCACCGCGCTCAACTCGCTGGCTGAGGTCATCGACACTGCGGCCCCGGAGGTGCAGTCGAGCTTCAGCGGGCTGTCTCGCCTGTCGTCGACGATCGCCACCCGCGACGAAGAGATCGAGAAGCTGCTCGCCCGCTCGCGCAACGTCACGACGCTGCTCGATGAGCGCAAGGGCGACCTGGTGACCTTGATGAAACAGGCCGACCTCATCTTCGCCGAACTGCAGAACCGCAAGGACGCGGTCCACGACCTGCTGGTCAACGCGACCAAGCTGGCCACCGAGCTCGATGGTGTGGTCAAGGACAATCGCGAGCAGCTCAAGCCCACCCTGGACAAGCTCGAGAACGTTCTCCTCTTCCTGCACGCACGTGAGGACAAGATTGAGACGCTCATCAAGAACTACGGCCCGTACGTGAACATCCTCGGCAACATCGTCGGTTCGGGACCGTGGTTCGACGCATACGTGCCCAACATCTTGGGCGTCTTCACCGGTGAGTTCACGCCCGACAAGCCGGGTGGTGGCGAATGATGACGTGGAGCCGAAGGACCCAGCTGCTGCTGGCGGCCATACCGGTCGGTCTGCTGCTGCTTGCTTTCGTGATCTTCCCCGGTGAGGGCTCGCGTACCGTCACAGCGCACTTCGACCGTGCGGTCGGCGTCTATCCGGGCACCCACCTGCGAGTCATGGGTGTACGCGTCGGCGAGGTCACTGCGGTCGTTCCCGACGGCAACAGCGTTCGTGTGGAGATGACGTACGACGGCGACTACAAGCTCCCGGCCGACGCGAAGGCAGCGGTGGTGACGCCGACCTTGGTCGCCGACCGTTACGTCCAGGTGTTCCCTGCGTACAGCAAGGGCGCCGCGATGGCTGACGATGGCGACATCCCGCTGTCTCGCACACAGGTGCCGATCGAGCTCGACCGGATGTTCAAGTCGCTGGACGACCTTGCGGTGACCCTCGGTCCCCAAGCCGGTTCGACCAAGGGTGCGCTCGACAATCTGCTCACAGCAGGGACCAAGGCGCTCGATGGCAACGGCGAGCTGGGGTCGGACACGATCCGCAACTTGTCGAAGGCTGCCGAGGTCTTCGCGGACAACCGTGGCCCACTGTTTGAAAACGTACGCTCCCTCGCCGAGATCACCGACACGTTGGCGACCAATGACGCCACGGTCCAGGAGTTCCTGACTGAGCTCTCCGGTGTGTCCGCACAGTTTGCCGGTGAGCGAGATGAGCTGGAGGCGGTGCTCGAGTCTCTCGCGAAGGTCCTCGGGTCCGTCAAGGGATTCGTCAGCGAGAACCGCGAGACCCTCGGCAAGGACATTGACATGTTGGGCAGCCTCCTGCAGCGCGTCGACAACCAGAAGGATGCGGTTGGCATCGTCGTGCAGCAGGGTTCGCTCGCCATGAGCAACCTCGCCCTCGCGTTCGAACCAACCACCGGCACCTACGGATCCCGGGTGCAGATTGCGCCCGGCATCCAGTTCCGGCCGGATCAGTTCTTGTGCCAGACACTGATCAATGTGGGAGCTCCGCAGGTGGTCTGCGATCTGATCTCGGGACTTCTCACACCGATCCTTCCCGCGACTTCAGGCGGCGTACCAACGCTGCCCAGCGGGGACGCGGTGAGCACGCCTGACATCGTGCAGGCCCCGACACCCGCAGCGCAGGGCGGTCTGCCTGACCTGCTGTCGCTGTTGGGAGGTGGTGGCTCATGATGCCGCGCCGCCTGCTCGCGATCGTTGCCGCATTCCTCGCTCTTGCCCTGAGTGGATGCACGTTCAACGGCATCTATGATCTGCCACTTCCGGGCAACAAGGTCAGCAAGGGCGATGGTTTTATGATCAGCGCCGACTTCGCCGACGCTCTCAATGTCGTACCTCGCTCGGCTGTCATGGTCGGCGACGTGCCAATCGGTCAGGTCGAGGAAATTGTCCGGTCTGGCTGGAATGCGCGGATCAAGATGCTGGTGCGCAATGACGTCAAGCTCCCTGACAACGCGGTGGCCACAATCCGACAGACCAGCTTGCTCGGAGAGAAATACGTAGAGCTCTCGGCACCCGTTGGTGCCGACGGCAAGCCGGCAGGCGTCGGCACGCTCGGACCCAATGACGTCATTCCCATGGACCGAACCGGCCGCAACCCCGAGGTCGAGGAAGTTCTCGGCGCGCTCGCCTTGGTGCTGACGGGCGGCGGCTTGGGTCAGCTCCAGACCATCACGCAGGAGCTCAACGCGATGATGGATGGACGAACCGACAAGATGCGCGACGTGCTCAGCCAGGTCAATTCACTGGTCGGCACGCTTGACTCCCAAAAGGGTGACATCGTTCAGGCACTCGACTCGATCAATGGTCTGAGCCAGACGCTGGTCGACGAGAAGCAGACCATCGGCGCCGCGATCGACGCTGCCGGGCCCGCGATCGACGTGTTGCGCGAGCAGCACACACAGCTGGTCGGAATGCTCACCGAGCTCGACAAGCTCGGCGAAGTCGGCACCCGCGTGGTCAACGAGACCAAGGACGATCTGATCGCTGAGCTCCGCCACCTCGAGCCCATCCTCCGCAACCTGTCGGATACCGGTGCCTCGCTTGTTCCGGGCCTGGTCACGGCATCGAGCTATCCATTCCCGATCGATGCCGCCACGGTGATCAAGGGCGACTTCGCGAACGTCGTGTTCTCGATGCAGATCAAGCTCACCCCCGTGAGCGAGGGTGGCCTGCTGCCCACGACGCTCGATGAAGTGGTGACCTTGTGCCGCGGATTGCCCACGGCCCCGATTTGCAGCGTGCCTGGTGGGGGAATTGACGCGATATGCGGGCTGCTTCCCCTTCTCCCGCTGTGCGAGGCGGCCGATCCGGAATCGCTGGCGGAGAACGGCCCCCCCGACACACTTCTCAAC
This sequence comes from uncultured Actinomycetota bacterium, assembly GCA_963750265.1. Classification (GTDB taxonomy): domain Bacteria; phylum Actinomycetota; class Actinomycetes; order Propionibacteriales; family Nocardioidaceae; genus Aeromicrobium. The sequence goes on along the minus strand of CAVVQG010000025.1, from coordinate 89,225 downwards.
GACCTGCTCACCGGCAAGTCGGACAAGCCCGGCAATGACGGCAGCGCCCCGGACGCAGGGGCCGGATCGTCCAACGGATTGGTTGAGCTCATCGGCGGACTACTCGGGGGAGGCAACCGATGAGGCGCGGAATCAAGGTCAGGCTCATTGCCTTCGTCGTGCTCAGCGTGACGGGCATCATGTATGTCGGCGCCAACTATCTCGGCTTCGTGGACCAGGCCCTCGGCCGCGGCTACACGGTGCACGTCCTCCTGCCAGATTCCGGTGGCCTCTACGAGGGCAGCGAGGCGAGCTATCGCGGAGTTCGCATCGGCAAGGTAGCCAAGATGGAGGTCGAGGGCGACGGTTTGCGCGTCGACCTGGCGCTGTCCGATGACGCCAAGATCCCGGCCGGCTCGCCCGTGTTCGTCCACAACCTCAGCGTCGTCGGCGAGCAGTACATCTCGTTCGAGCCGGTCGCCAAGGGCGGCCCGTCGCTCAAGGACGGCGACACGGTGCGTGGAACTGCCGAAAGCCTGCCGCTGGGCGAGGACGTGCTCCTGAAGGACCTCGACAGCTTCGTCTCCAGCGTGAACGTGAGTGAGCTCAACACGGTGGTCACCGAGCTCGGCACGATGTTCCGTGACAATGCCAATCCGCTGCGGTCCATGATCGACAACGCACAGCTGTTCATCGATGCCGCAGTGGAGAACGAGTCTCAGACACTCGCCTTGCTGGACAATGCCAAGACGGTGCTGCAGACCCAGAAGGACAATTCCGGCAACATTCGTTCGTTCGCCAAGGATTTGGCGGATGTGACAGACACCCTCGCGACCTCAGACAAGGATCTCCGCAACATCCTCGACCGTGCAGCACCTGCTGCCGATGAGGTCACGGCACTGGTCAGCATGCTGCGTGAGTCATTGCCGCCGATGTTGAAGCCCCTGATCAGCGTCTCGGAGGTGCTCGACGCTCGACTCCCCGCTCTGGAGCAGCTCCTGGTGACATTCCCACGTCTCATCTCCTCCGGCCCGTCGGCTCTCACGCCGGGCGTGCAGAAGTTCGGTCGCGTGAATCTCAACCTGAACGAGATCACTCCGCCGGCCTGTACGGAGGGCTACATGCCTCCGGGCCAGTGGCGTCCGACGTCGGAGGAGTCTTTTGTGGCTCCGTACTATGAAGCACACTGCGCTTCTGGCCCGCCGGTGAACATGCGTGGCACGAAGTACGCTCCTCCGCTCTTCGACTGGAAGAATCAGTGAAACGAATCTCCACCACGAACATCGCACTCGTTGTCGTCCTGATTGTTCTCGTTGGGTGGTTGGTCATGTTCGCCGTACGTGGCAGCGCGGCAGCGCCGGGCAGCACTCCGGCCGAGAGTCGCGCAGCGCAGTATGCCGACATCACTCAAGCCGCTCGCACGCAGACCTTGGCCTTTCTCGCCGTCGACCACACCAAGATGGATGAGCTGACCAAGAAGGTCCTCGCCGGAGCGACCGGCGAGTTCAAGAAGCAGTACCAGTCGTCGCTCGCGTCGTTGAAAGAGGCGGCTGTCAGCCAGGAGTCGGTCTCAACGGGCAGCATCGCCGAGATCGGGCTGGGCGAAGTCGATGACGACTCCGCCACCGTCTTCCTGGCGGCGGGCAGCAAGGTCCAGAACAAGGGGACCGACGGCAAGGTCGAGGACCGGTCATGGCGGATGAAGCTGACGATGGCCAAAGTTGACGACCGATGGTTGATCTCCAAGCTCGAGTTCGTGGGCTAGGGCGCTCCATGGCAAAGATGAAGCGCGACGAACGGGTCTGTCCCTTCTGCGCCGAGACCATCAAGGCTTCGGCGATCAAGTGTCGTTTCTGCCAGTCGGACGTCACGCCGGTTGTTGAGCCGGATGCAGCGGGTCCGGTCGTCACCCCCGCGAAGAAGACTTCTTCGAGAAAGTCCCTTGCGAAGGCCATGCCGGCCAAGACGGCGGCGCCCGCCAAGAAGGCCGCGGCCGCGCGACAGGCTGCCGCAACGGACACGGTTGCAGATCAAGCGAGTTCCACCGACGAGCCGGACACCAGTGCCGTGGGTGAGACCTCCACCGTTGGCAGCGCCGGCGCAGCCGTACCGTTCTACAAGAACCTCACGCTGGTGTTGGCACTGCTTGTCGCACTTGCGGGCGCTGGTGTCGGCGCGCTGTGGTGGCAGGCCGAGCAGGGATCGTCGACCTCGGCGCCCAACGGCGTGCTGGTCAGTGAAGACGCTCGCACCGAGGTGCTGATAACGGGCGCCGATCTGGCCATGCGGACGCTGTCGTATGACTACAAGACGCTGGACAACGACATGGAGATCGCCCGCGCGCGGATGACCAAGTCGTTCCAGAAGGAATATGACGCGACGATGGAGCAGGTCAAGGCCAATACCGAGAAGAACAAGATCGTCCTGCAGGCGGTGGCGGTGTCCGCGGCGATCATCAGCGCGACCGAGCACGATGCCAAGATTCTGGTGTTTCTGAACCAGACGACGACAGCGGGTGTTGGCGATGACGCCAAGCAGCAGGCCAACCAGAACAGCCTGGTCGTCACACTGACTCGCGGAGATGGTGACTGGGCCATATCCAAACTCACGGCTCTGGGATAGAATAGAACACGTTCTAGTTCTACGTCCTGATGCGAGGAGCGGTCAGTAATGGCAAAGGTCGAGGTCGACTTCGACGTATGTGAGGCCAACGCCCTGTGCGAGGCAATGGCGCCCGATGTGTTCTTCGTCGATGACGACGACTTCCTGCAGATCGAGGATCCGACGGTCACCGAGGAGAATCGCGACCGCGTACAGCGGGCCGTCTCGGTGTGCCCCAAGTCCGCCCTGCGTATCAATGAGGACTCTGAGTGACAACTACTTCTTTGGACGGCCGCGTTGCGGTCGTCACCGGTGCTGGTGCTGGCCTCGGACGAGCCGAGGCGGTGGCCCTGGCGAAGGCAGGGGCCCGCATCGTGCTCAACGACCTGCCGGGAGCAGCAGACGAAGCCGCTGACGAGATCAAGGCCTTGGGCGCAGAAGTCGCTCTGGCTCCTGGAGACGTGGGTGAGCGATCCACGGCCGATCTGATCATGCAGACCGCCCTCGAGAGCTTCGGCTCGCTCGACATCGTGGTCAACAACGCGGGCGTCACGCGCGACAAGATGCTCTTCAACATGACTGACGAGGAGTTCGACCTCGTCATCAAGATCCACCTGCGAGGACACTTCCTGCTGTCGCGCAACGCTGCCGCCCACTGGAGGCAGGTCTCCAAGGAGACCGGCGCCCCCGTTGACGCCAGCGTCATCAACACGGCGTCTGAGGCATTCCTCACCGGATCGCCAGGTCAGGCAAACTACGCCGCCGCCAAGGCAGGCATCACGGCTCTGACCCTGACCACCGCCCGGGGCCTCTCGCGCATCGGCGTGCGCGCCAATGCGATCTGCCCACGCGCTCGTACCGCGATGACGGCCGACGTCTTCGGTCCGGACAAGTCCGGACAGCAGATCGATCCGTACAGCGCTGACCACGTGGCCCCACTCGTCGCGTACCTCGCTTCACCGGCGGCGGCCCGCATCAGCGGTCAGGTCTTCGTCGTCTATGGCGGGATGGTGGCGTTGATTGCCGCACCGGTCGTCGAGCAGCGCTTCGACACCACCGCAGACATCTGGTCGACCGAGGAGCTCAACACCTCCCTCGGCGGCTTCTTCGCCGAGCGCGATCCGGAGATCTCGTTCGCCGCAGACGCCATCCTTTCGCTCTAGACCCCACCCACTCGCACGACTCATGGAGGAAGACATGTCCCGTCTCACGGGCAAGCGCGCCATCATCACCGGTGGAGCCCAAGGCCAGGGCGCGGCCATCGCGCGCCACTTCGTCCGCGAGGGAGCCAAGGTTGTCATCGCCGACCTGGCCGACGACGCGGGCAAGTCGCTGGCCGACGAGCTCGGCGACGCGGCGTTCTTCAGCCACCTCGACGTGTCTGACGCTGCATCGTGGGCCGCTGTCGTCAAGGACGCCGAGGTGAGCCTGGGTGGTTATGTCAACGTCCTGGTCAACAACGCCGGAATCCTGCGGTTCGGCGAGGTCGACACGATGCCGGAGTCAGACCTCGATCTGCTGATCAACGTCAACATGAAGGGCACGTTCTTCGGCATGCAGTCCGTCGCCGGGGCGATGAAGGCCAACCGCCAGGGCTCGATCATCAACTGCTCCTCGGTCGAGGGACTTGCCGGCATGGCATCGCTGACGGGATATGCGGGTACGAAGTTCGCCATCCGCGGCATGACGAAGTCAGCGGCAATCGAGCTCGGAGCGCACAACGTACGAGTCAACTCCGTCCACCCCGGCATGATCGACACCCCGATGACCCAGGCGCACGGCGGCGACGCCGCGATGCAGTGGGGTTCGACCCGAATCCCGCTCGAACGGGTGGGAACGCCCGAGGACATTGCCCCGTTGTACGTGTACCTCGCCAGCGACGAGAGCGGATACACCACGGGTGGCGAATTTGCCGTCGACGGTGGCGTAACGGCGAGCCACACGTTCTACCCCGGCAACAGCGGCAAAAATTCCGGTTACTGAGTGACGAAGGCCTCAGCGCCAGGATTTCGTCAATGACCACTGGTCACGAGACAATTGAAAGTTCAGTCCAACAGCACCACCGGAGGCGCCCTGTGCGTATCGCATTCATGTCCTACCGCAGCAAGCCACACTGCGGTGGCCAGGGCGTCTATCTCCGCCACCTGAGCCGCGAGCTGGTCGCCCTCGGGCACCATGTCGAGGTCTACTCGGGTCAGCCTTATCCGGAGCTCGACGAGGGCGTCATCCTGCACAAGGTTCCGTCGCTCGACCTGTACCGCGAGCCTGACCCCTTCCGTGTTCCGAAGCCGAAAGAGTTCCGCGACCTGATCGACGTCGAGGAATTCCTGACGATGTGCACTGCCGGGTTCCCTGAGCCGAAGACATTCAGCAAGCGCGCAGCACGTCTCATGAAGGACCGGGTCGGCGACTTCGACATCGTCCACGACAACCAGACGGTCGGCTCGGGCATGCTCGACATCGCGAAGCTGGGCTTCCCGCTGATCACGACGATCCACCACCCGATCACCTTCGATCGCCGTATCGACCTGGCACAGGCTCCGCTCCGCAAGAAGCTCAGCACGCGTCGTTGGTATGGCTTCCTCCGGATGCAGAAGCGCGTCGCCAAGCAGTTGAGCAAGATCCTCACGGTCTCAGAGTCCAGCCGCCGCGACATCATCACCGACTTCGGCGTCGACCCGTCGGTGCTCGAAGTCATCACCCTCGGCGTGGACGACCTATTCGTGCCGCCGACCGCTCCTCGCGTGCCCGGCCGACTTGTCGCCATGGCAAGCGCCGACGCCCCCATGAAGGGCATCGCCACGCTGCTCGAGGCGTTCGCCAAGCTCCGCACGGAGCGCGATCTCGAACTGGTGCTCATCACCAAGCCCAAGGTCGGCGGCCGCACCGAGAAGCTCATCGACGACTTGGGCATCGCCGAGCACGTGAAGTTCGTGAACGGCATCAGCGACGCCGAGCTCGTCGACCTGATGGGCTCGGCCGAGCTCGCCTGCGTCCCATCGCTGTACGAAGGCTTCTCGCTGCCGACGGCAGAGCTGATGGCCTGCGCCACTCCTCTGGTCGTCAGCCGTGCGGGAGCGATCCCCGAAGTCGTCGGCGAGGACGGTGTCTGCGCAACGCAGGTGACACCCGGTGACGTCGGAGAGCTCGAAGCCGCCATCGCCGAGCTGTTGGACGACCCGCTGCGCCGCGAGGCAATGGGCAAGGCCGGACGCGAGCGCGTACTCGAGATGTTCAGCTGGGGCGCGGTGGCCAAGTCCACAGCGGCCGCATACGAAGAAGTGATCGCCGCCCATGCGGCAAAGGCTGTGCCTGCCAAGGAAAAGGGAAAGAAGTAAGCAATGCTGACAGTTGATTTCGACCGACTCGGTCTCAAGCCGGGCGAACGAGTGATTGACATGGGCGCCGGCGCCGGTCGACATGCGTTCGAGATGTACCGCCGGGGTGCAGACGTCATCGCCTTCGACCAGGACGCTGACGAACTGGCCAACGTGCTTGACCTGTTCGGCGCCATGAAGGAGGCCGGCGAGGTCCCCGAGGGTGCCTCCGCCGACATCAAGGAGGGTGACGCGCTGTCGCTGCCCTTCGCCGATGGCGAGTTCGATCGGGTCGTGGCATCGGAGATCCTCGAGCACATTCCGGCCGACATCCAGGCTATCGACGAGCTCGTGCGTGTTCTTCGTCCCGGCGGCACGATGGCGATCACGGTCCCGCGTTGGCTGCCCGAGATCGTCTGCTGGAAGCTTTCAGACGATTATCACAACACGCCGGGTGGCCACATCCGCATCTACTCCGACAAGGAGCTGATCGGCAAGCTGGAGAACGCCGGGATGGTCTTCGAGGAGATCGACTACGCACACGGACTCCACTCGCCCTACTGGTGGCTCAAGTGCGCCGTGGGGGTCAAGAACGACGACAACCCCCTCGTGAAGGCCTATCACCAGGTGCTGGTGTGGGACATCATGAAGACCCCGCGCTACAGCACCGCGACCCGCCTGGCGGAGAAGATTCTCAACCCGGTGATCGGCAAGAGCATGGTGCTCTACCTTCGCAAGCCGGAGACCCCCGGCAAGTGACGGCTGGTGTCATGACCCCCGAAGACGTCGTGCAGACGGCTGCCAGCATCGCCTCGATGCAGGAGCCCGACGGCGCGATCCCGTGGACCATCGGCGAGCACACCGATGCGTGGAACCACGTCGAGGGTGCGATGGCCCTGCTCGTCGGCGGGGAGGTCGAGGCAGCCGAGGCAGCGTACGACTGGTGCCTGCGCACTCAGCGCATCGATGGTTCGTGGCCGATGAAGCTGGTGGCCGGCAACGTCGAAGACGCCAGCACCGAGACCAACATGGCGGCATATGTCGCCGTCGGGGTCCTGCACCACTGGCAGATCCGCCAGGACCGTGAGTTCCTCGAACGGATGTGGCCGGTCGTGCGGCGCGCGCTCGATCTCGTCGTCGACCTGCAGCTGCCGTTCGGCGGCATCGCCTGGTCGCGTGAGTGGGACGGCACCGGACCCGCCAAGATCAACGCCGAAGCACTGCTCGCAGGCAGTTCAAGCATCTATCAGGCCCTGAGGTGTGGTGTTGCGCTCGCCGAGCTGGTGGACGAGCCGCAGCCCGAATGGGAGCTTGCCGGCGGGCGACTCGGACATGCGCTGCGCGAGCATCGCGACCATTTCCTCGACAAGTCGACATTTTCGATGGACTGGTACTACCCCGTCCTGGGCGGTGCCGTACGCGGTGAGGCCGCCGCAGAGATGATGGCTTCGCGGTGGGACACCTTCGTCGAGGACGGTCTCGGCATCCGTTGTGTCAGCGAGAACCCGTGGTTCACCGGTGCCGAGACCTGCGAGCTCGCGATGGCGCTGAAGTCGATCGGCGACCCGCGTGCCGAGCAGGTGTTCGCCGACATGCAGCACCTTCGTACGGAGGACGGCGCCTACTGGACCGGCTACGTCACGCCGGACGCCGTCCACTGGCCGCACGAGCACACGACGTACACCGCTGCTGCCGTCATCCTCGCCTGGGACGTGCTCAATGACGCGACGCCGGGCGCAGGCATCATGACCGGCCACGGAATCGGCGTGGAGTTTGACGAGATTGCGCTGGAGTGCGACTGCCCGTCATCCGACCGGCTGGCCGGCGTCTCCCCGGGTGCGCACTAGCACTCGCATCGAACCAACGGTCTCGCGTGGCTCAAAGCTTCCTGAGTCCACCGCACGCTGCCACACTCTGAATGGTGCCTGCCCGCCATCCTCAGGACGTTCGAAGACGTCGTGGATGACCAGTGCGCCGCCATTCATCACCCAGTGGGCGAATCCGGAGTAGTCGTTCTGGGCGTGCACGTCGGCGTGACCGCCGTCGATGAACAGCAGACCGACCGGGGTCTGCCACCAGCTGGCCACGTCAGTGGATCGGCCGATCACGGCGGTCACCTGATCTTCCAGGCGTGCGCGAGCGATCGCCTTTCGAAACACCGGGAGGGTGTCCATCAGCCCGAACTCGGCATCGACGAGCGATGCGTCGTGGTGCTCCCAGCCAGCCTGGTTCTCCTCGGAACCGCGATGGTGGTCAATCGTGAGCACGCGCCCGCCGATCTCGCGTGCCGCGGCGCCGAGATAGATCGCGGACTTGCCGCAGTACGTACCGATCTCCAGAGCCGGCCCCAGGGGGAGTTGCTCGCGCGCGGTGCGGTGCAGGAACTCGCCCTCGTCGACGGGCATGAAGCCCTTGGCCTCGAGTGCGTGGGCGAGAAGGTCTGCGGGCATCTGCGAGGTCATGGAGACAGTCTGCCGGGTCTATCGAGCAGGCAGTTCCTGGACGTGCCATAGGTTGCCGTCGGGGTCGGTGAAGCTGGTGAAGACGCCCCACGGCTGGACGTCGATGTCAGACGCCTTGACACCCTTGGCGACCAGCTCGTCGTGGGCCGCCTGGGCGCTTTCGACGACGACCTGGATGCCGTGCTGGGTGCCGGGCTCGAGGGAGGTGACGCCCTCGCCGAACGCGATTGAGCAGGCCGAGCCAACCGGCGTGACTTGCACAAAGCGCATCGTCTCGTCGACCCGGATGTCGTGGTCGAGGGTGAAACCGACTTGGTCGACATAGAAGTCACGCGCGCGATCGACGTCGGTGACCGGTACGAAGATGAGTTCGATCCTGCAGTCCATGATTGCCCCTGATGGTTGGGCCGCGGTCCTTGTCTGACCTGCGGCGACATGGCCATTCTCCCTTCGTCTGCCGACAATTCTGCGGCTCGGCGGCGGTGCGATTGGGTCGCCTTTGGCAGGCTGGTGGTATGCCATTGACCGGAGAGTACGCACCGAGCACATCCAGCTGGGCCCGCGAGCAGGCCGAGCTGTACGAACGCACCGATGGTGCCGAGGGCAACGAGATGAAGGGCAAGCCCATCATCGTGTTGACCACTCTTGGCGCGAAGTCGGGCAAGATCCGCAAGACGCCGCTGATGCGCGTCGAGCACAACGGCGAATACGTCGTGGTCGCCTCCAAGGGTGGTTCCCCGGATCATCCCGCATGGTTCCACAACATCGTCGATGCGCCGCTGGTCGAGCTGCAGGACGGCGCCGTGCGCAAGGACTACACGCCGCGGGAGCTCTCGGGCGACGAGCGCGCCGTGTGGTGGGAGCGGAGCGTGGAGGCGTGGCCGGCGTACGCCGACTACCAGGAAAAGACCGACCGGCTGATCCCTGTCTTCCTGCTGACGCCGGTCGACTGAGTCTCAGTCAATGATGGCCACGTCGGTCACGGAATTGGGTCGGAACTGGACGATCCCACCGTGGTGGGACGGACGGACGAGGTCGAAGCCGCCGGTCGTCACCAATGCCCATTGCAATGGTGGCTCCGACTGACCGAGATGGCGTCCACCGAGTGGAACGAAGAGCTCAAGGGCTTCGCGGGCGCATGACTGGTGGGTCGGAGGGAAGGTGAATTGTCCCGTCTCCCACTCCGCCGTCGGTCCGAGGAAGCTGATCGGGCGGGTCAGCGTGTCGCCACAGATGCCGCAGATCCGGCTCAGTGCGCATCGGATCGCTCGCCGTTTGATGACCGTGGCGTGGTCCAGCGCCCCACCGTCGTCCTCGCAGGCGAACGGCACCGGCAGGCCTCCGGCGTGGGGTCGGGAGCCGAGCGTCGGGGTCATGTGTGGACGCTCATGCCGAGGCCGCGCCCGACCACTTGCCCAGCTCTGACCGTCGCGTCGGACGCTCTTCGTCGCGGAGGCGGCGGGTCTGCCTTGGTGAGGGTGGCGCCGGGTTGTCCTCAGTGCGCTTGTTGGGAAGCGACAGCTTCATGATCGTGCGGAACGTCTGGCCGTACTGCTTGTAGAGCGGTCCGGTCGTGTACGGGATGTCATAGCGCTTGCAGATGTCCTGCACCTTGGTCGAGATCTGCGCGTAGCGGTTGCTCGGCAGATCGGGGAACAGGTGGTGCTCGATCTGGTAGCCGAGCTGACCGCTCATGATGTGGAGTAGCTTGCCGCCCTTGAAGTTGGCGGAGCCAAGCATCTGGCGGAGGTACCACTCCGCGCGGGTCTCGTCCTCGAGCTCCTCCTCGGTGAAGTGCACCGCGCCGTCGGGGAAGTGTCCGCAGAAGATGATCCCGTATGTCCAGACGTTGCGGATGATGTTGGCGGTGAAGTTGGCAGCGAGGGTCTGCAGGAAGAAGGGCCCGGTCAGGGCGGGGTACATGACGTAGTCCTTCAGTGACTGCTTGCCAACCTTGCGGCCGATCTGGCGCAGCTGCTTCTTGAGCAGCGGGATGTCCTTCTCGCCCTTGCGGATCGCCTCGATGTCGAGGTCGTGCAGTGCGACACCCCACTCGAAGAACAGAGCGAGCAACGCGTTGTACACCGGCTGCCCGAGGTTGTAGGGGGTCCACTTCTGGTCGCGGGACATCCGCAGGATGCCGTAGCCGATGTCGTTGTCGTGGCCGAGCACATTGGTGAACTGGTGGTGGATGTAGTTGTGCGAGTGCTTCCACTGCTCTGCCGGCTGGGTGGTGTCCCACTCCCAGTTGCTCGAGTGGATCTCGGGATCGTTCATCCAGTCCCATTGGCCGTGCATCGCGTTGTGGCCGAGCTCCATGTTCTCCAGAATCTTGGCCGATCCGAGCAACACGGTTCCGAGCAGCCAAGCGGGCGGGAAGAAGCTGGCGAACAGAGTGATGCGCCCTGCAGCCGCGAGGCGGCGTTGCAACGTGATGACTCGCAGGATGTAGTCCCGGTCTGCCTGGCCGCGGGACGCCTCGATCTCAGCGCGGATCTCGTCGAGCTCCGCTCCGATCGCCTCGACTTCTTCGTCGGTGAGGTGGGTGTATTCGCGTACGTCAGCAAAAGCCATGGTCGGCTCCGATCCTGTTGGAAGTGTCAGAGGGTCAGGGTGCAGTCGCCGGCGGCGACCGAGATGCAGGTCTGGATGTACTCATTGGGTTCGCCGTGCTCTTCGCCGCTGCGTAGATCACGGATGCGGCCGGAGGCGAGTGGTACGTCGCAGGTGTGACAGATGCCCATGCGGCAACCGAAGAGCATGTTGATGCCGGCCTTCTCGCCTGCCTCGAGCAGGGTCGTCGCACCATCGACCTCGACCGTCGGCCCGCCGACGCCGAACGTCACGGTGCCACCTTCGCCGCCGCTGGCAAGGTTGAGCGTGAAGCGCTCGACGTGGAGATGGTCGAGCCGGCCCTCGGCCTCGAAGTGCGCACTGAACGCGTCGAGCATCGGGCCCGGCCCACAGGCCCAGGCCTCGCGCTCCTTCCAGTCCGGGCAGACGGTGTCGAGCTGGTCGGCGGTGAGCATTCCTTCGACGTTGGTGAAGCGCTCGTAGAACGTGAACGACTCGTACCGCAGTGCCAGGACCCGCAGCTCGTGGAGGAACATCATGTCGTCCTCGTTGGTGGCGGAGTATGCCAACACGACATCCGGGATGGACCCGCGTCGGTCCATGGTCCGCAGGATCGACATGACCGGTGTGATTCCGCTGCCGCCGACGAGCATCAACATCTTGGCCGGCGGGGGGTCAGGCAGCACGAAGTCACCCTGGGGTGAGGCGAGGCGGACGATCGTCCCAGGCGTCAAGCCGTTGACCAAGTGGTCGGACAGGAAGCCCTCGGGCATCGCCTTCACGGTGATGCTGACGGTCTTGCCTTCGACCAACGGTACGGATGACAGCGAGTACGAGCGCCAATGGAACTTTCCGTCGATCTCGACCCCGATGCCGATGTATTGGCCCGGAGCATGGTTGAACGACCAGCCCCATCCCGGGCGGATGACCAGTGTCGCGGCGCGGTCGGTGACGGGCACGACCTTCTCGATCCGGCCGCGCAGCTCGCGCTGCGACCAGAGCGGGTTGATCAGTGCGAGGTAGTCATCCGGGGCGAGTGGGGTGGTGAGGGCTTTGCCGAACCGACGAAGCCCGCGAACGGCTCGTGAGCGCTCGATCAAAGGTTCAGTCACTGCCTTCTCCTTCCGGTGCACAAGTGTTCACTGAATCTGTAAACCAGAGTGACACTTCTTGGGGATCGGGGCAACAGGACGTAGGTCACGTCGGGGGCGATGATGTGATCATGGCCCCTTTGCACCCGCTGCGCGATCTCAATCTCGACCAGCTGCGTCACCGCTCGAGCATCAAGTGGCAGGAGTATCCACCAGATGTCCTGCCGTTGTGGGTGGCGGAGATGGACGTACGGATCGCCGCTCCCATCGCCCGTGTACTCACCGAGACGATCAACAGCGGCGACCTCGGCTACCCTCACGGCACCGCCTACGCCGAGGCGTACGCCGACTTCGCCGCCGTCGCGTGGGGCTGGGAGGGAGTCGACTCCACCCGAACCGCATTGGTCGCCGACGTCATGACGGGCATCGTGGAGGTGCTCAACCTGGTGTCGGAGCCGGGCGACCCGGTGGTCGTCAACCCGCCGGTCTATCCACCTTTCTTCGGCTTCATCACGCATGCGGGTCGTACTGTCGTCGAGGCACCGCTCGCGGCCAATGGCCGACTTGACCTCGAGCGGCTCGAGGCCGCGTTCATCAAGGCTGGTGCCGATCGCCGCCCGGTCACCTACCTGCTGTGCAATCCGCAGAACCCGACCGCCGTCGTGCACAGCCGCGACGAGCTTGAGGGTGTCGCTGCGCTGGCGGAGACCTATGGCGTTCGGGTGATTGTTGACGAGATTCATTCGCCGCTGGTGCCGGACGGCATGGTGCCGTACCTCAGCGTGCCGGGCACGAGCTCGGCGTTCAGCCTGGTGTCGGCGTCGAAGTCGTGGAATCTCGCTGGCATCAAGGCGGCGCTGATCGTGGCCGGCGAGCATGCAGCCGACGATCTGGCACGCCTTCCCGAGGTTGTCGGGCACGGACCGAGTCACTTGGGTGCGATCGCCCACACTGTCGCGTTTCGCGAGGGAAAGCCGTGGCTGGACGCACTGAATGCCGATCTGGCAGAGAACCGCGTGCTCCTGGGCGACCTGCTGGCCGAGCATCTGCCCGCGGTTGCCTGGGAGGCGCCGAGGGCGATGTTCCTGACCTGGCTGGACTGTCGTGCACTCGGGCTGGGTGACGATCCTGCGGCCGCGTTCCTCGCCCGTGGTCGCGTCGCACTCAACTCCGGCCTGCCGTTCGGTAGCGGCGCGGGCCACGTACGTCTCAACTATGCGACGACACCGGAGATCCTCAGCGAGGCTGTCGAGAGGATGGCCCGCTCGCTCTGAGCAGGTGACATGTGTAGGTCTTCCGCCGGTGGGTACGTAGGGGTCAACCGACGAAAGGACCGATCATGGGACTCGACGACAAGTTCGAGAACGCGACCGAAGACCTCAAGGGCAAGGCCAAGGAGGCCACCGGCAAGGCGACCGATGACGAGTCGCTGGAGGCGGAGGGCAAGGGAGACCAGGCAGTCTCCGACCTCAAGCAGGCCGGCGAAAAGGTCAAGGACGCCTTCAAAAACTGAGTGTTTCGGCCCCGGGGTCTCGGACTCGATGTCCGAGGTCCCGGGGAATTCACGCCCGCTGGGTTGTCGCGGGTTGTCCGGGGCGGGTCCAGTCGAAATGGTGGCGGAGCGTACGGCTCCAACGATTGGCGTGCAGGTCCGGATTGAGGAGCGCCACCCCGATGCAGTACTTGCTGATCGAGATCGGTCGATAGCCGAAGGCTCGCAGCCGCATGTCGAACGGGCTGAACTGTCCCGCCGACTTGGTCTCGACCACGACGTCCCTGAACGTGTTGGGAGTCGAGCTGGACGTGCTCTCCCAGACCAAACCGACGTCACACGTGACTCGCGTCAGGGCCTCGAGGTCGACCAGGGTGGTCCGTTGGTAGTCAGACAGCAGAACGGGCTGAAGGCCGAGTTCGCTTTCCGGCTGCCCGGTGTGTTCGGCGACGAAGCTATACCCTTCAGCAGTCAGGAAGAAGGCGTCAGCAGGGTCGTATTCGAGTCGTGATTTCACCGTTTCCGACCGTCCGCCCTTGACCTTCACCTCGAGCTGGCAGGTGTCCGTATCAAGATACGTACGGGTGCGAACTTTGAACCGACGACGACGACCCTGCACGTGCTGATGGAACGAGCGGTAGTCGTCGGTGTCGAAGTAGACCGATTGATATCGGAAGGCGCGGTTGTCGCTCATCTCCAACACCCTGACGGTGCCTGACAGCTCGTCGACGATCTTCGCGACGACGTCAGGGGGGACGAGGTACTTGCGGTCCACTCGCGTCTGGAGGGCCGCATGTGCCATCAGTTCGTCGAGCCCGATCGGTTCGAGCAGGTCAACGGTCTCGACCAGGGCCGAGTGGGTCCATGGAGTCATCGGGCCGCCCGACGCCCCGGACCTGAGGGCTGCGGCGTTGAGGAGCGGTTGACTGCAGCGGTGGAGGAGCCAGTCGGTCGGTTGTTGGTCGGGTGTTCGACCGTGGACTCTGCGAAGGAGGGCTTCACATCGGCACGGCGTGGGCTCGTGGTGTAGCGGACGTCGACGACCGTGATGTCCCTGACCAGATCGATCTCCATCACGATCGCGTGGCGAACTTCGCCGTTCAACAGGATGCACAGGGCATCGATCATCGATGCTTCGTCGATATAGGCCCGGTCGAGGGTGAGTACTTGACGGCGGGTGTTCGCCAGCAGCCGCGGATGGTCCGCCACGTACATGATCAGCAGCAGGGACGCGGTCATCGCGGGGACGATCCACAGCTTCGTGGGGTGCAGCCCAGCCAGCAGCCCGAGGGTCAACGAGATGAAGTAGTAGGCGATCTCGCCTTGGGTGATCTGGTCGGAGCGGAGGCGGATGATCGACAAGATGCTGAAGAGGCCGAGGCCCAGGCCGACACTCACATTGACGTTGAACAGGATCGACATCACCGAGAGGATGCCGACGTTCAGGGCGACGAACGAGAGCAACAGGTCGCGCCGGAAATGTCGACGGAAATAGATGAAGTAGGCGAGCACCGTGATGCCGATGAGATCAGTCGTGAACGCAACCGCGTATTCCACAGAGGCTCCAAACTGCCGTAGGTGGCCGCTTGACCGTGGACTTTTGGACCCAAGTCCGATCACGCAGCTCGTTGGGAGTGTGGCTGACGGAACAACCAGACGCACGCGCTTGGCGAGTGAGATCTGGAAATAGTACCCGCAATTGCAGCGTTTCGCTGGGCTTTCAGGAAGCCAACCTAGGGGCGTTGAGCGTCAGCCGCGGTGGCATCTTCGAGAGTCGGTGCCGATCCACCGAGCCGGGCCGGCACCCAGTTCTCGCCGGCGGGATGGGCGCCGTACGCGTCCTGCACCTCGAGCAGCAGGGCTGACATGGCAGCGTGCAGCGTCGCGGTCAGTTCGTCGGCAGTGCCAATTGAGAGAATCGGCTCGCCGATCGCCACCATCACAGGAGTCTTGGTGCGCCCGAGCTGACGAGGCTGTCCCTTGGGAGCAATGCGCTGCGAGCCCCACACGATGCACGGGATGATCGGCACATCGGCCTCGAGGGCCATCCGTGCGGCGCCGGACTTGAAGGCCTTGATCTCATAGCTGCGACTGATCGTCGCTTCGGGGTAGATGCCGACGATCTCGCCCTTGCGCAGCTCGTCGACGGCCGCCCGATAGGCGTTCGCCCCGGCAGAGCGATCGACCGGGATCACCCCGCAGCCCCACATCAGCCAGCGCAGCACCGGATTCTTCTTGAGCTCGATCTTGCCCATGAACCGGATGAGGCGCTTGTCACGGCGCTTGGCATCGACGCCGATGTAGGTGAAGTCGACGTAGCTCGTGTGGTTGATGGCCAGCACGGCCCCGGTCTTGCGCGGCAGGCGGTTGTCGCCATGGCGGATCGTCTTGTGGCCCGCGAACAGGTTGAACGTACGGACGAAGCCGACCATCAGTCCGTAGATCACAGCGCCTCCAGGATCTCCAACGTGCGCACCCACGCCTGCGATGCCGGGTCGATGACGACGAAGTGGTCACCGTCAACGCGAGTCAGCTCGGCATCTGCGCCGGTCTGGTTCGCGCGTTCAACGTATCTGATCGACTGGCTGACGGGGACGGTGTCGTCCTGATTGCCGTGTATGCATCGCACCGGCACCGCGAGTGGAACCTGCATCGCCGGATCTGCGGGCGCGAGGTCACCACCACCCATGAACGCCCGGACAGCACCCGAACCGAGATCTTCATCGACGGCGGTGGTCAGGTCGAGCACACCCGCCTGCGAGACGGCAGCAGTCACGCGCACGGCCGGCGCTTGGCGACCGGCGGCGAGCACTGCGAGATGTCCACCAGCGGAGTGGCCCAGCGTGATCACCCTGGACGTGTCGAGACCTTCAACGGAGCCCAGTGCGTCGATGCCGGCGCTCACGTCATCGAAGGTGCTCGGCCAACCACCACCGTTGCCCACCCGCCGATACTCGAGGTTGTACGCGTCCCAGCCGTTGGCGACGAGCGAGGCTGCCAGTGGTCGACCGAGCGAGAGATCGTACGCGGCGCGCCAGAATCCGCCGTGTATCACCACGACAACGCCCTTGGACGGTCCCTGCTGCGCGGGTGAGCTCGGCGAACTGCGAGGCGTCCGCGCCATAGGTCAGGGTCTCCACGCGCTGCCCCTTCCGGGTGTTGGGTGCACATGCGGCGAGCCCGGCGGCAGCCATCATGATGAGCATGCTGCGCCGGTCCATCGGGCCAGCCAACCGGACGCTGGTAGGGCGCGCCACCCCAATCCCACCACGGCCAACATCCTCGGGGCAGGCGACCGGTAGAATCGTGTTTCGTCGAGTCCGGGGAGGCCCGTGTGGAGGTCCACGAGCTCGACCAGCTGTTGCTGATCGGCTCGGGAGTCCTGATCCTCGCGATCTTGGCCGTCCGTCTCTCGGTCACGGCGGGGCTCCCGTCGCTCTTGGTCTATCTCGGCCTCGGTCTGCTGCTGGGCAACTCAGGGCTGGGGATCTCGTTCGACGACCCTGACCTGGCACTGGTCCTCGGCTTCGCGGCACTCGTGCTGATCCTGGCTGAGGGTGGTCTGTCGACGAAGTGGGAACACATCCGGCCGTCAATGGCCTTCGGTGTCCTGCTTGCCACGCTTGGCTCGGCCATCAGCGTGATCGTGGTCGGGATCAGTGCGCACTACCTGCTGGACCTCGACTGGCGACTGTCGTTCCTGCTTGCCGCAGTCATGACGCCGACCGATGCCGCTGCGGTGTTCTCGGTACTGCGCACTGTGCCGTTGCGCAACCGGGTGAGCGGGACCCTCGAGGTGGAGTCGGGGCTCAACGACGCACCCATCGTCGTGCTGGTCGTCGCGATCAGCGCCGGCGAGCTTGCCGAGAGAGGTGCCTGGGCCTTCACCGGGCTCGTGGTGTTCGAGCTGATCGTCGGAGCGGTCGTCGGTGTCGCGATCGGCTGGGTGGGCGCCCGTCTGCTGCGACGGGTCGCGCTGCCTGCGTCTGGCCTCTATCCACTGGTGGTGTTCGCCTTCACGGTGCTGGCGTATGCGTCGGCGGCGATGATCCACGCGAGTGGATTCGCGGCGGTCTACATCGCGGCACTGGTGCTGGGCAACACCGAGCTTCCACACCGTACGGCCACCAAGTCGTTCGTCGAGGGCATTGGCTGGCTGGCGCAGATCGGTCTGTTCGTCATGCTCGGCCTGCTGGCCGATCCGTCCAGCATCCAGTGGTGGCACGTATGGACCGGTCTGGCGGCCGGCGCGATCATCACGTTCATCGCCCGACCACTGTCGATCGCGATCTGCGCCCTGCCGTTCGGGAGGCCATGGCGAGAGCAGGTGTTCACGGCATGGGCCGGACTGCGCGGTGCGGTGCCGATCGTCCTGGCGACTATTCCGCTCGCCGCCGGTGTCGATGGCGCTGATGACCTGTTCAACATTGTCTTCGTCTTCGTGGTTGCCTACACGCTGCTCCAGGCGGCACCGCTCGCCGCGCTTGCGGGGATCTGTCGCGTGCTCACTGATGAGGCCCGCGACGTCGAGGTCGAGGCGGCACCACTCGAGCGCATCTCGGCGGACCTCCTGCAGATCAGGGTTCCGCGTGGCTCGAAGCTCGCCGGGGTCGAAATCGGTGAGCTCCGGTTGCCGGCGGGCGCCTCGGTGTCATTGGTCGTACGAGACGGCAAGACATTTGTGCCACACCGAACGGATCGGCTCTCGGTCCACGACGACTTGCTGATCGTCGCGTCGCGCTCGGTGCGCGTGGAGACCGAAGAGCGGCTGCGCGCGGTCGGTCGCCACGGCCGCCTCGCGGGCTGGGGCAAGTACGAGACCTAGCCGGCTCAGGCAACCGGAGCGATCGGCACGCACGTCGTGACGTCAGTTTCCGCCTTGATCCCCAGCACGGGCTTGCCCTTGAGCTTGGTGAACGCATCGCCGACAACGATGACGACACCTTCCTTGACGGCGATGTCGGGGACGGCGTAGGCCACCTTGTCCTGGAACTGCGCAGCAACCAGCTTCACGCGTGGATCCTTGGGGTCGTTGGTCAGGATCGTGATGGCGGCCTGCTTGGCTCCGCTCGTGCTGTTGCCGATCTGGCCACCGAGGAAGCCGTTGCGCTGGAGATTGATGTTCAGCCGGTTGGCGAGGCCGGAACGCTTGCTGGCGTTGAACACGTTGACCGTCACAAGGTTGCTGGTGAGCTCCTCGCCAGCGGCCACAGTGCGCGCCTCGCAGGTCGGGGGCGCGGGAGGCTCGGGCGGTTTCGCAAGGACCATCTGCACGCCTGCGACAAGTCCGACGACAAAGACGACGGCAGACCCGAGGAGGGTCAGGGTGCGTGGATTCAAGAGCTCTTGCCAATCGTGTGGACTCGCGCGTGGAGCACACTGCGCTGCTGCAGTGCAGCCCGGAGAGCGCGGTGCAGTCCGTCTTCGAGGAACAGCTCGCCCTCCCAGCTCACGACGTGTGCGAACAGGTCGCCGTAGAACGTGGAGTCGTCATCGAGAAGGTGCTCCAGGTCAAGCTTGGTCTTGGTTGTCGTGAGGTCGTCGAGGCGAACCTGCGACGGAGCGAGCTCGGCCCATTGGCCCGCACTCAGCCCGTGTTCCGGGTAGGGGCGTCCATCAGCCACCCTTCGGAAGATCACCTCGGCAGTCTATTCCGACCTGATCCCGGCGGCAGCCTTGGGCGCATGAACAAGTAGCGGCCACGCCAAAGGCGGCCAGATTTCGTCAGATCCGCGTGATGGGCACCTGATGAATGAAGCCTCTGTTGGGAGGAGTCGCGCCTGTGCGTGCCAACTGGTCCGAGCATCTACAGAAAACGTCGCTGATAAAAGGTAGCGTCTCAGGGAAGAAATCAGGGATGACTCTGGTTGCCCCTTTTGTCTGGTAGCGAAATGATGGTCCCCAGAGGCGTCACTCCCGCCGTCTCGCGGATGGTGCTGGAGGTCCTGATGAGCAACTCATCGCAGCCTTCCGTGCGCCAATCACCGCTTTCGTGGATGTTCTCAGCCCACCGGATCAAGCGTGGCGCCATCGAGTTCGCGTTCCTCGCCGTCCTCTATGTCGCCTACAGCGCGTCGCGACTACTCGCCTCCAACGACTTCGCTCCGGCTCGCGGCCGGGCCCTCGACATCCTCACCTTCGAGAAGTCCTGGCGCATCGACATCGAGTCCTGGCTCAACAATCAGTTCGTCCAGCACGACTGGCTCGG
Organism: uncultured Actinomycetota bacterium; assembly: GCA_963750265.1. Lineage (GTDB taxonomy): Bacteria > Actinomycetota > Actinomycetes > Propionibacteriales > Nocardioidaceae > Aeromicrobium. The sequence goes on along the minus strand of CAVVQG010000025.1, from coordinate 69,501 downwards.
CGTCTTCGGCAGCTATTGGTATGCCACCACGCACTACCTCGTGACGATGGTCGTGCTGATCTGGATCTATCGCCGAAGTGCCAGCGAGTACGTCACGGCACGCCGCTCGCTCGCGTTTGCGACGATCATCGGTCTGGGGTTCTACCTCGTCATGCCGACGGCTCCTCCGCGGCTGATCCAGGGCATGTACACCGACGTGCTCAGCGTCTACTCCTACGCCGGGTGGTGGGGAGCCGATGCGTCCGCGCCCAAGGGGCTCGGCGGAATGACCAACGAGCTCGCAGCATTCCCGTCGCTTCACGCCGGTTGGGCATTGTGGGTCGCTCTCGTGCTGATCCGCGCTGGCGTTCCCAAGATCGTGCAGGGTCTCGGGCTCGCCTATGCAGCCACGATGACGATCGTCATCATCGGCACCGGCAACCATTGGGTGCTCGACGCGGTCGTCGGTTGGGCGGTCGTTCTGGCAGCGTTCGGTGTCGTGATCGCCTGGGAGCGCCGCAGCCCCGTGCTGGCGCACGAGGAGGCGCACCTACGGCGTGCGAGACAACCACTCGACGATGTGATCGCCGACGACGCCGCCCTGGTCCTCCGGAATGAAGTGTCCGGCCCCCTTGATGACGTGCAACGGTTCGGAGACCGGGAACGTTGACTCCATCGCTCGGCCCGTCGGGTCGAGCGGCAGGATCGGGTCGCCATCTGCCCATAGCAGCAAGATCGGTCGGGTGTCCTGCATCAGCGCCTGCACGGCAGCCAGCCCCTCGGCTGCGCCCGGGTCTTCGGGTGACTGAGGTATCAGTGCCGGGAGACGGCGTGCGCCGCCCTTGTGGTCGACCGTCGGGAAGGGGGCCTCGTACGCGGCTACGACCTCCGCTGTCAGATCGGTGGCGCAACCGCCGTTGACCAGCATGCCGATGGGCATGTCGGGCTGCTTGTCGATGAAGTCGCGGAAGTCCTGCCACGCCTTGCCCATCTTCTGGTGGCCGGTGAACAGTCCGGAGTCCATGATGACGATGCGCGAGATGCGGTTGGGGATCTCGGTGGTGGCGACGCGAAGTCCGATCGGGCCGCCCCAGTCGTGCACCACGAGCGTCACGTCGGTCAGATCGAGCTCCTCGAAGAGCGCGACGACCGACGCCACCAGCCGGTCGTAGGTGTACCAGTCGTCGGCAGGCTTGTCGGAGCGGCCGAAGCCGGGCAGGTCCGGTGCGATGCAGCGGTAGCCAGCGTCGACCAGCCGGGGGATCGTGTTGCGCCACATGAATGACCAGGTCGGTTCGCCGTGCAGCAGCACCACCGTGCCCTTGTCGCCGTCGCCTTCGTCCAGGTGCGCCAGGCGCATGCCTTCCCACTCGCGGTAGCGCGGCTCGAAGGAGAAGTCGGGAAGGTCTGTGAATCGCTCGTCAGGGGTACGCAGCATGCGCCCGAGCATGGAACGTGGGCGCTCCGCAGTCAAGCCAGCACACCGCTGTCGGTCGCGATTGGTGCGTGAAGGTCGTGCTCGGTCAAGCGCGTGGCCGTATGCGCGAAGGTGAGTCAGGCGACGGAGTCGTCGTCGGTCTCCGGTTCGCGTACGAGCATGAGGTTGGTCTTGCCCTCGTCGGTCAGTGCACCTATCTCCTCGAAGCCGCGGCTCTCGTGGAACGCGAGGGAGACGTCATTGGTCTCGTAGACCTCAAGTGCGATGGGCAGGTCACCCTCGACCTCTTCGTAGAGGCTGGATGCCACGCCCTTGCGACGGTGGTCGTCAGACACGACGATGCGGTCGAGGTAGACGTAGTCGTCGACGAGCTCATCTTCGAACCAGCGATATCGGCTCGAGTCGTACTCTGCGCCCGGCGGCAGGGTGATCACGAAGCCGGCGATGTCGCCGTCGTGATCGGCCACGAGGGCCTGATCGGCCATCTTGACGAGGAGCGAGAGGCTCTCGTTGTCGAGTGGGCCAACGCCTTCAAGGGCGTTCTGGTTGAGGTGAACGATGCTGTCAAAGTCGCTGTGCGTCATTTCTCGGATCATCAGGCCCGTCACGTTACGTCAACCTGAGCGTAGATCCCACTATTTGTGGCCCATCCCACTTTGGCTTTCAGACGGTGAATTCGACCCCGGCCGCGCTTTCTGACGCTGCCCAGAGGGCGACGGCGAGGTTGGGGTCGCGCGCCGTGCGAGACATACCAACCAGCTTGGGACGCCCTCGCCAGCCGCCCGGTCCGTTGGGTCCGACGTACTCGCCGCCAGTGAGCGCCGGATCAGTCGCCGCCATCAGCAGTGGCCACGAACCCGCGGCCGCGGACTGCCCAAGCACCTTGGAGACCTGGTGCATGCCCAGGCCGGTAATGGACCGGCCGCCCACCTCCGGTCCGGTCTTGGTGATGTTGGTCGCTGCGTATCCGGGGTGAGCGCCCACGCTCACGACGTCAATACCGGCGGACTTGACCCGCCGGTCGAGCTCGGTGGCAAACAGCAGATTGGCGACCTTGGACTCGGCATATGGCTGCGTCCGCTTGTAGCGGCGTGGGGAGCCCTCCGGTGTGAAAGTCCGCAGGTCGATGCCCGTGGTGGCTTTGTGCATGTTGGACGAAACCGAGACGATGCGCGCCTTCGAGGCCACCAGTAGGGGCCACAGCGTCGCGGTCCAGGCGAAGTGCCCCAGGTGGTTGGTGCCGATCTGCAGCTCATAGCCGTCAGCGGTCTTTGACTCCTTCGGAGGGAACATGATGCCTGCGTTGTTGACCAGCATGTCGATCCGGTCGTACGCGGCGATTGCCTCGCGTGCGGCGCGCTTGGTGTCCGCCAGATCGGCGAGGTCGAGCGAGATGACGTCGACGTTGGCACCTGGAGCCTTGGTGGTGATGTGCGCGACGGCCTCGGCAGCCTTCTTCGTGTCGCGTGCGGTGACGGCAAGGGTGGCTCCGTGGCGGGCGAGCTCGATCGCCGTGTTGACCCCCAATCCTCCCGTGACGCCGGTGATGAGGGCGCGCTGTCCGGTCAGATCTGGAATGTCGGTGGTTTTCCAACTCATGTGACCAAACCTACGGGTTCCGAGCTGGGGTCACGCCAGCGCCGTGCGGGCACGTTGACTACGGGGTGACGCCCATGGCGGCCAACACCTGCTGGCCGAGCAGCTGATCGCCAGAGACAGAAACCTCGACCGCGTCCGGACCTCGCCGGCCCGCGAGAAGAATGGCGAACGCCTCCGACGACATGGCCAGCGTGACGGTCGGTACACCGCCCTGATCGACGCGATGTGCCCTGCCGTCATCGCCGACGGCCAGGGTGACGTCGACCGGCACCTCGCCGCTGACGTCCCACCGAACGCTGGTGCCAACTGGTGCGCCGACCTTCTTGCCGAGCACGTACGCCAGCGCGAAAGCGAGCGTGTTGATCGTGACCGTGGCTCCCGGGGAGTCGAGACCCCCGGGGCGCCCCACCGCCCGGCGAACATCCTGCTCGTGTGTCCACATGTCGATAGCACGGTTGCGCAGCAGCGTGTCCCAGGACCAGGCGAGGCCGGACGAAGTCATCGGTGCCGGTGCCGCCGGGTCGGCGGGCAACGGATCGAGCTTGGCCGCCCACTGCTTGACGCGCATGGCCAGCTCGGCCACGACGTCGGCGGCTGGCAGACCCCGGCGAGCCGCGACCCCGGGTTCGGTGTGATCCGACGGCATCTGGCGCGCGTCAGCGGTCGCATCGGGGACGTCCACGGCTGTACAGAGCTCGGTCTCGAGGTGGGCCAGGTGGGCGTATACGTCCTGCACGGTCCAACCCGGGCAATCGGTGGGGGTGGCCCATTCGGCGTCGGTGAGCTCCGGCGCGAGGGCAATCAGCGTGTCGGCGCTCGTCCGCCAGGCGAGTACGTACGTGGAAAGCATGTTCATGGGGTGACGGCCTTTCGCTGCTGTCAGCGGACGTGGAAAGTGCGCCGCGAGCAGGAAACTGGTCGACAAGCCGAGGACGGAGACGTCCGTGGCAATTTCGGCCATGAAACGAAACTGTGACGGCGATGCCGATCGTAGCCGCCGCCCACCTCGTTGGTGGCGAGGCGGGTCGTACGAGTGCGCTAGCCGGCCTTGACTCGCAGTGTGCCGATTCCGGTGGTGTTTCCGTCGGTGACTGTCACGAGATCCGCGTCGGCCTTGACGGTCGAGACGTTCTTGGCCTTGCTGTCGTCGTACCACTTCTCGACGTTGACGCAGTTGAGGACGACCACCTTGTAGCTGCCCGGGGACAGGCCGGTGATGACGAAGCGTCCTGTGCCTGAGGAGTCGAGTCGTAGCGGGTGCTGCGCGTGCCGTCGTCGGCGAGGGCGATCACGTCGCACCACTTGAGTCGGATCGCCGGTGGTGGTCTTCGTGAAGCCACTGATCGTGCCGCCTGTCGTCATGGTGGCGTCAACGGCGGCGGTGTTCGCTCCGGTCGTCACGTTGACGGTGGTGGCAGCCGCAGGCGCCAGCGAGTTCGGACACGCCGTTGAAGAACTGGCCGGAGTATCGACTGCTGCGTGCTCGCTCGGTCGAACTGCACGTGGTAGCTGCCTGTTTCGAGCGGGCCGACGGTGTACAGGGTTGCCGATCGTGGCGCGGATCGCCTCGATGATCGTGCCGGACATGTCGATGACCGCGACCTCGACCGTGTCGCCGACTGGCCCCGGATCCATGCTACGACACCGCTGATCGTTCCGGCCTTCAGCAGGGTGATGCGCCTTGCCTTGATGACTTGATCAGCGCTGAGGTGCATGGACCTTCCGGTCTCGACGTCGGCGCCGGTCTGCCAGCAACGCTGGAAGTAGTCCGGCAAGGAGCGGTATTCATTGGCGCACACCCGGTAGGTGCCGGCCGCGAGCCCATGGAATCGATACTTGCCCGTGCTCTTGGAGGCGACGGTGTCCCACCTGGCCCAGTGGCCGCCCTGCTTCTTGTACAGACTCACGTCGACATCGGCCAAGGTGGCACTCGCTTCGCCCTGGACCACGCCGGCAATGGAGCCTCCTGCGGCATGGGACGGTGCCGCGAAGGCCGTCACCGAGGCGAAAGCAGCGAGAATTGCGACGAAAGCAGCGAGCAGGCGGGAGTGAAGGTGCGAAAGCATGACGGTATTTAAGCACTCGCTGGCCGGTTCGGGGTGTGATTCCCGAATTTCCCATTCGTCCTCATTTGCCAGCAGTAGTCGTGCCAAAATGCACGCGTGACAACTCCCCGGTCCGCCGTCTGGGCCATCAGCTTGGCGGCCGTGTCGGTCGCCGCGATCACCCCGTTCGGAATGGGGCGGTTCGTGTTCGCGAAGTTGCTGGTCCTGTCATTGGCGATCGCCGCTGGTGCGTGTGCATCCCGACGTGGCGTCCTGCCGAGATCCATCCAGGTGCTGCTGGTCTTGGGTGCCTTGGTGCTGGTGGTTTCCGCGCTCCTCGGAGACGCGCCGCTCGCCCAGCTAGTCGGTCGGTGGCCGCGCTACGAGGGCTTCATCGTGCTCGCGCTCTATGTCGGCTGCGCCTGGCTGGGTGCCCGACTGCTTCATGGGGATGCGGACGCGCAGCACACCCTGTTCACGGCGCTCAGTGTCGTGGCGATCGCGATCGCCGTCTACTCGGGACTTGAAGCTCTGGGCGTACAGCCGATGGGGGCCGCTGAGCAGGAGCGCACCGGAGGGCTGTTGGGCAACGCGACCGATCTCGGTATCGCAGGCTCGCTGTGCCTCGTGCTACTCGTTCGGCCCGCTCTCGCTCACAGCTGGCTGTGCGCTGTGGGTGCGCTTGCCTCACTGGTCATCGTCGCGCTTTCCGGCTCACGGGCGGCGTTGCTTGGAACCCTCGTCGCGTTGGTGATCCTGGCGCTGCTCAGTGATCGTCGGCGGCTGCGGATCGCCACGCTGAGCGTGGCCTTCGGCGCCATCACGCTTGCGGTGGCGCTGCCGCAGATGCGGGATCGTCTCACCAGTGGGCACACGGTCAATGGGCGGGCCGTTCTGTGGCGAGAGTCGCTCGACATGGTGGGCGACCATTGGCTGACTGGGGTGGGCCCAAGTGGCTACTTCGACGTCATCGCGCGTTACCACGGGACGACGTGGGTACGCGAGGTCGGCGTGTCTGACCCGCCTGATTCGCCGCACGCTTGGTGGCTGCAGGCCATGTCGGCCGGTGGGGTTCCGTTGGGCCTGCTCGCCATCGCGCTGGCGGCGGCTGTGCTGGTGCTCGGCCTGCGCGCAGTGCGGGCGGCGTCCAGCGATGACCTTTTCACGGCCGGTGCCTTGGCGATGACGATTGCGTACGGGATTGAGGTGTCCACCCACTTCACCACCGCCGGGACGACCCCTCTGGCGGCATTCGTCGTTGGCGGGCTCGTGGCGCGCGGCGCGCCGCCACGCGAGGTGGCCGCACGCCGGTACGCCGTTGCGACGTTGGCCCTGGTCGCCGCCGCGTGGTCGGCGACCGCGATCGTCGCCGAGGTCCAGCTCGAACGAGGAATCAACGCTGTACGCGAGGGCGACACCCCGGGAGCAGTTGATGCCTTCGAGGCGGCAATCCACTGGCGGCCATGGGATAGCGACACGAAAATGCTCGCCGCTGCGAGCCTGGCCGAGGCTGCAAGCGACCGGGACATCCGAGCGTTCGGTCCCACCTTGCGATGGGCAAGGGACAGTCTGGCGGCGGTGCCCGACAACCGAACGTCCCATTTGGCACTGGGTGTCGCTGCAACAGCCGCCGGCGACCTCACGACGGCGATCCGCGAGCTCGACGAGACAATCCGGATCGCACCCACCGAGCCGCAGGCCTATGTCCAACGAGGAATCGCCCGGTACATGGATCGGGACGTGGTGGGCGCCTTCAAGGATCTGCAGAAGGCACTCACCCTTGATCCGGACAACGAGCAGGCCGTCAACGTCCTCGCTCAGATCAGGACTCAGCTCGGCGGGCCGCTCAGTTGACCAGGGGCTCAGTGGCAATCCGCCTTCGCTCATTCGCGGTGATCGGCATCTTCATCGGCTCGCTGCTGGCGTTCAGCGGCGACACCGCGGCGCCGGCCGAGATTGTCGGTGGGCCCCCGATTGCGGGTTTTGCCGGATTTATGGTCGATCGCGACACGGGAGGCACGCTGTACGCCAGATTCGCAGACATCGAGCGGCCCACCGGGTCGACGACGAAGGTCATGACCGCGAAGGTCGTCCTCTCACAGTCGAACCTCGACCTCGACGCGACGGTCACCATCGAGAAGGCTTACAGCGATTACGTCGTCTCCAATCGCGCCTCGACAGCCCATCTGGTGGTGGGGGACAAGGTCACGGTCCGCCAACTGCTGTACGGGTTGATGCTGCCGTCCGGCTGCGACGCGGCCTACGCCCTCGCCGACACGTTCGGCACCGGCACAACACGGGCGGCGCGGGTGAAGTCGTTCGTCGCGAAGATGAATCGAACCGCCAAGGACCTAGGCATGTCCAACACCCACTTCGACTCATTCGACGGCATTGGCAAAGGTTCCAACTATTCCACGGCGCGTGACTTGACGAAGCTGGCGGTGAGCGCCATGAAGGACTCCACGTTCAGAACGATCGTCAAGGCCAGGGGGTACTCCGCCACGACGACGACCAGCGAGGGTACGAGCCGAGTCATGGAGGACTGGAGGAATACCAACACCCTTGTTGGGTGGAACGGCACGATCGGCATCAAGACCGGCTCCGGCAGGTCCGCCGGCTATTGCATGGTCTTCGCTGCCAAGAACAACGGCAAGTCGATCGTGGGCGTCGTACTCACCTCGCCCTCAGCCGCCGACCGTACGGCGGACGTCATGAAGCTCATCACCTACGGATACGCCGCACTCGGCTGATCTGCCGCCTTGACGTGTCAACGTGGCCACTCGGCGGGTGGCTCGATAGGATTTGGCTGTCCGTGCTGGGGGTGCGAAGGGTTAGCCCTGGATCGCGCGATCCCCGTGTAACACCTACAGGCAGCGGAGACCACAGTGAATCGCAGAAGGGGAAACAGTGACCCGCCCCTGGTCGCGCCGGTCGCTTCGCCGGTCCGTGATCTCGCTGCCCTTGCTGTTGGCCTGAGCCGGGTCGGTGGGCGACCACCGCTGGCTCGGTACGTCGTCGACCTCTGGGCGAAACGACAGTTCACCTGGCAGCTGGCAAAGTCGCGGTTTCGCGCTCAGAACGAGGAGTCTCGGCTCGGATCGCTGTGGATCGTCCTCTCGCCGCTGATCCAAGGGGCCGTCTACGGCACGGTTTTTCACTTCTTGCTGCACGCCAGCACCCGTTCGGGGAATTTCATCGCCTTCGTGCTGACTGGCGTGTTCGTCTTCCATTTCATGTCCGGGTGCCTGACGAACGGGGCCAACGCCGTCGTCGGCAATCGAGGCCTGATCCACACGGTCCGGTTCCCGCGGGCGGTCCTGCCGATCTCCGTGGTGCTCACTCAGGTGCTCGACCTGATCCCGACGATTCTGCTCCTGCTGCCGATCGTCGTGGTGACTGGTGAGCCAGTGCAGTGGGAGTGGGTCTACTTGGTGCCGAGCCTTGCGATGTGCGCGCTGTTCGGGCAGGGCATGGCTTTCGTCGCGGCGTGGCTCACGGTTCTCTCGCGCGACTTCCAGCACCTTCTGCCGTACATCACGAGAGTCATTTTCTACACAAGTGGTGTCTTCTTCTCCGTCGACCGCATGGGCATCGACTCGCCCTGGCTGCACGCGATCTTCACGTACAACCCATTTCACGTGTTCCTTGTTCTGGCGCGGCGCAGCGTCATGGACGACCCAGAGGTCGTCGCGGCCGCCAGCTCCCAGATGTGGCTCGCTGCCGGGATCTGGACCGTGGTGATGCTGATGATCGGTATGGTCCTCTTCTGGCTCGCCGAGGAGCGCTATGGGAAAGAGTGACGTGCCGACGGACGGCCGGTCGAAGCCGGGAAAGTACGCGGCCCGTCGGTCCGACAACCGCCGGTCCGACAACCGGCCCGAGGTACGCGCCGACGAAGTTCAGCGCGAAGATGAAACCCAGCGCGACGCCGGCTCGCGCCATGCGGAGGCGCCCCACGTCGAGCTCGGCTCGCCGACCATCGTCGTCGACGACGTGCATGTGGAATACCGCGAGTACGTGAGTGGTCGGCCCCCTGAGGATTCGGCGGGCTTTCTTCGCCGTAGGACTCCGATGCGCTCGACGCGAGTCGTTCACGCGCTGAGAGGCGTCAGCTTCGCGGCATTCGAGGGTGAGGCGATCGGGATCATCGGTCGCAACGGATCGGGCAAGAGCACACTCCTCCGCGCCATTGCCGGACTCACCTCGCCCAGCAGAGGTCGCGTCTTCGCAGACGGCGACCCGACGCTGCTCGGCGTCAACGGCGCGTTGATGAATGATCTCAATGGTGTTCGCAACGTGCTGCTCGGTGGGCTGGCGCTGGGGATGTCGCGAGCCGAGATCTCCCGGTCCTACGACGAGATCGTGGGCTTCGCCGACATCGGCGACTCGATCGATCTGCCGATGCGCACCTATTCCTCTGGCATGAACGCCCGGCTTCGCTTCGCCATCGCCACTGCCACGCGGCACCGCATCCTGATGATCGACGAAGCCCTCGCCGTGGGCGACGCGGAGTTCCGCCAGCGGAGCAAGGAACGGATCGACGAGCTGCGGCGGCACGCCGGCACAGTGTTGCTGGTGAGTCATTCGCTCGGTCAAGTCGCAGAGACCTGTGAACGTGCCCTCTGGATCGACGAGGGCCGCATCCGTATGGACGGCCCAGCGCAGCGCGTCGTCGGCGCATACCAGCGGCATGTCGGAGTTTGACCTCACTAGACTGGCGCAGTGACCGGAAGGGACATGGGCCTGGTGACCAGCCCAGCGCGCCGCAGGCTGTACTTGCACATCGGAAGCCACAAGACCGGCACCACCTCGATCCAGCACAATCTGGCGCACAACACCGAGGTCTTGGCCGCGCACGGCCTCAGCTACTTCTGTGAAAGTCGAGTCCCGGTCGACAAGCCGCCGCCTGACCTGCACTCATGGCTCGGATTTGTGGATCGCGAGCAGATCGCTCCACTCGGTATGACCGTTCGTGACCCTGAGCGCCTCGTTGAACTTCTGGCAGAGACGACGGGGGACGTGATCGTCTCGGCGGAGAACTTCTCCTTCTTTTTCAGCGAGCAGCAGATCCGTGAGCTGCACTCCCTCCTGACTCTGGCGTTCGCCGACGTCGTCGTCATCTGCTATCTGCGGCGGCAGGACCGCCACGTCATCTCGCACCACCAAGAGGGATCAAAAGCGCGACGCCGGGCCGAATATCAGCTGTTCGGACACAGCGGCCGAGCCATCCCGCCGTGGACACCTGAGCACAATCTCTATCTTGACTACGAACGCCGCCTGTCGATGTGGGCCGACGTTTTCGGTCGCGACGCCCTGAGGGTTCGGGTATTTGACCGATCTCGTCTCCATGAGGGTGATGCTGTCGCTGACTTCTTCAACCTGCTCGGTGTCCCGACTTTCTCCAGGGTCCCAGATCGCAACCGCTCGGTGGGACGAGAACGGGCGAAGGTCGGACACCTCGTCAACGGGACGTCCCTGACGCACCGCGAGCTCATCTCGACGCTCGTGCGTGACAGCGTGGTCGACAGCGGCCGCGCCCTTCCGTCCAGGCAGGAGGCGAGGGACTACTACGAACGCTTCCGCGCCAGCAACGCTGCTCTGCAGGAGTGGGCACTGCCGCCGGGGGAAGCGCTGTTCGATGATGACTTCGAGGAATATGATTTACGACCGCACGACCTGTGGGACGAGGACTCGGCCAACGCGGTCATGACGACACTCTTGGAAGCCATGGACACCGTGGCGTCGCGCACCGATCAGTTCGTGGATCGGCTGCGTAGCACCGCCGTCGAAGTCGGCTCGACGGCGCCCGAGGTGGCGGTCGTGCTGCTGCGCATGGCCTTGGAACTGCGGCCGGGCGGTCCGCTCATCCAACGACGGCTCAGGGAGTTCGAACAGCTGGTGGCGGACTCGCCGAACGGCGACGACGGAACTGCCTGACCTCAGCTGCCGATGAGCTCTTCCTGACGGGAGCGCCATCTCGCCACGGCCTCGGGGTACAGCTCGGCCAAAGCGGTGTACTCCTCTGCCAACGACGCGTACAGATCACGGCGCAGTTGCGTCGTGACGTTCGGCGCTGCGGCCGATTCGAGAGCAATCCCGCCGGTGTCCTTCGCGGCTTTCCAGTCGACCCCGATGATGGACGCCATCGACTCGAGCCACGGCGCCGGGCGACTCACGATGTCCTCGCGGAAGGCGACGTACAGCTGGTCGCCGAACGCCACGCGGTGATGCTCGATCCCCGCGCTGATGGTCTGCTTCGAGGCGGCGAGTCGACTCGCCCTTTCGCCGATGGCGTCAGCGTTGACCTCGGCATCGGAGGAGGCCATCGCTGCAGTTGCGGTTGAGATCACGCGTTCGATCGGATCGTCCAGCAGCAGGATGACCTTGGCTGCCGGAGCAAGGCGCTGCATCCGGCGAACCCCGGCGGTCGCCAGCATGCTGGGATGCGAGGAAACCTCGCCGACGACCTTGTGGGGCAATCCGCCGAAGATCCGCAGGTAGGCACGGTCAGTCCCGATCGCGAGACGCAGCTCGGTCGCGATCTGCCGGGCCGTCTCGGCGCTGACGGCAGACGGCTCGGCAAGAAGGTCAGCGATGGCTGCCAAGTCGCCGAACCTGGCGTCACTGCCGGCCTTGCTCGAGTGCTTGGCGTTGGGCGCGATCGGCACACCGATGTCAGGATGGCTGCGCAGCATCTGACACAACTGAGACATGCTGGTGGGGTCGCCCCCGACGCAGAAGAAGTCGGGCGCTCGTTCGGGCCCGGTGGTTGAGACGACGCGGCGCAGGGGATCGGGCTGGCGGGCCGGTCCCTCTTTGTCGGCTGCGTTCCGCTTCGTGGCGGGCCGGGCGATACGCAGACCGCCACCACCCGATCCACGTGTCGGATCCTGCTCGTCGCTCAGCGTCATGGCATGTCCTTCGATTCGATGCTCTGAGTGCCGGCACTCACGAGGTCCTGGTGGAACACGCTCGACCAGAACTCTGGCTGCTGAAATCGGCTGATCCGGGCATGCCAGTCACGGTCGACACGTCGTCCGTACCGGATGCCCAACACGAGCGTTTGCCACATCAGTGCCCACAGCTGGGGCTTGCTGGCGCGGAACCGTAGGTGGAAGGTGCGTGCGCCATTGGTCATGACGTAGTCGCGTCCGGCAACGGTCCGCGGATTTGCGAACACGTCCATCACCAGCGGGGGACGCTTGCGCCGGATCGGGCCGAGGCCCGCCCGGAGCAGGGCGAGGACTTGCCAGCCGATCAGTGGCCCCATGGTTTCCGGCATCGGTTTGCCTTCGCGCAGGGGAGTGCGTCGGACGTCGTTCTGGCCGAGGCGATCTGGGGCTCGGTCGGAAGCGACGTTCATGATCTCCTGGTGCAGGTCGGCCGGATCGTGACCGAACATCGCGTCGGGGCCGCCGAGGAAGTCCTTGACGGCTTTGAGGCGAAGCCGTGCCAAGGCGTACTGATGGGTCAGAACGGCCGTGGTGATGGTGCCGAGAACGTGGGCTCGCGACAGTTGCGTCACGGTGCCGGGATGGGTCGCACCGAAGATCAACCGGTTGCGGAGGTCGTAGTAGTCCTGCCAGCCCGGCGGTTTGGCGTGAAATGGCTCGTGCCACACCGCGATGCCGGGCAGGGTGACCGTACGCACGTCGTCTGAGGCCAACCTCTGGCCGTACTCGAAGTCGTCTCCGCGGATGAAGATCGGATTGGGGAGACCGATCTTTCGGCACCGCTCCAGCGGCAGGATGCAGAACCACCACGCGTTGTAGTCGGTGTCGACGGGCCGGTTGAAATGCCACAGCTCGTTGGAATCGGCCAAGTTGACGTTGTGGCAGTAGGGCTGCAGCGAGTTGGTGGTGTCGACGAACGCGCCTGCTTCAAACATGATCCGGGGGTGCAGGCTGTCGAACATGCCGGCGCCTACGGCGATGTCGCGGCGCGAGTAGGCGATGAATCGAAGGGCTCTCAGCAGGAACCGAACGTCGATGAAGACGTCGTCGTCCATGAGCAAGTGGTGCGTGGCGAGATGTGGCGCCGTCTCGGCCTCGACGATGGACCGGGTGAAGCCGCCCGCCCCGCCGAGGTTCCGCTGGTCGACCGCGTGCACTCGGGGATGCTGCAGGAGCGGCTGGATGGCTGCCGAGGTGAACGGCTCTCCCTGATTGACGACGTGCACACCGACGAGGAACTCATGCTCGTCGGCGAATGCGACGAGCTGTTCCAGCGTCTTGGTGAGCAGCGCTTCGCGGTTGAAGGTGCACAGACCGACCGATAGCGCCGGCATCGACGGCGGCGGAACATCGCACGTGTAATCGATCGCGAAGACCGTGCACTTGTCGATGGCCTCGACCTCGACGAAGATTCGGCTGCTGCGTTCTTCCACAGCACCGGGCAACGGGTTGCGGTAGAGCGGGACTTCGGTGACGTGTCGTCTCGGGTCTTTTTCGTCGCTCGAGACGGTGGTCTCGGCCAGCAGCTCGACGCCGCGACCGACGTCCTGCACCACCCGGATGATGCACTGACCGTGATGTTCGACCCGGATCGTGAACTCGTCGAGCACGGTGTGGGCGAGCCAGTACTGGTGGTAGAACGAACCGAAGAAGGTGTCGGTCGACACGACTTCGCCCGGGTGCAAACGGATGCGGGTGGCCGTGCCGGGAGCTTGCACGAAACGTTCAGCCGGGCCGGTCGATGACCGAAGGTACAGGTCAGCCGGGATCCCTCCCAGCGGCGTCAGAACCGACTGGATGACGTACGTCGGACGCGCCGAAGCCTCGGTTGTGTATTCCTCAACCGGTGCGGGCGGGCTGTCGGATTTCACCGCACTCCTTTGGGATTCTGAGATCGTTGTCGCCGGCGGGCGTGCCGCCCCACAATGTGGCAACTGCAGCGGCTAGTGGCCATTTCGACAGCGAGTCTAGCCTGTAATCGGCGGCCGTTTGGTCGTCCGAGTGAGATCTCGCGCACGAGAATCGGTGGGCTCCTGAGCCCCAGAAGCCTGCCCGTCGCCGTAGGCTGTTGCCCGATCGTCACAGGTATCGACGGTGCGTCGGTGGTGAAGAAACATCGTCAGTGCACGTTCCCTATACTCCCCAGCATGCCTTCTGGTCCGGCCGTCGGTGGGGCTTCTTCGGCTGAGCAGAATCATGAATGGCACATCGACGGAAGGCTCGGACAGTGGTCACCCAACGGCGACGGTTGGTATGGCACATCGGCCATCACAAGACGGGTTCCACGTCCATCCAGAAGACCCTCGCTGCCGGAGGCGTCAAGGTCGATGACACGACGCTGCTGTACACGAGTCCGCATCACAACTACCTCGTTCCCCACTTCCGCGGCTGGGCTGAAAGTGGAGAGGTGCGCCCCGGATCGAATGACCAGCCGGGCTTGCGAAAGACAGCGCGAATCCTGGCGGAGTCGGATTTCGACCTGGCGATCTTCTCGGCTGAGAACTTCGAGGGTGCCAACGTCAAGCAGTTCAGGCGGATGCTGGAGGAGTTCTTCCTGCCGCACGTGACGGACCTTCAAATCGTCGTTTATGTCAGACCGCACGCGGCACGGACTCGTTCCTCGTTCGCCGAGAACGTCAAGATCGGCGACTTCGACGGCACGCTGACCGAGTTCCACGAGTCGTTTCGTGATCGGCTCAGATACGCGGTACGTCTCGCGCCGTGGCAGGAAGAGTTCGGAGACAAGCTGGCCGTCCGACCAATGGTGCGCGAACGTCTGGTCGGTGGTTCTGCGGTGCAGGACTTCATGCGGACCGTGCTCGGGCCGGACGTACCTTTCACGGTGACCGCGGACCGTTCGGTGAACGAGTCGTTGTCCCTGGAACAACTTCTCGTGGTCCGCGAGTTCCACCGACAGACGGACTTCGATCAGAACAAGGCCATGCGACGGCACGCCGGTCGAGCGATGGGACTCTGATGGCCGGCCGGACCGGACCCGGACAAAACACTCCCGTCGCGTTGCACCGCGAGCTTGCCGAGGAGATCCGTGCGTACCACCTGTCCGACGCCCAGCAGGTTGACGCGACCTTCTTCGCAGACGCCCCCCTCATGGAGGCCGAGCTGCACCGCGATGTGGCCGAGGCGATTGCCGAACCGCAGAGCATGGATGCCGACGTCCATCTATCCGAGGACGTAAGGGAGACGATTCGCGTGCTGGGACGGATTTTCGGTGTGGTCGCAGAGAGCACGGAGGTTCCTGCATTTCGGCTGTTCCAGGGGATGTCCGAGGGGACGTCGAGCACCGAGGCTGAGGGCTGATCATGGGCGTAGCTTGGTTTTGGCGTAGTGGGCGTGGGCGTGTGGCCGCGGCTCTTGTGATCGTGATCGCCGTGGTGGTGTACATCGTCCTGAGTGAGCGGCAGGACACTGAGTCGACCGGGAGCGCGCAGGCATCCTGCGCCGCCAAGAACGAGTCCGCTGCCGGAGTCCGCGTCGAGGGGAACCGATTCGTCTCCGACGGCGAGACCTGGTATCCCCGTGGCCTGAACATTGTGCGGTTCGTGAGTCACGCCGAAGTCGCCGCCGACGAAGGCGCCGGCGTGGCTGCCAGCCTTGACCGCTGGGACAGGAGCGAGTGCGGCGTCATGAAGCAGTTCGGTGCGAACGTCCTGAGAATCCAGATCGGTCAGCCGACCATCGACCCCGAGTCGAGTCTGTACGATCCCGAATATTCCGAAATGGTCAATCGCCGCGTGGCTGAGGCGTTGGACTGGGGCTTTGTCGTCAGCCTCTCGCTGCAGTGGCAGAAGCCCGAGTCAGCGCCGCGACAGTCGTCGGCCGGACCGCAACTCGCAGCAGATCTGGCAGGAGCTCGCCACAAGGTGGGGTGACGATTCGCGGGTGATATTCGAGCTGTACAACGAGCCGAAGGGGCCTCCGACAGCCCAGAACTGGAAGGTGTGGCTGGATGGCGGCGCCTATCCAGAAAACCCGTCGGGACAGTCGGTCGGAATCCAGACGCTCATCGACACGGTCCGCAGTGCGGGTGCCGAGAACGCCTTGCTTCTGCCCGGTCTGCAACTTCAGAAGACTTTGCAGGGAGTGCCGGCCGACGAGGTGGTCGACCCCTTGAACAACTTCGGTTTTGCCTTCCACACGCCAAACCTGACCCGCGGCGTGAAGGTGCTGGAGTCCCGGATCGGCTACCTGGCCGACGAATACCCGTTGTGGGCCACCGAGCAGGTCGGCGCGTCGTCGTGGGACAAGTGCTACGAAGAGTTGGACGAGGACTATGCGTGGTACTTCCCGTGGCTGGCTGAGCGCGGTATCGGCGTCACCGCACCGTGGGACCGCAGGGCCGTTTGGGGTGCGGAGTTCGGTCGCAAGCTGACAAGCATGGACAATTTCAGGTGCCGGCCTGCCCGTGAAGGAACCTCAGGACCAGGCGAGCTGTTCCGCGACCTGTTCCTGAACGGCTACCCGAAGTAGTACGGCACTGCTGTTCGAGTATCCGAACGACGCGTCAGGCCGCAACCTCGCTGGGAAGCAGGTTCATGTAGCGACGGTCTTCCGCTGCTGTCGGCGGACGTAATAGGTGTAGACCGCCAGCACGAAGCCGATCGCCGTGCTCAGGATCGCGATGCCCTTTCCCGGCATTGCCTCTCGAGGCGAAGCCAGTGACGGCCGCATAGGTATAGGTCGCGTCGTCGACTCGGTCGTCTCGCGGCGTGCACGAGATCAGCTGGTCCTTGTCGCCCTCCGGGAGCATGCCGATGAGGTACCACTCGTCGGCGCCGTTGGTGACCGTCAGCGAGAGTTTGGCGGCGGGTATGTCGGTGACCTTCTTGCCCGGGCCAGTGGCACGGCACGTGACGTCACGGTCAGGCTGGACGATGTCGGTGAAGACCGCGACGCTTTTGTTGGCTGCGTCGACCCGCTCCCCGACCGGCGTCACGGTTGCCTCGCGTACGGGGTCCCAGGCGCCGGCCGCGACGACGATGGCAAGGGTCGCGCCACCCAGGGCGATGAAGAACGCGGCGAGGTACCACAGGGGGCTGGTCTGTTTCACGGCTCCACTTTCGCACAGGCCGGCGCGTGCATCGCGACGAAACGAAGGCCCCCACCGCATTCGATGGAGGCCTTCGTCATGACTCGTACCGATCAGAAGCTGGCGACGTCCAACTCCATGATCGAGTCGTCGATGTTCTCGGCGATCGCACGCTCGCCCGCCATCAGCGGGAGGACGTTGCGGGCGAAGAAGCTGGCGGCAGCGACCTTGCCCTCGTAGAAGCTCTTGTCGGCAGCCGAAACCTCGCCGGCCAGCTTCTCGAGCGCCACCTCGGCGCCGCGCAGCAACAGCCAGGCCACGACCAAGTCGCCGAGCACGTACACCAAGCGGGTCGTGTTGAGGCCGACCTTGTAGATCTTCTTGATGTCGCCGTTCTCGTCAGCCGGGTTGGACGCCATCAGATCGCTGAACGCGGCCCCGACGATTGCCTCGGCATCTTCGAGGGCCTTGGCGAGCAGCTCGCGCTCGACCTTGAGACGACCGTTGCCGGCCTCGCTCTGGGCGAATGTCTTCACCTCGTTGGACAGGTAACCCAGTGCCTGACCCTTGTTCTTCACGATCTTGCGGAAGAACAGGTCCATGCCCTGGATCGCGGTGGTGCCTTCGTACAGCGTGTCGATCTTGGCGTCACGCACGTACTGCTCGATCGGGTAGTCCTGCAGGAAGCCGGAACCGCCGAACGTCTGCAGCGACTCGGTGCCCAGGACCACCCAAGAGCGCTCCGAGCCGTAGCCCTTGACGATCGGAAGGAGCAGGTCGTTGATCGCCTCGTCGAGCGAAGCGTCCTCCCCGGTCGACTCCTTGATCAGGATGTTGTCCTGGAACGTCGCCGTGTAGATCATCAGCGAGCGCAGTCCCTCGGCGAACGCCTTCTGTGTGAGCAGCGATCGGCGTACGTCGGGGTGGTTGGTGATGACCACGCGAGGTGCAGCTTTGTCGTTGGCCTGTGTCAGGTCGGCACCCTGTACGCGCTCCTTGGCGTACTCGAGTGCGTTGAGGTAGCCGGTCGACAGTGTCGCGATGGCCTTCGATCCGACCATCATGCGGGCGTTCTCGATGACACGGAACATCTGGTTGATGCCGTCGTGGACCTCACCGAGCAGCCAACCCTGGGCCGGTGCGCCGTCGCCGAAGGTGACTTCGCAGGTCGTGGAGACCTTGATGCCCATCTTCTTCTCGACGTTCGTGACGTAGGCGCCGTTGCGCTCACCCGTCAGCTCGCCGGTCTCGTGGTCGAAGTGGAACTTCGGAACGAGGAACAGGCTCAGACCCTTGGTGCCGGGTCCGCCATGGCCCTCGACGCCCACTGGTCGGGCGAGGACGAGGTGCATGATGTTCTCGGCCATGTCGTGCTCGGCCGAGGTGATGAAGCGCTTGACTCCCTCAATGTTCCACGAGCCGTCTTCGTTCATGGTCGCCTTGGCGCGGCCGGCGCCGACGTCCGAGCCGGCGTCAGGCTCGGTGAGCACCATGGTGGCGCCCCACTGCTTGTCGACCATGAACTGGGCGATCTTCTTGTCACGCTCGATGCCGTTCTCGAACACGATCCGAGCGAACGCGGGTCCGCAGGCAAACATCCAGATGGCGGGGTTGGCGCCGAGCACGAACTCAGCCGTCGACCACACGAGCGAGGCCGGCGAACGCTGTCCACCGAGCTCCTCGGGAAGGGCCAGTCGCCACCATTCGGCGTCCATCCACGTCTTGTACGACTTCTTGAACGAATCGGGCATGACAACGGTCTTGGCCGCCGGATCGTAGATGGGCGGGTTGCGGTCGGAGTCGTCGAACGATGCGGCGAGGTCTTCGCGAGAGATGCGCTCAATCTCGCTGATGATGCTCTTGGCCGTGTCGAGGTCCACCTCGTCGAACGGGGCGGTTCCGAGGATCTCCTGGCGATTGAAGAGCTCAAAGAGGTTGAACTCGGTGTCGCGCAGATTGCTCTTGTAGTGGCTCATGGGCCGCCATTCCTGTGTGGGCTGCAAACAGCGCAGCAGGTTGCTACTGAGAAGTAACTTAAGTATCCGCCGCGTCGGGTGCAAAGACAAGTGAACTCTGGCCGACCGACATGTCAGGAGCGTCACACGTCTGTCAGCATGTCCCTCATGCAGGTGGGGATGACATTGCCGGTCATGGAACCAGATCTCGGGCCGGACACGCTCGAGGAGTGGTCGCGCGCCATTGACGCCGGGCCGTTCTCCTCGCTGTGCTTCGGCGAGCGGATGGCATTCGACAATCCTGAGACGCTGACCCTGCTGGGCGCGGTATGTGCCTGGACCGAGCGGGTCCGCATCGTGACGACCGTGATCGTGCCGCAGCTGCACGAGCCGGTGATGCTCGCGAAGGCTCTCGCGACGGGGGACGTCCTCAGCAAGGGGCGCCTGACTGCGGGGTTCGGGATCGGCGGCCGTGAGGAGGACTACCGCGCCGTTGGTGCTGATCTCTCCAGCAAGACGATGCGCGGAATGGCCACGCGCGTCGAGACCATGAAGCGGGTCTGGGCGGGCGAGAAGGTCACCGAGGCGATGCGTTCGGTCGGACCCGCGTCGGTGCAACCGGGAGGGCCGGAGATCCTGGTTGGTACGACCGGACCGAAGACGATCCGCAGCGCATCCAGCTGGGCTGACGGACTCGCCGGGTTTGAGCTGGACCTGAACCTCGCGCGGACCGAGGCGCTGTTCGAGGTCGCACGCTCAGCGTGGCGCGATGCTGGGCGATCAGCACCCCGCCTCACGACATCGTTCTGGTTCGCTCTCGACGATGGGGACGGTAGTGCTCGTGCGCAGATGCACCGGCACCTGCGCCACTACATGAATTGGTTGCCGGTCGACCTGGTCGATGCGTTGGCTCCGACGGCCGGATTTGCCGGGACCGAGGCCGAGCTGCTCGCGGTGCTGCGCCAGTTCGAGGACATCGGAACCGACGAGGTCCAGCTGATTCCGACCGGCTCCGACATCGCCGCGGTGCATCGGGTGGCTGCTGCTCTCGTCTGACTCCTGGGGGGTCCGGACACGAAAAAGCCGGCCACCCTCGAGGGTGGCCGGCGATGTCGGTTCTGATTCAGCGGATCTGCGTGGGCACGCGGCCGAAACCGTCGTGGGTGACGGTGCGAACCGTGCTGCCAACTCCGATCACTGCGATGACGACGGCGGTGATTGCGGTGAGGATCATTGCTGGCCTCCTTCAAAGGCTTGGGATTTCGTACTCTCAGTATGACCAGCCAGACCATCAAGCACAATCTAACAAAACTACACGTAACGTGTAGTCTGGCTACATGGACGTCAAAAGGCTCGAGCTGCTGCGGGAATTGGCCGAGAGAGGCACTGTGGGTGCAGTCGCCGACGTGACAGGAGTCACCCCGTCAGCCATCTCCCAACAGCTGAAAGTGCTCGAAAAAGAGGCAGGAGTCCAGTTGCTGGAGCCGGCCGGACGAGGTGTTGCGCTGACCGCCGCAGGTCGTGCTCTGGCCCAGACTGCACGCGACATAGCCGTCGCGATAGCCAAGGCCGAGTCGGAGTGGCGCGAGTTCATGGAGCAGCCGGCCGGTGACGTCACGCTCACCACATTTGCCAGTGGCGGAGAGATGCTGTTGCCGGGGTTGCTCAACCGACTTGCCGACGCGCCGCACATCAATCTCGTGTGTACAGACCAGGACGTCACCAAGTTCGAGTTCGCCGACCTGACGCCTGACCACGACATCGTGATCGCCGACTCGCCCACCACGTCGGCCGCGTGGCACGAGCGCGGACTACAGGTGGTGCCGTTGATGAGTGAGCCGCTCGACGTCGCGCTGCCGGAGGACCATCGCCTGGCGAGCAAGGCGAGCCTGTCGCCCAAAGACGTGGTCGGTGAGACCTGGATCGGGGTGCCGCACGACTTCCCGTTCGACCGGGTGCTGAGCCAGGTGGTCGCGTCCACGGGCGAGCCGGTGCAGGTGGCCCAGCGGCTGGCTGACAACGGGATCGTGGAGGCGATGGTCGCGGCCGGCCACGGGATCGCCATCCTGCCCCGGTTCACGACCCGCGAGCACGGCAACGGTCTCGTCACGAGGCCGCTGGTCGGCATTCGCGCCAAGCGGGAGATCTCGGCACTGCTTCGGCCCGACCGGTTCGAGCGGCCTTCGGTGCGGTTTGTCGTCCAGGCGCTGCGTGACGAGGCGCGGTCTGTCGCGGACTCGCACCAGTCGGTCTAGACAGCACTGTGGGCGCGTTCCGTGAAGAGGAACGCGCCCACAGTGTGTGTTACTCCCTCACCGGGAGATGGTGACCGTCAGCTGGAGGTGGTGTTGACGGTGATCTTGGCGATGCCGACCAGCAGGTCCTTCGTGACGGCGTCGGTCTTGAAGACGTCGTTCAGCAGGCCTGCGGCGACCGGCGAGATGAAGACCTTGGTGCCTTCGAGGATGGCGGTGTCGCCCTCGCTCTGCAGCGGCTTCAGCGTCGTGCCGTTCAGGGTGAGAACGTACGCGTTGGCAGCGGCAAGCTTGCCGTTGACCGAGACGTCGCCGTAGACGCGTGACACGCCCGGGTCGACGTTCAGGTTGGTGATCTCAACCAGCGTGTCGCCGGCCTGGAGCGAGAAGCCCGAGCCTTCGTGCTGGACCTGGCCGATGACGTACGGCGAAACCGTTCCGGGCTTGAAGTACGTCACGTTGCCGCCCGTGATCGGGAAGACCAGCGAACCATCAGTGAGCTCGGCAGTGCCGACGACGCCGGGGGTGAGCTTGAGCGAGGTCAGTGCGTCGACGAAGCCCTGGTCGAGGAGGACTGCAGTGTCTTCGCCGGTCAGACCGTCGATGGCTGCGAGAGCCTTGGGTGCGGAAGTGCTGCTGGATCCGCTGTCACTGTCCGAGGACGAGCAAGCAGCCAACGGGAGGGCTGCAACGGCGGCCAGCGCGATGCCGGCGATGAACTTGCGGTTCTTGATGGTGCGCATGATGTGCTCTCAATCGTTTGTGTGGGTCTGTGGTGTTGACACCTGTGTTTCGCCGCGACTGAGTGCATGGATTGGTGGGGTATCGGCCGAACCCACGATATTCACTGGTATTGCAATGAAAGAAAAGTTCCAATCCGGCAACACTTTGGCTGGTTCGGATGTTGTGGTCGCCGGGTTTCGATACGTTTCGGCCGCGGGCGGCCTCAACTACTCGACCCGCGAGACCGCGGACGTCGATAGGCTGGGCCTGACGTCTCGACGGCGTCTTGCCGATGTAGCTCAGTGGTAGAGCGCTTGCTTCCCAAGCAAGATATGCGGGTTCGATTCCCGTCATCGGCTCCGAGCGCAGCGAGGAGACGGTGGCGGGAATCGAGTCGGGTCCCCTCCCTGCAGTGCCTCGTACGCGGCGGAGCCGCCGCTCTGGTGCTGCCCCGCGAGGGGAATCGAGTCGGGTCCCCTCCCTGCAGTGCCTCGTACGCGGCGGAGCCGCCGCTCTGGCGCTGCCCCGCGAGGGATCCCGTCATCGGTACTAGCCGCGCGTGCTGCAGAGGCGAGTGCCATGATCGGCTCATGACCGATCTTGATCGTCCAGACGTCGCCGTCATCGGCGGTTCGGGGTTCTACACCTTCCTTGACGACCCGCGCGAGGTCGAGGTCGAGACCCCGTACGGCAAGCCGTCGGCACCGATCGCGATCGGGAAGGTTGGTGAGCGGACCGTCGCCTTCCTCCCGCGCCACGGCAAGAACCACCAGTTCCCGGCGCACCAGGTCAACTACCGCGCCAACATGTGGGCCCTGCGTAGTCTCGGCGTACGCCAGGTGCTGGCGCCGTGTGCGGTCGGCGGGCTACAGGTCGAGTACGGGCCCGGCACCTTCGTCGTACCGGACCAGCTGGTCGACCGGACCACCGCGCGTACTCAGACCTACTTCGACGAGAACGCCTGCCATGTGGCATTTGCCGACCCCTACTGCTCGCGGCTGCGCGTCCACCTGCTCGATGGGCTTGAGGGGCACGATCCCGTGGACGGCGGGACCCTCGTGGTCATCGAGGGACCGCGCTTCTCGACTCGCGCTGAGTCGCGCTGGTATGCGGCGCAGGGCTGGGCCGTGATCGGGATGACGAGCCATCCCGAGGCGATCCTCGCCCGCGAGATGACCCTCTGCTATTCCACGGTCTGTCTGGTCACCGATCACGATGCAGGCGTCGATGAGGCATCGGCGGTGAGCATGGATGCGGTGTTCGAGGTGTTCTCGGCACACACCGAGACCCTCAAGTCCGTGCTCACCGGAGTGATCGGTGGGCTCGGCACCGATCGAGACTGTTCGTGCTCTCATGCCGTCGACGGCATGAACCTGCCGATCGCCCTGCCGTGAAGATCCTGCTCACCGGCTCGGCCGGATTCATCGGGACGCACATCGCCGAGCAGGCCGAGCGGGCCGGTCACCAGGTCGTGAAGGTCGATGGCTTCCTGCCAATGGCGCACGGCGACACCCCGGTCGTCGCCGCGGACACCGTCCGCCGGGACATCCGCCACGACGCACTCGACGAGCTGCTCGACGGGGTCGACGTGGTGTGCCACCAGGCCGCGATGGTCGGCAATGGCGTCGACGCCCAGGACCTGCCCGGGTATGCCGAGCACAATGACGCCGGCACGGCTCGCCTGCTGGCGGCGATGGCGCGAACGAACGTCACGAACCTGGTGCTTGCCTCATCGATGGTCGTCTACGGCGATGGTCGCTACACGTGCCCGATCGATGGCGACGTACCTCCGGCCGACCGGCGCGAGGACGATCTCGCGGCCGGCCGGTACGACCCGCGATGCCCTGTCTGCGGCGGTGACATCGAGTGGCGGGAGATCGCCGAGGACACTCCCTTCCTGCCGCGCACGAGCTATGCCGCGTCGAAAGTCGCCCAGGAGCACTACGCCGGGGCATGGTGCACGCTGGAGAATGCCCGGGCGATCGCGCTGAGGTATCACAACGTCTACGGACCGGGCATGCCCGCGGACACCCCCTATGCCGGAGTCGCGGCAATCTTCCGCTCGGCAATCGCCCGCGGCGAGGCGCCCAAGGTGTTCGAGGACGGGGCGCAGATGCGCGACTTCGTGCACGTCGCCGATGTGGCCCGCGCCAATGTGCTGGCGATGGAGCAGGTCGCCGAGCACGACAGCGGGCTGACGGCATACAACGTCGCGTCCGGGCACACGTTCACGATCGGGCAGATGGCCGCGACGCTCGCCTCTGCTGCCGGAGCGCCGTCGCCCGAGCTGACCGGTGACTATCGGCGCTTCGACGTCCGTCACGTGGTGGCGTCGCCCAAGGCAGCGGCTGTCGGTCTTGGATTTGTCGCCGAGGTCATGCCCGAGCAGGGGCTTGCCGCGCTGGCCACTGATCCACTTCGCGAGCGCTGAGCGTCTACGCCGCGCTGACTGCAGGCAGGCGTATCTCGAACCGGCAGCCGTCAGCGTGGTTGTGCACACCGATCGACCCCGACTGCGCGTCGAGCAGGCCCCGAGCAATCGCGAGGCCCATCCCGGCGCCTTGCGACTCAGCGGACTGGTCGGATTCGCGGGCAGCCGTGCCGCGGTAGCCCATGTCGAACACCTTCGCGAGGTCGTCAGCGGGTATGCCGCCGCACGAGTCGGCGACACGTAGCCACACTTCTGACGCATTGGAGCCGACTGAGACCGTCACCTCGCCCGACGGCGGCGTGTGGCGGATGGCATTGCCCAGCAGGTTGCGCAGCACCCGCATCAGCTCGGGTGCCGCCCCGACCGCGAGCGTGCCGCGGGGGTGTCCCTCGACCGTCACGGTGACGCCTTGACGTTGGGCGGCTGGTCCGGTCGCCTCGACGGCAGATCGCACGACGTCGTCGACGGCGATGGGTCCGACGTCCAGCTGAAGCGTTCCGGCGTTGATCTGTGACATCTCGAACAGGTCGTCAATCATCGAGGCGAGCCGCACGGTCTCTCCACGGATGAGCTGTGCGTACTGCTTGACGTCGGCAGGCGTCGACACGACGCCGTCCTCGAGCGCCTCGGTCATCGCCTGGACCCCGGCGATCGGCGTACGGAGATCGTGGCTGAGCCAGGCGAGCAGCTCTCGGCGGGACTTCTCGGCACTGCGCTCGCGCTCCAGGGCCTCGCGCTCCCAGACGATCTTTCGCGCCAGCGAGCGGCCGAGCAAGATGGCGCTGGGCACGCTGACGGTGGTCACCGCAAGCCAGACGAGTGCCGTACGTCGCAGCTCGGCGGTGAACATGAACTGGCTGGTGCCCACGACGCCGACGATGATCGCGATGAGAGGTACGAGGGTCAGCAGGACGATCGATGTGGCGAGTGCTCGAGTGCGCAGCTGGTGCAGGATCACGGCCCCAGCCGCCACGACTCCCAGTGAGGTGAGGAGACCGATCGCAATCGAATTCATGTCGGCGGAGTTCATCGCGCCACCTCCGGGTCCCAGCGGTAGCCGAGTCCGTAGACCGTGACGAGGCGCTGCGGGTCGGCCGGTGTTGCCTCGATTTTGTGCCTCAGGCGTTTGGCGTGGACCGTAACGGTTGAGTGGTCGCCGAACTCCCAGCCCCACACCTGCTTGAGCAGCTCGTCTCGGCTGAACACCTCGTGAGGGTGCTGCAGGAAGAAGTGGAGCAGGTCGAACTCGCGGGTCGTCAGTGCCAGCGCCTTGCCGCCCTGCCTCGCCTCGCGCGAGACAGGGTTGAGCTCGAGGTCGCCATCGGTGACGACGTCGGCCCCGGGTCTGGGAGCAGCTCCGTTGCTTCGTCTCAACACAGACCCGACCCGCAGGGTCAGCTCCTTGACGCTGAACGGTTTGGCGACGTAGTCGTCGGCTCCGCTGGTCAACCCGGCGATGCGGTCGTCGGTCTCGCTGAGCGCGGTGAGCATGATGATCGGAACGGACGAACCGTCCACGTGACGAAGTTGCTCGCACACCTGCAGGCCGCTGAGGTGAGGCAGCATCACATCGAGCACGATCAGGTCTGGGTTCAGCTCGCGGGCGGACGCGAGACCGGCGGCTCCGTCGGCGGCGACGGTGACCTCGTAGTCCTCCTGCTCGAGATAGCGGCGGAGCACGTCGCGCATCGCCAGGTCGTCCTCGACGACGAGCACGTGGGGCCGTTCGCGGTCAGCCATGCTCACCACCTTGTCAGCAGGAGCAGTTCGGCGCCGAGGCCGAGCGCAACCTGTGAGAGAAGTAGGCCACGGTGCCACCTGATCGGAAGCAGTGCAGGAAGCGCAACGACCCAGATCGTGAACGGCAGGAAGATCCGCTCCGTCTCGGCCTTGCTCATCCCCGAAAGTGTGGCGACCAAGATCGTGAGCATCGCTGCGGCCGCGAGCTGCACCATCACGTTGGAGCGCAGCCTCTGCCAGGCGCTGGGGAATGCGGCCCACACGGCGAGGCCGACGGTGTAGGTCCAGGCGGCGAGATTCGCCCAGACCCAGTAGGAGTAGTGCCGCTCCGAGGCGATCCCGGCGTAGTAGCGCTCTCGGAGCACGGGGTAGGCCTCCCACCACGCGAATCCGCCGATCGTGAACAGCGCGGCGACCAGTCCGGCACCGCCGAGGGCCCACGGGAGGGGTCGCCAGGTGCGGGCGATCAGCAGGACCGTGACGGCGAGGATGCCGAGCAGGACCAGCCCGTACGACAGATAGACGCACAGCCCCAGGAGAAGTCCGGCACCGATCGCTGCGGTGACCGAGGCCTTCTTGGCGGCGATCGCCAGCAACGCCAGACCCCACGCGGACACCGCGGTGAAGACGGCATCGCCATTGATGCCCATCCACACCGCGCTGGGAGCCAGCACGATCCACGGGACTGCGGATCGGGCGAGCTGTTCGGTGCCCAAGGTTCGGAGCGTCAGCATCACCGCGACGATCGCGGTGCTCGCGATCGTGACGCATACGACGCCGATCCAGTACGGGTCGGTGATGCCGATCCGGTCGAGACCCACGAAGTAGAGCAACGCTCCTGGTGGATGGCCGGCGACGTGGACGTACCAGTTGTCGACCGAGTCCAGGGGGATGCGCGAGATGAATGTGTTGAGCATGGTGCTGATCGATCCGACGTGCTGCGCGTCGAAGACGTACTCCTGCTTGCGCTCGAACGTGCTCGCGAGACCTTCGGTGCCGGCCGCGGCGAGTGCCATGATCCACAGCCAGAGCGAGGCGAACGCCACCGCCAGCAGTGCCGGCCAGCGCAGCGTGCGAGCGAGCCGCGGGAGGGTGAGGGCAAGCGCCAGGCCGATCAGGACTGCGCCGATCGCGGCGGGCGGGAACTGCGGGTCCCACGTCGCGTGCAGCGGCGGGAACTCGACGTCGATGTCGGAGTACCACCACGTCGGGACGAGCCGGGCAGCGATCACCAGCAGCACGCCGGCGGTCGCCGAGAGCAGCGCGGTGCGAGCGGTGATCGGCGGTGTTGACACGTCTGCAGCCTAGGTGCGGGGGAGCCGGTACGGGAGATGGGTTGGCGCTGATGTCATGAGTCCGTCATCCCGCAGCGATGGCGACCAAGCCAAACGCCCCATAGCGTCGAACCATGAGTATGACTGTGTGCGATGTGGTGATTCCCTGCCGGGACGAGGCTGCTGCATTGCCGATCGTGCTCGCCGAGATCCCGGCCGGCTGGCGAATCATCGTGGTCGACAACGGCTCCACCGATGGCACGGCGGACGTAGCTCGTTCCCTTGGTGCCACGGTGATCAGCGAGGAACGGCCTGGCTACGGCGCCGCAGTTCACGCCGGAATGCTGGCAGCGGAGGCTGAGTACGTCGCCGTGATCGACGGCGACGCCTCGATGCGCCTGCTTGACCTGGTGCCGATGCTCGACCTCGTACGAAGCGGTGCGGCCACGATGGCGGTGGGGCGCCGTCGCCCGGTCGCCCGCGGTGTGTGGCCCTGGCACGCCAGGGTCGGCACCCTGCTGCTGGCGACGATGATCCGCCGCCGCAGCGAGTTCCCGATCCACGACCTTGCTCCGATGCGAGTGTGCCGGCGCGACGACCTGCTTGGTCTGGGCGTCGAGGACCGTCGCTTCGGCTATCCACTCGAGCTCATGCTGCGGGCCGCCGAAGCCGGCTGGATCGTCTCCGAGATGGATGTTGCGTACGACCGCCGCGCAGCGGGTACGAAGTCGAAGGTCTCCGGCTCGGTCAGTGGCACGGCGCGG
The DNA here is from genome assembly GCA_963750265.1 of uncultured Actinomycetota bacterium. Classification (GTDB taxonomy): domain Bacteria; phylum Actinomycetota; class Actinomycetes; order Propionibacteriales; family Nocardioidaceae; genus Aeromicrobium. Next base: position 41,298 of record CAVVQG010000025.1, on the reverse strand, counting down.
GTCATCCGCGACTTCGCCGGGGTGCTGCGATGAACAGCCCGACGTTGCTCATCGTGGCCAAGGCCCCGGTCCCAGGACTGGCCAAGACCCGAATTGCTGAGAAAATCGGCGACGAGGCGGCGGCCGAGCTTGCCGCCGCAGCCCTGCTCGACACGCTCGATGCAGCGGTTGCGGTCGGTTGGCCGCTCGTGGTGGCCATGACTGGTGACCTCGGACGTGCTGCGCGCTGCGACGAGCTCGCTGCAGCCTTGAGCGATCGGACCGTCATCGCACAGCGCGGTGACGGGTTGGCCGAGCGGCTCGCCAATGCGCACGAGGACGCCGACCAAGGCCACGGTGTCGTCCAGGTGGGCATGGACACCCCGCAGGTGACGGTTGACGACTTCCTCCAGGCCGGGCGGCTCGTCGCTGAGGGGCATCGCACGATCGGTCTTGCCGACGATGGTGGCTGGTGGCTCCTGGGACTCCCGGTCGGTGCGGATGGCAAAGCGCTGATCGATGTGCCGATGTCCCACGCCGACACCGGTGCGCTCACCGAGAAGGCTCTCGGTGGTGCGCTGGAGCACCTCGGCGTACGGCGCGACATGGACACGTGGGACGACGCAGTCGCGATCGCCGCAGAGCTGCCCATCTCTCGCCTGGCCGCAGCGGTCGGAGCGCTGTCATGACCAGCACTTTCGACTCCGTCAGTGCCTTCGATGCCGTGTTCGCCGGCCGCTCGGGGCATTTCGTCGACCATGTCGGTCGGGCCGAGGAGCTCGAGGTCGGCCAGTGGAGTGCGGCCCCGGACTGGGTTGATCACGCGCTGTTCATCGATCCGTGTGACAAGGCGACGATCGACGTCGGCTGCGGCCCTGGACGGCTCGTCGCGGAGATCTCCGCGCGTAGGGTTCCCGCCATGGGCATAGACGTGTCGACCGAGGCAGTGCGCCAGACCCGCGTACGTGGGGCACTCGCCCTTCGACGTGACGTGTTCGGCAATGTGCCGGGCGAAGGTCGCTGGTCGTATGCGCTGCTGGCCGACGGCAACCTTGGCATCGGCGGCGATCCGGTTCGGTTGGTCTCGCGGCTGAGCCAGATGCTCGCGTCCGACGGTGTGGTGATTGCCGAGGTCGGCGATCACGGCGTCGGGCTCGTACGCGACCGGCGCCGGTTGCGTGTCGACGGTCGACTTTCGTCGTACTTCGAATGGGCCGTCGTCGGTCTGGACGCGATCGACGAGGTCGCCAAGCAGGCCGGAATGCGGGTTCTCGAGACGCGGAGCATCGGCGGACGCCACACGGCGACGCTGGCGCGGTGCGCATCGTGAGGCTGCCCACGGTCGAGGACATTGAAAAGAGGCTCCCCAGCCCTGACGACTTCACCAGCCGTGCTCGCGGCACCGAGCTGACGGCACGCGTCGGCACGGCGCTCGGTATTGCCTTTGGCATCTGCTTCGTCACCGGCGTGTGGAGCCACTACCAATACGCGTCGCCGGGGTGGTTGCCGATCGGGCCCAATCCGACCCAGCTCTATCGCTACACCCAGGGCCTGCACATCATCAGCGGCATGGCTGCCATCCCGCTGCTGCTCGTCAAGCTGTGGTCGGTCTACCCGCGGCTGTTCATCCTGCCGCCCAAGAAGATCAGCCGTGATCTCGTGGTCGACCTGCTCGAGAAGGCGTCGATCGGCGTGCTGGTGTCGGCGAGCGTCTTCCAGCTCACGACGGGGGCGCTCAACATTGCGCAGTGGTATCCGTGGGAGTTCAGCTTCCGACGTACGCACGAGGCCGTCGCCTGGATCCTCATCGGCGCGCTGCTGGTGCACATCGCCGTCAAGCTCCCGATCATTCGCGAGGCACTTGGCGGTCCGCTGGATCCTCCGCGCGACGAGCCGGTCGATCCCAGTGACGACGACGAGCACGCTCCCACGCGGCGCTCGGTGCTCCTCGGAGCAAGCGCTGCCTCGGGACTCGCCGTGCTCCTCACGGCCGGACAGACTGTCCCGTTCCTGCGCACTGTCTCGGTGTTCGGCGTACGCGATGGTGAGGGACCGCAGGGCCTACCGGTCAACCGCACGGCCAAGGCCGCCGGCGCAGCCAAGGCAGCCGCCGACCCCAGCTTCAGGCTGGAGATCACGATCGGTGACTCCACGAGGTCGTTCAGCCGCGACGAGCTCGCGGCGCTCCCGCAGCGTACGCACCGGCTGCCGATCGCCTGCGTCGAAGGCTGGAGCCGGAACGCGCTGTGGACCGGGGTGTCCGTGCGAGACCTCATAGAGCTGGCCGGCGGAGACCCCGACTCGACCGTCAAGGTTCGTTCGATGCAGACGATCGGAGCGTTCCGCACGTCAGAGCTTCCGGCCGACTTCGTCCGCGACCATCGGACGTTGCTCGCGCTGGAGCTCAACGGTGAGCCGCTCTCGCTCGACCATGGCTACCCGTGCCGGATCATTGCGCCCAACCGCCCTGGGGTGCTGCAGACCAAATGGGTGCGTCAGCTGCAGGTGAAGGCATGAAGGCGACTCGCGCTGTCCTGCTCGCCGTTGGGGTGGCTGGTGGCCTCTGGGGCGTCTGGCTGATGCGCGACTTCACCTCGCCCCAGCTGATCTCGATCGCGACGTTCCTCGTCGGTGGCGTGATCCTGCACGATGCAATCCTCGCGCCGGTCACCGTCGGGCTCGGGGTGCTCGCAGCGCGGCTGCTGCCTGGTCACTTCCGGGCTGCTGTCGGCATCGCCTTCCTGCTCTGGGGCACCTTGACTCTCGCCTTCTTCAACGTGCTCTCGGGCCAGGGTGGCAAACCAGACAACATGACAGTGCTCAACCGCCCGTACGGGTTGAGCTGGCTGGTGATGACCGGGGTGCTGGTAGCCGTCGTCGTGCTTGCGTCGCTACGTCGTCGACGCGCAGCCGCGGCGCCGTCCTCCTGACACGCTCAGGCCTCGACGTAGCTCATTTCGCCGCCAGCACTGCGTTGCCGGCGAGACTCGGATCGATGACGATCTTGGCGTGCGTCTCGGGGTCACCCAGCGCCTCGAAGGCCGTGGCGACCCCATCGAGCCCGACCCGGCCGGTGACCATGGCCGAAGGATCGATCTTGCCGTCCGCCAAGGCGTGGAGGGTGTCGCGGAACTCCAGCGGGGTGTAGCCGAGGACGAATCGCAGGTCGATCTCTTTGTTGATTGCCATTGATGGACGGATCTGGTCACCGCCCATGCACACGCCCACCACGACGATGCGCGAGAACAGGGGCGCGCCGGCCATGATGCTGTCGATCATCCCGGGGTTGCCCACGCACTCGAAGATCACCGGAGCCGGGGGATTGGTCGCACCGATCTTGTCGGCGGCGCGCCAGGCGTGCCACCAGCCGACCGGTAGCTTCGACATCTGATCGATCGCATCCATGGCCGCACCGAGCGTCTCGGGGACGGTCGTGAAGTGCTTGTGCTCCTTGGCCGTGGCGAACGGGGAGCCCTGCGTCGGGTCGACCACGCTGGTCGCACCACACGTCGTTGCCAGCGCCCGACGGCCGGGTGACGGATCGCTGGCGATGATGGTGCGTACGCCGCGCGACTTCAGGATCGTGATGACCGCCAGACCCACCGGGCCGCAGCCGACCACCACGGCAACGTCCTTCTTGCGTACGTCTCCGCGCGCGACAGCGTGCCACCCGACAGCCATCGGCTCCGTCAGCACAGCAATGTCAGGGGCAAGGCCGTTGGGCACCTTGAGCGTGAGGTTCTCCTGTGTGACGAGGTGCTCGGCGTACCCACCTGGTGCCTTCGCCGACAGACCGAGGGCGTCGACGCTCCCAGGGTTGCGAAGCAGCGGGAGGGACACGACGGGTGTGCCGACGGGGAGCTTCTTGCGGGTTCGCGGGCCGTGATCGGCGACCACACCGTACAGCTCGTGGCCGAGGACGATCTGCTGGTCCGAGCGCATGAAGTCGTCATAGCCGGACTCGACCATGACCTTGCCGAGCTCGTCGCCGTGCACCCGCGCGTGGAGGTCGGAGCCGCAGATGCCGCAGCGTTGCACCTCCAGCAGGACCTGTCCCTTGGCGGGCGTGGGAGTGTCGAGGTCGACAACTTGGAGCTTGCTCTGATGGCAGGTGACGGCACGCATGTGGCCCATTCAAGCGGAGTCTGATCATCGGTAGGCCTCGATGGGTTAGTTTTCTCTCGTGCTCCTCTCTGACCGCGACATCCTCGCCGAGATCGATGCCGGGCGTATTGCGCTCGACCCCTTCGACCCGGAGATGATCCAGCCGTCGAGCATCGACGTGCGCCTCGACAAGTTCTTCCGGGTCTTCGACAACCACAAGTACCCGCACATCGACCCCGCCGTCGATCAGTCGGATCTCACCCGCGAGGTGGAGGTCGGCAACGACGAAGCGTTCATCCTGCACCCGGGCGAGTTCGTGCTCGGCTCGACCTACGAGATGGTGAGCCTGCCCGATGACATCGCCGCCCGCCTCGAGGGCAAGTCGTCTCTGGGTCGTCTCGGCCTGATGACCCACTCGACAGCCGGATTCATCGATCCCGGCTTCTCCGGTCACGTGACGCTCGAACTCGCAAACGTCGCCACGCTGCCGATCAAGCTCTATCCGGGCATGAAGATCGGTCAGGTCTGCTACTTCAAGCTGACCTCCCCGGCGGAGAACCCGTACGGATCGGCGAAGTATGGTTCCCGCTACCAGGGCCAGCGCGGCCCGACGGCGTCCCGCTCACACGCCAACTTCCACCGCACCGAGATCTGAGGTGCTTCCGCTCGACATCTCTCCTGCTGTTCGCGAAGCGCTCGATCTGGGGCGAGCCGTCGTGGCGCTTGAGTCGACGATCATCTCGCACGGCCTGCCGCGCCCAGACAACCTCGAGGCGGCGCGCTCGTTCGAGGCGATTCTCACCCAGATGGGTGTCGTACCCGCGACGATCGCGGTGCTCGACGGCCGGCTCAAGGCGGGTCTGACGGACGACGAGCTGGTACGCATCGCGGCCGAGGACATCCCCAAGCTCAGTGTGCGCGACCTGCCGATCGCGCTGGCGCGTCAGGGCAGTGGCGCGACGACAGTGGCAGCCACCTCGTACATCGCCGACCTGGCCGGCATCCGAGTCTTCGCGACCGGGGGGCTCGGCGGAGTGCACCGCGGGGCATCCGAGACCTTCGACGAGTCGGCCGACCTCACGGTGCTCTCCGACGTGCCGATCACGGTGGTCTCGGCCGGGGTCAAGTCGATCCTGGACATTCCGGCAACGCTCGAACGTCTCGAGTCGCTGAGCGTCATCGTGCTGGGTTATGGGACCGAGATGTTCCCCAGCTTCTGGCTCACCGACTCGGGCCATCAGCTCGACTGGTCGGTGCCGGATGCCGCAGCCGTCGCCGATGTCATGTCGTCGCGTGACGCGCTGGGCCAGCACGCGGCGATCCTGGTCGCCAACCCGTTGCCGCAGGCGCAGCAGCTCGACCCGGCGATCCACGACCAGCGCGCTGACCGAGGCACTGCGGCTGGCCGACGAGCAAGGGCTTTCGGGCAAGGACGTCACACCATTCCTGCTGCAGACCATCGTTGGGCTCACCGGCGGGGAGAGCCTCGCGGTCAACCTCAAGATTGCCGAGAACAACATCCGGGTCGCCGGTGAGATCGCACTGTCCTGGGCGGCGCGATGATCCTCATCGTCGGGGACGTGGTCGACGACATCGGTGTGCGCCCGCTCGGCACGGTCAATGCCGCCAGCGACACCGAGTCAGAGATCCGGATGACGCATGGCGGGTCGGCGGCAAATGTCGCTGCCTGGCTCGGGCACCTCGGCACCTACGCCCGCTTTGTCGGCAAGGCTGGCGCTGACGGAGTCCAACGGCACACCGACGCACTGACGGCGTACGGCGTCGACGCCCGCATCAGCTCCGATCCCGAACTACCGACCGCCACCATCGTGCTCACCCTCGACGACGCTGCGGATCGGACGATGTACGTCGATCGCGCGGCCAACACCAGGCTGCGGGCCAACGACCTCCCTGCTGACATCTGGAACGAGGTCGAGTGGGTGCACCTCACGGGCTACTCGTTCTTCGACGCCGGCGTACGTCCCATCGTGGTCGAGCTGATGGCCGAGGCGCGGCGGCGCAAGATCGGTGTCAGTGTCGACCCGAGCTCGCTGGGCTTCCTGCAAGCCGCGGGTCGTGACGAGTTCCTGTCGTGGGTTGCCGACGTCGACCTGCTGTTCCCCAACGACGATGAGCAGAGGTTCCTTCGGCTGGACGGCGATGTCGTGGTGACACTCGGCCCGTACGGTGCGACGTTCGGCGATCACTCGGTGGCTGCGGCACCCGCGGAGGTCGTCGACACCACAGGCGCCGGCGACGCGTTCTGCGCCGGCTTCCTCAGCGTGTGGACCAAACAGCGCGACCCCGCGCAGGCGTTGACCGCCGGGGCCCTGGCGGCGGCCGCGTGTGTCGCAGTACGCGGAGCGCGCCCGCTCAGAGCTCGCTGAGTCGCGGTGGGTCGGCGCCCGGACGTGAACAGGTGATTGCAGCCGCGTTGACGCAGAACTCGGCGAGATCGGTGAGCTCGGTGTCGTCGAGCTGATCGGCGGCCGGCCACCCGTACGCCGAGCACCACGACAACATCGCCGCCATGAACGAGTCGCCCGCGCCGATGGTGTCGACCACTGCCACGGTGGGAGCATCGGCTCCACTCAGGAACCCGCCGCCGGCGACGACCGCCCCGGAGCCGCCGAGGGTGATCGCCACGAGCTTGCCGTCGGCAGCAAGACGGCGGGCAAGATCTTCGGGGGCCTCGTCGGGGAACAGCGCCGCGGCGTCCTCGTCGCTCATCTTCACGATCCGCGCATACGGTGAGACGGTCGCGAACACCTCGCGCCAGAAGGCGGGATCGGGCTCGACCGCGAGCCGCACGTTGGGGTCGTAGGAGACGGCGAGCCCCATCGCGTCGGCTGTCGCGATGAGCTCGGCAACCCGGTGCGCGCCAGGCATCAGCGCGGCACCCAGCGACCCGACATGGACGGCTTCGAACACCGCAGGATCGGGCATTGCCGTCGGAGTCCCACTTCAGGTCGAACTCGTATGAAGCGCTCCCATCTCCGGCGATCGTCGCGGCGGCGCTGGACGTGCGCTCCAGCACCGGATCGAGCAGCGCGAGATGGACGCCGGAGTCGGCCAGGTGTCGCTGCAGGATCGAGCCGTACGAGTCGTTGCCGATCTGGGTCGCGAGAACGGTCTCGACATCGAGCCGGGAAAGGCCGACGGCGACATTGAACGGCGACCCACCGGCGTGCAGCTCACCATCGAGCACATCGATCAGGGCTTCGCCGACGACCAGGACCGTCATCGGCTGAGCCGGTCGATCGTCAGTGCGGGGCACGGCGACAGCGGCAAGCTGGGGAGTGTGACGGCGTTGAACGCGTGGTAGGCGTCGGGCTTGCCCTGCCACGTACGAGCCGACGGCCCCATGGTTGGCGACAGCTCGTGGATCCAGGAGTCGCTGTCGCCATCGATGAAGTACTCGTCGAGCTCGCGCCACCATCGCTCGGCGAGATCGGCGTAGCGTGCCTCGCCGGTGAAGGCGCCGAGCGCTTCGGCAGCCAGCACGGCCTCGGCCATGACCCAGTGGAAACGCTCTTCGACGGACGGCTGGCCGTTCCAGTCGGTCGTGTAGGGGATTGCCGGCACATCGTCGCGCACTGCGTCTGTGACTGCCTGGGCGAACAGGCCTTCGGCGGCCTCTCGCATCCACGGCCGTGGCTCGTCGGATCCTGCGGCGAGCTGGACGATCAGTCGGGCCCACTCGAACGCGTGCCCGGGGGTTGCGCCGAACGGCCGGAACGGATCGGCCGGCTTCTCGACGTTGTAGTTGGGTATCGGGGTCCAGTCGTGGTCGTAGTGCTCGGGAATGCGCCACCGATGCGCGCGTGCATGGATGCCGATGATTCGCTCGCAGATCGACAGTGCCCGTTGGCGCCAGGTGTCGTCGCCGGTGACGTCGGCAGCGAAGAGGTAGGCCTCGACGCTGTGCATGTTGCTGTTGGCCCCGCGGTAGCCATCGAGCTGGGACCAGTCCTGGCTCCATTCCTCTCGGCATCTCCCGGCATCGGCGTCCCAGAACTTCGTACGGTGCACCAGCGTCGCCTCGTCGAGCAGCTCGCCGGCACCTGCAGCGCCTGCGGCTGAGGCCGCGCACGCAGCCAGGAGCACGAAGGCGTGCTCGTAGCAGAACTTTCCTGTCTGGCCCGGTGCGCCACCGGCGTCGATCTCGGCGAACCATCCGCCGTGCTCGGCGTCATGGAACATCTTCAGCGCCCGTACGCCGTGCTCTGCCAGCTCCAGGGTGTCGGGCTCACCGGCAAGGTGGGCCAGCGCGAAGACGTACGTCATCCGGGCGTTGATCCAGAGCTGAAGGTTGGCTTCGGTGTCGAGGCTGCCGTCGTCATCGAGCCAGCCGAACCCGCCTGCGCCGCGCTTGGAGCGGCGCGCGAAGGCCAATACCTTCCCGCGCTGTTCATCTCGCCACTTGGCGCTCCCAGGCTCCATGCCCCCACCGTACCCATCGGCGAGGTGCGGGATCAGACGTCAGGTGTAGAGCTGAGCGCTACTTCACGATCGGCAGGGTGAGGGTCTGGCCGGCGCCCGAGGTGATGCTCACAGGCGTTGGCAACAGGCCGCCGCGATAGTTGATCGAGCCGCCCGCCACGACGAGTCGGATCTGATGACCTGGCGCGAACCGGTGGACGAATCCGGGCAGGGTGACCGTGAACGCCTTCCCCACGTTGGGCACCCGGACCGGGGCGACGAGATTGCGTACGACTGTCGCCGTGCCGGCCGCATCGACGTCCAGCACCTTGACGAACAGCACGAGCTGTCCGGTGGGTCCGGCGGCCTGGGTCAGTGCGGCGGTCGGTGCGGACACCTGCACGTTCACCACAGGGGAGCCAACGACGTCGGTGTTCTTGGTCAGCGGAGCGGTCGTCCAGCTGGCGAAGGTGCCGGGCAGGTCTTGCTCGATCGAGGGAAGGCCTGGCACGTAGCCGGCAAGCACGTCGAACGGGTCGATGCTGGTCGGTGCGCCGGCAGCAGGTGTCAGGAACGACTGGGTATCAGCAGTGGTGGCGGCTGCCGAGCTGACGAGCTGCTTGTTGGCCGAGAGGTAGTACTTCGTGGCCGTGCCGACGGGGTAGCTCGTCGCCGAGCCGTATGCCGGCGTCGCGATGCCCGAGTAGGACACCCAGTCACGGAAGTAGGAGAACTCCGGACCGGTGCTGACCTTCGATCCCTTGAGGTAGTGATCGAACCAGTTGGCAATCGCCTTGCTGACGTGCTGTGTGGACGGGTCGGGGTTGCCGATGTTCAGCTCGCCCGGTGCGGCCGGCCCCGAGTGTCCGCCGTTGAACCAGAGCATCTTGGTCGGCGTGCCCTGCTTCTTGAGTGCCTGATAGTTGGCGACACCCTCGTTGAGGTTGAACAGCGTGTCGCTCTGACCCTGGATCAGCAGCGTCGGAATCTTGATCTTGTTGAAGTACGTCGAGACCGAGGCGTGACGCAGGTTCTTGGTCGTACCGGCGTCCACCGTCCCGGTCACGCCCGCCGTCACGAGCGCCGGGCAGACGAAGGTGGCGAAGTTGGGGCAGCCGAGCAGTCGCGCCGGATCGGTCTGGACGTTCTGCAGACCGTTGACGACGCCGAGACCGGAGAACCCGAGCGCCCAGGCCAGCTTGGCGGCGCCGGGGGTCGAGGTCTGCACGCCGGAGGTCTGGGAGGTGTTGTTGGGCGACAACGAGTACGAAAGGTCGCTCCAGGTGATGATCGGGATGATCGTGTCGATGCGCGGGTCGACGCCCGCAGCGGCGAACTGCACCTGGCCGCCGTAGGAGCCGCCGACCATGCCGACGCGCGGATCGTTGACGGACTTCTTGCCGAGGTGGTCCTTCGCGTCGAGCTGGACGACGGTGAGCGGGGGTGCGGCGATCGTGTGCTTGGCGTCGGTGAAGGCGATGCCGGTCTTCCCGCCGAGGTAGCTGACCAGCTGGCTGGCGGCCAAGCCGTCGAAGTCGGGGTCGTCGAGGGTGATCTTGCATCCCGAGCCTCCGAATCCGAGGCCGGAGTACGACAGCACGGCGTAACCACGATCGGCGTATGTCGTGCCGAGACCGGCCTGGTCGGCCTTGGACCCGCCGAAGCCGTTCGTGGTCAAGATGGCGGGCACGCGCTTGGTTGATGTCGCTGTCTTCGGCAGGTAGAGGTCGCCGACGATGTCGCACGGCACATTTCCGGCTGGACCTGTGTTGACCGCAAAGTGCAGCGTCTGCACGGTGTACGTCGGCTCGGCCGCGCCGGCGGGCTGCACCAGCGTGGTGGCCGCGAGACCAAGGGCGGCAAGGGCAAACAGGGGACGTACGCGCATGGTGCTCCTGATGGCGAGGAGGAGAGGATTGACCTACTCCGCAGTAACCAACGACGAACTCGTCTCACAGGTCACGCGCGTGTCTAGTGCCGGAGCCGACGAGAGATCTCTGCGGCTGTCGCGGCGACGGGTCCGGCGAGTCCGCCAACCGGGTTGCGGGCTTCCCAGGTGACAGCGACCGCGGCGTGGATGGTCCCCGCCGTGATCGGTGCGGCGATCGAGGCGAAACCGGGGGTGACCTCCCCATCCTCGGTCGCATGGCCACGCTGGCGGGTGGCGCTGAGCAGCCGTCGCAGCTCGCTCAGCGTGCTGGGCCCGGCACCGGTGCGCGAGGTGAACGCGGCCTTGTCGGGGAACAGCGCTCGGACCTGGGCTGCCGGGAGTGAAGCCAGGATCGCCCGACCTGACGCGGTCAGGTGAGCAGGCAGCCGGACGCCGACGTCGGTCACCAGTGGTGGTCTGCCGGGAGCGCGCTCCTCCACCACGTAGAGCACGTCGGCGCCGTGGAGCACGACCAGGTGGGCGGACTGGCCGACCTCGTCGACGAGTCGGGCCAGCGGGAGACGAGCGAGGCGGGCGAGCGGCTCTTGGCGGGCGAAGCCGTGGCCCACCTCCCAGGCCGCGATGCCGATGCCCCACGTGCTGTCGTCGGGGTAGTGGATGACGAAGTCCTCGTCGACCATCGCGTTGAGCAGGTGGTAGGTCGACGAGCGTGGCAGGTCGACCGCCGCGGCGATCCGGGTTGCCGAGACCGGCACCGGCTGGGACGACAGGAAACGGAGCACCCGCAGAGTTGTCGTCGCAGCGGGAACTGGGCGGGCCATGATCCCAGTGTCTCGTATACGAGACGTAGTTGTCGCTTCGACGGTAGCGCCGGACCGCTGGGAAGGAGTCCTATGGAGGCATGCCCAACGATGTGTATGAACCCTGTGTGGTGGGAGTCGGAGCAGTGTCGCCGGCAGACGTCGTACGTGTCGCTCGCGAGGGAACACTCGTCGAGCTCAGCCCAGCGGCGCGTGAAGCGATCGCCAGGTCGCGCGCCGTCATCGACGAGATGGCTGCGTCGGATGTGCCGGTCTATGGCGTGTCCACCGGTTTCGGTGCGTTGGCCACTCGACACATCGAGCCTTCGCTGCGCAGCCAGCTGCAAAAGAGCCTCATCCGGTCACACGCTGCAGGAGCCGGCCCACGGGTCGAGAACGAGGTGGTGCGTGCGCTGATGTTGCTGCGCCTGTCGACTCTGGCGAGCGGTCATACCGGGGTCCGGGTGGAGACCGCCGAGGCCTACGCGGCAATGCTCAACGCCGGGCTGACGCCGATCGTCCGCGAGTACGGCAGCCTCGGGTGCTCCGGTGACCTCGCGCCGTTGGCGCACTGCGCGCTCGCAATCATGGGCGAGGGCGAGGTCGAGGACCACGGAGTCGTACGGCCGGCCGGCGAGGCATTGAAGTCCTACGGCCTCCCGGCGATCGAGCTGGCCGAGAAGGAGGGGCTCGCGCTGATCAACGGCACCGACGGGATGCTCGGCATGCTGGTGCTCGCGCTGCACGACCTGCGCCAGCTGCTGGACACCGCCGATCTCGCCGCCGCGATGAGCATCGAGGGGCTGATGGGCACCGATCGCGTGCTCGCCGCCGACCTGCAGGCGCTTCGCCCGCACCCCGGACAGGCGACGTCTGCGGCCCACATGACGTCGCTTCTCGCCGGATCGCCGATCATTGCCAGTCACCGCATCGGTGACGGACGCGTGCAGGACGCGTACTCCCTGCGCTGTGCCCCGCAGGTGCACGGCGCAGCCCGCGACACCCTTGAGCACGCTGCGGCGGTCGCGGGCCGCGAGCTGGCGTCGGCGATCGACAACCCGTCAGTGCTTGACGACGGTCGCATCGAGTCGCACGGCAACTTCCACGGTGCGCCGCTGGCGTATGTGCTCGACTTCCTCGCCATCCCGGTCGCCGATGTCGCCAGCATGAGCGAGCGACGTACGGACCGCTTCCTCGACGCGTCGCGCAGCCAGGGTCTGCCGCCATTCCTCGCCGACGATCCCGGCGTCGACTCCGGTCACATGATCGCGCAGTACACCCAGGCGGCGATGGTCTCCGAGCTCAAGCGACTGGCAGCGCCGGCCAGCGTCGACTCGATCCCGTCGAGCGCGATGCAGGAGGACCACGTGTCGATGGGTTGGTCGGCCGCCCGCAAGCTGCGCACGTCGGTCGACCTGCTGACGCGCGTGCTGGCGATCGAGATCTACACCGCGGCCCGCGGCATCGACCTGCGTTCGCCGTTGCAGCCCGGTCCGGCCACCGGTGCGGCCATCGCGCTGCTTCGAACCACGGTTGAGGGTCCCGGCCCCGATCGCTACCTGTCACCCGACCTCGAGGCCGCCACCGAGCTCGTACGCTCCGGCGCCCTGCTTGCCGCCGCCCACTCAGCGCCCCTTGAGCCTGTCGAAAGGACTCCGAAATGAACCGACCCACAGTCCGCGCTGCCCGCGGATCGACCATCACGGCCCGGTCGTGGCAGACCGAGGCGCCGATGCGCATGCTGATGAACAACCTCGACCCCGAGGTGGCCGAGCGACCCGAGGACCTTGTGGTCTACGGCGGCACCGGCAAGGCGGCACGCAGCTGGGAGGCGTACGACGCGATCGTCCGCACCCTGGAGACGCTGGCCGATGACGAGACGTTGCTGGTGCAGTCGGGCAAACCGGTCGGCGTGTTCCGTACGCACGAGTGGGCGCCGCGGGTGCTGATCGCCAACTCCAACCTGGTCGGCGACTGGGCGACCTGGCCGGAGTTCCGCAAGCTCGAGGCCGAGGGTCTGACGATGTACGGCCAGATGACCGCCGGCTCGTGGATCTACATCGGCACCCAGGGCATCCTGCAGGGCACCTACGAGACCTTCGGGGCGGTCGCCCGCAAGTTCGCTGCCTCTGGCAGGCACAAGCACAGCGAGGGGTCGCTCGCCGGCACGCTGACGCTGACCGGTGGCGCAGGCGGTATGGGCGGTGCTCAGCCACTCGCCGTGACGATGAACGACGGGGTCGCGCTAGTCGTCGACGTCGACGAGACGCGGCTGGAGCGCCGGGTCAAGCACGGCTACCTCGACGAGTACTGGACCGATCTCGGCCAGGCGGTGGAGCGCGCCATAGAGGCCAAGAACGAGCGCCGCGCGCTGTCGGTCGGCGTGCTGGGCAATGCCGCGACGATCTTCACCGAGCTGCTCGAGCGCGGCACTCCGATCGACATCGTCACCGACCAGACCAGCGCCCACGACCCGCTGAGCTACCTGCCCGAGGGCATCTGCGGTCGCCGACTGGCATGCCGAAGCGGCGCGCGACCCGGAGGGCTTCACCCTCAAGGCGCGCGAGTCGATGGCCAAGCAGGTACGCGCGATGGTCGGCTTCATGGATGCCGGCGCCGAGGTCTTCGACTACGGCAACTCGATCCGCGAGGAGGCTCGGCTCGGCGGCTTCGAGCGAGCGTTTGAGTTCCCCGGCTTCGTGCCGGCGTACATCCGGCCGCTGTTCTGCGAGGGCAAGGGGCCGTTCCGCTGGGCCGCACTCTCGGGCGATCCGGCCGACATCGCGGCGACGGATCGGGCGATCCTCGAGCTGTTCCCCGAGGACGAGCACCTCGCTCGCTGGATCACCAAGGCGCAGGAGAAGGTGCACTTCGAGGGGCTGCCGGCGCGCATCTGCTGGCTCGGCTACCAGGAGCGCCACCTCGCCGGACTGCGGTTCAACGAGATGGTCGCATCGGGTGAGCTGAGTGCTCCCGTCGTGATCGGCCGCGATCATCTCGACTCGGGGTCGGTGGCATCGCCCTACCGCGAGACCGAGTCGATGGCCGACGGCTCCGACGCGATCGCTGACTGGCCGCTGCTCAACGCGCTGCTCAACACCGCATCTGGCGCGACCTGGGTGTCGATCCATCATGGTGGCGGTGTCGGCATCGGCCGCTCGATCCACGCCGGTCAGGTCATCGTCGCCGACGGCACACCTCTCGCCGCCCAGAAGATCGAACGAGTGCTGGTCAATGACCCCGGTACGGGAGTCATGCGCCACGTCGATGCCGGCTACGAGCGCGCCGCGGAAGTTGCCGAAGAACGCGGCCTGCGTGTCCCCATGAGCGAGTCATGAACTTCTCGTTCCCGGTGACCTCTCGGTCCTTGAGCTTGTCGAAAGGACATCATGACGCTCGCTGACCTGCACGACATCGGACGCGATCGGCATACCGGCGGCTATCGCCGCTATGCCTGGAACGACGCCGACATGCAGCTGCGCGAATGGTTCGCCGGTGCGGCCGCGGCTCGTGGCATGGAGGTCGTCGAGGACGGCAACGGCAACCAGTTCGCCTGGTGGGGCAGCGGCGGGGATGCGCTGCTGATCGGCTCGCACCTCGACTCGGTGCCTGACGGCGGAGCGTATGACGGACCCCTGGGGGTGGTCTCGTCGTTCGCCGCAGTCGACCGACTTCGCGCCGACGACGTCAGGCCCACCCGCCCGATCGTGATTGGCAACTTCGCCGACGAGGAGGGTGCGCGGTTCGGCATCGCCTGCGCAGGCTCGCAGCTGATCACCGGTGCGTTGACCGCGGAACGGGCACTGGCGCAGAAGGACCGAGATGGCGTCACGATGGCCGAGGCGCTCAAGACCCGCGGCCGCGATCCGGAGTCCGTTGGCACGACAGACCTGCTCGACCACGTCGGTACGTTCGTTGAGCTGCACGTCGAGCAGGGCCGGTCGCTGGTGCACACCGGCGATGCCGTGGGCGTCGCCTCCGCGATCTGGCCCCACGGACGTTGGCGGCTGGACTTCTGCGGTGAGGCCAACCACGCCGGCGCCACAGCGATGGAAGACCGGCGCGATCCGATGCAGGCGTATGCCGCGACCGTGCTCGCCGCTCGCCGTCTCGCCACCGACGCGGGTGCTCGTGCGACCTTCGGGCGCCTCGAGGTCGAACCGGGCGGCACCAACGCCATACCGTCGCGTGTCCGCGCCTGGCTCGACGCCCGGGCCGCTGACGAGGGCGAGCTCGAGCGCCTGATCGAACAGCTGGTGGCTGCGGCGACAGCAGCGGCCGATGCCGACGGCAACCACAGTTGAGCTCACGGCCGAGTCGGTGAGCCCGGCGGTCGATTTCGACGCACCACTGCGCGACCGACTCGCGACGTTGCTTGACGCCCCGGTGCTGCCGACGGGCGCCGGCCACGACGCCGGGGTGCTGAGCGCGCACCTGCCCACCGCGATGTTGTTCGTGCGCAATCCGACGGGCGTCTCGCACTCACCGGCAGAGTTCGCCGACGACGCAGACTGCGAGGCGGGCATCGCCGCCCTGACCGCCGTCGTACGTGAGCTCTGCCAGACATCGAGTACAGCGTGACCGCCGTCCCGGCTTTCGCCAACTGCCACAGTCACGCCTTCCATCGCGCCCTGCGCGGGCGGGTGACCGGGGCCGACAGCTTCTGGAGCTGGCGCGACCAGATGTACGCGCTCGCTGGGGTGCTGGACCCTGACCTGCTGTTCGACCTTGCCCGGGCGACGTACGCCGAGATGCACCTGGCCGGAATCCGCAGCGTCGGTGAGTTCCACTACGTGCACCACCAGCCCAACGGTCGGTCGTACGACGAGCCCAATGCGATGGGCGAGGCGTTGATTGCTGCCGCCCGCGAGGCCGACCTACGCATCACCTTGCTGGACACCTGCTATCTGGCCGCGGGCTTCGGCAGATCTGTCGAAGGCGTACAGCGACGATTCAATGACATCGACGCCGACGCGTGGGCCGCCCGCGTCGAGGCGCTGGCCGCGGCCCACGCTGACGACGATGACGTGGTGATCGGGGCGGCGATCCACTCCGTACGGGCTGTACCGCGCGATCAGTTGGCCACAGTTGCCGGCGCGCTGCCTCACGCGCCACTGCACGTTCACGTCTCGGAGCAGCCGGCGGAGAACGCCGAGTGCCTCGCCGCGACCGGGCTCACCCCGGTTGCACTGCTCGCTGAGGCCGGCGTCTGGACTCCACGCACCACGGCCGTCCACGCGACCCACCTGGCCACGGACGACATCGCGACGCTCGGTGCCGCGCGCTCATACGTGTGCTTCTGCCCGACCACCGAAGCAGAGCTGGCTGACGGCATCGGCCCGAGCGTCGCGCTCCGTGATGCCGGCGCGAGGCTGACACTTGGCTCGGACAGCAATACCGTGATCGACATGTTTGCCGAAGCCCGTGCCGTCGAGATGCACGAGAGACTCTCGACGGGCGTGCGCGGAGCCTGGACGGCCGATCAGCTGTGGCTCGCGGCCACCACGACGGGTCACGAGTCGCTCGGCTTCGTCATCAGTGACACGATCGAAGTCGCTGACACCGTACGCACGGCGGGTTCCGACGAGCTGATGTGGTCGGCAACCGCTGCCGATGTCGAGGGCGATGCTGCCGATGTCGCGGAACTCCTCGAGTCCGCGATCGACGCCTGCTGGAGCCGTGTGACCATCCTTTCGACAGGCTCAAGGATCGGTGTCTCGCCTCCGGACCACTGCGTGTCTCGCCTCCGGACCACTCGCGTGTCTCGCTTCCGGACCACTCGCGTGTCTCGCTTCCGGACCCTCGCTGTTGAGCCTGTCGAAACCGGGAGTCGCGTATGACGACGCTCTTGGTCACCAACATCGGCGAGCTGGTGACCTGGGACGACGAGCGTCCGATCCTGCATGATGCGGCGTTCGTGGTGGAGGGCGGAAAGGTCGCTTGGTTCGGACCACGCATCGAGGCTCCTGCCGCCGACGCCGTGCGCGATGTCGGCGGGGCGGCGATCATCCCGGGCTTCGTCGACTCGCACACACATCTCGTGTTCGCCGGCGACAGATCAGCAGAGTTCGAAGCACGTATGACCGGCGAGGCCTACGCTGCCGGCGGCATCCGCACGACGGTGGCCGCTACCCGCGCGGCGACTGACGAACAGCTTGCCGCCAACGTCGCCCGGCACCTTGCTGAGATGCGGGGGCAGGGCACGACCACGGTCGAGATCAAGAGTGGCTACGGATTGACCGTCCACGACGAAGCCAGGTCGCTGGCCATCGCCCAGCAGTTCACCCAGCAGACCACCTTCCTCGGCGCACACGTCGTCCCCGCTGAGTCCGCGATCGCCGCGTACGTCGAGCTGGTCACCGGCGAGATGCTCGAGCGCTGTGCGCCGTATGCGCGTTGGATCGACGTGTTCTGCGAGGACGGTGCCTTCGGCGCCGATGAGTCGCGGGCCGTCCTGGAGGCGGGCATCGCGGCCGGACTGCTGCCACGCATTCACGCCAACCAGCTCGGCTTCGGCCCCGGCGTGCAGCTGGCCGCCGAGCTCGGCGCCCCAGCCGACCACTGCACCCACCTCACCGATGCCGATGTCGACGCCCTTGCCGGCTCGGGGGTGGTCGCCGGACTGCTGCCAGGCGTGGAGTTCTCAACCCGCCAGCCCTATCCGGATGCGCGCCGACTGATCGATGCGGGCGTCACTGTTGCGCTGGCGACAGACTGCAATCCGGGTTCGTCCTACACCTCGTCGATGCCGTTCTGCATCGCCGTCGCAGTGCGCGACATGGGGATGAGCCCGCGCGAAGCGCTGTGGTCGGCAACCGCGGGCGGTGCCGCGTCACTGCGCCTCGACGAGGTCGGGCACCTGGGTGTCGGCGCGAATGCAGACTTCACCGTGCTGAACGCTCCGTCGTTCGTCCACCTGGCCTACCGCCCCGGCGTCCCGCTCGTCGTCGGCTAGGCCTCGAGCAAGGAGCCGGGCCGTTCGCGCGTCATGGCCCAACCCGCGCGCAAGGACACGACCGTGTGATTGGCAAGGAGGCGCTCCCGCAACTCATGGGCATCGCCGCGGAGCAGCGCGACTCCGGCAGTTCCCACCATGGTGAGGAACTCCAGATCGAACAACATCAACGCGGCCGCCGGATCGACCATGGCAAGAGGCACCACGCATATTGCGCCAAGCAACATCATGAATCCCCGGGTCATGAAGCCAACATTATCGAGGGCTACCGCGTCCCGTCGAGGTAGAACCAGCGGCGTCGGCCGATCGATGCAGGCGTCACCGTCACGCTGGCGACCGAATGCCCTCCGGGATCCGTCGCACCTCGTCTACCGCCGGGTGTCCCCCACGCCGTGGGCCAGCGCTTCACGCAGTTGAACGGTGATGCTGGCGTGCTGCACGTTCTGGCCCATCTTGGGACTCCGAGTGACCCACCATCTCCGTCACAATTGAGCGGTGAGTGTCCGTTGGTGGGATGTGGTGACACGGGCGGAGTCGCGGCGCCGGCGGCGTATTGCTCGTCTGCTGCGAATAGATATGGAGAAGCTCGACCTGTCGTCATTCCTCCCTTTGCGAGGAGGAGCAGGCATCGAGTGGGCGCCGTGGCTACTGCAGCGCTGCTGGCTCGTTCTTCTCGGGCTTGGTCGATGGGCGTTGTGGGCGATCTCGGGTCCTCTATTCCACTGGTGGGCGAGTCCAAGGCTGGCCCTGGTGCACCGGCTCGACCGTCAAGAGTCCCGTCTGGCGCCCCGTGTCGAAGTCGACGACCGGAGCGGCTCGTATGACTCACTACGACCCAGCCGAGCGGAAACGATGCGGTGACCTATGACCCGTGTTCTCCCATCCACCTCGTGGTCAACCCCCGACGATCGTGGATCGCGGGTCACAGTTGAGGCCGAGGCCGTAGATCGGTCCAGGACGCCTCCGCTGATGCTCACGGTTAGACGGACTGGTCGTCGAGCTCCCTGCAAAGGACAGACCTGCTCGACTGACGACAAGTCGGCGTGGCGACCAGTTCTGGTCGCGTGGAGCGACCCGGACGTATGAGACCTCAAGTTCTCCGCGGACGAATTGTCGGGTCGCGTGGCAGCGCAGCGGTGTCGAGGGACGGCCGAAATGGCTCGTTGACTGGCGGTGTGACTCTTGACGGCGCGCACTTGGAGACCATGCTGACTACTACCGTGGCGGAACTGATGCTGTTCGGGCCGTGATCATGCACGCTACGGTCACTTGGTTGGTCTGGGGCATGTCGACGATCTTAGGCGAGTTGATGCATCCTCAGGCCGAGGGCCTCACGGCTTGGGGACCGGGCGACTGCCAAGGCCTCGCGCTGGCGGGAGCAGGGCCTTGTCGTCGACGGCTAGCGCCGCGTCCCGTCGAGGTAGAACCAGCGGCCGTCCTCGCGGACGAACCGGCTGACCTCGTGCTGGCTGCCGGCCCCACCGGGTGAGCGGTAGTAGGCCTCGAACTCGACGGTGCCGGCCGTCTCGAACGGGCTGCCGCCGCTGGTGGACAGGATGTCGAGGCGGTACCACCGGCGTTCGGCGTCGAGCTCCAGCTCAGCCGGCCGGGTGCTCGGGTGCCAGGTCGCGAGCAGGTAGTCGGGATCGCTGACCGCAAAGGCGCTGAAGCGGGACCGCATGAGCTGCTCGGCAGACTGGGCGACGGCTGCACCGGAGTGCAGCCGCCCGCAGCACTCGTCGTACGTCAGCCCGCTGAGGCACGGGCATCTGGTCACCAGCTGCAGGCTAGCTGGTGTCCGTGCGGACGATCGTCTGCCGATGGATAACGAAAAGCCTGGCCCAGCCTCGCTGGACCCGACTCACGAAGTGGAGCGGACGGCTGGATTTGAACCAACGTCTTCGACCAGGAAGGCCGACGTTCTGCAATTGAACTACGTCCGCACGATCGTTAGGGCTTCGTCTCGTCGTCATCGCCCTTTGGGTGCCGCCCTCTTCGACCCATTCCTCGACCGCATCGCTCTCGGTGGCCTGCGATGCGTGTCGACGTCTGCAGCAGCGGTCGCCGCCTTGCTGAGCTCTTCGCCGCTGAGGTTGGCATCGCTGAGCGGTGCTGCGTCCTCGGACACCGGATCAGAGGTCGATGGTGCGTCTTCGACGGCAATGATCTCTGCAGGAGCGTCTCGGACTTGGCCTCGGCCTCGGTGTCGGCGGCTTCGGCCTCCTCCTCGCGGGCGTCTTCCTCGACAGGCTCGGTCTCGTCGGGGACGTGGGTGACCTTCTCGGCCGGCGCCTCCTCGGATTCCTTCGCCGGGGCGTCGTCACTGGCGGGCGCGGAACCAGTGTTGACCGCACCGACGTTGGCCCAGGCGGCTTCTTCCTTGTCGCCGGCAGGAACGTCGGGTGTCTGGTCGTCGGGCGTCTCGTCCTTCGCGGTCTCGGGATCTCCACCTGCGGCGGCCTCGGCGGCAGCGTCGGCGGCCGGAGCGGCGTCCTCGGTCTTGGAGATCGACTCGGGGTCGGCCTCGTCCTCGGCGTCAGGCTCGGCCTCGGTCGCCTTGTCGGTGGCCTCCGTTGCGGCGGCGGCAGTTGCAGCCTCGGCCTCGGCGACCACGGCAGCGTCGTCATCCTTGGTTGCCTTGCTGGCCTTGGCCGGAGCGCGCTTCACGCCGGCGAGCAGCATCTGTGCGACGTCGAGCACCTCGACCTCTTCGCGAGCATTGCCCTCGCTCTGCTCGGCGGTCAGGCCGTCCGACAGCATGACGCGGCAGAACGGGCAGGCGACGGCGATCTGGTCGGCACCCGTCGCGACGGCTTCCTTCGTACGGTTGACGTTGATGCGCGTGCCGATGGTCTCTTCCATCCACATCTGCGCGCCGCCGGCGCCACAGCAGAACGACTTCTCCGCGTTGCGGGGCATCTCGGTGAACTCGGCTCCGGGGATGACGCTGAGCAGCTCGCGCGGCGGCTCGTAGACCTTGTTGTGACGGCCGATGAAGCACGGGTCGTGGTAGGTGATCTTCTTCTTCTCGGTCTCGGCATCGGGCGCGAGCGGGGTCAGCTTGCCTTCGCGTACGAGGCGGTTGAGCAGCTGGGTGTGGTGGACGACCTCGAGCTCGACGCCGAACTCGGCGTACTCGTTCTTGAGCGTGTTGAAGCAGTGGGCGCAGGTGGAGACGACCTTCTTGACCTTGGTCTCCTTGAACACCTCGGCGTTCTGCATCGCGAGCTGCTGGAACACGATCTCGTTGCCGGCTCGACGCGCGGGGTCACCCGTGCAGGTCTCGCCATCGCCGAGGACCGCAAACGTCACTCCGGCCATGTCGAGCAGCTCGGCAACGGCCTGCGTCGTCTTCTTGGCACGGTCTTCGTACGCTCCGGCACAGCCGACCCAGAACAGCCAGTCGACTTCGTCGAGGTCCTCGACATCGACGCCGACCTGCTTGACCTCGAAATCGAGATTCTTGGCCCAGTCCATCCGGCCCTTGGGATCCATGCCCCACGGGTTGCCCTTGCGCTCCAGGCCCTTGAAGATGTTGGTCAGCTCGGCGGGGAAGTTGGACTCGACGGTGACCTGGTAGCGGCGCATGTCCATGATGTGGTCGACGTGCTCGATGTCGACGGGGCACTGCTCGACGCAGGCGCCACAGGAGACGCACGACCACAGGACGTCGGGGTCGATGACCGCGCCACCGGACGGGTGCCAGGCATCGCCCTCGGTCGGTCCGACCAGGGCGCGCTCGGCTTCAGCCTTGACGCTGTCGGGCAGTGCGTCGCGGGCGGCGTCGTCCTTGGCCAGCGTGTAGGGCGCCTTGGCGAAGGCGTGGTCGCGCAGACCCATGATCAGCAGCTTGGGGCTGAGCGGCTTCTCGGTGTTCCAAGCCGGGCACTGGCTCTGGCAACGACCGCACTCGGTGCAGGTCGCGAAGTCGAGCATGCCCTTCCAGCTGAAGTCTTCGATCTTGCCAATTCCGAGCTTCTCGAAGTCCTCTTCCTCGAGGTCCTCCATCTTCTCCATGTCGAGTGCTTCGCCGTTGATCATGATCGGCTTGATGGCGCCGAGGGCGTTGGGTCGGCGGCTGAACAGGACGTTGAGTCGGGGCAAGGAAGATGTGCAGGTGCTTGGAGTTGAGCACCTGGATCAGGAAGACCAACATGATGCCGATGTGCAGCAGCAGTCCGATGTGCTCAAGGATCTCGTTGGTGTGCTCGCTGAAGCCTGAGAGCATGTCGCCGACGAGGTGCGAGGCGAATGCGCCGTTGCCGTACGGGAACAGTCCGGTGTTGACGCCCGCGCCGCGGAACATCAACATCGAGGCGACGACGAGGACGATCATTCCGAGGACGATCCAGGCGCCACCGAGGTGGGAGCCGGAGAAGCGGGACTTGCGGCCGAGTCGCGACGGGGCGTTCTTGAGCCGGATGATCGCGAACGTGGCGAGGCCAACCAGGGCCATGACGGCGATGAAGTCCTGCAGGAAGCCAAGCGCGTCCCAGCGGCCGATGATCGGGATGGCGAAGCCGGGCTTGAACAGTGAACCGTATGCCTCGACGTAGACCGACGCGAGGATGAGGAAGGCCCAGAAGACGAAGAAGTGCGCTGCGCCGGGGATCGACCACTTGAGCAGCTTCTTCTGGCCGAAGACCTCGACGATCTGGGTCTTGACTGCCTCGCCGAGACGTCCGCGTACGCCCTCGACGCGATCGGGAGCGGGCTGGCCGCTCATGATCAGCTTGTAGAGGAAGAAGACGCGCTTGCCAGCGATCGGCAACACGATCGCATTCAGCAAAAGGCCCAGAACAAGCACAACGGTCATCAGACACTCCTAGTTACAGTGGACGTCACATCCGCCTCGTCTTGGTGCGAGGCACACTACAGGCACGAGACGCGGCAGATGGCGACCAGTCCTGGCAGTCATCATCTCGCATCTTCATTCGGGAGCGTTGTCTGCGTCTCCACCGATGGTGAACGGGGTGGTGACGCCTTCGTACATCAAGTGCGCGACCAAGCCGTCCGCGGCGTGCGGCAGGTTGTGGCAGTGGTCCATCCAGATGCCGGGGTTGTCGGCGACGAAGACAAGATCGACCGACCCGCCGTCCGGGACATCGACCGAGTCCACCCACAACGGGCTGCCGGTCGACTTGTGGGAATCACGGGAGATCACCACGGCGTGGTGCCCGTGCAGATGCATCGGGTGGATCTGTCCGCTGTGGTTCTCGATGTGGAACTTCACCACGTCCCCCTCGCGCACGGTGAACATCGGCACGTCTGGGTAGAGGTGGCCGTTGATGCTCCACCACAGCCCGGGTCGGCCGTCCAAGAAGCCCAGACGCCGGCCGATCGAGTAGTCGAAGACGCGATCTGGCTCGCGCACCTCCATCGGCAGTGAGGCAGGCTTGCCGTAGGTCAGCAGATCCAGAGCCCGCTCCGGCTGCTGGGGACGGTCCGGCGTCACGACCGTGTCCGGACCGACGACGAAGGCAGTAGCGGCAGCTACCTGTACGCGAGCAGCGCCTGCCGACGGAACAGTCACCTCAAGGTCGGCGCGGGCACCGGCCGGCACGGACAGGTGGCGGCCCTTGACCTCAGTGGGAACGTTCAGGTCGTGGCCATCGATGGCCACGACGCGGTACGGGCCTGTCGCCCAAACTTGCATCGTCCCGTTGTCGGTGTTGATCACGCGTATCCTCACGCGATCACCTGGTTCGGCGACCACCCGTGTCACTCCCTCGGCGCCGTTGAGGGTGCGGGTGCCGACATACGTGTGGGAGACCGCGAGGAGGTCCCGATCCTCGGGGATTCCTTCGAGCGGCTCGACCACCACAGCTCCGAACAGACCGCCGATCACCTGAGCGTGGGAGAGCTGGTGAGAGTGGTACCAGTAAGTTCCGACCTGATCGACGACGAAGCGGTACGTATGAGTTCCGCCGACCTCGACCGCGTTCTGGGTGACTCCGGCGACGCCGTCTTCTGCGTTTGGCACGTCGATGCCATGCCAGTGCAACGTGACACCGCTCTTGACGGACTCATTGCGCAGCCGCACCTCGACCAGCTGGCCGACGGTGGCCTTGATTGTCGGGCCGGGAGTCTGCCCGTTCAGTGTGTAGCCGTCGACCTCGCGACCGGACGCAAGCTCGACCTTCTGCTTGCGAGCGACGAGATCGACGCTGACGTCAGCGGGCCGTGAGTCAGTCTCCGTCAGGTCCGCGACGCTGGTCCCGTGGTGGGACAGGTGGCTCGCCGCGTGATCGCCGCCGCCGTAGTCGACGTAGCCCATGTCCATCACGGAGTACGTCGACGGCAGGAGACTCTGTTGCCAGAACCAGCCCAGCGGCAGCAGCACGGCTGCCGTGGCCACCAGGCCGACGAGGAGCCGCCTGCGTTCTTTGCTCACTCGATCGATCTAGACCGCAGGTGCAGGTTCCTGCGCGGAGATCTCCGTCTTGGCTGCCTTGGCCGCTGCCAGAGCGAGGCCAAGCAGGATGAACGCGTTCAGGCCGTGAATCAGCCCGACCCACGGCGCACTGCTCGAGATGACCGCCGCGAAGTACTGGACGATGATCGAGACGACGACGGCTGCCGCCAGCGGCACGCCGCGCGGAATCTTGGCGAAGAACGAGACAATCAGCAAGACGAGTCCTGACAGCGGGATCAGCACGACGCCCACCAGGAAGAAGTGGATGAAGGCGCCGAATGAGCCCTGGAACGTCGGCGGGTTGTCGTCCCAGCTGTCGACGACCGACTTGTCGAGAGTCGCTCCGCCGTCGATCCAGTGGAAGAGCCCGGAAACTACGAACACTATCGCCATGGCTTGGACGACGATCAGGATTGCGATGAGACGGGCGACGCCCAAATATGTCTTCTGCATCTCTACTCCTAGTCCGAATCTGTGCCGTGAATCATCCCACCTTTTCCCTCTGATGTTAAGGAATTGTGCTGAGATTCGGTGACCGCATCCGCCTCTCCGCGGACCGGAACGAGCGGGATCGCAAGAAGCGGGAACACCGCCACCAAACCGAACGCCCAGGCGTAGCCATGCCCGGTGATGATGGCGCCGATGGCAGGCGGTGAAGCGGCGGCCATGAGGAACTGTCCGGTGTTCTGCGTGCCCATCGCCCGACCCGACCAATAGGGCCCGCCGATCTCGGCGACCGAGGTGAAGGCCAGGCCGTTGTCTGCGACCGTGATGACCGATGCGAGGACGATGAGGGTGATCGCCAGGGCAGTGCCTTCGAGGATTCCCAGCGCCACCATGGTCGCTGCCGCGATGACCGCGACGCTGCGCATCGGTCGGAGTCTGCTGCCGACCCGATCCGACCAGGCGCCCGCAGCGATGCGTGCCGCCGCGCCGAGCAGCTGCGTTGTAGCGACGAGGATGCTGGCAGCAAGCACCGACCAGCTCTTCTCATCGATGAGCCAGACCAGTGCATACGTCCAGACCGTGAACTGCGGGACGACCAGCAGCATCGACGCGACGTGGATGCGCCACAGCCGGGAGTCACGGGTGTACGGATTGACCAGGTGTCCAAGGCCCTCCGCTTCGGCACGCGACGGGCGAGGCGGGTCGACGATGAGCAGGCCGGCCAACGCGGTAGCGACGCCGCAGATGACGGCGATCGTCAGCAGGGTCACCCGCAGGTCGTACGCGTCGACGAGATTCGGTACGAGGACCGCAGCCAGGCCCACGCCGAGCGGCTGAGCGGTCTGCCGGATGCCCATGGCCGTTCCGCGTCGGCGTGGCGGGAACCAGCCGACGACGAGCCGCCCGCTGGCTGAGTTGGTGCTCGCGCCGCCCATACCGCCGAGGAACAGGAAGAGGCCGATCTCGACATAGGACGTGCTGAACGCGGCAGCCGTGGATCCGAGGGTCAGCAGGCCGAGGCCGATGGCCAGCGACCGGCGTTCGCCGATGCGGTCGACGACCGCGCCCCACGCGATCAGCGTCAGCATCATGCCCACCAGCGGCGCCGAGGCGAGAAAGCCGGCTTGAACGAGCGACAGGCCCTTGACCAGGTGGAGGTAGGGAATCAAGAACGGCACAGCATTGACGAACACAGACCCAGCGACTTGGGCGACCATCCCCACCGCCAGCATCAACCAGCGGTTGGGCGCTGCGGTGTTCGACATGTTGTCCACATCCTGATACGAATCGTCTCAATATGCAGACTATGCCAGATCTGGTATGTCCGTCTCCTGCGTCTCGAAGAGTGGTCGACTCCTCGCGAACTGCGGTCAGCAATCTGGCACCTCACCACTGCTGCAACAAGGTAGGAGTGCCGGATTCCCAGCAGCTGCTGGGAATCCGGTGATCAGAGGTACTTCTTCATGCCGATGTGGCTGTCGACGAAGCCCAGCTCCTTGTAGAACGACTGGGCGCGGGCGCGTTCCTTGTTGGTCGTCAGCTGGATGCGTGCGGCGCCACGTCTGCGCGCCTCATCCTCGATCGACTGCATGAGCAGCGCGCCGATGCCGAGACCACGCATCGACGAGGCCGTGCGCACGGCCTCGATCTGGCAGTAGAGACCACCGTCGGCGGCGAGAACCCGCATCCAGGTGATCTGTGCCGTGCACACGACCTTCCCGTCCAGCACGCCGACGAGCAGGTCCTGGAAGGCGTCGGTGTCGATCTCGTCGAAGGCGGCGCGTTGGTTGGCGCTGACGGTCGCCGGCTCGGAGTAGTAGTGCATCGAGTCCTCGGCATGCAATGCCAGGATCTCCTCGAGATCTTCGGGGAGGGCGCGCCTGACAAGCAACGAGGTCATCTCGGGAGGGCACCCACCGATGCGAGCGCTTCCTTCAGCAGGGACCCGCGGCCGCCTTCCATCTCGTCGAGCACCTCCGGATCGGCTGCTTCTTCGGGCGTGAGCCAGGTCAGCTCGAGCGCATCCTGGCGCGGATTGCACTCACCGGTGACCGGCACGACGTACGCCAGGGCGACGGCGTGCTGGCGCTCGTCATAGAGCGGGGTGACGCCCGGAAGCGGAAAGTACTCGGCGACGGAGAACGGCACGGTGCTCGCCGGAAGCTGCGGAAATGCGGTCGGGCCGAGGTCCTTGAGCAGATTGCGGATGAGGGCCTCGCGGACGGACTCGCCGTGCATGACTCGACCGGACACCAGAGTCCGGGTCATCACCCCAGTCGTCGACGAGCCGCGCAGCAGGATGCCGACGCTCTCTATCTGGCCGAGGGCGTCGACTCGTACGGGCACGGCCTCGACGTACAGGATCGGCACCCGTCCGCGCGTCTCGTCGAGCGCGAACTCCGGGAGCCAGCCCGGATTGGGATCAGGTGTGCGAACCGACATGGTGCCCATTCTGACGCACGGCTGCTACTAGCTGCTTCCGGAGGCCGCGGCCGACGTCGCGGCGACGATCCCGGCCGTGATCGCAGCCTGTGCCGCCTGGATGGCTTTGCGCACACCTTCGCTCGCCCAATCGCCTGCGGCGAGCTCCTTGGCGCGCGCCTTCGCGAGCTTGCGGTCGGGCTTGTCGACGACGATCTTGACCAGATCAGCGGCCGACAGCAGGGCGATCAGTGGGCCCGTCTCTGCGTCGGCCGACAGGCCGTGCAGCAGCGAGCTCTGAATGCGGACGAGCAGGTCATCGCGCCGGGCCGTGTCGATGATGTCGTGCCGCGTCAGCGGGAAGATGCCGAGAAACTTCTCAGGGCGGCGTCGCACCTGGCCCTTGCTCTCCAGTGATTCGTACAGCAGCTTGCGGCTGTTCTTGCCGAGCTTGGTGACGACGTGCTGCGGTTTCTGCATCCCGCGATTTCGGATGCGGGCAAACGCCTGCTCGGTCACTGGGTCGCTGACCGCCGCGTGATCGACGATCGCCGTGCGCGCCTTGCGGCCCTCTCCCTGCAGCGTCACACGCTCTGCGGTCACCAGATCGAACAGGAACGCGCCGCCGAAGACAGGATCGGCCTGCGGTGAGCCGATCAAGGGCTTGCCGCTGAGCGGGTCCGTCGCGATCAGCAGAAAATCCTCGGCTGTGCTCATGTCGCCACGTTAACCCCAGCAACTCAGCCAGTCATGTCCTCCCCGGTCGCCGGTGCAAACGGGCCTACGTCGGGTGCAGACCACCGAGGATGAGCGGCCGTCGCGTCGAGCGGTTCGCGAACATTGGACGAGCTCTGAATCGCTTGGCCAGGCCACGTTGAGAACGATGTGGGTTGGCGTGGTCGTGGGCCGACGGGTCGAACCGCTGTGGCCGATCGTCGCGACGAAGGCAAGACCAGTCGGCGACGTCGTCGCATCGCCCAGGCACCCACGATCAGTGCCCCACCCACGACGGTGATCGCGGCATCGAGCGGGGCGAGAATTGACCCGTAGTGATGGGGGTCGTAGTAGCTGACCGGGCTGGCGAACCGCAACGACCACTCGAACGGGAAGAGCAGTAGTGGCCCGTCGTTGTGGTGTACCGGGATGTCCACGGCAGTGTGCACCGCGCAGCCCAGCGCGAAGGCCTTCAGCCCGTTGCCCACACGCGGGCGTCCGCGGCGTACCGCTACGTGGGCGACGCCGTACAGGCCGAGGATCACCAGCGGGGCATGCAGCACGTTGTGCGCGATGACGAACACCGGCTCGGAGTAGAAGTAGTCATCGAAGATCACCTGTAGCGACTCGCGCACGCTCGAACCCCGACCGATCACGAAGTACGCCGTCGCCCCGGCCGCCGTGGCGAACAGGCCCACGTCGGGCGCCAGACCACCGAGAATGAACAGCCGTCGCGTCGAGCGGTTCGCGAACATTGGACGAGCTCTGAATCGCTTGGCCAGGCCCACGTTGAGAACGATGTGAGTTGGCGTGATCATGGGCCGACGGGCCGAACCGCTGTGGCCGACAGCTCCTCGGCGAACTCGAGCCGGTCCCGTGCCGGTGTCCCGAGGTAGCGCTGCAGAGTCGCGGTCACGTCCCGACGCTACCGGCTCAAACCACAC
This sequence comes from uncultured Actinomycetota bacterium, assembly GCA_963750265.1. Lineage (GTDB taxonomy): Bacteria > Actinomycetota > Actinomycetes > Propionibacteriales > Nocardioidaceae > Aeromicrobium. The sequence goes on along the minus strand of CAVVQG010000025.1, from coordinate 12,206 downwards.
CCGACATGCGCCTGGCAGTGCTGAAGACTCTCATGGCGAGCGATCACCCGATCATTTCCTCCAGCGGCTGGGCCGGCACGTCGAGCTCGCGCATCCGCATCTCGTACATGCGGTGGTAACGCCGGGCTTCTCCGTGCCGGCGTGCCTCTGACAGCACCCAGATCAGCGCCTCGTACGTCGGTTCGTCATGCGGGTCGTACGTCAACAGTCGGGCAAACCAGGCGACGGCGCGTTGTGGATCGCTGCTCTTGGCCAGAGCGAAGGCGAGGACTCGGACAACATCGCTTCCCAGCACCTCGACTTCGCCACGGGCGTCGGCAGCCCAGTCCTCATACAAGTCGTCGGCCAGAAAGTCGCCCGTGTGCATGGCTGCCGCGGCCTCCAGCATCTCAACAGCACCTGGGTCTTTGGCCTCGTACGCGGCGAGCGACTCCGCGGCCGCTTCGCGGAACTCGACGACGTCGATCGACGTGTTGCCAACGTCGAGTCGGATGCTCGTGCGGTCGGCAATCACGAAATAGCTCGGGTCGTACTCCTTGTCAGGATCGAGTACTCGCTTGAGATGCGACAGAGCGACAGAAAGCTTGCTGCCCGGATCGTCGTTGTCAGGCCACAACATGTCGGCGATCTCCTCACGCCGGACACCGCTGAGATCCACGGGCGGCAAGGATCTTCAGAATGTCTCGAGCCTTGCGCGACGGCCACTCCGACGCCGCCACGGGCTTCCCAGAGCGGTAGAGCACGAACGTTCCGAGCGTATGGACGCGTATGGGTGGTTCGACGCCGCTGGCCCGCAGAACGTGGAGCGGGCCGGCAATGCCGTACGCATCGTCCTGCACGCCGAGCGAGCGAAGGCCGGCTCGTGCCAGACGCTCGGTGAAGGGTGTCCCGAACAGGTGCGCATGGACGATCGAGTTGACCTGGAGCCGAATCGGATTGCCGATGCCCTCCCAGATGGACGCCGCTTCACGCAGTCGCGCCTCGCGATCACCGATCCCGCCGGCGAGGACCGACAGCTCCAGGGACTCGGCCAGCGAGGCTCTCGCTTGGCGCCGTGAGGCCTCGGCCACCGCTTCGGCGGCGTACGACATCGCCGTGTCCGTGTCCTCGTCGTGCAGGGCGATCCACCCCGCGGTCGTCAGCGCGGGAACGCGGCCAGTCCCCAGCGGGATCTGAAGCAGTCGCTTGGCGATCAGGCGTGCCTCCTCGGGATCGGTGGCGACCCTGATCAGCGCGGTTCCCACCAGCGCGGGTACGAGGGTCTGCGTCTCGTTCTCCTGCTCGGCGACTGCCACGGCTTCGCGGTAAGCCATCGTCGCCTGCGCGGTGTTGCCCCGAGCCCGCTGGATGTCAGCGAGTACCTGCCACGCCGCGCCGATCATGGGTGAGCTGACCGAGTTCCACAGCGCGCGTGCCGCCTCGACCTCAACGAGTGCTTCGTCGAGCCGACCGAGGTTCAGCATCACGTCGGCGAGATTGTGCCGGACCAGGGCGATCGACGACAGGTGGCCGGTGGCCTCCGCCAGTCGCAGCGCCTGCACGAACTGCTCGAGTGACTCCTCGTACCGTGCCTCGTCGAACAGTTGTGATCCGAGATTGTTGTGCGCGCGCGACGCCATCAGATCGGCGCCTGCGGCAACCGCGTGCTCAAGGGCTCGCTCGTGGGCGTGGCGATCCTCGGCGGCGTCGCCGTGCATCGCGGCGAGCAGGGCGCGGGACTCCCAGGCCGCGGCCAGGGCGTTGTCGTCACCGCTGGCTTCGGCGGCTTCGTATGCCTCGGCGGTCAGCGCCGTACAAGCCTCCTCATCACCTGACCCCCAGGCGCTCGACGCCCAGGCGGCGCAGAACTGGGCACGCTCGGCGTCGTCGAGCTCGGTTCGATCAGCATTGGTCAGGAAGTGGAACGACCGCTCGGTGTGTCCGAGGTAGCGCAGTCCGTACGCGGCGCGCCACGGCGACGATTGGCCGGGTAGGTGCCGTCCGCTCGCGGCGGACCGCCTCGGCGAGCGTCTCCCACTGGCGGGCGGACAACTTCTCGATCGGCGCGGTCCCGAGCGTGGCCGAACTGCCTCGAGGATGTCGTCGCCGTCGGCCCCCGGACGCAACCAGCCCGAGCAACTCACCCACGGGTGGCTGTTCGGGCTGTGCCATCGCGACTCCTGAGCTTCCCCGCCCACCTCGAATTCTAGTGGGCGAGGGCCCCGTAGTCAGCGGATGTCGTACTGGGTCTTGCGGGCTTCCTTGGCGTTCTCGCCGACGCCGAGAGCGGCGATTCCGACGATTGCGGTGCAGAGCACCAGGAAGTACATCGATGCGATCCAGTAGATGACGGTGCCGAAGGTGTCGGCCGGGTCGGACTTGACGACGGCGACAGACGACGCAGGGCGGTGACGGCGAGGGCCAGGAGTGGCGCCGGCTGCCTTGCGGATGACGTTGGTGCTGATGTGGAGGCTGGGTGTCTGGATGTTCTGGATGGTGGTCATTTCAGTTCTCCTTGGTGGGGTGGTCGAGCTGGTGAGACCACCGTCGTCGAACCACCCCTTGAGAGAATCCTTTCGATGGATTTGAGACTGGATTTCGAGCGAATTTCGCGATTTCGCTCCTACGTCGTCCCTGCGCCGATACGCTCGCTCATGGAGGGACTAGATGGAGGTCAGGAAATGGCTAGTCGTTTACCCGCAAAGTCCCTCACCGTCACCGCGCCCGGCACTTCGCCGGCTCGGCGCATCCATTCGGTCAAAGTCGCTGGCCTGAAGTGGCGCGAAGCGTTCACGGTCAGCGATTGACGGCGTGCCCCTTGCGACCGGCAAGGCGCCGTTGTTCGGTCGCCGCCAACGTGACGATCTCCCTCGGCGGGACTGCCGGGGGCCCCAAGACGATCGTTGCGACTGGTTTGTCGGCCGCTCGTACCGGCAGCCGCTCGATCGAGATCCTCGCGTCGCGCGGCGGTACGAGCAGCCTCACCAAGCGCATCTAGCAAATGCCCCGACGGGGCCAGAGCGACCTCGTCGGGGGTAGGGTGGCGTCACAACGACAGGGGAGCACCACGCAGAGGTGCTGAGAGTGCGGATCCGCCGCAGACCCTTGAACCTGCACCGGTTAGTACCGGCGAAGGGAGTCAATGATGAGTTCTGCAACCACGTCCAGGCCGAGGTTTCGACGTGCGCTATCGCACGATTGACCTCGTCACCATCGCCACCTTGGGAGTCGCCTTCGGCGTCATCTTCTGGGGTTGGGGCAAGCTGTACGAGCCACTCAGCGGCTTGGCCGTGTTCTCTCTACCCGCCGAGCTCAGGTCTGCTTGGCTGGCGTCTGGCTCACGGCCGGCGTTGTCGGCGGACTGATCGTCCGCAAGCCGGGCGCAGCATTTGCCACCGAGTTCATCGCCGCCGCGGTCTCGACGTTCATCGTCGGCGGCACCCAGTGGGGCTTCAGCGTCTTCGCCTCGGGCTTCTGGCAGGGCCTCGGCGCCGAGCTGATCTTCCTGCTGTTCTTCTACAAGCGCTTCGGCGTCGTCGTCGCCGCGCTTGCCGGCGCGCTGGCGGCCGCGTTCGCCTCGGTGTACGAGTGGAATGCCTATTGGGCTGACTGGGACTTGGCCTACAAGCTCGCCTATCTGGGCTTCTTCGCGCTGTCTGGTGTCGTCGTCGCCGGCCTTGGCGGGTTCTACCTCGTGCGGGCGCTGGCCCGAGCGGGTGTGCTCGACGCCTTCCGGTCGGGACGTGAACAGGTCGACGCTGCGCTGGTGGATTGAGGGCTGATGCGTCTGGTGGAGCCCGGTTCGAGGGCTTCACGTGGCGCCCCCTCGGTCGCCGCAATCCCGTAGTCGCCGGGCTCGATCTTACGATCGAGCCCGGCGAGCGGGTGCTGCTCGTCGGACCGAGCGGCGCAGGCAAGTCCACGCTGCTCCACGGCGCTGGCCGGCGCGCTCGGCAGCACGATCGCGGGCGAGCTGACCGGAACGGCGGAGATCGGCGGGCGACTCGGCCTGCTGCTGCAGAACCCTGCGGATGCCGTCGTCGCCGAGCGGATGGGCCGTGATGTCGCTTTCGGTCCGGAGAATGCCGGTCTGCCCCGCGAGGAGATCTGGTCACGGGTCGACGCGGCGTTGGAATCGGTCGGGCTGACGTACGGGCGCGATCACTTCACGTCGGCACTCTCCGGCGGTGAGCAGCAGCGACTTGCCCTGGCGGGTGTCCTGGCGATGCGGCCGGACGTGTTGCTGCTGGACGAGCCGACCTCGATGCTCGACGCGCCGACGGCTGAGTCGGTGCGGGATGCGATCGTCGGTGCTGTCGGCGAACGCACGTTGGTCGTGGTCGAGCACCGCATCGGCCCATGGCTTCAACACGTCGATCGGGTCATCGTCCTCGGCGCCGGTGGGGTGGTGGTCAGTGACGGCTCTGTCGCCGCGTTCCTCGCCGGGCCTCGTCCGGACGGCGTCTGGATGCCCGGCATGCCACTGCCCGTTCCACTGGATGTTCCGTTCGAGCTGGTCACTCCGGCCGCGGATGCACTCGCATCTCGGCAACTGATGTGTCAGTGGAGCTGGTGACTCGTACGTTGCGCGGCACCCAGCGTACGAAGGCGTTGTCCGATCTCACCACGACGCTCGAGCCGGGGTCGATCACCGCTTTCACCGGTCCGAGCGGGGCCGGCAAGTCGACGGCGATCGCGGTGCTGGGTGGATTGCTCAAGCCTTCGGCAGGCGCCGTCACGCCCGACCTCCGCCGCTGGCGTTCACCGCGGCTCGCGGAGTCGATCGGCTGGATGCCGCAGAACCCCGAGCACGGGTTCCTCGCGCCCACTGTGGCAGAAGAGGTGGCCAAGACGGGTCTCAGGATTGAACGAAACGTCGATGTCGAGGCGGTGCTCGAGGTCTTCGGACTGAGTCGCTTGGCCGGCGCCAATCCTTATCGACTCTCCGGCGGTGAGCAGCGCCGACTCGCCCTCGCCGCGGCACTCGCGCATCGCCCTGGCGTCATGCTGCTGGACGAGCCGACCGTCGGCCAAGATCCCGGCACGTGGTCGGCCGTCGTCGGCTGGATCTCCGTGGCGAGCAGCGCCGGTGCCACCGTGGCGGTGTCGACGCACGATGTCGATCTGCCGATCGACGCCGATCGACGTCTGGTCGGCGGGTCGCTCGTATGAGGTCCTGGTGCTTCGCCTCAACCCGTTGGTCCAGCTTTCTGTCGGGTTGTTCTCGCTGCTTGGCTCGTTCTGGGTCCGCAGCCTGCCGGTTGCCTTGATCGCCCTGGGTGCGTACGTCGTTGGCGGCCATGATCCTGGCGCCGGGATGGCGCTACCCGCTGGCCTGTCTTGGCTTCACCTCGATCGCCGCCGTGACGATCGTCTACTCGACGTGGCGTCTGGGTGGGCACGACATCGAGGAGTCGATCACCGCCGGCCTCCGCATCGTGGTGCTGGCGTGGCCGGGTTCGGTGATGGCCGGTTATGTCGACCCGTCGCGGCTTGCCGACTACTTGGCTCAGACTCTGCGCTTCCCGGCGCGGATGATCGCCGCATTCGCGGCCGCACTCCAGCGGTTCACCGGCTTCGGGCAGGCCTGGCAGCAGCTCGAACGGGTGCGCTGGGTGCGCGGATTCGGCCCGCGCCGCAATCCCGTGGCCAACGGTCGATATGCCGCCAACATCTCGTTCGCGCTGCTTGTACAGGCCATGCGCGGAGCATCCGCGTCCGCGATCGCGATGGACGCACGAGGGTTCGCCACGGCCCACGACCGCACGTGGGCCGAGCCTGCGCCGTGGACGCGACTCGACATCGCGGGCCTCGTCATCGCCGCACTGCTTGGCGCCGTCGCGATCGCGGCCCGCATCCTGATGTGACCTGACACGATGGGCCGATGGAGCTCGTGATGATCGTGTGCCTGGCCGGATCTGCCCTGATCCATCTGGCTCCGTTGCTGGGAGTGCTCGGTCCATCGAGGGTCGCCGCGATGTACGGCGTCAGCGTCGATGGACCTGACCTGGCGGTGCTGCTGGTGCATCGCGCGGTCCTGTTCGGGTTGCTGGGCGCGGTGCTCGTCGCTGCGATCTTCTGCGGCGACATTCGGCTGTACGCGGTCGGTGGCGTTCTCGTCAGCGACGTCGCCTTCCTGGCGGTCGCCGCGCTCAACCCGGGAATCAACTCATCGATGATGCGCGTCGTTCGAGTCGACGTCGTCTCGATCGTCGCTCTTGGTCGATTGCAGGATTGTCAGTCCTCGTTCGCTGATGGCTCTGGCGCTGTGGCACGTCGGCGTACTAGGGTGCGAACTAAGCAAGCGCTTAGTTCGCACCTTCGTAGTGGATAGAGGTTTCGCATGGCCCGCGTGTTCAAGAGTCTCGACGAGTTCAAGGCAATCGCCGGCGAAGAAATCGGTACGAGTGACTGGCACACGATCGACCAGGAGCAGATCAACGCGTTCGCCGACGCGACCGGAGACCAGCAGTGGATCCATGTCGATGTCGAGGCGGCCAAGAAGGGCCCGTTCGGCGGGCCCATCGCCCACGGCTACCTGACGCTGTCACTGCTGCCGGTGCTCGCTGAGCAGATCTATGACATCCAGGGACTGGCGTTCGGCATGAACTACGGCGCCAACAAGCTCCGCTTCCCGACCCCCGTCCCCGTCGACTCGCGCGTACGCGGCGTCGCGACGCTCAAGGAGACCAACGAGATCGCGATCGGTACGCAGGCGATCATCAACTTCGTCATGGAGATCGAGGGAGCCGAGAAGCCGGCCCTCGTCGCCGAGGTCGTCTACGTGATGGCAGCGGCGGCCTGACATGGACTTCGAATACGACGCCAAGACCGTCGAGATGATCGGTCAGGCTCGAAGTCCTTCATGGATGAGGTCGTCTATCCCGCCGAGCCGCTCGCTCACGAGCAGATGCAGGCCGCGATCAAGGAAGACGCCTGGTCGCCACCGGCCGTGCTGGAAGACCTCAAGGCCGAGGCCAAGAAGCGCGGACTGTGGAACTTCTTCCTTCCCGGCGACGATGGCGCGGGACTGACCAACCTCCAGTACGCACCGCTCGCCGAGATCACCGGCCGGAGCATCCAGCTCGCGCCGGCAGCCGTCAACTGTGCTGCCCCGGACACCGGCAACATGGAAGTGCTCCACATGTTCGGCACGCCCGAGCAGAAGGAGAAGTGGCTCAAGCCGCTGCTGGCCGGGGAGATCCGCTCGTCGTTCGCGATGACCGAGCCCAAGGTGGCCTCGTCGGACGCCACCAACATCGAGACGTCGATCACCAAGGACGGCGACGACTACGTCATCAACGGCCACAAGTGGTGGATCACCGGCGCGATGAACCCCAACGCCAAGATCTTCATCGTGATGGGCAAGACCGACACGTCGGCCGAGCGCCACCGTCAGCAGTCGATGATCCTGGTCGAGCGCGACACCCCCGGCTTCGACATCAAGCGCGGCATGCACGTGTTCGGCTACAACGATCGCGACCACGGTGGCCACGCCGAGATCGAGTTCCACGACGTACGCGTGCCGGCCAGCAACCTGATCGGCGCCGAGGGCGAAGGCTTCGCCATCGCCCAGGCTCGCCTCGGGACCCGGCCGCATCCACCACTGCATGCGCTCGCTCGGCATCGCTGAGCGAGCCGTCGAGATGATGTGCCAGCGCGCCTCGGAGCGCGTTGCCTTCGGCAAGCCGATCGCCGACCAGGGCGTCGTCCGTGACTGGATCGCCGAGTCGCGGGTCAAGATCGAGCAGCTGCGGCTGCTGGTCCTCAAGACCGCCTGGCTGATGGACAAGGCCGGCAACCGCGGGGCGCACACCGAGATCCAGGCGATCAAGATCGCGACGCCGGAGACCGTGGGCTGGATCCTCGACAAGGCGATCCAGGTGCACGGAGCGGGCGGCCTGAGCCAGGACTTCCCGCTCGCCGAGTGGTTCGCCGGCATGCGTACGCTGCGCTTTGCCGACGGACCCGACGAGGTGCACAAGAACTCGCTGGCCCGCGCCGAGCTCAAGAAGCACCGCTGACCATGGGTGCACCAATGACTGTCGGCGGCGGCACGAACGCGGTCGTCACGGGTGCCGCGGGCGGCATCGGCGAGGCGATCGCCCAGCGCCTCCTCGAGGCTGGTGCCTCGGTCGTCCTCGGCGACCTTGACGGCTCGCGCGCCTCGAGGCGACGGCGAGCCGGCTCGACGCTGACCACCCGGGCCGCGTCGCCCATGTCGCCGGCGATGCGTCCGATGCGTCACACGTCGCGGCGTTGATCGCCGCGGCTGGTGAGCCGGTCAACCTGTTTGTCGCCAATGCCGGAGTCTTCCGTGGCTTCGGGCTCGAGGCGACCGACGACGAGTGGGCCAGCTCATGGGACGTCAACGTGATGGCGCACGTGCACGCCGCGCGGGCTCTCGTGCCGCAGTGGCTCGCGGAAGATGGGGGCTGCTTCGTGAGCACCGCATCGGCCGCCGGGCTGCTCACCCAGCTCGGCTCGCCGACCTACTCCGTCGAGCAAGCACGCAGCGGTCGGGTTCGCCGAGTGGCTTGCCGCGACGTACGGCGACCGTGGTGTGCAGGTCTGCTGCCTGTGCCCCATGGGCGTGCGTACCGACATGCTGCTTGGCGGAGAGACCGTGGCCGACGACGACGCGCGGCTCGGGATGAAGTCCGTCGTCTCCGCGGGCGAGACCCTCGAGCCGCTCGCCGTCGCAGACGTGCTGATGGAGGCGATCGCCGCCGGACGGTTCTTCGCGATGCCGCATCCTGATGTCGGCACGATGTATGCCCGCAAGGCCGACGACGCCGATCACTGGATCACCGGCATGCAGCGCTTCCGCATCTCGCTCGAGGGCTGACGACTACGGGCGGGCGATGCCCTCGGCCATGATCTCGGCCATCCCGGCATAGCCCCGGTCGTTGGGGTGGAAGTGATCGGGCGAGAGCTTGCCCTTCCAGCTGCGGGTACGCGGATCGCGATATTCGGCGAGCCTCACGCGGCCGGCCTCGACGGCATCGTCGATCTGCCGGTTGAACTCCGATCACCGCGTCTCGCCTGCCGGGTTGGTTGCCGATCACGGCGCCGGAGGGAAGTCGCTGCAGCAGCTCGGCCAAGGAGCCCGGCAGGGCCGGCCGGAGCTTCGGGCTGATGAGGTCATTGCTTCCGATGATCACCGTCACCAGGTCGGGCTCGACGCCCAGCGACTCCATCGCCGGGAGCTGGGTTCGAGGACGTCACTGATCCGTCCGCCGTAGACGGAGAGATTGAGCAGGCGATGACCCGGCAGCGTCTCGGCGAGCTGGCCCACCCAGCCGCGGTTGTGGGCGCTGGCGCCGACGCCCTGCGCCATCGAGTCGCCGAGCACGACCCACAGCGGGCCGCTGGCCGCCACTGCCTCGCGATTGTGCCGCTCCCACTCGCGGGCGTACGGCTCGATCTGCGCCTGAACGGTCCGCACTCCCTTGAGCAGCACGCTGGCCACCGTCACGACCGGCCCGTTGGGCCGGCCGCTCAGATTGGAGTAGTCGAAGTTCACCTCGCTCACCCGCCCAGTCAATCAGGGGGCTCCACGAACCGCGTACCCTTCCATGGGTGAAGAACAGATGGCGGAACGTGGCATTCGGCGCCGACCTGGTGCTGCTGGTCGTGCTCGGCTCGACCTCGCTGACAAGTGGCCGAGTGACGCGCTCCCGGGCATACGCGTCCTGGCTCTCGTCGCGGCGGTGGTGTTCGCCGGCACGACCTACACCATTGGGAGTCGGCAAAGGTGCGCGTCCCGGCGACCCATGCTGCCGCGGCCCTCGGCCTGCTTGGCGGCGCCCTTGTCGTGGCATCGGTGTTCAGCAGCGGGCTCGATGTGATCTTCAGGGACCTGCGGCTGCCGCCATCGGGATGCTTGGGATCACGTTGTCGTACGTCGCTCAGCCAGCTCAGCGTCTTCGCGCAGGAGGACGCGTCATGATCGAGCTGCTCACCCCGACCCAGCTCGACGAGATGCGCCCGGCCGGAGAGTTCGTCGGTGAGGTGCTGACCGCGCTGTCGGAGGCTGCCGACGTCGGCGTCAACCTGCTCGACCTCGATGCGCTGGCGCACGAGATGATCCGCAAGCGCGGCGCCGAGTCCTGCTACATCGACTATCACCCGTCATTCGGTGCGATGCCGTTCGGCAAGGTGCTCTGCACCTCGGTCAACGACGCGGTGCTGCACGGGCTGCCGCACGACTACACAGCTTGCGGACGGCGACCTGGTGAGCTTCGACTTCGCCGTGTCGGTCGACGGCTGGGTGTGCGACTCGGCGCTGAGCGTCATCGTCGGCACGCCCCGCGAAGAGGACGTACGGCTCATCGCGCAGGCCCAGGAAGCGCTCGACGCGGCGATCGCGGTGGCTCGCGCCGGCAACAAGGTCGGCGACATCTCTGCCGCCATCGGTGCGGTCGGGCGGTCGCACGGGCTCGCGATCAACACCCAGTTCGGTGGCCATGGCGTCGGCCGGACGATGCACGGCGACCCGCACATCCCCAATGACGGCCGCGCCGGTCGCGGCTTCCCGCTGCAGCCGGGCCTGGTCATCGCGATCGAGCCGTGGTTCCTGCACACCACCGACGAGATCGTGATGGACCCCGACGGCTGGACCATCCGCAGCGCCGACGGTTCGCGTGGCGCCCACGTCGAGCACACGATTGCGATCACCGACGGCGATCCGATCGTCATGACCGCTCGTCGCTGAGGCGCCTCGCGCAGACGGAGCACCTTGCGTTCAGGGCTCGCCGTCGTCGCGGACGGGCAAGGTCAGGTAGCGGGTCGACGGTCGACCCACGGGGCGGCAGTCTCGACTTGGGCGCACAGGCTGAACAGTGCGCCGTCCTGCCCGGGCAGACCCGCGAGCATGACTTCCGATCGGGAGGCCGTCGGCGCTCCAATGCAGGGGGAGGCTCGCAGCCGGCTGGCCGCTCATGTTGTAGAGCGCGGTGTACGGCGTGAACATCAGCTCCCGGCGATGATCCTCGACCGGATCGCCGGACTCGTTGAACCACTCGACAGGCTGCGGGGGGAGGGCGAGAGTTGGCGTCAAGAAGGCGTTGTACGGCTGTAGGTCGGTGACGACCTGTCGGGTCGCTGACTCGAGGAACTGCATTGCCTGGCTCAGCTCGACAGCCGTCGCGACACCACCACGCTGGCGCCAGTAGCGGGTGTTGGGGCGGAGGGTCGTCTCCGCTTCAGGCGGGATCGGTGCGCCGGCGATGCCGCTGGACCAGATGATGTTGAACTGCGGCTCGAGTGCCTGGGGGAACGGGTTGGGCAGGTCGACGATCTCGTGCCCCAGCGACTCGAGCAGGGCGCTGGTCTTCTCGAACGCTGCCAGCGCCTCAGGACCGGGCTCGATGCCGTCGAGATGGGTGCCGGACCAGCGGGCAATGCGGAGCCGACCGGGATCACGCCGCACCCACTCGGTGTACGGGACGAGCGGATCGGGCAGCGGTCGCGCATCACCCGGCATGGGGTGGGCAACGGCGTCGAGCAGTGCTGCGGCGTCGCGGACGGTACGGCTGAGCGGACCGTCAACTGCCAGACCGTTCCAGTCGCTGCCGGCCGGTCCTGCGCTGACCCGCCCTCGGCTGGGCTTGAACCCGAAGATGCCACAGGAGCTTGCCGGGATGCGGATTGATCCGCCGCCGTCGCTGCCTTGAGCCAGGGGCACAAGCCCAGCCGCCACGGCTGCGGCAGCGCCGCCGCTGGAGCCTCCGGCATTGCGCGAGGTGTCCCACGGCGTACGGGCCGGGCCGATGAGGTCGTTGTCGGTGTAGGACGAGAGGCCAAACTCCGGGGTGTTGGTCTTGCCAAGGCTGACAAAGCCGGCCTTCTCGATCAGGTCGACAACGTACGCGTTGACCGGTGGCACGAAATCGCGCATCACCGCCGACCCCATCGAAGTCGGCACGCCGCGGGTGAAGGTGAGGTCCTTGATGGCGATCGGCACGCCTGCGAACGGCGGAGCATCGCCGGCGGTGAGCGCGCTGTCGGCGGCAGATGCTCGTTCGAGCGCCTGGTCTGCGGTGACCGTGATGAACGCGCCCAACGCCGCGTGTGCGTCGATGCGGTCGAGATGGTGCTGCACCAGCTCGACGGAGGAGACCTCACGTGCGCGTAGCGCGGCCGCTTGGTCCATTGCGTCGAGCTCGTGCAGCTGGGCCATGCACCGAGCCTAGACGCCGTGGACGGCGACTAGAATTGCTGTG
>CAVVQG010000024.1:0-111985 GCA_963750265.1 uncultured Actinomycetota bacterium | reverse complement strand
ATCTCCTTGAGCAGACGACCTCGCCGGTCTGCTCGAACTCCAGGGCCATCACGACGTTCATCGCCTCGTTGAGGATGACTTCCTGTCCCTTGCGGAGGTCGTCCTTTTCGACGCTGGGGCTCACGTTGACGCGAAGCTTGCGGCCACCGGTGAACACGTCCACCGAGTCATCGTCGTTGCGCTTGAGGAACGTGCCGAAACCGGTCGGCGGCTGGGCCAGCCGATCGACCTCTTCCTTGAGCGTGACGATCTGGTCGCGTGCTTCACGCAACGTCGAGGTCAGGCGTTCGTTCTGGGCGTTGGTGGCGGAGAGCTTGGCCTCGATCTCGGTGAGGCGGGAGTCGGTGGACCCCTCGCTTCCGAGTCGGCGGCGCAGGTGCTCGACCTCCGCGCGCAAGTAGCCAAGCTCCTGCTCGGCCTCGCTGGTCGACCACGCCTCTGGAAAGGCTCGTTGTCGGTCATAGCCACCTCCTTGCTCGTACGCCTGACCCTACCTGCACGCTCCACGAAGATGGCGTCCATCATCGACAACCTCGTGTGTCGATTTGGTCACGACTCAGGTTCGGGCTCCAGCCGAACGGTCGCGGACCCTTGTAGTCAGGTCCGTAGGCCCCAGGTGCCGGGCGCCGTGACTTCTCCAGCGATCGCTGGCCGGGCGCCATCCGTCGGGCCGTCACGAGGAAGGCGGTGTGGCCATTCATCTTGTGATCGGGTCGAACTGAGAGGCCTTCGAGGTGCCAGCTGCGCTCGAGCGTCTCCCACGCGTGCGGCTCGGTGAATCCGCCGTCCTCGCGGATGGACTCGACGAACAGCGACAGCTGGGTCGTCGTGGCGACGTACGCGCACACGATGCCGCCGGGTACGAGTCGCTCGACTGCGAGCGGGATACAGGTCCATGGGTCGACCATGTCGAGGATCAGTCGATCGATCTGCGTCTCGGTGATGACCTCCTTGACGTCGCCGACCGTCAGCGTCCAGCCGGGGACGTCCGTCCCGGCGACCTGCTCGACGTTGCGGCGTACGTTCTCGGCGAATTCCTCGCGGATCTCGTATGAGCCGAGCGTGCCCTCGGACCGATTGCCCGAAGGAGGTATGTCGTCAGGCTGCCGGATCCGGCGCCTGCCTCGACGACGCGTGCGCCGGGATAGATGTCGGCCATGGCGATGATCTGGGCGGCATCCTTGGGGTAGATGATCGCCGCACCACGCGGCATCGAGACGACGTACTCGAACAGCAGTGGCCGGAACACCTGGTAGGCCGCACCCATCGACGACTCGATGACGATGCCCTCGGGGTGACCGATCATGTCGTCGTGCCTGATCTGCCCCTTCTTGGTGGAGAACTCTGCGCCGGGCTGGAGCTTGAAGTTGTGCTTGCGCCCCTTGGGGTCGGTGAGCCGCACCCACTCCCCCTCGACCAGCGGTCCGCTTCGCATCCCGGCGCTCATCGACGGCTCGCTCGGTAGGCGTCATCGACCGCACGCGTCGACAGCGAGCCAACGATCGTGCCGTCAGACTCGGTCAGCGCGTAGATGTCGGACGGCTGTGCGGCCATCGCGCGCAACAGGTCGGCGCCGTGCAGATCGGCCGGCAGCCGAGGTGCGGCAGTTGGCGGCGGGTGTTGGGTATCGGCGAGGGACCGTGCGTTGAGCAGGTTGACGCGGGATGAGCGGCTGGCGTGGCGCAGCGCCTGTCCGGCACCCTGCCAGAGGAACCATCCGACAAGCATGGCGATGACGAGGTTGGTGCCGAGATCACGACCGCTGCCGCTGCTCAGCAAGGCGAACACGACGATCCCGATGGCGGCGGCGCGACCAATCCATGCTGCGATGCGGATGCCGGTCTCCTCGCGTCCGGTGACCTGCCAGATGATCGCCCGGAACACCCGACCGCCGTCGAGCGGAAGGCCCGGAAGCATGTTGAAGATGGCGACGAGGACGTTGACGTACGCGACCGAACGAACCACGTCGTGGGTCGTCCCAGCGGCCATCCCGGCTGATGCCCACCAAGCGCCGAGCCCGATCGCGAGCGATGTGAGAGGCCCGGCGATCGAGATCGCCAGCTCCTGCCATGGGGTACGGCTCTCGCCCTCGATCAGCGTCTCGCCCCCAAGGAGGTGGAGCGTGACTGACTGGACGCGCATGCCAAACCAGCGGGCGACGAAGACGTGGGCCAGCTCGTGGACGAAGACCGACACGTACAACGCGATGACGAACGCTGCGGCCAGTGCGTAGGGGTTGGCATCGGAGTTGTCATCGAACCTGGGCGCGAACAGGGCGACCAGCACGACGCCCATCACGATGATCGACGGCTTGACCAGCAGATCGACACCGCCGACGTGACCGAGCCGCCAGGTTCCGGCGGGGGTTTCTTGGCGGGGGGTAGATCTCACTGCCCCAACCTATCGCCTCCCCGCGTGGTTCCCGCGTTCCGTCGGTGGCCCCGTCTAGCCTGCAGACATGGACGCATCGCCACTTGAGCTTCAGGACGACACCACCGCGGTGACGGTGCGCAACTCGTTGTCCCCCAGCAGGGCGGGCGACTTCCAGAACTGTCCGCTGCGCTATCGACTCCGTGTCATCGACCGGTTGCCCGAGCCTGCCGACGCCGTGATGGTGCGCGGCACCTTGGTGCATGCGGTGCTCGAAGATCTTCTGGCCGAGCCTGCAGCCAGCCGCACGCTCGACCAAGCCGTCAAGCTGCTCCCAGGCGAATGGGACAAGCTCCGCGCCGAGGAGCCGCGGCTCGCCGAGCTGTTCAGCTCTGAGCAGGCCGCCGATGAGACGGCTTGGTTGGCCTCTGCGGTGACCCTGCTCGAGACCTATTTCCGCATGGAGGATCCGCGATACCTCGGCGAGCACACCCGCGAGGAGAAGGTCAGCCATCAGCTCGAGTCAGGGCTGACCCTCGCCGGCATCGTCGATCGCATCGACATCGCTCCTGATGGCCGCATCCGAGTGGTCGACTACAAGACAGGCAAGGCGCCCAACCCTCTCTATGAGGACAAGGCACTGTTCCAGATGAAGTTCTACGCGCTTGTCATCTGGCGTACGCGGGGAGTGATGCCGTCCCTGCTGCAGCTGATGTACCTCGCGGACGGGTCCTTCCTGACCTATGAGCCCAATGAACAGGACCTTCTGGCGACAGAGCGCAAGGTCGTTGCCCTGTGGGACGCGATCGCCCAGGCGATCGAGTCGCGCAACTTCCCCGCCCGCAAGAGCGGTCTGTGCACGTGGTGCTCACACCAGGCGATCTGCCCTGAGTGGGGCGGCACTCCCCCGCCGTTCCCCGAGATCGTGCCTGAAGTACCGCTCGTTCCCTGAGGCATTCGGCGCGGCCCGTCAGTCGAACAGTGCCCGGAGCGCATCCGGGCCGACATGTTCCAGCGTGGGCAACTGCGTACGGCGCGGAGCGTCGGGCACGTTGACAAAGTGCGGCACCACCAGCACGTGGCACCCGGCAGCATTCGCCGACGTCGCTCCAGTGCCGGAGTCCTCGATCGCCAAGCAGTCGGCGGGGTCGACGCCCAGAAGCTCAGCGGCCCGCAGGTAGGGCTCCGGGTGCGGCTTGCCCTGCGCGACCATGTCACCCGTCACGACGGCGGCGAACGGTGCCACTGCGGCGATCGGCTCGGCAATTGACGCGTACGACATCGTGACGAGAGCTTGCGGGATGCCGTCGGCGTGGAGCTGCTCGATGAGCTCTCGTGCGCCGGGTCGCCAAGGGATTTCCTCGCGCAGCGCGGCTGCGAGTCTCAGCACGAGGAAGTCGACAATCTCCTCGGCCGACATGTCGGCCTCGAGACGGTCCTTGATGTAGTGGCCCGAGTGGATCAGCGAGTTGCCGACCAGGGCGAGGCCGTCCTCCTGGGTCCACGTCTTGCCGTAGCGCTCCGCCAGCTCGTGCTCGCCCGCCATCCAGAGCGGCTCACTGTCAATGATCGTGCCGTCGAGATCCCACAGAATCGCCGCGTAACTATTCATTCCTCAACCGTAGGTCACGCCGACGGCCATCAAGTGAGACACTGGTATCACCGTTCGGGATCTCCCGAGGCCTAGGCGAGCCCGCCGTGGGCTGGACATCCCCAGCATTCCTGCCGATCTCCACCGAGGATTGCTCCCTTGTCCGAGTCATTCACAGCCCACGCCGTCGACCTCCGACCTGATGCGACTGACGAGCTGACGGCCCTGCTTCATGAACGCATCCTGGTCCTCGACGGCGCCATGGGTACGGCGATCCAACGCGATCGCCCTGACGAGGCCGGTTACCGCGGCGAGCGGTTCAAGGACTGGCCCAGTGACGTGCAGGGCAACAACGATCTGTTGAGCCTCACAGCGCCAGAGATCATCGCCAACATCCACCGCGAGTATCTCGAGGCCGGCGCAGACCTCATCGAGACCAACACCTTCAACGCCACGACGATGTCGTTGAGCGACTACGGCATGGAGGAGCTTGCCTACGAGCTCAACTACGAATCAGCACGACTGGCACGTCGCGAATGTGACGCGATGACCGAGAAGACGCCGGACAAGCCCCGCTATGTCGTGGGAGCCATCGGTCCGACGAGCCGTACGGCCTCGATCTCGCCGGATGTCAACGATCCCGGCGCCCGCAACGTGTCATTCGACGACCTGGTGACTGCCTACCTCCAACAGGCCAATGGGCTCGTCGACGGTGGCGCCGACGTGCTGATGATCGAGACGATCTTCGACACGCTGAATGCCAAGGCCGCAATCTTCGCCCTCGAGACACTGTTCGAGGAGCGGGACCGTCGCTGGCCCGTCATCATCTCCGGCACGATCACTGACGCTTCGGGCCGTACGCTTTCTGGCCAGGTCACTGAGGCGTTCTGGCACTCCGTACGCCACGCCAAGCCGCTGCTCGTCGGCCTCAACTGTGCACTCGGCGCCAAGGAGATGCGCCCGTACATCTCCGAGATCTCCCGGGTGGCCGACACCTTCGTGTCCTGCTACCCCAATGCCGGCCTCCCCAATGCATTCGGCGAGTACGACGAGGCGCCTGACGAGACCTCAGCCATCGTCGCCGAGTTCGCGGATGCCGGATTCGTCAACCTCGTCGGCGGATGCTGTGGCACCACTCCTGCCCACATCGCCTCCATCGCCCGGGACGTGGCTGGCAAAACGCCGCGCGTGCCGCCGACCATGACGCGCGCCTTGCGGCTCTCAGGGCTTGAACCGGTGACGATCACCAAGGACTCGCTGTTCGTCAATGTCGGTGAGCGCACCAACATCACCGGCTCGGCGCGGTTCCGCAACCTGATCAAGGCGGGCGACTACGGGACTGCTCTCGGTGTCGCACGGCAGCAGGTCGAAAACGGTGCGCAGGTCATCGACGTCAACATGGACGAGGGCATGATCGACGGCGTCGATGCCATGGACCGGTTCATGAAGCTCGTCGCGACCGAACCTGACATCTGCAGGGTCCCGACCATGATCGACTCCTCGAAGTGGGAGGTCATCGAGGCGGGGCTCAAGTGCGTCCAGGGCAAGTCGATCGTCAACTCGATCTCGCTCAAGGAGGGCAAGGAGAAGTTCGTCCGCGAAGCCCGCCTGTGCCGCAAGCACGGTGCCGCGGTCGTGGTGATGGCATTCGACGAGGACGGTCAGGCCGACGACCTGCAGCGCCGCAAGGACATCTGCCAGCGTGCCTACGACATCCTCGTCGACGAGGTCGGTTTTCCCGCCGAGGACATCATCTTCGACCCCAACTGCTTCGCGATGGCGACCGGAATCGAAGAACACCAGCGCTATGGCCTCGACTTCATCGAGGCCTGTCAATGGATCTCCGACAACCTGCCGGGTGCGCTCATCTCCGGTGGCATTTCCAATGCATCGTTCTCCTTCCGAGGCAACAACCCGGTTCGTGAAGCGATCCATGCGGTGTTCCTCTATCACGCGATCAAGGCCGGGCTCACGATGGGAATCGTCAACGCAGGAGCCCTCGAGGTCTATGACGAAGTTCCGGAGCTGCTGCGCGAGCGCATCGAGGACGTCGTGCTCAACCGCCGCGAGGACAGCACCGAACGGCTGCTCGAGATCGCGCCCGACTTCGCCGGCGACGGCGCAGTCAAGGAAGTTGCCACCGAGGAGTGGCGGTCGCTGCCGGTCACCGAGCGCATCACCCACGCTCTGGTCAAGGGTCTCGACGAATTTGCCGAGGAAGACACCGAGGAGCTGCGCAAGCTCATCTCTGATCGCGGCGGCCGCCCGATCGAGGTCATCGAAGGTCCACTCATGGACGGTATGAACGTCGTGGGTGACCTGTTCGGCGAGGGCAAGATGTTCCTGCCCCAGGTCGTGAAGTCAGCGCGAGTCATGAAGAAGGCCGTCGCATACCTGCTCCCCTTCATCGAGGCGGAGAAGAAGCCGGGCGATGCTGAGCGCACCAACGGCAAGGTCGTCATGGCAACCGTCAAGGGCGACGTGCACGACATCGGCAAGAACATCGTCGGCGTCGTCCTGCAGTGCAACAACTATGACGTCGTCGACCTCGGCGTGATGGTGCCGGCGCAGAAGATCCTCGATGCCGCCAAGGCCGAGGGAGCCGACGTCATCGGCTTGTCCGGGCTGATCACGCCCTCGCTCGACGAGATGGTCAATCTCGCAACCGAGATGGAACGCCAGGGCTTCGACATCCCGCTGCTGATCGGTGGCGCGACCACATCACGCGCTCACACCGCGGTGAAGGTCGACAAGAAGTACCACGGGCCCGTCATCTGGGTGAAGGACGCCTCGCGCTCGGTGCCCGTCGTGGCTGCGCTGTTGTCCGACGAGCAGCGTCCCAAGCTGCTTGCCGACACGATCGCCGACTACGACACGCTCCGCGAACGGCACGCATCGCGCCAGGACAGCCGCTCACTGCTGAAGATCGACGAAGCGCGTGCCAAGGCCATGCCCATCGATTGGACGTCCTACCAGCCGCCGCGGCCTCGGATGTTGCTGCAGCAGGCGCATGACCTGTGCACCGGCCCGGGTTGCGACCATCGCCACGGTGCCGCAACGCAGTTCGTCAAGACGTTCAAGAACTACCCGCTCGAAGAGCTGCGTGAATACATCGACTGGCAGCCGTTCTTCAACACCTGGGAGATGAAGGGACGCTTCCCCGACATCCTCAACAACCCGGCGACGGGCGAGGCGGCGCGCAAGCTCTACGAGGACGGGCTGGCGATGCTCGACAAGGTCATCGCCGAGAACTGGATCCAGGCCAACGGCGTGTTCGGGCTGTTCCCTGCGAGCCAGATCGAGCGCGATGACATCGAGGTCTACACCGACGAGTCCCGCACCGAGGTCCTGACGACACTGCATCAGCTCCGCCAGCAAGGCGAGGGCCGCGAAGGATCCGCCCGCAAGTCGCTCGCCGACTTCGTTGCGCCGAAGGAAACCGGATTGCGTGACTACGTCGGAGCCTTCGCCGTCACTGCAGGTCTGGGTGCCACGGACAAGATCATGGAGTTCAAGGAAGAGCTCGACGACTACAGCGCCATCCTCCTGGAGTCGCTCGCCGACCGGCTGGCCGAGGCGTTCGCCGAACGCATGCACGAGCGCGTACGCAAGGAGTTCTGGGCGCACGCGCCCAATGAGGCGCTCAGCAACGAAGAGCTGATCAAGGAGAAGTACGACGGCATACGTCCGGCTCCCGGCTACCCGGCGTGCCCCGAGCACACCGAGAAGCAGACCATCTGGTCGTTGTTGGATGTTGAGGCCAATGCCGGGATCGAGCTCACCGAGAGCATGGCCATGTGGCCGGGTGCCTCGGTCAGCGGTCTGTACTTCTCACATCCGGA
This sequence comes from uncultured Actinomycetota bacterium, assembly GCA_963750265.1. GTDB lineage: Bacteria > Actinomycetota > Actinomycetes > Propionibacteriales > Nocardioidaceae > Aeromicrobium. The sequence goes on along the minus strand of CAVVQG010000024.1, from coordinate 104,182 downwards.
GTCGCAGTACTTCGTCCTGGGACGCATAGGTCGCGACCAGGTCGAGGACTACGCCGATCGCAAGGGTTGGTCGGTCGACGAGGCCGAGAAATGGCTCTCACCCAACCTTGGCTACCGGACAGAAAACGAATAGGGCCGGGGCACGGCTCGTTCCTCGCCGTTCATTTCCGATGCTCGCCGGAGCTCGCATCGGGCCCGGCCGGCTCGCTTCGCTCGCCCACGCTTTCCTTGCGTTGGGTGCTGGGTCGGGTTCCTCGCGCTCACTCCCGGTCTCGCGCGGACGCTCGACCGGGTCCGGCCGGCTCGCTTCGCTCGCCCACGCTTTCCTTGCGTTGGGTGCTGGGTCGGGTTCCTCGCGCTCACTCCCGGTCTCGCGCGGACGCTCGACCGGGTCCGGCCGGCTCGCTTCGCTCGCTCACGCTTTCCTTGCGTTGGGTGCTTGGGTCGGTATGGACGCTCGTCCACTTGCGTTGGGCGCACAGTCACTAAACTGTGGGCATGAAGCCACGAAGACGCTATGCCCGCTCTGATTCCTCACCTGGGAGCGGGCGCTGATGGATCAGCAAACGCTTCTCAACTTGGGACTGGTGCTGGTCTTCGTGCTGATCGGTGGCGTCTTCGCCGCCACCGAGATGGCTTTGGTGTCTCTGCGCCCCAGTCAGATCGACCAGCTCGAGAACGAGGGCTCCCGCGGCGCGAAAGTTGCGTCCTTGGCCCGAGATCCGAACACTTTCTTGGCTGCTGTGCAGATCGGCGTCACTGTCGCCGGATTCTTGTCTGCGGCATACGGTGCGTCAACGTTGGCGCCCGACGTCGCCCCGGCCCTCGGGGGTCTCGGCCTGTCGGAGGGTGCAGCAGACAACGTTGCCCTCGTGCTGATGACTCTTCTGATCGCGTACCTCTCTCTGGTGTTGGGCGAGCTCGTGCCCAAACGTTTCGCCCTTCAGAAGTCGGCCGGCCTGGCCAAGGTCGTGGCGCCTCCGCTGTCGAAGTTCGCCGCCCTGATGCGGCCCGTCATCTGGTTGCTGTCGGCGTCGACGAATCTGGTGGTGCGCATTCTGCGGGGAGATCCGCACGCCACCAACGAAGACATGAGTGATGACGAGCTTCGTGACCTGGTGGGCGGTCACGAGGGCCTCGAGGAAGATGAGCGCCGAATCATGCAAGACGTGTTCACGGCGACGAAGCGAACTGTGAAGGAAGTCATGCAGCCTCGTCACAACATCGACTTCTTGTCGGGTTCGACCACTCTGGCCGAGGCAGCGGTCGAAGTCCGTGAGCAGCCGCATTCGCGCTATCCCGTCACGGGAGATTCGGTCGACGACATCCTCGGCTTCGTCCATGTTCGCGATCTGCTTCAGACCGACGCCGATTCGAGCGCCGTCGTCAGCACGCTGGTGCGCGACATTCCTGTGTTCCCCGGCACCAACCGGATCCTGCCTGCAATGGCCTCGATGCGGCACGAGGGCGTACACATTGCACTCGTCGTCGACGAGTACGGCGGCACCGACGGCATCGTGACTCTCGAGGACTTGGTCGAGGAACTCGTGGGAGAGATCCGCGACGAGTACGACCGCCCGGACGACGTGGACGAGTCCGCACGAGCGACGTGACGGCATGTTCGACGCCGGCCTCAACATCGAGGATTTTGCCGAGTTGACTGGCATCGAGCTCGTCGACGGCTCGTACGAGACCGTGGCCGGATTCATCATCGACCAGCTCGGTCGAATGCCCGAGGTCGACGACACCGTCGTCGTGGGCGACGCGACACTGAGGGTCGACGAGCTGGACGGCCGACGCATATCGCGGATCGAAGTCACACGTCACGACATGGCTGACCCGACTGAGACTGATCCGGACGGCCGCTCGGCGTAGGGTGAACGTGTGAGCGATTCGATCGACATTCCGCCGCTGCGCGACCCATGGATGGTCGCCGCGTTCGAAGGGTGGAATGACGCCGCTGACGCTGCCTCCGGAACGGTTGACCACCTCATCGAGGAGTGGGATGCCGAGCTGCTGATCGAGCTGGATCCCGAGGACTACTACGACTTCCAGGTGCATCGACCGCACGTGCACACAGGCGACGACGACGAACGACTCATCGTCTGGCCCTCCCCGTCGATCTTCCATGCGCGTCCGCGCCGAGGAGATCGCGATGTCCTGCTGCTTCGCGCGCCCGAGCCAAACTTTCACTGGAAGGCGTTCTGCTCGACCGTCATCGGTGTGGCCAAGCTCGCCGGTGTCTCCGAGATCATCACCCTCGGCGCACTGCTGGCGGACTCGCCCCATACCCGTCCTGTGCCGGTCAGCGGGTCGACGTCCGATCGTGCCCTGATGGACCGGATGTCATTGCAGCCCTCCCGCTACACCGGGCCGGTGGGCATCACCACTGTCCTCAATGACATGGCCTCCAAGGAGGGCATCGCCACGGCGTCGCTGTGGGCGGCAGTCCCCCACTACCTTGCTGAGCCGCCCTGTCCCAAGGCGACGCTTGCCCTGCTCGGATCCCTCGAGGACGCGATCGGCATTCCGCTGCCCCAAGGTGTGCTGGTCGAGATGACCGACGCCTGGCAGCGTGGCGCCGAGGATCTCTCCTCGCGCGACGCCGAGATCGCGGAGTACGTCGAAGCTCTCGAGAACGAGCGCGACACCAGCGATCTGCCCGAGGCGAGCGGAGACGCCATCGCCCGTGAGTTCGAGCGCTATCTGCGCCGTCGCGGCGACGACCCGGCGTGAGCTAACCGCGGCTAGAGCAGGATGCCCAGCAGGGCGTCGATCGCCGTACGAGCCGTTGTGCTGGACGTCGGGTCGTCGCCGGAGCCGGCAGCCCAGGCGTCGATTGCCGTGAGTGCTGCTGGCGCATCGAGGTCGTTGGTCATGGCAGATCTGATCGCGGCCACCAACTGCTCACCCGACGGCCCAGCCGCACGGTCTGCAGCCGCACGCCAGCGCGAGAGGCGCGCCTCGGCCTGCTCCATCTCGCCACCGAACCACTCCCAGTCGCTGCGGTAGTGATGCGCGAGCAGCGCCAGCCGGATCGCCATCGGATCGTGGCCCTCGGCACGCAGCTTGGAGACCAGGACCAGGTTGCCCTTGGACTTCGACATCTTCTCGCCCTCGTAGCCCACCATTCCGGCGTGCACATAGGCCTTCGCGAACGCCTCGTGCGTCGCGACGGTTGCCTCAGAGGCTGACATCTCGTGGTGAGGGAAGACCAGGTCGGAGCCGCCGCCCTGTACGTCGAAAGCCGTCCCGAGGTTCTGCAACGCGATCGCCGCGCACTCGATGTGCCAGCCCGGACGTCCACGGCCCAGGCGCGTCTCCCACGAGGGCTCGCCGGGCTTCTCTGCCAGCCACAACAGGCAGTCGAGGGGATGTTTCTTTCCTGAACGGTCCGGGTCTCCCCCGCGCTCGGGGAAGATCTTCAGCATCGTCTCCTCGTCGAAGCCGGACACCGAGCCGAAGCCCTCGTCGGCGTGAACGTCGAAGTAGAGGTCGTCGTCGACACGGTAGACCGCACCGGCGGTGTCGAGCTTGTCGATGAGGTCGACCACGAGGTCGATCGACTCGACGGCGCCGACATACGCAGCGGGGGCGAGTACTCGTAGGGCCGCCATGTCGTCGCGGAACAGCTGGGTCTCTCGCTCGGCCAGCTCGACCCAGTCGACACCTGTTGCGGTGGCCCGCTCCAGGAGCGGGTCGTCGACATCGGTCACGTTCTGCGTGTAGGTGACATCGAGACCGCGGTCGAGCCAGGCCCGCTGAAGCAGGTCGAAAGCGAGATAGGTGGCCGCGTGGCCCAGGTGGGTGGCGTCGTACGGCGTGATCCCGCAGACGTACAACCGAGCGGTGTCGTCAGGGTCGCTCGCCATCAGCCCGTTCGTTGACGTGTCGTGCACCCGCACGGCGGCACTGCGCCCGAGTCCGAGGTCGTCGAGTGAAGGGACTTCGGGTGACGTCCAGCTGCGCATGGGTCGAGCGTATCTGGATGGTCATTGCGGCATGTCGACGGCCGGAGAGTGAGGAGCGGGGCACAATGACGACGTGATCATTGACTGCGCCGTCTATCGAGACGGTGTTCGCGAAACCACCGAGCAACACACCGCGGCCCTGGAGGAGGCGATCGCCGGACTCGGCGAGGACGACTTCCTGTGGATCGGGATCGGCAACCCCACGTCGGACGAGCTCGATCGGGTGGCAGGAACGCTGGGACTGCACCCGCTGGCGGTGGAGGACGCGCTCGAGGCGCATCAACGTCCGAAGGTCGAACGCTATTCGGATCACATCTTCATGACCCTGCGCACGGTCTCCTACAGCGATGACGACATCACCACACACGAAGTCAACATCTTCATGGGCAAGCAGTTCCTGCTCACGGTCCGCCACGGCGGGCCTGACCTCAAGGACGCCCGAAGGGCCGCCGAGAGGATGATCGAGCCTCTCTCGCACGGCCCCACAGCCGCTCTTCACGCCGTGGTCGACTCGATCGTCGACCGGTATGAGGTTGTCGCTGCCGAGCTTGAGACAGATGTCGAGGAGGTGGAGGCGTCAGTGTTCTCCAGCGAGTTCTCCAACGACTCAACCCGCATCTACCGCCTCAAGCGTGAGACGTTGGAGTTCCGGCGGGCGGTCATGCCGTTGCGGGACCCGTTGGAGCGTTTCGCCACCACATCAATGCCCGAGGACGCTCGGCCCTACTTTCGCGATATCGCTGACCACCTGTCGCGGGCGGCTGATGCGATCGAGTCGGTCGACAAGCTGCTCGACAACGCGCTCAACGCCCATCTGGCGCAGTTGAGCGTCCAGCAGAACGAGGACATGCGCAAGCTGACCGCCGGCGCCACCATCTTCGCCGTACCCACAGCGATCGCCGGCGTCTATGGAATGAACTTCCGGCACATGCCTGAGCTGGAGTGGACCTTCGGCTACCCGCTGGTGATCGCGGCGACCGCGGCGATCTGCGGCTACGTCTACTGGCGGTTCAAGCGATCGGGCTGGCTCTAGCTGACGGTGACCATCGACGAGATCGCGCCGGTGCCTACCAGCGCGAGCACCAGCACGCCGAGCGCGATGCGGTAGATCACGAACGGCGCGTACGACTTGCGGCTCACGTACTCCAGCAGCCAGTGGATGACCGTGAGGCCAACCGCGAACGAGACAACGGTCGCCACGATCGTCGGCCCGGTGCCGTAGGCGTTGGCCTGGCCCGGTATGTCCTTGAGGTTGTAGATGCCGGCGCCGAGGACAGCCGGGATCGCGAGCAGGAAGGCGTAGCGAGTTGCCGCGCGGCGTTCGTAGCCCAGCAGCAGGCCCATGCTGATCGTGCCGCCCGAACGGCTCACGCCGGGGAACAGTGCGCAGGCCTGTGCCAGACCGAACAGCACAGCGTGGCGCATGGTGAGCTCTTCGATGGCCCGGTTCTTGCGTCCGTACCGCTCGGCGAGCCCGAGGATCACACCGAAGACGATCAACGCCACCGCAATCAGGGCGACGCGACGGAACTCGTGCTTGATCGCGTCCTGGAACATCAGACCCAATATGACGATGGGGACTGAGCCGATGATGACGAACCAGCCCATCCGCCACTCGAGCTCGGCTCTCGCCGACTCGCTGAACAGGCCTCTGATCCAACCCGAGGCGATGGTCACGATGTCGCGCCAGAAGTAGATCAGCACGGCGAGTTCGGTGCCTATCTGGATGACCGCCGTGAATGCGGCGCCCGGATCGTCCCATCCGAAGAACTTCGGAAAGATCGCCAGGTGAGCACTGCTGGAGATGGGGAGGAATTCGGTCAGTCCCTGGAGAACGCCCAGAACCACGGCACGGAGAAAGTCCACTGTGCGAGCCTACCGGCGTCCCCACCATGGTCGGACTAGCGTTGCGCTATGCAATATCGGCACGTCGGCCGCTCAGGCCTAGAGGTGTCTCGCCTCGCGCTCGGCACGATGTCGTGGGGCGCGGGCGTCGACGCCTTCGAGGCCGAGGACCAGCTCAAGACCTTCATCGATGCCGGCGGCACTCTGGTCGACACGGCGCCGATCTACGGAGACGGTCGTTGTGAGGATCTGCTCGGCAAGCTCCTGTCGAAGACCGGTGTGCGCGATCGCATCGTGCTGGCCGGCAAAGCGGCACTGATCCACCGAAACGGCGAGATCGTCAGGGACGCGTCGCGACGTACGCTGCTCGATCAGCTCGACTTGTCATTGCGTCAGCTGGGCACCGATCACCTCGATCTGTGGCAGATCCACCGGTGGGACGAGCGAACGCCGATCGAGGAAACGCTGGCCACCCTCGAGCAAGTCGTCCGCGACGGCAAGGTGCGCTATGTCGGCATCTCCAACTTCACCGGCTGGCAGACCTCGCTGGCCGCGACGTGGCTGGCGGGCCGAGCGGACGCCCTGCCGATCGTCAGCACCCAGATGGAGTACTCGCTGGTGCACCGTGAGCCGGAGGCAGAGGTGTTCGCCGCTGCCGAGCACCACGGCATGGGCATCTTGGCTTGGTCACCGCTGGGGCGCGGTGTGTTGACGGGCAAGTACCGCACCGGCATCCCGGCCGACTCACGCGGTGCGGACCCTGACTGGGTCGACTTCGTGTCGCGCTACCTCACCCCTTCCAAGGCCGCCGTCGTGGAGGCCACGGCACGGGCATCGGAAGGGCTCGGCGTCACGGTCGCCCACGTCGCACTGGCGTGGCTGCTTGACCGGCCCGGCGTCGCCTCCGCCATCGTCGGCGCGCGGACGACCGCGCAGCTCCAGGAAAGTCTCGCCTCCGAAGACACCGAGCTTCCGCCGGAGATCGTCCAAGCCCTCGATGACGTGTCGAAGGCCGTTCGTTAGCCACCTTGCTGGGAAGGAAACAGATGTTTGAGTACGAGTTCTGGAACCTGACCATCCCGCGCACGCAGTCACGCCAAGCTGTGTGCCGTCTGCTGACCGACGCCGCGGAATATCAAGGCTGGGAGCTCGACCGGCTGCGCAAGGACGGTTCGGGCGAACGGACTGTCGTGCTGCGCCGCAAGATCATCCGCATGCGCAGCACGCTCTAGGCCCTGGAGCCGGTCGAGCGGCTTGTCCAACGCTAGAGCTGGTCCAAGAAGGTGTCGAAGACCCTGGAGCCGAACTCCAGTGCGTCGATCGGCACCCGCTCGTCGACGCCGTGGAACAGCGCCGTGAAGTCGAGATCGCCCGGCAGGCGCAGCGGAGTGAAGCCGTACGAGGTGATTCCGAGCTTGTGCCATGCCTTGGCATCAGTCCCGCCCGACATCAGGAACGGTGCAATGTGGGCCTCGGGGTCGTGGCTGTGCAGCGCGACAGTCATGGCGTCGACAAGATCGCCCTCGAAGCCGTACTCGAGTGCCATGTCGGTGATGTACGGCTCCACCTCGATGGCATCGCCGACGAGTCCTTGGACGGTCGGGATGAACGTGTCGGCGTGGCCCGGGAGGTAGCGGCCATCGACATAGGCGACAGCTTCACCGGGGATCACGTTGTGCTTGTAGCCGGCCTGCAGCATCGTGGCATTGGTGGTGTTGCGGATGCCGGCGCCGATCATTCGGACGGCCGGACCGAAGTGGTCGAGAAGCTCATCCGGCGTGCCGTCCGTACCGGTGAGCTCGCGTACCTTGGCGAGCAACACCTGCATCGAGGGGCCGGGTTCGGCCGGCCAATCGTGCTCGCCCAGGGCGATCAGTCCGCCGGCAAGGTGGGTGATCGCGTTGTCGGGATTCTTCATCGATCCGTGGCCGGCCGTGCCGCGCGAACGCAGCCGCATCCAGGCGATGCCCTTCTCGCCGCTCTCGATGAGATAGAGCCGCTGGCCGCCGACCTCGGTGGAGAAGCCGCCGACCTCGCCGATCGCCTCGGTGCAACCCTCGAAAAGTCCGGGGTGCTCCTCGACGAGCCAATGGGCACCGAGGAGTCCCCCGGCCTCTTCGTCGGCGGTGAAGACGAGCGTGATGGGCCGGTCCGGGATGGCGCCAGCGCGTTGACGGGCGCGTACGACCGACAGCAGCATCGCGTCGAAGTCCTTCATGTCGACCGCGCCGCGTCCGAAAAGGTAGCCGTCGACGACTTCGGCGGCGAATGGATCGACCGACCAGTCGTCGGCCTGTGCCGGGACGACGTCGAGGTGACCGTGGATCAGCAGTCCGGGCTTCGGCGAGTCCTGGTTGCCCCAGCGCGCGACCAAGCTGGCTCGGCCCGACTGAGACTCGAAGATCTCCGACTCGATGCCCACCTCGGCCAGGGATGCCGCGACATATTCGGCGGCCTTGCGCTCCCCCGGGCCTGAGTCGTCACCGAAGTTCGAGGTGTCGATCCTGATCAGGTCGCGACAGATCTCGAGTACTTCAGTTTCCGGAGTGTGTCCCATACGCCGATCGTACGTGCGGGAGATCTTTCGACAAGCTCAAGGAGCCTGCTGACCGAGCAGGCCGTCCACCACCCGGCTGAACAACATGGCACTGGCGCGACGAGTGAGTCCGTCGAAGAGCCGCGGCACACCTCTCACGTTGATGTCCTCGCGCCAGGTCACCCGGCTGCCCTCACCGTGGGGCTCGATCGCGAGCTCGGCCCAACCGGTCACCACTTTGCCGCGCTTCTCAAGGCGGCAAAATGACGGCTCGCTCCACGTGACGATCTCCATCGGGTCGTCAAAGCCCAGTCGCCCGATGCCGGTGCGCGCCACGAATCCGTCCACTGTCGCGGTCACGGTGGTCAGCGGTACGTACTGCCCGTGGGCGGGCCAGTCGGTCACCCGCGCCCACGCCTCATCGGGGGTCAGACGTACCTCGCGCACGATCTCGATCAGGGCCACGGCACGATGGTACGTATGCGCACCATGCCGTTCACCTCGATCGATGATGTCCGCGACAAGCTCGCGGCGGCCAACTACCTCGCGTCTGACGCCGTGGCCACGACGGTCTACCTCGCCAGTGAGCTCGGCAAACCGCTTCTGGTGGAGGGCCCGGCCGGCGTCGGCAAGACCGAGCTGTCACGAGCCGTGGCTGATGCGTGCGGAGCCGACCTCGTACGCCTGCAGTGCTATGAGGGCGTCGACGAGGCGCGTGCGCTGTATGAGTGGAACCACGCCAAGCAGCTCCTGCGCATCACCGCGGGTCGCGACGAGACATGGGACGAGGCGCGCACGGACATCTTCAGCGAGGAGTTCCTGCTCCCCCGCCCGCTGCTGACCGCGATCCGCAGCGAATCGCCGACCGTTCTGTTGATCGATGAGACCGACAAGGCCGACGTCGAGATCGAAGGGCTGCTCCTGGAGGTGCTCGGCGAGTTCCAGGTGACGATCCCCGAGCTCGGCACGATCCAGGCAAAGCATCGGCCGTTCGTGGTGCTGACGTCCAATGCGACGCGCGAGTTGTCGGAGGCCCTGCGCCGCCGCTGCTTGTTCCTGCACATTGACTTCCCCGACCCCGAGCTCGAGCAGCAGATCATTCGGCTCAAGGTGCCCGAGCTTGATTCCACTCTCGGCGACTCCCTCATCCGCGTCATCAACGCGCTTCGGGCGATGCCGCTGCGGAAGGCACCGTCAGTGTCGGAGTCGATCGACTGGGCGCGCACCCTCGTGGCACTCGGCGCCGACATCCTCGACGATGACGTCGTGCGCGAGAGCCTCGGCGTGATCCTCAAGCATCAGGACGACCTCGACAAGGCCACCGAGCGGCTCAACCTCGACGAGGTTCTCGGAGCGTCATGACCGCCCAGGGCGTAGCGCCGGAGGCCCAGGACCTGGCCGGGAGGCTGGTCGAGTTCGTCGGCGCGCTCCGGAGCAAGGGCATACCGGCAGGCACCAGCGAGACAGTCGATGCTGCGGCCGTGATCGACGTGCTCGGCATGAGCGACCGTTCGCTGCTGCGCGAAGGACTTGCCTCCGCGTTGGTACGCCGCGGTGGCCAACGCGACGTGTTCGACATGACCTTCGATCTGTACTTCCCTGCCGGAGTCGGTGCCTCGCAGGCGGCACGCGAGATGGACGAGGACTTCGATCTCGACGATCTGCGCGACCTGCTCGCGATGGCGCTAGCCGAGAACGACCTGCGGACGTTGGAGCAGGTGGCCGAGTTGGCAGTTGAGCTGCTCGGGCGGGTCGGTGAAGCCGGACCGACCGGCGGATGGTCGGCCTATCAGACCCTGGAGCGTCTGCGCCCTCAGACGCTGCTGGTGCAAGCCCTCCAGCAACGTGGTGAGGGTGGCGGGGGTAGCGGGCCCGGACAGGGCCAGGGGCAGGGCGGCGACTTCACCGATCGCATCGAGCGCGACGAGGTGCGTCAGAACATCGATCGATTCCGGGCCATGGTCGCCGGCGAAGCGCGGCGGCGCACTGCGGAGCTGCGCGGGCGCGACGTGGTGACTCGCCACGCTGTCCGCTCAGGTTCGGACCGCATTGACTTCCTGAGCGCCAACCGCCAGCAGCTCGAGGAGCTTGGTCGGTCCGTACGGCCGCTGGCCCGCAAGCTCGCCACCCGGCTCGCGGCGAGGCGGCGCAAGGCGCATCGGGGCCGCATCGACATTCGCCGGACCCTCCGCCGCTCGATGTCGACCGGCGGGGTGCCGATGCACCCGGTGTTTGCCAAGCCGCATCCGACTCGGCCGGAGCTGGTGCTTTTGTGCGACGTTTCCGGGTCCGTGTCTGGCTTTTCGCAGTTCACGATGCATCTGGTGCAGGCGATGAGCGGGCAGTTCAGCAAGATCCGGGTGTTCGCGTTCGTGAACGCGATGGCCGAGGTGACGGACCTCGTCAAGGAGGACTCCGACGACTTGTCGGCCCGCATCTCCCGCGAGGCGCGCATCACCAAGTGGCACACCAGCAGCGACTATGGCGAGGCATTTGCGGACTTCTACGCCGATCACATGGCGGCTGTCGGACCACGCACCGCGGTGCTGATCCTGGGCGACGCGCGCAACAACAACCAGGACCCCAATCTGGCGGCGCTGCACGAGATCAGCCAGCGCGCGCGTCGTACGTTCTGGCTCAACCCGGAGAGCTCGATGCGTTGGGGGCTCGGCGACTCGATCGCACCGACGTACGCGGAGATCGTCGAGATGCACGAGGTGTGCAACGTCGATCAGCTGACAAAATTCGTCACTCGGCTCCTACCGGTCTGACTGCACACAGAGGGCGGCTCAGCCGGCCAACGCTGGTGCTGCTCGGGGCGAAAGCCTCGTTGTTCTGACAGGGCAAAAGTCGTGACGTTCGAACGAATTCCATGGTCGCGGCGTATTCATCTCGGGGCAGATCAGCGGTACCCTTCGATCAAGGCTCGCCTGAAGTTTCGCCAGATTGGCAGAACACTCCCACCTTTAGGAACACCGATGACGTCACGACTCAAAGCTCTGCTGGTTGCGACAGTTGTCGCAGCCACCACCATTTCCCTGCAAGGCCTACCGCAAGCCAGTGCCGCGACTGACACCTTTGCCTTCGTCACCTTCGCCGGTGGCACGCGCATCTCCGCTGTCGGCACGACTGTCACCTCCGACCTCACCGCAGAGTCATCGGTCGCCGGAAAGGCACCGGCTTCCACCACCAACAAGGTCGCAAGCGTTCGCGTCGGCGGCCTTGCACAGGTCGGTGCTGTCAACACCGACGCCGCCGCCGTCAAGTCCGGCAACGGCTTCGCGACAACCGCTCACGCGCACACGGCGAACGTCAGTCTGCTCAATGGGGCGATTCGGGTTTCTGCTGTGGACACGACAAGCAAGGCTGAGTCGAAGACCGGCGCTGCGCCGACCGGTAGCAACCACACTGAGTTCGTCGGGCTCACGATTGCGGGCAAGAAGTACCCACTGAACGTCCCGGTCAACACCGGCGTCACGATCCCAGGCGTTGCTCAGGTCACCATCAATGCATCCTCGGTGGCGATCGACGGCGAGTCCGTGATCGCCCAGGGCGCAGGTTTGGCAGTGACCCTGCTGAAGGCGTCCAACGGCGTTGCAGCTGGCGCACAGATCCTCCTGAATCCCACGTACACCTTGGTCGTCCCGGCGACTGATCAGGCGGGTGGCCTTCAGCTGGGAGGCGGTGGGCTCGGCGCCTATGCGTTCGCTCATGTTGGTGATGAGGTCCAGGCGGAGACCGGCCAGATCGGCGGCAAGTTCATGCCCCCGCTCGGCACCAATGGCAAGACGATGTCCAACACGACGGCCAGAGTCAACCTGCCCGGCTTGTTGATCGCCAAGGGGGTCGAATCGACCGTCACAGGCACCAGCATTCCTGCGCTGTCGGAGGGGATCGTCACCAGCACGGTGACCGGTCTCAGGCTGTTCCCGACAGGTTTCGCCGGCGGGTTGATCACAGCCACCGCCATCGGTTCGACATCGCATGTCCGCATGGACGGCGGGACGCCAATCACCGAGGGCAGCCTGCAGTTCGTCAACCTGACGATTGCGGGCAAGGCCATCCCCATCAATGTCGCCCCCAACACCACACTCAACATCGCCGGGCTGGGCAAAGTGGTCATCAACGAGCAGAAGGAGTTGCGGGTGAATGGCGTCGCGCATGCGTTCCAGGTCGTCGCGCTGCACATCACCCTCGATACGGCCCGAGCCGGACTGCCCGTCGGAGCCGAGATCCAGCTGGGCGTCTCGCAGGCCATTGCCTACGGCTGATGTCTGCGGCGTGTCCGCGGCCGGTAGACGTTGAGCAGGCTAGTCACTCGGCGTCTACCGGTTTGATCACGAACAACAGCAAGGCCCACCCGGTGGCCAGAGCAAACAAGGCGAGCACTCCCCCGGGCCAGTAGACGTGTTCCTCCATGTACCCGTACGCGCCGGTGAGCACCAGGACTGCCCCAGGTAGGGCGCGAGCGCGAGCGCGCGCCAGCGCACACCCGGCGGCGATGGCCGTTGCGATGATGAACGCGACCGAGCCGACCTGACCGAGATCGCGGGCAAGGTCGAACAACACCCGCGTTCCGTCAGCGCCCTCGTTCTTGAGCCCGCCCGCGCCGATCCCGGCGAGCACGTCAAGAGCCGTGTAGAAGCAGGCGTACACGTAGCCGAGCGCGGCGACGAGACGTCCGAGGGTGCGATCGACCGACCTCGTGATCACCCACGGCCCGAGTGCGAGCAGAGGGAGCAGAGGCAGGAAAACGATGTGCAGGTTGCGCCAGAGCAACGAGGCATCCTGCGTCAACCGGTCGGGATGGGTGATGCCGGCCAGACCGACCACGATCGGAGGTAGCACGGCCCACAGGATCATGGTGCGCTTGCTCACCACGTCAGCCTATGGGCGCGGCTGCCGGTCGGCTGGGTGAATGTGTGCGGCGATCGCGTAGGAAGGTGTCCAGCCACAACCCTCCTGCGAGCAGCGCGATGGCGACGAATCCGTCGAGCCACCAGTGGTGGCCGGTGGCGGCCACGACGAACACCGTGATCGGCAGGTGCAGCACGAGCAGCCAGCGCCAACGACTGGTGGTCGACATGAAGATCCCGCACGCCACGACGGCCGCCCACCCGACGTGGATCGACGGCATCGCGGCGAACTGGTCGGAGATTCCGTGCCCGACCGGACCGTACACGCCGAGCCCGTAGCGATCCGACAGGTTGACGAACTCGAGCTCATCGATGAAACGCGGCGGAGCAACGCGTACGAATCGGATGATCAGGCAGCCAAGGGTGACCAGCGCCAGACCCGTGCGCCAGTGCGCGAATCGGTCACGATGGCGGATGAACAGCCACACCAGAAACGCGATGAGTCCAGGTACGTGCATCGTGGCGTAGTACGCGTTGGTGGCCCGGGCAAGCCAGTCGTGGTCGAGCACCAGGTGCTGCATGGAGATCTCGGTCGGCAGGTGCAGGAACTGCTGGAAGCGGTCGATCTGTCGTGCTCGATCGAGCGCACCATCTTCGTGAGTGAAAGGGAGCTGCCGGGCGATGCGCCAGATCGAGTAGAGACCTGAGATCAGTGCGAACTCGTAGAACGCCGGCAGCAGTTCGTTCCCCACTCGCGTGGGTCGCGCACGACGCAGTGCCAGCCAGAGGGCGGTGCTCAGTCCGCAGGCGATGGCCGCTTGCGACCAGGTGGGCCACGGCAGTCCGTCTCCTGTCACGAGTCGGCGGCCTGGTGCATGGTGAGGATCGTATCGACCGTAAGCCGACGTTGCTTGCTGGCTGTCCGTGGCTAGGCTCGAGCACATGCACGAACACCGCCGATTTGATGACGAAGCAGCGACGTGGGACGACGACCCCGGACACGAAGCGAGGCAGGTTGCCGTCGTTCGGGCCATCAGTGAATCCGTCGCGCTCAGACCAGACATGAAAGCGCTCGATGTCGGCGGTGGCACCGGTCGGCTCAGCATTCTGCTCGCCGATCGCGTCGGCTCTGTCGTGGTGACCGATCCTTCGGCAGGCATGGTGCGGGTCGCCCGGGAGCGGATCGAGGCCGCTGGGCTCAGCGACCGCCTGCGGGCCGTTCAGCTGGACCTGACGACGGAGGAGCTCGAGGGGACGTACGACGTGGTGTGGACCTCCATGGCCATGCATCACGTGCACGACCTGGATGCGCTGTTCCAGTCCGTTGCCGACCTCATGGTTGATGGGGGGACGCTCGCCATTGCGGACCTCGACGAGGATCCTGATGGAGCGTTCCACGCCGACAAGGTCGACTTCGACGGACATGACGGATTCAACCGAGAAGCCCTGACCGAACAGCTGGTCCGGGCAGGCTTCACTGACGTCGCGTTCGTCGATGCGACGACGATCCTCAAGGGTGATCGCGAGTTCGGTCTCTTCCTCTGCACCGCCACCAAGGTGGCCTAGCACCTGTCGTGGGCTCTCGAGTCCTGTGCGACGAGCTGAGCGTTGAGCGCGTCCGGGATGGATTCATGGACCTCAGCGGGTTTCAATGGAAGATCATCCAATCGACAACCCGACCTCAGAGGGCCCACATGCTTCCCGAATCAGTCCAGACGTTCATCGATGCTGAGATCTCAGCGAACCAGACAGACTTCAGCGACCTCCGCGCGGTCATCCTGAATGGCACGCTGAAACCATCTCCGGCAGCGAGCCACACCGACGGCCTGATCGATGTCTCGACTCGGGTCCTGCGGGGTGTCGGAGCGCGGGTAGACACGATCCGCGTGGTTGACCACACCATCCCGCCAGGCGTCTACCCAGACATGCGCGAACAGGGTTGGGACGTCGACGACTTTCCCGATCTGTATCGCGAACTGATCGAACCCGCAGACATTGTGGTGCTTGCCACCCCGATCTGGCTCGGTGACCAGTCCTCGATGACCAGGCTCGTGATCGAGCGCCTCTACGGATGGTCCGGCGACCTGAACTCCGACGGTCAATGGTCGTACTACGGCAAGGTCGGGGGCGTCGTCGTCACCGGCAATGAGGACGGCGGCAAGCACTGCGCGGCCCAGATGCTCTACGCGCTCTCGCACATCGGGTTCACCATCCCACCTCAGTCGGATGCTTACTGGGTCGGAGAGGCAGGGCCTGGCCCGTCATACCTCGACGACAATCGCGGTGCGCAAAACCACTGGACCACCCGCAACACCGTCTTCGCGGCGTGGAACATGCTGCACACAGCACGCCGGCTCAAGGACCATGGTGGCCTTCCTGCCCACGGCAACGTGACCACCAACTGGGATCTCAGCAACCCAACACACCCCAACCCCGAGTACCGCTGAGTTCGATCTCAGATCGACGAGACGAAGACGGCCCGGGCGGCTGTTGCAATGAACAATCCCCCTGCCCTCACCGGCGAGAGTGAGTTCAGAGGGATTGACCGTGTCCGAGGGGGGACTTGAACCCCCACGCCCCTTACAGGGCACTAGCACCTCAAGCTAGCGCGTCTACCATTCCGCCACCCGGACATTCAACGCTCTACGAGCGCGGTGCAGCACTGAACTTTAGCAAACCTCCCGCCCCGTTCCGAATCCGGTCTAGGTCGGTCTCCGGCCGTAGACGGCGAGGTCCAGGAGTTCGCTGAGATACGCGTCGACCTGGTCCATGTTGTAGCCCCTGCGAATGCGCACAGGAGTGAACCTGATGCGAGTGATGCGTTGAGCGAGCTCGTTGTCGGGAGAACCGGGCCGGATCAGACTCACGACCTCGTTGATGAACGCATCGACCTCGTCGATGTCATAGCCCTCCCGAATGTGCACTGTGGCGAACTTGGGAGGCGAGATGTGCGTCATGAGCGGAAGTTTGGCAGAATAGGGGTGCAAATTAGTTGAGGCCCCGGGAAGTATGAGTTCCCGGGGCCTCGCCTTGTACGAGTGTGATGGTCTCGAACTATCCAAAATCTCGGTCATCCCCCGCCTGCCACATCACTGGCTTGCTGCCGTTGGCTTGCGCCTCTGGCCATGGGATCAAACTTTTGATTTCTTCCCGCTCTCCCGGAGGAGTGCGTAGGTCATTTCTATGCCCTGGCCGGAGAGCCGCGCAAGAGCTTTCCGAAAGTTTTTCGGGTATTTTCCGCGATTTGTGGGGTTGCCCACAGGCAAGCCCATGTCACCCACAGGCCGGCGCCAGTTGTTCACATGTTTTCCACAAATGCAGCCGATTTTTCCGTCACAGAACAGCGGAAATCGCATGGATCACGACACCGGCGAGGCCCCCGACCACAGTTCCGTTGATCCGGATGAACTGCAGATCCCGTCCGACATGCAGCTCGATGCGGTCAGCGGTCTCCTTGCCGTCCCAACGGTTGACGGTCGCCGAGATGATGGAGGCGACCTCTGTGCCGTAGTTGTTGACCGCGTATGCGGCGACGTCGGAGATCGTGGCGTCGAGGCGCCGGCTCAACTCTGGATCATTGATCAGCTTGTGTCCGAATGCGTCGACCTCCTCGCGCGCTCGACGTCGCAGAAGGCCGTTCTCGTCCCCCAACGATCCGATCAGTGCGCGTCGCAGGGCGTCCCACAGCTGGATCGAGGTGCCGATGACGCGAGGCTGCGCGAGCATCCGCTCCTTGAGGTTCTCGGCACGCTGCATCGTGACGGGATCGTGCTGCAGGTCGTGCGCCAGCTGCACCAGCCAGCGGTCGAGCGTCACCCGCGCAGGATGTCCGGGCGTACGGCTGATCTCGGCTACCCACTCCACGACCTGCTCGTGCACCCATCCCGCCACCCGCTTGTCGAGCCACTGAGGCGTCCATGTCGGTGCGCGGTTCTCGATCAGGGCCGCGACCTCGTCATGGTTGTGCAGCAGCCAGCGTCCGAGTTCATCCAGGACCAGATCGACCAGTCCGCGATGTGCGTCGTCGCGCAGTACCTCCTCGAGGAGCTGACCAACCACCGGGCTGAGCTGCTCGTCGTTCAACCGGGGTATGAGCGCCTCCTCGATGATCGCGGCGACGTCGCTCTCCTTCACGTGCGACAACGCATCGGACATCACCCGCGACGCCTCCGTCACGACCCGCTGGCTGTGCTCGCCCGTCACCAGCCAGTCGCCGACTCGCCGGCTGACCTCGGCGGTCTGGATGCGCTCGCGAATGACGTCTTCTCGAAGGAAGTTGTCAGCCACGAACTCCTGCAGGCTCTCCCCCAGGGTCTCCTTGCGGTTGGGGATGATCGCGGTGTGCGGGATCGGCAGGCCGAGCGGATGGCGAAACAGCGCGGTGACGGCGAACCAGTCGGCGATCGCGCCAACCATGGCGGCTTCGGCACCGGCGTTGACGTAGCCGACGAAGCCGTCGTGATTGCGGGTGAACACATAGATGATCGCCGCGAGGAGCAGCAACGACAATGCCAGCGCGCGCATCCGACGCAAGCCCTTCAGGCGCGCGGCATCGCCCTCTGACAAGCCCTCGGGCATCTGGAAGCTGGCGGTGGTCTCTGGCGATGTCACACGCCGCACACTATCGGCGACACGTGGTGAGCGCGCTGCGTACACTTTCGGTCATGAGTGAGCGCCAGCGACCGAGTCTTGAGGCCGTGATCACGTCGCCTCTCCATCGTGGGTTCCCAACGGAGGCGGGCGCATGAGCTTCAACGAAGGCGCATCACTGGACACCAGCCAGGTCACCGGCGGTGGAGGCGGACGCAGCGCTGCAGCGATCGGCGGTGGTGCCGGCGGCATCATCCTGCTGATCCTCGGGCTGATCTTCGGCCAGAACCTCACCGGTTCGACCAACCCGTTCGACACCAGCCAGATCACCGGCGGTGGCGAGGAGTCGACGGCGACGTTCGACCAGTGCAAGACCGGCGCCGACGCCAACCGCGACGACGTGTGCCGCATCATCGGCACCGTCAACAGCGTCCAGGCCTACTGGGCCGAAGCGCTGCCCGCCGACGTCAAGCGCCAGTACCAAGAAGCCAAGACGGTCATCTTCTCCGGCCAGACCCAGTCGGCCTGCGGCACAGCCTCTGGTGCGACCGGTCCGTTCTACTGTCCCGCCGATCAGCGCATCTACATCGACGCCAGTTTCTTCGACGAGCTCACCAGCACCTTCGGCGCCGATGACGGCGCGCTGGCTCAGGAGTATGTCGTGGCGCACGAGTACGGCCACCACGTCGAGAACATCCTCGGCATCCTCGCCAAAGGTCAGGACGGCAAGTCCGGACCGCTGAGCGGCGGCGTACGCATCGAGCTCATGGCTGACTGCATGGCCGGTGTCTGGGCCAATCACGCCGCCACCACCAAGGACGAGAACGGCGTGACCCTGCTCAAGCCGTTGACCGATGACGACATCAAGTCGGCGCTCTCGGCCGCCTCTGCGGTCGGCGACGACCACATCCAGGGCACTCTCGGTGGCGGCAACATCAACCAGGAGACGTGGACTCACGGATCCAGTGAGTCCCGCCAGAAGTGGTTCATCACGGGCTACGAGAGCGGCAACGTCAACACCTGTGACACCTTCGCAACGAACGACCTCTGATATCGGTGGATGTGACTCGGCCCGGTGCCTCTCGCCTCCGCGTTGAGGTCTGGATCGTCCTGGGGCTGTCGCTCGGTGCGAGCGGCGTCTACGCCTTCGTCAGCCTGATCCGCAAGGCCACCCTGCCCGGTGGTCTGGCGGACCAGACCGCAACGCTCAATGGATCGCGCGATACGCGTGAAGTGTTTGACTTCGTCTATCAGTTGCTCAGCATCGGATTCGCGCTCGTACCGGTCGCGCTGGCGCTCTATCTGCTGTCTCTCGATCCGGTCAAGGAACGCGTCACGAGGCGCCTGGGTCTGGACCGTACGCGGCCGGGCTTCGACACCCGTTGGGGCATCATCTTGTTCCTGTCGATCGGGATCCCCGGTCTGGCGTTTTACGGGATCGGCCGGCTGCTCGGAATCACCACGCAGATCATCCCGGCGCCGGACACGTCCTATTGGTGGACAGTTCCCGTGCTGATCCTGGCGGCGTTCCAGAACGCCGCGCTCGAGGAGATCGTCGTGGTCGGCTATCTCACGACGCGCTTGAGGCAGCTTGGCTGGGAGATGTGGTCGACGATCGTCGCGGCGGCAGCGCTCCGCGGCAGCTACCACCTCTACCAAGGTGTGGGGCCGGGCCTGGCCAACTTCGTGATGGGACTGGTGTTCGGCTACTGGTTCCAGCGCACCAAGCGGGTGCTTCCCCTCGTCATCGCACACACCCTGCTCGACGTGGTCGCCTTCGTGGGATATTTGCTGTTTGCCGACTCGTTGGGCCTGAAGTGAAGATCGCGTACGACGACGCCTTGCCGATCACGGCAAGGCACGACGACATCGCCGCGGCACTACGCGACCACCAAGTGGTCGTGGTCGCTGGTGAGACCGGCTCGGGCAAGACGACCCAGCTCCCGAAGATCGCCTACGAGCTGGGCCGCCGACGCATCGCGCACACTCAACCGCGGCGGATCGCGGCGCGCGCCGTCGCCAAACGCATCGCCGACGAGTGCGAGGTCGAGCTCGGTGCGGAAGTTGGCTACGCCGTCCGGTTCGACGACAAGACGTCTGCTGACACCGCAGTTCGGCTGGTCACCGATGGCCTGTTGCTGGCCGAGGTTCACTCAGATCGAGCGCTCAAGCGCTACGACACGATCATCATCGACGAGGCACACGAGCGGTCGTTGTCGATCGACTTTCTACTGGGTTACCTCAAGCAGCTACTCCCCAGCCGACCCGACCTGAAGGTCATCATCACCTCAGCGACGATCGACGTGGAGCGGTTCTCCGAGCTGTTCGACGCCCCGGTGATCGAGGTGAGCGGACGAACGTACCCGGTCGAGGTCCGCTACCGACCGCTCGACGAGACCGGTGCCGATGACCAGCTCGACGCGATCGCCGCAGCAGTTGCCGAGCTGCCGCGAGACGGCGACATCCTGGTCTTCATGTCGGGCGAGCGGGAGATCCGCGACGCGACAGACTTCCTGCTGAGCAAGAAATATCCGCGAACGGAGATATTGCCGCTGTTCGGGCGACTCGCCGCTGCCGATCAGCAGAAGATCTTCAGCTCACATCCGGGCCGCCGCATCGTGCTGGCCACGAACGTCGCAGAGACGTCGTTGACGGTTCCTGGCATCCGGTATGTCATCGACCCGGGTTTTGCGCGCATCTCCCGCTTCAGCCAACGACTCAAGGTGCAGCGCCTCCCGATCGAGCCGGTCTCGCAGGCCAGCGCAGCGCAGCGTGCCGGCCGGTGTGGTCGAGTCGCCGACGGCATCTGCATCCGGCTCTACTCCGAAGAGGACTTCGACGGCCGTCCCGAGTTCACCGACCCAGAGATCCAGCGGACCAACCTTGCCTCGGTGTTGCTGCAGATGGCCTCACTCGACCTGGGAGCGATCAAGGACTTCCCCTTCCTCGATCCGCCGGAATCACGCGCAGTCACCGATGGCCTCAACCTGCTCTACGAGCTCGGTGCCATGCATGCTGAGCGGCTCACCAAAGTGGGACGCAAGATGTCCTCGCTGCCGACCGACCCACGGCTGGGCCGGATGTTGCTCGCCGCCGACAAGCTCGGCTGCCTCGCCGACGTGCTGGTGATCGTCTCGGCCATGTCGATCCAGGATCCGCGTGAGCGACCTCTGGAGCACCAGCAGGCCGCTGACGAGAAGCACCGCCGATTCGTCGAGCCCGATTCGGACTTCCTGTCGTGGCTGACTCTGTGGAAGTACATTCGCGAGCAGCGCGACAACCTGTCCAGCTCGGCATTCCGTCGCATGTGTCGCGACGAGTACCTCCACTATCTGCGCATCCGCGAGTGGCAGGACGTGCACTCACAGCTGCGGCGTACCGCCAAGGAGCTCGGCATGAAGGCCGGCAGTCCCGGTGCCGATCCAGACCTCGTGCACCAGGCGCTGCTGACAGGCCTGCTGTCGCATGTCGGACTGCGTGACACCGACGGCCGCGAGTTCCTTGGAGCCCGGCAGGCAAAGTTCATGATCTTTCCCGGCTCGGGCCTTGCGAAGAAGCCGCCGCGGATGACCATGGTCGGCGAGCTGGTCGAGACCAGCCGACTGTGGGGACGGACGGCTGCAAAGATCCAGCCCGAGTGGGTTGAAGAGGCCGGTGAGCACCTGGTCAACCGCTCGTACAGCGAGCCGCACTGGTCAACGAAGCGAGGCGCCGTCATGGCCCGCGAGAAGGTGCTGCTCTACGGCATCCCGATCATCGCCGACCGGCTCGTGCAGTACGGACGAGTCGATCCCGTGGTGTCGCGTGACCTGTTCATCCGTCACGCCTTGGTGCAGGGCGAATGGCGTACTCACCACCGCTTCTGGGCCAAGAACCAAGCCATGATCGGCAGGGTCGAAGAGCTTGAGGAGCGATTGCGACGCCGCGACCTCAGGGTCGACGACGAGACGCTGTACACGTTCTACGACCAACGGGTGCCGGCTGACGTGGTGTCCACCCGACACTTCGACACCTGGTGGAAGAAAACCCGGATCGACCAGCCCGATCTGATGACCTTCGACCCTTCGATGCTGAGTCACGGAGCAGGCGGAGCTGACGAGGAATTCCCTCGGGAGTGGCACTCCGACGGCGAGGCCTACCCGCTCACCTATGCCTTCGAGCCCGGTTTGGACGATGACGGGGTGACAGTTGACCTTCCGGTCGATCGTCTCCTGACCGTCGATGATCGTGCGTTCGACTGGCACGTGCCGGGTCACCGGTTAGAGCTCGTCACCGAGCTGATCCGTTCGCTGCCCAAGCGTCTGCGCCGTGAGTTCGTACCAGCCGGACAGTTCGCGCCGCGGCTGCTGGAGGCAATGGATCCGCAGGCGAGCGACCTGAGCGGTGAGCTCGCCCGGCAGATGCGACTTCTCAACGGGACGGTTGTGCAGCCTTCGGACTTCGACTTCAACGCGCTCCCGTCCCATCTGCGGGTCACGTTCCGCGTGGTGGACGGCAAGACCGAGCTCGGGCGCGGCAAGGACCTCAGCACCCTTCGTACGGAGCTCTCGAGCCATGTACGTGCCGACCTCACCAAGGCTGCGCGCGAGGAAGAGCGTTCGGGCCTGCTCGCCTGGACCGTGGGAGAGCTCGACCGCACGATCTCTGCCGGTCAGGTGACCGGCTATCCCGCGATCGTGGATGAAGGAAAGTCCGTGGCGTTGAGGGTGCTCGACAGCGAAGCAGAACAATCAGCGGCGATGCTTCGCGGCCAGGCCAGGTTGATCTCGTTCGGCCTCGCGGCACCCGTGCCGCAGATCGGCCGATCGCTGGACCTGCACGCCAAGCTGCTGCTCTCCACCGGCCCGTATGCCGACGCAGCCGCTGTGATCGAGGAATGCTGGCTCGCCGCCATCGAGTCGCTCATCCCTCAGCACGGCGGGCCGGCGTGGGACGAGAAGTCGTTCGACGCGTTGCAGGAAGCCATCCGCGCCGATGTCTACGACGAGACCGAGCGCGCCGTGCACAGCGTCATCGCCGTGCTGAGAGCGCTCGGTGAGGTGACGGTCGACGACTCAGAAGCCGGTGAGGACGTACGCGTCCAGCTGTCGTGGCTGATCTACCGCGGCTTCATCCGCGACA
This sequence comes from uncultured Actinomycetota bacterium, assembly GCA_963750265.1. Lineage (GTDB taxonomy): Bacteria > Actinomycetota > Actinomycetes > Propionibacteriales > Nocardioidaceae > Aeromicrobium. The sequence continues at coordinate 81,263 of CAVVQG010000024.1, read as the reverse complement.
CGGGAGTCGCCCAGCTGCGCCGCCTGCCGCTCTATCTGGAGGCTGCACGCCGCCGGCTGTCGTCGCCCAAGGTGCCCACAGATCTACCGGCGACACAGGAGCTCGAGGCGCAGTTCCACGAACGTACCGATGGCTTGTCCATCTGGGCGCGCCTCTCCCCCGACATCCAGCACGCGCGCTGGGCGCTCGAGGAGCTGCGGCTCAGCCTGCTCGCCCAGGACCTACGAGCCGCGTTTCCGGTGTCGGTGAAGCGCGTGAGCGCTCTGATCGAGAAGCTCTAGACGCCGAGCAGGTCGATCACGAAGACGAGCGTCTTGCCGGAGAGGCGGTGTCCGCCACCAGCAGGGCCGTAGGCGAGCTCCGGCGGGCACACGAGCTGGCGGCGACCGCCGACCTTCATGCCGGGGATGCCCTGCTGCCATGCCGGGATCAGCTGAGGCAGCGGGAAGTTGGCCGACTGGCCCCGGTCCCACGACGCGTCGAACTGCTCACCGGTGTCGAACTCGACACCGACGTAGTGAACGTCGACCATGCCACCGGCCACGGCCTCGGGGCCGTCACCCTCGATCAGATCGGTGATCTGCAGCTCGGTGGGCGCGGGCCCTTCGATGAAGTCAATTTCAGGCTTGTCAGTCATGCGTCGATCCTTTCACACACGCGCGCTGTAACAATGGGCCCATGCGCGCCACAATTCTTCACGCTGCCCGTGACATCCGCCTCGACGACGTCGCCGATCCCCAGCTTCACGAAGATGGCGATGCCATCGTTCGGGTGGTCGCTTCCTGTGTCTGCGGCTCAGACCTGTGGCCATACCGGGGCATCAATGCCGTCAACGAGCCAGTGCGCATCGGCCACGAGTTCGTCGGCATCGTCGAGCAGGTCGGCGCGAGCGTCTCGACGGTGAAAGTCGGTGACTTCGTGATCGCGCCGTTCATGTTCTCCGACAACACCTGCGCGCTGTGCGTCCGTGGCGTGCACACCTCGTGTGTCCAGGGCGGCTTCTGGGGATTCGCCGACCACCAGGGCCATCCCGTGGACGGCGGCCAGGGCGAGATCGTCCGGGTCCCGGTAGCCGACGGCACGTTGGTCGCCACGCCCTCCCAGCCGAGCCAGGAGCTCATCTCACACCTGTTGACCCTTTCCGACGTCTTCCCGACAGGCCACCACGCGGCAGTCTCAGCTGGTGTGACTGCCGGCAGCACGGTCGCAGTCGTCGGTGACGGCGCGGTGGGCCTGAGCGCCGTGCTCGCGGCCAAGCGACTGGGCGCCGCCAAAGTTGTCGCGATGTCCCGCCACGAGGACCGTCAGCGACTGGCCCGTGAGTTCGGCGCGGATGAAGTCGTCGCCGAGCGCGGCAAGGACGGTGCGGCAACGGTCCGCGAGATGCTCGACGGCATCGGTGCCGACTACGTCCTCGAATGCGTCGGCACGGGTGAAAGCATGAAGCAGGCCATGCTCTCGGTACGCCCGGGAGGTCGCATCGGCTATGTCGGTGTGCCCCACGACGTCGTGCTCAACGTCCCTGCCATGTTCGGCCGCAACGTCGGCATTGCCGGTGGTGTCGCGCCGGTGCGCGCGTACATCGACGACATCCTCCCGGAGGTCCTCAACGGGTCGCTCAAGCCGGGCAAGGTGTTCGACTTGACCCTCCCTCTCGATCAGGTGTCACAGGCCTATCAGGCGATGGACGAGCGTACGGCGATCAAGTCGATGCTGACGGTCTGAACGGCTCGGCCGACACCACGGCGTCCACATTGAGCGGCCCGTAGATGTGCGGGAAGCTGAGCGGCTCCCCCGGTACGTCGTCGTACTGCCACGGCGCCGTCAACAGCTCCGTGTCGATCGTCAACAGCACGATCGGCCCGCTGACATCGCGGTAGAACCGGCCGAAGACACCGTCGACCTGCTCGGGTCGTGAGCAGTGGATGAACCCCACGTCTGACAGATCGAGGCCCAACGTGGACACCGTGTAGGTGCCGGCACGTCGGGCCTCGGACCACGCGTCGTCACGTGCGAGGTGATGAATCAGCGGCATGCGCCGCAACTTACTAGCGCAGCTGTGACGATGTCAGCCCAAGCAGCCGACGGGCCACGATGAGCTGCTGGATCTGTTGGGTGCCCTCGAAGATGTCGAGGATCTTGGAGTCGCGTGCCCACTTCTCGACCAGCTCGTTCTCGCTGTAGCCCAACGTGCTGGCGAGCTCGACGCAACGCAGCGTGATCTCGTTGCACACTCGACCGGCCTTGGCCTTGGCCATCGACGCTTCCATCGAGTTGGGCTTGCGGTTGTCGGCCAGCCACGCAGCCTCGAGGGTGAGGAGCAGAGATGCCTCCCAGTCCGCCTCCATCGAGATGTACGTCGCCGCGGCATAGGACTGCGACTGCACAGGGCGGTCGTAGTCGATCACGACACCGGCGTCCTCGAGGAGCTTGCGGGTGTCCTCGAGAGCTGCACGGGCACAACCGACCGCCATGCCGGCAACCAGTGGACGAGTGTTGTCGAAGGTCGCCATGGCGCCGGCGAATCCGCCCTTGGTGTCGATCTCGGGATTGCCGAGAAGGTTCTCGGCCGGGACCCGGCAGTTGTCGAGAACGATGACCGCAGTGTCGGACGAGCGGATGCCGAGCTTGTGCTCGAGACGTTCGACCCGGATGCCCGCGAGATCCTTCGGCACCAGGAATGACTTGATCGCCGCGCGGCCCAAGCTCTTGTCGAGCGTGGCCCAGACGACCACGGAGTCGGCACGCTCGCCTGACGTCACGAAGATCTTCTCGCCGTTCAAGACGTACGCGTCGCCATCCTTGACCGCCGTCGTCGTGATGGCGGCGGAGTCAGAGCCGAAGCTCGGCTCGGTGATGGCCATCGCGGCCCAGGTGCCCTTGAAACGCTCGAGCTGCTCGTCGTCGGCCACCGAGGCGATCGCGGAGTTGCCGAGGCCCTGGCGGGGCATCGAGAGCAGCAGGCCGACATCGCCCCAACACATCTCGATGACAGAAAGCACCGACGACATGTTGGTGCCGTTCTTGACCTTGCCCTTGTCATCGTCGGTCTCGTCACGGCGAACGCCTGCGGCGCCGGCGCCCTGACCCTGACCGGAGTCGCCCATGCCGTCGATGAGCGACGCCAGGAGGTCGAGCTCCTTGGGGTAGGCGTGCTCGGCGAGGTCGTACTTGCGGGAGTTGGCGCGCAGGAAGTTGTCAGCGACCTGATTGGCCTGCTGGACGAATCCGCGGAACTTGCGGGGAGTCTCGAGATTGATCATGTGTGGTCCGCCCTCAGACGAGGACTGCTCCTTCCATCAGGCCGACAGCACGCAGATCGCGATACCAGCGTTCGACTGGGTGCTCCTTGACGAAGCCATGACCACCGAGCAGCTGTACGCCGTCGGTGCCGATCTTCATGCCGTATTCGGCAGTGAGGCGCCGTGCCAGCGCAACCTCGCGGGAGAAGTCCATGCCCTGCTCGGCGCGCGAGGCGGCCTTGAGGGTGGTGAGACGCATGCCTTCAAGCTCGATGGCGATGTTTGCCACCATGAACGCGACGGCTTGGCGATGTGAGATCGGCTCGCCGAATGCCTCGCGGGTCTTGACGTAGTCCGACACGTAGTCGAGCACGGCGCGCCCCGTGCCGAGCGCCAGACCTGCCCACGCCAGGCGTGAGAGGCGGATGCACTCGCGGTAGTCGTCGATCGTGCCGTCGCCGAGGATGGCGCCGGCGTCGACGTCGACGTCCTCGAGGACGAGCTTGCTGAGGCCTGCAGCGCGAAGTCCCATGCTGGGGTCGGCCTCGATCGAGACACCCTTGGTGCTCGACTCGATCAGAACCAAGGTCGGGCTGCCGTCGAGATCGACCGCCACGACGAACAGCTCAGCCTCTGCGCCACGGACGACGCCGGACTTGATGCCGTTGATGCGCAGGCCGGTGTCGGTGCGTACGGCCGTTGTCTTGAGCTCGAACGGGTCGAAGAGCGCGCGTGGCTCGGCCACCGCGAGGGCTGAGGACGGGATGTCGTCGCCCGCGAAAGCCGGAAGATAGGTCTGCTGCTGCTCGTCGGAGCCCCACAGCGAGATCGCCGTCGCGACGGCAGCTGGAGCGAGACACGCCACGGCCTGCCCCATGTCGCCCTCGGCGAGAGCTTCGGCCACGAGCACGCCGGTGACGGCTGAGCGGTCCTCAGAGAGGCCACCAAGTGCTTCAGGAATGTTGAGAAGTGTGAGTCCGAACTCGCTGGTCTGTGCGAGGACTTCCTTCGGAGTGTCATTGGAGGTCTCGGCAGCCAGTGCGCCCGGACGCAGCACCTCGGCGGCGAACTCCTTGATGACGCCGACGATCATCGTCTGGTCCTCAGTGGGAGTCAGATCGAAGACGCCCGAGTCGCCGGTCCTGGCGAGCCGCGCGGGCTTGCCTGAACCCTTGGCGCGCTTGAACGTACGACCTGCGGCGCCGGCGACCTTGAAGCCACTCTTGGCGCCTTGATAGACGGCCTTCTCGGTCGATGCGCGAAGCCTGAGCTTGTCGACGACGGGTGAGCTGGCGATCCGGTTGAGCACGGCCAGGCCGATGCCCATGGGATCTCTGCGATTGGCCACAGGTACTCCTTGGAGCGATGTTGGTTGGGCGAGTTGCCCACCTGACACAACTGTAACTGCGAGTTGCAGGTTCGGATACCCATGGTATCCGAACTCACATTGGTGGACCAGCAACTGACGCTCCAACGCAGTCGATAACCTTGTGCGCATGTCTCAGTCCCGACCTCTGCCCTCCGGTGGCAGCGTGCGCCCCATCACGCGATGGGGCACCCCCGTCATGCACCGCGAACTCGCCGAGGTCACCTCGTTCGACGACGATCTTGCTGTCCTCGTCCGCGACATGGTGGCGACCATGCGGGCCGCCCGAGGTGTGGGGCTTGCCGCCAACCAGGTCGGGATCGATCTGAAGGTTTTTGTGTTCGACTGCCCCGACGATGACAACAACCAGGTCACCGGTGTCGTCTGCAATCCGGTGCTCATGCTGCCGGAAGGCAAAGATCGCAATCTTGAGGACGAGGACGAGGGCTGCCTGTCGCTTCCCGGAGCGTTCACCTCGTGCGCACGCCCCGACCAAGCGCGAGTCACCGGTGTCGATGAGCACGGTGAACCGGTCGAGTTCATCGGTACGGGTCTACTCGCACGCTGTCTGCAGCACGAGACAGACCATCTGTTCGGCACCGTTTTCGGCGACCGGCTGCCTGACCGGGCCCGTCGCAAGCTGCACAAGCAGCACCAAGAGCTGGCTGACAACTACCCCGACGACTGGCCTGTCACCGTCTTGGTCGAAGACGCACCCATCGAGCGCGGCTGACGCAGTTCCCAGCACGCGACGGCAACCGACGATGCGACATTCAGGGAGTCGATGTCGGCGGACATCGGGATCGTCACACGATGATCGGCCGACTCTTCCCAGCGCGAGCTGAGTCCGTGCCCCTCCGAACCGACGATCAGCGCGAGGCGTTCGACATCGTGCGGCACCTCGTCGATGGCCACTGAATCGTCAGCAAGCGTCATCGCATAGGTCGTGAAACCTGCTTCACGGAGCAGTTCCGGTGCGGCGTACCAGTCGTCGACACGTGCATACGGAAGCCAGAAGACCGATCCCATCGACACCTTGATCGCCCGGCGGTACAACGGATCAGCACAACGCGGCGACAGGAGCACGGCGTCGAACCCGAGGGCGGCAACGCTGCGAAAGATCGCGCCCACATTGGTGTGATCGGCAAGATCCTCCACCACCACCACGCGGCGGGCGTTCGCCAGCACGTCCTGCGGTGTGGGCAGAACTGGTCGCTCGAGGGCGGCCAGCGCCCCGCGATGGACGTGGAATCCGGTCAGCGCCTCGATCGAGGCGTCGTCGAGCACAAAGCATGGGGCGTCAGACCTCTCGAGCACGTCCTGCAGAGCCTCGACCCACTTCGGCGCCATCAGGAATGAACGAGGCTGGTGCCCCGACTCAACTGCACGTCGTACGACCTTCTCACCCTCGGCGAGGAACAGCCCGCGCTCTGACTCAAGTTTCAGCCGGAGCTGGACATCACGAAGATCGACGTAATCACGCAAGCGTGGATCATCAAGATCGTCCAGTCGTACGATCATGGCCATCGGGCTAGCCTAGCGATCATGAACCTTGACCGACCCGTGACACCCGATCCCTATCCCCTGCTGCCGGCGGTCGCCGAGTTCAGCGTGACGAGCACCGACGTGACCGACGGACAACCGCTGAATGACGGCCAGGTCAACGAGTTCGGCGACTCCTCGCCGCAGCTCAGCTGGAGCGGCGCACCCGAAGGCACCAAGTCGTTTGTCGTGACCTGCTTCGACCCCGACGCCCCGATCGTTTCCGGCTTCTGGCACTGGGTCGCGGTCGACATCCCGGCCGACGTCAACGATCTCGCCCCGGGAGCCGGGGCTGGGGACGACACCCTGCCGGGCGACGCATTCCACGTACGCAACGACGGCGGTGGCCACAGCTTCATGGGCGCTGCTCCCCCGGCTGGCGACCAGGTCCATCGCTACTACTTCGTCGTGCACGCTGTGGGCGAGGAGACCTTGGGGGTTGACGGCGATGCCTCACCCGCCGTGGTGGGCTTCAACCTCGCGTTCAAGACGCTCGGACGTGCCGTCATCCACGGCACCTACCAGCACTAGGCGTAGCGGGCTGCCCGGGCGAGCACGTTGCGCACATAGTCGTTGGAGTGGTTGTAGGAGAAGATCGCGGCCGACCAGCCTCTGCTGGTGCGCAGGTCGTCCCCAGACGCGCACAGATAGCGCCCAGCGGCGTAGGCGGCGTCGTAGATGTTGTTGGGATCTGCGATGCCATCGCCGTCCCCGTCGGAGCCCCACTTGCGCCAGGTTGACGGGATGAACTGCATCGGGCCCACTGCGTGATCCCACCTGGGGTCACCGTGCCACTTGGCTGACTGCTCGTCAGAGCGGATTGCTGCCATGCCACTCGTGCCGTTGAGGGCGGGGCCAAGGATGGGGTGCGTCGTGACGCCACTCGCCTGAACCGAGGCGCCCGAATGGGTGCCGTGGCCCGACTCGATGCCACCGATCCCTGCCAACGTCGTCCAGCCGAGGTGACACCCCGGTTGCTCACGACCGAGCCGCAAAGAGGCGTCCCCATACGCCTGGACTGCAATGATGCCAATCCCAGTCTTGGCCGAGGTCGACCGGACCCACGTGGTGGCAGCCCGCGGGCCGGATGCGGATGACCCGATCTGCTGGGAAACCGGTTCGGCCGCGACAAGAACCGATGGGTCGACCACGATCGGTCGGTGCGGTCGCGAGCCGAACCCGAGCGTGATGACGAGGGTCAGCAGTCCGCCAACCACCACCGTCACCACGGCCGGGATCACCCATGCTGTGGAACCTGACCCAGCCGCGGAGGGTCTCACTGGGCGTCCTCTACTGCTTGGGCGCCTCAGGCGGCGGCTCGGTGCTCATGGCACTGGGAGCTGCGCTCTCGGCGGCCTTGGCAGCGTCCAGCGCCTGCTGGACGGCAGCGGCCGTCGCGCCCTCTTCGGGTGCGTCGTCCTCGATCGGGGCGTCGAAGTCGACGCGCGACTTGCTGCCGCCGCCGTCAACCGGGATCTTGCCCACGGTGCCACCCAGCGTGCCCAGGGCCTTGGTCAACTCTGCCGGAATGATCCACGTCGTGGCGTTGTCGCCCTCGGCAATCTTCGGCAGCATCTGGAGGTACTGGTACGACAGCAGCTTCTGGTCGGGGTTGCCGTCGTGGATCGCCTGGAAGACGGTCTGGATGGCTTGCGCCTCGCCCTGGGCACGGAGGATCTGCGCCTGACGGTCGGCCTGCGCGGTGAGGATCGCTGCTTGGCGATTGCCCTCTGCGGTGAGGATGGCTGACTGCTTCTGGCCCTCAGCCATCAGGATGGCCGACTGACGGTCGCCCTCGGCCGTGAGGATCATGGCGCGCTTGTCACGCTCGGCACGCATCTGCTTTTCCATGGCATCGATGATCGTGGGTGGCGGGTCGATGCCCTTGAGCTCGACGCGGTTGACGCGGATGCCCCACTTGCCGGTGGCGCTGTCGAGCTCGCCGCGCAGTCCGGCGTTGATCTGGTCGCGGCTGGTGAGCGCGTGCTCGAGAGTCATGCCACCGGTGATGTTTCGCAGTGTGGTCATGGTGAGCTGCTCGATCGCCTGGATGTAGTTGGCGATCTCGTACGTCGCAGCGACTGCATCGGTGACCTGGAAGTAGATGACGGTGTCGATCGAGACGACGAGGTTGTCCTCGGTGATCACGGGCTGCGGCGGGAATGACACGACCTGCTCGCGCAGGTCGATCATGTAACGCACCTTGTCGATGAACGGCATCACGATGTTGAGGCCGGCCGGAAGTGTTGTGCGGTACTTGCCGAATCGCTCGACAATGCCTGCGCGCGCCTGGGGCACGATCTTGACCGTCATCGAGACGATCACGATCGCCAGTACGGCGAGCGCGACGAGGACGACTAGTGCTGCATCCATCAGGACTCCTTGGTTGTCACGACGGCAGTGGCGCCGTCGATCCGGGTGACGACTACTTCGGCGCCAGCATCAAATGATTGATCGTGCGTCGCGGCGCGGGCCGACCACACCTCACCGGACAGCTTGACCCGGCCGCCTCGGAAGTCGACCGGCTCGGAGACCACGGCCAACTTGCCGATCAGGCCCTGGTGGCCGGTCGAAAGCGTGGGTCCGTCGTGCAACCGGGCGACCATCGGCGGCCGGACGAAGAACAACAGACCGAGGGTGACCAGTGCGAACACCAGGATCGCAACCCAGAACGGGGCGCCGAGTCCGGCAGAGACTGCGGCGGCGAGTGCGCCGAGTGCGAACATCAGCAGGACGAGGTCGAGGCTCATCATCTCAACGATGGCGAGCACGACGGCCACGCCAATCCAGCTGGCGGCCGCGTGGTCGGTGATCCAGTCGATCATGATGAGTCTCCTTGTCGATCTGCTCGATGTCCGTATGCTGCCCGATGCGCACTGAACCGTCCACCATCGTTCTGGAGCTCAAGGCGTAGTCCGAACGTAGCCCCCAGAGCCTGAGCGGTCAGTGTGGATCCGATCGGACCCTGCGCCACGATCGCACCGTCACGCAGCATCAGCACGTGGGTGAAGCCAATCGGAATTTCCTCGACGTGGTGCGAGACCATCACCAGGACCGGGGCGTCGTCGGACGCTGAGAGGACGTCGAGACTGGCGATCAGGTCTTCGCGGGCGCCGAGGTCGAGCCCGGCGGCCGGCTCGTCGAGCAACAGGAGCTCGGGATCGGTCATCAGGGCACGTGCGATCAGCACTCGCTTGCGCTCGCCCTCCGACAGGGTGCCGAACGTGCGGTCAGCAAGTCCGAGGACCCCAAGCTCTCCCATGATCTGGCTCGCCCGATCGAAGTCTTCCTCGTCGTACTCCTCCTGCCAACGACCCAACACCGCGTATGCGGCCGAGAGAACCGTGTCGCGGACCGACTCGGTCGGCGGGATCTGATCGGCGACAGCAGTGCTGGTGTGACCGATGCGGGTGCGCAGCTCGAACACGTCGACCTTGCCGAGCTTGTTGCCCAGCACCTTCACCTTCCCCGATGTCGGGAAGAGAGTCGTGCCGACGACCTGCATCAGTGTGGTCTTGCCGGCGCCGTTGGGTCCGAGCACGACCCAACGTTCACCTTCGTTGACCGTCCAGCTGACCCGGTCGAGCAGTGTCTTGCCCGGGCGCGTCACAGTCACCTTCGAGAGCTCGAACGCAGCCCGCATGCACTCTCCTGGTCATCGTGGATCGCCGTGCAGTCAACCTATCGCGAGCACGGTGGACGCGAGCGATAGCCTCAGGGGCGATGACCGAGCACGTACCAGCGCTGCACCTAACTGACCCGACTGTTCTGGTGACCCTCACGGGAAGCGACCAGAGCGGTGTCACCACGCGCCTGTTCGACGATCTGGCCGCATTCGACGTCGAGGTGATCGACGTCGAGCAGCTGGTGGTGCGCGGACGACTCATCCTCAGCGCTCTGCTCACGATCCCGCAGGACCGCGACGGGCTCGAGCGCACCGTTCGCGCCGTCGGTGAGGCATTCGGGCTGGATGTGTCAGTCGAGTACGGCACGGGCGACAACCGGCCCCGCCGTGTTGGTCGCTCGCAGGTCGTGGTGCTGGGTGCTCCGCTGCGACCAGCGGCCATGGCTGCGCTTGCGGCGCGCATCAAGGACGACGGTGGCAACATCGACCGCATCGTGCGGATGGCGCGCTACCCCGTGACGGCAATCCGCATGGAAGTCTCCGGGGCCGACCCAGACCTGCTCCAGGCCGACCTGGCCGCGGTGGCCTATGAGCAGGGCGTTGACATCGCAGTCCAGGAGAACGGCATCTTGCGTCATGCGCAACGCCTGGTCGTGATGGATGTCGACTCCACCCTGATCCAGGGTGAGGTGATCGAGATGATCGCGGCCCACGCTGGGTGTGAGTCCGAGGTGGCGTCGATCACGAACTCAGCGATGAACGGTGAGCTCGATTTCGCCGACTCGCTGGCCGCCCGGGTCAAGTTGTTGGAGGGCGTCGACGAGGCGGTGCTCGGCGACGTCTACGACGCGCTCGTGTATGCGCCCGGTGCGCGCACCATGATCCGCACGCTCAAGCGTCTTGGCTACCGGTTTGCACTGGTCAGCGGCGGATTCACGCAGATCATCGAGCGCATCGCCGCCGAGCTGGGCGTCGACTACTTCACCGCCAACGAGCTCGAAGTGGTCGACGGGAAGCTCAGTGGGCGCATCGTCGGAGATGTGGTCGACCGCGCAGGCAAGGCCGAGGCGCTGCGCCGATTCGCCGAGGAGGCGCGCATACCGGTCCGCAACACAGTGGCCATCGGTGACGGGGCCAACGACCTCGACATGCTGGCCGCCTCAGGTCTGGGCATCGCGTTCAATGCCAAGCCGGTCGTACGCGACCAGGCTCGTACGTCGGTCAACGTGCCGTACCTCGACGCGATCATCTACCTGCTCGGCATCACTCGCGAGGAAGTCGAAGCCGCCGACCTGGCTGACCACGACACCACCTGAGTTCATGGCCGGGCGCAGTCCGGCCTACTCATCGTCTTCGAGGCGGAAGCCGATCTTCATGGTGACCTGGTAGTGAGAGACGTCGGTGTCGGTGATCTGGCCACGAATGCCGGTGACCTCGAACCAGTCGAGGTGGCGCAGCGTCTGGCCGGCCCGCTCGATCCCGTTGTCGACGGCCTCGCTGATGCCTTCGGACGACGTGCCGACGATTTCACTGATGCGATAGGTGCGGTTGCTCATACTCACATCATGCACTCTGGCCGCGCGACGTACTCTGGAGGTGTGAGACCCGAACCCGTTCAGCCCCGCAAGCAGCAGGTCTACTCGATCACGACTGCCGCGACGTCACACAGTGACGACATCGGTGGCCGTGAGAAGCGCTATGCGATCTCGATGGCCATCCGTACGGCTTGCTTCGTCGGCGCGATCATCGCTGACGGCTGGCTTCGCTGGGTCCTCTGTGGGTGCGGCCCTGCTGCTGCCCTACACCTCGGTGATCCTCGCCAACGCGGGTGTACGCAAGCGTGGTTCCGGACCGTCGGTGTTCGGCCCCGAGAAGGCCATCGAGGCGCCGCGACCGACACAGCTTGATGACTGAGCGACTCGTCTGCTCGGCCAAAGGCTGTGGCGACGACGCGCTCACCAAGTGCTGTGGAACAACCCCAAGATCCACACGCCCGACCGCCGCAAGGTCTGGCTCGCCTGTGACGAGCACGCCGAGACGCTGCGCAAGTTCCTCGACGCCCGGGGCTTCTGGCTGGAGAACGTGGCGCTCTAGCCGCCGATCGACGACATGGGTCGCGTGGACTGCAAGAAGGTCGGATCGTTGATGCCGTGACCGGGGAGCTTGGTCGCCATGGCCGCAACCCAGCGTTCGGCGATCTCGACATCGCTCGCTCCCCCGCGCAACGCCGCCCGGAGATCTGATTCCTCGCGGGCGAACAGGCAGTTCATGATCTGACCGTCGGCCGTCAGTCGTACGCGGTTGCAGTCACCACAGAACGGACGGGTGACCGAGCCGATGATGCCAACCGTGTGCGGGCCGTCGTCGATCTGGAAGGTTTCCGCGGGCGCCGAGCCCCGGTCGCCGACAGGAGTGAGCGTGAAGTGCTGCTGGAGCAGAGACAGCGTCTCGTCGGCCGTCACCATCGCCTCGCGGTTCCAGCCGTGCTGCGCGTCGAGGGGCATCTGTTCGATGAAGCGCAGCTCGTAGCCATGCTTCATGCACCAGCGCAGCAGGTCAGGCGCCTCGAGATCGTTGATTCCACGGAGCAGGACGGCGTTGACCTTGACTGGGGCGAGCCCGGCGGCTGAAGCCGCCTCGAGTCCGTCGACAACGTCCGAAAGGCGGTCGCGTCGAGTGATCTTCAGGAAGGTCTCGGCGTCGGTCGTGTCGAGACTGATGTTCACTCGATCGAGGCCCGCATCGGCAAGGGCCTGAGCCGTGCGTCTGAGCCCAAGCCCGTTGGAGGTCATCGCCGTACGAGGGTTGGACGGCAGTGCCTTGGTCGCGGCGACGATCGCCGGCAGCCCACGTCGCAGCAGCGGTTCGCCACCGGTGAAGCGCACATCGCGCACCCCCAGCATCTCGACACCGATGGTGATCAGTCGGATGAGCTCGTCATCGGTGAGGGTCTCATCGGTGGGCATCCAGTCGAGTCCTTCGGCCGGCATGCAGTACTGGCAGCGAAGATTGCACCGATCGGTCAGTGACACGCGCAGGTCGGTGGCAATCCGCCCGTGACTGTCGATCAGCTCCATGAGCCCATCCTAGGTGCGACTGACGACCCCGCAGCGCCACCGTTGGACGATTCAACTACCGTCATGGTGTGTACCGCTTCCTGCTGAGTTTTCGCTGGATCGGTTTCGCCCTATTCGTGATCCTGCTCTCGGGCGTGTGCATCCAGCTCGGAATGTGGCAGTTCCATCGCCTCGATCACCGTCTCGCGCAGAACAAGGTCATTTCCGCGCACTTCAAGTCCGCACCGTCGACCTCGCCGCGGCGCTACCACCAGGCAAGAAGGTCGACGATTCGACAGAGTGGACCCGGGTCACGGCCACTGGAACGTACGACCTCGCCCACCAGGTGACCGTCAAGTTCACGACCCGTGACCGGGCACCGGGCGTCGACGTTGTCACCCCGCTGGTGATGGCCGACGGGACGGCCGTGCTGGTCGATCGTGGCTGGATCACGACGACCAATACCGTCGCCAACCCTGACGTGCCGGCTCCGCAGACCGGAACCGTCACCGTCATGGGCTGGCTGCGGCAGAACAATGGCGCCGGCGGTCAGGCAACCCGGCCGGTCGACGGCCAGATCCGGGCAATCTCCAGCATCGGCATGGCCGAGTTCGTCCCCTACCCACTGACCGACGGATACCTCAACCTGCAGACTCAGGATCCTGCCGCGTCCGATGCCCTCGCGGTCGAGCCCAAACCCGAGCTAGGACAGGGCCCGCACTTCTTCTACGGGCCTGCAATGGTGGTTCTTCGCCCTGCTGGCGACGGTGGGATGGTTCTGGTTCGCCTGGGCGGAGGCCAAGGAGCGTCGCAACCCCACCCGGATCGACGGATTTGCCGAGCCGTCCGAGCCGGTCAAACCAAGCTGAAATCACCGCATCGAGAACGGATGTGGCGGCGCAACTCTCGATGTCAAAGTCCCGCGCTGACGAGACCGCATCGACAGGTTGAACCGAGCGTCCGCGAACCAACCGACTGGTTTTCCTCGGTCGGACCTAGGCGAGGCTGACGAGATCTGCGTAGTCGTCTGACCAGAGGTCCTCGTCGCCGTCAGGCAGCAGCAGCACCCGGTCGGGCTCGAGTGCCATGACGGCTCCCTCGTCGTGCGACACGAGCACGATGGCGCCCTCATACGTACGGATGGCGCGCAGCACCTCTTCGCGTGAAGCGGGATCGAGGTTGTTGGTGGGCTCGTCGAGCAGGAGCACGTTGGCGCTCGAAACGATCAGGCTTGCGAGGGCCAGACGCGTCTTCTCACCGCCGGACAGCACGCCGGCGGGCTTCTGTGCGTCGTCGCCGCTGAACAGGAACGAGCCAAGCACGCTGCGCGCCTCGGTGTCGGTCAGCTGCGGGGCGCTCGACTGCATGTTCTCCAGCACCGTGCGCGAGGTATCGAGTGTCTCGTGCTCCTGGGCGAAGTATCCGATCTTGAGCCCGTGCCCGGGCAGTATGTCGCCGGTGTCAGCCTCGAGCGCACCCGCGAGGATGCGGAGCAATGTCGTCTTGCCGGCGCCGTTGAGACCCAGGATGACGACGCGGCTGCCCTTGTCGATCGCCAGGTCGACGTCGGTGAAGATCTCGAGCGAGCCATAGGACTTCGACAGTCCTTCAGCCATCAGCGGTGTCTTGCCACATGGTGCGGGACTCGGGAACTTGATGTGCGCGACCTTGTCCTGGACACGTTCGTTGTCCAGCCCCGACACGAGCTGTTCAGCGCGCCGAAGCATCTGCTGTGCCGTGGCAGCCTTGGAGGCCTTGGCACGGAACTTGTTGGCCTGGCTGGTCAGCTCGCCGGCCTTCTTGACCGCGATCGCGCGTTCGCGCTTGCGGCGGTGCTCGTCAGCCTCGCGCTGCTTGATGTAGGACTTCCACCCCATGTTGTAGATGTCGATCGTCGCGCGGTTGGCGTCGAGGTAGAGCACCTTGTTGACGGTCTCCTCGATCAGCTCGACATCGTGGCTGATGACCACGATGCCTCCGGAGAATGTCTTGAGGAAGCCCCGCAGCCAGACCACCGAGTCGGCGTCCAGGTGGTTGGTGGGCTCGTCCAGCAGCAGCGTGTCTGCGTCGGAGAACAGGATGCGCGCCAGCTCGATACGTCGTCGCTGCCCGCCCGAGAGGGTCGACAACGGCTGCTCGAGCACACGATCTGGCAGGCCCAGGGACTTGGCGATCGTCGCCGCCTCGGACTCGGCGGCGTACCCGCCGCCGGCGCCGAACGTCGCATCCGCCCGCGTGTAGGCCTTCATGGCCTTCTCGGCGATGTCTGGATCGGGCGAACCCATGTCGATCTCGGCCTTGCGCATGGCGGTGAGTGCTTCGTCGAGTCCACGCGCACCGAGGATGCGATCACGAGCGGTGGTCGAGAGATCACCGGACTTCGGGTCCTGGGGCAGATAGCCGATCTTGCCGGTCGAGGTGATCGATCCGTCAGCAGGAATGCCGTCGCCGGACAGCATGCGGGTCAGGGTGGTCTTGCCGGCGCCGTTGCGACCAACAAGACCGATCTTGTCGCCCTTGTCGACACGGAACGAGACATTGGACATCAGGACGCGGGCGCCGAAGCGCAGCTCCACATTGGAGACGGTGAGCATGGTGAAACTTTCGGATCAGGGTGTGCGAATGGGCGGCATCAGGCGCCGAGGTCATTCCCGCTGATAGAAAGGCACCTCAGCAGTCTACGGGCTGAGCGTGCAGAACCCGTCATTCGCCGGGTGTGCCACTCGACACGGTGCGAGACAGCACTGAGAGCGAGCACTCCGTCGCACGTGGTTTCGATACGGGCCTCGTCCCTCGGCCCTACTCAACCACCGGGCATGAGGCCCTCTTGGCCGGTTGAGTAGCGAGGGACGAGCGTATCGAAACCTGGTGCGCCGAAGTGCTTGCGTTCCGGAGTGATCTTGCGAGGTTTCGATAGTCCTGGCGGCTTCGCCGCGTTCCACTCAACCTGGTTTCGCGCTCAGGCGCGGAGCGCCTTCGGCTCAACCAATGTTGAAGCCGAGGGCGCGGAGCATCTCGCGGCCGTCGTCGGTGATCTTGTCCGGGCCCCACGGCGGCATCCAGACCCATTCGATCCGGAAATCGTTGACCAGTCCGTCGAGGGCCGCCCGGGTCTGGTCCTCGATGACATCGGTCAGCGGGCAGGCCGCTGAGGTCAGCGTCATGGAGAGCACCGTGTTGGAGTGCTCGTCGACGTCAGCGCCGTACACGAGGCCGAGATCGACAACATTGATGCCGAGCTCTGGATCGACGACATCCTTCATCGCTTCAAGAACGTCCTCGGCGGTCGTTGCTCCGCTTGGAGCTGTGGAGACGTCAGGCAGGTCGCTGTGATCAGTGGTCATGCGGGATCTCCTGTGGTTGACGAACTAATTGACGGTGATGTGACTAGTGCTTGTGCGACGGCGTCTTTCCAAGCCATCCAGCCCAGCAGTGCGCACTTGATACGGGCAGGGAACTGCGCGACTCCGGCGAAGGCGATGCCGTCCTCGAGGATGTCCTCGTTGGGCTCGATCTTGCCCTTGCCTTGCATCAGCTCAGTGAAGGTGTCGAGCACGGCCATGCCTTCGTCGACGGACTTGCCGATGACCAGCTCGTTCAACACCGACACTGACGCCTGGCTGATGGAGCAACCGACCGAGTCGTAGGAGACATCGGCGACGGTCTCGCCTTCGAGGTGGACACGCAGAGTGATTTCGTCGCCGCAGCTGGGATTGACGTGGTGCACCTCGGCCTCAAAGGGCTCGCGCAGTCCTGCACCGTGCGGGTGTTTGTAGTGGTCCAGGATGATGTCCTGATACAGGGAGTCAACATTCATGCTTGGGGTAGACATTCGGTCGCTCACCTACTTTCCGAAGTATTTCTTCGTAGCTTCTAGCGCTTCAACTAATGCATCAATTTCCAGTGTCGTCGTGTAGAGGTAGAACGACGCCCGCGTGGTCGACTGCACGCCAAAACGTTGGTGTGCCGGCTTGGCACAGTGGTGCCCTGCGCGTACCGCGACGCCTTTGGAGTCGAGCAGCTGCGACACGTCATGCGGGTGGATGTCGCCAAGCGTGAAGCTCACCGCTCCCCCACGGTCGACGGGCGTCTTGGGTCCGACGATCTGGAGTCCATCGATCTCCTGCATCGCCGCAAGCGCGTATGCCGTGATCTCCTGCTCATGGGCGGCGACATTGGCCATGCCTATCGAGGTGAGGTAGTCGACCGCTGCGCCGAGGCCCACGGCCTGGGCGATGGGTGGTGTGCCGGCCTCGAATCGCGAAGGCGGCGGCGCGTACGTCGACGACCCCATCGTCACGGTCTCGATCATCTCGCCACCGCCGAGGAATGGCGGCAGCTCGGCGAGCAGGTCGTACCGACCCCACAGAACGCCGATACCGGTCGGGCCGACCATCTTGTGTCCCGTGAACGCGACGAAGTCGGCGCCCAGTGCCGCGACGTCGACCGGCAGCTGCGGAACAGCCTGCGAAGCGTCGACGACGACCAGCGCACCGACCGAGTGTGCCTTGGCGATGATCGCGTCGAGCGGGTTGATGGTGCCGAGCATGTTGGAGACCCAGGTGACCGAGACGACGGCAGTCTGTTCGGTGATCAACTTGTCGATGTCGGTCAGGTCGAGGCGACCTTCGTCGGTGACACCGAACCAACGCAACGTGGCACCCGTACGCTGTGACAGCTGTTGCCACGGCACGATGTTGGAGTGGTGCTCCATCTCGGTGATCACGATCTCGTGGTCCTGGCCGATACGACCGCTGTCACCCAGCACCCGGGCGACGAGATTGAGCGCCTCGGAGGCGTTCTTGGTGAACACCACCTCGTCACGGCTCGGCGCACCGATGAATCCGGCGACCTTGTCACGCGCCGCCTCGAACGCCTCGCTCGCCTCGCCGCCGAGCTGATGCATCGCCCGGGCGACATTGGCATTGTGCAGCCGGTAGTGGTCGTCGACAGCGCGAATCACGCTCTCTGGCTTCTGCGAGGTGTTGGCGCTGTCGAGATAGACCAACGGCACGTCGCCGGCCAGGCGACGACCAAGGATCGGGAAGTCCGCCCGGATCCTTGCGACGTCGGTCTAGGTCGTGCTCTCGACTGCGGTCACGCTGAAGCAGCCGCCTTGACGTACTTGTCGTAGCCGTTGGCCTCAAGCTGATCAGCCAGTTCGCGTCCACCCTGCTCGGCGACTCGGCCGGCCACGAAGACGTGGACGTAGTCGGGCTTGATGTACTGCAGGATGCGTGTGTAGTGCGTGATCAGCAGCACGCCACGGTCACCCTGGGCGCTGTAGCGGTTGACGCCGTCGGAGACGACCCGCAGGGCATCGATGTCGAGGCCGGAGTCGGTCTCGTCGAGCACTGCGAACTTCGGGTTGAGCAGCTCGAGCTGAGCGATCTCGTGGCGCTTCTTCTCGCCACCGGAGAATCCCTCGTTGACGTTGCGCTGGGCGAACTCCTTGTCGAGAGTGACCCGCTCGAGCGCTTCGTTGACGTCCTTGATCCACGTGCGGAGCTTGGGCGCCTCGCCGTCGATGGCCGTCTTGGCGGTACGCAGGAAGTTGGCGACTGACACGCCGGGAACCTCGACGGGGTACTGCATCGCGAGAAACATGCCGGCGCGCGCACGCTCATCGACCGTCATCGCCAAGATGTCGACACCGTCGAGCGTGACCGATCCGCCGGTCACGTTGTACTTGGGGTGACCTGCGATCGAATAGGCCAGAGTCGACTTGCCAGAGCCGTTGGGGCCCATGATTGCGTGCACCTCGCCGGACTTGACGGTGAGGTCGACGCCTTTGAGGATCTCCTTCTCGCCTTCCTCGGTGGTGACCGAGACGTGCAGGTCCTTGATCTCAAGCGTTGCCATGTGCGTTCAGCTCCTGTTGGTGGCCAGATCGACCAGGACGGTGTCGCCCTCGATCTGGGTGGGGTAGGTGGGTACGGCTTCGGTGGCCGGAAGATTGACGGGCTTTCCAGTGCGAACGTCGAAGCGCGAGCCGTGCAGCCAGCACTCGATCTCGCAGCCTTCGACGTCACCCTCGGACAATGGGATCGACGCATGCGAGCACTCGTCACGCAGCGCGTAGACGTCGTCGCCGTCACGCACTAGGGCGACTTCCTGACCGTCGATCTCGACGGCGAGGACTCCCCCGTCCGGGACGTCAGCGAACGCAGCGGCCTTGACGTAGGTCATCCGATGCGTCCTACGTGCTCGGCCAGCTCCTCTTCGATGGACGCGATGAGGCGCTCCTGGAGGGCGGGCACGCCGATGCGGCGGATGATGTCGTTGAAGAAGCCGTGCACGACGAGTCGGCGCGCTTCTTCTTCCTCGATGCCGCGGCTCTGCAGGTAGAACAAGTGCTCATCATCGAAGCGGCCGGTCGTGGACGCATGTCCGGCGCCCTCGATCTCCCCGGTCTCGATCTCGAGGTTGGGGACTGAGTCGGCCTTGGCGCCGTCGGTCAGCACGAGGTTGTCGTTCGACTCGTACGTCAGGATGCCTTCGGCCTCCTTGCGGATCAGCACGTTGCCGATCCAGACCGTGTGCGCGCCCTTGCCCTGCAGTGCGCCCTTGTACTCGACGTTGCTCTTGGTACGCGGTGCCGTGTGGTCGACGAACAGGCGGTGCTCGATGTGCTGGCCCTCGTCGGCGAAGTAGACGCCGAGCATCTCGACGCTGCCGCCGGTGCCGATGTAGTCGGCCGAGGTGCTGGCGCGTACGACATCTCCGCCGAGCGAAACCGCGATGTGGCGCAGTGAAGCGTCGCGGCCGACCCTGGCGTGCTGGGTGACGACGTGGACGCTGTCGTCATTCCAGTCCTGGACCGTCACGAACGTCAGCTGGGCGCCGTCCTCGAGCACGACCTCGATGTTCTCGGCCCAGGTGGCCGAACCGTCGTAGTCGACGATGACGACAGCCTTGCTGAACGCTCCGGCGCGTACGAGTAGGTGTCCGGCGCCGGCCTTCTCCAGGCCACCGCCGTGCAGGCGGATCGTCGTCGGGTCAGCGATCTCGGCGTTGGCAGGGATCGTGACCTCGAAGACTGACTGGGCAGCTTCCCAGGCGCGTGCTGACACGCGATCGACGGGCACGTAGCCCGAGACTCCGCGCGTGGAGTCGGCAGCAGGAACCGAGACGGCGCTGACACCTTCAGCGGCATCGACCTCGAGCTTGAAGTCGTCACCGTCGAGCGGGGTGTCCTGGTGCAGGCCGCGGAGGCGCTTGAGCGGCGTGAACCGCCAGATCTCCTCCATGCCAGTGGGCACCTCGTGGTCGGCGAGGTCGAACGACCCCTCCGGGTGCAGGTGGGATTCAACCGGGACAACTCCAAAGCCTTGGACACGTCTTGGATTGCCTCTCCGGTAGGAGTTTGAAGCGAGGTCGTCATCCGACTGCTCCCTCCATTTGAAGTTCGATGAGGCGGTTGAGCTCGAGTGCGTACTCCATCGGGAGCTCGCGCGCGATGGGCTCGACGAAGCCGCGGACGATCATCGCCATGGCTTCGTCCTCCTCCATGCCTCGCGACATGAAGTAGAAGAGCTGGTCGTCACTGAGCTTGGAGACGGTCGCCTCGTGGCCCAGGGTCACGTCGTCCTCGCGGACGTCGACGTACGGGTAGGTGTCGGAGCGGCTGATCTGGTCGACCAGGAGTGCGTCGCACTTGACCGTGCTGGCTGAGCCTTCGGCACCTTCGAGCACCTGCAGGAGGCCGCGATAGGACGTGCGTCCACCGTTGCGGGCCACCGACTTGCTCAGGATCGAGCTGGAGGTGTTGGGCGCGGCGTGCACCATCTTGGCTCCGGCGTCCTGGTGCTGGCCTTCGCCGGCAAAGGCAATTGACAGCGTCTCGCCACGGGCGTGCTCACCCATGAGGTAGACCGCGGGGTACTTCATGGTGACCTTGGAGCCGATGTTGCCGTCGACCCACTCCATCGTGGCGCCCTCTTCGCAGACAGCCCGCTTGGTGACGAGGTTGTAGACGTTGTTGGACCAGTTCTGGATCGTCGTGTAGCGGCAACGGCCGCCCTTCTTGACGATGATCTCGACAACGGCCGAGTGCAACGAGTCGCTGGAGTAGATCGGCGCGGTGCAGCCCTCGACGTAGTGCACGTAGGCACCCTCGTCGACGATGATCAGCGTGCGCTCGAACTGGCCCATGTTCTCGGTGTTGATGCGGAAGTAGGCCTGCAACGGGATGTCGACGTGCACTCCCGGCGGGACGTAGATGAACGAGCCACCTGACCACACGGCCGAGTTGAGCGCAGAGAACTTGTTGTCGCCGACCGGGATGATCGTCGCGAAGTACTCCTTGAACAGCTCGGGCTGCTCGCGCAGGGCCGTGTCGGTGTCGAGGAAGAGCACGCCCTGCTCCTCGAGATCCTCACGAATCGAGTGGTAGACGACTTCGGACTCGTACTGGGCGGCGACACCGGAGACGAGGCGCTGCTTCTCGGCCTCGGGGATGCCAAGACGGTCGTAGGTGTTCTTGATGTCGTCGGGCAGGTCGTCCCACGTCGCGGCGACCTTCTCGGTCGAACGCACGAAGTACTTGATGTTGTCGAAGTCGATGCCGCTGAGGTCCGATCCCCAAGTCGGCATGGGCTTGCGTCCGAAGAGCTTGAGGCCCTTCAGGCGCAGGTCGAGCATCCACTCGGGCTCGTTCTTGAGCGAGGAGATGTTGCGAACTACGGCCTCGCTCAATCCCCGCTGGGACGTGGCGCCGGCGTCGGTCTTGTCGGACCAGCCGAACTCGTAGCGGCCGACGTCCTTGAGGCCTGGATTGGCTTCTTCGATGGCGTTGGGCGTCTCTGACGTTGTCGTCATGAGGGCAACCTCTCTGCGGTTGGAGCTGTGTGGGGCAAGTGGGTCGTGCACACGCCGTCGCCGTGGGCGATCGTCGCAAGTCGTTGTACGTGGGTGCCGAGGAGACGCGCGAACATCTCGGTCTCGGCCTCGCACATCTGGGGGAACTCCTCGGCCACGTGGGCGACCGGGCAGTGGTTCTGGCACATCTGGGTGCCAGCGGGGGTGTTTCCCACCGAAGCGGCGTAGCCATCTTCGCTGAGGGCGTCAGCGAGCACGTGCGCACGCTGGTCTGGTGCGGCCAGGGCGAGCAGCGGGCGGTAGCGATCCTCGAGATCGGTCAGCCGGTGTCGGGCGAACGCCATCACGGCGTCGTCTCCCCCGGTCTCCTTGAGGTAGCGCAGGGCTCCGGCGGCGAGCTCGTCGTACGCGTGCTTGAAGTGGTCGCGCCCGGAGTCAGTGATGACGTAGACCTTGGCCGGACGACCGCGTCCACGCTGGCCCACGACGCGCTGGTCGCGGGTCATGAGAACGCCTTCGGCGAGCAGATGCTCGAGATGGCGGCGTACGGCAGCGGGCGTCAGGTGCAGCTGTTGGGCCAGATCGGCTGCCGTCGACGGTCCATGCTCGAGGATCGTGGTGGCCACGCGCTCACGGGTGGGGGCGTCGTCGCTGGGCATGTCTGCCAGCGCCACGTCGTCCTGCCCGGTGTATTTCACAAGACAAGTGTGCCTTTATTCACCAAGCGCTTTCAACGAAGGTGAGCCTTACCCGATGCGGGCGGCCTTTTCCTCCGCAGTCTCGTCCCCATGTCCGGGCCACCAGGCCGCATGTCCGACCAGCGCGGTCAGCGCTGGGGTGAAGAACATCGCCATCACGAATGCAGACACGAAGATGCCGAACGAGATCGCAAATCCCATCGACACGAGCAGTGAGTTCCCGCCCAACATCAACGAAGCGAAGGTGCCGGCGAGGATCAGACCCGCGGCGGCCACTGTGGGACCAGCGTGCCGCACAGCCTGTGATGCCGCCTCACGAGAGCTCTTGCCCTCGCGTGCCTCCTCGCGCAAGCGGGCAATCATCAAGATGTTGTAGTCAGTGCCCAAGGCCACGACGAACAGGTAGATGTAGATCGGCAGGATGAAGATCAAGCCGTCCTTGCCCTGCACGTGCTGGAACACCAAGACGGCTGAGCCGAGTGTTGCGCCGAAACCGAGACCCACTGAGGCCATCAGGTACCAGGGCGCCACGAGGCTGCGGAGCAGCAGAGCGAGGATCACCATGATGATCACGGCGGCGACAGGAAACACGACCGAGTAGTCCCGATTCATTGCCCGTTGCATATCGACGAACACCGAGGTCGTGCCGCCGACGAGGGCTTGGGTGCCGTCTGGTGCGGCGTCGTGCGCCGTCGTACGAATGGGGCCCTTGACATTGGCCATGGCTTCGTCTGAGGACGGATCGGTGTCGAGGATGGCGGTGTAGACCGCCGTCGACTTGTCGGCCGACAGGGTCGCGGGTGAGACCTGCGCGATCCCCTTGGCCTTGGCCAGGTCTGTGCCGTAGGTCGCCACCTCGGCAGCGTCGAGCGGCGATCCGTCCTTGCTCTGCAGGAAGACAGCTGTCGGATCGGTCGCTCCGGGCGGCAACCCCTTCTGGAGGGTTTTGAGCGCGACCGAAGACTCCGCCGTACTGGATGAGCCAGTGTCGCCAAGGTCGAAGGTCGGCTTGAAGCCGAGTGCGAACACGGCGAGAGACGCGAGCACGAGACCCGAGGCGATCGCGTAGCGCGCCGGATGGCGGCCGAGCGACTCACCGACGCTGCGAACCGCGCACCCTTGGGCTCGACCTTCCATGCCTTCGACGGCCAGAACACCTTGGTGCCGAGCAACGAGACGATGGCCGGAACCAGCGTCAGAGACGCCAGCACCGTGACCGCCACTGCGATGGCCAGGGCCGGTCCGATCGAGCGGAAGATGCTGAGCGTCGACAAGATCAGCGCCATGAACGCCACGATGACCGCGCCACCGGCGGACGTGATGGCCTCTCCTGCACGCTCGATGGCGATCTCGACGGCCTGCTTGCTGTCGAACCCCTTGCGGAGGTATTCGCGGTAGCGGAAAAGGAAGAACAAGATGTAGTCGGTACCGATGCCGTACAGGACCACGAGGAGAATCACCTCGATCGAGCTGTCCGCCTTGAGATCGAACGCATCATTGGCGAAGGCGATGAGACCCGTGGCGATCTGCGACACCACCGCGACGACGGCAATCGGCAGGAGCGCGATGATCGGGCTTCGGAAGATCAGCAGCAGCAGGGTG
This sequence comes from uncultured Actinomycetota bacterium, assembly GCA_963750265.1. Lineage (GTDB taxonomy): Bacteria > Actinomycetota > Actinomycetes > Propionibacteriales > Nocardioidaceae > Aeromicrobium. The sequence continues at coordinate 57,312 of CAVVQG010000024.1, read as the reverse complement.
AGAATCAACAAGATGGTCGCGATGCCGACGATGACCAAGGCATCGGCAGTGGATTCCTGTTGGTCCAGGCTCTGCGGCACCGACCCGGTCGTGCCCGCGTTCAGATCTGTGCCGGCTACCAACGGCTTGAGCTCGGCGCGCAGTTCTTTGGCGCTGTCGAGGATCTCCGTACCCAACGGATCTGCGTCCTTGGCGAGACTGACGATCGCGGTCTGCACGAGCTTGTTGTCCGAGGGTGGCGCGGCGACGATGGGCCCGAACTGGGCGATGTCCATGCTGTTCAGCGACTGGGCGATCTGTTCGACGTCGGCGGAGTCGGCTGCGGTCAGCGGCTCACCGTCCGAGCGGTCGAACACGATGATCGCGCCGATGTCGGTTCGGTTCGGGAACGCCGTGGTCTGGACGTCGATCGCCTTGATCGACTCGTAGTGGCCCGGCAGGAACTCCGCCTCGTCCGTCGTGGACGTGAGCTTGGGAGCCGTGAGGATCACGATCGCTGCCATGACGATCCAGCCGACGATGATCTGCCAAGGGTGACGGGCGACATAGCGGCCGAGCGATGTGAACATGGGCCTCAAACTAGTCAAGGCGCCAGTCGTCGGTCATGGCAGGTCCACGTGTCGCCCGTTCTAAGGTGTGCACATGGCATCAGATGCGGTCGAGATCGACGCTGGTGGGAGATCCGTGCGGGTCTCCAGCCCGACACGGGTCATCTATGAGGCCACCGACTTCTCGGCGGAAGTCACCAAGGTGATGGTCGCGGAGTACTACGTCGCAGTTGCCGACGGACTGATGCGGGCGTTGCGCGACCGACCGGTTGCTCTGGAGCGCTGGCCCAAGGGCGTGCGCGAGGGCATGGTCATGTCGACCCGTGCGGACAGTCACGGCGATGCGTTCTATCAAAAGCGGATGATGCGAGGCGCTCCCCCGTATGTCGAGAGCACGCGCATCCTGTTCCCTTCCGGTCGACCGGCTGACGAGATCTGCATGACCGAGATCGCCGTGGCGGCGTGGGCCGCCCACATGGGGACCATCACCTTCCACCCATGGCCGACTCGACGCAGCGACAACGACCGACCTGACGAGTTGCGGATCGACCTCGATCCGTTTGGCTCGGCGACATTCGCCGACGCCGTCAGGGTGGCCGCCGTTGCGCGTGAGCTGTTCGCCGAGGCCGGCATCGCGGCATTCGCCAAGACCAGTGGCAAGCGCGGCATCCATGTGTACGCCCGCATTGCGCCGAAATGGACGTTCACCGAGGTCCGCCACGCGGCCATCGCGTTCGCCCGCGAGCTCGAGCAGCGTACCGACGGCGTCACCACCAAGTGGTGGAAGGAGGAACGCGGCGACAACGTCTTCGTCGACTTCAACCAGAACTGTCGTGACCGCACGATCGCCTCGGCCTACAGCCTGCGGCCGACCCCGGGGCGACCGTCTCGACGCCGGTCACGTGGGACGAGCTCGCTGGGCTGACCGATCCGCGCGAGTTCACGCTGCACACCGTTCCGGCCAAGCTCGCAGCGCGACGGCGATGCGTGGGCGCGATCGACGACGTCGAGCACTCCCTCGACACCCTGCTGGAGTGGTGGGACGCCGATCCGACGGAGATGCCCTATCCCCCGGAGTACCCCAAGATGCCGGGAGAGCCCAAGCGCGTACAGCCGAGCAAGGCGCGCAGCGACACCTAGATCAGCCGCCGGTGATGGCCGAGATGATCGCGTCGATGCGGGATCGCTTCGTGGCTTCCTGCCTGGCCATCGCCAGCTGGGTCAGGTGGAACTTGCGAGTGCTGGCAGAGAGGGCATCCCACGCCTCCCGGGCTGACCGATCGGCGTCGAGGCGCTCGGTCAGCCACGGATGTTCAATGCCGGCCTCGGCGTCGTCGAGGACGGTCCACATCCCGTTGGCCTGCGCCGCATCGATCAGGGCGCGACCGGCCGGCTGCATACGTCCGGCGGCCTCCAGCATCTCCACGCGAGCCTTGTTGGTCCTGGCCCAACCACTGCGCGGTGATCGCGGAGCGAACCACATCATCCGGCGCTCGTCGTCGATCTTCTTGGTCGTGGAGTCGATCCAGCCGAAGCACAGCGCCTCGAGCACCGTCTCCTCGTAGTCGAGCACGGTACGTCCGGACTCGCGGCGCCACAGCACCAGCCACACACCGTCCGCGCGCTGATGGTTCTGCGCCAACCAGTCGTGCCACTCGCCGATGGATTCGGGATGGAACCGCTCGGCATCCGCCATGCTCATCGTCTGCTCCTGGTGGTCATGTCCTACTCCAGGATCGAGGCAAGGTCGTACTTCGCGACCTCTTCGAGCTGCGCGTAGGTGCATGAGTGGGGCTCGCGATCGGGCCGCCAGCGCTTGAACTGTGCCGTATGCCGGAATCGCGAACCTTCCATGTGCTCGTATCCGACCTCGGCGACCCGGCTGGGATCGAGGGTGACGAACGACAGGTCCTTGGTGCCGGTCCACCGGCTTTGTCCGCCGGGCAGCCGGGAGCCGGCTTGGGCGTCCGCGTCCTGCCACTTGCCCCACGGATGATCTGCCGTGTCGACGACCAGCGGTGCAAGCTCGGCGACCAGCTCCGCTCGACGCGACTCGGTGAACGATGCAGCGACGCCAACGTGCTGCAGATCGCCGTTGTCGGCGTACAGACCCAGCAGGAGCGAGCCGAGAAGGGGTCGCTCGGCGGTCGAGGTCTTGTGAAGTCGGTAGCCAGCCACCACGACGTCTGCGGTCCTGGCGTGCTTGATCTTGAGCATCGTGCGGCCATTCGGTGCATACGGCTTGGCCAAGGCTTTCGCCACCACGCCATCGAGTCCTGCGCCCTCGAAAGTGTTGAACCACCGTTCGGCCTCGGAAGCATCCGTGGTCGTACGGGTGACGTGTATCGGGGCTTGGGCCTCTGCCAGGGCCTCCTCCAGACGGGCGCGGCGTACTGCGAACGGCTCGTCCATCAGCGACTCGTCGCCCAGTGCGAGCAGGTCGAATCCGACGAAGGATGCAGGTGTCGAGGTTGCCAGCATCTGTACGCGCGAGTCGGCAGGGTGGATCCGCTGCGAGAGTGCGTCAAACTCCAGCCGCCCATCGATCGCGAGGAATATCTCACCGTCCAACACGATGCGATCCGGAAGCTCTGATCTGACCGCTTCCACGACCTCGGGAAAGTAGCGGGTCAGCTCCTTCGTGGAGCGGCTTGCCAGCACGACCTCATCTCCGTCTCGGAAGACGATGCACCGAAAGCCATCCCACTTGGGCTCATATGACAGACCACCCTCGATCGAGTCCTGAGCCGGAACACCTTTGACCGACTTGGCGAGCATCGGCCGCACCGGCGGCATCACGGGAAGATCCATGGCGACAGCCTAGAACGGGTGGCGACAGGGGCGCACCTACACTGAGCGGGTGACTGAGCCGGTGAGAGACGTGCCCGCCGTCGAGGTCGTCGACCTTGTGATGACGTACGGATCGGTGACGGCCGTCGCCGGCCTGAACCTGACGGTCGAGTCCGGCACCGTCACGGCGATCCTCGGCCCCAATGGGGCAGGCAAGACCACGACGATCGAGACCTGCGAAGGATTTCGCCGTCCACAGGCCGGGACCGTGCGAGTCCTGGGCCTCGACCCGATCGCCGACGCCCACCAGCTGCGACCGCGCGTCGGCGTCATGTTGCAGTCCGGCGGTGCCTGGTCCGGGTCACGCGCCCACGAGATGCTGCGCCACATGGCCAGCTTGCATTCTCATCCACTTGACGTCGACCTGCTGATCGAGCGGCTCGGCATGCAGTCCTACGGCCGCACGCCATATCGACGGCTGTCTGGTGGCCAGCAGCAGCGTTTGAGCTTGGCGATGGCCATCGTGGGGCGCCCGGAGCTGTTGTTCCTGGACGAGCCCACAGCCGGGCTGGACCCACAGGCCCGCCGGTCGACGTGGGAGCTGATCAGCGAACTGCGGTCCAGTGGCGTCACGGTCGTCCTCACGACGCATTTCATGGACGAGGCCGAGGTGTTGTCTGACGTCGTGCACATCATCGACGAGGGGCAGGTCATCGCATCGGGCACTCCCCACGCTCTGGCTGCCTCCGGAGCGCAGAACACGGTCCGTTTCACGGCCCGTGCCGGGATTGATGTCCAGAGCCTGATGCTTGCGCTCCCGGACGACACCAAGGTCGACGAGGTGGCGCCCGGCTCTTATGTCATTGCTGGGCGCGTTGATCCTGCGTTGTTGGCGACCTTCAGTGCATGGTGCGCCAGCCAGGGCGTGCTGACCGACTCGGTCCTTGTCGAGCGGCAGACCCTCGAGGATCGATTCCTGGAGCTGACCGGGAAGGCCCTGCGATGAGCGTTCTCGACCTGTCACCCCGACCCGGTGCCGCAACGCGTTCGGCGATGTTGCGATCGCAGATCTCGATGGAGCTGCGACTGCTGTCGCGCAACGGTGAGCAGCTGCTCCTGACCCTGGTCATCCCCCTCATGCTGTTGATCCTCGGAACGCGCTCCGACAAGATCGTCGATCTCGGTGCCGGCCGCACGATCGACATCATCACACCCGGAATTCTGGCGCTCGCGGTGTTGTCGACATCGTTCACCTCGCTCGCCATCGCCACTGGATTTGAGCGTCGCTATGGGGTGATCAAGCGCTTGGGTGCGTCGCCGTTGCCGCGGTGGGGGCTCCTGGTGGGCAAGATCGGTGCGATCGCCATCATCGAGATCGTCCAGCTCGCGATCCTGTCCGGGGTCGCGCTGATGCTCGGATGGGAACCCCATGCCGGCGCGGTCGCCGTGGCACAGGGTCTGCTCCTCGTGGTTCTCGGTACGGCAGCGTTCGGGTCGCTGGGGCTGCTGATCGCCGGGGTGCTGCGTGCCGAGGCCACGCTGGCTGTCGCCAACCTCGTCTATGTCCTGCTGCTGGTCGGAGGCGGTCTCATCGTGCCGCTGAGCCGCTATCCCGAAGCAGCCAGCCACGCCCTTCAGCTGTTGCCCTCCGGCGCCCTCGGCGAAGGCCTGCGCGACACGTTCTCCGGGCACGGTCCGGGCTCGTTCCCGGTCGTCGTGCTGCTGATGTGGGCCGTGTGCTGCGGGCTGGGCGTGTCCAAGACATTCAAGTGGGAGTGACGACATGAGCCTTCTGGCCAGCATCCGTGAGCCCGATCGCGGCTCGGTCGAACGTTGGGTGTGGGCCGCACTCACAGCCAATGTCCTGATCGTGCTCACGGGTGGACTGGTGCGACTCACCGGATCCGGCCTCGGCTGTCCGACCTGGCCCAAGTGCACCGAGGACTCCTTCGTCCCTCATCGCGCCCTAGGCATGCACGGCGCCATCGAGTTCGGCAACCGCATGCTGACGTACGTGCTGGTGATCGTGGTGGTCGCTGCTCTGGTCGCGGTCTGGCGTTGGTCTGATGGGACCAGTGTGATGCGGCGACTCGCCCTGATCGGTGCACTGGGGATTCCGTTCCAGGCGGTGATCGGCGGAATCAGCGTGCTGACCGACCTCAACCCGTGGGTCGTGTCACTTCACCTGATCCTCTCGATGGGTCTGATTGCCGTGTCAACCGTGCTGCTCGTGCGGGTCCGTGGTGGTCTGATGGGAACGCGGGCACACATGATGCCGATCGTGGCGACCTATGCCGCGATGTGGGTTGTGGTCTACCTCGGAACGATCGTCACCGGCAGCGGGCCACACGCCGGCGACACCGATTCGCCACGCAACGGCATCGACCCGCAGGTGATGAGTCATGTGCACGCCGCGTCCGTGTACGTCTTGGTCGCCCTGACCCTGTGGCTCTGTGTTGTTCTGCGTGCAGGGCTGCGAAAGCTCGCGCTCATCCTGCTCGCCGTCGAGCTGGCCCAGGGCACGATTGGATTCGTCCAGTACTTCACCGACCTGCCGATCGTTCTGGTCGCTGTACACCTCGTTGGTGCCGGTGTACTGATCACGGTGAGCACGTGGCTGCTGGTCGCTGCGGCTCGCCTCGATTCGTCCGCGCAGCCCACTGACCTCCCCTAGGGTGTCCGGATGCCCACAGACACCGTGAAGTCACCGGTCCGCGCCCCCGCTGTGCTCATGCCGATCGTCGGAGTTCACGTCGCTTTCGCTGTTGCCAGCGCGATCTCGCTGTCACTCGATGCGCCCGCACAGGGCTGGGCGGTGCTGGTGACCGTGGTCGCGTACGCGGCGGCTCTACCCGTGGCGTGCCGCCGGGCCGGCCGACCCGATCTCGCCGCGCTTGCGGGATTCCTTGCCCTCGTATCGGTCTTCCAGCTGCTGCCGGACTGGGTGCTGGCAGACCTGGTCGGCACGCTGCGTTTCCCGGACACGGGTGGGCTGCGGGTCGACGACGTCATTCCCCTCGCCATGGCCGGAATGTGGATCGCGCCACTGTTCGCGGCGCTTGCGTTCGCGCGCATTCGGCCGGGACGGGCCGCCGCGCTGGCCGCAATCATCTTCCTGGGCAGCGAGATCATTGCGCCGTACGTCGGCCTGTGGGAGCCCACCGGTGACACGCACCGGCTGCTCGGTGTCGCGATCTACGTCATCCCGGCCGAGGCCGCGCTGGGCTGGGCCGCGGCAACCGCGTTCCTCGCAACCAGAACGAGCGGTCTGGCCGCGCGCGTCCTCGCCGCCCTGGCCGTCTCGACGTTCTATCTTGGGGCGCTCGTCCTCGCGCACTTCCTGATCGACGTCGCGGGCTGGCGCCTCGTCTAGCTGTGGGCCAGAGGCGCCGTTGCCTGCAACACGGCCTCGGACAGCGCTTCGCTCCGCAGGTGAGTGATCTTCTGGTATTCGGTATCGGCCACCATCTCGCTGAACGCTGCCCGGCTCGGGTAGCTCACCAGCAAGACCGCGTCCCACTCGTGCGAGTCAGGGGCCACCAGTGTCGATGAGGTGTCGCCGTAGTAGACAACGTGGCCACCCACCTTGTCGAGGAACGGCCCGATCTGGCTGGAGTACTCGTCATACGACGGTCGGCCGCCATCTTTGAAGCGCAGCAGGTTGAGCATCACTACGGGTCCGCCTGGATCTTCCTGGATGTACCGCTTCAGGTCGGCGCCGGTCGGGTTGATGCTCATGTGCGTCCTCTTCCTCGGGGAACCAGCCGTCAGCGTCCGTCGCGGACCAGGACTGACCACGCTGGAACCATTACGCTACTTCAGGCGGTCCCGACGGAATCGACTGCTCCTGCTGCCCCTCCGTCCCGCCTTTCGAAATCCCTCTCGCGCCAGCATCGATGGGCTGGAGGTCGTATCCAGCGGTGTATCGCTGCTTGGGATCGAGCTCGAGGATCAGGTGGACCAGTGCCCCTTGGATGTCGACGAGCCGCCTGATGTCACCCTCAGCCACCCTGGCCATGCCAGCGTCAACCGGACTGAACCATTGACGAAACGCTTCGTCGTTGGAGTAGCGGGCGGAGAACGCCGCGTACCCGAGCACGTGCGGGATGCGCAGTCCGCTGTCGGGTACGACCTCCCAGAAGAACATGAGCTCACCGATGGCACGCTGCTCGGCGCTGAAGAACGAGAAGCCCTCGCTGTCGTCGCCGCGCCGCATGATCTTCGTGACACCGTCGAGCAGGCTCAGCACCGTGTCGTCCCGGCCTCCCTTGCCGCTGGAGTCGAGTACCGACTGTCGCCTGGCCTCGACCCATCCGAAGTAGTGGGCGAAGAGGAACGCGGTGCTCTTTGTCGGGTAGTCACCGTGCCCCTCATAGCGTTTCGTCAGAGTCACCCAATCGCTCTCGACGATGTTGTAGATGCGTGACTGCAGCTCTGCCGCGGCCTGGGCCATCGGCTCGTACACCCGCTGCGCAGCGGCGAGGGCCGACTCCTCCTTCTGACGCCGGTTCTCCTCCATGCGCAAGCTGGCACTGATCCGCTGCTGGCGCACCGACATGTAGCCCGACAGAACCACGCTGAATGTGCTGAAAAGCAAAGGGAGGACAGTCAGAAGTGTCTTTGACATTCCCGCATAGTAGGCGCCAGTCCGGTGTGTGCGTAAGGATTCAATCAGCGGTTCCTGCGTCGCTCTCGCCGGCGCCGTCAGTAGGTGGCACCCAGCGGTCGGCGTCCATCGCGTAGACCCATCGGTGCCCAGGCCACTCCGAGACCGACCAGAGCTGACGACGCTGCGGCCAATAGGTGATGTCTTCTGGCCCGGTCGGCAGCACGCCGGCATGTCGCACGTAGTCGCCGGGGCGCCCGACCCACAGGTCGCCGGCGCGACCTTTGCCCATGCTCGATGTGATGACCCAGGTGCCTTCGACCAAGGTGGCGCCCTGCATCCGCTCAACCTGACGGTCGTAGAGCTCGGCAGGCACGGCCCAGCCTCGATCATCGGAACGCAGCAGCTCGGTGTCGCGGTCGAGGGGGTAGCGCATCAGCCGGTGACTCCCACCTTTGCGCCCGTACTCCCCCGCCACCAGATGGTCCTCGCCTGCGCGGTCGAGCGACATGAACGAATACATCATCTCGCCGACCCCGCGGTCGTGGTCGGCGTCATATGCGGTGAACTGCGGGAGCACATAGCGGTAGCTCCTGGAGCGGAACCGGTTGCGGACCCGCACGAGATCGTCGAGCCGGAACACCCGAATGCCGTGCTGGCCTCCGGCGACGTAGAGGTACTTGCCGTACCAGACGATGCCCCCGGCATGTACGCGGATGGTGGTGAGCCAGTTGATGCCCCAGCGGCGACGCGGATGGACCAGAAGGACGTGGCGGTAGGGCGCGACCGCTTCATCCGTGCAGTCCATCACCGATATTCGTGAGCCGAAGATGAAGCCCCAGAGGTGGCTCGCGTACCAGCTCACCAGCACGATGTGGCGTCCTGCGACCGTTCCGGATGAAGGATCGGGGCCATATGCGTCCGCCGAGGTCGTGATGCCCTGAGGCAGCCATCGACGCGTGCGTTGGTCTCCGCGCTGCCAGGAGAAGCCGCCTGCGGAGGCCTCGCCCGGCACATCTGCCTTGGTGGCCGTCCGGTTGGTGTCGGCCAGCAAGCCCTCAAGTCCCACCCGCGCATACCTGCCGAAGAATCGCTCCGACAAGTTGGTCCTGCGGGGAGCCTCGACCAGGCGATAGGCCTGCGCGCCCAGGTCAGGTCCGGGTGCCATCGGGACCTTGAGCTGCGTCGCTCATCAGCTCCGCCTGACCATCACACGGCAACCCTCATCGTCAGCGTCACAGTCCACCATGGCGAAACCGTAGCGCTCGTAGACCGTGATCGCGGCGGTGTTGCCGTCGATCACCCGCAGGCTGAGCGGCTCGCCACCGTTCCAACTGATGACTGACTCGATGAGCCGAGCACCGATGCCGCGTCGGCGCGCCTCAGGCGCAACCCACATCGAGATCAGCTGATGCGAGCCGTCGTCGTGGATCAGGCCGGCAACCATGCCGACCGGCTTCGCGTCGTCGTAGGCGATGAAGCAAGCACCATCTGCGAGTCGAGCACGCCAGCGATCCTCCGTGTCGTTCGTCCCCGTCCACAAGGTGGTCGAAGACGAGAACGCGGCTGGGTCCTCGGTCAGCGATCGCTGGCGCACCAGTCGCCAGTCACGCCAGTCGTCGGGGCCCACCCGTCGGACGAATGGCTTCATGACCAGCGGTCGGTCGTCACTTCAGGAACGGGTCGACGGCTGCCGCGACGAACAACAGCGCGAGGTAGGCGTTCGACAGGTGGAACAGACGCATCGGCTTGATCACGGAAAGGTCCTCGGTGTCACGCGCGCGCGAACGAAGGTCGTGAGCCTCGATCAAGAAGACGATCCCCAGTGTGATGGCGATAGCAGGGTAGAACCAGCCCGTGTAGGGCCACAGCAGCATCGACGTTCCGACCATGACCCACGAGTAGATGACAATCTGGCGCGCCACCTCGGCAGAGGTCGCGACCGACGGAAGCATCGGCACGCTGGCCGCTGCGTAGTCCTCGCGGTAGCGCATCGCGAGTGCCCAGAAATGCGGAGGTGTCCAGAAGAAGACGACCATGAACAGCACGACGGGTGCCCAGGCGAGCTCGTTGGTGACGGCAGTCCAGCCGATCAGCGCCGGGAAGCAGCCAGCCGCTCCGCCCCAGACGATGTTCTGGCTCGTGCGGCGCTTGAGGATCATCGTGTAGCCGATGACGTAGAAGACGTTGGCAGCGAGCGCGAGCAGCGCCGAGAGCGGGTTGACCAAGGTCCACAACCAGACCGTGGAGACCACGCCGAGCACCAGACCGAAGACCAGCGCACCGCGGGTCGACACGTCGTGGCGCGGTAGCGGCCGGCGGGACGTCCGACGCATCAATTGATCGATGTCGGCATCGACGACGCAATTGAGTGCATTGGCGCTACCGGCAGACAGGGTGCCGCCGACGACTGTCGCGACGACCAGCCACAGGGGCGGAACTGCCTGGGCGGCGAGGAACATCACCGGCACGGTCGTCAGCAGCAGAAGCTCGATGATGCGGGGCTTGGTGAGCGCCACGTACGACAGAACGACATCTCGCCGAGTCGTCGGGTTCGCGGAGGGCTGAACGCCCGACGTCGTATGTACAGCAGTCACGCGGGTGAGTCTAATGCCAACCTTGCGAGCGCGTGCCGACGGCTGTCGGCGCACCCCTCGGCGTGGAGTCGCGCCGGGCCATCTCCGGGGTGCGACTCACCCGCGCGCCATGTGGGCCACGCGAGTAGTGTCGTCATCGACGGTTTGGCATGCCGACCGCCGCCCGTGATCGACGATTCAGGAGCCGAGCTGTGACGACAGCCCCCACCCCACTCGACTGGACCGACCTCGACAAGAAGGCCGTGGACACCGCACGGCTCCTTGCCGCCGATGCTGTGGAGAAGGCTGGCCACGGCCACCCCGGCACCGCGATGAGTCTGGCGCCTGCCGCCTACCTCATCTACCAGAAGCTGATGCGTCACAATCCTGCTGATCCCCACTGGGTCGGCAGGGACCGGTTCGTGCTTTCGTGCGGTCACTCGAGCCTCACCCAGTACATCCAGCTCTATCTCGCCGGCTACGACGTCACGCTCGACGACCTGAAGGCATTGCGTACCTGGGGAAGCCTCACGCCGGGCCACCCCGAGCACAACCACACGCCCGGCGTCGAGGTCACGACCGGCCCGCTCGGCCAGGGTGTCGGCAATGCCGTCGGAATGGCGATGGCGGCTCGCCGCGAGCGCGGGCTGTTCGATCCCGATGCGGCCCCGGGCGAGAGCTTGTTCGACCACGACATCTATGTCATCGCCTCTGATGGCGACCTCGAGGAAGGCATCTCCTCGGAGGCGTCATCGCTCGCCGGTCACCAGCAGCTCGGCAATCTCACGGTGCTCTACGACGACAACCACATCTCGATCGAAGACGACACCAACGTCGCGTTCAGCGAAGACGTCGCGGCCCGTTATGAGTCCTACGGTTGGCACGTACAAAAGCTCGACTGGACCAATGGCGGATCCGAGTACGTCGAGGACGTCCAGGCGCTTCACGATGCCTTTCAGGCGGCCGCCGCGGTCACCGACAAGCCCAGCTTCATCCAGCTGCGGACCATCATCGCCTGGCCAGCGCCCACCAAGCAGAACACCGGCGCGTCGCACGGTTCAGCACTTGGCGCTGACGAGATCGCCGCCACCAAGAAGATTCTGGGCTTTGATCCCGACAAGACTTTCAACGTCGCCGACGACGTCATCGCGCACACCCAGTCAGCGCGCGCACGTGGCACCGAGCTGCAGGCTCAGTGGCAGAACGCGTACGACGACTGGAAGGCCGAGCACACCGACGGTGCCACGCTGCTCGATCGCCTGACCAGCCGCGTGCTTCCTGAGGGCTGGGATGCAGACGTACCCACATATGACGCCAACGAGAAGGGTGTTGCGACACGCGTTGCCTCGGGTGAGTTCCTCACTGCCGCTGCGCCGAACCTGCCCGAGCTGTGGGGTGGCTCGGCCGATCTCGCCGGCTCCAACAACACGACGCCCAAGGGTGAGCCTTCGTTCCTCCCGCCGCAGCACTCGACCAAGTCATTCCAGGGCAACCTCTACGGACGCGTCCTGCACTTCGGCATCCGCGAGCACGCGATGGGCGCGATCCTCAATGGCATCGCACTGCATGGCCCGACTCGTCCCTACGGCGGCACATTCCTCGTGTTCAGCGACTACATGCGCCCGTCCGTTCGGCTTGCGGCGCTGCAGGAGCTGCCAGTCACGTACGTGTGGACTCATGACTCGATCGGCCTCGGTGAGGACGGACCCACCCACCAGCCGATTGAGCATCTGGCCGCACTCCGCGCAATTCCAGGACTTGATGTCATCCGCCCCGCCGATGCCAATGAGACAGTCGCGGCGTGGAAGACCGTTCTGGACATCACCGATCGTCCGACAGCGCTGGCGCTCAGCCGCCAGAACGTGCCGACCTTCCCGCGTGGCACCGACGCCAGCACTGGACAACATTGGGCCAGTGCCGACCTGACAGCCAAGGGCGCCTACACACTGCTCGACACCGACGGTGACCCGGACGTCATCTTGATCAGCTCGGGCTCGGAGGTGCAGATTGCGGTCAAGGCACGTGAGCAGCTCGCCGCAGAAGGCATCCAGGCGCGCGTTGTGTCGATGCCGTGTCGTGAGTGGTTCGAGCAGCAGGACTCCGCATACCGCGACAGCGTGATCCCGCCGGCGATGCGCGCGCGAGTGGCTGTCGAGGCTGGTGTCGCATTCGGTTGGCGCGACGTCGTCGGCGATGCCGGTCGCATCGTGAGCCTGGAGCACTATGGCGCATCCGCCGCCTTCGCGACGCTCTACGAGAAGTTCGGCATCACACCAGAAGCCGTTGCCGCGGCAGCGCACGACTCGATCGCTGCTGCTGGCGCAGCGCCGATCGCACCATTCCACGCGCGGCCCTCCGGACCGGTGGGCCCGGGTGACAACCAAGACGTTTCCACCTCGCACTAGGGGCTGGGCACGACCACTCACTGAATCCTCACGAAGGAGACACCATGAATGACCGCTTGAAGGCCCTGGCCGACGCCGGGGTGTCGATCTGGCTGGACGACCTGTCACGCGAACGCATCGAGTCGGGAAACCTCGCGACTCTGGTGGCCGAGTCCGGCGTCGTCGGCGTGACCACCAATCCCACGATCTTTGCCGGCGCTCTCGCAAATGGTGAGCGATACTCCGGCCAGGTCAAGGAGCTCAAGGCGGCCGGTGCCGATGTCGACGAGGCCGTGTTCGAGCTGACCACGACCGACGTGCAGCAGGGCTGCGACATCCTCCGTCCGGTCTACGACGCCACCGGCGGCGTCGACGGTCGCGTGTCGATCGAGGTCGAGCCGGGTGCCGCCCGCGACACCCAGCGCACGGTCGATCTCGCTCACAAGCTGTGGGACCGAGTCGATCGCCCCAACGTGCTGATCAAGATCCCGGCGACCGAGGAAGGGCTGCCGGCGATCGCCGCTGCCACGGCTGCCGGCATCAGCGTCAACGTCACGCTGATCTTCTCCTTGGATCGCTACCGCGGGGTCATGAACGCCTACCTCGACGGCCTCGAGCAGGCCGCAGAGGCTGGTCAGGATCTCTCGACGATCCACTCGGTTGCGTCGTTCTTCGTGAGCCGCGTCGACTCAGAGGTCGACAACCGGCTCGACGACGACAGCCCGCTGCGGGGCAAGGCCGCGATCGCCAACGCCCGCCTCGCTTATGAGGCGTACGAAGAGGTCTTCACCTCAGACCGTTTCGCGGCGCTCGCTGCCAAGGGAGCCAACGCCCAGCGTCCGCTGTGGGCATCGACCGGCGTCAAGGACCCGTCCTACTCCGACACGATGTACGTCACCGAGCTGGTGGTGGCCAACACGGTCAACACGATGCCCGAGAAGACGCTCCAGGCCTTTGCCGATCACGGCGAGCTGCACGGTGACGCCGTCAGCGGCACATACGAGGAGGCTCGCGGCGTGATTGCCGAGCTCGAGGCCCAGGGCATCAGCTACGACGACGTCGTCGGCGTGCTTGAGACCGAGGGGCTGGAGAAGTTCGACGCCTCGTGGGCCGAGCTTGTCGAAACTGTCTCCAACGAGCTCGACAAGGCCTGAAACGTGGTCGAGCTCTCGCTGACCGCGCCTTCGCAGCATGAGTACGAGTCGGCGCTGAAGAATGCCATCAACGACCAGATCGCGTCGCGGATTGCCGATCATGACCCCACCGAATGGGGTCCCGACGCAGTCTCCGAGGCCTCGATCCGGCTCAGCTGGACCGGACTGGCCGAGTCGTCACGCCCGCTTGTCGCCGAGATCGTCGAGCTGCGCGCGAGCTTGGCAGCCAAGGGTCTCGATCACGTAGTGCTTTGTGGAATGGGCGGCTCGTCGCTCGCACCCGAGGTCATCTGTCACGCCGCCGGCGTGCCGTTGACGGTCCTCGACTCGTCTCAGCCGGACATGGTGCGTTCAGCGATTGCTGACAGCCTGGCGCGCAGCATCGTCGTCGTGGCGAGCAAGTCCGGTGGAACCATCGAGACCGACAGCCAGCGGCGCGCGTACGAGCTGGCATTCACCGAGGCCGGTCTCTCACCGGCTGACCACATCGTGGTGGTCACTGATCCCGGTTCCCCGCTCGACGAGCAGGCGCAGGCCGCCGGCTACCGCGTGTTCCACGCTGATCCGCATGTTGGGGGTCGCTACTCGGCGCTGACGGCTTTCGGTCTCGTGCCGAGCGGCCTGGCTGGCGCCGACGTGGGTGCACTGCTCGACCAGGCGGCCTCCGTGCAGGACGAGGTGGCCGTCGACGGACCGAACAACCCCGCGCTGCGCCTGGGTGTCCTGCTAGGCGTCGCGCATCGCCACCGGGTCGACAAGCTTGTGATGGCCGATCAGTCCCGAGACGGCTTCGGCAACTGGATCGAGCAGCTCGTGGCCGAGTCCACCGGCAAGGACGGCAAGGGCATCCTCCCCGTCGCGGTCCCGTTCGAGAACGCCGTCAACTTCAACCCCAGCACTGCTGACTCGATCCTGCTGTCGATAGACGGCTACGACGCACCCGAGGCCCAGTCTGGCTATGGCATCGCCGTCAGGGCCGAGCTGGGCGCCGAGATGCTGGTCTGGGAGACGGCTGTGGCGGTCGCCGGCAGCGTCATCGGCATCAACCCGTTTGACCAGCCCGATGTCGAGAGTGCCAAGCAGGCGGCTCGCGACATGCTCGACGGTGGTGGTGAGAAGCCCAACCCGACGTTCACCGACCGCGGGATCGACGTCTACAGCCCTGAGGGCAGTACCGTCACCGAGGCCGTCAGCTGGCTGCTGAACGAGCTCGACCTCGAGCACGGGTATGTCTCGCTTCAGGTCTACCTCGACCGGTACGCACACGCCGATTTTGCAGCCGCTCGTGAGCTCGTGGCGCAGCGCACTGGGCGCCCGACGACGTTCGGATGGGGACCTCGATTCCTCCACTCGACCGGTCAGTATCACAAGGGCGGCCCTCCGACAGGGGTCTACCTGCAGATCACCGGCGATCCGGTCGAGGATCTCGCCGTGCCGGGCCGCGAGTTCACGTTCGGCTCGTTCATCGAGTCGCAGGCCGCCGGGGACGCGGCCGTGTTGCGTGAGCGTGGTCGCCCGGTGGTCCGTCTTCATCTCACCGACGTGCCCGCCGGACTCACCCTCCTGCGCGCCGTTCTGGCAGGCAAGGGCGCCGCATGATCACCAGGGGTGCCACCGACAACCCGCTCCGCGATCAACGTGATCGGCGACTCCCCCGGATCGCCGGACCCTGCAGCCTGATCCTGTTTGGTGTCACGGGTGACCTCGCCAAGAAGAAGCTGATCCCCGCCGTCTACGACCTGGCCAATCGCGGGCTCCTGCCACCCGGATTTGCCCTCGTCGGCTTTGCCCGACAGGACTTTGGCAAGCAGCAGTTCTCCAAGATGATCAAGCAGGCGGCCAAGGACGGGGCCCGTACGCCGTGGAGCGAGACCGTCTGGAAGCAGCTCGCGGCCGGCATCCGTTTCGTCCCGGGCGAGTTCGACGACGACGACGCATGGGAGCGTCTCGGCAAGACCATGAACGAGCTCGACCAGCAGCAGGGCACGGGCGGCAATCACGCTTTCTATCTGTCGATTCCGCCAGGCCTGTTCCCGGTCGTGGTGTCGCAGATCAAGAAGCACGGTCTCGCCGAGTCGTCCGAGGGTTGGCGCAGGGTCGTGATCGAGAAGCCATTCGGCCACGATCTCGCGACCGCGCAGGAGCTCAACCGGATGGTTGCCGACGTCTTCCCCAGCGAGTCGGTGTTCCGCATTGACCACTACCTCGGCAAGGAGACGGTGCAGAACATCCTCGCCTTCCGGTTCGCCAACGGGATGTTCGAGCCGATCTGGAACAACCACTACGTCGACCACGTACAGATCACGATGGCCGAAGACATCGGGATCGGCTCGCGCGCGGGCTACTACGACGGCATCGGAGCCGCCCGCGATGTCATCCAGAACCACTTGATGCAGCTGATGGCTCTGATCGCGATGGAGGAGCCCGTCTCGTTCAACGCCTCGAGCCTTCGGATCGAGAAGCAGAAGATCCTCGCCAACGCGCGACCCCCCGCGCGGATGGACCTCCACACCGCTCACGCGCAGTATGACGGCGGTTGGGCGGGCGGCGAGAAGGTCCTCGGCTACCTCGAGGAGCAGGGCATCCCGCAGAGCTCGACAACCGAGACCTACGCCGCGATGCGCATCGACATCAGCACCCGTCGCTGGGCGGGAGTTCCGTTCTATCTGCGCACCGGCAAGCGCCTCGGCCGCCGGGTCACCGAGCTCGCGGTGATCTTCAAGCGCGCACCACACCAGCCGTTCAGCAAACATGACGTCGAGGAGCTCGGCCAGAACGCGCTCGTGATGCGCATCCAGCCCGACGAGGGTGTGACGCTGCGCTTCGGTGCCAAGGTGCCGGGCACGACGATGGAGATTCGCGACGTCAACATGGACTTCGCCTATGGCGGAGCATTCGTCGAGAGCAGCCCCGAGGCATACGAGCGACTCATCCTCGATGTGCTGCTGGGAGACCCGCCGCTGTTCCCGCATCACGAGGAGGTCGAGCTCTCCTGGGAGATCCTCGACCCGGTGATCGAGCACTGGAGCAAGCAGAAGACGATCGACACCTATCCGGCCGGAACGTGGGGCCCGGAGTCCGCCGACGCGATGATGGCCCGCGACGGCCGAACCTGGAGGCGTCCGTAACCATGGAGATCGCACTCGAGAAGACCAACGCCGCTCGCATCGCGCGGGCGCTTGTCAAGGCTCGCCGGGCGGCCGGCAGCCCAGCAATGGACATGGTGCTCACCCTGCTCGTGGTGACCGACGACGAAGCCGTTGGAGCCGCTCTGCGGACGGCCACGACGCTGTCGCGCGAGCATCCATCGCGGGTCATCGGTGTGATCCTCGGCGACGGACGGGGCGCACCCCAGCTCAACGCCAAGGTCCGTGTCGGCGAGAGCTCATCGGGTGAGTCAATCCTGCTGCGGATCTCCGGCGAGCTCACCAAGCACGCGGAGTCGGTGGTGCTGCCGCTGTTGCTGCCCGACTCCCCCGTCGTCGTGTGGTGGCCGGGCAAGCCGCCGACCAACCCGTCCGAGGACGCCATCGGCCAGCTCGCCCGCAGGCGCCTCACCGACGCCGAGGCCACTGACTCACCGATCCGGTCACTCAAGGCAGTCGGGCGCCACTATGCGCCCGGCGACACCGATCTCTCGTGGACCCGGCTCACTCCGTGGCGGGCGCTCCTGGCTGCCGCTCTGGACCAGTCGACCGGCAAGGTGACTGCAGGCTCCGTGGTTGCCGGAACCGGCAACCCGGCAGCGACCCTGCTGGTCGCCTGGCTCGAGAGCCGTCTCAAGGTGCCGATCACGCTGCGCAAGGGCGACATGGAGCAGATCTCGTCAGTAGTCCTCACCACCGCAGCCGGCGATGTGATGATCGAGCGGGTCAGCCCCACCTCGTGCCACTTCAGCGTGCCAGGATCCTCTCCGCGTGAGG
Organism: uncultured Actinomycetota bacterium; assembly: GCA_963750265.1. Lineage (GTDB taxonomy): Bacteria > Actinomycetota > Actinomycetes > Propionibacteriales > Nocardioidaceae > Aeromicrobium. The sequence continues at coordinate 39,331 of CAVVQG010000024.1, read as the reverse complement.
TGCCGCTCGGCGCGCGTACTCTCGCTGAGCTGCTGGCCGAAGATCTGCGACGACTGGACGCCGACGACATCTATGAGGCGACCATGCGTCACCTGTTGTCGTCATGACGTCGATCAACATCTTCCCGGTCGGCGCCTTGGCGACGGTGATTGCCGACCGACTCACGGCCCGTCTCGCCGAGCTCCAGGTTGCGGGCAAGCGACCCAGCGTCGTGCTGACCGGTGGCACGATCGCGATCGACGCCTACCGGGCCATCTCGGGCGGTGGGGTCGACTGGTCGGAGGTCGACTTCTACTGGGGCGATGAGCGCTTCGTTCCCGACGGTCACGCTGACCGCAATGACCAGCAGGCCAAGGATGCGTTCTTGACCAGACTAGGAGTTCCAGCCGAGCGGATTCATGCGATGCCTGCGCACGGGTGTGAGCTCAGCACCGCCGCTGCCGCCGACGCGTACGCCGCTGAGCTGCCGTCCGAGCCATTTGACCTCGTCCTGCTCGGGATGGGGCCTGACGGCCACGTGGCGTCGCTGTTTCCCGGATTCGAGCAGCTGCACGAGACCAGCAGGCGGGCGGTGGAGGTCTTCAACTCCCCCAAGCCGCCACCCGTACGTGTGACGATGACGTTCCCGACCCTCAACCACGCCGACGCGGTGTGGTTCCTGGTGGCGGGCGACGGCAAGGCCGATGCCGTGTCGCGCGCCCTGAACCACGGCACGATCGACGACACGCCAGCCACCGGTGTCACCGGCTTGGCCGAGACACTCTGGCTGCTTGACGAAGCGGCCGCGTCGCACCTGCCGGAGCAGTGAGTTGGCGTCCACTCGGACGCCACGCATGGACGCTAGATCACCGCTCAACGCCCGAACTGGACGCGTGGTCACCGCTCAGAAGATGACTTCGCCGGTCTTTCGTTTGCTGCGGAGCTGCTCGATCGCCTCGGTGAGGATCTCGGCGGCCTCCGTCTCGGAACGGCGCTCCTTGACGTAGGCCAAGTGCGTCTTGTACGGCGCGATCTTGTGGGCCGACTGGAGGTTCTCAGCGTCGACTCCAGCAGGCATGCCGCAGCGTGGGCAGTCCCACGACTCGGGTGCCTCGGCCTCGACGGCGAACTGCAGAACCGTTGTGTGCTGGTTCATGCAGAAGTATGAGACCGACTGACGCGGAGCCGCTTCGCCGCGCTCGGCCTCTCCCATGGGCCCGGATCCGATGCGGCTGCCCCGGATCGCCCCAGCTGCCACTAGTTGCTCACCTTCAGGAGCAGGCCGAGTGCAAAGATGCACACGACCCAGACGACCGCGATGCCAACGGTGATGCGGTCGAGGTTGCGCTCGGCGACCGAGGAGCCGCCCAACGAGCTGGAGACGCCACCGCCGAACATGTCGGACAGTCCGCCGCCGCGGCCCTTGTGCATGAGAACCAGCACGATCATGAGCAAGCTGCTCATCGTGAGGATTATGGAGAACGTCAAAATCACGGGTGGACCTTCGTTGTCAGGCGCCGGAAAGATCCGGCATGTCGTAGAACCGGGCGATCCCGGCGAACTCCTCCGCCTGGAGGCTCGCACCGCCGACCAAGGCTCCGTCTACATCCGACTTCGCCATGATGGCGGCAATGTTCGCCGCTTTCACCGATCCGCCGTAAAGGATACGCAATGAGTCTGCCGCGTCTGCCGTCCAGGTCTCTGCAACGCGCGCTCGAATCGCCGCGCACACCTCCTGAGCGTCCTCGGGTGTTGCCACTTCGCCAGTGCCGATGGCCCAGACGGGTTCGTAGGCAACAACCAGCGACGCGACCTGGTCAGCGTTGAAGCCCGCCAGCGATCCGTCGAGCTGCGCCAGCGTGTAGGCGACATGCTCGCCGGACTGCCGGACCTCGAGACCTTCGCCGACACACACGATCGGGACCATTCCGGCCGCGAGCGTCTTGGCTGCCTTGGTGTTGACGAGTGCATCGGACTCGGCGTGGTACTCGCGCCGTTCGGAGTGCCCGACGACGACGTATGAACAGCCGAGCTTCGCCAGCATCGATGCGGCGATCTCTCCGGTGTATGCGCCGCCATCGTGCTCGGAGACGTCCTGCGCTCCGTAGCCGATCGCGAGATGGTCACCATCGACGAGCGTCTGCACGCTGCGGATGTCGGTGAACGGTGGAATGACCACGACCTCGGACTTCTCGAAGTCGTGCTTCTTGTCCTGCAGTGTCCAGGCAAGCTTTTGGACCAGCACCACGGCTTCCTGGTGGTTGAGGTTGGACTTCCAGTTGCCAGCCATCAGTGGTTTGCGGGCGGAGGCCATGTCAATTCCCTTCAGTTCACTTGGTCGAGAATGGCGATGCCCGGGAGCGTCTTGCCCTCGAGATATTCCAGGCTTGCCCCGCCACCAGTTGAAATGTGGCCGAAGTCTGTGTCAGCGAATCCAAGCTGTCGTACAGCAGCAGCCGAGTCGCCGCCGCCGACGACCGACAGTCCGTCGACCTCGGTCAACGCTTGTGCGACCGATTTCGTGCCGGCAGCGAACGACTGCATCTCGAACACACCCATGGGCCCGTTCCAGAACACCGTCTTTGATGCCCTGATGATCTCGGCGAATGCAGCCGCGCTGTCAGGCCCGATGTCCAGACCGAGCTGGTCGTCAGGCATGGACTGCGCGTCGACTGTGGTCGCGTCGGCGTCGGCGAACTCAGGTGCCACGACGATGTCAGTCGGCAGTACCAGCTTGACGCCCTTGGCCTCTGCCTGAGCGATGTAGGCGCGGGCGATGTCGAGCTGGTCGTCTTCGAGCAGCGACTTGCCCACCTCGTGACCCTGCGCCTTGAGGAAGGTGAACACCATCCCGCCACCGATCAGCAGGTTGTCGGCCTTGTCGAGCAGGTTGTCGATGACGCCGAGCTTGTCGGACACTTTCGAACCACCAAGCACGACGGTGTAGGGACGCTCAGGATCTTCGGTGAGACGCTTGAGTACGTCGACCTCGGCTTCGACGAGACCCCCGACGGCAGACGGCAGCCGGGTCGCCACGTCATAGACGCTGGCCTGCTTGCGATGGACGACACCGAAGCCGTCGGAGATGAAGACATCGGCGAGATCAGCGAGCTGGTCGGCGAATGCACCTCGTACGGCGTCGTCCTTGCTGGTCTCGCCCGCGTTGAATCGGACGTTCTCAAGCACGAGCACATCGCCGTCGGCCAGACTCGCGATCACGGTCTTGGCATCGTTGCCGACCGTGTCCCTCGCGAAATAGACCTGAGGCTCGATCAGGTCGCCAAGTCGTGCAGCGACCGGCTCGAGTGAGTAGGCCTCATCAGGCTTGCCGTCGGGCCTGCCAAGGTGCGCGACAACCAGCACCTGGGCGCCGGCGTCGGCGAGCCGGACGATCGTCGGAGCGCTCGCGCGTACGCGACCGTCGTCGGTGATCGTCTTGCCGTCGAGCGGGACGTTGAGGTCGCTGCGGACGAGCACTCGCTTGCCCCGCAGGTCACCCAGGTCGCTGATCGTCTTCACAGGTCAGATCCCTCGGTTGATCAAAGTGAGCTGCCGACGAGGACCGTGAGATCGACGAGGCGGTTGGAGTAGCCCCACTCGTTGTCGTACCAGCCGACGACCTTGACCTGGTCGCCGATGACCTTCGTCAGGCCGGAGTCAAAGATGCACGACGACGGGTCGGTGACGATGTCGGACGACACGATCGGGTCCTCGGTGTAGACGAGGAAGCCCTTGAGCGGTCCGTCAGCAGCGTCCTTGATGATCTGGTTGACCTCTTCGACCGTGGTCTCGCGCGAGGCGGTGAACGTCAGGTCGGTCGCCGAGCCGGTGGGCACGGGAACGCGGAACGCGAAGCCGTCAAGCTTGCCCTTGAGCTCGGGCAGCACGAGGCTGACCGCCTTGGCGGCACCCGTCGAGGTCGGGACGATGTTGACGGCGGCGGCGCGTGCGCGACGCAGATCGTCGTGGGGAGCGTCCTGCAGGTTCTGATCCTGCGTGTAGGCGTGGATCGTGGTCATCAGACCGCGCTCGATGCCCAGACCGTCGTTGAGCGCCTTCGCCATGGGGGCGAGGCAGTTGGTCGTGCATGACGCATTGGAGATCACGGTGTGTGCAGCGGCGTCATAGGTGTCGTGGTTGACGCCCATCACGATCGTGACGTCCTCGTTCTTGGCAGGAGCCGAGATGATGACCTTCTTGGCGCCACCGTCGACGTGGGCCTTGGCCTTGGTCGCGTCGGTGAAGAAGCCGGTTGACTCGATGACGATGTCGGCACCGACAGCCGCCCAGTCGAGCTTGGCCGGGTCGCGCTCGGCGAAGGCAGCGATCTTGTGTCCGCCGACGGTGATCGACGTGTCGTCAAATGTGACGTCGGCGTCGAGACGGCCGAGGATCGTGTCGTACTTGAGCAGATGCGCGAGCGTCTTGTTGTCGGTCAGGTCGTTGACCGCGACGATCTCGATGTCTGCACCGGCGGCACGTGCCGCGCGGAAGAAGTTGCGGCCGATGCGGCCAAATCCATTGATGCCTACGCGAACAGTCACGGGGACGGGTCTCCTGCGGGGATTGGTGTGGTTAACAGGTTCACCCTACCGAGTTGCCGTGGCTACCGGCGAGTCACCTCGGGGCTCAGCCTTCCGCGAGGGAGTCCTCGTTGAGGCTGGACTCGGTGTCGGGTACGCCGAGTTCCTCGGCACGTTTGTCCGCCATGGCGAGCAGTCGACGTATGCGACCGGCGATCGCATCCTTGGTCAGCGCCGGTTCGTGCAGTTGTCCGAGCTCCTCCAAGCTTGCCTGGCGGTGCTCCACGCGCAGGCTGCCGGCCATCTTGAGATGGTCGGGGACTTCATCGCCCAGGATCTCAAGTGCACGCTGTGCACGGGCTCCCGCGGCCACGGCTGCGCGAGCCGAGCGGCGGAGGTTGGCGTCGTCGAAGTTGGCAAGCCGATTGGCGGTAGCGCGCACCTCACGGCGCATACGACGTTCTTCCCAGGCCAGGAGCGACTCGTGGGCGCCCAGACGGGTGAGCAACGCGCCGATGGCCTCACCGTCTCGAATCACGACCCGGTCGATCCCACGTACTTCGCGGGCCTTGGCGCTGATGCCAAGTCTGCGGGCTGCACCGACCAGGGCCAGAGCGGCCTCAGGACCCGGGCAGCTGATCTCCAGAGCGGAGGAGCGTCCCGGCTCGGTGAGTGATCCGTGGGCCAGGAAGGCGCCGCGCCACGCTGCGACCGCGTCACATGACGACCCGGAGACGACTTGGGGCGGGAGGCCTCGAATGGGGCGGCCGCTGGCGTCGATCAGCCCAGTCTGGCGTGCGAGCGCATCGCCGTCCTTGGCCACACGCACGACGTAGTGGGTGGCCTTGCGAATGCCCGCGTTCTGCATGACGAGGACTTCGCTGTCGTGGCCGTAGACCTCAGCAATGTCCTTGCGCAGCCGCCGTGCGGCGGAACCGGTGTCGAGCTCCGCTTCGACCACTATGCGTCCAGCGACGATATGGAGCCCGCCGGCAAAACGCAGGATCGACGAGACCTCAGCCTTGCGACAGCACGACTTGGTGATCGCGGTGTTGGCAAGCTCTGCCTTAACCTGTGCGGTCATGGCCATCGGGTGGAACCCCCATCGTCGTTTTGCCTCGAGTTCACTCTATGCCTGTTGCATGGCGCGACTGAACACGGCCGCGAGCCGGATCGGGTCGTGCTGATCGGATCCGGGCGACACTGCCACGTCTGCGACGACGAGCTTGGCACCCAGCGCGCGGGTGGCTGACTCCAGGCTTCCCTTGGTATCCAGGAGCGAAGTGTCGGCGATGACGACGTCCAGTGCGAGCTCAGGCGCGTGCGCGGTCAACACCTCGAGGTGGTCAGTCGGGGTGAGACCCTCGGTCTCACCAGCCTGCTCACCAAGATTGAGCACGAGCACCCGACGAGCCGTGGATTTGACCAGCGCATCGCGCAGCTCGGGGACCAACAACGTCGGCATCACGCTGGTGAACCACGAGCCCGGACCGACCGTGATCCAGTCGGCTTCCCTGACTGCGGCAACAGCCTCCGGGCAGGCGGGGGGATCATGCGGATCGAGACGTACGCTCACGACCTGCCCGTCGACCGACGCGACCTGGGCCTGGCCCCGCACCAGACTGATGCGGTCTGGTGCCGACCTCAGGTGAACCTCGGCTTCGATGTCGAGAGCCACCGCCGCCATCGGAAGCACCCGACCCTGGGCTCCAAGCAGCTCTGCCACGAGATCGAGCCCAGCAACGTGATCGCCAAGCTGGTCCCAGATCGCGGCAATGAGCAAGTTGCCGACCGCATGATTCTTCAGCGGCCCGTTGCTGGTGAACCGATGCTGCAGGATGCTCGCCCAGGTGCGACCCCACTCATCGTCACCACACAGCGCGGCAAGCGCCATCCGGAGATCGCCCGGCGGCAGGACGCCAAGCTCCTCGCGCAAGCGGCCCGACGAGCCGCCGTTGTCGGCCACTGTGACGACTCCCGTCAGATCGCGGGTCAGCCGGCGCAGCGCCGACAGGCTCGCGGCCAGGCCGTGACCACCACCGAGCGCGACCACCTTCGGTGGCGCGGCCTGTCCGTCCGGAAGCTGGTGAGCGGGTTGTGTGTCGGGTCGACGCAACCGCCCGGTCATTCGCGTCCCAGATCGCGGTGCACCACGAGCACGCTGACACCTTGGGCGCGAAGACGCTCGCCAAAGGCCTCTGCCATCGCGACGCTTCGGTGACGGCCGCCGGTGCATCCCAGTGCAACGGTGAGGAACCGTTGGTCCTCGCGTAGATATCCGTCGGTCAACAGAGCAACGAGCTCCTCGTACTTGTCGAGGAACTGCTCCGACACCGGTTGCTCACGTACGTACTTGCGCACTGGCTCGTCGAGCCCGCTGAGTGGGCGGAGATCGTCAACCCAAAAGGGATTGGGCAGAAACCGCAGGTCGGCGACCATGTCCGCGTCAATGGGCAGCCCGTACTTGAAGCCGAACGACATCACCGAGACACGCAAACCACGATCTGTGGGGTCCTCGAAGGCAGCACGAATGCGTTGCCCCAGCTGGTGGACGTTGAGATTGGTGGTGTCGACGACCAGATCTGCCCGCCCGCGGACACGGTGGAGCAACTCGCGCTCGCGATCGAAGCCGTCCATCAGGCGACCTTCGAGGCTCAGCGGATGAGGACGACGAGCAGCCTCCTGGCGGCGTACGAGGACCTCGTCGGAGGCCTCCAGATAAAGGATGCGTGAGGTCACGCCACGCTCACGCAATGCCTCGAGCTCATCCACGAGGCCGCCGAAGAACATGCGCGATCGCGCATCGACGACAACTGCCAGCATGTCGATACGAGGCGACAGCTCGATCGTGTCGATCACTGCGCCCAGAAGGTTGGGCGGAATGTTGTCGATGACGAAGTAGCCGAGCTTTTCGAGGACTTTGGCCGCCGAGCCTCGCCCCGCTCCTGTCATGCCGGTCACGACAACGATTTCCGACAGGTTGGTCAACGGTCCTCCAGTATTTCGCCGGTCGCCGTGTTGACTGCCGGTGCGGGCTCGCCCGCTGCGAGCGCCTCCACGATGGATTGTGCCGTAGCGGGGCCAATGCCGGGCACAGTTGCGATCTCTTCTGCACTCGCCTGCCTGAGCTTCTTGACCGAACCGAAGGTCTTGAGCAGTGCCTTGCGCCGAGTCGGACCGAGGCCGGCCACCGGATCGAGCACGCTGTCAATCATCGACTTGCTGCGCCGAGAGCGGTGATGGGTGATCGCGAACCGGTGCGCCTCGTCACGAATGCGCTGCAGGAGGTACAGGCCTTCACTGGTGCGCGGCATGATGACCGGATCGGGGTCGCCGGGCAGCCAGACTTCCTCGAGCCGCTTGGCGAGGCCGCTGAGCGCGACGTCGGTGATGCCGAGTGCGTCCATCGCTGCTTTTGCAGCCGCAACTTGTGGCGGACCGCCGTCGACGACGATCAACGACGGCGCATACGCGAAGCGACGGGGCTTGCCGGTCTCCGCGTCGATCCCTGGGCCCTCGCCGTCGTCGGACTCGCGAGCCTTCAGCAGGCGCTCGAAACGCCGCGTGATGACCTCGTGCATCGCCGCGACATCACTTTGGCCCTCGTGGCGGATCGTGAAGCGACGGTACTCAGACTTGCGCGGCAGACCGTCCTCGAAGACCACCATGGATGCCACGATCTCGGTGCCCTGCAGGTTGGAGATGTCGTAGCACTCGATCCGAAGTGGAGCCGTAGGGAGACCGAGTGCCTCCTGGATCTCCTCGAGGGCGAGACTGCGCGCCGTCAGGTCGGACGAACGCTTCAGCTTGTGTCGCATCATCGACGCCTTGGCGTTCTGCTCGACGGTGGCCATCAGCGCACGTTTGTCACCGCGGCGCGGGACCCTGATCGTCACCGGGCCACCACGGCGTTCGGCGAGGAGCTCGGTGACGACATCGGCATCAGAGGGAAGTGTCGGGACCAGCACGTTACGTGGGATCGCCGTTGGCGCCGCATCTTCGTACAACGTCATCAGTGCGCTCTGCACGAGATCGCCAAATGGCGCCTCGTCGGTCTTGTCAGCCACCCACCCGCGCTGTCCTCGGATGCGGCCGCCACGAACAGAAAATATTTGGACAGCGACCTCGAGCGGGTCGTCGACGAAGCCGAGGACATCGGCATCTGTGCCGTCGCCAAGCACCACGGTCTGCTTCTCGAGCACCCGATTCATCGCGGCGAGGTCGTCGCGCAGCTTGGCCGCGAGCTCGTACTCTTCTGCCGCTGACGCTTCCTGCATCCGGGTTTCGATGCGCTTGGTGAATCCTGCGGTCTGCCCGCCCATGAACGCCAAGAAGTCATCGACGATCGCCCGATGCTCGTCAGGCGTCACACGCCCCACGCAGGGAGCCGCGCACTTGCCGATGTCGCCGAGCAGGCAGGGCCGGCCGATCGCCGCAGCGCGCCTGAAGACCCCTTGCGAGCACGACCGCATCGGAAACACCCGCAACAATGTGTCAACCGTGTCGCGGATCGCCCATGCGTGGCCGTACGGACCGAAGTAACGGACGCCCTTGCGTTGCGCGCCGCGCATCACGGTCACCCGGGGGAACTCCTCGCCCACTGTCACAGCAAGCCATGGATAGGACTTGTCGTCGCGGTATTTGACGTTGAACCGCGGGTCGAACTCCTTGATCCAGGAGTACTCGAGCGCGAGTGCCTCGACCTCGGTGTCCACCACCGTCCAGTCGACCGAGCTCGCCGTCATCACCATCTGCTGGGTGCGCTGATGAAGGCCATTGAGATCTTGGAAGTACGAGCTCAGCCTGGGTCGAAGGGACTTGGCCTTTCCGACGTAGATGACCCGCCCGGTCTCGTCGCGAAAGCGGTAGACGCCCGGCGCGATGGGGATCTCCCCCTGCGCCGGTCGATAGCTTGCGGGGTCTGCCACGCGAGCCAGCCTACGAGGTGACGAGAAGTGGTTTGAGGAAGCCGCCGGTGTGGCTCGCCGGGTTGTCCGCGACGTCTTCGGGAGTGCCTTCGGCGATCAGCAGTCCGCCGCCACTTCCGCCCTCCGGCCCCATGTCGATGACCCAGTCGGCCGTCTTGATGACGTCGAGGTTGTGCTCGATGACAATCACCGAGTTGCCGGAGTCGACGATGCGGCCCAGCACTCCGAGCAGCTTGCGGATGTCCTCGAAGTGCAGCCCGGTCGTGGGCTCGTCGAGCACGTAGACGGTGCGCCCGGTGGATCGCTTCTGCAGCTCGGCGGAGAGCTTGACGCGTTGCGCCTCGCCGCCCGAGAGCGTGGGGGCCGACTGACCGAGACGTACGTAGCCGAGGCCGACGTCGACCAGCGTCCTGAGGTGGCGGGCGATGGCGGGGATGGCCTCGAAGAACTCGACGGCCTCCTCGATAGGCATCTCGAGCACTTCGGCGATGGTCTTGCCCTTGTAGTGCACCTCGAGCGTCTCGCGGTTGTAGCGAGCGCCGTGGCACACCTCGCATGCGACGTAGACGTCCGGGAGGAAGTTCATCTCGATCTTGATCGTGCCGTCACCGGCACACGCCTCGCAGCGCCCGCCCTTGACGTTGAACGAGAAGCGGCCCTGCTGGTAGCCGCGCATCTTGGCTTCCGGTGTCTGCGCGAACAGCTTGCGCACGTGGTCGAACACACCGGTGTAGGTCGCGGGATTGGACCGTGGCGTCCGACCGATCGGCGACTGGTCGACGTGGATGACCTTGTCGACCTCATCGAGACCGCTGATCGACCGGTGGCGCCCCGGGATCGTCCGTGCGCCATAGATCGTCCGGGCCAGCTGGGTGTAGAGGATGTCATTGACCAGCGTCGACTTGCCCGAACCGGACACGCCTGTGACAGCGACCAACATCCCTAGCGGGAACGTGACGTCGATGTCCTGCAGATTGTGTTCCTTGGCACCGTGCACCGTGAGCTCGCGACCCTCGACTCGCGGTCGACGCTTGTCGGGCAACGGGATCGACATGCGACCCGAGAGATATTTGCCGGTGAGCGAGTCGGTGCTCTCGAGGAGCTCCTTGACCGGACCGGAGACGATGACCTGTCCCCCGTGCTCGCCGGCGCCCGGGCCGATGTCGACTGCCCAGTCGGCCGCGCGGATGGTGTCTTCGTCGTGCTCGACCACGATCAACGTGTTGCCGAGGTCGCGCAGTCGTATCAGCGTCTCGATCAACCGATGGTTGTCGCGCTGGTGAAGACCGATCGAAGGTTCGTCGAGAACGTAGAGAACGCCGACCAGCCCGGCACCGATCTGAGTGGCGAGCCGAATGCGCTGGGCCTCTCCGCCCGACAGCGATCCGGCGGCACGATCGAGCGCAAGGTAGTCGAGGCCGACGTCGAGCAGGAAGCGAAGTCGCTCATTGATCTCCTTGAGCACCCGTTCGCCGATCTGGAGCTCGCGGTCGGTCATCTCAAGACTGGCGAGATAGGTCGCCGCGTCCGAGATCGACAGCGCACAAACCTCTGCGATGTTCTTGGGTCCGTGCTCCTTGGAGTTGAGCTGGACGGCGAGAATCACCGGCTTGAGTCGCGTACCCCCGCACGTCGGGCAGGCCACCTCGCGCATGTAACCCTCGAGGCGCTCGCGATTGGTCTCGGAGTCGGTCTCGTCGTGGCGTCGTTCAAGGTAGGTGATGACACCTTCGAACTCGGTGTAGTAGGAGCGTTCACGCCCGTAACGGTTCTTGTACTTGACGTGAACCTTCGTGGGGTGACCGTGCAAGATCGCGTCGTGAACCTCGTCTGGCAGATCGCCCCATGGAGCATCGGCACTGAAGTTGAGCTCCTCGGCGAGCGCGCCGATCAGACGGGAGTAGTAGTCGGAGACGTGCGCCGACGACCACGGTGAGACTGCCCCTTCGTTGAGCGACTTGCCCTCGTCAGGGATGACAAGGTCGGGGTCGACCTCCATACGGGTGCCGAGACCGTGGCAGTCCGGGCAGGCGCCGAATGGCGCGTTGAACGAGAACGATCGCGGCTCGAGCTCGTCGACCGCGAGAGGGTGGTCATTGGGGCAGGCAAGCTTCTCGGAGAACCGTCGGGTGCGTTCGGGATCGTCCTCGGGCAGGTCGACGAAGTCGACGATGACCAGCCCGTCGGCGAGGTTGAGGGCCGTCTCGACCGACTCGGTGAGGCGCTGCTGCATCGAGTCCTTGACTTGCAGACGGTCGACCACGACGTCGATCGTGTGTTTCTTCTGCTTCTCGAGCTTGGGGGGCTCGTCGGCCAGCATGTGCTGCTCGCCATCGACGATCGTCCTGCTGAATCCTTGGGACTGAAGTTGGCGGAACAGCTCGCCGTACTCGCCCTTGCGGCCGCGGATGATCGGCGCAAGCACCTGGAAGCGGGTGCCCTCGGCACCGGCCATGATGCGGTCGACGATCTGCTGCGGTGTCTGTCGGGCGATCGGCTCACCACATACAGGGCAGTGGGGACGGCCTGCGCGGGCGTAGAGCAGCCGGAGATAGTCGTAGACCTCGGTGATCGTGCCGACAGTCGATCGCGGATTGCGTGAGGTCGACTTCTGGTCGATCGAGACCGCAGGAGAGAGACCTTCGATGAAGTCGACGTCGGGCTTGTCCATCTGGCCCAGGAACTGGCGTGCATAGGCAGACAGCGACTCGACGTAGCGGCGTTGTCCCTCGGCGAAGATCGTGTCGAAGGCCAGCGATGACTTGCCGGAACCGGACAAACCGGTGAACACGATGAGCGAGTCTCGTGGGAGGTCGAGAGAGACGTCCTTGAGGTTGTGCTCACGTGCGCCACGGATCACGAGGCGGTCGGTCACTGGCTCCCCTGGAAGGATCGAAGATTGCGCGGTCTGCTGACCCATCCATCGTAACGATGAGGCCTGACAGAAACATTCCGAGCAGGCTCGCTCAGCGGTGACCTAGCGTCCACCGCACAGGCGGCTCGGCGTGATCGTATGCTCGCCTGCATGACATACACGGGTGAGGTCGAGGTCGGCGGTCCAGCAGATGTCCAGCAGGCCGGCGATCTGCAGATCACCAAAGTTGCCGTCGGATCGATGTCGAACAACGCCTATCTCCTGCGATGCAACCTGACCGGCGAGCAAGCGCTGATCGATGCTGCCAACGACGCGGACACGCTTTTGAGCCTGGTCGGCGACGGTGGCCTCGCCCGGGTCGTCACCACACACCAGCACGGCGATCATTGGCAGGCGCTTCCTGCCGTCGTGGAAGCAACAGGAGCCGAGACCGTCGCGGGCGAGGACGACGCCGACGGGCTGCCGGTCACGGTCGACGTACGGGTCCAGACCGGCGCACGCGTACGAGTCGGGTCGTGCGAGCTCGAGGTCATCGGTCTGGTCGGTCACACCCCGGGATCCATCGCCTTGGCATATGACGACCCCGACGGAATCGTGCACCTCTTCACCGGCGACTCGCTGTTCCCCGGCGGCGTCGGCAATACGTTCGGCGATGGCGACGCATTCGTCAGCCTGATCAACGACGTCGAATCCAAACTGTTCGGACGCTTCGCCGATGACACCCACGTGTATCCCGGGCACGGCAGCGACACCACCCTTGGCGTCGAGCGCCCACACCTCGCTGAATGGCGCCAACGCGGCTGGTGACCGAGTGGTGGCCTCAGCGGCGGGATATGCGCAGCTTGAGCGATCGCGCCCGGTCGAGCAGGTCCGTCGGCGGGGTGATCGCACACGCGTAGTCGCTCGCGCTGGTCGACTGTGCAATGACTGACAAGCGACGCTTGGTGCTCCGCGAACCGTCGACTTTGACCCGGCGCTCGACATCGGTGCCATAGACCCTCAGATTCGGAAGGTCGGTCGCGCCGGAGGCGTATGCGGCTTTGACCGCCTGACAGATCGTGTAGCCCCACTCGTACGACGACAGGGAATCCGGCTGGTAGTCGGTCTCCACGGTGATCGAGAACTTGGTTCCCCACTCGGTGACGTGCTTCATCCACGGCGCGTCCGAGTGCTGCTTCCGGACCTTCTCGACGACCTTCTCGTTCGCGGTGTCATGAAACATGCAAGTCTGCGCGATCACGAGGAGCAGGACCGCGACAGTGGTGACCGTCAGCGCCTTGCGCATGTTTGCGACAGTAGTCCCATCACATCGCCACGTCACGGGTCGATTGCTCGGCGCCCGGCGACCGGACGAGCGAAACCTGTTCTGGAACGTGACATGGAGTTTCGAGGGCGGAATTCCTGGCCGGCACGCTTTCGAATGGCGCACCTCCTCACAGCACCTAACGTTCTTGTATGAAGTTGATCGCCGTCGCGGCCCTGCTCCTTGCCGTGACAGCGTGCGGTTCCGATGGCGAGAGGGAGCCCGCGATCGCCGAGCTTCAGATGCAAACATGCGAAGACGTGCGCGCAGGCATCGCGCTCTTCAACGCCAACGACTACGCGGGGACCGTGGAAGAGTTCGTCCGCGCGGAGCCGACAGCCATCGCGTTGGCCGATCGAAGCAGCTCCCCAGATGCTGACGAACTGCTCGACGCAGTGGAGTACTACGCGAATCTTGCACCTGCCGACTATCCCGAAGCTGCGCGCTCGTCGGCGGACTTTGCCAAGTACAAGGCGATCACACTGGGCCAGTGCACCGATGGCACACCGATCGACAAGCCGACCGACGACGGCACGCCCATTTGATCGTCAGAACGTGACGGGCAGCTCGTCCACGCCGAACACGAACGACAGCTGGCGGAAGCTGAGCTCTTCCTGCGGCTTGGCCAAGGCCAAGTCGGGGAATCGCTGCAGCAGTCGAGGCAAAGCGATCCGGAGTTCCATCCGGGCCAGCTCAGCGCCGATGCAACGGTGGATTCCGTGGCCGAAGGCCAGATGGCCGCTCGTCGGCACCCTGGCAGGGTCGAACTCGTCGGGCTGCTCCCCCATCACCTTGGGGTCTCGGTTGGCGCCGCTGAGCGAGGCGAGCACCACGTCGCCGGCCTTGATCTTCTTGCCGAACAACACCATGTCCTGCTTGGCAAAACGCGGGAACGCCACCTGCACCACCGACAGGTAGCGCAGCAGCTCCTCGACGACCCGGTCGACGTCCTCTGGTGATCCACTGCGAACCATCGCGGCGTAGGCCGGATCGCTCAGCAGCACGATCGTGCCGAGCGCGATCATCCCGGCCGTCGTCTCGTAGCCACCTGTGAAGACTCCGTCGGCGAGGCCCGCCAGATCTACATCCGAGATCAGCTCGCCCTCGTCGAGCAGAATCTGTCCGATCAGCCCCGGTCCCGGTTCCTTGCGCTGCTTCGCAACTGTCGCAAACAAGAACTCACGCTGCTCTGACACAGCACCGAATGCCGCCGCACCACCGTTCGTGGCGTCGAATCGGGCGCTGCCGAGCTTCTCGAAGGCGTCTCGGTCCTCGAAGTCGAGCCCCAGCAGCGCACAGATCGTCTGGAACGGCACCGGAAACGCCACGTGCTTCGCGAGGTCGGCGCCCGGTCCGGCAGCCTCCAACGCATCAAGCTGAGCATCGACGATGTCACTGATCATCGGCTCGAGCCGTGCCAGGCGTCTCATGGTGAATTCTGGCGTCACGATCTTGCGCAGCCGAGTGTGGAGTGGAGGGTCGGTGAATCCCAGGCCACCGATGTCGTCCGAAGTGGCCGGACCGTCTCCGTGGAACATGTGCCGTATGTCGTTGGAATATGAATCGCGATCGGTCAAGATCCGGCGGGACTCCTCGTGACCCGTGACGAGGTAGATGTTGAAGTTGAACGGCAGGTGAAGGCGATGCATCGGCGTCGACGCACGGATTTCTGCGATGCGGGCCACCGGGTCGAGTCCCCGTCGCTGCAGCGGGACCTTGGTCGGCTCGGGAATGAACGAGAGTCGCGAAAGATCGATGCCCTTGCGCTGTATGCGCCGCACCGCAACTTTGCCGACCCATCCGGCGACACGAGACTTGACCTGAACCACGGAGTTGAAACTACACGGCGCAGTTGCGGCCGTTGGACTTCCGGTAAAAGGTGAAGGCATCACACGCGGGACAGACCGCATTTCACAGGGGAGACGAGATGAGCGCTGGTACCACGAGCCCACAGGATTCCGGCACGGGACTGAAGCGGGTGATGGGTCCCAAGCTCCTGCTGCTGTTCATCGTCGGCGACATCCTCGGCGTCGGCATCTATGCACTCACCGGTGATGTCGCGGCGGAGGTTGGCGGTGCGGCATGGTTGCCCTTCCTCGTCGCCTTCGTCGTTGCTCTGCTGACAGCGTTCTCGTACCTCGAGCTGGTCACGAAGTATCCGCAGGCAGCAGGCGCGGCGCTGTACGTCCACAAGGCGTTCGGCGTGCACTTCTTCACGTTCATCGTGGCGTTCGCGGTGATGTCGTCCGGCATCACCTCGGCGTCGACGGCATCCAACGCATTCGCCGCGAATCTCGCCAAGGGCATGCGCTGGGAAGTCTCCGACACGACGCTGCTGCTCATGGCGCTGGCCTTCATGACGCTGGTCATGGCGATAAATCTTCGAGGGGTCGGCGAGAGCGTCAAGGCCAACGTTGTGCTCACTCTCATCGAGCTCTCCGGGCTGGTGCTCGTCATCTTGGTCGGATTTTTCGCACTCGCTGGCGGCGACGGAGACTGGTCCCGGGTCGTGGCGTTCGACACCCCTTCCGACAAGAGCGTGTTCCTTGCGGTCACCACTGCCACTTCGCTGGCGTTCTTCGCGATGGTCGGCTTCGAGGACTCGGTCAACATGGCCGAGGAGTGCGTCGAGCCCAACCGGATCTTCCCCAAGATGATGCTGACGGGTCTGGGCATCACCGCCGTGATCTATGTGCTGGTGTCGATCTGCTCGGTGGCCCTGGTGCCGGTTGGTGAGCTCGCCAAGAGCGACACTCCACTGGTCGAGGTCGTCATCGCCGCTGCTCCCGGGTTTCCGGCCGGCGACATCTTGCCGTTCATCTCGATGTTCGCCGTGGCAAATTCCGCATTGATCAACATGATGATGGCAAGCCGTCTCCTCTACGGCATGGCCCGGCAGGGCGTGCTGCCCGCATCGCTTGCCAAGGTGCACCAGAAGAATCGGACGCCGTGGGCATCAATCGTGTTCACCACCGCGCTGTCCTTCGGACTCATCACGTACGTCTCGTACGCCAACGACGATGCGATCGCCGTCCTCGGTGGGACCACCTCGCTGCTGCTCCTCGGCGTCTTCGCCGTGGTCAATGTTGCGGTGCTGATCTTGCGTAGCGACACAGTGGACCACAGCCACTTTCGTACGCGCACGTGGATTGCCGTCGCCGGCGCGCTGGCCTGCACCTACCTGGTGACGCCACTGTCTGGTCGAGCCGGCGAGCAGTACGAGGTCGCGGGACTATTGCTCGCGCTGGGACTGGTGCTGTCGGTGCCGATCTATCTGCACCGACGCAGCCAGGGTGAAGACCTCGAGATCACCGATCCCGCAGACATTCCTCCGAAGAAGCAGTCATAAAGATGCGTCGTCCGCCGCTACGAGATCGCGGCCGAGGGTCCGGCCTAGCTCTTCGCTGCTCGCTCGCGCCTACTTGAAACCGTCAGGCTGATGACCGCGGTGACCGACAGAATCACGACGATCACGCCAAGGCTCAGCAGGGTCGGGATCTCCGGCACCTTCACGTGCTCTCCACCGTTGATGAACGGCAGCTCGTTCTCGTGAAGGGCGTGCAGCACGAGCTTGACGCCGATGAACCCCAGCAGTATTGCCAATCCTTGCGACAGGTAGATGAGCTTCTTCAGGAGTCCGCCCAACAGGAAGTAGAGCTGGCGCAAGCCCATGAGAGCGAAGACGTTCGCTGTGAAGACCAAATACGGTTCCTTGGTCAATCCGTAGATGGCCGGGATCGAGTCGAGGGCGAACAGCAGATCTGTGGTGCCGAGCGCGATGATCACGAGGAACATCGGAGTGATGGCGCGCTTGCCGTTCTCGCGAACGACCAGCTTCAGGCCGTCCCACTTGGCCGACACCGTGAAGTGGCGGCGGGTGAATCTGACAACGCCGTTCTCGCCGTCGTCGTCGTGATCGGTGTCGGTCATCAGTTTGTAGCCGGTGTACAGCAGGAATGCGCCGAAGACGTAGAAGATCCACGAGAAGTTCTCGATGGCCACAGCGCCGAGTGCGATGAACACAGCTCGGAAGACCAAGGCGATGATGATGCCGATCAGCAGAGCTTCCTGCTGGTACTTACGGGGCACCTTGAAGCTGGCCATGATGATGATGAAGATGAACAGGTTGTCGATCGACAAGCTGTACTCGGTCAGCCAACCGGCGAAGAACTGCAGACCGAAGTCGCCGTCCTTGATCGACGAGTCGTTGTGGTACGCCGTGACCCAGATGCCGAATGCGATCGCCATTCCGACGTACACACTCAGGTACGTCACACACTCTTTGGTTGACGGTTCATGCGGTCGCCGCGCGACGATGACGATGTCGAACAACAGGACAGCGATGGTCACACCGACCGTGATGGCCCATTCGGTCGTGGATACGTTCAAGAGGATGCTCCGGTCATGAAGATGCCGGAGGTCTCTTCCGCCGCCTGAGCGGCCCGCAACACCGGGTGACTGCTGGGAATCACCGTGATGACGACATTGCGGTCAGGGAATACTCCCCTCCACCGACCATTCTTGCAGGCGGGCCCTCAGAGCGCTTGGTCGACCGTGACCAGTTCAAACCAGAGCGAACGTGGCCACGCGCCAGCGGGCGCAAGACCAGGGTGTCCGAAGGCGTCAGGAGGCGCCGTCTGCGGCTCGACGCACACCGTGTCGACAGGCATGTCGTAGACGACCCACCACGGCGAAGACGACGTCAAAGTGACCGACAGAGCGCCGGGCCATGTCAGCTTGGGCGTGCCGCTGACACGGAAGCAGTCGTCCCACGGTCCGTCCTTGGGCGCCACGAGCTGACCCGTCGGCAACTTATCGACGCCGCGTTCGACCATCTCCTCGGGTGTGAATGAGAGGTCGACGTCTCCCCCGACGTCGAGACGGCGTCTAAACCACGGGTGCAGGCCCATCGAGCACGGCAGGTCGGTGCCGTCGTCCCACCCGAGCGTCGTGCGAATGCCGCCCGGCAGGAGCTCGTAGCGCAGCGAGGCGACGCCGTCGCTCGGCCAGGGGGCGCCGATCTCGCAGCGGTAGGTTCCCTCGCCAGTACGATCCCAAGCCACGTTTCGGCCCAGCCCGTGGATGGCATTGCCGTCCTTGGCGAGCGGCAGCTGGTGTGCCACCCCGTCGATCGTCAGCAGTCCGTCGCGAATGCGACCCGCCCACGGGACCATCGGGAAGCTGCCCTCATCGGCGAGCAGTTCGTGACCGTCGATCTGAAGTGACGTGAGACGGGCGCCGCGCAATGGATCGATGGCGGCCCGGATGCGGCCATTGTCGAGGACGTCTGTCACGCGAACAGCATGACAGTCGGCGTCAGACGCCCGCTTGGAGCATGCTGCGCAGCTCCTTCTTGAGGTCGCCAATCTCATCTCGCAGTCGGGCTGCCACCTCGAACTGCAGCTCGGCGGCGGCAGCGCGCATCTGCTCACTCAGCTGCTCGATCAATGCCGCGAGATCGCTGGACGGCAGATTGGCGAGGTCGGCAGTGTGCTGTCCGAGCGGGACTGGCGCCCCCTTGCGCCGGTGATCGCCTGTCGCGGCAAGAAGCTTCTCGGTGTCGGCATCCTCGCGAGCGAGCATGTCGGTGATGTCGCCGATCTTTTTGCGCAGCGGCGTCGGATCGATGTTGTTGGCGGTGTTGTATGCCACCTGCTTGGCGCGACGACGGTTGGTCTCCCCGATGGCCAGCTCCATCGAGTCAGTGATCCGGTCGGCGTACATGATGACCTGACCCGACACGTTGCGGGCAGCGCGCCCGATCGTCTGGATCAAGGACCGGCCCGACCGTAGGAAACCTTCTTTGTCTGCGTCGAGGATCGCCACCAGGCTGACCTCGGGAAGATCGAGGCCCTCCCTCAGGAGATTGATGCCGACCAGAACGTCGTACTCCCCCATGCGCAGCTCTCGCAGCAGCTCCACTCGTCGCAGGGTGTCGACCTCGCTGTGGAGGTAGCGGGTGCGGATGCCGGCCTCGAGGAGGTAGTCGGTGAGATCTTCGGACATCTTCTTGGTCAGCGTGGTGACGAGGACGCGCTCATCACGCTCAACTCGCAGGCGGATCTGGCTGATCAGGTCATCGATCTGACCCTTGGTGGGTTTGACGATGACTTCGGGGTCGATCAGCCCCGTCGGACGGATGATCTGCTCGACGACGTCATCATCGACCTTGGCCATCTCGTAGGTGCCCGGCGTCGCGGAGAGATAGACCGTCTGGCCAATGCGCTGCAGGAACTCGTCCCACTTGAGCGGACGGTTGTCCATCGCGCTGGGAAGCCGGAAGCCGTGCTCGACCAGGGATCGCTTGCGCGACATGTCGCCTTCGTACATCGCGCCGATCTGCGGGATGGTCACGTGCGACTCATCGACCACCAGCATGAAGTCTTCGGGGAAGTAGTCGAGCAGACAGTTGGGTGCCGAGCCGGCCTCTCTACCGTCCATGTGTCGCGAGTAGTTCTCGATGCCGGCACAGGTGCCGATCTGCTCCATCATCTCGATGTCGTAGGTCGTGCGCATGCGAAGTCGCTGGGCCTCGAGAAGCTTGCCCTCGCCCTCCAGCTCGGCGAGCCGCTCCTCGAGCTCGATGCCGATCGTCTTGATGGCACGCTTCATCACGTCATTGCCTGCCGCATAGTGCGTTGCAGCACCCACGAAGAGCTCCTGGTCATCGCTCAGCACCTCGCCGGTCAACGGATGAAGCGTCATCAGGCGCTCGACCTCGTCGCCGAAGAACTCCACCCGCACAGCCATCTCCTGGTAGACCGGGAAGATCTCGACCGTGTCGCCCTTGACGCGGAATGTGCCACGCGTGGAGGCCACGTCGTTGCGCACGTATTGCGCCTGAACCAGGGTGCGGAGCAACTGCTCGCGCGGAAGCTGCTCGCCGACCTTGAAGCCGATCATGCGGTTGAGGTACTCCTGCGCCGAGCCGAGACCGTAGATGCACGACACCGAGGCGACCACAATGACGTCACGACGCGTCAGCAGTGACCACGTCGCGGAGTGGCGTAGCCGCTCGACCTCCTCGTTGACCGAGGAGTCCTTTTCGATGTAGGTGTCGCTCTGCGCGATGTAGGCCTCTGGTTGGTAGTAGTCGTAGTAGGACACGAAGTACTCGACCGCGTTGTGTGGAAACAGGTCTCGAAGCTCCGTGGCGAACTGCGACGCCAACGTCTTGTTGGGCATGATCACCAACGTCGGGCGTTGCAGCCGCTCGGTGAGCCAGGCGACTGTCGCGGTCTTGCCGGTGCCGGTTGCACCCATCAGCACGACGTCCTGCTCGCCGGCGTTGATGCGACGCTCCAGATCGTTGATCGCCGCGGGTTGATCGCCGCCTGGGGAGAAGTCGGAGACGACCTCAAATGGCGCCACTTGACGACGCATCTCTGACACAGACCTCATAACAATCGAGCGTACGTGGTGCCACCGACAAACGCCTCTACGATGTCCTTCATGCCACCTTCGCAACGCCGCGCAGAGCGCAAGCGGGAGATCCTCGACGCCACTCGTGCGCTTTTCGACGAGCGAGGCGTCCGGGACGCCCAGATCGAGGACATCGCCGGAGCCGTCGGGATCAACCGGGCCATCATCTACCGGCACTTCTCGAGCAAGGAGGAGCTGTTTGCGATGACCCTGGTGGACTACCTCGCCGAGCTCGACCACGCGCTGTCGACGGCGGACAGTCCTGAGGCCTCGCCGGTCGCCCGGCTCGAGGCCATCACCGCAGCGTTCCTCGACTTCGGGTCGACCCACCCCGCCTTCGTCGACTGTGCCCAGGCACTGCTCAGGCGCCGTGGAGAAGAGTTGATGGACGAGGTCAGTGAGAGCGTGATGCTCAAGCTCGGTGTCGGTATGACGTCGTGCCTCTCTGCTGTCGTACGCGTGCTCGAGGCGGGGGCCGAGACCGGCGAGTTCGACGTGCCGGACGCCTATCTGCTGGCGAACATCCTCTACACACAGGCCCTGGGCGTGCTCAATCTCGCGACCTTGCAGCTCGCCGTGCGCGGTGGCAACCCCGGACTGCCGTCGGTCGATTCCGTACCGTTCGACCAAGTGAGGGCCTACATGCAGCTCGGCGCCGTCGCGATGGCTCGCGGCAACACGCGCTGAGAGCGACCCTCTACGCCACGACGGCCCGACGAAGGGCGTCGACCGAGCGACGGACGTCTTCATTGTCGGTGGACCAGTTGCTGACGGAGATGCGCAATATGTCGCGGCCACTCCAGCGCGATGCCGACATCCACGCCGTCCCGTCGGCGACCAGCCGCGCGGCCACCTCGGCGGTACGCGCGGCATCCCCCACCTCAACACACACCTGGGTGTAGACGACGTCGTTGATCACCTCGACCCCGTCGATCTCGGCCACGCCGTCCGCGATCTGCCTCGCCCGCTCGACCAGTCCTTCGACGAGCTCGATCACACCGGAACGACCCAGGGACCGGAGCACCGCCCACACCGGGACCCCTCGGGCTCGGCGCGACAGCTCCGGCACCTTGTCGTACGGATCGCCGTGCGCCGTCTCGTCGCTGATGAGATAGCTGGTGCGGAGCCCGAACGTCGTCCGCATCGCGGTGGTGTCCTTGACGATCGCGACGCCACAGTCGTACGGAACGTTGAGGGTCTTGTGGGCGTCGGTCGTCCACGAGTCGGCTGCGTCGACGCCGGACGTGAGGTGTTGCAGCGCCGGCGATGCGGCGGCCCAGAGCCCGAACGCGCCGTCGACGTGCACCCAGGCTCCGCGCTGATGG
Organism: uncultured Actinomycetota bacterium; assembly: GCA_963750265.1. Taxonomy (GTDB): domain Bacteria; phylum Actinomycetota; class Actinomycetes; order Propionibacteriales; family Nocardioidaceae; genus Aeromicrobium. The sequence goes on along the minus strand of CAVVQG010000024.1, from coordinate 16,976 downwards.
GCGATCGCAATGGCTTCATCGAAGGGGTCGAATGCCCCGGAGTGCAGATTGCCCGCCTGCAGGCACACGATCACCGGCTCGCCGTCCGCAATGTCATCGAGTGCTGATTGCAGGGCGTCAGGAGAAAGACGACCCTGCGGGTCAGCGGCCACGGCCTTCGGTGCGCCGAGTCCCAAGTAGCGAAGGCCCATGTCGATCGTGCCGTGGCGCTCCTCGCCCACCAGCACATGGATCCTCGGGGCACCGGTCAGCCCATCGACGTTCACGTCCCAGCCGACCCGTTGCAGCACTGACTGTCGGGCGGCGGCCAGACAGGTGAAGTTGGCCATCGTGGCGCCTGTCACGAACCCCACGTCTGCACCTGCGGGGAGTCCGAGAAGCTCCAGCAACCAACGGGCGGCCACTTCCTCCACCGCGGCAACACCCGGCGTGGCAAACCGCATACCTGCGTTCTGGTCCCACGTGCTCACCAGCCAGTCGGCTGCGAGGCCGGCAGGGAGAGTTCCGCCGATGACCCAGCCGAAGAACCGGCCGGAGCCCATTGCCATCAAGCCCGGCTCGACGCCCCTCACCAGCTCGTCGACCACCTCGGCCGGGTCGGTTCCGGCCTGCGGCAGCGTCCCGCCGAGGACCGCTGTCAGCTCATCCGCGTTCGTCTGCGGGCCGATGTGACGGTCCGGGACAGATGAGAGCCATGACCGCGCGTGGGCGGCCGCCCGGGTCAATGCCTCTTCGTACGGTTGCTCGTTCGGTGTCATCAGATCGCTCCCTCTGAGAGGAGGCGATCATCCCCCGCCCGGCGCCATTGTCGCAATGATGCGCCGGACGAGGGAGGTCGATCAGGCCTCGAGAATCGCGACGACGCCTTGGCCACCCGCGGCGCAGATCGAGATCAGGCCGCGGCCCGAACCCTTCTCGTGCAGCAGCTTGGCGAGGTTGGCCACGATGCGTCCGCCGGTCGCGGCGAACGGGTGGGCCGTCGCGAGCGATGAGCCCTTGACGTTGAGCTTCTTGCGGTCAATCGCACCGAGCGGGGCGTCCAGACCCAGACGCTCCTTGCAGAAGATCGGGTCTTCCCAGGCCGCGAGCGTCGTCAGGACCTGTCCTGCGAACGCCTCGTGAATCTCGTAGAAGTCGAAGTCCTGCAGCGACAATCCCTGACGCTCCAGCATGCGCGGAACGGCGTATGCGGGTGCCATCAGCAAGCCCTCGGCGCCTGACACGTAGTCGACCGCGGCGGTCTCGTAGTCGACGAAGTAGGCGAGCGGAGTCCAGCCGTGCTTCTTGGCCTCGTCGTCCGACGCGAGAAGGACCGTCGAAGCGCCGTCAGACAGCGGAGTCGAGTTGCCTGCCGTCATCGTCGCGCCTTCGCCGCGGCCGAACACCGGCTTGAGCTTGGCGAGCTTCTCGACGGTTGAGTCTGCGCGCAGGTTGTTGTCCTTCTCGACGCCGAGGAACGGCGTGATCAGATCGTCCTGCCAGCCCTCTTCGTACGACTTCGCGAGGTTCTGGTGCGACGTGGCGGCGAGCTCGTCCTGCGCCTGACGCTCGATGCCCCATTCGAGTGTCGTGATGGCCTGGCTGTCACCCATCGACAAGCCGGTTCGAGGCTCGGAGTTGCGCGGCTGATCGGGAGCGAGGTGTGCCGGGCGCACCTTGAGCAGTGCGGCGACGCGACCCTTGTTGTCCTTGGCCCGATTGGCCTCGAGCAGGATCTTGCGGAGCTTGTCCCCCACGGCCAGTGGCGCGTCCGAGGTGGTGTCGGCGCCACCGGCGATACCGGATTCGATCTTGCCGAGCGCGATCTTGTTGGCCACCAAGATGGCGGCCTGGATACCGGTGTCGCAGGCCTGCTGCACGTCGAACGCCGGGGTGTCGGGCGAGAGCTTGGAGCCGAGAACCGTCTCGCGCGCGAGGTTGAAGTCGCGGCTGTGCTTGAGCACGGCACCGGCTGCGAACTCGCCGACCCGCTCACCTTCGAGCCCGTAGCGCGTCACCAGGCCGTCGAGGGCCGCAGTGAGCATCTCCTGGTTGGAGGCGCTGGTGTAGACGGTGTTGGAACGCGCGAACGGAATGCGGTTGCCGCCAATCACGGCGACGCGTCGTACGGTCTGCTTGCCGGGAGACGCAGCAGCGCTGGGCGACGACTTGGTCGACGCTGCCTTCTTGGTGCTGGTCTTCTTGGTCGCAGTCTTCTTGGCCGGTGTCTCCGCCATGACGATCTCCTCAGGTGATCTCGATGTTCGTGTTCGCAATGTTCATTCAGCAGCGTTTCTGAACGTGACGAGCGCCGCATACCCTGATGGTGGACTGGCGCTGACACCCGACGTTACAGTTTCCATGGCCATTCCAGATACCGTTGGTATCCGAGAGATAGGACACACCCAGACATGACAGACCGTTACCAGTCGCTCGCACACAACCCGATCGGCAAGTTCGTCGTCAAGAACCTGGGCCTCCCCAACCCGCCGTTCCTCGAGCGTTGGACCGAGGGCGCTCCTGTGGTTGACGGCACCGTCCTGATCGGCGCTGCACCCGGCAGCACCCTCGGCGCAAAGCTCGCCTCGACGCTGAAGGCCAGCGGCATCACGACAACCGACGCAGAGTCGACGAACCCCGCATACAAGGGCCTGGTCTTCGACGCCACCGGCATCTCCTCGACCCAAGACCTCGAGGCGCTCCAATCGTTCTTCACCCCCGTACTGCGCAACCTCAAGGGATGTGGACGCGTCGTCGTGATCGGTCAGCTTCCCGAGCAGACCGACACAGAGGGTGCCCGCATCGCCCAGCGGGCTCTCGAAGGATTCACCCGCTCGCTCGCCAAGGAGGTCGGACGGGGAAGCTCGGCCAACCTCGTCTACATCGGCAAGGGCACTGAGGGCTCGCTCGGCTCAACACTGGAATTCCTGCTCTCCCCCAAGTCTGCGTACGTGTCAGGCCAGGTGGTCCGGCTGGGACTCACCGATCTCGTGAAGGCCGACAAAGTCGCCGACCAGGCAAAGCCGCTCGCGGGCAAGGTTGCACTCGTCACAGGAGCATCGCGCGGACTCGGCGAAGCCATGGCGCGCACGTTGCACCGCGACGGTGCCACCATCGTCGGACTCGACGTCCCGCAGCTTGGCGACAGCCTCAAGGCGCTGACCGACGAGCTCGGCGGCTCGGCCATCACGATCGACATCACCGGCAAGGACGCTCCGCAGCGCATTGCGAAGGCGCTCAAGGACCAGCACGGCGGAGTCGACATCGTGGTGCACAACGCCGGCATCACCCGCGACAAGCGCCTGATGAACATGAAGTCGGAGAACTGGAACCTCGTCATCGACATCAGCGTGGGCGCCCCTCAGCGCATCACCGAGGAACTGCTTTCACAGGGTCTGATCCGCAAGGGCGGCCGCGTCATCGGCATCTCGTCGATCGCCGGCATCGCGGGCAACAACGGTCAGACCAACTACGGCACGGCCAAGGCCGGCGTCATCGGATTCGTCAACGACCTGTCAGCCAAGGTTGCCAAGGATGGCATCACGGTCAACGCCATCGCTCCCGGATTCATCGAGACCGACATGGTCAAGACGATCCCCCTGGGTATTCGTGAGGCCGGACGGCGGATGAACTCGATGTCGCAGGGCGGTCTTCCCATCGATGTCGCCGAGGCGATCGCTTGGTACGCCAACCCCGGCTCGTCCGCAGTCTCCGGCAACACGGTCCGGGTGTGCGGCCAGAGCCTTCTGGGTGCCTGACATGCCGACCACTCGTACGTTCACGGCGTCGCCCGCGACGCTGCCGATGATGCTCAAGGCGGTGCTGCCGGCACTTCCCGTGATCGGCGGCCTGCCTGGAGTCAAGCACTCCACGGGTTCGGTGCCCGACCTCGTACTCGAACGCACCGGTGTCACCACCGACCGAGAGCACCTCGAGACGTACAACGAGGTGTGCGGATTTCCCCGGAGCGCCACGCTTCCGGCGACCTACCCGCACATGGCGGCTTTCGCGCTGCACCTGAACCTGATGACCGACACGGCGTTCCCGTTTTCCCCGATGGGTCTGGTGCACCTGCGCAACACCATCACCCAGCACCGGCTGATCGGGGTCGACGAGACCTATGACGTGTCGGTTCGTGCGGCTGACCTCCGCCCACACCCCAAGGGTTCGTTGATCGACCTGATCACCGAGGTCACGATCAGCGGCACCGTCGTCTGGGAAGAAGTCACCACCCTGTTCTCCCGGCACAAGGGTGGATCCGCCGAGGCCACGGCTCCCGCCTTGACCGGCGTCGACGCACCCAACGGCGTCGTTCACTGGAAGCTCGCGGGTGACCTCGGCCGCCGCTACGGCGCGGTCTCGGGCGATCGCAACCCGATCCATCTCTACCCGCTGACCGCCAAGGCCTTCGGATTCCCGACCAACATCGCCCACGGCATGTGGACGCTGGCGCGCAGCCTGTCAGCTCTGCAGAACAAGCTGCCGGAGGCCTTCACCGCTGAGGTCGAGTTCCGCAAGCCGATCTTTCTGCCCGGGACGGTCGTGTTCGGCTCAGCAACCACGGGAGCTGGCATCACCTTCGGCGTCAAGGGTTCCAAGAAGCCAGTGACCCACCTCGTCGGGCAGATCACTCCAGCCACGTAACTCAGAGTTGCACCCCGTCGTTGATGTCATAACGACTCTGGAGGGACTCCGTTGATCACCCGACGCCTTACACGTTTTGTCACGCTTCTCGCATCGCTCGCCCTGGTTGGCGGCGGGCTGACCTTCTCCGCTGCGTCCGCGGCGACCGGATGGTCACCACGCGCCGAGCAGTACCCCGGAGTCGTCAAGCAGACAGACGTGGCGATCCCGATGTCGGACGGTACGGTCCTGCGCGGAGACGTCACCCGCCCGGCAGACGCCAACGGGGTGGCGATCGACAAGCGATTCCCCGTCATCGTGACGATCACGGCGTACAACAAGACCGTCATCGGCTCATTCGGCGCGAGTCTTGCCGGCGCCGACCCCAATTTCCTGGTCAAGCGCGGGTACGTCCAGCTCACCGTCGACGCACGCGGCACGGGTAGCTCAGAGGGTGTGTGGGAGGCCTTCAACGCACGCGAGAACAAGGACGCCGGCGAGATCATGACGTGGGCCCACTCGTCGGCCCAGCCGTGGAGCAACGGCATCACCGGCATGACCGGTGCGTCTTACATGGGAATCGGCCAGATCTGGGCGGCCGCGGCCAATCCTCCGGGACTGAAGGCGATCTTCCCGCAGGTGCCTGCGGCTGACGTCTACCGCGATGTCGTCGCCTCCGGCGGTCAGCTCGACGTGGGATTCATCCCCCTGTGGCTCGGTCTGGTGACGGTCACCGGGGTCATCCCGCCTGCGGTCACCGCATCGGACCCGAAGTCGGGCATCACCGCACTGCTTCAACACCTGACCGGTGCCGCCACCTTCACGGTGCCGCTGCTGGTGAAGGCTTTGGGTGGTGGCGAACCCGCGTACGACGGACCGTTCTACGCCGAGCGGTCGCCGATCACGGTGGCAGACAAGGTGCAGGTTCCGGCGTTCTTCATTGCCGGCGAGTATGACCTGTTCCAGCGCGGCACTCCCCTGTTGTTCGAGAACCTGTTGAACCGCGGCGTCAACGCCAAGATGATCGTGGGTCCGTGGGATCACCTCCAGGGCTCGTCCGGCGCCGAGGTCGGCAATGCCGGGTACGGCTCTCTCGCCGAGCTCCAGCTCCGCTGGTTCGACCGTTACCTGAAAGGCATCGCCGATCCGACTCTCGACGCCGACATCCCGCCACTGACCTACTACGAACAGGGGTCGGGAGATTGGAAGACGGCCAAGAAGTGGGTGGGCGAAAACATCACCGCCACCAGCCTCAAGCTCTCGGGATCGTCCTCGACCGGAGGTGCTGCTGGCACTTTGACCACGGGCGCCGTCACTGATGGCACCTCCGACGTCCTGCCGATACCGGTTTCCGGGCTGTGCACCCGCTCGGCCAATCAGTGGACGGCCGGTGCGGTGAACGTGGTGCTCAAGGACAACCCCTGCTTCACCGACAACAAGCTCAATGACATGTCGGGCGTGGTGTTCGAGACACCAGCCGCGACGTCGCCGATCACCCTGCAGGGACCGATCAACGCCAGGCTCTACACCTCGTCGGCCAGTGGAGACGGAATGCTCTCGGTCTCGGTGTCTGATGTCGCTCCGGACGGCAAGGTCAGCCGACTGACCGGCGGTTGGCAGGTCATCTCGCACCGGGCACTCGACCAGGCGCGTACGCGGTACGTGAACGGCAAGATCCTGCAGCCGTACCACCCGTTCACCAAGGCGGCACAGAAGAAGCTCAGCGCCGGCGAGATCGCTCCGATTGACGTCGAGGTCTTTCCTACCGGCGCGAAGATCCTGCCGGGCCACAAACTGCGTCTCGCCGTCCAGGCATTCGACGTTCCTCACCTGCTGCCGACACTTCCCGACCTTCTCGGCACCCTGACCGTGATGAAGATCCACAACTCGGCGGCCTATCCGTCCGAGCTGACGATCCCCGCGGTGGGAGCCTTCTCATCGTCGTCATCGGTGCGTCTCGCGCACTCCTCCACCAAGCGCAACAAGACCAACGTCGCGCGGGTGACCGTCAGCAACGCAGGCGCTGTCGCAACCGGAACCGTCTCGGTCTTCATCGGCAACAAGCTGATCAAGAAGGTCAAGCTCGCAGGAGGAGCCGCGAAAGTCACGCTTCCCAAGCAGTCGCGCAAGGGGACCTACAAGGTCACCGTGAAGTACGCCGGCTCGGACACGGCCAAGCCATCCACCGGCACAGCCACGTGGAAGGTCAACTGACCGTCAGTCACGCGGTGTGACGGGACGGATGAGGCCCTCCTGAGCGACCGTCGCGACAAGAGTGCCGTCCTGCGCGAACACGCGGGCCGTGCTGAGCCCGCGCGCGCCCGAGGCAGACGGTGACTTCTGGTCGTACAGCAACCACTGGTCGACCTTGATCGGGTGATGGAACCAGATCACGTGGTCGATCGACGCCGCCTGCACCTCCGGCGTCCCGATGAACACCCCGTGCGGCAGCAAAGATGCGCCGAGCAGGCTGAAGTCGCTGATGTACGTAAACGCGGCATTGTGGATCGCCGGTGAGGCGGGCAGCTCGCCGTTGGCGCGGAACCACATACGTTGCACCACCGGCACCAGCTCACGCTGCGGGTCGTCGGGAGCACGATTGTCACCGACATACCTGAGCTCGAACGAGGCCCACTCGTTCTCCCACACGTCGATGCCTTCTTGGCCTCGGGTGTTGATGAGGTCGATCAGCGGGGTCGACTCCTCCGGTGACGGCACGTCCGGCATCGCGTCCTGGTGGGTGAACCCTGGCTCGTCGACCTGGAAGCTCGCGGTCATGTAAAAGATGATTGCGCCGTGCTGGCGTGCTGCGACGCGACGGGTGGTGAATGATCGCCCGTCGCGGATCCGTTCGACGTCATACACGATCGGGATGCTCGGATCACCGCCGAGAATGAAGTAGATGTGCAGCGAATGAACCGAACGGTCCTCGGGCACGGTCAGCTGGGCAGCCATCAACGCCTGCGCAGCGACCTGGCCGCCGAACACGCGCTCCATCGAGGAGACCTCGGGCTGCGAGCCTCGGTAGAGGCCGACCTCCAGCTCCTCGAGGTCCAACAGGCCGACGACTTCACTCAATGATCCGGGCACTCGGTCACCCTATCTGTGGTTGCTCGGCGGGGGTCAGCCTCAGCCTTGGTCGTCCTTGCGCTGCCGAGCGAGAAACTGCTCAAACTGGTCAGCGAGCTCGTCACCGCTCGGGAGTTCCTCGTCGCTGGCGAGCAGTGACTCGGCAGCACCACGAGTGAAGGCGTCGTACTGCTCCTCGAGGCCGGTAAGAACCTCCTTGCCACCCTGCTGCTCGATCTGCTCCTCGATCTCGGCAATGGCGTCGTTCTGGCCGGCGCGCAGGCGATCGACGTCGATGTTCAGACCGGTGCGGTCGACCAACGCATCAATCAGCGCGAGCGCAGCGGGCGGATAGTCGATTCCGGCGAGGTAGTGCGGCACGTGTACGACATAGCCCGCCGCATCGTGCCCCCACTGGCCGAGACGGAACTCCAGAAGCGACTGCGCGGAGGACGGAACCGTCACCTGCGCCGACCAGAGGTTCTTGCGGTCGACCAGGTCGGGCCGGGTTCCGTGGGCCGTGATCATGGGCGGGCGGGTGTGCGGGACGCCCATCGGGACCGCACCGAGGCCCAGCGACAGCGGCACTCCGAGGTCCTCGATGACCTCATGGGTCTCGGCGATGAACCGCTCCCACATGAAATCGGGCTCGGGACCCGACAGCAGCAGGTATGGCGTCCCATTCCCGTCGTGCTCGAGCACGATCTGCAGGGACGGGTCGGCGTATTCGGTGTAGCGATCCTCGCTGAACGCGATCATCGGTCGGCGGGCGCGGTAGTCGAACATCGCGTCGATGTCGAACTCGTGAAGCACCTGCCCTTCCCCGGAGCTCAGCTCGTTTGCGGCCAATCGGGATGCGGATCCGGCACCGAGGAAGCCGTCGAGGGCATGGATCAGCACAGGCCCGGTGCCGGGTTCGGCAGACGGGGCGCGGCGGCGTTGGATCCAGGACACGATCAGTTCAACCGTTCACGCCGTGGCTGTATTCCGGGCGACGGCCGCCAGGGTGTCAGCTGCGACAGCCTGCGGGGTGAGACCGAGGCGCTCCAGGATGACGTCGCGCTTGGCATGATCGAGGAACTCCTGCTCAACCCCGTGCACCCTGATCGGCGTCGAGATGTTGGCGTCGCGCACAGCCTGTGTGTATGCCGCGCCGACGCCGCCGTGCCGGCCGTTGTCCTCAATCGTCACGACCAACGAATAGTCGGCGGCCAGCTGGACCAGCGCGGGATCGAGCGGCTTGACCCACCGTGGATCGATGACCGTCACCCCCTGGCCCTCGGCACGCACCAGATCTGCTGCGGCCGCACCGAGGTGTCCGAATGCTCCGACGGCAATCATCAGCACATCCTGCGCGGCATCTCGCGAGAGGACGTCGTAGGTGCCGACGCGCTCGATCGCCGGGAGGTCGTCGCACACCGCACCCTTGGAGAACCGGACGACACTGGGCGCATCGTCGATCGACACGGCTTCGCGCAGGAGCTCACGAAGCTGCAGACCGTCGCGCGGTGAAGCGAGGTGGAGGCCCGGCACCATCTGCATCAGCGACATGTCCCACATGCCGTTGTGGCTCGCGCCGTCCTCGCCGGTCACGCCGGCGCGGTCGAGCACGAAGGTCACGCCGCAGTTGTGCAGGGCGACATCGAGCAGCACCTGGTCGAAGGCGCGGTTGATGAAGGTCGCATAGACAGCAACGACCGGGTGGAGCCCGCCCATCGCGAGCCCGGCGGCACTGGTGACCGCGTGCTGCTCGGCGATGCCAACATCGAAGACCCGGTCGGGAAACTTGTCGGCGAAGGCGTCGAGGCCAACCGGATAGAGCATGGCTGCGGTGATGGCCACGACATCAGGACGCTCATCGGCGATGCGGACGATTTCGTCGCGGAACACCGACGTCCAACCGGCCGGTGCGACATTGGTGGCTTCGCCGGTCTCGACGTCGAACGGATTGGCCTGGTGCATCTGGTCGTTCTCGTTGGCGACCGCGATGTCGTAGCCCTGACCCTTGGTGGTCAGCACGTGCACCAGCACGGGCCCACCGAACTTCCTGGCTGCGACCAGCGCACGCTCCACAGCCGGACGGTCGTGACCATCGACCGGCCCGATGTACTTGATGCCCAGATCTTCGAACATCCCCTGCGGCGCCAGCGCATCCTTGACACCCTTCTTGATGGCGTGGAGCGCCTCGTAGGCCGCGGGGCCGACGTGTCGAGTGCGGTTGAGACGATCCTTGATCGCACCGAGCGCCGGCTCATATCGAGGGTTCGTGCGGATCTCGGTCAGTCGGTTGGCCAGCCCACCCACCGTGGGGGTGTACGAACGGCCGTTGTCGTTGACGATCACGACAAGTCGGCGATCCTTGTCCGCTGCGATGTTGTTGAGTGCCTCCCAGGCCATTCCGCCAGTCAGCGCACCGTCACCGATCACCGCAACGACATGGTCGTCCTTGCCCAACAGATGGTTGGCCTTGGCCATGCCATCGGCATACGACAAGCTCGTCGAGGCGTGTGAGTTCTCGACCCAGTCGTGCTCTGACTCTGCACGGCTGGGGTAGCCCGACAAGCCACCCTCGCGACGTAGCTGGCCGAACTGCCCGGCACGACCCGTGAGCATCTTGTGCACATAGGCCTGATGTCCGGTGTCCCAGACGATGCGGTCGGCAGGCGAGTCGAAAGCCCGGTGGATCGCGATGCCCAGCTCAACGACGCCGAGGTTGGGTCCGAGGTGACCGCCGTTGGACGCAACCGAGGCGATCAACAGCTCACGGATCTCGGCGGCGAGACGCGTCAGCGCATCGTCATCGAGCTCGCGGAGATCGGCAGGACCGGTGAGTTGCGTGAGCACGCTCTCCGCTGTCTCGTTCTGCGTCTCGGCCATTGGGTCAGTCTAACGAGTCACCCATGCCGTGAGCAGTCAGGAACTCCTCCAAGAGGTCGGCGAGAACTTCTGGCTGTTCCAGCGTGCTGGAATGGCCGCAGTCGGGTACTCGCTTGAGGACCGATCTGTTGATGCCTGCTGCGATCATTTCGGCCTTGGCGACTGGAGTCGCCACATCATCTTCACCGACCACAATCAACGTGGGTGCGGTGATCGCGCCGAGCTCACCGGCGATCGGGAGACGGTCGGTCACGCCCTGGATCGCCTTCTTCATTCCAACGCGATCCACTTCGCTGAGCACTGCTTTCCACTCCGTGACGGCCGGGCGCGAATCGGGGCTGGCAAGGAAAGCCGGGCCGAACATCAGGGGTTTGACCTTGCCCTCGAGAGGCTTCATGCCAACCCAACGGTAGATGGATGCCAGCAAGCGATACTGCTTCACCTTGTCCGCATCCTCGGGACCAGCACTGGTGTCGAGGAGCGCCAGCGACCGGATCAGGTCGGGTCGGCGCGCGGCCAGTCGCATACCCACGAATCCGCCCATCGAAAGACCGACGTAGTGCACTGACCCGACACCCAGACCCTCGATCACGGCGGCGGCGTCATCGGAAAGGGTGTCCATGTCGTACCCCGCCGGAGTCGCCGGTGTCTTGCCCTGGCCACGCCAGTCGATCGTCACACAGCGAAACGACGACTTGAGCCGTTCGATCTGCGGAGCGAACATGTGACCGCTGAACAGCAGACCGTGACCGAAGACCACGGTGGGTGCGGTCGGGTTGCCGTCCGGAGTGCCAGTGTCACGAACATTGATGCGGACGCCATTCGCTTCGATGAGTGTCATGAACTGAGCATGGCAGGTCCCGATGCCGTTGCGGCAACTTCTGCGTCAGACCTCGTAACGTCCGCGCAGATGGATCAGCGCCTCCGCCTCGCCGAGCTCGACATGCTCGACAACACCTTCGACCAGCAGCCCCCATCCGACCGTGCGGGGTTCGGCAAGAAGGCGTACGCCCAGCCAGCCGACGCCGTCCGCCAGCACCGGGCCCCAGTCGCCGTCGGTCCACTCTCCGAGAGTGAACGGACCGCCCGGTGCGGGCACGGTGCCGGCGAAAGCATCGGCGAGGTAGCGGTGCTCAGCGCCCAGGACGTTGACCACCACGGTCTCCGGCGCCGACGACCACCAGTCGGAATCGGGATCGATCACTCCGAGCACGTGTGCAGGCTCGCCATTGGCGACAATCAGCGAGGAGATCGTCAAACCCGCACGACCCGCGCCGATACCGCTGGCCCACACCGTCACCGGCGACGGCATACGGCCGCGCAGTCGGCGCAGTGGATCGCGGTCGCCGCTCGGTGGCAGGAACGGATGGTCGGAGTGGATCGTCACATGACCAGACTAGGAGGCGAGGGATCCTGCGAAGATCTGCCATGCGAGAGCGGACTTCGCCACGAGGCTGAGCACGAGGTAGACCTTCTCGCCGTACGCATAGTCACGCCACGGTCCGAGCCCTCGATATTGCAGCCACTGGTTGATGGCGAAGGTCGAGAAGAAGATCAGCAACGACACGTAGATCCCGATGACGAAGCCCGGGGCACCATCAGATCCGACGAAGCTGACCGTGATGGCAACCCACGGCGCAGCGCCGGCGACGGTGCCGAACCAGAACGGGAGCATCGTCGTCGAAGTGCGGTCGGGTGGATTCATCGACTCCTGCAGCCAGCCGAAGAGGATCATGGCGACATTGGCGCCCACGACCGCGATCACCGCGGTGACATCGGTCAGCCCGAAGTAGAACCCGATGAGGACAATCATGATCGTCGCGCTGAAGGAGTATTCGATCCAGCGGAAACGGTTGATTCCGCGGCCGAGGTCCGCCTCGTAGGTGCGGCGCACGATCGTGCCGGTCAGCGCGTGATCGACCGCGGCCAGACCGAGGAACACTGCAATTGCCGCAGCGATGGAGACATCCACGAGATTTGACGGCGCCGGCGCAGCGCTCCCGGGTGGTCCCGCAGGAAAGGTGGACGTGATCGCGATGGTGAACCCGTTTGCGAGCGCAAGGACGGCAATCGCCTGAGCTGCGTGCAGGACCGCCAGGGCGATGTTCCAGTGACGCAGTCGGCTGAGCGTGGTGTCGGACATCCCACCACGTTAGTGGGTGATTGGATCTCTGCCGGTCGAACACTTGACTTTATTCATGACTCGTACAAAATGGTGGAGTGGCAACCACCCCCGCTGACCTCGTGCTCGGTATCGACTCGTCAACCCAGTCGACCAAAGCCCTGCTCGTGGACGCCGCCACCGGGAACGTGGTGGCCCATCAGTCCGCCCCGCACCCTTCCGGGACGTCGGTCGACCCGCGCGCCTGGCTCGACGCCTTCGACACGGCCACGCAACGGATTGCTGGAGCGCGCCGAAGCCGTCTCCGTCGGCGGCCAGCAGCACGGCATGGTGGCACTGGGCGCAGACGATCAACCGGTCCATGACGCGATCTTGTGGAACGACACCCGATCGAGCCAGGAAGCACTCGACCTGATCGCCGAGATGGGCGGTCCTGCTGCGTGCGCCGAGGCCGTCGGCAGCGTGCTCGTCGCATCGTTCACGTCAACCAAGATGCGCTGGCTCCGTGATCACGAGCCGGACGCCGCAGCGCGAGCAACGCGCGTGCTCCTCCCCCACGACTACGTCTCGCGACACATTGTCGGAGGCGGCGAGCCCTTCACCGACCGCGGAGACGCTTCCGGAACGGGCTACTTCTCGACCAAGGACAACTCCTGGCGTCCTGATCTGGCCGAGGCAGCGATCGGGCACGCCATCGAGCTTCCTCAGCTTGTCGCGTCGTCGCAGATCGCCGCCAAGACTCCGGGTGGACTGGCAATCGCGGCCGGCACCGGTGACAACATGGCCGCCGCGCTCGCTCTCGACCTGCAGCCCGGCGACGTGGTCGTCTCGATAGGTACGTCGGGTGTCGCCTCCGCGATCGTCGAGACCCCGGTTGCCGACCCGACCGGTTCCGTCACCGGATTTGCCGATGCCACCTCCCGATTCCTTCCCCTCGTTGCCACCATCAATGCCGCGCGCATCCTGGAGCTCCAGTCCACACTGCTCGGAGTTGACCATGACGAGCTTGCGCGGCTCGCCCTCGCGGCACCCCCGGATCGAACGGGCTGACGATCCTTCCGTACTACGACGGCGAACGGACGCCGAGCAGGCCCAACGCGACCGGACTCTGGGCGGGCCTCACCAGCTCGACGTCACGCGAGGACTTGGCCCGCGCAGCCGTGGAGGCACTGCTGTGCTCATTGGCCGACGCGATCGACCACCTCAGCACCACCACCGGCACTGCGCCTCAACGGATCCTGCTGGTCGGCGGAGCCGCGAGCAACCCCGCGGTGCGCGCCCTCGCACCGGCCATCTTCGGTCGGCCCGTCACCGTTCCGGTACCCGGGGAGTACGTCGCCCTCGGCGCAGCACGACAGGCGGCCTGGGCGCTGGCCGGAACCCCCGATCCCCCGGCATGGGCGCCAGTCCGGGCCGAGACATTCGACGCTCCACCAACCCCTCTGGTGCGTGAGGCCTACGCACTGCTGCGCGACCGCGAGACCCACTCACCCGAAGGAAATCTGCCATGAGCATCCCCACACCGTCACCTTCCGACAAGTTCTCCTTCGGATTGTGGACCGTCGCCTACCCGGGGCGCGACCCGTTCGGAGAGCCCACACGTGAACCGATGGATCCGATCTACGCCCTCGAGAAGCTCAAGGAGATCGGTGCGTACGGCGTGAACTTCCACGACGACGACCTCATCCCGTTCGGCACAGGTGACGCCGAGCGCGCGACCATCATCGAGCGGTGGAAGCAGGGCCTGGCTGACACCGGTCTGGCCGTCACCACAGCAACCACCAACCTGTTCGGCCACCCGGTGTTCAAGGACGGCGGATTCACCTCCAACGACCGCGAGATCCGCCGGTTCGCCATCCGCAAGGTGATGCGCAACATCGATCTGGCTGCCGAGCTCGGCGCCAAGGTCTACGTCTGCTGGGGTGGCCGCGAGGGCGCTGAGTCGGGCGCAGCCAAGGACGTTGCGGCAGCCCTGGATCGCTATCGCGAGGCATTCAACATCCTCGGCGAGTTCGTGCACGACAAGGGCTACGACATGAAGTTCGCGATCGAGCCCAAGCCCAATGAGCCCCGCGGCGACATCCTGCTCCCCACGATCGGTCACGCACTCGCGTTCATCGAGACCCTCGATCGATCCGAGATGGTTGGCGTCAACCCCGAGATCGGGCATGAGGAGATGGCCGGACTCAATGCCGCCCACGGATATGCGCAGGCAATGTGGCAGGGCAAGTTGTTCCACATCGACCTCAACGGTCAGAGTGGTCCTCGCTACGACCAGGACTTCCGGTTCGGTGCCGGCAACGCTCGCGGCGCGTTCTGGGTCGTCGACACCCTGCTCACGGGTGGGTACGACGGTCCGGTGCACTTCGACTTCAAGACGCCTCGTACCGAGGACGACGCAGGCGTATGGGTCGCCGCCGAGGCTTGCATGACCAACTACCTGATCCTGCGCGAGAAGGCGATCGCGTTCCGCGCTGATCCAGAGGTGCAGGCGGCGCTCGTGGCCGCGAAGCTCCCGGAGCTTGCGAAGCCGACCCTCAACGAGGGCGAGACGTGGGGCGAGCTGGAGGCATCGACCGGACCATCGGCGGACGAGCTTGCCGCATATGGCGCGGGATTCGAGAAGCTCGACCAGTTGGCGCTGGAACACTTCTATGGAGTGCGCGGCGCGTGAACCAGCTCCGGACCGGCGGCACGGAGCACCTGCGCAGGCAGAACACTGCGCTGGTGCTCCGCTCGCTGCGTTCTGAAGGCGCAGCCACGCGCACAGAGCTGGCCCGACGAACCGGCCTCGCCAAGGCAACGATCGGCACGATCGTCGCTGAGCTGGGCGCGGGTGGCGCGATCAGCGAGGACCAATCGGCCCCGTCGGGACGGGGCCGCCCCGGACGCCCGGTGACCCTGACAGGTGCATCGATCATCGGGCTCGGATTCGAGGTCAACGTCGACTACCTCGCCGCAGTTGCGCTCGACCTGGCCGGCAACACCTGCGTCTCGACGATCCGTCAGGTCGATGGCAGGGCGCCTCAAGTCGACGAGCTGCTCGATCTGGCCCGCGAGATCCATGGATCGCTGACCGCTGAGGGCCACAGCATCGTGGGTGCCACGATTGCTGTTCCAGGTCTGGTGGCGCACGACAATCGCACGATTGCGTGGGCTCCGAATCTTGGTTGGGACGATGTGCACCTCGCCGCCCGGTTCGAGGCGGCACTGGGTGGCAACTGCCCGACAATGGTCGACAACGATGCCAACTGCGCGGCGCTGGCCGAGGCCGCACACGGGGTGTCGAAGGATGTTGCAAACTCCTTGTACATCACCGGAACTGTCGGCATTGGTGCAGGAATCGTCCACGACGGGCGACTCCTGCGCGGTGGTGCCGGTTTTGCGGGTGAAGTCGGACACATGCCGATCGGCGATGAGTCGGCAGTATGCGGCTGCGGGCGTCATGGGTGCTGGGAGGCGTCGGTCGGACTGCGTGCCATGCTCCACGCCGTCGACATGACTGAGGCGGAGACCCCGCTCAGTACTGCGGTCGCCGTGGCAGATCGCGCTGTTGCCGAGCCCGCCGTACGGACGGCACTCGCTGGACTGGGAACGAACCTGGGGATCGGACTCGCGACGCTCGCGACCGTCATCGACCCGTCAGTCATCGTGCTCGGAGGCTATTTCGTGCCGCTCGGCGAATACGTTGTCCCGGCCGCGACCGACGTGCTCGCGGCTCGCCTCCCCGCCGCCGACATGCACCTTCCGGAGATCAGGCTCAGCACCCTTGGCATCCACGCCGCAGCGCTCGGAGCCGCCGAAGGCGCACTCGCCGGCGTCTATGCCGGGTCCGTCCCGATCCAAGAGAGCTCGGCTGCCCTCCCCCGCTAACACGGATGGCTGCGTCCCTCCAGAGAGGCTAGGACGCCAGCACGTTCTCGACGTCGTGGCAGGCACTGGCGAGACACGCGACGGGGTCGCTCAGCAACGGACCGAAGGCCAGCTCGGCCGCGCCGAGCAGCACTGAGTCACCGCCGAGGCCGGGGACGCACACCTTCACCAGCTCTCGCGGTGCGGTGAGTGCGTGCGCCGCCAGGCCGGCTTCCACGTCATCGCTGACGAGTGGATAGAGCGCCCGAAGGTAACCGCCCAGCACAATCACGCGTGGGTTGAGCAGGTTGACTGCGGCGGCGAGACCGCGACCAAGGTGGCGTCCGACCACGCGCAGCTCAGGGCCTGCTTCCCCAACGCCCTTGAGGAACTCGCCCAGCGCCGCGACCCGATCGGGCGGGCAACCCACCGCGAGGGCAATGGCCGGGGCGCC
>CAVVQG010000023.1:0-245054 GCA_963750265.1 uncultured Actinomycetota bacterium | reverse complement strand
CGTCACCACCCTGTTGCTGGCGAGTGCGATGTTCGGTCTGGGCCTTGGCATGAAGTTCCGGACGCTGTTCCCGGTACCGATGAACGTCCTGGGACTTTCCGCGATCGCCACCCTGACGGCCGCGACGGCGTCGCTCGGCCTGATCGTGGTCATGTTCTGACCACGCGGCGTTGCGACCCCGTCAGCAGATCAGCGGAAGGCGCAGCCCGACTGCACACCGGCTCGTCGCAGCAGGGCAGCCGCCGGGCAGAACTTCGTGAAGCTGGCTTGCAGCAGATTGGCGCCGACGAATCCGGGCAGGAGCAGCCACCAGGCTGAGACGAGGGCGCTGAGTGCGACGCCGACGAGCACCAGAGTTCCGGCCAGCGCCATGACTGCGCGATCGATGTTCATACGTTCTCCATTCATTGGGCAGGCGCCCGTCAGTTGTGGGCGAAGGTGATGTTGGGCAGGATCCGCTTGAGCCAGGCCGGTACGTACCAGGCGGCATGTCCGGTCAGGCGAAGCAGCACGGGCAGCAGCACCAGTCGCACCAGGAAGGCGTCGAGCAGAACGGCGACGCCGAGCACGATGCCCATCTCCTTGGGCGGCAGCGGTCCCGACAGCGCGAAGGTGAAGAACACCGCGACCATGACCGCGCCGGCAGCGAAGATGACCCGGCCCGAGTGGGCCAGAGAGCCGATCATCGCGTCCTTGGGATCTCCGGATCGCTCGTAGTGCTCCTTGGCCGAGGCCAGCAGGAAGACCGTGTAGTCCATCGCGATCGCGAAGATCATGGCGAAGAAGAACACTGGCGCCCAAGCGTCGAGGAAGCCCTGGCTCTCGAAGCCGAGGAATCCAGCGCCCCATCCGTCTTGGAAGACCAGACGGGCCACACCGAATGCCGCCGCCGTCGACAGCAGACTCACCAGCGTGCCGAGCAGTGCGATCAGCGGCGCCTGGAGTGCAATCAACAAGAGCACGAATCCGAGCAGCAAGATGACGCCGATCACCAAGGGCGTCGAGGAGTCGAGCTGCGTCTTGAGATCCAGATTCTCGACGGCGGCGCCTCCCACGATGGCGGAGCTCGGCAGATCGGCTCGGAGCCGGTCGACCGTTTCCCCGAGGGACGGATCGGACGGATCGACGGTCGGGACAGCCTGGATCATCGAGAGATCCGTGCCATCGGCCGCCGGCTGCGCCGGGGTGGCACCGGCAATTCCGGCATCGCTGCCCAGGACTGCCGCAGCCTTGGGGACGTCATTGCTGTCGACGACGATCTGGAGTGTTCCCGGTGCACCTGGCCCGAATGCCTCCTGAACGCGGTCATAGCCGATGCGAGCCGAGGACTCATCCGGCAGCACCTTGATCGAGGGCATCGCGGTCTTGAGCCCGAATGCTGGCGCCGCGAGGGCGATCAGCACGATCAGCGAGGCGCCTCCCCACAGCAGCGGTCGCTTCCAGAGACGGTGTGCCCAAGCCTCGAACTTCGATGAGCGGTGCTCACCCGAGCTGGACCACGGCAGGCTGAGCTTGTTGATGCGGTGGTCGAGCTTGAACAGCACAAGCGGCAGCAGTGTGAGGGTTGCCGCGAGCACGAACACGACCGAGAGCATGATTCCGCCGGCCATCGAGCGGAATGACGGCGAGGGCACCAGCATCACCGCGGAAAGTGACACCAGGACGGTGGTTCCCGACAGCAACACGGCCTTGCCGGCAGTGTCCATCGTCTCGGCGATAGACCGAGTGGCCGAGTGACCCGAGCCCATGCGGGACGCTCGATAGCGAACCACCAGCAAGAGCGCGTAGTCGATGCCGAGGGCGAGGGCGAACATCATCGCGAAGTTCATCGCCCAGATCGACACCGGGACGAGCTCGTTGATCAGCACCAGCGAACCGGCAGAGGCGACCAAGCCGGCCATCGTCAGCAGAAGGGGCAGTCCGGCGGCAACGAGGGCGCCGAAGGCGAGCACGAGGATTGCCAGCGTCACCGGCCACGAGACCATCTCAGACTTCAGCATCGCGTCGAGGTTGGCCTCGTTGAAGTCTGACCAGAGCAGCGATGAACCGGTCGGGTTGACCTGGACTCCAGCGCTCGACAGGTCCTGCAGCGGCCCCTTGAGGTCGGTCGCGACGCGCACCATCTCGTTGGTGTCGGCGCCGGCTCCGGCCAGCACGATCGCGGTCTGTCCGTCCTCACTCAAGGTCACCCCCTGCTGCGGCGCGAGCACCTCCGCAATGCGCGGCTCGGCCTCGAGCGCGGCGGTGACCGCTGCCAGCGTCTCGGCCCCCACTCCCTCGGTGACCGGCCCCTCATCGCTGTGCACCACCACCTGGATGGCGGACGACGCATTGCCGCCGAAGTGCTGGAGGGCGAGCTCGCGTACGGCGACGGACTCAGAGCCATCGGCCTGCCAACCGGCGCCGGACAGGTTGTGCTCGACCTTGGGGGCGAATACGCCCAGGCCGATGACCAACAGCAGCCACCCGACGGTGACGACCCGGGCGTGCCGGGTCACCCAGACGCCAAGGCGGCCCAGAGGTCCTGGCCCGGAGGCGATGCTGGATGTGGTCGGTTCAGATAGTGGCAGGCGTGGTCGTCGTCACAAGAGCTCCATTGGCCGTGGTGGTCGGTGCAGCAGCGTGATCTCACCGCATGCTGGATCCCCCAGGGGGGATACGTGACGACATTAGCATATCCCCCCGGGGGGTTGTATAGTTGGCCAGGAGACGGCCCGTCCGGCCGCTCATGGAGGAGATCCGATGACCGACCCGACCACCGACTCGATGGACCTGCAGCCTGCCGAGATCAAAGCCATCATCACGCGCATGAAGCGCGCCCACGGACACCTCGGAAGCGTCATCCGAATGATGGATGAAGGCTCCGACTGCGAGTCCGTCCTCACCCAGCTCGCCGCCGTCAACAAGGCGATCTCGCGAGCCGGCTACGCCATCGTCGCCACCGGCTTGCAGCAGTGCATCACCGAGGACGGCAGCATCGACGGCGTCGACGCCAAGAAGATGGAAAAGCTCTTCCTCGCCCTCGCCTGAGGTCGATCTCCTACCGCGTGCCGCTACGACCAGGTTGGTGCGATCTCGTTGCGATAACGGCGGCCGCCGACCTTGGCGAACAGGAACAGCACTGGCGGCGGCAGTTCCTTGCGCATACCTGCCAGATCATCGGCGTCGGCACCATCTTTGAGCCACTCGATGAAGTTGCCCATGTATTTGAAGTGCGCCTTCTTGACCTTGCCGAGCGCCGCCTTCATCGGAGGCGAGTCGGCGTATGCGGCAGAGATCGGCTCCAAGTCCCGCTCTTCATGGGCGAGGTGGTCAAAGAGCACCGTCCCGAGTTGGGCAACCGCGGCGCGGGCCGACCTGGCGCTCTCGCTCGTCGGCGCTGTCTTGAGCTCAGCCATGGCCTCAGTTGCGTGGCCGAGTGCGGTGCGCATGGCCTCGTGCTCGTTGTCTAGCTCTGCGAGCTCGCTGAGGTCTGCGTCAGTCTGCTGCAGCGCCGGGCCAGAAGTACTCCTCCTCATAGCCGTGGTGGTGGTGCAGCTCTTCGTCGAAGAAGTCCCAAGCCACCTTGAGCTGGTCGGCGCGTTCCTGGGATCCGTCAGGGAATGCTCCGAGAGCCCCGTCGAAGCGGGCGATCGTTCGGCGGAAAGCAGCGTGCACGACGGTGTTCAAGGTCAGATGCTCGGTCATGACGACTCCTCATCGGGAACCGTGGAATTTGCTGCGGCGCCAGATACGTTCCCGCCCGCACAGACGATGCACGGCAGATTAGCGCGTTTCCCCCGCAATGTCAGGCAATTCACGTCGGGCAGTGCGCTGCAAACAGACGGCGACGCGACCCGTCAGAACCCGCTGCTGCTGCTGAGGAACGACTTGCGGTTTCTCGCCCACGACTTCAAGTAGTCGACGTCCTTGCTCCACGAACCCTTGATTGTCTGGTACTTGCTGATCCGGTACGAGTAGTTGTACGCGCTGAAGGTCTGCGAGGCCGATGTCGAGATCGCGCTCTTGCGTGCGTTCAAGAATGAGTCCGTGTCGATGGACCCCTTGATCTCGTTCCACCGTGCCCTGACCGCGGACCGGAACGATGGATCATCGTTCAACCGGTGGAACCAGGTCTTGGCTGTTTGCTGAGCCGAGATGGCGCGTGGGTCACGCAGATAGAAGCCGCTTGAGCTGATCACGCTGCCGGCGCGATTTGCCGATCCGGCACCCATGTCGAAGTCCCACAGGGGGCCGAAGAACAACTTGCCGTCCTTCGCCCCGGCCGCCGAGTCCCGCTCCTTGTACATGTAGACGCTCGCCCACATGTTGCCGTCGACCGGCTTCATGAACTCCATCGCAATGTAGTAATCGACCGCCGAGTCCTTGTCGATGTAGTCCTCCCACTTGTGCGATCCGGGGTTCTTCAGCGCGCTGTCGACTGTGCCCAGATAGCTGTCGATGTAGGAGACCTGCTGTGGGCTGATCCCCTGGCTGGTGCGATCACCTTCGCGGTCGGTGTCGTACTCCGGATCCTTGATGCCGACCCAGCCGCTCGACCCCGCTGTGACGTTCTTGTCGCCACCCTTGCGGAAGTCCCACTCGAGGAGGTAGCCACCGGTCTTGCACGGGTCGAGGTTGTTGGGATGGTTGGGATCGGTCGCCTGGTCATCGGGAGTCTTGACGCCTTCGCACTTCTCGCCACCCTTGAGCTCGTCGATGTCCACCCGATCACCATCGATCGAGACGCGCTCGATGAGCAGGTAGTTGCCCATGTACTTGCCGTTCACATACAGGTCAACCGGCGTGGAATGGGGTGTCCAGGCCATGTTGTCGAGCTTGGAGCCGATGTACCCGGCCAGCGAGTTTCGCATGAGCGACTTGTCATAGTCGCCAGAAACCAGGGCCCACTTCTTGTCCTTGCCCATCCCGCACAGGTCCGTCGACTTGTCGATCTTGAGCGTGTACGACTTGCGGCGGAAGGACCACGAGTAGTTGCCGCGGCCTTTCATCTTGGAGTTGGTGATCTTCGAAACTTCCGAGCAGCCAAACCCCTTGGTGTCGGCCGTCATGCTGAACTCACCCTCGAAGTACCTCGATCGCGTGTTGACCGAATGGCCTTCATTCGTGTTGAAGTACACCGCCGAAAGACCGCTGTTCTTGGGCGTTGCCTGCTCCAGACCGAACGCCACTTCAGGTGTCGTCACGAGACCGCTGACAGCTCGGTAGTTGTGCTCGACGCGGTAGGGGCTGGACACACTGAAGGTGGTGTCGCCCGACGAGTCCTGCTTGCCCGAGGCGATGGTCACCCAGGGTCCGTTCCATTCGTCGGTGTCATCCTCAGGGTTGGTCGGGTCCACCTCGTCGGTCTCGGTGGTGGGGATCCGCTGCACCTGCAGCTGTGTC
Source organism: uncultured Actinomycetota bacterium (assembly GCA_963750265.1). Taxonomy (GTDB): domain Bacteria; phylum Actinomycetota; class Actinomycetes; order Propionibacteriales; family Nocardioidaceae; genus Aeromicrobium. The sequence goes on along the minus strand of CAVVQG010000023.1, from coordinate 239,669 downwards.
GCCTTGCCCGGGACAGCTGGGTCGCCGAAGTGCGCGGTCCACTTCTTTCCGTCACTGGTGGGGGGGTTGAGAACGCCCGTCGTCGACTGGGGTGTGACGATGCCCGTGAGCGATCCGATCTCGGTCTCGCCGTCACTCGCGTACTCCGCAAAGAGTCGCTGCTCGCCCGTCGTCACCGAATAGGTGAAATAGGCGTTGCCGTAGGAGTTGGCGGTGTCAGTCCCCACAGCGGTCCACACGTCCGCCGGACCCTCCTTGTAGAGCGTGACGGTCTTGCCCTTGACCGAGTTGCCGAAGTTGGCCTGGATCTTGAGCTGCTGCGGCTCCTCGTACGGCGGCGACTGGTAGTTCTCCCAGTTGAGGTTGCCGACGTCGGCGCCGTCAGGTTGGCCGATCTTGGGCCCGACCGCTTCTCCCAGAAGATCAACCTCGTATGCAGCGCTTTGCCAGCCAGTGATGGTCTTGCCGGAACTGTTGATCGCGCTGATCTTGATGTAGTAGACCCCGCCTGTTTGGAGCGGCGCTATGCCTGCGAGTGCTTCCGACAGCAGCAGCGACGGATTGGCTCCGTCCGCGGGGGTCACAACTCTGCAGGTCGGCTCACATTTTCCGGGCATTGACGGCGACTGGGACCAGTAGAACCGGTACTTCACGGCGGTGTACGTCTGATCCCAGGTGATCGTCGCATCGTCTCGGTGATGTCTTCGGCTGCGATCCCTTCAACCGCTGCGGGTATCACCGGCGGACCGCCGACGAGGTCGACGGAGATCGACGATGAATAGCCCGTGATCGTCTTTCCGCTGCCGTTGACTGCGCTCACCTTGATGAAGTACTGCTGACCCGGCACCACCGTGTCGCCGGCTTCTGCCAGGGCATCAGACAGCGTCACCGAGGGACTGCCCAGATCGTCGGGGGCGAGGACGGCGCACGTGGGCTCGCACCGGCTCGGCATCGACGCGCTGGTCGACCAGTAGACGCGGTACTTCGCGGCTCCGGCCACCTGATCCCACCGCAAGGTGGCATCGTCGGCGCCGATTGGAGTCGGCACGAAGGTTGTCCACGCTGCCGGTGGCGGCGCTGGATGGCGCGGCGAGAAGGGCGACCGCCAGAGAGAGTGGCGGTCAACAGACTGACGAGTGATTTCGAGAGTTTCACAGGAGTTCCAAGTGATTCAATTGGGGAGTCTAACGGCGCCGGGGCGCAGTAGGGCCCAATGTGCCTCCAACGCCGACTTTCCACAGCAAATCCGCCTAATTTGGGGGTCTGAACACGCCCAAATCGGACTTTTCGCGGGTCCAGCCTCGAATCAATACCGGGACGTCGGTCGTTGGCAGTCACAGCCAGTCCACTCGCCAAAATTCCACTCGCCTGCAGCTTCACGACAAAGAAAGTGCCCACCCTGAATATCAGAGTGGGCACTTTTTCGTATGGCGGTGGCGGTGGGATTTGAACCCACGGTGGGCGTGAACCCACACAACATTTCGAGTGTTGCACCTTCGGCCGCTCGGACACGCCACCGCGGACGAGGCTACCGGACGGGCAGGCACCCCGAACCAATCGGGATGCGCGGTTCAGCCGGAGGTCGGCGGCTGGGAGATCGACCGGAACGTGTCGCTGAACAGGTCGATCTCGTCAGTTGGCCCACGACCGGTGCCGGCTCCCTTGAGCAGGCTCGTCAGCTCGGCCGACGGCACGATCGATGCGCTCGCCCAGGGCATTGGTGCCGTCGGAGCCCCAGTCGTACGGCGAGGCAAAGACACCGGTCGGGACACTGAGCGCCTGCATGTAGGCGAACAGCGGGCGCATCGCGAAGTCGATCGCCAGCGAGTGACGCGCCGTGCCGCCGGTCGCCGCAAGCAGCACTGGCTTGCCGATCAGTGCGTCGGCTTCGAGCACGTCGAAGAACGACTTGAACAGACCCGGATAGGACGCCTTGAAGATCGGCGTCACCACGATGAGCCCGTCGGCTGCCACGACCTTGTCGATGACGTCCTGCAGACGCGGCGGGGCGAAGCCGGTCAGCGTCGCGTCGGTGATCTCGTGCGCCAGCTCGCGCAATGACTCCACCTCGACCGTCGCGTCGCCGTACTGCTTCTGCACCGACTCGACCAGCCGATCGGCCAGCATGCGGGTCGTCGACGGGTCGCTCAGACCCGCCGAGATCGCGACGATCCTGGTCATGCGTTCACCTCCTCCGACTCGGCATGCGGCCGACTCGGCCGCGAGCTTGGCGGCGACGCGCGAGGCGTGGGTCGGTGCATCGGGTACGTTCGCGGGTCGGCGAGCGTCGAACTCCGCGCGCAGCGTCGGCAGCACCTCGCCCAGCAGGTCGAGCTGCTCGAGCACGGTCTTCACCGGCAGTCCCGCATGGTCGACGAGGAACATCTGGCGCTGGTAGTCGCCGAAGTAGTCAGCGAAGGTCAGCGTCTTCTCGATGAACTCCTGCGGGCTGCCCACCGTCAGCGGCGTCTGCGCCGTGAAGTCCTCCAGCGACGGGCCGTGGCCGTAGACCGGGGCGTTGTCGAAGTAGGGACGGAACTCCCTGACCGCGTCCTGGCTGTTCTTGCGCATGAAGAACTGCCCGCCGAGACCGACGATCGCCTGCTCCGGCTCGCCGTGCCCGTAGTGGGCGTAGCGCTGCCGGTAGAAGTTGATCAGCCGGATGTAGTGCTCCTTGGGCCAGAAGATGTTGTTGGCGAAGTAGCCGTCGCCGTAGAACGCGGCGAGCTCGGCGACCTCGGGCGTACGGATGTAGCCGTGCCAGACGAACGGCGCGACGCCGTCGAGCGGCCGCGGCGTCGCGGTGAAGCCCTGCAGCGGCGTGCGGAACTTGCCCTCCCAGTGACGACGTCCTCGTCCCACAGCCGGCGCAGCAGCTGATAGTGCTCGACCGTCAGCTCGACGGCCTTGGAGCCGTCCTAGCCGAACCACGGGTAGACCGGCGCGGTGTTGCCGCGGCCGAGCATGAGGTCCATCCGACCGTCGGCGAGGTGCTGCAGCGTCGCGTAGTCCTCGGCGATCTTGACCGGGTCGTTGGTCGTGATCAGCGTCGTGGAGGTCGAGAGGATGAGCTTCTCGGTCTGCGCCGCGATGTACGCCAGCGTCGTCGTGGGCGACGACGGCACGAAGGGCGGGTTGTGGTGCTCGCCCGTCGCGAAGACGTCGCAGCCCGACCTCCTCGGCCTTCTTGGCGATCGTGATGGTGTTCTTGATGCGCTCGTGCTCGGTCGGCACCGTGCCGTTGGTGGGGTCGGGTGTGACGTCACCGACCGAGAACAATCCGAACTGCATGCTGCTCATTGTGTCTCCTTCGACAAGGCCGACATGGCCTTGTTGAATGATCAACTAGATTAGCACGCGTGGTATTCCCGGGCCTCAACGCCGGTACTGGTCCAGACATTGGCTGATCTCACGGAAGAGTCCGCCGTTGAGCGTGAAGACGACCTTGACCTCGTCGAGCACCCGTTCACGCTCGGCCGCATCGAGCGCAAGTCCGTCGAGCCGTGCCCGGTAGGCGTCTTTGTAGGGCTTGGGCTTCGGGATCGCCGCGAACTGATAGAACTCCACGCCGGAGCCATCGAGATCGAACTCACGGGTGAGGATGCGACCGATTGCCTGTCCTCCGGACAGATCTCCGAGGTAGCGGGTGTAGTGGTGCGCCACGAACAATCCGCCCCACTCGGCGGAGGCCTCGATCCGAGCCACATAGGCGTCGGTGGCGGGGCTGTCGATCGTCGGAACGTCACCGCCGCACCAGAACGCCAGGTCGGCCTTGATCGCGGCCAAACGCTCGAGGCGTGGATCGATGACGGCGGAGGCGATCGGGTCGTCGACCAGTTGACTGGCTGTGCTCTCGAGCGCCGCGTAGACGCGCTCCAACAGGGAGAGATAGTGCGAGTAGCCGGCAGCGTTGACTCGGCCGGCAAGCAGCTCGGCCATGAAGGTCGAGCTCTCAGCCTCGGTGTGCTCCACGCGTGAACCGTCTCGCAGCAACGTCGAAAGCGCCGTTGCCTCAGTGGAAACCGTGATCATTCTTCACCCATTTCATCGTTGTCTCACTTGATCGGACGTACCTGCAAAATCTGGTGACACGCTCCGAAATGCGGTCGCGGCTGTCGTCGTCCAGCGGGGACGACCATGAGTCGCCCGTCAACCCGGCGTACGTCGACGTCGATCCGATAGGTCGCGGCGATCCACTCAGGGGTGATCACTTCACCCGGGCGTGCCGATGGCCACGAGCCGGCCCTCGTCGATGATGGCGACCCTGTCCGCATAGGCGGCGGCCAGCGACAGGTCGTGCACCACGGCGACGACAGCGCGGCCCTGGTCCGCGAGACCGGCGGCCAGAGCCATGATCTCTTCCTGGTGACGAAGATCGAGGGCCGCGGTCGGCTCGTCGAGAAGAACGATCGGAGTGTCCTGGGCCAGGACCCGAGCCAAAGAGACGCGTGCCCGCTCACCGCCCGACAGGGATCGTGAACGCGTCGGTCGAGAAGGTGGGTCGTCTCCGTTGCTCGCAGCGCGGAATCGAGTGCCGCCGCGTCATGATCTGACTCCTCGCGTCCCCGCCACGGGCTACGGCCCATCTCGACCACCTGGCGCACGCGTGAACGGGAAGCTGACCTCGTTGGACTGGGTGAGCACCGACCGCTGCGCGGGACAGCTCGTCCGCTTTCCAGTCGGCGATGTCGCGGTCACGCAGCTGCGCTGAGCCGCCAGAGATCTTCAGATCGCCGCTGATGACGCCGAGCAGCGTCGACTTGCCGGCGCCGTTGGGGCCGACGAGAGCAAGGACCTCGCCCGGGTCGAATGTCCAGGTCGACCCCACGCAGTATGTCGGTGTCACCGAGTCGGCAGGTGACGCCTCGGAGCTGGTACTCGAGGCCGCACGGTCGATGTCATGCCCAGCCTCCCGAACTCGAGAGCGAGCCCGACGGATCAGGTAGAAGAAGAACGGTCCGCCCACCAAGGCCGTCAACATGCCGATCGGGAGTTCAGCGCCCGAGACGGCGGTCCGGGCCAGAAGATCGGCCCAGACGAGCAGCACCCCGCCGCCAATCGCACTCGCGATGAGAAGCATTCGATGTGAGGGACCGAGAAGCATCCGCATCAGGTGCGGTACGACGAGCCCGACGAACGCGATGATTCCGGTGAACGCGACTGACACAGCGGTCAGCAGCACCACACATGACGATCGAGACCATCCGCAGGCGCTCGACCCGTACGCCGAGGTGCAGCGCCGTACGCTCCCCCAGCGACAACAGGTCATAGCGGCGGTGCCATGGCGATGGCGGCGGCCACGCACGGAACCACAATGCGCCAGGACGATGACGACCTCCACCCATCGCGAGCCGTTCATCGAGCCCAGCTGCCAGAACACGATCTGCTCGCGCGACGCCGTGTCACCCGCAAACAGGACCAGACCGAGACCGGCTCCCGCGACGGCGTTGATCGCGATCCCGGTCAGCAACAAGCGTCACGACCTCGGTACGACCGCCCGATCGCGCCGTCGAATAGACCAGCACGGTGGCGATGAATCCGCCGATGAATGCTGCGCGGCAATGCCCCAGTCGCCGAACGATCGTCACTCCGGTGACGATCGCGATCGGCGCGCCCGAGCGCTGCACCGGACGAGACGCCGACGACTCCCGGCTCGGCCAGCGGGTTGCCGAAGATCGCCTGCATCACGGTGCCGGCCACCGCGAGCGCCGAGCCGACCAGCAGGCTCATCACGACCGCGGGAATCGGATGTGCCACAGCGTCTGCTGCGCGATCTCGTCCGGGCGCCAGTCGGTGCTGACGCCCATGCCGTGGAGCAGCGTCCCCATGACCTCGCGAGGCCCAATTGACAGCTGTCCCAGCGTTGCCGACACGATGACCCCGAAGACCATCAGGACCACGAGCGTCGCGAGCACCCCAGCGCGCCTCGTTGCGAATCGCCTCGAGGGCGCCGTCTCACGAGTCCTTGAGGAGCATAGATCGCCGCCGCCAACGCTCGGAGGACCTCGCCGGAGCGGGGACCGAAGGACAGTACGTCGCCGTCAGCCATGTCGACGAATCGGCGATGCTTGCCGGCCGACGTCAGGGCGATGGCCGGCTTCTGCTGGAGCAGACCATCGACGCCACCCACCGACTCGATGCCACTGGTCATCACCAGGATCAGGTCAGGATTTGCCGCGACGATCGCCTCATCGGTCAGTGGACGCATACCACCCCAGCCGAGCCGAGCCACGAGGTCGATTCCGCCCAGCCCCTCGACCAAGTCGCCGACGCCTGACTCCTCGCCGAACAGGTAGTACACACCAGAGCTTCCTCGCAAGTACAGGAAGAGCATGGAAACCCGTCGGTCCTTTTCGACCGGCACGAAGCGGCTGATCTCGGCTTCCGCAGCCGCAATGTCTGAAGCAATGCGGCTGGCAAGCTCTTCCCCTGTCGATGGCACCCCGAAGACCTCGCCGACTCGTCGCGCCATGTCCTGGGCGCCCTGGAAGGAACGATCCGAGTCGATGAAGACGACGGCGATGCCAGCATCTCGAAGCTGCTCGACGACATCGCGCGGACCGATCGCGCCATCGGTGATGACGACCGATGGGCGAAGAGCGAGCACCGACTCGGCGTTGATCGAGTGCCCGTCAACCGTGACGAGTGGGAGCTTCTCAGTGCCGGGGAACGACGTCGAGCCATCTCGCCCGATCAGCCGATCCCCGAAGCCGAGACCCCAGACCGTGGCCGCGAGCGAGCCTGCCATGTCGAGCGCGAGCACCCGATCGGTGTCTTCCACCGTGACCTCGACATCACCGCTGCGGTCGTTCGACATCACCCTGCTGGGCAAATGTTGTGTCGGTTCGAGCTGGACTGGAACGATCTTGCGGTCCTCGAGGATCGCGGTGCTCGGACCTTCGTACGACTTGGGGTCCTCCAGCGGAGTCAGCTCCGACAGCGGACGGACCGGACCCGTGGAAGCGGCATCGACCGAGGCCTGCGGAGGGCCGCTCCCACACGCGGCGAGCATCGTGGCGGCCGCGACAATGCTCAGGACACGACGCTTCACTCAGGGACGCTCCTGCGCGATCGCACCGCGAGCACCGCAGCGGCGATGCCGAGCAGCACGACGGCTCCGCCACCGAACCACCAGGCATTTCCAGATGTGCCGTTGGCAACCTGAGCATTCGTGGTGGCCGGTCCGACCGCCGTGGCCGACCCGCAGTCGGTGGCTGCATCGATCGTCAGATCGATCGGATCAAACGCCGTGCCGGCCGCGTAGTTGCTGAACACTTCATGGCCCTGTGCAGTCAGCTTGGTGGGTATCACCGGTGGCCGACACACTGCCGTCGTCGCCAGCGCCGACCTCGTCCTTCGACAGGTCCAGCTCGACGACTGGCACAGTCCTCGGTGGTGGTCGGCCCGAGCATCACCTGCCATGGCCTCCTCCATCGATGCGCTCGTGACGTCGAACAGCAGGAGTGCGGTGTCTTTCGTCAACGAACTTCAGCACCGGATCAGCCAGCTTGATGTCCAGCGCACCGTCGTGGCCCGCGAACTGGATCAGGCCCTCGAACGTCGACCTCGCCGAGCGAGGAGCTCGGATCGAAGTCACCCGTCCCCGACGCTGAAGGTGAACACCGGTGTCTCGTACGACGCATTGCCCTCGGTCTTCCACTCACCGTTGGCGATCGACCCCGAGATGTAGGAGCGGAACGACTCCTTGACCCCCCAGCTGAACGTGGCGTCCTCGATCGCGCACTGACCGGCCCTTCGTCGTCACCTGCCTCGACCGAGAACGTGACGCCGCGGTCGACCGTCCCCTGCAAAGTCAGCGTGTGCTCGCCGGGCTCGAGCGTCATTGGCAGCGCGCCGGTCCAGGTCGCTCGACCCTGAGCGTCGGCCTTGAGAGACCTTTCCAGCACGACGGGCGTCGAATAGACGACGACCGCGATGTCGGCTTCGTTGGGTTCGAATCCGTCTGCCGTGACGGTGACGGCATCGCCCGGAAGCGATCTCAGCATCCGCTTGCAGCTCGAGGCCGGTTGTCGCCGGCGGTGTCGAGGGAGGTGTGAACGCGGCCACATCGAGGCCGACGCGATCGTGCGGATCGCTCCGCCGGCGCCGCTGCCGTCGGCACCGATGGTGAACGAGACCGGGTCGAGCGATTCGCCTGCGCCGTAGAATCCGTTGAACCCACGCGCACCCGCTGCCGTCAGCGTCGCCGGTGCATTCGAGTACGAGATGGCGCCGCCGCTGATCGACTTTGACGCGCGAGACAGGTTGAGCGTCGCGAACGTCGTGCGCGAGCCATTGACGCTCACCACCAGGGTCGCTCGGTCGCGCGAATCGACACGTACCTCTGGGTCAGCAATTCGCAGGTTGAGTGCGCCGCGATGACCCGAGTAGACCACTGCACCTCGGTACGCCGTGCGACCCACACCGTCTGGTTGGCGGGAGCTGCTCGACGTCTGCGCGAACCGGATGGAACTGCCCGATGCCGTGGCACCCGCACCGATGGCGACAGATCCCTTCGCGATCGCTCCGGTGACGTAGTCGCGGAACGACGCCTTGATGGCCCAGGTCAGCGAACCCACAGAGCTCGGCTTGGTCGGCTCGCTCGGAGGAGGCGTGGGCGTAGGAGTCGGAACAGGCTCGGGGGACTCGAAGACGATAGGGGTGTACGTCTCGTACTTCGCCTGCACCGCACCCGAGCCTGGGTAGGTGTAGATGCCGTAGTTGACGTGTGTCCCGTCGAGACCGGGCAGCCCATCAGCCGCACTCTTGCTCACGGTGAGCTCCGCCGTGAACGAACCGTCAGGGCTCAGCTCGACCGCACCAGCACTCGCCCCACCGATGGTCGCGATGTCTTCGGTGCGCACTGCCCACTTCTGCGCAGCGGCCTTGCGGGTCGCCGATGCTGCTCCTTCGGAGGGCTCCCAGGCCTCCGCAAATTTTCCGAACACGACGTACGTGCCGGCGGCCTTGCCCGCCAACGGGGGACGCGTGCCCGTGGCCAGCGAGGGGAGGAAGTTCTTGCCCTCCACCGTCACGGTTGCGCTGCCCTCTGACGAGAACGTCGTGCGCGAAACCGTCACCGACGGGTCGGCAACCGGCTCAGGCTCCGGTTCGGGCTCGGGCTCCGGCTCGGGCTCGGGCTCGGCGAGAGTTGAGAAATCGATCGCGACCGCTGCCCGTACCGTCTGCGACGGATGTGCGGAGGATTGCCCGTGCGCCTTGCGGGACATCGCTTCGTAGGTCTTCGCCGGGTCGAGCGCCGCAATCTTCGCTGCGTCGAGCGACAGGTTGACCGAGAAGTCACCCGTGTCACCGATGTCAGTGCCACCCCCCGCGCTGGCTCCGGTCGCGATCCACGCATCCACGATTCCCGAGCTGGACCCCTGTTCGACGAGCGAAACGTAGACGCCCGTCGAGTCGACGTCATACCCCTGTCCGGTGACCTTCACGGTCAGCGCAGAAGGTGACGAGGCGACGACTTCGGCCGACAGGGTCGGCGCGCCAGCCGCAATTGCCCACAGCGGGGAGGTGAGCATGGTGGCGAGAGCCAAGAGCACCGCGCTCAGCAGCGCTGTGCCGGTGCGGGCGATGGATGCGACGGACATTGAGGGTGAGCCTTTCGGAGCCAACGCCTCACTAATTTAGGTGAGGCATACCTTAGTGAGGTAACCCTAAGGCATGGCGATGTTGCACGGCTCAGCGCATGCATTCCGCCGCTCCTGTTGCCCCGAACGCCCTACAGTTCCGGGGCGTCTCCCCGATTGGTCTGATCCCAACGACCCTGCGCCGCCGCGACCACGCGGTCGGCCTCCTCGGTCAGCATCGCTCGATCGAGCGGGTCGAGCTCGGAGGCTTCGAGCAGTCGACGAAGTCGTCCCAGCTGAACCTCCACCGCGTCCAACGACGATGGCCCGCCGACCCAGGCCACCTCCCGAAGAAGCATGAAGAGTCGTTGCATCACGAGCAGGTCACCGTTGCCGTAGTGCGCAGGCTGCTCGACCGCCAAGGCCAACAGATCACCGAACTCGTGACGCGACAGCACTGCGCGAATGTGGCCGTCGGCGTCGCGCAGGAGCCGAGTGCCCAGAAGGGTCTGGCTCATCTCGCACAGCAGTGCCGACGAGTGACCCAGCGCGTGCACCGCGGTGGTCGGATCATTGATGCCCGGCGACAACGCCTTCACCGCCACGTCGGTCAGCTGCCGCAGCCCGAGGGACAGATCAGACGTGTCGGTGCGTTCGAAACCCATCGTTGTGCAGGCGTTGACTGCCTCGATCAGCGCGGCACTTCGCTCGGTGTCCATCGCTCCGCCCGACGCACTCCACACCCAGCCGATCGGCGTACCGGCGACCACCGAGTCGCCGGGGTTGCGCTCGATGTACGCCACGGCATCGTGCTCGGCAGCCACCCGCACCAGATCCCGTTCGTCGACGTCGACCAGGAATCCCGACGAGGTCGCCAACAGTTGCGTCGCGTGATCCGGCACGAGGCGGCGGGCCGCATCCGGCATGATCCGCTCATCGTCAGACGCACGCGACAGCACGGCAGAAGCACCTTGATGAACGCTTCGGAGCATGCTCTCGACCCGGATGGTCTGGGTCAGGTGCCCGAGGAACAGGACCAGAGCGATCACGCTCGCAATCGCCAGCACGAAAGCGACCGTGACGGAGACCCGCGGGATGAAGGCCGGCTCCCCACCTGTCTCGGTGCGTACCGTTCTCAGCACGGTCAACGCGAACACGAACGTGCCGAGGAACAGTCCGAGAGTCGCCTGGACCAGCAGGTCGCGAGTGAACGTTCGCAGCAGCCGCGGAGAGAACTGGCTGCTGGCCAACTGAAGTGTGACGACGGTCAGGGAGAACGTCAGCGACGTGACGGTGATCAACGACCCGGAGATCGCGCTCAGCACGGTTCTGGCGGCGTCGGCACCGCCACCGAACAGCAGATCGGAACTTCCGACGTCCCACCGCTGGTCAAGCTGGGGCAGCAACAGCCCGAGCAACAGTGCCATCAGCACCGTCAATGTCGGTATCGGCCAGAGCTTGGTCCGGAAGCCGTCACGAAGGTGCGCCAAGGAGACGTCCATCAACCCAGACTAGGGTCAGCGCGGCTCAAGCACCCGCCGAGCCGACCCGCTTCTGCCACTCACCCTCGGCGCCGATCGGCACGAACCCGAGATCCACGTTGACCCGGAGCATCGGCTCGTTGTCCTCCTTGTTGAAGGTGGTGATGGATGGCGTGTCCGGAGCATGCCTCAGCAGATGCAGGGCGTTCGCTGACTTCAGCAGCATGCCGAGGCGATGGCCGCGGTGGGCACGAAGAACGAGCGTGTCCTCCTGCACCGCCGGGTGATCCGGACCGTCGAGCCGGCCGAGCTCGGTGTGCGCGACGAGGGTGCCAGTCGGTACGTGTTCGGCGGCAGTCGTGAAAATCGTTCGTCCGCTGCCCTCCTGTCGGTCGTCGTGCTCGCGTACGCGGTCGGCGTCCCACACATCAGTTACGGTCGCCAGCCCGCCCGACGGTTCGTCCGTGCTCATCGCGGTCGAGAGCGCCGCCTTTTGGTCGAGCCATCTCTCCGGAGTTCGACCCACCCAGCTCACGATGCGGTAGTCCTCACCAGCCTTCTCCGCGGCGGCACGACGATGTTCCTCCAGCACGTCGGCCGCTCCCGTCAGGTCCAAACTGCTGATGCGCGCGACCATCTCGAGCGTGTAGCCGTGATGAAGCAGGAACTGCGCTCCCGGGTCGTTCGCCGGAATGTCGCCGAGCCCCGTAGAAGACACGATCCGCTCGCCACCCGGCCGCGACGTGTGGATTGCCGATGAATGGAGCCAGGGCCGACCCAGCTCCGCAGCAAGACCCTCCATATGGGCGAACAACTTCGAGCCAATGCCGCGCCGACGGTGCGACGGGAGCACGTCAGCCCCCACACCAACCCACGGCGCCCCGTCCGCGGTGAGCCATCCCATGATTCCGCGGGCCACCACGCGGCCGCCATCGCGCGCAACGAAGTGCCTGCGGAGACGATATGGGCTGGGGAGGAAGTGCGGGAGCAATGACTCCGGCGTCGGCGCGAGAGCATCGGTGCCAAGCGTTCCGGTCTCGACCTCGTTGCGCACGGCCATCAGCTCGCAGAACTCTTCCCACCCCTTTCCACCGGGCTCTCCGGGGAAGTTCAGCTCGTCGATGACGACGTCCTTCATGCGTTTCGGTGCCCCTCGAAGAATTGTCTGAGCAGTGCTGAGGACTCGTCGGCGAGCACACCGCTGACCACCTCAGGTCGGTGGTTGAGGCGGCGATCGCGTACGACGTCCCACAGCGAGCCTACGGCGCCGGCCTTGTCGTCGAAAGCCCCGAAAACCAGCCGCTCGAGGCGCGATGCCACGATCGCGCCGGCGCACATCGTGCAGGGCTCGAGAGTGACGACCAGGGTGCAGCCTTCGAGCCGCCACTCGCCAAGAGCTGCTGTCGCTTCGCGGATTGCGACGATCTCGGCGTGACCGGTCGGATCGGCATCGCGTTCACGGGTGTTGCGGCCACGACCGATCACCACGCCGCCCGTGTCGACCACGATCGCCCCGACGGGTACGTCATCGGAGTCGGCAGCGGTCAGCGCGAGGTCAAGCGCCTGCCGCATCAGCGATTCGTACATCACCCGATGATGGTGTCGAGCTCGTCGCCGAAGCCGAGCCGGTCCGCGACGTCGCGCAAGATGTCCTCAGGGAACAGGTCGTCGTCTCCGCACAGCACGCTCAGCTCGCTCGCCGACATGCCGAGATCGCTGACGATGTCGAGGTCTCCGGCAGGTTGCGGGTCGTCGGGATCGTCGGGGTCCGCAAGATCAAGCAGATCGGCGACCCCACCGGCCAACGGCCAGTCGGTGACCGCGGTGACGTCAGACAGCAGCGCGCGGACCTGCTCGCCCGAACGGCGCAGGATCACGAAGAAGTCGTCGTTCATCGAGACGAGCCCGAGCACTCCGACATCGGATGGGAAGCGGGTCAGCGCCTCGCTGAGCTCGTCGACGTCCTCGCCGATCCTGGGATTGAGCTCGACGACCTGCCACTCGCCCTCGTCGCGATAGGCGGCCACCGCGAAATCGACATCGTCCTCAGCCACGGCGCACCTCCTGACACGTCACGCGACCGCCGAACGGCGGTCTCGCTTGATGGTGACAGACCCGAGATGCTCGGCGCTAGTGGCCGGTCGCCAGTCCACTAGTCTCGTCGCATGCACGTACACGTTGCCGATCACCCGCTCATCTCGCACAAGCTCACCGTGCTGCGCGACGAACGCACCGATTCGCCCACGTTCCGGCGGCTGGCGGACGAGCTCGTCACGCTCCTCGCCTACGAAGCCACTCGAGACGTTCGCGTGCAGCCGGTCGACGTCAAGACTCCGGTGGCCATGGCGACTGGTGTGCGCCTGACCGACCCGCGGCCGCTGGTCGTGCCGATCCTGCGTGCCGGCCTCGGCATGCTCGAAGGAATGCAGCGGCTGCTGCCGACCGCTGAGGTCGGATTCCTGGGCATGGTCCGCAACGAGGAGACGTTCGAGGCGGTCACCTACGCCGAGCGCCTACCCGACGATCTGACCGGCCGACAGTGCTACGTGCTCGACCCGATGCTCGCCACAGGCGGCTCGCTCGCCACTGCCATCGACTTCCTGGTCAAGCGCGGCGCCAACCACATCACCGCCATCACCTTGCTTGCAGCGCCAGAGGGCATCGCCCGCATGGAGGAGGAGCTCGAGGGCATCGACGTGCCGGTCAACCTGGTGACGGCCGGACTCGACGAGAAGCTCAACGAGCTGGGCTACATCGTTCCCGGGCTAGGCGACGCCGGCGACCGCTTGTACGGCGTCGTCGACTAGATCAGCCAAGCACGTCGGTGTTGAAGATGCCGTACATGATTCCGACGAAGACCAGGGCGAGCACCAAGAAGATCAGTGCCTTGTTGCCGCTGTTGTCGTCATCATCGGGGCGGTCGTACTCGGGCTTGTCCACAGCGGTTCTCCAATGGCTCGGGGCCGTACGGGATGACTAACGATCGGACGTACCTTCACGTCACGACTCACAACGCGCGGATGATCTCCTCGACCTTGTCCTTGGCGTCGCCGAACAGCATCTGGGTGTTGTCTCGGAAGAACAGCGGATTCTGCACGCCGGCGTAGCCGGTCGCCATCGATCGCTTGAACACCACGACGTCGGTGGCCTCCCACACGTGCAGCACCGGCATTCCGGCGATCGGGCTGGCGGGATCCTCCGCGGCAGCCGGGTTGACGGTGTCGTTGGCGCCGATGACCAGCACCACCGAGGTGTCGGTGAAGTCGTCGTTGATCTCGTCCATCTCGAGGACGATGTCGTACGGCACCTTGGCCTCGGCGAGCAGCACGTTCATGTGGCCGGGCAGACGACCGGCGACGGGGTGGATGCCGAAACGCACGTCGATGCCGCGCTCACGCAGCTTGCGGACCAGATCCGCCACCGGGTACTGCGCCTGCGCAACTGCCATGCCGTAGCCCGGCGTGATGACGACCGAGCTGGCGTTCTTGAGCAGTTCGGCGGTGTCCTCCGCGCTGATCTCACGGTGCTCGCCGTAGTCGTTGTCGTCGTCGGAGGCGGCCTCGATGCCGAAGCCACCGGCGATCACCGAGATGAACGAGCGGTTCATCGCCTGGCACATGATGTACGACAGGTACGCACCCGAGGAGCCGACCAGCGCGCCCGTGACGATCAGGGCGTCGTTGTTGAGCAGGAAGCCCGATGCTGCCGCGGCCCAGCCCGAGTAGCTGTTGAGCATCGACACGACGACCGGCATGTCGCCGCCGCCGATCGAGGCGACCAGGTGCCAGCCGAGCGCAGCGCCACCACGGTGACCGCGATGAGCAGGCCGAGGCTCGGGGTGATGACGAACCAGATCGTGAGGCCGACGAACGCCGCGAGCGCGCCGAGGTTGATGACGTTCTTGCCCGGCAGCATCAGCGGGCCGACTTGATCCGGGCCGACAGCTTGAGGAACGCCACGATCGAGCCGGTGAAGGTGACCGCACCGATGAAGACGCCGATGAACACCTCGGCGTTGTGGATGTCCTCCAGCGAGCTGCAGGTGAAGTCGTTGTGCTCAGGTAGCCGTTCCAGCCGACCAGCACGGCGGCGAGGCCGACGAACGAGTGCAGCAGCGCGATGAGCTCGGGCATGCCGGTCATCTCGACCACGCGGGCGCGCCACAGCCCGATCGCGCCGCCGATGACCACGGCGACCAGCAGCAGCGACGACCGTGGTGCCGTCGCCGATGTCGGCGACGAGCCCGAACGTCGCAGCGAGGGCGATCGTCATGCCGGCGATGCCGAAGACGACGCCCTGGCGCGACGTCTCGTGCTTGGACAGTCCGGCCAGGCTGAAGATGAACAGCAGTGCGGCGACGATGTACGCCGCGGTGGCGATGCTCTGGGAATCCATCGCGTCAGCCCTTCGAGAACATGCTGAGCATGCGTCGGGTCACGGCGAATCCACCGAAGACGTTGATGGAGGCCAGCAGGATCGCGATGAACGACAGCGTGCGGATCGCGGTGTCGTCCTGGGCGATCTGCAGCATGGCGCCGACCACGATGATGCCGGAGATCGCGTTGGTCACCGACATCAGCGGCGTGTGCAGGGCGTGGTGCACCTTGCCGATCACGTAGTAGCCGATCGACGATCGCCAGCACGAGCACCGTGAAGTGCTGCGGCAGCGGAGGCGGCGCGTATGCGTTGACGAGGAACAGCGCCAGAATGCCGGCGCCGATCAGCGTGTACTTGCGGGCCTGCGGACATCGGCTCCTTGGCGGGCGCCGGCTCGGCCTTGGCCTTGGCGGGTGCGGCCGGTGCGGCTGACACCTTGATCTCCGGCGGGGGCCAGGTCTTCTCGCCGCGCGGACGACGGTGATCCCGCGCTGCACGACGTCGTCGAGAGTCGAGGACGAGCTGGCCGTCCTTCTCCGGTGTGAGCAGCTTCATCAAGTTGACCAGGTTGGTGCCGTACAGCTGCGATGCCTGCGTCGGCAGACGTCCGGGCAGATCGGTGTAGCCGAGGATCGTGACGCCGTTGTCGGTGACGACGGCCTCGCCCGCAACCGTTCCCTCGACGTTGCCACCCTGCGCGGCGGCCATGTCGACGATCACGCTGCCGGGCTTCATGCTCGCCACATCGGCGGCGGTGATCAGACGCGGCGCGGGGCGGCCCGGGATGAGCGCCGTGGTGATGATGATGTCGACGTCGGCGGCCTGCTCGGAGTAGATCTCCGCGGCGCGTTTGTCATACGCCTCAGACGTGGCCTTGGCGTAGCCGTCGGTGCTCTGCTCGGTCTCGACGTCGACGGCGATGTATTCGCCGCCGATCGAGGCGACCTGGTCGGCGACCTCCGCACGCGGGTCGGTGGCCCGCACGATCGCGCCCAGGCTGCTGGCGGTACCGATCGCGGCAAGGCCGGCCACGCCGACTCCGGCGACGAGCACCTTCGCGGGGGGCACCTTGCCGGCAGCAGTGATCTGGCCGGTGAAGAAGCGACCGAACACATTGGCCGCCTCGATGACCGCGCGATAGCCAGCGATGTTGGCCATCGAGCTCAGCACGTCGATCGACTGCGCGCGCGAGATGCGCGGCACGGCATCCATCGCCAGCACCGTGATCGGCCTGGTGGCGAGCTCGTCGAGCAGCTCGGGTTCAGCGCCGGGCCGATCAGGCTGACCAACGTGGCGCCGTCAGCGAGCTTGCTGATCTCTTCGCTGGTCGGCGCGTTGACCTTGAACACGATCGGGCTGCCCCAGGCGTCACCAATCGTCGCGCCCGCCTGCGGCGTACGCCTCGTCGGTGAAGCTGGCGGCCTCACCGGCCCCGGTCTCGACCACGACCTCGTAGCCGAGGCCGATCAGCTTGCCCACTGTTTCGGGGGTCGCGGCGACCCTGGTCTCACCTGCGATCGATTCGGCGACCACTCCCACGACACTCATCCGGCTGAACCTATCTGTTCGTGGCACGTGCGACCACCCCATGAGACGGGTGTCTCATTTCTGTTCCACATTTCAGATACCGGCAGTATGTTGAAGACATGACCCAGACGTTCAACGGCCAGGTAGCACTCATCACCGGCGCCGCGCGTGGCATCGGCGCAGGTGTGGCTCGCGGCTTCGTCGCCAAGGGCGGCAAAGTTGCCCTCCTCGGCCTTGAACCCGCGCTGCTGGCCGAGCTTTCCGAGGAGCTGGGCGACGCCGCGGCATGGTGGGAGGCCGACGTACGCGACGGCCAGGCGATGCAGGCTGCCACCGACGCCGCGGCCAAACACTTCGGCCGTCTTGACTTCGTGCTCGCCAACGCCGGCATCGCGTCCTACGGCACCGTTCGCCAGATCGACGACGGCGCCTTCGAGCGGGTCGTCGACATCAACATCAACGGCGTCTTCCGCACCCTCAAGCACGCCACCCCCCACCTCGAGAAGACCAACGGGTACGCGCTCGTCGTCGCCTCACAAGCATCTTTCGCGGCCCTCGCCGGTCTGGCGTCATACAACGCCAGCAAGGCAGGTGCCGAGATGCTGGCACTTGCGTACAAGCAGGAGGTGGCGCACCTCGGGATCGGGGTCGGCGTCTGTCATCCGTCCTGGGTCGACACCGACATCGTCCGCGTCGCCGAGGCAGATCTCCCGTCCTTTGCGGCCGTCCGCAAGAAGCTGCCGTGGCCGGCCAACGCCACGACCACGATCGACGTCTGCATCGACTTGATCCTGAAGGGCTTCGCCAAGCGCAAGAGCCGGGTGTACGTCAGGAAGAGCGTGCTGGTCTCCAACTGGATCAAGCCATTGCAGAACTCCCCAGCGGTCTGGCCCTACATCCGCCGGCTCGCCAACGGCACCGTGCCACAGATGGAGAAAGAGGTCGACGCCCTCGGCCGCTTCCACCACTCGCACACCCCGGTCACCAAACCAGCCGAGTAACCACCCTCTCGCTGGTTGAGTAGGAGGCCGCCCGCGACCTCACGACCCTCTCGCTGGTTGAGTAGGAGGCCGCCCGCGGCCGACGTATCGAAACCCCGCAAGCTCACGGGCTGACGAAAGCCCTCAACGCACCAGGTTTCGATACGTCGCTCGTCCCTCGCTCCTACTCAACCAGCGAGAAGGTCACCAACGCGCGAGGTTTCGATACGTCGCTCGTCCCTCGCGGCTACTCAACCAGCGAGAAAGTCACGCATCAGCCGGTCTGGACGGACGCGGCCAAGCCGACCATGTGGCCGAGCCGTGCCACCTCGGAGTTGAGGAACTCGGGGCCACCGTGGCGACCGACCACGACGACGAACCGACGACCTTGCCGATCCTTGCCCGGGCAGGCTGCCAACACCGTGGAGTCCCACTCGGGGATCTCGGGCAGCATCTTCGCCGAGCGGATGGCCAGCCACGCCTCAGCCTCCGGCACCAGCTTGGGCGCGGTTGACGACGCAGACATCACCGTCACCAAGCCGTCGACCTTGCGCAGCGCCATGGCCCAGTCGGTACGGAACGTCACCGGGACAACCTTGACCAGCTCAGCCACCGCATGCGCCGGATCAGCTGTGAACGTCTCGACAGCTTCGAGGTCCATCCGCAGGCTCGCACCGGCGTTGTAGCGCGAGATCCAGTGCACGCGTACGCCGTCGAGCGTGTGGCACGCGGTGATCAGCACGTCGGGCATCAGCCTGGGCGGCAGCTCGAGAAGGACGTCATCGACGACCCGGCCGCTGGCTCGGCGCTCGACGATCTCGATCGCCTCGATGTCTGCACCGGCACCACCGAGGGCAGTTGCGAGCGCACCAAGAGAACCGGGCACGTCAGGCAGCTCGACGCGCAGCAGAAAGGCCATGCCCACATTGTCCCCGGCCAATATTGCGCTGGGGTTACGCGGGTACCGTGGCCCGCGTGAACACCCGATCCGCATTTCGAACCGTCGCCATCGCCGAAGCCATCTCGTGGGCGGGACTGCTCATTGCGATGTTCCTCAAGTGGGTCGTGGCGGCAGATCCGCATGCCGGTGCCGAGGGCGGCGTGCCGATCATGGGACCCATCCACGGCGCGATCTTCATCGCGTACGTCGTGATGTGCCTGGTCGCTCGCCGATCGTTCGGTTGGAGCGTCAAGACCACGTTGGTCGCGCTGGCTGCAAGCATCCCGCCGTTCTTCACCTACCTCTTCGAGGTCGGCGCCGATCGCAAGGGACTGCTCGGTCAGGCAGTGGCCACCGAGTCCGTGTCGCGCTGACCGAGCTTGCGATAGCCCATCGCGACGCCCAGCATCAGCCCGGTGACGACCAGACAGGCAATCGCGACGAACACCCCACCGTGGTCTGAGATGTCGAGGAAGTCGTAGGGCACCGGACCTGTCTTGGTCTTGGTGAGCACGTAGACCGGCTCTGATACCTCCGCGCGGATCAGCGTGTAGGCCAACCAGGCGATCGGCCAGGCGATGAACCACATCGACGACCTGTCGAGCTGGGTACGAGGCTTGAACAGCACGAAGCCCAGCAACGCCATCACCGGCACGGCGTAGTGGAAGATCTTGTCGTACCAGAACTCGATGCCCTGGAAGTCGCCGTTGCCGGCCAGGATCGTGGCGTAGACGACACCCGTCACGGTGATGCCCGCCAGACCAGCGAGGCGCAGGATGCCGAAGGCCGTCCCACCGCGGTCGGGCTTCAGCACCAGCAGCACCGAGACGATCAGCATCAAGATGTTGGACTGGATCGTGAAATAGCTGAACAGGTTGACCATGTCGCGGTCGTTGTCGGCCGACAGGATCGTCTGACCGACCAACGCGAATGCCGCGAGACCGGCGAGGACTGCGTGCCAAAGGCGAATCATGCGCCGAGACTATCGGCCGAGCCCGTCAGCGGTCCTGCAAGGCGTCGAGCGCAACCGCCATGGCACCGGCAACCCGCCAGTCGAGCTGGCGCCCGTCGGCCAGCCGGGGCACGGTCAGCTCGTACCGGTCGCGCAACGACCGGCGGCGCTCTGACGTCAACATGATTTCCCCGGACGGAGTGGTGAAGTCGAAGTGGAACCGCAACGGGATCGGGATCTCACCGACCATTCCAATCACTCGCCGAGCAATCGCGACGCCCTGGCTACGCTCCTGACCGACCGAGGTCAGACCGTCCGGCGTTGACAGGTGCCAGGTCGATCGAAGCAGCGACTTGCCGAAGTCCTTGCGAAACTCCCCGATCGTCGAACCGGCGGCATCCGTGACGTCATACGTCGCCGCCACGTCGAGACGCTTGCGCGCCTTGAAGCCGAACAGTGGCTGCGTGCGCTCCTCGTCTGAATAGAACGTGACCTGCTCCTTGAACGCCATCCGCTTCTGCTGAGCGAGGGCGAGCAGCGGACCTTCAGTGCCGTCAGCCGCGAGCGTGCGCAGCTCATAACGGTTGACCATCACGGTGATCTTCTGGCGCAACGTGAAGCGTTCGGTGTCCATGATGGCGAGTGTCTCAGCGCAGTGGGTCGAAGCTCAACAGCAGGTCCGACGACTCGTCGCGGGCGATCTGGGCTGCCAGCAGCTTGCCGGTCAACGGGCCCAGGGCGATGCCCCACATGCCATGGCCCCCGGAAACGAACACCCGCGACGACTTCGTACGACCCACCAGCGGAAGCCCGTCGGCGGTGCACGGCCGCGAACCGACCCACTCGTCCGTACGCGCGTCCCAGTCAACACCCGTCAACATCGGTCGGGCCGCATCGACGATCGCCTTGATGCGGCGGGGGTCGAGCGGTGCATCGGGCTTGCGGAACTCCATCATTCCCGCGACGCGTAGACCGTCGCCAAGTGGCGTGCACGCAACACGCTGCGCCGGCAGGTAGATCGGCGCGGTCGGCATGTGCTCAGGCTGCACCGTGAAGCTGTAGCCGCGGCCGGCCTGGACCGTTGTCGAAACGCCAAAGTCGCGGGCCAACGACCCGAGCCAGGTGCCCGTCGCGATCACCACGGCGCCGGCAACCAGTGGCCCGGCGCCCTTGATGTCCAACGTCACGCCCGACGTCTGATCACGGATGCCGCGGACGTCGCCGCTGATGATCTCGCCACCGCGCTCGCGCACCGAGTCGGCGAGTGCGTTGACGAACCGTCCCGGGTTGATAAATCGTTGGCCGGCCAGGGAGACCCCGCAGGTCACGGCTTCACCGAGCGCCGGCTCGAGCCGATGGATCTCGTCACCGTCCAAGAGGGTGAATGCCGTCGCGCTTCCGAGCTCGGCAACATGGTCGAACTCGTCGATCAGGGTCTGGCGATCAGACTCAGAGGCGAAGGCGGCGAGGAACGGCTCGGCCGGCTTCGTCGGCTCGGCGAGATCATCCATCTCCTCGAACGCGGCGAGCGCCAATGAGTTCGCCTGGTTGAACACGCCCATGGCCGATCGCCATTTCCCCGGAGTGCAGTGTCGGGTGAAGTCGGCCAGGAACTTGAGCAAGCGCGGATTGGTCGTCACGGGCACGTACACCGGCGACGACGGGCTCAACGTCGCCTTGATCCCGCCGGCCAAGATGGCTGGGTCCGGCAGCGGCAACGTGAGCGCCGGTGCGAGCCATCCCGCGTTGCCCCACGACGACCCGGCTGCAACGCCACCGCGATCGATGACAGTGACTCGTACGCCTTCTCGCTGCAGGAACCACGCCGCCGACAGTCCGACCATGCCGGCGCCGATGATGACTACGTGCTCAGGTCGCTGGGTCATGGACCCATTGTGAGCGCACCGGATCAGCGAAGAGTCAGCAGTCGGAATCGATACGAGACCGAACCGCGCTCAGCATCAGCCGGTGCCGGTCGGTCAGTGGTTGCGCAGCGCCTTGATCAGCTCACCCTTGTTCTTGTCCGAGTAGTTCGACAGGCCCAGTTCGTTGGCGCGTTTTCGCAGGTCCGGCACGGTCCAGTCGTCGTACGACGCGGACTCGCCTCCGCGCTTGCCTACCGCCGACTTGCCCTCAGCAGCGGCGGCGTTCGAGATGCGGGCGGCCTTCTCCTTCGAAGCGCCCTCATCGCGCAGGTCCTCATACATGTCCGGCTTCTTCAGGCTTGCGTTCTTCTTCCCTGGCATTGGTCTCCTCCTGTCAGTCGTCAGCTCAAAAGACTGGTTTGCCCCCGGTCACGCCCAGGACCGTGCCCGAGACGTAGCTCGCATCCGATTCGGATGCGAGGAACACAAACGCCGGCGCCACCTCAGCGGGTTGGCCGGCTCGTCCCAACGGTGTGTCCTGGCCGAACTTCTCCAGCTTCTCGGTGAGCTGAGTCGCGGGCTGCAACGGTGTCCAGATCGGTCCTGGCGCGACGGCGTTGACGCGGATCCCCTTCTCGCCCAGATCGCCGGCAAGGTTGATCGTGAAGTTGTTGATCGCGGCCTTTGTCGAGGCGTAGTCCAGCAGCGTGGGCGAGGGGTCGTATGCCTGGATCGAACTGGTGTTGATGATCGCCGACCCGGAGCCAAGATGGGGCACCGCGGCGCGAGTCATCCAGAACAGCGCGTGAAGGTTGGTCGTGATGACCCGGTCAAGTCGCTCGTCGGTGATCTCCTCGATGCCCTGTTCGCGAGCCCACTGGAAGCCGGCGTTGTTCACGAGGATGTCGAGCCCACCTAGCCCACTCACAGCGTCCTCGACGGCTTGACTGCACGCTGCACTTGAGCGCAGATCGGCTTCGATCGCCACGACCTTGCCCGGTTCGGGTTCCAGGACGGTACGCGTCTCATCTGCATCCTGTAGTTCATCTGCGAGGTAGGTGAATGCGACGTCGGCGCCCTCTCTCGCGAAGGCGATGGCGACCGCACGACCGATCCCGGAGTCGCCTCCTGTGATGAGAGCGCGGCGGCCGCTGAGCCTGCCGGAACCGCGATATGACTTCTCGCCGTGATCGGGCACAGGATCCATAACGCGAGTAAGTCCCGGCGGTTGTTGCTGTTGTGCAGGGAAACCGTTCGACAGCTCCGGCGGCTGCTCAATCAAGTTCGTCATGCCGTCGAAGTGCCCGAATCCGGCCCCCCATAAACGTCCGGCTCCCGCACCTGAGCTCGTGGGCGGGAGCGTGGGCGAGCAACCGAACGGCGAGACTCCCGACCCGCCACTGGCGCTCTGATCCCGCGCGCGGTTCACTTGACCCATGCGATCGATCTGGAAGGGCGCCATCAGCTTTGGTCTGGTCAACGTGCCGATCAAGCTCTACAGCGCGACCGAAAGCCACGACGTCTCCCTGCACCAAGTCCACAACAAGGACGGCGGACGCATCCGCTATCAACGGCGCTGCGAAGTGTGCAACAAGGTCGTCGCGTACGAGGACATCGACAAGGCGTACGACGACGGCTCGCGCACCGTGGTGCTGACCGACGACGACTTCAAGTCCCTCCCGGCCGAGTACACCCGCGAGATCGAGGTGCTCGAGTTCGTCCCCGACGACCAGATCGACCCGATCCGCTACGACCGCAGCTATTTCCTCGAGCCCGAGGACAAGGCGCTGAAGCCGTACGTGCTGCTCCGCAAGGCCCTCGAGGACTCAGACCGTACGGCGATCGTCACCTTCGCCCTGCGTCAGAAGACCCGGCTGGCAGCTCTTCGCGTACGCGACGGCGTGCTGATCCTGCAGACGATGTTGTGGGACGACGAGGTCCGCGCGGCCGACTTCCCGATCCTTGACGAGACGGTCCGCATCAGCGCCAAGGAGCGCGACATGGCGGCCCAGCTCGTCGACTCGCTGGCCTCTGACTTCAAGAGCTCAGACTTCAAGGACGACTACCAGGAACAGCTGCGTACGCTCGTCGAGGCGAAGCTTGAAAAGGGTGAGTCGCTGGACACGGAGGCGACGTTCGGCGAGAAGCCCGAGGACGAGGACGGCGGCGAGGTCGTCGACCTGATGGAGGCTCTCAAGCGCAGTGTTGAGCGCAAGAAGGCCACCAAGAAGTCAGCCGCCAAGCCGGCCAAGAAAACGGCAGCGCGCAAGACGTCCTAGATCGAGACAGGATCGGCTGCGGGCGGCGTCGACGCGAGGTCAACGTCCGCCGACGTCCGGTGCTCGACTATCCACGCTGCGACATCGCGCAACTTGATGTTGTGGGCCTGCGACTGCCGCCGCAGGAAGTCGAACGCCCGGTTGGAATCGAGATCGTAGCGTTCCATCAAGATGCCCTGGGCCTGGCCGATCAGCTTGCGCGCGTCGATCGCGACCTGGAGGCCTTCCTCGTTGTGGGCGGCGGCCAACGCGACCGAGGCGTGCGTGACAAAGATCGACGCGACCGCAACGTCGTCATCGTCGAACGCGTCGACGTGGTCGGCATACAAGTTGAGGGATCCGTAGCGGCGGTCCCGGGTCTGGAGCCTGAGGCTCAAAACACTGAGCATGCCGAGCTCGGCGACGGCCGCACCCCACGCGGGCCAGCGCAGGTCCGCCGCAACGTCGTTGGCGAGATAGAGCGGGCCTCCCTCGATCGCATCGAGGCACGGCCCCTCGTCGAAGATGATCTGCAGGTTGTGCGACTCGGCGACGCGACTCGAGGTGGCGGCGGCGGTCTCAATCTGATTTCGCCCCCGCACCAGCATGATTCCAGCGTCGGAGCAGCTCGTCGCAGCCATGGCGAACTCGGCAATTCGTTCGATCGTTCGTTCTGCCGTGGGCTCGTTGTGGAGCTCCAGCGCCATCTCTGAAAAAAACGAAGTGTCCATTGCTCACCCCTCGCTAGATTCGTGTTGTGCGGCATAAGGAAACCACACGTTGAGCCGGAAACCTACAGTGCGAGTTTGATCGCCATTTCCGTGGGTACGTTCCTACATGATTGGCTTCCCCAAGGGGCTGATTTTGACCCGGAAGGACGTCGGATGACCGACCGCCCCAACGACAGCGAAAACCCGATCCTCGACGCCCCCAACACGACCATCACGCTGTTTGGGGACAACGGCCAGATCGACCACGCACTGAGCGCAGAGCTCGGGCGAAGAGGGTGCCGTACGCATGCCGTCAGCGTCGATACCGGCTGGCTGGCCTCAGCGCAGAACGTCATCTGCCGGATCGACACCGAGGTGGGTCAGCGCGCGCTGGAAGGTCTGGCTGGCCGAGAACGCCCTCCAGCCAAGGTCATCGCCATCGGTGAGCAGCCAGCTGACGAGCACGACTCGCGGCGGCTGCACGACCTCTGTGAGGAGTGCGGCCGCCACCATGACGTCTCGTTGATCTGGCACTCACCGGTTGCGGAGGCTTCAAACTCGAATCGTCCGCCGATTGACGAACTCGCGGCGTCGGTGGCCGACGAGGTCGCAGCCCAGATCGACTCGGCGGACGGACACTCGTTCACGTCCCGCTTCGTCGACCTGGGCTAAGCCCCAGTCAGGCGGCGGTTGAGCTCACAGCCTGCGACCGCAACGTGTCGAGGACCTTGGCGAGACGCCTTGAGACCTGCATCTGGCTGACGCCGACGATGGCCGCAATCTCCTGCTGAGTCTTGTCCTCGATGAATCGCAGACGCAGCAGCTCACGCTCCGAGTCGTCGAGCTGTCGACACAACGGGGCGACAGACACCCACTCCTCGACGAGCTCGTAGTCGGACTCCTCAGACGTGAGGGTCTCACCCAAGGGTCGACCGCCCATGCGGACCGGCTGGTCGAGCGAAGTCGGCGAGAAACAGCTGCGAGCGGCCTGGGCCTCGCGGATGTCGGCCACGTCAGCACTGAGCTCACGCGCCAGATCTCCGTCGTCGGGGGTGCGTGCCTCGTCCTGCATTCCACGTTCGGTTGCGGCCGCAATGTCGGCCTGGAGCTGCTGGATGCGGCGAGGTGGACGTACGCCCCAACAGTGGTCGCGGAAGTACTTCTTGATCTCGCCGAGGATCGTCACGGTGGCGAACGGAACAAACTCGCCTCGGTCGTGATCGAAGCCTCTGATCGCCTTGACGAGGGCGAAGCTGGCGACCTGTACGAGATCGTCGCGGTCAGCACCTCGACCCGAATAGCGCTGGGCCAAGTGGTTTGCGAGACCCAGATAGCGGGCCACGAGCTCATCCTCGATCAGGCGGCGCTCCTGCGCGTTGGCACAAGCAGCCTTTTCAAGAAGTTCGGTGGTGTTGTCAATTGATGAAACGGGAGCAGCATTCACGGGAAACTCCAACAAGGTCGTAAACCGTGCGCGGCTTTTGCTCAACCGGCGGTACCACTGTGGCATGACTCTGAAGGATCCACAAGGGTTTTGTGGGCACAAATACCTATGTCGAATAGTTCTTTGTGACTAGGGTGCGGTCCCTGGGCAGGAGTTTCACTGCGATGGCACGAGAGTAAACGATCACCCATGGATACGGTAGTCATTCGGAGAGGACCACGATGGCCGATGCACCACAGACCGTGTCTGTCGCGGGTCATCGACTGCGCCTGACCAACCCCGACAAGGTGATCTATCCCGAGACCGGCACCACCAAGGCCGAGGTCATCCACTACTACGTCGAGATCGCGCCCATCCTGCTGCCGCATCTCGCCGACCGCCTGACCACGCGCAAGCGGTGGGTCAACGGCGTCGGCACGACCGACGACCCGGGCGAAGTCTTCTTCGAGAAGAACCTCCCGGACTCGGCTCCGAGCTGGATCCGCCGAGTGGCCGTCGAGCACAGCAAGGACACCAAGCGCTACCCGGTGTTCGCCAGCGCTGCCGCACTGGCATGGGCCGGTCAGGTCGCGGCGCTGGAGCTCCACGTCCCGCAGTGGAAGGTCAATCGGCGAGGCACCCCGCAGAACCCCGATCGCCTCGTGCTTGATCTCGACCCCGGGCCGGGCGCGGGTCTCCCCGAGTGCGCGGAGGTCGCCAGGGCAGCGCGAAGCATGCTCAAGGAGATCGGTCTCGACGCCATACCGGTCACCAGTGGCAGCAAGGGCATCCATCTGTACGCGGGCCTCGACGGCTCTCAGGACGCCGACTACGTCAACGCGTTCGCGCGAGAGCTCGCCAGGGCGCTGGAGTCGGAGCTGTCCGACCTGGTCGTCAGCGACATGAAGAAGAGCCTGCGCACCAACAAGGTGCTGGTCGACTGGAGTCAGAACAATGCCTCCAAGACGACTATCGCGCCCTACTCGCTACGCGGCACACAGCAACCATTCGTCGCGACACCTCGAACGTGGAAGGAGCTCGACGACCCCGAGCTCTCCCACCTGCTGTTCGACGAGGTGCTGGCGCGGATGAAACGGCGCAAGGACCCCATGGCGGATCTGGTCGGCCCGACACCGTCGACCGACAGGCTGGTCGACTATCGCTCCAAGCGTGACGGCACCAAGACTCCCGAGCCGGTCCCCGTCGGCAGCCCCGTGCCCAGCGACGGCAACCTCTTCGTGATCCAGGAGCACCATGCCAGCGCCCTGCACTGGGACTTCCGGCTCGAGCACGACGGGGTGTTGGTGTCTTGGGCGCTGCCCAAGGGTCCGCCGACCGACCCGGGCAAGAACCACCTGGCCGTGCAGACCGAGGACCATCCGCTGGAGTACGCCACGTTTGAGGGCACCATCCCCAAGGGCGAGTACGGCGCCGGCAAGTCGTGGATCTGGGACACCGGCACCTACGAGCTCGAGAAGTGGCGAGACGACGAGGTCATCGTGACTCTGACCGGGACCAAGGACGGCGGGCTCGGTGGCGTCCGCAAGTTTGCGCTGATCAAGACCGGCAAGAACTGGCTCATCCACCTGATGCAGGCGCCAAGAACATCCAAGACCAGTCGCGGCACCAAGTCGACAAATGGACTTTCGGCGAAGTTCGTCCCGCCGATGCTCGCGACCCTGGGAGCGCCCGGCGATCTCGACGACGAGTCGGACTGGGCGTTCGAGATGAAGTGGGACGGCATCCGCGCGATCGCTGTCGTCGACGGCGACAACGTCGCCCTGTTCAGTCGGAAGGGCAATGACGTCACCGTCGCCTACCCCGAGGTGGTCGAGGCGCTGGCAGCGCTCAATCTGGACGACACAACTCTCGACGGTGAGATCGTCGCCCTCAATGACGCCGGGGCGCCTGACTTCGGTCTGCTCCAGCAACGTATGGGTCTGACGCGCCCCGCGGAAGTCGCGGCGGCGGCCGAACGGGTCGAGGCGACGTACGTGGTGTTCGACCTGCTGGCTGCCGGCGGCAAGGGGATGCGCAACGACGAATACGTAGATCGCCGCGCCGCACTCATGGAGCTCGACGTCGACGACGGCCAGACAGTCCTGATGCCGCCCGCATACGAAGGCACGCTCGCGAAGGCCATCGCCTCCAGCAAGAAGCTGGGTCTCGAAGGAGTCATCGCCAAGCGGCGCGAGAGCCGGTATGTCGGTGAGAAGCGCTCGTCGTCGTGGATCAAGATCAAGCACCAGCGCATGCAGGAGGTGGTGATCGGCGGGTGGAAGCCCGGCACCGGAGCCCGGTCAGGGACGATCGGCTCACTGCTGCTTGGTCTGCCCGGTGACGACGGCCTGCAGTACGTCGGCAAGGTCGGCACCGGCTTCACCCAGCGCGCGCTGGCCGACCTGCTGAAGACGCTCACACCACTGGAACGCAAGACGAGCCCGTTCAAGGAGGTCCCGCGTGAGGTCGAGCGCGACGCGCACTGGGTGACCCCGAAAATCGTCGGCGAGGTCGCGTTCGGGGAGTGGACCCACAGCGGAAATCTGCGTCATCCGAGCTGGCGTGGGGTACGTACGGACAAGGTGCCGGGCGACGTTCGACTGGAATGAGGACCACGGGCCTGCGACGATGAACATACGGCGCGACGATGCGAACACGAGGAGAGCACATGAAGTTCAAGAAGCGTTCTATCCGCGACAAGATCGAAACCCAGCTCGACGGGCTCGCCGATCAGGCGAAAGATCTGCGGCAGGAGGTCGTCGACCGTGCGCCAGGTGTTCGCGACCAGATCTCCGATCGGCTCCCCGACAGGCAGGAGCTGATGGACATGGTCCCCGACAAGAAGCAGCTGCTCGACCTGCGCGATGACCTGTTCGACCGACTGCCAGAGAGCGTCGCCGATCGGGTACCGGAGAAGGTCAAGCCCAAGAAGCGTTCCAAGCTCAAGAAGGTCGCGGTGCTCGGTGTCATCACCGGCGCCGCTGCCGGCGCAGTCACCGTGGCCCGCCGACTCGGCGGTGCACCGGCTCCGTCGTACACCCAGCCCCCGCCGCCGCCCACCAAGCCAGCACCGGCGCCCGCTCCCAAGGCGCCCGCACCGGCGGCGAAGACGACGGCGCCCGCAGCCAAGGCACCTGTCAAGAAGGCTCCGGCCAAAGAAGGCCCCCGCAACGAACGCTGCGGCCAAGAAGGCTCCGGCAGCCAAAAAGAGCAACTAGCCACCCGGAAGCACTGGCCTCCCCGCGGGTTCGGATTTTACGATCGCTGGATGAATCGTTCGATCCGAACCGCGGGACTCCAGTTTTGTGCCGCACTCCTGTGTGCGTCGATGCTGTCGGGCTGTGCCGGCAAGAGTGACGGCGCGGCGCGAGCGGACGCCGAGGTCAATCCTGCCGGCAGATGCGCAGGCCGATCCCGCCCAATCGTCCGGATGCACCACCAGCCTGACCGTGATCACGAAGGAATCCGGCACGGAGACGACGCTCAATGAGGCCGGCGCCGTCTCGCTCGCGGGAGGCGCCGCGTACACGATGTATGCCGCTGACTTCCCACTCGACACATCCAGCGCATCACTTGCGTTCAAGCCGGATGTCCCGCCGGGCGGGCACCTCGCGACCTTGGCGGTCACTGTGTTCCAGCCGACCCATGCTCCCGCGCCCGTCGAGGCAGGGACCATGGTGCCGGCGGGCACCCAGCTCGACGAGTTGGTGTTCGTCGCGTCATACGCCACGGACTCCGAGCGCTATGGCGACAACACCGACATGGCCGGCTCGCTCACCATGCGTGAGGTTGGCACGAGCGTCTGCGCCCAAGTCGACTACGCCGATGCCGAGAAGTCGGTGACCGGCACCCTGGCCGCCCCGGTCGTCGCCGTCTCGTAGCGCTGCGCTCAGCGCTCCGGCGAACGACCGAGCGTGACGAGCTCGGTCTGCGGAGCCGCGCAGCAGCCGCCACCCTCGGCGCTCTCGTCGTCGAACAGTCCCGACCCGCCACACACGCCCGTGTCGGGCAGCGTCAGCTCGACCCGCGCAGCTGCCTCGTGGTCACCGGCGATCGCGGCGGCCACCGAGCGAGTCTGCTCGAAGCCGGTCAGCGCCAGGAACGAGGTGGCGCGGCCGTACGACTTCATGCCGACCAGGTAGAACCCGGCCTCGGGCTGGGCGAGCTCCTTGGCGCCGTGGGGGTAGACCGTGCCGCAGGAGTGCTCGTTGGGGTCGATCAGCGGGGCGAGCTGCGCGCGGCGCCTGGAGCACCGGGTCGAGGTCGAGGCGGATCTCCGACAGCATCGTCGAGGTCGGGACGGAAGCCGGTCAGCGACGACCACTTCGTCGACACCGTCGACGACCTGCCCGTCGAACGACTCGATCGCGCAGCCGCCGTCCGGCGCCGCGCGCTGACCTTGGCGGTGCGGAAGCCGTTGCATCGTGGTGACTGGACCTTCTTCGACCGCGGCCTGCGCCTGCTGCCGAGCGCGCCGCGTTCGGGCAGCTCGTCCTGGCCGCTGCCGGCGAAGGCTTCGCCGACGTTGGCGCGTCGGACCAGCCAGGTCACGCGGGTGTCTGGGTTCTCCTTGGCCAGGGCCGTCAGGCCGATCAGCGCACCCTTGGCGGATGCGCCGGTTCCGGCGACGACGACGTGCTTGCCGGCGTACCGAGCGCGCACGTCAGCGTCGCGCAGGTCGGGGATGCGGTAGCTGGATGTGCTCTGCGGCCTCGGCTTCGCCGATTGCGGGCACCCCGTCGCCGCCGAGCGGGTTGGGTCCGGTCCAGGTGCCCGAGGCATCGATGACGGCGCGGGCCTGATGTGACTCGGCGCCGTCGTCGGTGCGTACGTGCACGGTGAAGGGCAGCTTCGTCACGGCCGGAGCTGACCAGCCGGTCCGGCTCTGCTTGGCCACCGCGGTCACCGTCGCGCCGTAGCGAACCGAGTCGCCGAGGGCGTCGGCGAGCGGCTGCAGGTAGTCGGCGACCCAGTCGGCGCCGGTGGGGTAGCGATCGGGTTGGGCGACGTCCAACCCGTCGTCGGCGAGCAGCTTCGTCTGCCACCGGGTCGATGAGTTCAGACCACGGCGAGAACAGCCGACGTGGCCCCACTCGCTGCACCGCCGCGCCGGCCGCGTCGCCGGCTTCGAGCACCACGACGTCCACGTCGCGGCTGCGCAGCTGGGCGGCCGCAGCCAGTCCGGCCGGGCCGGCGCCGATCACGACGACGGGAAGGTCGGCGCTCTGCGGGTCAGACATGTGCTGCTTCTCCTCGATGTCGATGCATTGATTCACAAGTTTCGATGAATGCCGACTCTACCCATAGATCGACAAATGTCAATGAATGGGTAGACTTCGACGCATGACGACCTCGCTGACCGCGCTCGAAGTCTCGCCGCACCGCCTGCTGCTCCCCCATCACCGGTGGGGCGATGGACGCCGCGGAGGCCGCGATGCGTTGGCCGCGAAGTTCAAGGCGATCGGCGACCCGACCCGGCTGCGCCTGCTGTCGCTGGTCGCCGCCCACGAGGACGGCGAGGCTTGCGTGTGCGACCTGAACGAGCCGCTCGACCTTTCGCAGCCGACCGTGTCGCACCACCTCAAGCTGCTGGTCGACGCCGGCCTGCTGACGCGATACCAAGCGCGGCACCTGGTCCTACTATGCGCTCGTCCCCGGAGCGCTGCCGGCGCTCGCCGACACGCTCAAGGCGTAGCGCTCCCGTTCAGGCGGGGGCTACCTCGAGCGAGGCGATCAGCGCCTCGACGCGGGTCTTGATCTCGTCGCGGATCGGACGTACCGAGTCGATGCCCTGACCGGCCGGATCCTCCAGCACCCAGTCCTCATAGCGCTTGCCGGGGAAGTAGGGGCACTCGTCGCCGCAGCCCATCGTGATGACCACGTCGGACGCGACGACGGCATCGTCGGTGAGCTTCTTGGGCTGCTCACCGGCGATGTCGATGCCGACCTCGGCCATCGCCTCGACGGCGACAGGGTTGATCTGGTTGCCCGGCATCGATCCGGCCGACCGGACCTCGATGCGGCCTCCGCCGAGAGCCTGCAGGAAGCCGGCAGCCATCTGCGAACGGCCGGCGTTGTGGACGCAGACGAACAGGACGCTGGGGCGATCGAGGTTCAGACACGGGCTTCTCCTTGGTGGGTGTGAGGCGTCCGAGCCTCGGTGGGATAGAGCGCGAGCGCCAGTGCGGCACCGATGGCACCGCCGACGATCTGCGCGATGACGAAGGCCGGGACCGAGCTGGGGGCGATGCCGGCGAAGGTGTCGCTGAACATCCGACCGATCGCCACGGCCGGATTGGCGAACGACGTGGAGCTGGTGAACCAGTAGGCCGCACCGATGTAGGCGCCGACCGCGGGTGCCGCCAGCGCGGCCCGATCGGTACGGACC
Source organism: uncultured Actinomycetota bacterium (assembly GCA_963750265.1). Taxonomy (GTDB): domain Bacteria; phylum Actinomycetota; class Actinomycetes; order Propionibacteriales; family Nocardioidaceae; genus Aeromicrobium. The sequence goes on along the minus strand of CAVVQG010000023.1, from coordinate 207,185 downwards.
AACGAGAAGATCAGCAGCACCAGACCGGCGGTCGCGACGACCTCGGCGAGCAGATGGCTTGCGCTGGCGCGCTCCTTGACCGAGAACGAGGTGCCAACGTCGAACATCGCGTTTGCGAGCAAGGCGCCGGCGATGCCCCCGCTGCACTGCGCCACGAAGATAGGGCCCGATGTGACTGGCCGAGAACCCCTCCGGATCCGGCGCGACAGGAACCAGTCGGCCGCCGTCACCACCGGGTTGAAGTGGGCGCCCGAGACCGGCCCGAGCATCAGGATCAAGATCGCCAGGCCCGAGCACGGTCGCCGTGCTGTTCTCCAACAGCTGGATGCCGATGTCGTCGGGCGAGAGCTGGGCAGCGGCAATGCCCGATCCGACCACGACCGTGACCAGCAAGGCGGTTCCGAGGAACTCGGCCAACAAACGGCGGGCCAGGGGCTGTGGTGAGTTGGTCGCGTTCGATTCGGTCACGCGTACATCTTGACGTGCGAACTTCACTCAGTCAAACTCGACTCAATGAATATTGAGCGAAAGACTCTTGAGATCCGCGCATCGCGCCACGCGGCGCTGGCCGATGTCGCGCGGCTGGCCGTTGTCGACGAGCTCGCACTGGGCGATCGCTCGCCGAGCGAGCTGCAGACCATCACAGGCCTGCCGTCGAATCTGTTGGCACATCACCTCAACGTCCTCGAGGAAGCCGGCCTGGTTGCGACGACGCCGGTCCGAAGGTGACCGACGCCGTACCTATCTGACGCTCGCGGACAGCTCACTGCTCGATGCCGGCGCTCCAGATCCGATGCCGGTCGGCCGCGTCGTGTTCGTCTGCTCGGCGAACTCCGCTCGCTCACAGCTCGCAGCCGCGCTTTGGTCGGCGTCAAGCGATGTTCCGGTCTACTCGGCCGGCACCCATCCCGCCGAGCGCATCGCCGAGGGCGCCAAAGCCGTCGCCCGCAGGCGCTCACTCAAGCTCATCTCGTCCTCGCCACAGGCCCTTCCCGGCCTGTCGAAGCGCGACTTCGTCATCGCGGTCTGCGACAACGCGTACGAAGAGCTCGGCACTGAAATCTCGCTGCACTGGTCGATCCCCGACCCGGTCCCGGTCGGGACCGACACCGCGTTCGACGAGGCATATGCCGAGCTCGACCGCCGCATCACCGCCCTCACGCCACGTCTCATCGCTTCCTGAAGGGGAAAGCCCATGAATGTCAGCCCTCCCGCCCTCGACCAGCAGGCCGCACTCGCATCTGTGCTGCGCTCACTCCGATCCGACTTCGGCCCGACCTTTGACGACGAGACGATTGAGTCGTTCTTGACCCACTCGTACGAGCAGCTGGCGAGCCAGGCGGCTGCGAGCAACCACCTCCCGCTGCTCGCCGAACGGTTCGCCAGACAGCGCCTCATCGCGCTGGCCCGGGTCGAGGAGAAGCGTCGCGACGGCATCCCGGTCGTGTTGTTCCTCTGCACCCACAACTCGGGCCGCTCGCAGATGGCGCTCGGCTTCTTCGTCCACCACATGGGCGACAAGGCCATCGCCTGGTCCGGTGGATCCCAACCCGCTGAGTCCATCAACTCCGCAGCGGTCGATGCCATGAATGAGCGAGGGATCGACATCTCGACAGAATTCCCGAAGCCGTGGACCCCGGAGGTGCTGCAGGCAACCGACGTCGTGGTCACGATGGGCTGCGGCGACGAGTGCCCTTACTACCCGGGCAAGCGCTATGAGGACTGGGAGCTCGACGACCCGGCAGGCCTGGACCTTGCAGCCATCCGGCCGATCCGCGACGAGATCGAGCGACGCGTCCTCAAGCTCATCGACGAGCTCCACCTCAGTTGACGCACCTGAGCGGCATGACGCCGCCCCCTTGTCGGCCAGCCCGGCGCGACAACGGTTTCAGTGCACTGGTCGAACCATCGGCTTCTTCCCAATGGCCTCCGAATGTTGCATCCTGAAAGTTCACCGACGTTGAGGGGCGTGACGGGAAATGGCAGACGACTTGAGTACTCCTACAGACTCCGCGGCGCGTTGGCGATATGGGTTGGTCGTCGTCGTTGTCGGATTCGCGACCATCCTGATTGCCTTCACCGTTGCGATCGTCAAGTTCGACAACGCTCAGGACATCGGCGCCACGTTGGGCATCATCGTGTCGCCGATCGCCGCGATCATCGGAACCTACTTCGGGGTTCAGGCCGGCAGCGCTGGCAAGGAACAGGCCGACGACAACGCCCGCAAGAACCTGGCCATTGGAGCTGGGCTGGGAACTGCCACGACGAACGACGAAGTCCGCGAGATTCTCCGCGGCCACTACTGAGCCCGACCGGCTTGCGCACACGGTCAGCCGCTGACTGGGAAGACTGGAATCGGTAGCGACCATCACTTCCGACAACACCAACTCGACTGCTCCCCTGGTCGCCAACGACTACGCCCAGCTCGTCGAGGAGCTGATCGTTCGCCTGTCAGCACCCTGACCTTCTTGCCTGGGGCAAGGCAGCCGGCCGCCGAACATCGACGGCCGGCACGATGCCTAGTTGCCCGCGACTCGACGCTTCAGCGCTGCGGCCGGCTTGAACGCGGCCGATGTGGACGCGGCGATGTCGATGGACTCACCCGTCTGAGGGTTGCGGCCCGTGCGAGCTGCCCGAGCGCGGGTCTCGAACGTACCGAATCCAGCCAGGACGACCTGCTGGCCATCGGCGAGCTGGTCTGCGATTGCGTCCAGGACCGCGTCCAGCGACGCGGTGGCGTCAGCCTTGCTCGATCCAGTCTTCTCGGCGAGGTGTGCAATCAGCTCGTTCTTGTTCACTTGCGCTCCTTAGTGTCGGACCCCTTGATGGGCCGCAACGAATCTAGCCGTGACGGCCGACAAGGACCCCACCTGCCCCTGTTCATGGGCGATCAGCTCGGTCCACGCGAACAGGCCGCTCATCGATCGGTGGCGATACGGGCTACGGCTTCTCGGCGACGATCCGCCAGTTCAGGTCCGCGATCTTGGCGCGTTCGGCCTGGTTCCACGCCTCGCCACCGGTCTGCAGCAGCTCGAGCGACTCCTCCACCCATGGCGGGCTGACCCGGACCTTCTCCAACCCACGCACGACCTTGCGCCCCCGTCGAATGAGATTGGACTTCTGGTTGCACAACGGCCACGCCTCGCTCCTTGACGGCGCCGACAGGACGATCGTGAACCCTGCCCGCTCCAATGCCGCGCACACGTCGGCCGGGTACATCGACTGCGTCGCTGCGAGCGTCGGCAGGTACTTCTTGTGCAGCGCGACGTGCTCCTCGTTGTCCCAGTCGAAGTACGGCGTCAGCAAGTACTCGGAGCAGGCATACCGAGCACCCGGTTTCAGGACGCGGTACATCTCGCGGGCGTGATCGTCGAGCTCTTCCTTCTTGAAGAACGGCCAGACGGCCTGGATGGAAAAGCACCCGTCGAATGTCTCTGACGGGTAGTCGAGCGGGTCGTGGTGGTTGCCGACCTTGAAGTGGAGTCGATCATCCATGTCGCAACGTTTGGCCCAGTCGATGGCGTTCTCGATCTGGTCCGGGTCGATGTTGTAGCCCGACACCTGGCCCCCGGTGAGCGTTGCAAGGTGATGGGCGATTCGTCCGCGTCCGCATCCCATGTCCAACAGGTGGAGGAGGCGGGATCCTTCAGCGCAAGGTCGCCGACCAGTGCGCGTTCGGTGAGGATCTGGTTGTCGTAGAGACCTTTGGTTTCGTCGAGCATCGGGGGGATGTACAGCTTCTCGAGGTCGAAGACCGACAGCATGTTGTTGAGGACCTTGTAGTAGTCGGCGACAGCGCGCGTCTCGTCGGCCGTCTCGGTCGGCTCACCGTCCTGCATCCGTTGGAAGAACTTGAAGGCGTCGATGCCGGCCTGCTTGTCCTTTTGGGGCAGTGTGGCGAGGCGCTTGATGCCGACTGCCGCGGTCTTGATCCGGTACGCGTCCATTGCTTCAACCTTGCTTGTCGGGGGTGCGGCGAAAATCGACCGCTCAGGCTCACACTAAGGCATTCGCCTTAGTGTGGACAGCAGAATCATCCATCGTCTCCGGTTTACGGAGCGATAGGATCAGGCATATGACTCAGGACGCACCCTCTACCCGGGCGGCAGTCCTGCGTGCGGCGGAGCAGCTTCTCGCCGTTGGTGGGATTGAGGGGCCGTCCGACCGGGAGATCATCGCGTTGGCCGGAGTGGGCAACAAGTCGGCCATCAGCTACCACTTTGAGTCCCGCAGGGGTCTGGTCGACGCAATCCTTGCCGAGCATGGCGAGGTGCTGCGTGTCCGGCGGGCCCTCGCGTACGAACAGCTTGTGGTTGGCCCCGGCTCGCATGACCTGCTCGGCCTGTGCCGGGTCATCGTGGAGCCCTATGCGACCTTCCTCGCAGAAGGGCCAAGCCAATGGGCCTTCCTCGCGGTGGCCCAGTTCGTCCTTGAGGACCCCCGCGAAGATCCGATGGAACTACCCGAGCGATTCCATGATCCGCTCCTGACCGTTCTGGCCTTGCAAGCCCTCGAACAGCTCACCTTGCCCGAGCAGCTCGGCGCAGAACGCGCCCGAGTCGGAGTGGGCAGCGTGATCGCCAGCCTCGGGGCCCGCGCCCGTCAACAGATCGCCGGTGTTGGCGGCTGGACGCTGGCTCCCGTCGACCTGTACACCTCGAACTTGGTCGACATGCTCCACGGATCGCTTGTCGCGCCACCCTCAGCGGCAACCCTTGCGGCCATTCCGACAGCAGCGACACAGTCTCCACCTGGTTGAGATCGAGCGAGCGGGACCGGCTCGGAGGCCCCCGGCGGCATGCCGCCTGACCTGCTGTAGAAAGTCTTCGTGACGACTGACATCGACCGGCCAAAGGTCGAGAGGATCTACTACTTCGACTACCTGCGGGTGGTCGCCAGCGTCGGCGTGATCGTCCTCCACACGGCCGCTCTGATTCTCAACGCCCGGCGCAAGCTAGACGTCGATCTCGTGTCGATGTTCAACGTGGCCAACGGCTACGACTCACTGATGCGTTTCCCGGTCAATTGTTTTCTGATGATCGCTGGGGTTCTGATGTTCGCCCCGCAACGACGGTTTCGGCTCGGACACCAGTTGCGTCGGATCGGCATTCCGTTCCTGAGCTGGAGCATCGTGTACGCGATTGCCAACCACCTGTTCGTTCGCCGGGATCAAGCCATCATCACCGGTTCCTACGATGGCCAGGGACCGCTGCTGTCAGCAGTCACTGACTTCTTCACCGGCCCGTTGGCGTATCACCTGTGGTTCGTCTACTTCCTGCTCGGCATCTACCTCGTCGCACCTCTGCTGCGACCTCTGATGGCTCTTCCCGACGACCAGTCAGCACGCCTACTTCGATACGCACTCAGCCTGTGGCTCGTGTTCACCGTGCTTCTCCCGACGATCGGCCACGTGTGGCCAGACGCCAAGCCGCTGTATTACGCATCGTTTCCGAACTTTCCGACCGAATATCTAGGCCTGCCGCTGCTCGGCTACTACCTCCACATCACGCCATTTCACATCCCGCGACAGTGGCTTCTGGGCGGCTTCCTTCTAGGTGCGGGTATGACCTTCGCCATCACCTACCTGGAGCAAACCCAGCGTGACCGTTCGTTGTGGGCATTTGCGAACCTCTCGCCCGGCGTCGTCCTGTCATCGGCATGCGTGTTCCTGCTCGCAAAGGCGACCTTCACAAGCAAGGGCCGCAACTACAGGTGGATCGCGCTCTACTCGCGGTTGAGCTTTCGTATCTACCTGCTCTACGCGCTGGTGCTGCACTACGTGCGGACCCTCAGCCCGCTCAGCGACTGGTACCGAGAGCAGCCGATCTTGGGCATCCCGACAGTCGCCATCACCACCGTCGTCGTGACCTTTGCCATCGCATGGGCCATTGATCTGATCAGGCCAGTCCGCACCTACGTCTGATCCCGCGTGGCCCTGAACGCCACGCGCACAATCGCGAGCATAGGCTCCAGCCGGTTCATGCCCTCGCGACCCCGTTGTCGGGAATGACAGAACCCGCCGGTCCAGCATCTGCTGGGACGGCGGGCTTGTGTTGCGCGCCCGGAGAGATTCGAACTCCCAACCTTCTGATCCGTAGTCAGATGCTCTATCCGTTGAGCTACGGGCGCCTGCCCCGAAGGGCCTCGCTGATTCTAGCGTGGAGCGGAGCCGAGCGAAAATCCGCCCGGCAACTGCCCGCATCGCAGGCAGATGTGACCATCTTCACCCGCTGCGACTTACCCACAAGTAGCCGGGCCACCGTAGAGTCGAACGATCGTCATCGCCCGTCGGTGGCGGAAAAATCACACATCAGCTGTCCCGGGCGACCGCCCCCGGGAGGTGCGAATCAATGCGCTTGGTTCGCGATGCGCGAGAAGGAAACGTTCATACATGCCTGTAGACACCACCACGACATACCGTTCGACCTACGCCAAGCTGCAGAGCTGGGTCGACGAAGTAGCCGCCCTCACGAAGCCAGCCGACATCTACTGGTGCGAGGGGTCACCCGAAGAGTGGGTCTCGATCACCGACAAGCTCGTCGAGGCAGGCACCTTCAAGCGTCTCAACGCCGAGAAGAAGCCCAACTCGTTCTACTGCGCCTCCGACCCCAACGACGTCGCCCGGGTCGAGGACCGCACCTACATCTGCTCCGTTGACGAAAAGGACGCCGGCCCCACCAACAACTGGATGGCGCCCGACGAGATGAAACAGATCATGAAGGATCTGTACGACGGCTGCATGCAGGGCCGCACGATGTACGTCATCCCGTTCGTCATGGGACACCTCGAGTCCGACAACCCGATGTTCGGCATCGAGATCACCGACTCGGCCTACGTCGTCGCCTCGATGACCGTGATGGCCCGCATCGGCAAGGACGTCCTCGACAAGATCGAGGAGACCGAGGCCGACTACGTGCCCGCGCTCCACTCGTTCGGCGCCCCGCTCGCCGACGGTCAGACCGACGTCAAGTGGCCGTGCAACGACACCAAGTACATCGTGCAGTTCCCCGAGGAGCGGATGATCTGGTCGTACGGATCCTCGTACGGCGGAAACGCCCTCCTCGGCAAGAAGTGCTACGCGTTGCGCATCGCCTCGGTGATGGGTCGCGACAACGGCTGGATGGCCGAGCACATGCTGATCCTCAAGCTCACCAACCCCGAAGGCGTCGTCAAGTACATCGCCGCCGGCTTCCCCAGCGCGTGTGGCAAGACCAACCTCGCCATGGTCGAGCCGACCATCCCGGGCTGGAAGGTCGAGACGATCGGCGACGACATCGCCTGGATCCGCGTCGGTGCCGACGGTCGCCTGTATGCCGTCAACCCTGAGTTCGGCCTGTTCGGCGTCGCGCCGGGCACCGGTTGGGACACCAACGCCAACGCCATGCGCACGATCGAGCAGGGCAACTCGGTGTTCACCAACGTCGCCCTGACCGACGACGGCGACATCTGGTGGGAGGGCATGACGGACGAGCCGCCGGCCCACCTCACCGACTGGAAGGGCAACGACTGGACACCCGAGAGCGACCAGCTCTCGAGCCACGCCAACAGCCGCTTCTGCACCCCGATCAAGCAGTGCCCGATCCTGGCCGACGAGTACGACGACCCCAACGGTGTCCCGCTCGACGCGATCCTGTTCGGCGGCCGCCGCAAGACGACCATCCCACTCGTCACCGAGGCCCGCGACTGGACCCACGGGACGTTCATGGGCGCCACGCTCTCCTCGGAGACCACGGCCGCAGCAACCGGCGCCGTCGGCGTCGTGCGCCGCGACCCGATGGCGATGTTGCCGTTCATCGGCTACGACGCGGGTGACTACTTCGGTCACTGGATCAACATGGCCAAGAACAATGACGAGTCGAAGTTCCCCAAGATCTTCTACGTCAACTGGTTCCGCCGCGACGAAGACGGTGGCTTCCTGTGGCCCGGCTTCGGCGAGAACAGCCGCATCCTCAAGTACGTCATCGACCGTGTCGAGGGCAAGGTCGAGGCGCACGAGACGCCGATCGGCCTGGTGCCCCCGGCATCGTCGATCGACACCGACGGACTCGACGTCACCCCCGAGCAGCTCGACAAGGCGCTCGCCGTCGATGTCGACGAGTGGAAGGCCGAGATCCCGCAGATCAATGAGTGGTTCGAGCAGTTCGGCGACACCCTGCCGGCCGTGCTCTGGACCGAGCTCGACGGCCTGAAGGCTCGCCTCGAAGCCTGAGCAGACATGAAATGCCCCGGACCTCGGTCCGGGGCATTTCTGTATTGGGCCAACACCCCTCGGCTCTTGAGCCTGTCGAAAGGCGGCTAGGCGCCCATGATCGCGAGCTCGCGATCGACGGGCTCCTTGAGCAGACGCTCCTCGTTGCGGCGCCCCGACACCGTCGGGATCGTCAGCCCGGCCAACGCCGCCATCACCATCGTGCCTGCGAGCACGAGGAAGCCGATCGTGTAGCCGCGCTCGTGCGGCAACCCGTTGGCGAACACATGAGCCGTCACGATGCTGGCCATCACGGCCGAGCCGATCGATCCGCCGATCGTACGGATATTGGTGTTCATGCCGCTGGCCACGCCGGTCTGCTCGGGAGGAACGGCCGCGACGATCAGGGTGGCCAGGCAGGCAAAGGCGAGCCCGACTCCGAGGCCGGTGAGCCCGGCCGAGACCATCAGCTGGGCCTTCGTGTCGTGCAGCAGGGCCGTGAGCGTCATGCCGACTGCGGCGATCAGGCAGCCCGCCACGACGACCGTCTTGGGACCGATGCGCCTGGCGATGGACGCCGAGACGAGGCCGGTCAGGAACGAGGCGATCGCCATCGGCAACATCACCAGCCCCGACTCGGTGACCGTTGCACCCAGCCCGTAGCCGGCGGACGTCGGCGTCTGGATGAACTGCGGCAGGAAGCCAAATGACGCATACATGCCAACGCCGACGAGCAGCGCCACGAGGTTGGTCGTCCAGACACCCTTGAGCCGCATCATGTGCATGTCGATGAGCGGCACGGGGACGCGGTGCTCCAGCGCGATCCAGGCCGCGGCGATGACCGCCGCCAGGAGGGTGAGACCGATGAACTTCGGCGACCCCCAGCCCCACTCGTGGGCCTGGCTCAGCGCCAGCAGCAAGGAGACCAGCCATCCGGAGAGCAGGACGGCGGGGAGTACCGGGATGCGACCCGGCGTACGTACCGGCGACTCCGGGATGAACACCGCGGCACCGACCGCGGCGCTCGCCGTGACGATCATCGGCAGCCAGAACAACCACGCATAGCCCAGGCCGTTGACGATCGGACCAGCGACCACGATGCCGACACCGAATCCAACGGCCCCGAGCGACGCGATGAAGCTGACTGCGCTGGCCACCTTCGTGTCGGGGAACTCGTCGCGGATGATGCCAAATGACAACGGGAAGACGCCGCCGCCAATGCCCTGGATGATGCGCGCAGCGATCATCACCTCGATGGTGGGTGCCAGCGCGGCCACCAACGAACCGATGGACAAAGCCGCGAGCGAGAAGACGATCATGCGCTTCTTGCCGACCGCGTCGCCAAGACGACCGATGATCGGCGTGAACACCGACGCCGACAACAGATAGGCCGTCAGAACCCACGTGACGGTCCGCTGATCGGTGTCGAGCTGCTTCTCGATGCTCGACAGGACGGGGACCGTCATCGACTGCATCAGGGCGAACGAGCCCACGGCGATGGCGAGCAGGGCAAACGAGACCCAGTAGTGGGTGCGGCGGGCAGGAGCGGACACAGATGAACCTTCAAAAGAGAGAACGGACGACGTTGTCCGCCTTGCCACATTACGTCGAGATTCAACCAACCCCACGAAACGTGGTGCGCCTCACGGTGAAGTGCCGTTCAGGTCAACAGGTTGGCGAGCTGCCAGGCCAGAACGACCGCGCCGAGAACACGGCGGTATGGCGCCTGGCCGCGAACGAGTTCATCGAGCGCCCAGACGATCAGCGCACCCGAGCCGATCCAGCGCAGCTCGCTGTCGTGCGCGTCGTACGGCGTCCAACGCAGCAAGGTCGCGGCAAAGAAGACCCACAGTGCAGGGTTGGGGAACTGAGCCAGCACGAGCTTGCCGCTCTCGCGGTCACGAAACCACCAGTCGACGCTCATCTCAGTCCTCCACACCATCAGATCTGTCCCCAAGGCTTCGGTCCTGCTTCACCAGCAAAGCCCACAGCAAGGAACTCGAGCCTGTCCGAGCCTGCCCTGCCCCGCTCCTGTTTCATCTCCCCCGAGTCTGTCACCGTCAGCTACCTGTCAGCTCGTCGAGGATGCGTTTGTCGTGCGCGTTGAACACCGTCACGCCGTCTACGTCGTTGAGGCGCGCGAGGGTGGCGTGGTTGCCGGCGAGCTTCTTGCGGTCCTGCGCCATGACCTTCTCGAAGGCGCGGAACATGCCGATCTTGGTGAGGGACTTGCCCTGCGGCGAAGTTGCCGCATACGAGCTGGCGTCGAACACCGCATCGCCGGCGTGAAGCAGCATCCCGCCTCCGTCGGGCTCGACCGCGACCGCGGCGTGGCCCTTGGTGTGTCCCGGCATCGGCACGTACGTGATCCCGGGCAGCACCGGCACGCCCGTGAGGCCGTGCTTCCACACGTCGCCCGGTCCGGCGTGGGTCTCGATCCGCGGACCGTACGCCCACTGCTTCTGCGAGTAGCGCTGTTTGGAGGCGAAGTCAGGATTCACCACCGCCCAGTCGTACTCGTCGGCCGTGGTGTGGAGCACTGCGCCCGGGAAGTCGGCGGCGCCGCCGATGTGGTCGAAGTCCATGTGGGTCAGCACGATGTGGGTCACGTCAGACGCCTGATGGCCGAGGGCCTCGAGCTGGGCGACCGCAGTTCTCGCGTCCTCACGTACGGGTCGGAGGAAGTGCCGGGCCGGGCCCATCCGCTTGGGGTTGGCGAAGTCGTGGCGACCGAGACCGCTGTCGACGAGCACCAGACCGTCGTCGGTCTCGCACAGCAGGACGTGGCAGACGATTTCGCCGGCCGTCGGTGGGCGGAGTGATCCGCAGTTCAGGTGGTGTACGCGCATACGCTGAATCCTGACGGATCGAATAGCGCGCCGTCGACAAACAGGAGGATCCGATGGATTCGTCGCTGCTTTCGTCCTGGCCATTCTGGGCGCTGTTGTCGGCGTTCTTTGCGGCGCTCACCGCAATTTTCGCCAAGGTCGGGGTGGAGGGTGTCGACTCCGATGTCGCGACGTTCATCCGTACGGTCGTCATCTTGGTGACGCTCGGATTCATCCTGCTCGTCCTGGGCAAGCTTGCACTCGCCTGGTCCGCTGACGTCCAAGACCTGGATCTTCCTGGTGCTCTCGGGCCTGGCCACCGGAGCGTCGTGGATCTGTTACTTCAGGGCCCTCAAGCTCGGGCCCGCATCGATGGTGGCTCCCGTCGACAAGCTCAGCGTCGTCCTCGTCGCGATCTTTGGTGTCGCCCTGCTTGGCGAGCACCTGCAGCCCAAGCAGTGGCTCGGCGTGACTCTGGTCGGCGTCGGAGCCGTACTGCTTGCCTGGACCTAGATCACTGTCGCCAACTGCGCCAGGACCACCTTGCGGATCTGCTCGATGAACACGTCTTCGCGGTAGTGGTCGGCATGCTGCTTGATGAGCTCGGGATCCCACTCACGATCATCGAGCGCCGCGAGTCCTCCGCGAACGCCCTGTGCGGTCGGCTCGTCGACGAACACCGCAGTCACGTCCTCGACCATGGTCTCGACGAAGCCACCCCAGCGCAGCAACACAGACGGCTTGCCGAACGACGCTGCTTCCAGCGGCGTGAGGCCGAAATCCTCGTAGCTCATGGCGACCAGGGCACTGGCCCCGCGGTAGAGCCAGGCGAGCTCTCCATCTGAGATGTTCTGCACAAATCGCACGTTGTCGCCGGCCAGCTCGCGCAGCCTCGACTCTTCGGGACCGCGGCCCACGACCACGAGTCGCCGCTGCGGCTCGGCGGCGTACGCCTCCACGACCACCGCGACATTCTTGTATGGCAACAGCCGCGAAACGCACAGCTCGTACGGCCGACCGTCCAGCCACTGCTCGAGCTCCGCAACCGGCGCGGGCTCGCTCCGAACCGTGTTGGGCCATGGAGCCGGCACCACCACAGACGGTGTGCCGTACGCCTCGAGGACCCGATCCTGGACCACCGAGGAGATCGAGACATACGAGTTGGCCGAACGCGCAGCCCGTCGATCCCAACGCACGAGCAGCGGACGCATCAGCCGAAGCGCCAAGCTCGTCAGCCGATCCGGGTGATCCCCGAGATAGCGATTTCCCTGGTACAGCCACCTCGGTGGGGTGTAGCAGTAGACGACCTTGCGGCCGTTCGTGCGGAATCCATGCGCCCACCCGCTGCTGCTGGCCAGCACGACATCGGCGTCGATGGGTTGCGCGGAGACCGCGAACGGCAGGACAGGCAGCGCGAGCCGATGGTGCCGGCGGAGAAAACCGAACCGATTGGCCCACGACGTGTGGACGTCGACGTCGGAGAACTCTGGAAAGGTCTCATCCGGATCGAACAGAGTCGTGTGAACGCTGGCACCCGGAAAAGCCCGCAGCATCGCCAGGACGACTCGCTCGGCTCCGCCGCGCTGAGTCAGGTAGTCGTGCGCAATCGCCACCCTCGGCCTGCTGTCCGACGGTGCAGCCTGACGACTTGCCGCGTTCATCTGATGCCCCCCTGACGACGGATCCATCGTCGAGACGGGCGCTCGACGAGGTAGTACATGACCAGCGTGGCAATGAACACGGCGCCGATCGCCCCCGCAAGAACAACCAGCTGAAATCCGTCCGACCACTCCACCACGTTCTGTGCCGACGCCCACCGGAAGACGATGACCAGAACCAGATAGTGGATCAGGTACAAGGAGTAGGACACCGTCCCGACGAACATCGCCGGCCTGAGCGACAGTAGCGACTTGAACCAACCAGTCGACCCGGCGGCGGCGATCACCAGCAGCATGAGGAACGGCATCGTGGCGACCGGGTAGTAGACGATCAACGTCTGGGGGCTCGACGCAGCGATCACTGCGATCGCTACGACGCTACCGATTCCGACGACGTCCCAGTGCACACCTGACCTGAACCGCGGAGACAACAGCCGCCAACCGCACGCGAGCAGACATCCCACCGGCACGGCGTAGCCGACCCGAATCCACGGCGTCTGGTAGATCACTGAGCTCAAGGTGTCGGCGTTGAAGCGATACATCAGCAGCGCTCCGATCGCGACCAGCAGTGCGGCCAAGGCGAATGCCGATCTGGCGCGCTTGATGCGGGGGAGGGCGATCAGCAACAACGGCAGCAGTACGTACGCGATGGTCTCGAGACTCACCGACCACGACGGCGGATTGATCGACGTCGCCGGCGGGATCAGGTTGAGCAGCAACGCGTTCATCACCAGATTGAGTGGCGCGAACCTCTCCGAGCTCAGCAGCTCGCCGACGCTTCGAGTGATCGTCAACGCATAGATGAGCCAGAGCGCCAACGACACGATGAAAACCGGGTAGATGCGGGCAAATCTGGCGATGGCATACCCGCGAATCGCCCCGAGCGATGGCCTGCGGAATCGGTCGAGATAGGTGTAGGTCAGGACGAAGCCACTGAGAGCGAAAAAGACGTCGACAGCCCCATTTGCCAACCAGAACGCCCGCTCGAACACTTGCGTGTCCCGAAACATCGCAAACGTCAGGGGCGACAGGTGGTTGGCCAGCACGATCAGGACCAAGTACGCGCGGATGCCTGTCAGCGCAGAGGTGTCACCCGTTGACACCGGTGCCGTCGTCACGCTGAGACCTGTCGATTTGAGCGCGGCTCCCACTGCATCGCTGGGCGCTCGACGAAGCGGTAGGTCACCGCACCAAGGGCGGTCGACGCGGTCATCACCAGCGCATAGGCCCAGACGATCGACAGCACCGAGTCGCCGCCGACCAGGTCGAACCGGGAGACCAGCAGCAGGACTGGGTAGTGCCACAGGTATGCGCTCAGCGCGATGGTCCCGAGGTACGCGAGCGGCCTGAACTCGCCGATCCGCACAAACCAGGAGGTCGTCTTTCGGGCGTTGGCCTCGGCAAGGACCAGCAGAATGGCCGCTGAGGCGAACGACACGCAGGTCTGAAGGAACCACGGATGGCTGTCATGGATGAGCATGCCCGTGGCAGACGACACGACGAAGACGCTGGAGCACAACGCAAGCGTGACCCGCCGGGTCAGCCACGCGAGCTCGCCGCGCTTCATCCGCAGCAGCAACACCGCGACCACCATGCCGAGCGCAAAGTTGTCGCCGAGCGCCAGGACGCTGCGTGACAACACCGCGATGCCGTTGGAACCGTACTCTGCCTCGAAGACCGACAGGCCCGGCCGTTGGTCATACAGATGCTCAGCCCACAACCGCCCACTGATGCCGACGACGAACAGGATGCCGGCCGGGACCAGCGCCAGTGTGAAACCCAGTCGCGGGTGACGCCGAGCGATGCCAACCAGCGGGAGCGCGAGTATGGGCAGGAGCAGATAAAGGGTGAGCTCCGCCGACAGGGACCACGACGGGTTGATGCCGGTCTGGATCGTGCTCGGGAAGAACGTCTGGAGCAGGGTGAGGTTGAGGAAGAGGTCGAGCGGATCGGTCATCATCCCCGAGCCCCGATCGGAGTTGGTCGAAGCCACCTCGACCGCATTGGTGGTGTACACCGCGTGCAGCAGGAAGTTTGAGATCAGGAAGATCACGAGATATGCCGGATAGACCCGAAGGAGTCTGCGGCGGGCATACAAGCCGACATCAGTACGCCGCTCGCCGATCGAGATGTCGCGGGCAAACGGAAGGTAGATCAGCATGCCTGAGATGGCGAAGAAGGTGACCAGACCGATCGACAGGACCTGGGCGGCGCCGGTCGGGGTGCTTTCCGGGCCAAAATGTGTCATGCAGTGCGCCGCTACAACGCACATGAAGCCGCCGCCGCGGAGGCCGTCGAAACCTCCCAGATAACCCGACGCCTTGGGCGTCTTCTGGCTCACGTGCGCGCCCCCGCCTCGGTCGCGCTGCGGTGCGTCGCAAACCCGACCAACACCGAGAAGACTGCAGTCGCCGGCGCTTGGGTGACGACCGGGAAGTCGAGCTGAAGTGCGACAACGATGAAGCCGACCAGGCCCGGTGCCAGCACTGCCGCCGCCAGAGTCCCGCTGCGGGCCATCAGCAGCGAACGAATGACCAGTGCCACCAGGACCGCTATGACGATGAGCCCGAACAGGAGTCCCGCGCGATAGACGTGCAGCAGCGGAGTGTTGGCGACGAAGTTGACCGCGAGATCGGTGCGGAACTCCTCGCGAGCCCAGCCCAGTCCCCACCACCAGTGTCCGGCGACCATGTTGGGGAAGTCCTGGAACGCGGCGAGCCGCGCGACCGTCCCCCCGTCGGTGGCTCCGAACGAGTCCAGAAGTCGAAGACGAACGTCGGGAATCGCAAACATCGCGAGCGCGGATGCGACACCGACCAGCAACAGACGGAGCCGGTACGCCTGGCTGAACAGCACCATGAGGATCAGAGCCAGTACGAGCGAGCCGATCGCAGCGCGGCTGAGGGTCAGAAGCAGAGCCATACCGATCAGTGCAACCGATGCTGCTCTCTGCCAGTTCGTCAGATAGACAATGGCCAGCAGCAGCCCGACCAACAAGATGAGCCCGGCGATGTTGGGCTCGATGAATGTTCCGGTCAGGCGCGAATGGTTGCCGTCGTCGCTCATCACCTGGCGGGCGTTGTCACCTTCAGCGCTGTAGCCGACGAACGACAGCCGCTTGAGCAACCGTCCGTCCGGGTCGGTGAACAGCAGCAGGATGCCGACCACTCCCGAAACGCAACATCCGGCCACGAAGGTGCGCGCGACCGTTCGCAACCCCTCCGACGGCATCCAACGAAGTGGGAGTACGACGACCGTGGCCGCCAGCCAGGCCGCGACCTCGATCAGCGCGTCCTTGGAGACGCCGGTCGCCAGGACTGAAAGAAAGGCCACAGCTGCCAGCAGCAGCACGCTCGCCTCGACCCACCCAAAGGTCACTCGTGCGCCGGGCAGGAAGAGCATCGCCACCCAGAGGGCAGCGCAGGCGAGGAGCAACACCGGCAGCTCCGTGCTGGGAACGTCCATGTAGGGCGTGACCGTCAACACCAGGGCGAAGCCGCAGATGGTGAGCAACGGATGCACCGCGGAGAGGTATGCACCCAGCAGCACGGCGATCGTTGCGATCACCACCATCTTGGCGGTCGTGGAGCCGGACAGGAACGCAACCAGTGCCACCGTCGTCGCCGACATCATCACGGCAGGGAGGACGAGAACGCCGAGCGCGCGGCGACCGGTTGTCACGCGGTCATCCATTCGTGGACTGCCGTGTGGACCGTCCCGCCATTCCAACGCTCGGCGTTTGCCGCGTGCAGGTCGCGCCCCTTGGCCGCGGCGGCGCCGGCGTCGAGCAACATTGCTCGGCAGGCCCGGACAAAGGCGTCATCCCCATCCGTCGCCTCGATGCCGAAGGTCTGGGCGAGCGAGCCGAGTCCTGCGGTTGTGCTGACAACCGGCAACCCGCGAGCTGCGGCTTCGAGGATCTTGACGCGTACGCCTCCCCCCGTGGCGATGGGCGCGACAATTGCTCGGCACGTTCCCAGCAGGTCATCGACGACCGGCACGAACCCGCAGTCAGTCACTCCGGACGGCAACGGCGAACGATTGTCGCCCGGTGGGGAACCGATGAGCACCAGCTCTGCTCTGTCGATTCCTGCGGACATGGCGGGCCACAGCCGCACCAGCTCCGCTGCCGCATCGGCATTGGGCAACCAGCGGCGGTCTCCCAAGAACGCCAGGCGCGGCGGAGTTGCAGCAACGTCGACAGGTGCCGCCGGCGGGAGCGTGATCGGGAGATAGTGCACCCGCGCCAGCCCCTCGCGCCTGTGCGCTTCGGCTTCGCCCTGGTCATAGGTGGCGATCGACCGGGCGGCGTGCGCGACCCGACGTTCGTCCCTCGCGATGCGGGCCGCCTCGACACGTGCGAACCCGCCACGCGTCGACCGCCAGACGGCTGACTCGGCCACCTCTGTGCTGACCAACAGATCGCGCGCCGGCTCAGCTCCGGCAGCTCGCAGGTACGACTCCGCCATATAGCTGTGCAACGCCACGAAACGGCCTGCCTCAGCTCGCTCGACGGCCTCGGTCAGCCCCGCCACATCGAACCGGGTGTGGACGAGGCTCCGACCGCGTACCAGGCTGCGGGCCGCCAACGATGCGCGCGACACCGCCGGTTTGGCGACCCGGGTCAGACCCGCCTCGGTCCGACCACCCGCAATCTCGGAAAGGCAGATGACTTCAGTGGCGAACGCCTCGCGGGCAATCGTCTCCAACGTGCGAAACATCGTCATGTCGCCACCGTGCGTGGTGGTCGGATCCTTCGACAGCAGGAAGGCGATGTGTTGGCTCACGACCCAACCGGCTCACGGTAGACGCGTCCCGGCCCGGCGAAGACTGCCCACGTGTACGCCCCCGCCATCAGGACGTCCGTGATGATGAACGCAACTGCTGCGCCCGGTCCGCCGTGGGCGCTGCCCAATATGGCGATCAGCCCCAGCTTGAGGGTCACACACACCACCGTGACGGTCATTCGAAAACGGTCGCGATGCTGCATGATCAGCACGACCGACGACATGCTGCTGAGAGTTCGAAGGAAGCTCACTGGCGCCAACAGCAGGAAGATGAGCCAGAAGTCACGGTCGGCTCCGAGCAAGTACATCGCTACGCCGCCGACGACCATGCACGTGCTCGTGAGCGTCGACAACACGAGGCCAACCGCCAACGGCGGCCCCGCCGTACGTCGGCCACCAGTCCGACGCAACGACTCATGGAACGTGAAGCCGTACATCTGGCCCAGTGCCGCCAACGACCAGACGACCATGGTGGCGAGCGAGTAGTAGCCGGCCGCCGACGATGACGCCAGCGTGGCCAGCAGAAGCACATCACCTTGTACGTACGCGACCCCACCGACCGACTCAACGAGGATCGCGCCGGTGTTGCGGGACCTCTCGAGTCCGACCGGCTTTGCCGTGAGGAGCCAACGGACCTTGGGGAGTACGGGGACCAGACAACCCACGAGATAGATCAGCCCAGCGACCTCAAGGCTCGGCGCCTCCACAGCGAACACGTAAACCGTGCCACCCACCATGCCGATGATCTGCCGCAATGCGTCGGCACGCTGGGCAAGGTCGGGGACGCCGTGCCTGATCAGATGACTTCGCGAAGCGTTGAAGACGATGTCGATTCCGGCCTTGGACAAGGCGAAGCCAAGCACGAACGAGCCTTGCCAGAACGTGCACCCAACCAGCAGAAGCGCCAGACCCACGAGGGTGCGAGTCGACCGCTCACGCGGGAACAGTGCATCGGTGACCCTCGGCGCCCGGACCAAGAAGTAGCTGTCGAGCGGCAACGCCACCATCGCCGCTGCGGCGAACGCAAAGGCGTAGATGCCGTAACCCGAGATCCCAAAGGTGTTGACGAGCACGAGCGCAAAGCCGAAGGCGAGCGCTCGGGTCGCGTACATCCAGGCCGACGCGCGCACCGTACGGTTGAGGTGGGAACGCGGTGGCGGTTTCGCCCCACTACTGGGCAACAGTCTGCTGAGCCTGTCCCGGACGTTGCCAGTCACACCGGGCGCCGGTGCCACCACTAGGCGCCCTCAGGCGTGGATGCTCCCCGGCTCGTGCGCGATGCATCGAAACCCGTGGCAGTCAGTGTCGCAAGGATCCCGAGGCTCATGATGAGCCCCAGCAGACCACCGGCACCGAGATAGAGCTTCTTGTTGGGATCCGACGCGGACTTCTCGACCTCAGCAGGCGAGACGACGACGCCCTGCATCGCAGACACCGCCGTCGGCCCGGTCGCCGCCGGATCAGTGACCTCGAGCGCTTCGACGACCTCGATCAACTGCGCCGCGACGCCGTTCGCAATCTCGGCAGCCTGGTCCGCTGACTCGTCCGTGACGGACACCGCGGCAAAGGTGCTGACCTGGCTCACGTCGACCGAGATGCGCTGCGCAAGCTCTGAGACCGTCTCGTTCAGGCCAAGCTTGTCGATCACCGGGCTGAGCACCTCAGATGACGTACCCAGCCGCTTGTAGGTCTGCATACGTGACTGCGTGTAGTTGCCCGCGAAAGCGATGTCCTGACCGCCGTCGCCCCCGTGCCCGGTGAACACCACCTCAGCGGTGGAGGTGTACTTGGGCGTCGCGAGGACGATCAGCACGATGGCGGCGATCAAACCCGCCGCAATCGTCGCGAGGATGAGGATCCAATAGCGGACGATCAGCTCTGCGTATGCGCGCAGATCCACGAATCTCTCCTAGCTGGGCGGGTGGGACTGGCCACTATGGGTGACTCACGTCGGGAGTGACCATCTCGAAAGAGATTACCCGGACTTGGTGCCAAGGACCGACTGCTCGCCCCAAGTCCAGACGTTGCTTCGAACGGTGACCAGCCACGTTTCGTGGCTGGTCACTCGAGCCACTGCTTCCACGGCGAGCTCTTCGACCCACCACGGCGGAGCGAGCTCCGCCCCTGGTTGCGATGCAGGCTGCTTCCTCAGCGAGCTCTTCGACCCACCACGGCGGAGCGAGCTCCGCCCCTGGTTGCGACGCACAATGACCAGCCACGTTTCGTGGCTGGTCACTCGAGCATTGCTTGTTACTTTTACGGCGGAGGTGGCGAGATTTGAACTCGCGAGAGGTTTAAACCTCAACCCGCTTAGCAGGCGGGCGCACTAGGCCACTATGCGACACCTCCCCGCCGCCCGTCGAAACAGGCAACCGGAACAGGATACCGACCGGAGGGCGCCACAGACGAATCGGGACCGCCGTCAGCTGGGGTCGAAGCGGCGATAGCCGTTGGCCGCATTGAGCCGGTCGTAGATGTCACGCACCAGCTCGTCCCCGCCGCGACCCGACATATGCGAGGGGAAAGCTCAAGATCGTCTCGTCGCCACGGCTGAAGTAGAGCCGATCATCGGCCTGATCGACACCCTCGACCTCCGACCAAGGCAGCGCGATCCGACGCACCGTGAGCCGCCCGCCGACACGCACCTGCTCCTCGGACGTACGAATCACCACGGGCGGGCGCAGCACCAACGACGCCGCATTGATCACCAACAGTGCGACCAGCACAACACACGCCAGCGAGAGCGCGGTCGGAAGCACAAAAGCGCCGACCGTGAACACGCCGACCGTCATCACGTTGAGTCCGAGTGGGCGCAGGACGAAGCGGCGTTCAAGACGATAATTCATAGAGCAGAGGGGGCGGGATTCGAACCCGCGGCTGACATTGCTGCCAGCGAGCGCTTTC
Source organism: uncultured Actinomycetota bacterium (assembly GCA_963750265.1). Classification (GTDB taxonomy): domain Bacteria; phylum Actinomycetota; class Actinomycetes; order Propionibacteriales; family Nocardioidaceae; genus Aeromicrobium. The sequence continues at coordinate 186,820 of CAVVQG010000023.1, read as the reverse complement.
AAGGCGCTTCCGATCGGCCGCTCCGGCACCCCTCCTGGGTGGCAGCACCGGAGTGCTGCGCCGGGATAAATTGTCGCACTACTTCAATGGAGCGAAACGAGGTGGTTCGACTCGTACGACTTCCTCGATCGCCCGGGACGAGCGCGCTGACCGTACTTTCATCACCTGATGGCGAATCACGAGCCCGACGATCAGTCCCAAGATCGCCGAGTAGAGCGCCGAGAGACCGATGTAGGTCGGGAATGCCCCCGGGGTCACCAACGAGGTGGCGAGCACGCTCGTTCCGATCACCGCGAACACCTGGATCCACCAGCCCTCCCGCCGTCTCGATCGCAGCGAGACACCGACGATGAGCGCAGGGAAGCCGACGAACACCTCGACCGGTCGCGGCACCCCATTGATGTTCTGTCGGGTCCAGATCACGGCATCGGTGAAGAACTGGATCAACGTCTGCGATCCATTGCTTCGCACGAAGCTGCTGTAGACGAGAACCAGAATCACCGACGCAGCGACTCCCGCGAGAACCAGGAAGTTCTGCCGGCCGAGACCGTGCAGGCCGGCCCCAAGATTCCAGACCAACGAGATGGCCAGGCCCAGAGCTATCGTCAGAACTGCCAAGTTGAAGCGCTGATAGTCGACCGGTGCATTCCACGCGGCGACGGCGAGGGTTCCACTCAAGGCCACCACGAGCGTGACCACATACTCCAGCGTCACCTTCGCGACGGTGGCCGCCGGGCGCGTGACCAGCACGGCCCAGACGGCGGCGAGGATTGCCGTGAGACCGGCCGACGCGGCCAGAAGCATGTTGGTCTCGAGCACCACCGCAAAGAACCCCAGCGTGGTCGACATCGGGAGCCAGATGCGCATGAACCCGCCGCCACGGTGCGTCAGCCCCACCGTGAAGACCACCATGAGCAGGGCAGCAGAAGGCCGCTGGATCCAGGTGGGGCTGTTGACGGCCACCACCGCCGTCGCCGAGCCAGCCGTGCCCAGGACCCACAAGACCACCGTCACCCACATGATGTTGCGGGCGGTTCGCGGCGACTCGATGCGCGGTTCGCGTGTCGGAACGTCGTAGGTGGGCTCCACCGACGAATCGAGCCTGCGCCGTCCACCCTTGGGTGTGCGACTCATGGGTGGATCCTTCGGTTGGCGAGCGACGGGTTGACGTCACGCGCGCGCGTCACGTCATCAGCGTCCAGGACGGCATGAATGACGGCCGGGAGCTCCGCGGCCTCGACCACGATAGAGCCCCACGGATCGATTGCCATCGAGTGTCCCGTGTAACGGTCACCACCCTGGGCGGCGGCAACGACGTGCACCGTGTTCTCGATCGCGCGGGCAGCGAGCAGGGTGCGCCAGTGGTCGAGCTTGTGGTCGCCGGCGACCCAGGCAGCGGGTATGACCAGCAGCTCGGCGCCTGCGTCGACGAGCGCACGGGCATGCTCGGGGAAGCGCAGGTCGTAGCACGTCATCAGTCCCACCTGACGGCCCGCGATCGTGACGATGACAGGGTCGATCTCGCCCGCGGTGAGCCGGTCGGACTCGCGATAGCCGAACGAGTCATACAGGTGGATCTTGCGATATGTCGTTCGCAGGCCCCCGGCATCAACCACGACCAGGGTGTTGAAAGGCAGTCCGTCGGTCTGCTCGAACATTCCGGCCACGATCGTCGTCTGCAGCCGCTGTGCCTCGTTCGCCAGCATCTGCACGAATGACCCGTCCAGAGCTTCGGCCACTGGCCGCAGATCGAGGTCGGGCGACCCGAAGTCATGCATCGCCGCCTCGGGGAGCACCACGAGGTCGAGATCGTCCCCGACGGTCAGCTCAGCCAGCTGATCGACGATGGCGGCGCGATTCTTCGCAGAGTCCGTGGCCGAAACGAGCTGGACCAGTGCGACGTGCATGAAGTCAATCTTGACAGGTGGCCTGGCACATCTTCAGTGCAGTGCCGCTAGCCTGCGGGGATGCGTGCCGTCATTGCTCCAGACCCCGGCGGGGTCGATGCCCTCCAGATCGTCGACCTCCCCATCCCCGAACCCGGCCCGGGGGAGGTCCTGATCGAGGTGATGGCCGCCGGGCGTCAACCGCGCCGACCTGATGCAGCGCCGTGGCCTGTACGACCCGCCGACTGGCGCAACCCCAGTCCTCGGGCTCGAGTGCTCCGGATCCATCTCGGCGGTCGGCGAAGGCGTCACCGACCTGCAGCCCGGCACCCAGGTGTGCGCGCTGCTGACTGGCGGGGGCTACGCCCAGTACGTCACCGTTCCGGCCGGGCAGGTCACCACAGTGCCCCGGGGCGTCTCGCTGCTCGATGCCGCAGGACTGATGGAAGTTGCCTGCACGGTCTGGTCGAACGTGTTCATGATGGGAAAGCTCGCCCCCGGTGAAACTCTGCTGGTGCACGGCGGCGGCAGCGGGATCGGCACCATGGCAATCCAGCTCGGCAAGGCATTCGGGGCCCGGGTCGCCGTCACGGTCGGCTCCGAGGAGAAGGCTGCGTTCTGCCGTTCGCTCGGCGCCGACATCGTCATCAACTACCGCGAGCAGGACTTCGCTGCGACGCTGCAGGACGCGAACGTCACGGCAGACGTCATCCTCGACATCATCGGCGCGAAGTACCTCGCCGCAAACCTCTCAGTCCTGTCGAACGCCGGCCGACTTGTCATCATCGGGCTGCAGGGCGGCGTCAAGGCCGAGCTCGACATCGGCGCACTGCTCACCAAGCGTGCCGCCGTCATGGCCACCTCGCTGCGCGCCAGACCGTCAGCCGAGAAGGCCGCGATCGTCTCGGCCATGGTGGCGCAGGTGTGGCCGCTGATCGCCGACGGCACCGTGCGCCCCATCATCCACGCGACGTATCCGCTGGAGGAGGTGCGCGCCGCCCACCAGGTTCTGGAGGACTCGTCGCACACCGGCAAGGTGCTGCTGACGATGTGAGGCGTCGGTAGGCTGCTGGCATGACTGATGCGCAGCCAGAAATCATCGGCCCCGATGGTCAGCCCGTACCTCCGCCCAACCTCGAGACTCCGCTTTCCGACCTCGTTGCCCAGCCGGCCAAGGTCATGCGAATTGGTGGCATGATCCGCCAGCTCCTCGACGAGGTGAAGGCGGCGCCGCTCGATGAGGCAAGTCGCGTCAGGCTCCGCGACATCCACCTTCAGTCGATCAAGGAGCTCGAGGACGGCCTGGCCCCTGAGCTGATCGAAGAGCTCGAGCGCCTCAGCCTTCCCTTCGATGGTGAGACGCCCAGCGAGGCCGAGCTCCGCATCGCCCAGGCCCAGCTCGTCGGCTGGCTCGAAGGGTTGTTCCACGGCATACAAGCCGCCCTGTATGCCCAGCAGGTGCAGGCGCAGGCCCAGTTCCAGAACATGCGTCTCGCCCTACCGGGTCCAAACGACCCCAAAGGTGACGATTCGGAAACAACTGGCTCCAATAGTGAATCCGGGGGAATGTACCTCTAGAATGGAACCGATGTGAGCTGACGTCGCCTGGGGAGAAACAGGAGATGTCAGTCGATTGGGAAGAGGGAGCCCATGACCATCGTCGAAATGACGACGCCTCCGTGCATCTTTGAGCCGGAGGTTTTCAACGACGAAGACATGCACAATCCGCCTGCTCGCCATGAGGTCTCACGGACCGAGTGGCAGTTGCTCGCGGCCAAACGATCCGCGGCGCACCGCCAGTGCGCGGGCTGTCCGCTGATGGTCGAGTGCCTCTATCGCGCAGTGGTCGAGACGGATGTCTCGGGCTTCGTGGCGTGCACCACCGAGACCGAGCGCCACAAGATGCGCGCCGAGCTCGGCATCCAGGTGGCACAGCCGTCGTTCTCGTTCGGCGGCGCCCGCGTGGGAGCCGGTCCGCTGAGCCACGACGCCGTCATGATGATGCGTCACGCCTATCCGAAGGACACGTGCGGTCAGCTCGCAGAGCGTCTCGACTGCTCGACATCGACAGTCAAGCGACACATGCGGCGCGCGCGTGAGATGAAGAAGGATGCTGCGACAGCTCGCGACGTCGTGCCTTCACTCCCGACGATTGACGACGTCCTCGACTGCTTCGATGCATTGGAGTCGAGCCAAGTCGCCTGACCACCTGGTCAATGCAGGGTCAGAGGTAGCGGCGGAGCTCGGCGACGAGCCCATCCTCCTCGATGGTGCCGGTCACGTCGTCAGCGACCGCGAGGAGTGACTCAGGCCCCTGCCCCATGGCGACGCCTCGTCCTGCCCAGCGCAGCATCTCGATGTCGTTGTTGCCGTCGCCGACTGCCAGCACGTCGGCCGCCTTGAGGCCCAGCCGGTCACACAGATAGGTCAGCCCTGACGCCTTGCTGACCCCGTCAGGGGCAATGTCGAGCCAAGCGGTGTAGCCGATGTAGTAGTTGGTGTCGGCCAGTCCGAGATCTTCGACGAGCTTGGCGAACTCATCGGGCTCGTGGTCGGGCGCTCGAATGATGACGCGAGTCACCGGCTCGGCGATCAGGGCATCGATGTGCTCGACCGTCATCTTGCCGTTGATCTCTCCGTCGGGAAATGGCTTGTTGAGCCGGTAGCCGACACCGATCTCCTCGACCGCGACCAGCGCGTCGGGGACGTGCTCGAGCACGCGGCGTACGGCCTCGCTCGCATCGAAGGTGACGGTGTGCAGCAGCTCGATCGGGTTGTAGGAGAACACGATCGCGCCGTTGCTGCCGATCGCGTAACCGTCGTCGAAGCCGAGCAGGCCGGCGGTGTTCATGACGCCCGGGATCGCTCGCCCCGTCGTGATGACCGTCTCGATACCGGAGTCACGCATGGCGCGTACGGCCTCGCGGACCGCGGGACTCATCACGTTGGCGCCATCGACCAGCGTGCCGTCGACGTCGAGGGCCAGGAGCTTCGGCCTCCACGCGCTCACGCGAGCGGCCTCAGGACCTCGCCCAGGAAGGGATGCAGGACCGCCGGCAGGCGCACGGATCCGTCCGCTTGCTGACCGTTCTCGAGCAGCGCGATGATCGTGCGGGTCATGGCGCACAGCGTGCCGTTGAGGGTTGCGGCAGGAGCCGTGCCTTCGGCGCCGCGTACGCGGATGTCGAGACGGCGGCTCTGGAACTCGGTGCAGTTGGACGCCGACGAGACCTCGCGGTACTTGCCCTGGGTCGGGATCCACGCCTCGCAGTCGAACTTGCGGATCGCCGAGAGCCCGAGGTCGCCCGAGGCCACGTCGATGACCCGGTAGGGCAGCTCGAGGGCGTCGAGCCAGGCGCGTTCCCAACCGAGCAGACGCTCGTGCTCAGCGGCGGCCTGATCGATCGTCGTGTAGACAAACATCTCGACCTTGTCGAACCAGTGGACGCGGAAGATTCCGCGGGTGTCCTTGCCGTACGAGCCGGCTTCGCGGCGGTAACAGGGGCTGAACGCCGCGTAGCGCTTCGGCAGCGACTCGGCCTCGAGGATCTCATCGGAGTGGTAAGCCGCGAGCGGCACCTCTGAGGTGCCGACGAGGTAGAGGTCGTCCTTCTCCAGGTAGTAGACGTCGTCGGCCGCCTGTCCGAGGAAGCCGGTGCCCTCCATCGCCCGAGGCTTGACCAGTGCAGGAGGGATCATCGGGATGAATCCCCACGCTGCGGCCTTGCTCATCGCGACCTGCGTCAGGGCGAGCTCGAGCTGGGCGCCCACGCCGGTGAGGTAGTAGAAGCGCGCGCCGCTGACCTTGGCACCGCGCTCGGTGTCGATCGCACCGAGCATCTGCCCGAGCTCGAGGTGGTCACGCGGCTCGAAGCCCTCGGCCGCGAAGTCGCGTGGCGTGCCGACCGTGTCGAGCACGACGAAGTCGTCCTCACCACCCTGCGGCGCATCAGGCGAGGCGAGGTTGGGCACCTGCTTCATCAGCTGGTCGAAGGACTCTGCAGCCTGCGTCTGCGCCGCCTCGGCGTCCTTGACCTGCTGGCTCAGCTCCTTGGTACGGGCGAGCAGCTGGGTCTTCTCGTCGCCCTGGGCCTTGGGGATCAGCTTGCCGAGGTTCTTCTGCTCACCACGTACGGCCTCGAAGGTTGCAATGGACGACCGGCGCTGCTCGTCGGCGGCAATGAGCTCGTCGACGATGTCGACAGACTCGCCACGCCGCCTTTGCGCGGCTCGTACGGCGTCTGGGTCGTCTCGCAGAATTCGGGGGTCGATCACAGCGCCAGCCTATCTGCCGGTCGTGACCGCATTTCGAGCAAGGACTGCTCGCGACCACCTCACGCTCATCGACACTGGTGCATTCACCCTCTGCCACCACACCGGCCGACCCGTCATCCGTCGACTAGGCTGGGTCGACCCCAATGAGTGAGGACGACGTTCCGTGGCGATTGACCTGCGTCGCGCTGAGCCCGGACGGGCCGGCGCGATAACCGCGCTGATAGGCGCGATGACCGGCCTGTTCGCTCTCTTGGCGATCTTCGTCGCGACCGGACTGGACGCCCTGCAGTCGATTGATGACAGCATCAGCACCGCGGCATACGACTTCAGTGCCCGGCACGACGGATTCGTCAACCTCCTCGACGTGACGGCCGTGGTCTTCAGCAACCTGTGGTGCGGCGTGGCGCTCGCGCTGGGTGCAGCGCTCGCCCTGTGGCGGCGCGAGCAACGCGTGGCGCTGTGGATCGTCGTCAGCGGAATCGTCGCGATTGGCGGCAACGCCGTGCTCAAGCTGGTCTTCCAGCGCGATCGTCCGATCTTCGACAAGCCGCTGCACGAGATCGGCGGTCTGTCGTTCCCCAGCGGTCATGCGGCGGGTTCGGCGATGTTCTTCACGATTGCGGTGCTCATTGCCATCGTGGTGACCCACCGTGGATGGCGTCGACGCATCCTGATCACGGTGCTGGTCGGCCTCGGCCTCGGCGTGGCGGCGAGCCGCGTGTTCCTCGGCGTTCACTACCTCAGCGACGTCGTCGCGGGCATCTGCTTCGGATCCTCGGTCACCCTCGGACTGTGGCTGCTGCTGGTCACCGACGCCACCCGCCTTCCGCACGAGCTGGCGGTGCTCACGGGCTCGGGTCGCAAGCGAGTCGCGGTCATCCTCAACCCCTCGAAGATTGCCGACATCGAAGACTTCAAGGAACGCGTACGTGTCGTTGCCACCCGCGACGGCTGGAGCGACCCGCTGTGGTTCGAGACGACGATCGAGGACCCCGGCTACGGCCAGGCGCTCGCTGCGCTCGAGGCCGGAGTCGACCTGATCCTCGCCGCCGGTGGCGATGGCACGGTGCGTGCGGTGTGTGAGGAAGTCGCGCGTACTGGCGTCGCCGTGGGCGTGCTGCCGCACGGCACCGGCAACCTGCTTGCCCGCAATCTCGGCATACCGCTGAACACCCGCGATGCCCTCGATGTCGCCTTCAGCGGCCAGGACCGGGCAATCGACCTCGGCACCTACAAGACCGACTCCGGCACCGACACCTGCTTCCTGGTGATGGCCGGGCTCGGCATGGACGCCATGATCATGAACGGCGTCGACGACCAGCTCAAGAGCAAGGTCGGCTGGCTCGCGTACTTCGTCTCCGGCGTCAAGGCCGCGCGCTACCCGGCGATGAAGGTACAGATCTCGGTCGACGACGGTGACTTCAAGAAGTTCAAGGCTCGTACGGTCGTGGTCGGCAACGTCGGATTCCTCCAGGCCGGCATTCCGCTGCTGCCCGACGCGCGCATCGACGACGGCGCGCTCGACGTGGTGGTGCTCGCGCCCAAGCGCTTCATCGGCTGGCTCGCGATCATCGTGCGCGTCCTCGGGCGCCACCGCCGCTCCAACGAACAGCTCGGTCGCCTCACGGGGCGCAAGGTCGTCATTCGCGCCGACAAGCCGATGCCGATGCAGCTCGACGGTGATCCGGTGGGCGAAGGCCTGGAGATCACCGCCGAGGTGCAGCAGGGCGTCCTGCTCGTACGGGTGCCCGTGGCACTCGCACCCGCGCAGTTCTAGCTGAGCGACTCAAGCAGCTCGTCGAGCTTTGCGTAGCCATCGCGTACGCCGTGCTCCATCGAAGTGACCATCATGTCTCGAACCTCGACCGAGGGCGCGACCGATACCGCGCGCAAGCGAGTGCGCCCGCTGCCGAGGTCCTCGAACGTGAAGGTCTCGTAGAACACCTCACCCGGTGTGCCCATGAACTCGAACGTCTGGCTGAAGCCTTCGATGCTCGGCTCCCCGTGGAAGACACCACGAAACTCGAACTCGTTGCCGGCGGGATCGCGATGTGTGAATGCGTAGGCCCCGCCGTGGTGCGGCTCGAACTCGGTGATGTCCATTTCGTACCCGTGCGGTCCGACCCACTTCGCGTAGAGCACTGGGTCGGTGTGAGCCGCGAGCAGCTGCTCACGGGTCGCGTTGAACTCGCGGGTCGTCTCGATGTTCTGCGTCCCCGGTTCAGCGATGATCTTGAGGGTGTCTGTTGTGTTCATGTCCTACTCCTTGTCGGATTCGTTGAGTGTTGAGAAGAGATCGTCGAGGCGTTCGAAGCTCTCGCCCCAGTACGTCCGGTAGTCCGCCAACCAACCAGTCGCACCCTTGAGTGGCTCGGCCTGCAGGTGGCTCAGGCGCATCGTGCCTTGCTTGTTGCGCGAGATCAGCCCGGCCTGCTCCAACACCTTGAGGTGCTTGGAGATCGCCGGCTGGGACATCGTGAAGAGCGCCGTGAGGTCGCCGACATTCGCATCGGTCTCGCGAGTCGCGCCAGGATGGCGCGCCGTGTGCGGTCGGCAAGTGCACCGAACACGAGGTCGAGCTGGTCGTCATTCATGACAATCTCCATAACTACTTGGTTATAGATAACCAAAAGGTTATGGAGATGTCAATACCGACGATGCGAGCGCCCTAGGGTGGTGCGATGAGCGTCGCTTCCGTCATCACCCAGCACGAGAACTCCGGCCGCTACTTCGAAGCCGGCGGAGTCAAGAGCTTTGCGCTCGACCAGGGCGAGGGCGAACCGGTGGTCTGCATGCATGGCGTGCCGGCTTCGTCATTCCTCTATCGCAAGGTCGTGCCCGAGCTTGCTGCGCGCGGGATGCGCGGCATTGCCTTCGACCTCCCCGGCCTCGGCCTGGCCGACCGACCTGACGATTTCGACTATTCCTGGACCGGCTTGGGTCAGTTTGCGGCCGCAGCCGTCGACTCGCTCGGCCTCGAGAGGTTCCACCTCGTCGTGCACGATGTCGGCGGACCCGTCGGCTTCGAGCTGGCGGCGGCACTGCCCGAACGGATCGCGTCGATCACGGTGCTCAACACCTTGGTGGAGGTCGACACGTTCCGGCGACCCTGGTCGATGGAGCCCTTCGCCCATCGTGGCATCGGCGAGGCCTATCTCCGCAGCCTCAACAAGCCGCTGTTCAGGCTGCTGATGCGCATGCAGGGCGTCGCCGACATGTCACAGGTCAGCAAGGACGAGTTCGGTGCGTACGTCGACCTGCTCCGTCGGGGCGACCGGGGCAGGGCGTTCCTCAAGATCATGCGCGGCTTCGAGCTCACCCGCGAGAAGCGCAACCTGTATGTCGACGTGATGGGAGTCGCCGGCATCCGGTGCAGATCGTGTGGGGCGAGGACGACCCCGCGCTCCAGATCGCCAAGCGTGGCGAGCAGGCCCGCAAGGCGGCGGGGCTCTAGCATCCTCGACTTCCCGGCAAGCACTTCCTCCAGGAGGAACAGGCGCCGGCCATCGCCGACCAAGTCGCGACGTTCGCCCGCGCCAATTAGGCGCAGCTCAGCCGGCGGCGTAGGCGTCGATCTCGGCGAGAAGATCGCGCTTGGTCGCCTGTTCGGCGAAAGATGCTCGTACGGCCGCCCGTGAGAGGTCGGCGACACCCGCGTCGTCGAGGCCGAGCAGATCGGCGGCGATCGCATACTCGGCATTGAGCGTGGTGCCGAACATGGGTGGATCGTCGGAGTTGATCGTCACCGGTACGGCGGCCGCAACCAATGTCGCCAGAGGATGCTCATCCAACGACGCCACCGACCGCGTACGCACATTTGACGTCGGACACACCTCGAGGGTGATGTCGTGCTCGGCGAGGTGGGCCATCAGTGCCGGATCCTGCGCCGCAGCGATGCCGTGGCCGATGCGCTCAGCGCCGAGGTGTTGATCGCGTCCCAGATGGTCTGCGGACCAGTTGACTCGCCCGGCATGCGGAACCGAACGCAGACCCGCCGCGATCGCCTGCTCGAAGTGCGGCGCGAACTGCGGGCGAGGAACGCCGACCTCCGGCCCACCGAGCCCGAAGGCCACCAACCCGTCCGGCCGAAGCCTCAGCGCGGTGTCGAGGGTGACATCTGCAGCGGGCACGCCCGACTCACCAGGGATGTCGAAGATCCACCGCATCGTCATCCCGAAGTCCGTCTCGGCCCTACGACGAGCGTCTTCCAGCGCCTCGCAATAAGCCTCGGCGGAGATGCCCACCGCGATCGACGTGAAGGGTGTGCAGGTCAGCTCGACGTACTTCACGTTCTGCGCAGCGAGGTCGCGCGCCACGTCGTAGGTCAGCGTCCAGATGTCCTCCGGCGTACGCAGAAGGTCGACCACCGCAAGGTAGACCTCGATGAAGTGCCCGAAGTCGGTGAACGTGAAGTAGTCCGCCAACAAAGCAGGATCAGTGGGTACAGGCGTGTCGCCTTCGTGCCTGCTGGCCAGCTCGGCAACTGTGCGTGGCGACGCCGACCCAACGTGATGGACATGCAGCTCGGCTTTGGGAAGCCCCTCGATGAAAGTCACGCGACCAGACTATTCCTGCGCGGCTCGACCACTCAGTGACCACCCACGAGTGGCCGTTCTAGTTGCCAGCCTGCTGCCGCTCGACGACGGAGCCTCGGTCGTCGAACGTCACATCAACCGTGATGAGCACGTCGTCGCCCATCGAGAACTCGACCCGGTTCTCCTCGGCGCTGAGGTTGCCTGCGGTGCCCTCGTCGAGCCACGTTGTCGAACCAATGACGCTGATCAGCGCGACTTTGGCACCATTGTCGATCTGTCCGCGGAAGACGACAGGTCCGGGTCCCGCATCGCGGATCACCAGCGCAGTACGGCTGACCGCGGCATCGTCGGAGGTCACCGTGTTCTCCTCGGCTCCTCCGGCGCGGCCGAATGTCCACTTGTCGTCGCCGACGAGCACGACCTCGCCACTTTCGCCGGTGGCGGTCTTCCAACTCACGGTGAACACAAAAACTACCTTTCGGTCTCCTCATGTTTTCATGAGTCGCGGACACGTACACCCAAAACTTCGCAACTCGCTGTTCATATCCAGATCGACGCACAGCGACCCTGTGATTTAGTTGTGGAACTAGCCAATTCGTGGTCGAATTGCGGCTTGAAATGCGCGGAAAGGGGTGCTCATGTGCGGCAGTAGTCCACACCTTCGGAGCGCTTGAGCCCGCGAAAGAAGATGGAGTCCCCCTCGCGTCGCGCCGCGATCCACAAGATCGTCGAGCTCTCACAAGCACCCCACGAAGGTGCCTTCCTGGTCACCGGCGAACCAGGCATCGGCAAGAGCCACCTAATCGACGAGGCACATGCCTTGGTTGAGAGTTCCGTCATGGTGGTTCAGGCGAACCGCGCTGAATCAACGCTTTCCCTCTCCGGCATCTCCGACCTCATCAGCGCACTGCATGGCAAGCAGACCGTCGAGCTGGGAGGACAGTTCTCACTGCGTTCGCGAGCGCCCGAGCGTATGTTCGCCGCCGCCCACGACTTGTTGTCGTTGATTCGCGGCTTCCATCTGAAGCCGACCCTGGTCGTGATCGATGACGTCGATCTGATGGACGCCGACAGCCAGATGTTGATCGGCCTGATGGCAAATCGACTCGTCGGCACCAATGTCCGATTGGTCGCCTCCGCCACCACCATCGACCAAGACAACCAGCTCTCCGGAGTCTCCACCACCCATCTGACCCCCTTTTCCACCTCGGACATGAATGCCATGGCGGCCGACCTCGTCCCCGCCGGAGACGAGGTGTGCCTGCGCATCATCGTCGAACGATGCGGCGGCAACCCCCGCATCCTGCAAGAACACCTCCACGACATCGACGCTGAGGTTCTGAGTGGGAACGGGTGGCTCACCCTCCCGCCGCGGTCAACCGACACCACTGACGCCATTGTCACACCGATGTTGCGCAACCTCAGCCCGACCGCTCGCGAGCTGCTCGAAACCATTGCCCTGGCACCGCTGTGCCACGCCTCGGTGATCGCCGGCCGCGGAGATGCTGCCGACGACGACGCCGAGGACCTCATCGACGTGGGTCTGCTCCGAAGCGACGGGCCCTACCTGCTCGTCGCCGACCCGCGGGTCCGCAACTATTGCTACTGGCGCACCAGCGCACGCGCCCGACGTGAACGGCACGCCGAGCTCGCCGTGACCACGGCCGAGCACTCCGAGCACCTCGCCGCGTGGCACCGGAGCTTCGATGGTCACGATGCCACCGCAGAGCTGCTCGCCGGCGCGGCTGGTCTCGCCGACCTCGGTCAGGTCGAGGCCGCGATCGAGCTGGCCGAACGGGCCCTGCGCAAGTCCGACCGGATTGAAGACCACCTTCCAGCGATCTCCGACCTCGCGACCGCCCTTCTCCTGCGCAGCGAAGCACCATTGGCGGCGCGCTACACCTCCCGGGCGAGATCGGCATCGGCACCGACCGAGCACGCGACTCGGCTGGCCATCCTGACCGTGGCCGCCAATGCCATGCACCATCAAGGAGTCGCCGACGAAGAGGTCAAGGCATTGGTCGCTCTCCACTCGGGTACCGATCCGGTGGGGGCAGCAACCCTGGTCGCCCTTGCGGCGTACATGCGAGCAGAGCGCTGGGAGGCCGAAGAGGCCAAGGCACTGCTTGCGGCCACCGCGAACATCCGCGACCAGCTCGACGAGGTCGCGATCGAACGTCTCAAGCATGTCCAGATCGCGCTCGACGCCCTACTCGGTGGCCCGTCGAGCGAAGAGCAGACTCCACTCGAGATCGCGATCGACTCACCCAGGAAGAGCGCGCCTTCACTTCTCCTGCTTCATGGGCGAGCTCTGAGCTACCGCGAGGAGTATGCACAGGCCCGACACGTCCTCACCTTGGTGGTCAACCACCCGCAGTCGGTCGATCGCGTCTGGGAAGACCTCGCCCGCTACGCCCAGGTCGGAAATGAGATGCGTGCTGGACAGTTCCGGATGGCGCGCGACGTGATGGCGTCGTGGCGACAAGGCTCACCGTGGACCCGGCGGCGTTCGTCTCGCCGCGCCTTCCTGCTTGCGTGGTACGACTACTCGCTCGGCCGGTTGGACTCCGCCGAGGCAGCGCTCGAGCAGTGCGTGAAGCTCGCGACCACCGAAGACTTCCCTGCCGCCAGGGCCACGGCACTGGCGCTGCGCGGGACCATTGCGCTTCAGAGCGGCGACCACGAGACCGCCGTCGGACACCTCCGCCTGGTCACCGCGTTCTCCAGCAAGTTCCGCAACCCGTCCCTCCTGCGCCACTGGACGGACTACATCGAGGCGTGCTTGCTGACCGACCGCACCAAGGAGGCCAGCAGCGCCTTCAAGGCGCTGAAGCTCCGCAACACCCGACACGCTTCCCGCTGGGGGGAGCTCGCGGCGCGGCGCTGCCACGCGCTGATGACACCCGGCGAGGCCTCGCTCGCGCTGTTCCAGGCGGCCGTCGATGAGTTCGCCGATGACGAGTCCCCGTACGAAAAGGGACGCACACTTCTCGCGTTCGCCGGGCGTCAGGACCTGCTCGGCCTTGACGTCGAGGCGCGCCGCACGCGGGCCTCCGCGATCGCTTCGTTCGACAGTGCGGGCGCAGCTGGCTGGGCTCTGACCAGTGCGCCAGCGACCGCCGAGGACCACCCGATCCTGCAGACACTCAACGACGAGGAGCGAGAGATCGTGCGCTGTGTGCTGGCGGGCATGCGCAACCGCGAGATCGCCACTGCCCTGTACGTCTCCGTACGCACCGTGGAGGCCCGGCTCACCCATGTCTACCGCGCGTTGGGCGTGCAGAGCCGTTCGCAGCTCATGGCCCAGTACGGCACCAGCCGCGCCCGATCCTCCTAGCGACGAATCGGACTCGCCCATACCCCTGAAGAGGTACCGATCATGGCTCGCTTAAGGGCGCGCAGGCACACTGCGGCGTCAAGCATGCGCAACAACGGGAACATGAATCCGAACCAGAGGTACCGGATGTTGCGGGTGACGACGGTCGCGTAAAGCGTCAGCAAAGCGTCCGGAACCAAGATTCCCAGCAGTATCGCCACAATCGGCAACGAGCCACTGAGGTCACCCAGAACGCCGCCGACATCCAGGCCCATGCTCGCGAGCCCGCCAACGACGAGGAGAATCACTGCAAGGGTCGGCACCAACACCATGAGGACGCTGCTCACAAAGACCTCAAGTGCAAAGAATGCCACCGCCACCCAGAACACCCTGAACCGCATCCGGTGCCGACGCACTGTCTGCCAAAAGCCCAGGCTCCATCGACTCATTTGCCGCACATACTCACCGAGCGTGTCCGGATCCTGGGTGTAGGCGATGGCAGCTGACGGGTCGAACGCCACCCGGCCCAGCCGCTTGGAGTGGATCTCGAACGTCATGTTGTAGTCCTCGATTGCCAGGCCGGGCGCCGCGATGTCAACCTGGTCAAGGATGTCGGTGCGATACATGCTGGCGAAGCCCGGAACGATGGACACCGCATTGGCGAGCCGCGCAGCCTGCCCGAACTTGAACAGTGTCTGCATCGCCACATACGTCCGCTCGCGGTATGCAAGGAGAAGCATGCCGAAATGTCCCGATGCGTTGCTGTCGAGCAAGGTGGCCGCCCGGCCCGCCACAGCAACGACCTCTGGGTGATCGAACTGGCGCAGGCCCGAATCGAGATAATCAGGTGACGGATGGGTGTCCGCATCCAGAAGCATCACGATCGCAAAGCGCTCGATCAGCGCAAAGTGTCGAAGCCCGGCCACAATCGCGCCGGCCTTGCCGCGGTTGTGAACAAGCTCCATGACGCGCGCGCCCTCGGCTCGGGCGATCTTGGCGGTGCCGTCGGTCGAGGCATCCGAGACCACGAAGATCTGTCGCGCGGGCACGATCTGCCGCGCGGCCAAGAGCGTTGCGGGCAATACCAGCTCTTCGTTTCGTGCCGCGATCACGATCGCCACGTCAGACGACTTCAGATGCGCCCCGTCCGCTGGGGTGGGCCGAGCCCGCGTGAAATGTCGAGCAGTCAGTCGGCCGACTCCCACTGAGGCCCAAGCAACTGTGCTCAGACCAAGTACCAGGAAGAGCGTCACCGCGAACAAGACAACAGCCGGCAAAATGATCACTCCTCCGGCATCTGCACCGCGACGCCTCACGCCGCGTAATCCACGGTACGACGGCTCGAGCGATCCCGAGCATCCAATGAATCGGGGAAAACCACAGGCCCTCGCGGAACTCCGCAACCGACCGCCACACCGCGCTACGGGCATCCGTAGTCCTCAGCGAATTCGTATGCATCGCCTTGACATCAGGCCCACAGTTCTTGGAAATGGGCCGAGCCAGGGGAGCCGAATCAATTGATCCTCAGCGCGGTGAAACCAAGCTCGATCAATCGACGTCCCCCAGGGAGTTCTCATGTCACTGCTCAACGAACCGTCGCCTCCGGAGATCATCTCGCCGGTCAGCCTTGCACCTGTGTTAACCGCCGTTCCAGACCGCGATCTCGATCCTGCGGTTGCGTTCGAACATGACGTCGCAATCGTTGGTCTGGGATATGTCGGCCTGCCGACCGCACTCGCCTATCACCACGCTGGGAGCAAGGTCCTGGCGCTCGACATCTCGTCGGCCCGGCGGTCGTTCATCGAGCTTGACGACGTCGACCTGATTGACCGAGATCACGAGCGCCTCCGGGCGGCGCTGTCGGACGAACGGTTCGAGATCACCGGCGACACGACGCGCATCAGGACAGCTCGCTCCGTCATCGTCTGTGTCCCGACACCGGTGGATGAGCACCTTGTCCCCGATCTGTCAGCGCTGCGCGGAGCCTGCGCCGCAGTCGTGGACAACGCGGTTCGGGGGCAGCTGCTCCTCCTGACGTCAACGACCTACGTCGGGTGCACCGACGACCTGCTCGTCGCGCCGATCGTCGGCAGAGGCTTTGTCCCCGGACGCGACATCTTTGTCGCATTCAGCGCCGAACGCATCGACCCCGGCAGCGACACAGTCCCCCAGGAAGCCGTCCCCCGCGTGGTGGGCGGGGCCACCACCGCCTGCGCCGAACGGGCTGTCGAGGTGCTCCGCGGATACGCAGACTCAGTTCATCGCGTTCGGTCGCTGGGAACTGCCGAGATGTCCAAGCTCCTGGAGAACACGTTTCGCGCCGTCAACATCGCCTTGGCCAACGAGTTCGCCGATGTCTGCCGGACGCTGGACATCAACGTGACCGACGTCATCGACGCAGCAGCCACCAAGCCGTACGGGTTCATGGCATTCTCTCCGGGACCCGGCGTCGGCGGACACTGCATACCGTGCGACCCGCACTACCTCCTGTGGCAACTACGCAAGGGCCGCGTCGACGCGCCCGTCATTTCGCAGGCGATGCAGCAGATCGCCCATCGACCCACCAAGGTCGTCGAGCGCGTACGCGAACTGCTGTCCGACCGCGGACAAAGCCTTCACGGCGCCCGGATCATCGTTGTCGGAGTCGCGTACAAGCCCAACGTGGCAGACCTGCGAGAGTCGCCCGCGCTCGAGATCATCGAGCATCTTCGGGCATTGGGTGCTGTGGTCGGATATGTCGATCCGCGGGTGCCGCAGGTCCTGCTGCGAGACGGTTCCGAACTTGAGCCGATCGCGGCGCCTGAGTCCAACCTGACAAGTCTCGTACTCCTGCACACCGTGCACGATGCCGCGGACCTCAGCTGGATTTCACCAAACCAACTCGTGCTCGACGCGACATACCGGGCCGAGGGTCTGGGAAGCCTGGTGTCGCTGTGAACCGGCGCCCGCACCGCAGCGTGGTGACTGGTGGGGCCGGGTTCGTCGGCAGCCACTTGGTCGAGCTCCTGCTCGATCGCGGCGACATCGTGATCGTCCTTGACGACCTCTCGACAGGCAGCGCCCAGAACCTCGCCAGTGTTCTCGACCATCCTCGACTCTCGGTGCGGCAGGGGTCTGTGTGTGACCAGGCGGCAGTTCGGGGGGCCATGCGGGACGCCCAGCGGGTGTTCCACCTGGCCGCTGCAGTCGGCGTCAACCTGATTGTCGACTCGCCTCTCGCGAGCCTACGCACCAACATTCATGGAACCGAGACGGTTCTGGAGGTTGCTCGCGAGCTCAACGTCAAAGTACTGCTGGCTTCGACCAGTGAGGTTTATGGGAAGAACACCGCCGATCGACTCAGCGAAGATTCTGACCGGATCCTCGGCTCGCCGCTACTATCGCGCTGGAGCTATTCGGCCGCAAAGGGCATCGACGAGGCGTTCGCGCACGCCTACTGGAACGAGCTGGGCCTTCCGGTCACGATCATCCGGCTCTTCAATACGGTGGGACCGCGTCAGACCGGGCGCTACGGCATGGTGGTGCCGCGGTTGGTGGGCCAGGCGATGCGGGGCGAGCCGCTCACGGTCTACGGCGATGGCCAGCAGACGCGCTGCTTCTCCTATGTCGGCGACGTCGTGCCAGCGATGGTCGACTTGGTCGAGAACCCTCTGGCGCAGGGGCAGGCCTTCAACCTCGGTGGCGCCGAGGAGATCAGCATGCTGGCGCTCGCGGATCGTATCCTCGCAGTCACCGAAAGCGACAGTCCAGTCATTCTTGTGCCGTACGAGAAGGCGTACTCAGCCGGCTTCGAAGACATGCGTCGACGTGTGCCGGACAACACGTTGGCCCACAGAATGGTCGGCTTCGTCCCGAGCACTCCGCTCGACACGATGATCCGCAACGTCGCCCTGTATACGTCCGAGCAATGGGCCAAGCAGCATCTCCAACCACGACCGCTGGACAGGCAGCCACTCTGATGTGCGGCATCGTCGCCTGCTGCACCGCTCAGCCCGCCGCGCCATACCTCGTTGAGGCGATCGCCAGGATGGAGTACCGCGGATACGACTCGGTCGGAATTGCCGTTCGCTCGCCCGAAGCCGAGATCCGCGCACTACGAACCGTCGATCGCGTCGACTCGTTGGTGAGCCGCCTGCCGGAGCTCGCCGAGGCTCAAGACAGCCTGGTCGGAATCGGCCACACACGATGGGCCACCCATGGCGGGGTCACGGTCGAGAATGCACACCCGCACACCGACTGCCACAGTCGCATAGCGATTGCACACAACGGCATCATCCAGAATGCCGCCGAGCTCAGAAGTCAGCTCCGATTGGCTGGCCACACGTTCGGCTCCGACGTCGACAGCGAGGTCATCGCGCATCTGGTGGAGGGTGAGATCACCGATCACGGGCTCCACACCGCGTTGGAGATCGCGGTCGCCCGCTTGGAAGGTTCATGGGCGATCGTCGTGATGGACGCCTCCACCGGCACGATGGTCGCCGCAGCAAACCACTCACCCTTGGTGATTGCCCGCAGCGCACATGGCCAGTTCGTCGCCAGCGACGTCGGCGCCATCGCGCCGTGGATCGACTCGTTCCAGGTGCTCGAGGACGGCGACGTCGTTCAAGTGTCCGGCGCCCAGCGGTGGCGTCATCGCGGGGCACCTGTGCTCGCGCGCGATCTGCGCTACTCGATCGTGCAACCGGACGAGTTGTCGCGAGGCAGCCACGTCGACTTCATGTCCAAGGAAATCCACGAGCAGCCTGAGGTGGCATCCCGGGTGAACGACGCTTGGGCTACGGAGACCATCCGCGGTGACCTCTGGCGGTCTCTCGGCCTCCCGGACTTCCGGCGCATCGCCATCCTGGGCGCCGGAACCTCTCTCAACGCCGGCCGAGCCATTGGAGGGATGCTCGGCCGTCTCGGCGGGGTTCCGCATCACGCCATCGTGGCCAGCGAGGCCACCGACACCGTCCTCGACACCGACACTCTGCTGATCGCGCTGAGCCAGTCCGGAGAGACGGCTGATGTGCTGCGTGCACTCGACACGTTCCAGCCTGACGGCGTACCCGTCCTGGCGATCACGAACAACCCACACTCTGCACTCGGTCGCAGGGCCGACGCAGTCGTGACATGTCTTGCCGGCCACGAGGTGGGGGTCGCAGCCACCAAGACGTTCATCGCCCAAGTACTGACCGGTGCCTACGTCGGACTCTCAGCGCTCGTCGCCACGGGTCGCCTCGACGGCCTCGAAGTCGCAGAGCTGGCCGAAGACCTCAAGCGCGTTCCGGAGTTGCTGGCACAGGCCATCGAAGCCTCGCAGCGCACCGTCCCTGCACTGGTGGCGCAGCACGCATCAGCAGCCGGGTACGTGTTCCTCGGCCGGGGAGCTGGGACTGTCTACGCCGACGAGGGCGCTCTCAAGCTCAAGGAGCTGAGCTACCGATGGGCTGAGAGCTTCCCCGCCGGTGAGCTCAAGCACGGCCCACTCGCGCTTATCGAACCGCATGTTCCTGTGGTCGTTGTCGACAGCACCGACGATCGAATGTCCTCCACCGTCGCCGAAGTTGAGGCACGAGGAGGATCCGTCATCCGCATTGGTGGTGAGGGGTCGTCCATTCCTGCCCTCGGCAGCCAGGGGACGCCCGACAAGATCCCCGGAATTGATTGGTGCGGCCCCCTCGAGTCCGTCGTGGCGATGCAGATCTTCGCGCGCGAGCTCGCCGTCACTCTTGGCCGCGATGTCGACAAGCCTCGCAACCTCGCAAAATCCGTAACAGTCGAATAGTCAGGAAATCTCATGCACACACCCACCTCCGCGTCCCGCAGGCGTCGTGCCGCAATGACGCGGGTTCTCTATGCAGTCACCCTCCTCATGGCTGCGGTGCTCGCAACGTTGCCGTTCAACAGAGCAGAAGCCGCACTACTCCCGCCGACGGTGGTGAGCATGACCTTTGACGACGCCAACGCGAACCAGATGACAGCCGCCACGATCCTCAACAAGTACAACGTCGATGGCACGTTCTACATCAACTCAGGATTCGTCGGCGCCCCCGGCTACCTCACTCTCGCGAACCTGCAGGCGCTCAAGTCAGCCGGCCACGAGATTGGCGGCCACACCCTCAGTCACCCTGACCTGACGACGCTTTCGCCCGACGAGGTCAAGCGGCAGATCTGCAACGACCGGTCGGCCCTTCTTCAGCAAGGCTTCGCCGTGCGCAGCTTCGCCTACCCGTTCGCCGCCCTGAATGCCACGGCGAAGGCAGCAGTCCAGGCCTGCGGCTACAACAGCGCTCGCGGTCTAGGTGACCTCCGCGGAGTTTCGTCCGACTGCAAGGGTTGTCCCGCTGCCGAGACCATGCCGCCACCCGACCCGTTCGAGACGCGAGCACCCGAGCAGGTCGAAAGCACATGGAAGCTCAAAGACCTCCAGAACATCGTGACGCGAGCCGAGGCCAAGGGCGGATGGGTGCAGTTGACATTCCACAATGTCTGCGCCTCGGGGTGTGAACTCAACGTGACCCCGGCCGTGCTCGACAGCTTCGTCACGTGGGTCAAGGCCCGCAACACCAGCAAGCTGAACACGACCATCCAGACGGTTGGCAACGTCATCGGCGGGGCCGTAAAGCCGCCCGTCGCAGGCCCAGCCCCTGGGCCGATCGGTCCCGGAGTCAATGGCGTGATCAACCCGGGTATGGAGACCGTCACTGCCCAAGGCGACCCGGTCTGCTGGATGAAGGGCGGCTACGGCACGAACACCGCGACGCTTTCGCTGATCAACACCGCGCACACAGGAGCCCGCGCCGGCAAGGTGTCGATGGCTTCGTATGCGGATGGTGACGCAAAGTGGTTGCCACAGTTCGACCTCGGCGAATGCTCGCCGACCGTTGCGCCGGGACATACCTACTCGCTGCGCTCCTGGTACACGTCGACAGCCGTGACCCAGTTCGCGGTGTACCTGCGAGACTCGGCCGGCGCTTGGCACTATTGGACCTCGAGCCCGTGGTTCGCAGGTGCTTCCGTCTACACCCAGGCGGTCTGGACCACGCCAGCGATCCCGGCGGGCATGACGGCGATCAGCTTCGGTTTGAACCTGTTCAACAACGGAACCCTGGTGACTGACGACACCGCGATCTACGACACCGTCGGAGCACCTGCCGCCGCCCCCGCCGCAGTTGCTGCCGACACGCCGGATCAGGCTCCACCGGTGAGCAAGACCGCCGAACCCGTCCAGCCAACCGAGTCCGAGATAGCCCAGTGAAGGCGGTGAAGTCATCACCACGCCTTCGTGGTTCCGACCGATATTTGGATTGATTGCAATCGGAATCATCGTGTGCATCATCGCCCGCGTGGGGGAACTTGCACTCGACAGATGGCGGCCGACCCAGACGTCGTACCCATGGCACACCGATATCGTGGCTACGACGTTCTGGGTCGGCGAGATCTTCGATCCCGACGCACCCGACGGGAGCCAGGTCATCTCGACGTATGACGGAGCCTGGCTGGAGAACTACGGAGGGTGCGACGGGATCGAGATCGCGGGCGAGTGCCGGACGGAGCCGCGCACGGCTGACAACAACTACGCTCCAAGCAGCATGATCCCCAAGCAGAATCCGTTCTACCTCGACCTCCCGTACGACGACGTCAACGACAAGGCCGGTTTCGCCCTCCGTAGACACGTGATCCCGTGGGCCGACCAGATGCCGTACAAGGATCGAGTCAATGACGCGGGCGTCAGCCTGATGAAGGACCGCTGGGTGATGATCCGAAAGGGCGACCGGGTCTGCTACGGGCAGATCGAAGATGCCGGACCAGGCCAGTACGCCGACGCCGACTACGTCTTTGGCACCCGTGACCAGCGGCCGCTCAACAAGTTGTTCAACGGCGCCGGCATGGACGTCTCGCCGGCACTCAACGGTTGCCTCGGGTTCGCCGAGCTCGACGGGCAGAACGATCTCGTCGACTGGCGATTCGTCGACGAGGTGAGCGTGCCTCGCGGCCCGTGGACGGAGATCATCACCAAGACCACGTGGTGACGTGCGTCAGGTTCCGGGAACGATGGCCGAGATGATCGTGCCGTCGGAGCGACGGCGGCCCGGCACTGGTGGTGGCTCACCCTCAAGCCGCGGACCCTGTCCGTCCAGCGCGACCCTGACCGGATCGCCCGGGAGCACCGTCACGTCTTCCCCGCGAACACGCAAGGTGGCCTGCTTGCCGTGCTCGACCTCGAGCTCGACCTCGGTCTGGCGAACGGTGACCTTGACGCGTGTCCCGAGCAGCGTGACCCGGTAGATCAACGAGTCCCAGGTCTCGGGCAGCCGCGGATCAATGCTGAACACACCACCGTGATCGCGGAATCCTCCGAAGCCGGCGACCAGCGCGCTCCACACTCCTCCGGTGGACGCGACATGCACCCCATCAGCGGTGTTCTGATGGCGATCGGCCAGATCGACGAACAGCGCCGACATGAAGTAGCGCAGCGCGAGGTCGTGATAGCCCACCTCTGCGGCGATGATCGACTGCACGACCGCCGACAGTGTCGAGTCGCCCGTCGTGATCGGGTCGTAGTACTCAAAGTCGGCGCGCTTCTCCTCGGGCGTGAACTGCTCACCCTGCAGGAACAGTGCGAGTACGACATCCGCCTGCTTGAGCACCTGGAACCGATAGATCACCAGCGGGTGATAGTGGAGCAGCAGCGGACGCTTCTCCAGCGGCGTGTTGGCGAGATCCCACACCTCGCGCTCGAGGAAGTGCTCGTCCTGCGGGTGCACACCGAGGTGCTCGTCGAACGGGATCGCCATGTCTGCTGCCGCCCGCTCCCAGCCGACGATCTCGGACTCGTCCAGCTCCAGGCGGGAGACGACCTGGTCGTACTCCAGGCCGTCGCGGATCGCGAGCTCCCGTACGGCCTCAGCGGCGCGGCGCAGGTTGAACCGGGCCATCACGTTGGTGAACAGGTTGTCGTTGACGACAGTGGTGTATTCGTCTGGTCCAGTCACGCCGTGGATGTGGAAGGTGCCGTCTTCCTCATTGCGCCAGAAGCCGAGGTCGACCCACATTCGCGCCGTCTCGACCAGCATGTCGATGCCCTCGCGCGTCAGGAAGTCGACGTCGCCGGTGGCGGCGAGGTACTGGCTCAAGGCATACGAGATGTCGGCGTCGATGTGATACTGCGCGGTGCCCGCGGCGTAGTAGGCCGAGGCCTCCTCGCCATTGATCGTGCGCCACGGGAACAGCGCACCCTTCTGCGCCAGCTCACCCGCACGCTTGCGCGCCGAGTCGAGCAGCGTGTAGCGAAAGCGCAGGGCATTTCGGGCCGCGCGCGGGGTCGTGTAGGTCAGGAACGGCAGCACGTACACCTCGGTGTCCCAGAAGTAGTGGCCTCCGTAGCCCGATCCCGTCACCCCCTTGGCGGCAATGCCGGTGCCCTCTGCGCGCGCAGATGCCTGGGCGATCTGGAACAGATTCCACCGCAGCGCCTGCTGCACGTCGGGCTGGCCCGGCACCTCGATGTCGGAGCGCGCCCAGAACTCGTCAAGGAAGGTGCGCTGGTCGGCGAACTGCTTGTCGAGCCCCTCCTCCTGCGCGCGGTCGAGAGTACGTCGACAGCGGTCGAGAAGCTCGCGGGACGGTACGCCCCGAGAGGTGTGATAGCTGACCAGCTTGGTCAACGTGATCGGCTGACCGGGCTCGGCGTCAATCCGGTAGGTCAGCTTGGCCAGGTCGTCATCGGTCTGGATCCGCTTGGTGTAGTTGTTGGCCGTCTCCAGGCGATGGTCGGCAGCGACGGCGAGCGTCATTCCGCTCTCGGCGCACTTGTAGCCCAGCGTCACCCGTCCGTCGGCGAGATTGCCGGAATTGCTCTCGGGGATGAGGACGCGGTGGCGCATCTCGCTGGCCTTGCGGGGGTCGACGCCTTCACCCATCGACATCGACCTGACGTGATATTCGTCCTCGCCGTCCTGGCGGTTGAGGATCTGCGAGGAGATCGCGACCGGCGCGTGGTCATCGAGCATCGTGACCTCGAACGTCAGCACCGCGAGGTGGCGCTGGGTGAACGACACCATGCGACGGGACTTGATCTGCACCCGCTTGCCTCCGGGTGTGCGCCACAGGATCGACCGCGACATGACACCGGAACGAAAATCGACATCCCGCTCATATTCGACGAGATCGGCAATCGGCAGCAACAGCGGCTCGTCGTCGACATACAGCCTGATGACCTTGGCATCGGGTGCGTTGACGATCGTCTGGCCCACCTTGGCGAAACCGAACGCCTCCTCGGCGTGATGGATCTGCCAGGTCTCGTGAAAGCCGTTGATGTAGGTGCCGTGGGAGTACGAGTCGCGGCCCTCGTCGACATTGCCGCGCAGGCCGAGATAGCCGTTGCCGACCGAGAACAGGGTCTCAGTGGTGCCGAGATCGGTCGGATTGATGTGCTTCTCGACCAGGCGCCACTCGTCGACCGGGAAACGCGAACGATCCATGAACTCGTGGTTCGCAGGAGCAACGTGTGAAGGGCTCATACCTGTCCTCCGTCGACCAGCTCATCGAGGTCGTCGACGACGACATCTGCGCCATGAGCCAGCAGCTTGTCGGCGCCCACGCCACGGTTGACACCGATGACGAGCCCGAAGTCGCCGGCCCCACCGGCCGCCACACCCGAAAGTGCATCCTCCAGCACGACGGCCCGCTCCTTGGGCACCCCGAGCTGCTTGGCCGCGTCAAGGAAGGTGTCCGGGGCGGGCTTGCCGGCCAGGTGTCGCTCCGCTGCCACTCGACCGTCGACGATGACCGGGAAATGGTCGAGCATGCCGGCAGCCTTCAGCACGGCTGGTGCGTTGCGCGAGCTCGACACGATCGCAAGCTTGGTGCCACGAGCAAGCAGCGCCTTCACCAGGGCGACCGAGCCGGGGTAGGCCTCCACACCCTCGGTCTGCAGGATCTGCTCGAACACCGCGTTCTTGCGGTTGCCGAGGCCTGAGACCGTCTCTGCGGTCGGCGGGTCAGTCGGATCGCCCTCTGGCAGGTCGATACCTCGTGACTCGAGAAAAGATCGCACACCGTCATAGCGCGGCTTGCCGTCGACATAGGTGAAGTAGTCGTCGTCGACGTACGGCTCGCCCACGCCTCTGCTCTCCAGGAACTCGCCGAACATCGTGGCCCAGGCGCGCATGTGCACCTCGGCCGTCGGCGTGATCACACCGTCGAGGTCGAACAGGGCTGCGTCGTAGTCATTCCAATCCACCCGTCCAGCGTACGACTGCCCCAGACCGCCGGCCGACCACCGTCCAACCTCAGGCCGAGCGGGGAGCGAACAATTCACTAGGGTGTTGGAATGGCATTGGGTGCAGACAGCGAAGTCGGTCGACTGCGAACGGTCATGTTGCACCGACCCGGCCCCGAGCTCGCCCGTCTGACACCACGCAACAACGACTCGCTGCTGTTCGACGGTGTGCCGTGGGTCGAGCGGGCCCAGGAAGAACACGACGCGTTCGCGCAGGCCCTTCGCGATCACGACGTCGAGGTGCTCTACCTGATGGACCTGCTCACCGAGTCGCTCGCAGATGCCGCCGTACGAGCCACCATCATCGAGTCGACCACGGCGAGCCTGCGCCTCGGCGACGGCTTGCGCGACCACATCGCCCGAGTGATGACAGACCAGGCCCCCGCGGAGCTTGCCGTGACCCTGACCGCTGGCCTCCGCAACGACGAGGTCCGGACGTTCCGCAGCATCGTCACCAGCCTGCTCCCTCCCGAGGGCTTCCTGATCGACCCGCTGCCCAATCTGTTGTTCACCCGCGACTCGTCGGTGTGGCTCCCCGGGCGCGTGGCGATCACCAGTCTCGCGATGCCGGCCCGCGTTCGCGAGACCGAGCTGACGGGCGTGATCTACGAGCACCACCCACGATTCGCCGGGGTTCCGCGTTCGCACGGCCCACATCTCGAACACCTCGAGGGCGGCGACGTCCTGCTGCTCGCCCCGGGTGTGTTCGCCGTCGGTGTCGGCGAACGTACGACTCCGGCCGGATTCGAACGGTTTGCCCGCGAAGCCCTGGAGGCAGGTCTCGCCAAGATCGTGCTCGCCGTGCCGATCGCCCAGGAACGCGCCACGATGCACCTCGACACGATCGTCACGATGGTCGACGTCGACACCGTCGTCATCTACCCCAACATGGCCAGCAACCTTCGAGCCCACCCCGTGACCCTGGAGGCCGGCGAGCTGGTCGTCGGCACCGAGGCATCATTCTTCGATGCCGCCGCCCGGGCCATGGGCATCGACAAGCTGCACCAGATCGACACCGGCCTCGACGCCGTGACGGCTGAGCGCGAGCAGTGGGACGACGGCAACAACACTCTCGCGATCGGTCCGCGGCTCGCGGTCGCGTACGAGCGCAACGAGCAGACCAACGCCCGCCTGCGCGAGCACGGCATCGAGGTGATTGCGATCAGCGGCTCCGAGCTGGGCTCGGGTCGAGGAGGCCCGCGATGCATGTCCTGCCCCATCGACCGCGACTGAGCCCATGCAGACGGCAACCCTTGAAGCATTCGAGTCCGAGCGACCTCGGCTGCTCAAGGTCGCCTACCGGCTCACCGGCTCGGTCGTCGATGCCGAGGACGCCGTGCAGGACGCCTGGCTCAGGCTCGACGGCGCATCCGCAGACGACATCGCCAACCTCCAGGCCTGGCTCACCACTGTGGTCAGTCGTCTCTGTCTCGACCGGCTGACCTCGGCCGCGGCACGGCGCGAGACGTACGTGGGTCAGTGGTTGCCTGAGCCGATCGTCACCTCGTTCGACTCGACCGACCCGCTGGCCGCGGTGGTCCGCGACGAGGACGCCCGCTTCGCCGCGCTGGTCGTGCTCGACGCTCTACCACCGGCGCAGCGTGTGGCGTTCGTCCTCCATGACGCCTTCGCGGTGCCATTCGACGAGATCGCCGCAGTCCTCGGTGTCGACCCTGCGAACGCTCGTCAGCTCGCCTCACGCGCGCGCAAAGCAGTCGCGGCCCCGCCACCGCCGACACCCGACGAAGAACACAACGAAGCAGTGAGCCGCTTCCTTCAAGCCATGGCGACCGGAGACCTCGCCGCCGTGGTCGCCACCCTGCACCCGGATGCCATCGTGATGGGCGACGCCAACGGCACCACCCGCACGGCGGTCAATGTCATCCGCGGCGCTGAGAAGTTCGCCCGGTTCTTCCTGGGGCTGAAGAACCGCTACGGACCCGGATCGCTCGACGCGCTGACACCGGTGCTCGTCAACGGTCAGCTGGGTGTCGCGAACAGCGGATGGAAAGGCGAGACAGCGCTGCAGAGCTCGCCGCCACGCGTCGCGGGGTTCACCGTCCGCGACGGCTTGGTCTGGGCGACCTACGACATCGCCAACCCTGAAAAGCAGGCCGGGGTCAGGATCGAAGGCTGGCCGGCGACTCGGTAGCCCAGGGCACGCGACAGGAGTCTCCGGAGCCAAAGCCCTGATCGGTGATGCCGAGCGCGTGGTTCATTCGCGCTCGCTGGTTCTCGTGCGAGATCTGGTAGGTCAGCTCGAGAACGCCTGCCTCGCCGTACGTCGCCACCAGAGCGGCCACCTGCTCGTCAGTCACCGACATGGGGGTCGCGGTCATGGCGTCGGCGTAGCGAATCACCTCGCGATCTGCCTCGGTGAACTTGTCGGAGGTCTCGAAATCGGCGATCTCCTTCAACCGGTCGACGTCGAGCTCGTCCAACCGCATCAACATCGCACCGAAGTCGACGCACCAGGAGCATCCAACCGTCCACGCGGTCCGGTAGACGGCCAGCTGGATCAGCGCGTCCGGAACGACGTGCATGGCTTTCCGCAGCGCGAGCTCATGGCGCGCCGAGGCAACGAAGAGCTTGCGATGGTGCGCCAGCACGGCGAAGGGCTCGGGGACCTCACCAACCTGCTTGCGGGCCATCCGGTAGCCGATCTTGACGATCGGGCCGGCGTCCTGCGGGCTGACAGCGGTGATACGAGACATGGGGGGCGACTCCGTTCTGCGGCGCAGGTGCGCCACTCACCCCTCAGACGACACAGTCCACCGAAGTGTGACAGCGCCCGATCAACCCACTAGCGAATCGTGACCTGACGGCTGGTGAGCGCGCTACGGGCCGAGCGCTGCTCCGACGTCAGCGGGCTGTCGTCGGCAAGCGCCTCATCGAGGCGCTTGGCAAACTCCGCCGCCGGCTTCTCCAGCGCAGCAGCGTCGACCTCGAACTCCCACACCGGGACGAGCAGTCCGTGCGCCCGGAAGTGGCCGATGAGCTTGCTGCCGTCACCCAGCGTGTCCGTGCCGGCAACCCGCATACGGGCGAGCGCGTCGAGCAGCTGCTTCTCGTCGTGGGTCATGACCCAGCGCAGATAGCGGTGCGGGGCCATCTCTGTCCAGTAGGCCGAGCCGACCGAGTCCAGCCGCACGGTCGGCGCGACGCTCTCATTGGCCTCGGCCAGAGCCGCGCCGGTCTCGGGTGAGTCGTCGACGCCGGCGACCCAGTAGTCGAAGCCGTCGTGCATGTCGACATCGAACGGACTCGCCGGATCGACCAGGTCCTGCATGCGCGGGCCGACGCCGGGATCGGTCAGGGGGATGGGTCGGCCGGGTTCGGTCTCCAGCCCTGTCTCGACCACGTGCGCCAGATCGCGGCTGATGTCGCCGAAGTTGTGGGCGACTTGGAGTCCGAGCCAGATCTCGCCGTCGGGTCGAACGATGCCGGCGCCCGATCCGGGCAGCGAAGAGCAGACTCGTACGCTCTGGCCGGTCTTGAGCTTCACGTAAGCAGTGGCCGACGGGACGAACTCACGCAACGCAATCCAGTCGGCCTCGCCGGGAAGACCCTCGAAGGTCCGCGCGATGAATGGCATGCGCTGCTTGACGGTCTTGTTCTTGAGTCGCGATTTCTTGCCCACGAAGGGGGAGTCTATGCGGACGCAGTCTGGGGGATCAGTGCTGGCTCATGACGAGCTCGGCATTGACCCTGGTGCCCTGCGACATGTCGACCCACCATCGATCGGCAACGCGGTTGATGATCGACAGCCCACGACCGCTCAACGAATCCTCGTCGAAGTCGACCGGCTTGAGGGGTTCGCTGACGCCGCCGTCGTGCACGCTGAGCTCGAGCAGAGTGCCGTTGATGCTCCACGAGATCTCGATGGTGCCATCCTGCTTCGGCCTACCGTGGCTCACCGCGTTGGCGATCATCTCGCTGATGACGATCAGCGCGTCGTCAATGACTGCACTGGACGCCCGGTGCACCGTCAGGAACGCCGCAAGCCGGGTGCGGGCGATGCTCGGCGTCGAGAGCTCGAAGGGGAGACGAACGATGTCATGCGTCTTCACACCCACCACCTGCCCGAGAAATCCGCAGCCGCACGAGGACGCGAACTCCGGTAATCCACCTGCATATAGTCCAAAGTAACCATTCGGAGGGGTCCATCGCTACCCGGTGCCCGAATCAGGCCACCATGACGTACTCAGCGCAGGTGGAGGAAAATGACGTCATGACCGAGCAGAGCGTCCCCACAACTGATGTCCACGCCCTTCCACCGTCCCTCCCACCCGACGTCGTGGTGCTCGACGTACGGGAGCACTTCGAGTGGAATGCGGGGCACATCGCCGATGCCATCCACATCCCCCTGGGTGAGTTGCAGATGCGGGTGGACGAGCTCGACAGCCAGGCGCACACGATCGTGGTGTGCCATGTCGGAGGGCGATCAGCGCGCGCCACCCAATGGCTGCACGCGCAAGGTCACGACGTCGTCAACCTCGCCGGCGGCATGGACGCCTGGGAAGCGGCCGGGCGTCCCGTCGTCACCTAGGCGCGTTGCCCTTGATGAAAAGCACAGCGCCACCGGACTCCCGGTGGCGCTGTGCTTGGTGGTGAAGCTGTGGTGCTACTTGGCTGCTGCCTTGAGACGCGAGCCGACGCTCAACTTCACGCCGTGGCCGGCAGGAATGTCGATCGTCTCGCCGGTCGAGGGGTTGCGACCGACGCGGGCTGCGCGCTCGACGCGCTCAACCGAAAGGATTCCGGGAATCGAGACCTTGTCGCCACCTCCGGATACAGCTTCTACGAGAATCTCACTGAATGCTGAAAGGACGGCGTCGGCCTCGGTCTTGCTGGTGCCGGCCTTTGATGCAAGGGCGGCAACGAGTTCGTTGCGAGAAATGGCCACAAGTGCTCCTCATAGGGGGGGTGCGGCTCCCCATTGTATGAAAGCGCAGGGTCACGAGGCCTCACCCCCCGTGGGCACGCGGGAATCTCCCTGGTGCTAAAACCACCACTCCGCAGGTGGCGGCGCATCGATCAACGGGGCGATTGCGTCGAGGTACGCGGCCCGAGAAAGTTGGACAATTCCCAGTGATTCCAGGTGCGGCGTACTCCATTGGACATCGATCAAACCACGTGGTCCGACGATGTCAGTCAGTGCTGCCAACGCCACCTTTGATGCGTCCGTCGCACGATGAAACATCGACTCGCCGGCGAACAAACCGCCGAGGTTGAGCCCGTACAGCCCACCCACGAGCGCGCCGTCGGCGTCACGTGTCTCGACCGAGTGCGCCCAGCCGAGGCGGTGCAGCCGAACATACGCCTCTCGGATCGCTTCATCGATCCAGCTGCCCGGCCTGGAAGGATCCGCGCAGGCATCGATGACCTCCTCAAACGACTCGTCCACGGTGACCGACAGACGCCGACGTGAGCGTCGCAGCGAGCGCGAGACATGGATCCCGGCTCGGGGCAGGACGCCTCGCCGGGTCGGCGACCACCACAGCAGCTCCCCCTCGTGCGGCATCGGGAATGCTCCGTGACGGTAGGCCTCGATGATGGTCTCCGGCTCCAGGTCTGCGCCCGACGCGACACAGTCTTCCTCGGGCCACTGGTCTGGTTCGAAGCGCCAGGGCGACGGCGGTAGCGGCTGAGGTTTCACGTCTCGAGGATGCGCTTGAGGTGGTGCAGCGGAGCGTCTCCCCATTCGGCCCATTCGGCCGCTGTCGCATCGGCCAGACAGGCCCACCAGGTGAGTGCGCGGTTGACGGGCTGGGTCAGTGCCGCGGCCGAGCACTGGTCGGCCAGATCCGTCTCGCTCACTCCCCACTCGTCGGCGTAGGCGTCGACGAGGTCGCTCCACAGGAGCTGTGTTCGCGCCTCGATCCATCCGTACGGGACGCTCAACACCTCGGCGGCGTGTGACCACTGGGCGTCACCGAAGTCAAAGATCCTCAGTCCATCGGTCGTCGCGAACACGTTCCACGGGTGAAGATCACCGTGCTGCCAGGTGACCGGCAGCGTCGACTCTGCAAGCTGGGCCGCCGCGTCGACGATCGCCGAGCGCCGAGCGCTCAGGTCGACCTCGACATCAGCCGGGATGTGCGACGGGTGGTCGGGCGGCAGGGCCGCGAACGTCTCGACGATGCGGTCGAACCGTTCGGGGACAGTCGCAGGCGAGCAGTCGGGCAACCCCGTGGCGGCGAGCTCGTCGTGATGGTCGGCCAGTGCGCGTTGCAGCCGCGCGGTCTCGGCCAACAGGCCTCGCCAGTCTTCGGGCGTGGGCTCGTGGCTGTCGCCGAGCGTGCTGCCCCGGTCGACTGTCACGATCCAACCTCGATCGGCATCGATCGCGAACGGTTCGTCCACCGCATCGGGCACCAGCCGAGCGAGCTCGGCATGCAGCAACGGCTCAAATGCCATCGACCGACCGTTGGCCTTGAACCACAGCACGCCGGCGTCGGTCGGCACGACCAGCTGGGTCGACCACGGTCTGATGCGCGGCTGGGTGATCTCCCCGGTGAGCGCGCGTCCACCGCGGCGAGCTGGTCTCTGATCCAGTCCTCGGCCTCACGCCGCCATTGCTCACCGGCAACCTGCTCTGAGAACGGACGGCCCATGGCGCCCAGCGTAGTGAGGACTCTGCTCATATGCTGACCGTATGGGAGTCCGGAGCAAGGTCACGACCACCGCGGCCGCGAAGCTGGCGCCTCAGGTGGCCTCCGGCTATGTACGCACCGTGCTCGACCAGGCGATCGACGGCATCGGTCCGTTGCGCTCGGCCGCCGCGACCGCTGATTCCAAGCTCGTCGACCACAACGGCGACGTCGAGCTTGCCCTGCGCGGTCTGATCCGTCTGCACGTCGGCCTCGCCGGGGTCCAGGGCTTCGTGACCAACCTCGGCGGATTTGCCGCCATGGCGGTGGCCATGCCTGCCAATGTCGTCGGTGTCACCTTGGTGCAGTGCCACTTGGTGGCCGGCGTCGCCCACCTACGGGGCTACGACCTTGAGGACCCGCGCGTGCGCAACGCGATTCTGGCCTGCATGCTCGGCGAGGACACCGTGCGCGACCTGCTCAGACGCAAGCGCCTGCCGTCCTCCCCGATGGCCCTTGCGACATCGCCAGTGCACGATCCGGCGCTCGACGCGACCCTTTCGCGCGAGGTCACCTCTGAGCTCGTCGCCCGCACGGCCGGTCGTCGCGCAGTCACCCTGATCGGCCGTCGGGTGCCGTTCCTGGGTGGCGCTGTCGGCGGCTCCAGCGATGCCTACGCGACGTGGCAGATCGGTGCGTACGCCGCCGATGAGCTCAAGGAGCGGCGGCTCCGCGGCGCCTGACGCGATTGTCGGTGCCGGCGCCTAGCGTCGTGCTCATGACGCTAGAAGCCGTGATCCTCGCCCTGCGCGAGTCGTGGGGGCCCGACACCTGTGCACCCGAGGATGTCGTCGACTGGACTCCCGACAACCCAGCCCGCGGTCAGAGCGCCACCACTGCGCTGGTGCTGCACGACTTCTTTGGCGGCTCGCTGGTCATGGGCGAGGTCTTCATCGAGGGGCAACGCGTCGACTTCCACTGGTGGAACCGGCTTCCTGACGGCGAGCAGGTCGATCTCACCCTCGAGCAGTTCGGGCCGGATGAGCACGTGATCGGCGCCATGGAGGTCCGGCGTCCCACCGGGATCACCCGCCTTGACGAGCAATACGCGTTGCTGTCGGCACGCGTCTCCGCACGCCTGGCGCAGTCGGCCTAGGCCCGCGCCCGCACCACCGCGCTGGCCGGTTCCTTCCCGAGCTGCTGTGCCATCCACACGCTGGTCGCCACCAGTGCATCAAGGTCGACACCGTGCTCGATTCCCAGCCCTTCGAGCATCCAGACAAGGTCTTCGGTGGCGAGATTGCCGGTGGCGCTCTCGGCGTACGGGCAGCCACCGAGACCGCCGGCCGAGGCGTCGAGAGTCGGTGACACCGTTCTCGATCGCCGCGAGCGCATTGCTGAGCGCCTGCCCATAGGTGTCGTGGAAGTGCATCGCCAGAGCACTGGCGCCCACCCCCTCCGCAGCGAACGCCCGGATCATCGAGGCGACGTGGCCCGGCGTCCCGACTCCGATGGTGTCGCCGATCGACAGCTGCGATGCGCCCATGTCGAGCAGGCGCCGGCCGGTCTCGACGACCTGACCGATCGGCACCTCGCCCTCCCACGGATCGCCGAAGCACATCGACACGTACGCGCGCACGTCGACACCGGCAGCACGGGCCCGGGCGACCACGGGCTCGAACATCGTGAACTGGGTGTCGAGCGTTGAGTTGAGGTTCTTCTGGGCGAATGTCTCGGTGGCACTGGCGAAGATCGCAATGTGGGTGGCTCCGGCCGCGAGCGCCCGCTCGAGGCCGCGTTCGTTCGGCACCAGCACGGGCAACGGAACCGGACCGTCGAGCGCCAGCTGCGCCACGAGCTCCTCGGCGTCAGCGAGCTGCGGCACCCACTTGGGATGCACGAAGCTCGTTGCCTCGACCGTCCGCAGACCGGCCGCGACCAGCCGCTCGATGAACTCGCGCTTGGTCTCGGTCGGCACGATGAACGACTCGTTCTGCAGTCCGTCGCGCGGGCCCACCTCGTAGATGTGCACCGTCGGCGCAAGATCTGGGCTCGTGACCACCATGGGGAGCGTCATGCCGGCTCCACCGTGAAGAGCAGGTGCTTGATCGGCACCTGGTCACCTGCTGCAGCCCCGACATGGCTGACGACCCCGTCGTAGGGCGCCAGGAGGGCGAGCTCCATCTTCATTGCCTCGACGACACCCAGCTGCTGGCCGAGGGTGACCGCCTCGCCGCTGGCGACGTCGACCCGCAGCACAGTCCCCGGCATGGGTGAGATGACGTCCGCGTCGGTCGAAGCGCCACGCCGATGTCCGCCCCGCATCGGATCAGGGATCTCGAACCGCCAGACTTCACCCTGCCACGCGATCGAGACGTCGGAGCGGTCGATGATCGCCAGCACGTCTGCGTCAACGAACGCATCCTCGCCGAGCCCGAACGACCACAACCGGTCGTCCTGGTCGCGCAGGGCCACCAACGTCGGAGCCGGATCAGCGCCGGAGCGCCAGCCGTCGTTGACCGACATCGGGGTGTCGCCGTCAGTCATCGCCGAGCTTGCCCACAGCACCGCCGCAGCACGCGCCGCGTCCTCCGGCACCTGAGGACGTTCCAGCAGATCGGCTGCGGCGTCGCTGTCGAGCCATCCCGTGTGCACCGCTCCCGCAGCGAACTCGCTGCTGGCCACCAGGCGGCGCAGGAATCCGGTGTTGGTGGTGATCCCGAACAGCCCGGTGTCATCCAGCGCTCCGACCATCTGCTCGATGGCTTCGTCGCGATCGGCACCCGAGACGATGATCTTGCCGAGCATCGGGTCGTACGCGGTCGACACCTCCTGATCGCGCTGCAGATCGGTCTCGACGCGCGCGTCGAGCGGCCAGGCCGCATCGAGCACTCGTCCGGCCTGCGGGAGGAAGCCGGCATACGGATCCTCGGCATAGACCCGGACCTCCATCGCGTGGCCCGTGCAGCTGATCTCGTCCTGCGACAGTGGGAGGTCGCGGCCTGCGGCGACCTCGAGCTGCCATTGCACCAGGTCGAGCCCGGTGATCTCCTCGGTGACACAGTGCTCGACCTGCAAGCGAGTGTTCATCTCCAGGAAGTACGCGGCGCCATCAGCCACGAGAAACTCGACCGTGCCGGCGCCGGTGTAGCCGACTGCCTGACACAGGGCCACGGACGACTGCTGAAGGGTTGCCCGGAGGTCGTCGCCGAGGCCGAAGGCCGGCGCTTCCTCGACCACCTTCTGGTGCCGACGTTGCGCCGAGCAGTCGCGCTCGAAGAGGTGGACGACGTGGCCCGACTCGTCCCCGAAGACCTGGACCTCGACATGCCTCCCTGACTCGATGTACTTCTCGACCAGCATCGTGTCGTCACCGAAGGACGCTGCGGCCTCCCGCTGCGCTGCCTCGAGTGCTGCTGGAAAGGCCCCCGCATCGGTGACGATGCGCATACCCTTGCCGCCACCTCCGGCCGCCGCCTTGACCAGCACCGGGTATGCGTCAGCCGGCACCGCTGCTGGATCGAACTGCGGGGTGACCGGCACTCCGGCTTCCTCGGCGATCGCCCGTGCCCGATCCTTGCGCCCCATCGCATCCATGACATCTGCCGTTGGCCCGATGAACACCAGGCCGGCGCCCGCCACGGCGCGGGCGAACTCAGCACGCTCGGACAGGAACCCGTAGCCGGGATGGATCGCCTCGGCGCCTGACTCCTTGGCCGCAGCAAGCAGCCTGTCGATGCTGAGATACGACTCGGTGGCCGGTGTGGGCCCGAGGTGGACGGCGTCATCGGCAAGCCGTACGTATGGTGCATCGGCATCGGCGTCGGAGTAGACCGCGATGCTGCGCAGGCCCGCCTCGCGGCAAGCCAAGATCACTCTGCGAGCAATTTCGCCACGATTGGCAACAAGAACACTGGTGAAGGTCATTGGCTGTCTCGACTCTTGTCGTCGCAACGACAGGCTCGGCTCGGCAAGGGGATCGTGCGTGATGTGGTCATCTCGTCGCCACCAACTCGATACAAAGAACAGGCACCCAACCGACGGCCGGGAGCTTGGACACGGAAGAAACAGCGCGACGTAACCATCTCCTCGCCACCAACTCGATACAAAGAACAGGCACCCAACGGACGGCCGGGAACTTGGACACGGGAGAAACAGCGCGACGTAACCATCTCAACAACTACATTCTGAAGACGCCGAAGCGTGGTTCGGGGGTGGGTACGGCGGTGGCCACCTGCAAGCCCATTGCCAGCACGCGTCGGGTGTCGACCGGGTCGATGATGCCGTCGTCCCAGAGCCTGGCAGAGGAGTAGTAGGGCGAGCCCTGCTCCTCGAACTGCTCTCGGATCGGCGCGCGGAAGTCGGCCTCTTCGTCGGCCGACCACTCCTCGCCACGGGCCTGCATTCCGTCGCGCTTGACGGTGGCCAGCACGGCTGCGGCCTGCTCACCACCCATGACCGAGATCTTCGCGTTGGGCCACATCCACAGGAAGCGCGGGTCGTACGCCCGCCCGCACATTCCGTAGTTGCCGGCACCGTACGAGCCGCCGATCACGACGGTGAACTTGGGGACGACCGAGGAGGCCACGGCGGTGACGAGCTTGGCGCCATCTTTGGCGATGCCGCGGTTCTCATATTCCTTGCCGACCATGAAACCGGTGATGTTCTGCAGGAACACCAACGGGATGCCGCGCTGGTTGGCGAGCTCCACGAAGTGGGCACCCTTGAGCGCGGACTCGCTGAACAGGATGCCGTTGTTGGCGACGATCGCGACGGGATAGCCGCAAATACGGGCGAATCCGCACACCAGGGTCTCGCCGTAGAGAGGCTTGAACTCGTGGAGTCGTGAGTCGTCGACGATGCGACTGATGACTTCACGTACGTCGTAGGGGGTGCGGCCGTCGACCGGGACCACGTCGTACAGGGTCTCGGGATCCTCGCGCGGTTCGACCGACTCATGCGGTGGCGGTGTGCTCGTCGGCCGCTCGAGGGTCCCGACGATCGAACGGACGATCTGCAGCGCGTGCTCATCGTCATCAGCCAGGTGGTCGACGACGCCGGACGTCCGCGCGTGGACGTCACCACCACCGAGATCCTCGGCCGTGACGACCTCGCCTGTCGCGGCCTTCACCAGTGGTGGACCGGCCAGGAAGATCGTGCCCTGATCCTTGACGATGACGGTCTCGTCGCTCATGGCCGGAACGTACGCTCCGCCGGCCGTGCACGATCCCATCACGGCCGCGATCTGCGGGATCTGTGCCGCAGACATCCGCGCCTGGTTGAAGAAGATGCGACCAAAGTGCTCGCGGTCAGGAAACACCTCGTCCTGCATGGGCAGGAAGGCACCGCCTGAGTCGACCAGGTAGACGCACGGGAGATGGTTCTCGGCTGCGATGGTCTGCGCACGCAGATGCTTCTTGACCGTCATCGGGTAGTAGGTCCCACCCTTGACGGTCGCGTCGTTGGCAACGATGACGCACTCGCGCCCGCTGACCCGGCCGATGCCGGCGATGACCCCAGCACTGGGTACCTCGCCGCCATACATCTCGTATGCCGCGAGGGCGCCGATCTCGAGGAACGGCGACCCCGGATCGAGTAGGTGGTCGATCCGGTCTCGCGGCAACAGCTTGCCTCGGTCGACGTGGCGCTGGCGCGACTTCTCGTTGCCGCCGAGACGTACGGAGGTCAGCCGCGTGCGCAGCTCCTCGACAAGTTCCCTCATGCCAGAAAGGTTAACAGTCGTTAACCGAAGTCGGCTAGGCTTGGGTACGTGAGTGCGCCACGGCAACAACAGATCCTCGACATCGCCGCTGCGCTGTTCGCCGAGCGAGGGTTCCACGGCGTGTCGGTGCACGACATCGGAAGTGCCTGCGGCATATCGGGCCCTGCTCTCTACAAGCACTTCACCAGCAAGGGCGACATCCTCACCCAGTCGCTCACGGCGATCAGCAAGCGCCTGCTCGCCGAGGGACAGGCGCGCGCCGTTGCGGCGGCCGATCCCGATGCCGCCCTCGACGCCCTGATCGCCTGGCACATCGATTTCGCACTCGGCAATCCCGCGCTGATCGTCATCCAGGAACGCGAATGGGCCAATCTCGACAGCACCGGCCGCAAGGAGGTCCGGTCCTTGCAGCTTGCCTACATCGACGTATGGGTCGCCACGGTCCGTGAGCTGCGCGCCGACCTCGTCCCGTCTGAAGCACGCGCCGCCGTCCAGGCGACCTTCGGGCTGCTCAACTCCACCCCGCACAGCGCACGCATCAGCGAGGCGGCCATGCGCGAACGTCTCCGACTCATGGCGCGGTCAGCGCTGCTCGCCTAGTGGCCGTGATGGTTGCTGTGGCCACGCCCGCCAGCATCACTGCCCCTCCGACCAGCTCAAGAACCGTAGGCACCTCATCCTGCACGAGCCATGCCGCCAGGATGCCGACCACCGGAACGAGCAGCACGAACGGCACCACCGCACCTGCTGGATGACGGGCGAGCAGGGAGTTCCAGATGCCGTACCCGATCAGCGATGCGCCGATCGCGGTGTAGACCGTGCTCCCGATCGCCAGAGGGGACAAGTGGGTGAGCGCCCTCTCCACCTCACCGCGTCCGTCGACTGCAAGCGACAGCAAGAAGGCCGGGACAGGCACCACCAGTGCCGACCACACGACGAGTGACAACCCTGAGGTGACACCAGCACTGCGGGCGACCACATTGCCCGTCGCCCACGAGAGCGCCGCCCCGAGCATCACCAACACCGGCAGGACGGGCGCCGTCGCTCCGTGGGCGACGACGACCACGAGGAGACCGGCGGACCCGATACCGGCGCCGATCACTTGGCGCGTTGACGGCGTCTCCCGCAACACGATCGCTGCGATGGTGATCGTCATGATGACGTGCGCCTGAAGGATCAGCGACGCAAGCCCTGAGGGCATTCCCAGGTCCAGGGCGATGTAGAGCAGCCCGAACTGACCGAGGCTCATGAACGTGCCGACCGCGACGACGGCCCTCCAGCTTGCCTTCGGTCGAGGGATGAAGAACACCAGGGGCAGGGCGACCAGCATGAAGCGCAAGCACAGGAACAGCAGCGGTGGGACGTCTGCGAGGCCCTCGTCGATGACCACGAAGTTCACGCCCCAGATGACCATGACCACGATCGCAAGTGCACTGTGCTTGAGTGGCATGCAATCAGTCTCTCCCGTGTATCCATGAAGCACCAGCAACTGTTTCTGGACGAAACAACGTACGATTGCTTCATGATTGACCTAGGTGCCGTACGCGCGCTGATCGCCGTGCGCGACCACGGAAGCATCGTGGCGGCCGCCGGGGCTCTCGACTTCACCCCGTCAGCGATCTCCCAGCAGATCAAGAAGCTCGAGCGTCAGAGCCGCGCGCCGATGCTGGAGCGGGTCGGTCGCACCGTGATCCTGACCGAGCGTGGAAGGCTCCTCGCCGAGCGCGGAACGCTGCTGCTCGCAGAGCTTGAGCTGATCGAGAACCTCGCGGTTGGCGGAGCGGAGGAATTGCGAGGGTCCCTTCGACTCGCGACCTTCTCGACGGCATCGAGGGGAATCGTCGCCCCGCTGCTGGCGCGTCTCGGCGTTTCGGCGCCTGACCTCACCGTCACGGTCACCGAGATCGAGCCCCGCGAAGGTGTCACCCTGATCGAACGCGGCGGAGCGGACCTCGCCCTGGTCCACGACTGGAACACACTCCCGCTCGAGGTGCCCGTCACGGTGGAGCAGCACGAGCTCCTGCTCGACGAGGCCGACGTGCTCCTGCCGTGGGATCACCGCCTGGCACTTCGCGATTCTGTAACCCCCATGGACCTGCTCGGCGAGACATGGGTGGCAACCCCGGCCGGGACGATCTGCCACGAATGGCTGGTGCACATGTTCGCGATCCACG
This sequence comes from uncultured Actinomycetota bacterium, assembly GCA_963750265.1. Lineage (GTDB taxonomy): Bacteria > Actinomycetota > Actinomycetes > Propionibacteriales > Nocardioidaceae > Aeromicrobium. Next base: position 147,053 of record CAVVQG010000023.1, on the reverse strand, counting down.
GCGAACGGCCTGACATGCGCTACTTCGACGGCTCCTACTCAACTCATGCCGCGATGGTCGAGCACGGAGTTGCCGTCGCTCTCGTACCCCGGCTGGGACGCGAGTCGCTCTCGCCGCGCGTCACTGCCGTGCCGGTCGTCGATCCCACTCCTCGACGACGGGTCAGCTCGCTGTGGAGGGCCTCGAGCCACACGAATCCCGCCCGCATTCACGTCCAACGAGAGCTCGAGCACCTGTTCCCTGCCGTGCCCTAGGATTTCGAGCACCCCAAGCCCTGAGGAGCTCAAACATGGTGGATCTCGGCAAGCTGCTCGGCGGCTTCGACTCCAAGAAGTTGCAGGAGGTCATCGACCTCGTGTGGGACAACAAGGACGACCTCGCCAACAGCGCCCAGTTCGCCAAGGACATTCCCGACCTCATCCGTACGCTCGCCAACGGGTTGTCGGAGGCCGGCGGTCAGGCACGCGCGGCCGGACTGGCCCTGGTCGGCGATGACGGCAAGTCCGGTGCCACGACCCGGTTGGGCAGCAGCGCCACCACGCTCGGCTCGATCGCCGAGAGCCTCGCGTCGGTAGCCAAGTTCGTCACCGACGCCGCCGATGACATCAAGGGCGTGCCTTTGATGGGTGGGCCCGCCAAGCAGCTCTCCGGCGCCGCCAAGACGATCCACGGAACGACCTCGAGCCTCGGCGGTCTCGCCGAAGACCTGGTCGGTCTGGCAGACATCCTCGGCGATGTCGGCAAGGCGCTCGGCAAGCTTGGCGACAGCCTCGACTCATCCGGCACCAAGGCTCAGGGCTTCCTCAGCCCACCGGCCTGAGCGTACGGTCAGGCGTCCTTCAGCGTGCGCCAGGCTACCCAAGCCGCCGCCAACGCGATGACGATGGCAACGGCGGACGTGCGCTGCACACCCAGGTCGAATGCGGCGTGCGCGGAAGCAAGCAGCTGTTCGCCGACCATGTTCGGGTAGAACGCCGCAAACTGCACGGTGCCGCCCAACGACTCGAATGACGAGTCGTTCTCGCCCCATTTCGCCACCGCCGGCACGGTGAGGTGCGAACGGTACGTCGAGGTCAGCACGCTGCCGAGTACAGCGGTACCGAGGACTGCGCCGATCTCGTACGCCGTCTCCGAGATTGCCGAGGCGGCACCCGCCTTGTGCTGAGGCACGCTGGTGAGCATGAGGTCGTTGGTCAACGTCTCGGCGATCCCGATGCCCAGGCCGAGCACGGCGAACGCGATCGTGATCGACCAGGTCGACGGCGTACCGATGAACGCCGCGATGGCATATCCCGAGGCCGACATCATGAAGCTCGCCGCCACCAGGACACGAGCCGGCACGAATCGGACCAGCCGAACAGCGGCGAATCCGCCGAGCACAGTGACGAGCAGTCCCGGAAGCAGCGCCGTCGCAGCAGACATGGGTGACAAGCCCATGCTGAGCTGGAGGAACTGCGCGGCGAAGAAGATGAATCCCGCATACCCCATGAGACTCAGCAGGTTCGCCACGATCGCTCCGTTGAACACCCGGTCGGAGAACAACGCGAGGTCGATCATCGGGTCGACGATTCGTCGCTGACGTCGTACGAACACCACCGCGCTGAGGACGCCGAGTGTCAGGCTCGCGACCATGAGGTCACTGAGGCCGTGTTCGGCCAGCTGCTTGATCGCAAAGACGATCGGCAGCATTGCGGCCAGAGACAGACCGATGCTCGGCACATCGATGCGGCCCGGGCGCGGATCGCGCGATTCGGGGAGCAGCACGACCGCTGCGATCAGGAAGACCATGATGATCGGGACGTTGATGAAGAACACCGAGCCCCACCAGAACCGCTCGAGCAGCCACCCTCCGACGACCGGGCCGAGTGCGGCTCCACCGGCGAACATCGAAGCCCAGACAGCGATCGCGAGTCGGCGATCCTCACGGTTCTCGAAGATGTTGCGAATCAATGAGAGCGTCGAAGGCATCAGGGTCGCGCCGAACACGCCGAGCAGAGCACGCGAGGCGAACAACGCCTCAGCGCTGGGGCTGTATGCAGCGCACACCGAAGCGATGCCGAAACCAAATGCTCCGATGAGCAACAGTCGCCGACGTCCGATGCGGTCGCCGAGGCTGCCCATCGGGACGAGTAGGCCAGCGAGCATCAGCGGGTAGATGTCGACCAGCCAGAGCATCTGCTCGCCGGTCGGACGCAAGGCGGAGCTGACCTGCGGCAGCGCGAAGCTCAGCACCGTGTTGTCGATCGAGGTCAGCAGGACAGGCAGCATCAGAACCGCCAGCGCGATCCACTCACGTGTTCCTGCACGCGGCGTCGTGTCCGTCGTGTAGCGACGCAAGGGCTTGCCATCCACCAGGTCTGTCATGTCTGCACCACCTTCCATTTCGATCGAGGCTCCACTATACCGTCTAGACGGTATAGTAACGAGCCAGACGTCTGTGATATTCCCCTCCGTACGAGGAGGTGAACGAGCGGTTCGTTGCAGCACCGCCGTCCCGATCGGCACTGGCTCGACGCGCGGATAGTGTGGGTGCATGGCAGCCACCGAACGATCGACGCGCGATCGGCTCCTCGACTCCTTCGAGACGCTCTTGGTGACCGCCGGCAGCCGGGCCGCAACGCTCGATGCCGTCGCCGCCGACGCCAAGGTGTCCAAGGGTGGCCTGCTGTATCACTTCCACAGCAAGGACGAGCTGGTCGAGGCGATGCTGGCGAGACTCCGCGAGCAGGGCGCCACGGACGCTGCCAAGATGCGGACTGCCAAGAAGGGACCCGTCGATTTCTACCTGACGACCTCCGCCCACACCGGCAGCGATTTCGATCGGGCTCTCGTGGCTGCCGCCCGAATCGCCCAGGAACACGACTCACGCGCCTCAGATGCGCTCGCCGACCTCCGCGAAGGATGGTTCACGGTGCTGAGCGAGCACCTCGGCGACGAGTCACTGGCCCGTACGATCCAGCTCATCGGCGACGGACTCTACTTCGGCGACACCATGGGCCTGAACCAGAAGAACGCCCTCACCCATGTGCGCGACGTGCTGAAACGCCTCGACGTCATCTAGCCGTTGTTCTAGTCTCGGGACATGTGCAGAAACATCCGAACCCTTCACAACTTCGAGCCGGCTGCGACCAATGACGAGGTCCAGGCCGCTGCTCTCCAGTACGTCCGCAAGGTGAGCGGATCGACCAAGCCGTCGAAGGCGAACGAGGAGGCTTTCAACCGCGCCGTGGCCGAGATCGCCCACATCACCGGCCATCTGTTGGAGGACTTGGTGACCACGGCGCCGCCCAAGGATCGCGAGATCGAGGCAGCCAAGGCCAAGGAGCGCGCCGCCAAGCGCTACGCCACCGCCGGCTGACCCAACGCTCGACCCACGCCCCTTGAGCCTGTCGAAAGGCCCTGTGGATTGAAGGGGTGACACGGATGCGCGACTGCTGTCGGATAGCGGTGTGCCGTACGTCTACATAGTCGAGTGCTCAGACCGTTCCTACTACGTCGGCAGCACACGCAACCTTGAGTCCAGACTCTGGGAGCACAACCAGGGTCTTGGCGGGGTGTACACCAGCAGGCGACTACCGGTAAGACTCGTCTACGCGTACGAGTACGAGCGAGTCGTCGATGCGTGGGGCGCGGAGCGAAGGATTCACGGTTGGTCCCGCGCCAAGCGCGAGGCGCTGATTCGCGGTGACTACGCGGCGTTGCCCAACCTCGCCCGCAATCGCCAGCCATCTAGCGACTGAGGTCCTTTCGACAAGCTCAAGGAGCAGCCGGCCCAGTGCTCACCCACGCCCCTTGAGCCGGTCGAAAGGCCCTGTGGATTGAACTCAGTTCTTGCGGAGCTTGAGGAAGATGCTGGGCCCGAAGTTGCTGCGCGCCAGCCGCTTCTGGGTCGCCCGCTCGATTGCCAGCATGGCGCCCTTGGGCAGCGCGCGCTTGATCCGCTCACTGCGCAGGTTCGACACCGAGAGCTTGCTCTCCAGCGTCAGACCGGCCTCGGCCAGCTGACCGATGACGGTGTCGATGTTGTGGTTGACGAAGGCGATCGCGTCGGGCTCGTCGGCCTTGACCGTGCGGATGCTCACCGGCTCGGCGGGGAGTGGTTTGCCCTCGCGCTTGTGGCGACGACGGTTCTTGAAGTGGCCGTAGTTGGCGACCTCGATGATCGCGGTGCCACCCGGCGCCAGCACCCGGGCGATCTCGGCGAACTCAGCTGCCGGCTCGGGCAGGTGGTGCATCACCCGCACCATCGTCACCAGGTCGAGCTCGCCGTCGGCGAACTTGAGATCATCTGCCTGCATCTGTGCCTGGACGATGTCGGTCCCGTCGAGCACCTTCTTGGCAGCCTCCAGCTGGCTCGCAGCCGGCTCGGCCAAGGTCACCTTGTCGGCGAACGTGCGAAGCAGGATGCACAGCCGACCGAAGCCACCGCCGATGTCTGCAGCGCTGCCGTAGTGCTGACCCTTGAGGAGCCGTCGGATCGCAATGTGCTCCGCGGCGTTCTCGTAGTCGCGGTTGTCCCAGTACTTGGTGTAGTCATAGCCACGCTCGTACTGGTTGGCTACCTTCTTGCTCTTCTTCTCATCGGCCACCGGGCCACCCTAGCAACGCTGGCTGAACCCGCTTGTCAGCAGTGAAACTGGGACTGCGCTCCCCCCACCATCGTCCCTACCGGTGGGGCGGCAGCAAAACTAGCGTCAAGGTCATGCGCAGCAATGGGGGAAGCATGCGACCGGCGGCACAGCGCCTCGAACGAGGAGTCGTCTCCCTCGAATATCTCGTGATCGGGCTCGCGATCATCGTCATCGTCGGCGCCCTCGCAATGCGTTCTGACGTTGCCGAGACCGTGTCATGCAAGGTCGGCGGACTGGTCACCTCGGCATCCGGCGGCGCAGCTCCTTCGTGTGGCGGTACGACGACCGCGGCCGAGACCGGAGACGTCACCGGGGCGACCGACGACGGAGCTGTCAGCGGACAGCCGCCCAGCACGCCAGGTCCCGACGACGAAGCTCCCGATGAGAGCGACGACTCCTCGGGCACCGACGGCCCCGAGGAGGATGCGCCGACCGTCCCCTTCGAACAAGACAACGTCGACGACGGCATCGACACCTTCGAGGACAAGCTGGACGGCGGATGGAATGGCGTTCGCAGCGGAGAGCTCGAGGACATCGAGGAGATGCTCGACGACCTGTCCGGCACCGAGCTCGACGCCGTGATCGCAGACATGTCCGACGACGAGCTCGCGCACTGGATGGACGAGCTCGACGACGGCATGTGGGGATCCGGCTGGTCGCGCGAACGTCGCCGCGAGATGTGGAGCATGATCGCTTCCAAGGCGTCGTCAGCGACCATGCAGCGACTGTCGACGTTCACCGACGAGGTGCAGCCGGACTTTGACGAGGTTGGTGGCGATGACGCCGGCGAAGGCAGCAGTCCGGTCGACGACGCCGAGTACACCGAGGTGCCGCACGAGCTGTTCGTCGACGGAGTCGACCCACACGACGTCGTACAGGGCTCGATCGGCGACTGCTGGCTCATCGCGAGCATGGCGGCTTTGGCCAACACCAACCCTGATGCAATCAGCGACCTCATCGAGGCCAACCCCAACGGCACCTACACGGTGACGCTGTATGACGGTGACGATCCGGTCCACGTCACGGTCACTCCCGACATACCCACCGTCGACGGCGACCCACTCTTTGCCGACAATGCCTCGGGTGGTGACCCGTACGAGCTGTGGCCGCACTTGCTGGAGAAGGCAGCGGCGCAATACTACGGCGACTACACCGACATCGAGGGTGACTGGCCGTCCAAGGCCCTGGGCCTGTTCACCGGCACCGACATCAAGACCCACGACGACGGATTCGGCTTCTGGGACGACATGGATGCGCCCTCGGTCGACTCGGTCCGCGACACCCTTGCGGACGGCGGCGCGGTGCTCGTCTCGACCGCACACGACGATCGAAACGAGCTTTACGAGAACGACACGATCGTCCAGGGCCACGCCTATTACGTCTACGAGGTGCGCGATGACGGCACCGTCTTGCTCGCCAACCCTTGGGGTCTCGACAGCTATCCTCCTATCGAGCTGACTCCCGAGGAGTTCGCCGACAGCTTCATCCGCTACGACGTCGCCAATCCGGGGAAATGACATGAACCACCGCATCGTTCGTCTGCTCGTCGCCACCGTCGTCGTCGGCCTGCTCGCCATGACCAGCGGCTGTGGTGACGAGGACGCAGCCAAGGAGACCGACTATCCGGAGGGATCTGTGATCCTCAAGCAGAACATTCCGCAGTCGCACGGCGACTTCAGGCTCGTCGCGGTCAACATCGACACCGACGGCGGCACGGTCATCGTCGAGCTGCCCGAAGGGGGCAACGAGAAGCTTGCCGTCAAGAAGGGTGACACCGCCCAGACCAGCGACGGCGCTCTCAGCCTGGAGGTTGTCGACATCCAGCCACCCGGTGACGATTCCGGCGCGCCGGGGCAGGGCAGTGGCGTGATCGTCGTCGTACCGACCCCCTGATCGAGGTCAGTCGAAGGTGCGTGGTCCGTATGTCGCGGGCTGCTTTGCCATCGCTGCCTCGCGGGCGATCTTGGTGTTCCCCGACTTGAACATCCGAGCCTGCAACTTGCGCTCCAGCCGTCGGGCGGCTCGCAGACCGCCGCGTCGGTTGGCGTAGATCAACCGTTTGGTGGCGGCCACCGAGTCGGGAGAACGCTCCACGATCTTGTCGATCAGGTCGAGCGCTGCCTTGATGGGCTCGTCGACCGCTTCGGTCGCCAGGCCGACCTCGGCGGCGCGAGAGCCGGTGATCTGCTCGCCGGTCATCGACAGCCGCATGACGTCGTCTGCCTTCATCTGATCGCTGAAGGGCACCGTGCCGCCCATGTCCGGGACGAGCCCCCACTTGGCCTCGAGGATCGACCAAGTGGCGTCCGGGGTCGTGAACCTGAAGTCAGCGCCGGCCGCCAGCTGCGCACCCGCGCCGTAGCAGTGGCCCTGCACCACGGCAATGACCGGAACCGGCAGCTCGCGCCAGATGGTGGTGACCTTCTGGAACTTGTTCACACTGCGTGGGCCCGCGATGAAGAAGCGAGCCACCCGCTTGCGGTCCTTGAACGCCGAGCCGAAATCTAGGCCGGCGCAGAACGATCTGCCCTTGCCCTGCAGAACAACGGCGCGGATGTCGCGATTGGTCTTCAACGCCGTCGCTGCGGCGATGAGCTCCTCGATCAGCTCGAGGTCGACGCCGTTGAGTTTGTCCGGCCGGTTGAGCCACACATACGCAATTTTGCCGTCGATCTCCGTCAGCACCCGCGGTTCACTCATGACGTGATGCTATCGGCAGGCGCATCAGCGGTCTTCCCGGTCACGAGCACAGTCGCCCGTCAGGGTGGGCCCACTCAGGCAGTCGCGTGGAAGTGCGTACTGCAGAGCGACAACCATCAGCGGTTGGACGACGAGCACAGCGGCCAGACCCGTGAGGAGTTGCTGGCGCGAAAGGCCGGGCCGGCGCCACACGAGCACTGCCGCGATCACGGCCCCGGCGACAAGGGCCGCGAGAGCTACCGGGGGCACTGAGACCTCGCTCATCGGCAGCAGCTGCGCGGTGACGACCGGCTCACACATGACCCGGGCGTACGGCGAGTGCGGGGCAGCCATCGGTCCTTCGTCATCGAACGCCGGGCAGGGGTCCCCGACCTGGGTGAAGACGACGATCAACGCGGCAACAGCACACGCGCCGAGCACGAGCGAGACGAGCACCCCGCCGATCGCTGCTCTACGCGGCCTGCCCGCGGCCTGCGGATTCTCCCTGCTCACCGCATGATCATCCAACGACCACGGGAGCATCACCACTCTTGCGGTTGCGAGCTGGAGAAAATGATGTTTAGGACCTGGCGGTTCGGGGCAATTGAGGGCCATGGTCAACATCAAGCGGCTCCCCCTCCCCCTGATGGAAATGTACGAATGGCAGTACGCCGGCATCTGCATGGACATGGACTCTGAGGTCTTCTTCTCGCCGGAGGCCGAACGAGGCGCCAAGCGCGTACGGCGTGAAGACGCCGCCAAGGAACTGTGTCGACGCTGCCCCGTCATCGAGCCCTGCCGCGAGCATGCGCTCCGCGTGCAGGAGCCATACGGCGTATGGGGTGGCCTCAGCGAGTCCGAACGAGCAGAGCTCGTCGGCCAGCCCTCCATCGCCAGCTGAATTCTGCTGGGAGGCAGTCTCCCCGTGGCACCATGTCGGCATGGCTCCCACCACGCCCAGCAACCTGACCATCGTCAAGCATTCGCCTTGGTATCACGTGTTTTTGTGGGTCGCCTTTCCGCTCGTCGGTGCAGCTGCCGGTTGGCTGCTCGCGCAGTTGCCGGGCTGGGCCGAGGGGAAGTCGCTGCCGTTCTCCAGACTCCTTGAGGCGATCTACGAGCACTCTGGGACCGTGATGACGCTGATTGTCGTCGCGATCGGCGCAGTGGTGGGCGTACTCGTCACTCTCACGGCGTACGACGAGGTCGTGTCGATCGAGATCAGCGACACCGGTGTCGAGGTCAAGACCGCTGACCAGGCTCGCTCCTACCGGCGCGACCAGATCGACTCGGTCTTTGCCGATGGCAAGACTCTCGTCCTCCAGGCGCGCGACACCAGTGAGCTGGTGCGGCAGAAGACGGATCACAAACCGGCCAGGCTCCAGGCGGCCTTCCAAGCACACGGCTATCCGTGGCACGAGAACGATCCGCACGAAGCCGAGTTCAGCCGGTGGGTCGATGGGGTGCCGGGCCTCGGCGATCATGGCAACGCGATCCTGCGCGCTCGCCAGATCGCGATCGACGCCGACAAGTCCAGCGACATCGTCGAGCTGCATGCCGAAGCGGCCAAGGTCGGAGTCGTGGTGCGCGACGTCAAGAAGCGTCAGTACTGGCGCCTCGCCGGCAAATAGGTCCCAGATCCGCCCTCACCTGCGCGAAGTGGCAAGCACCTCACCCATCGAGAGAACTCAGGCCACTTCGCTTCGGCTCCTCCCAAATCCACCAACCAAATACATGACTCTGGCCCCCAACGAAAACCGTGTTGGGGGCCAGAGTCATATGTGCGCGAGGGGGGATTTGAACCCCCACGCCCTTGCGGACACTGGCACCTGAAGCCAGCGCGTCTACCATTCCGCCACTCGCGCGTGCGGTCCCGGAAATGTGTGTCCAGGACCGAGGAATGAGTCTAACAGGCTGAAATGGGGTGCGTTTCCTCACGCCCGACCACACTGGACATGTGGCCGTCAGGGCCCAGCCCGATACGATCGCAGGGAACACCACAGAAGACGACGAAAGGCGGAGGCTGATGGCGGGGGTGCTGCAGCGATTTGAGCAGAGGCTCGAAGGAGCCGTCACCGGTGCTTTCGCGCGCGCTTTTCGCAGCGCGGTCCAGCCAGTCGAGATTGCGGCTGCACTCCAGCGCGAGGTCGACAACTCCGCACACATCTTGTCGCGCGAACGCATGCTGGTGCCCAACGACTTCACGGTCGAGCTGTCGCCGACCGACTTCGAACGCCTCGCGCCCTTCAGCGGCACCCTCGCCGAAGAGCTCGCGACTCTCGTGCGAGAGCACGTCGTCGACCAGCGCTACACGATGACCGGCCCGTTGCACATCGAGTTCAAGCAGACCGGAGAGCTCAGCACGGGACGCTTCCGCGTACGCAGCCGCACCAACTCGGCCGTGACGCCCGTCGAGGGCCAGCGCATGACCGATACCGCCGATCCGCTCCTCCGGAGTCATCATCGAGGTCAACGGCATGAAGCACCCGATCAGCCCTCCGGGCGTCGTGATCGGACGCGGCAACGAGGCCGACCTCAAGATCGACGATCCCGGCATCTCGCGCCGCCACGCGCAGATTGCCGTCAGCCGAAACGGTGGCGACACCGATGTCACCGTGACCGATCTCAACTCCACGAACGGTGTGATCCTCAACGGCCACAAGGTCGGCAGTGGGGTCGTGACCGATGGCTCGGAGATTCGCCTCGGCAACACCGTGATCGTCGTTCGCCTGTCGGAGAATTCCTGATGTCAGAGCTCACGCTGACGCTGATCAAGCTCGCCTTCCTGGCGGTGCTCTGGCTGTTCGTGCTGTCCGCCGTGTCGGTGATCCGCTCCGACATCTTCGGCACCAAGGCACCCACGCAGTCTCGGCCGACCAAGACCAAGAGCAAGACCAAGTCCAAGCCGTCGACCAAGTCGCGCAAGCCGGCACGCGGCGTACCCACCAAGCTCCAGGTCGTCTCGGGTCCCAACGCCGGACAGAGCGTGCCGCTCGGCGACACGCCCATCCTGCTCGGCCGCGGGACGGACGCCGCGATCCGGCTCGACGACGACTACGTCTCGACCCGTCATGCACGCTTTGCCACCAACGGTGAGCAGTGGTTCGTCGAAGACCTCGGATCCACCAACGGCACCTACCTCGGCAGTCAACGCATCACCTCACCCATTCCGATCGGTCTCGGCATCGCCGTCCGACTCGGAAAGACCATCGTCGAGCTCCAGAAGTAGTCCATGACGTCACTCACTTATCGCTACGTCGCGCTGACCGACACCGGTCTGCGCCGACAGGCCAACCAGGACTCCGGCTACGCCAGCAACCGGCTGCTCGTCATCGCCGACGGCATGGGCGGTGCCGCCGCAGGTGACCTCGCCTCCGCCGAGGCGATGCACATCATCCGCCAGCTCGACCGCGATCTCGACGGCGACGCCATGGCGGCGCTCCAGGACGCGGTGGAGCGGGCCAATGCCCGTCTGGGCGAGCTGATCGCGGCCGATCCCGCCGTCGAAGGCATGGGAACGACCCTCGAGGCGATGCTGTGGGACGGATCCAAGATCGCCTTCGCCCACCTCGGCGACTCGCGCGCCTACCGCCTCCGTGACGGCGCACTCGAGCAGGTCAGCACCGATCACACCTTCGTGCAGAGCCTGGTCGACGAGGGCAAGATCAGCCGCGACGAGGCTCGCGTCCACCCGCACCGCTCGCTTCTGCTTCGTGCGCTGCTGGGCCGCGATGACAACGAGGCCGACTACAACTGGCTCCAGCCGATGGCTGGCGACCGCTACCTGCTCTGCAGCGATGGCCTCTCCGACATGGTCGGAGACAACGTCATCGAGATGGCTCTCAGCGCCGAGACGATCGACATGGCCGCAACTGAGCTCGTCCGGCTCGCGCTCGAAGCCGGCGGCTACGACAACGTCACCGTCGTGATCGCCGAGTTCGTCGAGGAGGGCTCGGACGATCACCCGGTGGCCTCCGCGGATGGACAGCCGCAGCTGGTCGGCGCCGCCGCCAACCAGGCCCGACCACGTACGGGCAAGGCAGCTGACCCCAAGACCGCCGAGGCGAAGGCGTTCGACCCCGAAGAACTGCGTTACGCACCGCGTCCCCCGAGTCGGCTGCGCTGGCTGCGCTGGACCGCCCTCGTTGTTGCCGTCGCCGCGATTCTCGCGATTGCCGGTGGTGTCGCGTACAGCTGGTCGCAGAGCCAGTACTTCGTTGCCTCGCACGAAGGAAAGGTCACCATCTTCAAGGGCGTCCAGGCCAAGCTGCCCGGCATCACCTTGCAGCACATCGATGAGGTCACCGACGTCGAGGTTGAGACACTGCCCGACTTCCGCCGCGAACAGGTCCGTGCCGGCATCGAGGCATCCAGTCGCGCAGAGGCCGAGCAGATCGTGGCCAACCTGGACCAAGTCGCGATCAAGCCGACTCCGACACCGACACCGACACCCAAGCCATCAGAGGACCCGACGACGACCTCGGCGGTCTGGCGGCGATGACCACCCCCGCCTGGGTCCCCCGCAAGCGCCGAGGGGCAGAGTTCTTTCTCACCGTTCTCGCGGTGACGATCGGCATCTCCGCCTACGCTGCCGTGGGCCTGGGTGTCGAAGGCACGATCCCCGGCCGACACCTACAAGCTCGGCTTTGCGCTGATCGTGGTCGCCGTGGCAACCCACCTCATCGTGCGCCGGGTCGCGCCGTACGCCGATCCTGTCCTGCTGCCACTGGTCATCGCACTCAACGGCCTCGGCCTCGCGATGATCTACCGCCTCGACCTCGGACGTCAGCAGGTCAATTCCGATCGGCAGGCGTTCGCCAACGGGCAGCTGGTCTGGACCGCAATCGGCATCGCCGCATTCGCCACGATCCTGATCCTCGTACGTGACCACCGGCGCCTGCAGACCCTGACCTACACCTTCGGTGCGGTGGCCATCGGCCTGCTCATCCTGCCGCTGCTTCCGGGCATCGGCCGCAGCATCAATGGTGCGCGCATCTGGATCAACCTCGGACCGTTCAGCTTCCAGCCCGGCGAGGCCGCGAAGGTGTGCCTGGCGATCTTCTTTGCCGGCTATCTGGTGGTCAAGCGTGACGCACTCGCACTCGCGGGCCGACGCGTCGCCGGTATCGATCTGCCTCGAGGCCGCGATCTCGGCCCCATCCTGGCCGGATGGCTGCTGAGTGTCGGCATCCTGGTCTTCCAGCGCGACCTCGGATCGTCCTTGCTGTTCTTCGGACTGTTCGTCGTCATGCTGTACGTCGCCACCGAGCGCGCGGGTTGGTTGCTGGTCGGCGGCGTGCTGTTCGTGGCCGGCGCCTACTTCGGTTACGTCGCGTTCGACCACGTTCGCGTTCGTTTCGACGCCTGGCTCGATCCGTTCGGAGACCCTGACCGCAATGGGCAGATCATCAACGGACTGTTCGGGCTGGCACACGGCGGCGTGCTCGGCCAGGGCTGGGGCCTTGGCAGCCCACAGCTGACCCCGTTCTCGTTCTCTGACTTCATCGCCGCATCCATGGGTGAGGAGCTCGGTCTCGCTGGGCTCATGGCGATCCTGATGATCTACGGGCTCATCGCCGAACGTGGTCTGCGCATCGCACTGACCTGTCGCGACGCATTCGGCAAGCTGCTGGCCGCCGGCCTTGCCTTCTCCTTCGCCCTGCAGGTGTTCGTCGTCATCGGCGGGGTGACCCGGCTGATCCCGCTGACCGGACTGACCACTCCGTTCATGGCCCAGGGCGGATCGTCGATCGTGATGAACTGGGTGATCATCGGCCTGCTGCTGCGCATCAGTGACCAGACGCGGCGACCGGCACCCGAGATCTCCACCTTCGAGCACGACGAGGAGACACAGGTGGTGAAGCGATGAACCGCCCCATCCGCAATATCGCGATCGCCTCGCTCGTGTTGTTCATGGCGCTGCTGGTCAACGTCAACTACGTGCAGTTCGTCCAGGCCGACAGCCTCAACGCCAAGAATGGCAACAAGCGCGTGATCAACGAGGAGTTCGCGCGCGACCGCGGACCCATCCTGGTCGGTGGCAAACCGGTTGCCGAGAGCGTGAAGGTCAAGGACGAGTACAAGTTCCAGCGCCGCTACCCCGAGGCCGAGCTGTACGCGCCGATCACCGGCTACTTCTCCTACATCTTCGGTCGCGGCTCGCTGGAGAACTCGCAGAACGGCGTCCTCTCCGGCAGCGACAACCGGTTGTTCGTGAACCGCGTCGTCGATCTCGTCTCCAACAAGCAGCCCAAGGGCGGCAGTGTCGAGGTCACCATCGACCCGCTCGCCCAGAAGACGGCCGCCAGCGGTCTTGAGGCCCTGGGCAAGAACACCAAGGGAGCCGTCGCGGCGATCGATCCGCAGACCGGCGCAATCCTCGCGATGGTCACCCAGCCGTCCTACGACCCCAACCGGCTCGCGAGCCACGACTTCTCCGAGGTGCAGAAGGCCTGGGACTCCCTCACCACCGACGAGAACAAGCCCATGTCCAACCGTGCCGCCCAGGACACGCTGCCACCCGGCTCGACCTTCAAGCTCGTCACCGCGGCGGCAGCCCTGGAGAACCTCGACCTGGAGCCCAGCGACAAGGTCAAGGGTGGCCGCACGCTGACATTCCCCGGCACGACGTTCACGCTTCCCAACGAGGGTGGCAGCGACTGTGGCGGCAAGGAGATCACCTTCGAACGCGCGCTGAACGTCTCCTGCAACGTCAGCTTCGGAGACCTCGCGCTCCAGGTCGGCCAGGAGAAGCTCGCCGAGCAGGCCGCCAAGTTCGGCTTCGGCACCGACGTGTTGACCGAGCTCCCGTCGAGCGTGAGCCGGTTCGCGCCCGCCGACAAGGCCTTGGAACGCACCGAGCTCGCCCTCTCGGGCATCGGCCAGTTCGAGGTCGCCGCGACTCCACTGCAGATGGCCATGGTCACGGCGGCCGTCGCCAATGACGGCAACGTCATGCAGCCATACGTCATCAAGGCCGTCCGGTCGCCCAACCTCAGCGTGCTCGACGAGGCGAAGCCCAAGCGCCTCAGCAAGGCCATGAGTGCGACCAACGCCGCCAAGCTCCGCCGCATGCTCATCAGCACGGTCGACAGCGGGACGGCGACATCCGCCCGCATCGCCGGTGTCGAGGTCGGTGGCAAGACCGGCACGGCTCAGTCGACCCCGGACCGTCCGCCCTACGCCTGGTTCGTCGCCTTTGCACCGGCCAACGACCCCAAGGTTGCGGTGGCGGTGCTCATCGAGTCCAGCAGCACCGGTCGAGACGAGATCTCCGGTGGCCGGCTCGCCGGACCCATCGCCCGCGCCGTCATCGAGGCGGTGCTCGGAAAGTGACCGTCGACCGACGCGTCGCGAACCACACCAGACCAATTCGCCGTTCCACCACCCCAATTGAGAGACTGACACCATGACCGAACCCATCGATGAGCCGATCCGCCTCGGCGAGCGCTATGAGCTCGGTGGGCTGCTGGGACGCGGTGGCATGGCCGACGTACGCGTTGGTCGCGACCTGCGCCTGGGCCGTACGGTGGCCGTCAAGCAGCTGCGATCCGACCTGGCGGCAGACGACACGTTCCAGGCACGATTCCGCAAGGAAGCTCAGTCGACCGCCGCACTGAACCACCCGTCAATCGGCGCGGTCTACGACACCGGCGAGTCGATCGACAAGCACGGCAACCACGTTCCGTACATCGTGATGGAGTACATCGAAGGACAGACGCTTCGCGACATCATGCGCGGCGCGGCCGACGGTCGCAAGATCCTTCCCGAGCGCGCGCTGTCGATCACCGCCGACGTGCTCAGCGCGATCGACTACAGCCACCGCAACGGCATCATTCACCGCGACATCAAGCCGGCCAACGTCATGTTGACCCCCTCAGGCCAGGTCAAGGTGATGGACTTCGGCATCGCCCGAGCCATCGCCGACACGTCGTCAGCCATGACGCAGACCGCGGCCGTCATCGGCACGGCGCAATACCTCTCACCGGAGCAGGCCCGCGGCGAGACCGTCGATGCCCGCAGCGACATCTACTCCACCGGTTGCTTGCTGTACGAGCTGCTGACCGGCCGGCCGCCTTTCATCGGCGACAGCCCCGTGTCGGTGGCCTACCAGCACGTGCGCGAGGAGGCTCGTCCGCCGTCACAGCTCAACCCCGAAGTGAGCGCGACCATCGACAACATCGTCGCGAAGTCGCTCGCCAAGAAGGTGGAGGACCGCTACCAGAGCGCCGCCGACATGCGTAAGGACATCGACCGCGCCATCTCCGGCCTGCAGGTCGACGCCCCGACGGCAGCCACGGTCGCGGCCACCGGAGCCACTCAGCTAGCGCCCGCCGCGCCACCGCTCTCGCCGACCAACGGCGGAGGCCGCCGCGCACTCCCTCCCGAGGACGACGAGGGCGAGAGCAGCGCCAAGTGGTGGGGTCTCGGCCTCATCGGCGTGCTGCTGCTCGCGGCCCTGGCCTTCGGCATCTACAAGTGGACCGAGCCGCCGCCGGAGATTCCCCAGGTCGCAGTCACCGATGTCACCGGCATGCCGGTCGACGAGGCGACGCGCGCACTCACCAATGACGGCTTCACCGTCGACCCCCAGCAGGAACAACGGCCTGACAACAAGCTCAAGGAAGGTTCGGTCATCGCGACCGATCCGCCCGCCGGCGACAAGGTCGACGAGAAGTCCACGATCAAGTTGATCGTCAGCTCCGGACCAGAGAAGGTCACCATCCCGTCGCTCGACGGCTTCTCGTACGACCAGGCCAAGGAGTTGCTCGAGGGCAAGGGCCTCAAGGTCAAGAAGAGTGAGCGCGACAGCACCCTGCCCGAAGACAATGTGATCAACAGCGATCCGCCCGCCGGCGAAGTGGTCAACTTCGGGAGCACCGTGACGCTGCTTGTCTCCAAGGGTCAGTCGACCGTCCCGAACGTGGTCGGGCTGAGCAAGGAGGACGCCACCAAGAAGCTCGAGGACGCCGGGCTGAAGGTCAGCGTCGTCGAAGATCCCGCATCGACGGCGCCGCTGGACGAGGTCACCGCCCAGGACAGGCCAGAGGGTCAGTCCGTCTCACCCGGGACGACCGTGACGATCACCGTCTCGACCAATCCCATCGTGCCGACCGAGGAACCCTAGCGACTACGAGGCAACGCGGGCATAGCTCAGGCTGACCGGACCGTCGTACGCGTCGATCTTGATGTCGTCGACCGTCTCGACTGACAAGCCGAGCTGGAAGCGCTCGACATAGACGCGGTAGCTGGTCGTCTCGGGTGACCTCGCCAGCTCAGTGGTCATCGCGGCCGTCCCACCGATCGCCTCGATGACGTAGGGAGGCGAGTAGGGCACTCCGTCGAGCAGGACGGTGTTGCCGACACAGCGGATGCCAGTGGTCGAGATCAGCCGCTGTCCCTGCAGTGAGATCGCCTCGGCGCCGCCCGCCCACAACGCGTTCACAAAAGCTTGGATGTCCTGCTGGTGCACGATGAGAAGATTGGGGTCGACACCTTCTGGCTCGACAGAGCGCGGAGCATCGGTCAGCGTGACCCGCAGGCCCGGCCCATGAAGGCTCGTCAGACCCGTCGGCGCCTCAAGCTTGACGACCTTGTCGCGATATTCGTCGAGGGCAGCGCCGGAGACACCAGCCGACAACGTGTCGATGTCAGCTCGCAGCTCGCGTGCGTTGTCGCGACGCTCCGCGATGCGATCTGATCGCTCCTTCAACAGTGACCCGACGTCGCCGCCGGCCGGGCGAAGGTCGGCACCATCTGCGTTGACCGAGGCGACGACGAACAGGAACCCCGCACCGACGCAGATCGACAGAACGGCCAAGGTCCAGCTCTGGCGCTCGTGCTTGCCTGCCTTGGCCATACCTGAACTCCCTCGATACCCAGTCGGCAACTACGCTATCGGAGAGCACCCACCGATGCGGACTCGCGCCGCAGCAACCTTCCGGAGTAGTCGTGGCGAAAGACAAAGCACCCAAGGCCCCCAAGCCCGCGAGGCTCAGCAATCGCTGGGCCGGGCCAGCCATGGTCGTGTCCGGCATCGTGGGACTCATCTGGATCGTGGTGTTCTACACGATCAGCGACGGCAACACCCACATCCCGTTCTACTCCGACCTCGGCCAGTGGAACCTCGTCATCGGCATGGGCTTCATCGTGGCCGCGTTCGGCTTCGCGATGAAGTGGGAGTGAGCGAGCGAATTACACGCGTGTAGTTATCCACATGTGTGTACACAGAGGTGGATAAATAACACCCGTGTCAGTTGAGCTGACCGGTGCGTATGACGACTGCCACGATCATGGTCAGCCACAGCGCGGCGAACACCGCGACCTGCACTGCCTGCTTTCGATCACGCGGGGCATATGCGAACGCCGCGCCGAGCACGCACCCGGCGATGAAGCCGCCCAGATGACCCTGCCAGCTGATGTTGCCCTGCAGACTGATGACCGCGTTGATCGCCAGCAGGACCAGCAACGTGGTGACGTCCTGCTTGGCCCGCAGCAGCAGGAGAAGCACCAGGCCGAAGAGGCCGAACACCGCTCCTGACGCGCCGATCGTCGCGACTTCAGGTCGTTCGAGCCAGTAGACGAGCACCGATGAGGCGATCGCCGCCGTGATGTAGGCCGCGATGAACCGCACCGTACCCAGCGCCTTCTCGGCGAAAGGCCCGAACAGGTAGAGCGCATACATGTTGAAAGCGATGTGGAGCAGGCTGCCGTGCAGGAATGCCGCCGTCAGCAGCCGCCAGTAGTCACCATCGGCAACGGCGTACGACTGCATGGCTCCGCGCTGGAACACCGAGCCGACCTTGTCGTCGGTCGCCAGCTGCGCGATGTAGGCCACGACGTTGAGCCCGATCAGCACCTTGCTGACCAGTCCGACGTTGGCCGACACCGCTCCGCCGGCGATCGTGCGGGGTGCACGAACCGACTTGGCGCCCTCCGTCACGCACGAAGGGCAGTGGAAGCCGACCGATGCATCACGCATGCAGTCAGGACAGATCATCCGCTCGCAACGCTGACACGAGATGTACGCCTCGCGGTCAGGGTGTCGATAGCAGCGATAGGCCGACTCCGGAAGGTTCATCCCTCGACGCGCGCGATCTCAACCTTCTCAAGCGTGACCGGCTCGACCGGACGATCGAAGCGATCGCGTTCGACGACTGCGATCGCGTCCACGACGCGCTTGCTGGCGTCGTCTGCGACTTCGCCGAAGATCGTGTGCTTGCGGTTGAGCCATGCCGTCGGGATCACGGTGATGAAGAACTGCGAGCCGTTCGTCCCTGGCCCGGCGTTCGCCATGGCCAACAGATAGGGCTTGTCGAACTGCAGGTCGGGGTGGAACTCATCCTCGAACTGGTAGCCCGGTCCGCCCATGCCCGAGCCGAGCGGGTCGCCGCCCTGGAGCATGAAGTCGGGGATGATGCGGTGAAAGACAAGGTTGTCGTACAACGGCTTGGTCGCGACCTGGCCGGTGGCCGGATCGATCCACTCCTTGGTCCCCTCAGCGAGACCGACGAAGTTCTCGACGGTCTTTGGCGCGTGGTTGGGGAAGAGCTCAACGACGATGTCGCCGTGATTGGTCTTGAAAGTTGCCATCAGCTTCGATGCCACAGGGGGTTCCTCTCGGTGTGATCGCACCATCGTTTCACGTCCATCCAAGCGCGACGGATACGGTGGGCCCATGTCGACGTCGAACTCCGGGCACCCTTTCCGAAACCTCATGCTGATCGCCGCCGTGGTGGCGATCGTGATCGCGATCCGCAATGCGGTCGCCGACAAGGGTGGCTCCTACGATCCGGCGGACCACCGATGACCGTCTCCGTCGATCGGGTCGCCAACGACGTTGCCGTCCTGACATTCAGCGCACCCCCGGTCAACCTCTACTCGATCGAGATGCACGCCGATTTCGACCGTGCACTCGACGAGGTCGAAGCGTCTGCACCGCGGGCGCTGCTGATCCGCGCCGAGGGCAAGATCGTCTCCGGGGGTGTCGATGTCTCGCAGTTCCACGCCCAGAAGACCTTGGCCGACACCAAAGTTCTGTATGACCGGATGATCGAGCTGCCCGATCGCATCGACGCGCTGCCGATGCCCACATTCTTCGCGGCACACGCACTCACCCTGACCTGGGCATTCGAGGTCGCGCTGGCCTGCGACCTGATCCTCGCGAGCGAGAAGGCCAAGTTCGGTTTGGTCGAACGGGTCATCGGGCTCACCCCCACGATGGGTGGAACCCAGCGCCTCGCCGCTCGAGCCGGCGTGGGCCGGGCCAAGGAGTTCGTCTTCACCGGTGATCTGTACGACGCCGCCACCATGGAGCGATGGAACGTCGTCAACCGGGTGCTCCCTGTCGAGGGGTTCGACGATGCGGTGATGGCTCTGGTCGACTCGATCGCGACCGGTCCGACCAAGGCATTCGGAGCTGCCAAGGACATCCTGCGGCACTTCGAGGCCGGTGGTGTGCCGCAGGCCAACGCCCACACGACCACCATCGCCTCCGAGCTGTTCACCACCGACGACCTGCAGGGCGGCATGGAGTCATTCCTGCGCGACGGCCCCGGCAAGGCCACCTTCAACGGCAACTAGCCACCGCGCCTCGGCACGCAATCTCACGAGGTTTCGATACGTCGGCCGTGGACGGCCTCCTACTCAACCAGCGAGAAACACGCGCGCCGACAGGCTCACCCAAGTGCCCGATCCTCACGGTTTCGATACGTCGGCCGCGACGGCCTCCTACTCAACCAGCGAGTGCGGAGCTACGCCGCTTCGGAGAGTGTGGCGCGCACCGACTTGGTGGCGCGGTGCTCTGCCCAGAAGCTGAAGAAGGGAATCGTCGCGAACAACATCGTGGTGATCGTGAACGCCGGCTTCCAGCGGTGCCGGCGCGACAACACCGCGATCAGCACCAACAGCAGCATGAAGAGGTAGCCGTGGATCATGTCGACGATGCCGATCGCGTTCGCGTTGCGATTCCACCACGATGAGTCAGCCGTGGTGAGCTGCGCGATCCAGGCGCCAATGACGAATATCAGGTTCACGCCGACCACATAGGCGACGACGCGGTAGGCATACTCAGTCTTCACGGCGTCAGGCTACCTTCGGCTTCGCAGCAGCCACGCTCTCGGTCGCCATCCGCCACCACATGAAAAGCGCGAATGCTCCGAACACCCACCACTGCAGCGCGTACGCGAGATTGCGCAGTCCTGTGGTCCATGGCACGTCCTTGGTCGGCGGGTCAGCGAGGTCGAGTCCGCCCGACACCTGCGAAGTCGAGCTGACGGCGTAGCCGGAGTAGAGGTCGTACGGCAGCTCGTTGGTCAGCGCCGGTATGCGGACCGAGCCGATCTGACGGGTCGTGGGATCAAGGGCAGCGCCACCGCTCTCGCCGGGCTGCAGTACGGCGTCGAGCGTCACCTCGCCCGTCGGCACCTCAGGAAATGGCCCCACCGTGGGCGCCCACCCGCGCACGACGACGATGGCGGAGTCATTGACCACCACGGGCGCGAGCAGCCAGGCCCCCACCTGGTCGCCCTGGCTCTTGCCCACGACCCACACCTGCTGATCTGACGGACCGAACTGTCCACGGATCGTGACCGGCCGCTGGTTGAGCCGACTCTCGAATGGATCGTCAGCTCCCCACAGCCCATCAAGCGCAACTCGCGGCACGGTCTGTGACTCCGCGCGCTCATGCTCCTGGCGAGAGTCGTAGATGCCGAGCTGCCACAACCCCATCACGGTGCAGGCGACCACGGCGATCACCGCGAATGCGTGCAGCCCGAGCAGTCCGGGTCGAAACCACGGGCGCAATGCGGCGCCGCGACTCACCTGTCAGCGCTCGCTCATGCCATGAAGGGCTTGACGTCTGGGTAGAGCGGGAATCGCTCGGCCAGCACGGTGACTCGCTTGCGCAGGCCCTCGGTGTCGACATCGCCCGGCAACAGCGCCGAGGCGATGATGTCGGCCACCTCGGTGAACTCTTCTGCGCCGAAGCCGCGCGTCGCCAGCGCCGGCGTACCGATGCGCAGACCTGACGTCACCATCGGCGGGCGAGGGTCGTTGGGGACGGCGTTGCGGTTGACCGTGATGCCGACTTCATGGAGCCGGTCCTCAGCCTGCTGCCCGTCGAGCGCGGAGTCACGCAGGTCGACCAGCACCAGGTGTACGTCAGTGCCGCCGGTGAGCACATTGACGCCGACCGACGTCATGTCGGCCGCGGTGAGCCGCGCCGCCAGCAGCTGGGCACCTTCGATCGTGCGTGCCTGGCGCTCCTTGAAGGCCGGCTCGAGCGCCATCTTGAACGCCACCGCCTTGGCCGCGATGACGTGCTCGAGCGGACCGCCCTGCTGGCCGGGGAAAACCGCCGAACGCATCTTCTTGGCGACGTCTTCGTCGTTGGTGAGGATTGCCCCGCCACGCGGGCCACCCAGTGTCTTGTGCGTCGTCGTGGTCACGATGTGCGCGTGCGGCAACGGGCTCGGGTGCAGACCGGCGGCGACCAGGCCGGCGAAATGCGCCATGTCGACCCAGAGCTTGGCGCCGACCTCGTCAGCGATCTCGCGGAACAGCGCGAAGTCGAGCTGGCGGGGGTAGGCCGACCAGCCGGCGATGATGACGGTCGGGTGGTGCTCGTGCGCCAGCGCCCTGACCTCGTCCATGTCGACCAGGCCCGTCTCGGGGACCACGTGATAGGCGACCGGGCGGTAGAGCTTGCCGGAGAAGTTGAGCTTCATGCCGTGCGTGAGGTGGCCGCCATTGGCGAGGTCCAGGCCGAGGATCGTGTCGCCGACGGTGGCGATCGCGTGCAGCGCGGCAGCATTGGCCTGCGCGCCCGAGTGGGGCTGCACATTCGCGTAGTCGGCGTCGAACAGCTCCTTGAGCCGGTCGATCGCGATGGTCTCGACCTGGTCGACGAACTCGCAGCCACCGTAGTAGCGCTTGCCGGGATAGCCCTCGGCGTACTTGTTGGTCAACACGCTGCCTTGGGCCTCCAGGGAGGCAACCGGCGCGAAGTTCTCGGAGGCAATCATCTCAAGGGTCGACTGCTGGCGGTGGAGCTCCGCGTCGAGGAGGGCCGCGATGTCAGGGTCGAATTCGGCGAGATGCTGGTTGTGGCTCATGGCGTCAAGGGTATCGCCCCGGTGCCACGATCAGGTTTCGGTGTAATCCGGGCTGATGGCTTCGTCGCCAAACCTGCACGGGACGTCGGTCCGCGGCAATCCCAGTCAGGATTGAGTAACCAAATCGCAACTTTCGTGAACGTCTCTGCAATGGCTCGGAGTAGTAGCGTGCGAATGGCTCAGTCCAGCATTCGGACAACTTCGCCGCGCTCGCGCGGCACGAACACGTAGGAGAGCAATGAACAACTTCCGACGAGGAACCGCGATCCTCGCGGCCTCCGCCCTTGCGGGCCTCACGCTGACAGCGTGTGGATCCGGCAAGGACAGCGGCAGCAGCGGCGACGGCATCATCGTGGGCACGACCGACAAGGTCGTCTCGATCGACCCGGCCGGCTCATATGACAACGGGTCGCTCAACGTCCAGACCCAGGTTTTCCAATACCTTCTCAACTTCCCGGCCGGCAGCACCGATCTGACTCCCGATGCCGCCTCGAAGTGTGAGTTCGACACCGAAGACGCCACCAAGTACGTCTGCACCATGAAGGACGGCCTGAAGTTCGCCAACGGCAACGACCTCACGGCATCAGATGTCGAGTTCTCCTACAAGCGCATCGTGGCGATCAACGATCCCAACGGCCCCGCGCCGCTCCTGGGTGCGATGAAGAGCGTCGAGGCCACCGATGACTCCACCGTCACGTTCACCCTCGCTGCACCCAACGACCAGACGTTCCCGCAGATCCTGGTGACGTCGGCCGGTCCGATCGTCGACGAGGAGACCTACCCCGCCGACGCCGTCCTGGACGACGACGCCGCGGTCGAGGCCAACGGCTTCTCCGGTCCCTACACGATCTCCAAGTACAGCAAGAACCAGCTGGCGGAGTTCAAGGCCAACCCCGACTACGACGGTACGTACGGCAAGGCCACGACCAAGACGGTCACGATGAAGTACTACGCCAAGTCCGAGAACCTCAAGCTCGACATCAAGAACAAGGACATTGACGTCGCCTACCGGTCGCTCACCCCGACCGACATCGCCGACCTCGAGAAGACCGATGGCATCAAGGTGTCGGTCGGCGCCGGCGGCGAGCTGCGCTACATCGTGTTCAACCTGAACAAGATGCCCGGCGACAACGCCGAGCAGAAGCTCGCGATCCGCAAGGCGATGGCATCATCGATCGACCGCGCGGAAATCGCCTCCGAGGTCTACAAGGACACGTTCACCCCGGCATACTCGATGGTTCCGGACGGACAGGCCGGAGCAACCGAGGCGTTCAAGGATGCCTATGGCGACAAGCCGGACAAGGCTGCAGCCGAGACGTTCCTCACCGACGCCGGTGTCAGCACGCCGGTCAACATCAAGCTGCAGTACAACCCGGACCACTACGGTTCGAGCTCGGCCGAGGAGTACGCAGCGGTCAAGCGTCAGCTCGAGGCAACCGGACTGTTCAAGGTTGACCTGCAGTCGACTGAGTGGGTGACGTACTCCGAGGAGTACCCCGCCGACACCTACCCGGTGTTCCAGCTTGGTTGGTTCCCGGACTTCCCGGACGCCGACAACTACCTGTCGCCGTTCCTGTCGCCGTACGACACGGCCAAGAAGAAGAGCGGAAACTTCACCAACTCGCACTACAACGACGAGGCAACCGAATTCGTGGATCCCACGATGTCGAAGCTCCTCGACGCTGAGCGCACCGATGGTGACCAGGCTTCACGCGAGCAGACTCTGGGCGAGATCCAGGCCCGCATTGCTGACGTGATTCCTTATCTGCCGCTGCTGACCGGTACCTCGGTCGCCATTGCGGTCGACAACATCAAGGGTGTCGAGGACACGCTCGACGCGTCGTTCAAGTTCCGCTTCACCTCGCTGTCGAAGTGATCACCTGAGAGGCGGGCCCGGCACGCGCCGGGCCCGCCTTCTCGTCTCTCCGCACAACCAGTCAAAGTAGGTTTGATGACGACCGCAGAAATTCTGGCCCCGACCGGACCGCCTGACGACGCACCTCGCCGCCGCGGTGGATTGAGTCCACTCGCCCGCTACCTCATGGTTCGCGCAGCGCTCCTCGTTCCGATGGTCTGGGTCCTCGTGACCATGGTGTTCCTCCTCATGCGGGTCATCGGCGATCCCATCCAGGCAGCCCTCGGTGGCCGCCTGTCTCCTGAGCAGATCGCCGAACGCAAGGCCGAGGCCGGACTCGACCGGCCCATCCTCACGCAGTACTGGGAGTACCTCTCCGGTCTGTTCCGTGGTGACTTCGGCACCACGTTGACCGACAAGCGCCAGGTGTCGACGATTCTGGTCGAGAACGGCGCCGCGACCCTCGAGCTGGCGTTCTGGTCACTGCTCGTCGCGTTCGCGATCGGCATCCCGCTCGGCCGCCTCGCCGCCCGCTACCGCGACCAGCTCCCCGACGTGCTGCTGCGGCTCTTCGCGATCCTCGTGTACGCCGCGCCCGTCTTCTTCGTGGGCCTGCTTCTCAAGCTCGCATTCACACCGTTCGGCTGGCCGTCCTCGGGTCGTGCATCGATCAGCACCGAGCTGACCCTTCAGGACGTCAACCCCCACACCAACATCATGATCATCGACTCGATCCTGTGGGGCGATCCCGCGCTGATCGGCGACGTGCTCAAGCACGCAATGCTTCCCGCGATCGCGTTGGGCCTGCTCACCGGCGGCGTCTTCCTGCGACTCGTACGCGTCAACCTGCTGCAGACCATGCGCATGGACTACGTCACCGCCGCGCGCGCTCGCGGCGTGAGCGAGCGTCGGGTGCTCAACAAGCATGCGTTCCGCAACGCCCTCGTCCCCGTGGTCACCGTGATGGGCCTGCAGATCGCACTGCTGCTCGGCGGCGCGATCCTGACCGAGACAACGTTTGAGTGGAAGGGTCTGGGCTACCAGCTCGCCGAATATCTCATCCGGCGTGACTTCCTGGCCGTCCAGGGCATCGTCACGGTGATTGCCCTGATCGTTGGAGTGACGAGCTTCCTGATCGACGTGATCGTCGCGTTCGTCGACCCCCGAGTGAGGTTCTGACATGTCGACCGTCACCAAGAAGTTCGTCCCCGCGATCGTGCGGCAGTCCCACGGCCTGCAACGCTTCATGCTGCTGCTGGGCTTTGCGATCATCGCGATGTTCCTGTTCGTCGCTGCCTTCGCTCCATGGCTCGCGCCATACAACTTCAACGCCAACCGCACCGCCGACGGCGTCCTGTTCGGTGCCCAGCAGGCACCATCTGCCGCGCACTGGTTCGGCACGACGGTCGGCGGCACCGATGTGCTGTCGCGCGTCATCTACGGCACCCGCACAGCGGTCGAGGTCATCCTGCTCGCCGTCTTGTTGTCGGGCATCATCGGCGTCCCCCTGGGCCTGGTCTCGGGCTACCTCAGCGGTTGGCTCGATCGAGTCCTCGTGCTCGTCATGGATGCGCTCTACGCGTTCCCGTCGCTGCTGCTCGCGATCGTGGTGGCGATCGTGCTGTCGGGCGGCAGCAGCAGCGCATTCGGCGGAATCATGGCGGCGGCCATCTCGATCACCGTCGTGTTCATCCCGCAGTACTTCCGCGTCATCCGCAATGCCACGATCGCGGTGAAGGTCGAGCCATATGTCGACTCGGCCCGCGTCGTCGGCGTACGCACCCCCCGCATCCTGCGCAAGCACATCTTCTCCAACGTCTCGCAGTCGTTGCCGGTCATCGGCACGCTCAATGCCTCCGAGGCGATCCTCACGCTCGCGGGCCTGGGTTTCCTGGGCTTCGGCATCGAGCCTTCGGCCGCGGCCGAGTGGGGGTACGACCTCAACAAGGCCATGCCCGATGCCTCGTCCGGCATCTGGTGGACCGGGGTCTTCCCCGGCATGGCGATCGTGCTCATCGTGTTGGGCGCAACTCTGGTCGGTGAGAGCCTCAACGACATCCTCAACCCGCTGCTGCGCAACCGCGGGACCGACTCGACATCAGCCGACGAGGAAGAGATCGCCCACCGGTTCGAAGAGGTGGCCGGCGACGAGGATCCTTCGGTCGAGGTTCGTACCCAGGCGCCGGTCGGCGACGAACGACGGATTGTGGCTCTGTCGCTCAATGACCTCGAAGTCACCTTCCAGACCGATGGCGGACAGGTGCATGCGGTCAACCAGGTCAGCTTCGACGTCGAGCCCGGCGAGGTGGTCGCCGTGGTCGGCGAGTCCGGCTCGGGCAAGTCGGTCAGCTCGCGTGCGATCCTCGGACTGCTCCCCGGAACTGCTGAGGTCGGCGGATCGGTCCGGCTGGGCGACCGTGAGCTGCTCGGCATGTCCAACGATCAGCTGCGCCCGATTCGCGGAGACCAGGTGTCGATGGTGTTCCAGGAGCCGTCGACGGCTCTCAACCCCGTCTACACCGTCGGTTGGCAGATCATCGAGGGAATCCAGGCGCACACCAAGGTCTCCAAGAAGGATGCCCGCAAACGCGCCGTCGAGCTGCTCGAGATGGTCGGTATGCCCGACCCCGAGCACCGCGTCGACTACTACCCGCACCAGCTCTCCGGCGGGCAGAAGCAGCGCGTCGTCATCGCAATGGCGATTGCCTGCGAGCCCGACGTCATCATCGCCGACGAGCCCACGACCGCGCTCGACGTCACGGTGCAGGCAGCCATCCTCGAGCTCTTGTTGTCACTGCGCGAACGCCTCGGCACAGCCATCGTGCTGATCACCCACAACATGGGCGTCGTCGCCGACATGGCCGACCGGGTCGTGGTCATGTACCGCGGCAATGTCGTCGAGACCGCGCCGGCTCGCCAGCTCTTCGCCGCGCCCAGGCATCCGTACACCCGCGCGCTGCTCGATGCCGTGCCACACCTCGGTCGCGAGAACGGCCCAGGCCTGGTCGATGCCAATGAGCTCGTGCTCAAGGTCGACGACCTCGTGGTCGAGTTCCCGGGCCGTTTCGGGCAGCCGACCTTCCGAGCTGTCGACCATGTGTCGCTCGAGGTCCGCAAGGGCGAAGTCCTCGGACTGGTCGGTGAGTCCGGCTCGGGCAAGTCGACGATCGGGCGGACAACGGTCGGCCTGCAGCAGCCCACGTCCGGCACGATCGATGTCTCGGGCAATCGCATCTCCGGGCTGTCCGACCGGCAGCTGCGGCCGTACCGTTCGCGCTTCGGCTTCGTCTTCCAGGACCCCGCGTCGTCGCTCAACCCGCGGATGTCGATCGGGCAGTGCATCGCCGAGCCGCTGCACGTCCAGACCGACATGACGCAGAAGGAGATCGACGCCAAGGTCCGGTCGCTGCTCGACAGCGTCGAGCTGGGTGATTCATATGTCGAACGCTTCCCCCACGAGCTGTCCGGCGGTCAGCGCCAGCGGGTGAGCCTGGCCCGTGCCTTGTCACTCGACCCCGATCTGCTGATCGCCGACGAGCCGACCTCAGCGCTTGACGTATCCGTGCAGGCACGTGTGCTCGAGCTCTTCACCGAGCTCCAGCACCGACTGCAGTTTGCGTGCCTGTTCATCAGCCACGACCTTGCCGTCGTCGACACACTCGCCAATCGCGTCGCGGTGATGCAGGACGGCAAGCTCGTCGAGATCGGCCCCCGCGCCGAGGTGCTCGGCAACCCGCGCGAGGAGTACACCCGACGACTCATCGCGGCCGTCCCCGTACCCGATCCCGATGAGCAACGGCGCCGGCGTGAGGAGCGCGGTCACCTGCTGACCGACATCTCCTGACGTGACCCTGACCCAGTCAGGTCGTTGATCCCTCCAGACCAATCGCCTGGAGGATCCATGTCCCGCACTCGACGTTTCGCCACAGCCCTTGCCCTGGTGGCGTCGGGTGCCTTGGCGGTGTCCTCCGTGGCTGCTCCCGCGGGTGCTGCGAACCCTTCGCCCGCGGTCTACCAGGAGTACGTCTCGCTCGGCGACTCCTGGACGGCCGATGTCGTCCTTCTCAACGCTCAGGGCCTTCCCGCCACCGAGTTCGCCCCGATCGACTGTGCCCAGTCCCGCGTCAACTACCCGCGCCTTGTCGCCGCCGCTCTGAAGGTCAAGACCTTCCGCGACGCATCGTGTGGATCTGCGACGACCCAGCACTTCACCCAGCCGCAGACTGGCCTCCCGATCGGCGGCACCAACCCGCCGCAGTTCGATCGTCTGACCAAGACCACCGATCTCGTGACGGTCGGCATCGGCGGCAACGACGCCGGCGTCGCCTCGGCCGCCATGGGATGTCTCAACCTGCTGCCCAATCTCGGTCTCGGCCTGCCGTCGCCCCTCGGTGGATCCTGCAAGGACAAGCTGACGGCCGGGGGCAAGGACCAGCTGACGGATCAGATCCTGGCTGCCGAGCCAAAGGTCGTCGCTGCTCTCAAGGCGATCCGCAAGAAGTCACCCAAGGCACGCATCCTCGCCGTCAACTACCTGGCCGCTGTTCCGAAGACCGGCTGCTACCCGTACGTGCAGGCCGACAATGCCGACATCGCCTATCTGTACGTGAAGTTCAACGAGCTCAACGCGATGGTCAAGAGGGCAGCGAAGAAGGGCGGCGCCGAGCTGGTCGACACCTACTCGCCGACCATTGGTCACGACGTCTGTCAGCTCCCGCACGTGCGCTACGTCGAAGGCGTCATCCCGTTGTCACTCAACGCTCCGGCGCTGAGCATCCCGCTGCATCCCAACTCCGCCGGAGCTGCTGCCCAGGCGAAGGCCGTGCTCGCGCAGATCCAGAAGTAGGTTCATCCGGCGCGCAGACGCCGGAGGGATACCGTCGAAGGTATGAATCCGGCCGAGTCGATCCGCCAGCGCGTCGGCGCCACGATCTTCAACCGTGTCGCGGGCGACGAGGGTCCGCAGCGCCGCGACCGGATCCACCTCACCGAGGGCCCTCGGCGATATGCGCCCGACTCGGCGATCTACCGCGTCCACAGTGACGCGTCGATGTTCGTCGGTGGGCTTCGCGCGCTGCTCCTGCAGTCGCTGCACCCGCTGGCGATGGCAGCCGTCGCCGCACACTCCGGCTATCGCGGTGACCCCTGGGGCCGACTGCAGCGCACCAGCACCTTCCTCGCCGAGACCACGTTCAGCACGATCGAGGACGCCGATCGGGCGATTGCGGTGGTGCGCGCGGTCCACGAGCGCGTACGCGGGACCGCCCCCGACGGTCGCGCCTATGCTGCGTCCGACCCGCACCTGATCCGCTGGGTGCACATCGCCGAGATCGACAGCTTCCTGCGTGCCCACGACCGATACGGCGACGCGCCTCTCGATGCTGCCGGCCGCGACGCGTACGTCGCCGAGACCGCGCTCGTCGCACGAGCGCTGGGCGCGGTCGACGTGCCCGAGACCGTGGCTGAGCTGGACGACGTCATGGCGTCATACCGGCCTGAGCTCAAAGGCACGCCCGAGGCCCGGGCGGCGGCCCGATTCATCCTCGTTCAGCCGCCGGTGTCGCTCGCCCTTCGCGCGCCCTACACGCTGATGTCGGCCGCAGCGATCGGCCTCCTCCCGCGCTGGACCCGCTGGCCGCTGCGGCTGCCATACCTCCCGGTGACCGAGGCGACCGCAGTTCGCGCCAGTGGCGAGCTGGTCACAGCGGGTATTCGCTGGGCGATCAGACCGTAGGTCCACCGCGCGTCTGTGTGGGTCTTGGTTGATGGGGTAATCATGGGAGAAGCCAACGAACTCAGGAGTGGTCAGTGTGAAGAAGCTTTCGGTGCTCGTCATCGGTGCAGCCGGGTACGTCCTCGGCTCGCGCGCCGGACGTGAACGCTACGAACAGATCAAGGGCCAGGCGACCAAGTTGTGGAACCGACCCGCGGTGCAAGGCGCGGCCGACAATGTCGAGCAGGCCGTCAAGAGCACGGCCTCCGACGTCGGGTCCAAGCTCGCCGACGCCGCCAGCGATGCGGGCGCCAAGGTCGTCCACAAGGTCAAGGGCGACGGATCGGCCGATGATGCGGCGACCGACGACCCTGCTGACGACGTCATGTACCCCAAGAACTCACCGTCCGGTGGCGGCAGCTCCTTCTAGAACGTGCGGTTGAACCAGTCGGCCTGATCGGCGGCGATGATCGCCGGGTCAGCACCGTGGAACGGTTCGAAGTGCGCGATGTCGTAGCGGTGCAGCTCGGCTCTTGGCGCCTTGGCGGCCAGCTTTTCGACCGCCTTGCGGGAGACCGTGATGTCACGCTCGCCCAGACCAACCCATACCGGCATCGTGAGCCGCTTCGCGTTGGTCACCGGTCGGTGCAGAGCCACTGTGGCGAAGACTCCCGGCGCCACCTCGTTGCGCCACGGCGATCCTTCGTGCGCGGCTGCAGCAAATCCTTCGGCCTCACCGGCGAATGTCATCGCCGCCAGCTCGCCGGGCTTGCCGGTCGCCTTGATCAGGTTGTGCGAGCCGAGCCGATCGCGGATCGCCCGCACCATGAGTCTGGTCGCGACCCACGGCGTACGGCGAGTGGTGTCGAGCGTGCGAGCCCTTCCATCAAGGAACGGACACAGCAGCATCACGCCGGCAATGCGCGAATCGTTCGCGGCCACGTTGACCGAGGTGCCGCCACTGAACGAATATCCCCACAGCACGATGCGGTCGGGGTCGACACCGTCGAGACCTCGCGCATGGGCGATCGCCGATCGATAGTCCTCCGCCTGGTCCTTGACCCGCACCCGTTGCCGGGGATCGCCGCCTGAGTCGCCCAGATGGCGATGGTCGAAGACCAGCACCGTGGCACCCACCGCAGCGAGCGCGGTCGCGTAATTGTCGAGGCCGTCGTGACGAGTGAGTGAAAATCCGTGGGCCATCACGACACAGGTTGCGCCGCCTGGATAGAGCCATGCCGCAATATCGTCGCCGCCGGACTGGAACGTGACCTCTTCGCGAGTCACGCGCCGCGCCTGATCCAGTCGTCGAGGTGAGGGTCCTCGCTACCGATCGTCGTGTCATCGCCATGTCCGGTGTGCACCACGGTCTCGGCGGGGAGGGTCAGGAGCTGCTCGCGAATCGACTCGATGATGGTGTCGAAGTCGGAGTACGAGCGGCCGGTCGCGCCAGGTCCACCCGCGAAGAGTGTGTCTCCCGTGAACACCACACCGAGGTCCTCGGCGTACAGGCAGGTGCTGCCCGGTGAGTGCCCCGGCGTCGCGATCGCACGCAAGGTCGAGCCGCCCACCTCGAAGGTGGTGCCGGCAAGAAGATCCCGGTCCGGAGCACTGTCGTGCTCGGCGTCCCAGAGCATCCGATCGGCGGGCGGGAACCATACGTCGGCGCCGGCCTCGCGGCCCAGCTCCACCGCCGCGTTGATGTGATCGTTGTGTCCATGGGTCAGCACGATCGCGAGCACCGTACGGCCGTTCACCGCGTCGAGGATCGCGCCGGCATCGTGGCCCGCATCGATCACGACGACCTCGGCGTCATCTCCCACCAGCCAGACGTTGTTGTCGACGTCCCAGCTGCCGCCGTCGAGCTCGAATGCGCCTGAGGTCACGACCTTCTCGATCCGGGCGGCCATGTCAGAGCTCCACGACTGATCGCAGCACGGCGCCGTCGTGCATCTTGGTGAACGCGGCCTCGACGTCGTCGATCCCAATCGTCTCGGTGACGAAGGCATCGAGATCGAGGCGACCCTGCATGTAGAGGTCGACCAGCATCGGGAAGTCGCGGCTCGGCAAGCAGTCGCCGTACCAGGAGGACTTGAGCGAACCGCCCCGACCGAACACATCGAGCAGCGGCAGCTCGAGCGTCATCTCCGGAGTCGGCACGCCGACCAGCACGACGGTGCCCGCAAGGTCGCGACCGTAGAAGGCCTGCTTCCACGTCTCGGGTCGACCAACCGCATCAATCACGACATCGGCACCGTTGCCGTCGGTCAGCGCCTGGATCGCCTCGACCACATCGCCGGCCGAGGCGTTGATCGTATGTGTCGCGCCCATGCCGGTGGCCCACTCGAGCTTGCGGTCATCGATGTCGATCGCGATGATCTTGGCGGCATTCGCGAGGCGGGCGCCGACGATTGCCGCGGATCCGACGCCTCCGCAACCGATCACCGCGACCGAGTCGCCGCGTTGCACGTTGCCGGTGTTGATGGCGGCGCCCAGACCGGCCATCACACCGCAACCCAGCAGGCCCACCGCGGCAGGCGATGCTGCCGGATCAACTTTGGTGCACTGTCCGGCAGCGACCAGCGTCTTGTCGGCGAAGGCGCCGATGCCGAGCGCCGGTGAAAGCTCGGTGCCGTCTTCGAGCGTCATTTTCTGCTTCGCCGTGTGGGTGTTGAAGCAGTACCACGGTCGGCCGCGGAGGCAGGCCCGGCACTGTCCGCACACCGCGCGCCAGTTGAGCACCACGAAATCACCCGGCACGACATCGGTGACACCGGCGCCCACCGACTCGACGATGCCGGAGGCCTCGTGTCCCAGCAAGAACGGGAACTCGTCGTTGATGCCACCCTCGCGGTAGTGCAGATCGGTGTGGCACACACCGCACGCCGCGATGTCGACAACCACTTCACCCGGACCGGGGTCGGGAATCACGATGTTCTCGACAGTGACGGGCGCGCCCTTCGTACGAGCAATGACTCCACGGACGATCTGCGACATGCGGGCTCCCTCGTAGCGTGACTGGTCCTGCGACCGTATCGCTCAGTGCGTCGGCGCGCGCGGTCGAGTGGTCAGCGATTGGCGACTGAATTGTCCAGCTCATCGCTGAGCTGATCACGCGATGCCACACCCAGCTTGCGGTATGTGTTGGTCAGATGGGTCTCGACGGTGCCGATCGAGATGAAGAGCTCGTCGGCGATCTCACGATTGAGCAACCCTCTGGCAGCCAGGTTGCTCACGCGGCGCTCCTGTCGGGTGAGTGACTCCACGCCGTGGATGCGAGGCCGATGCGGGCGCCCACCGAGCTGTTGGACCCTGCGTCGGGCGGTCTCGCACATCGCGGCCGCTCCGCACTGGTGGGCGGCATCCATCGCCTCCTCCAGCGTGGCTCGGGCCGAGGCATCGCGTGCCGTCATCTGCAATCGACCGAGCTCGGCCAGCGCGCGGGCTTCTTCCAGCTTGGCGCCTGCCCGCCTCGCCTCGCCTACCGATTCCTGGAGCAGAGCCGTACGTTCAGTGATGTCGTCGGTACACCTGGCCTGTGCATACAGCGCGATCGACAACGCGCGACCGGCACCGAATCCACGCGCCAGCTCGACGGCGTTCGTCGCGTATCGCAAGCCGTCCTCCGGCGATCCCAGCTCGCTCTGCGCCAGTGCTAGGCCCGATCGCCAGGCGAGCGCGGACGGATTGGAGTACAACGACTCCTGCGCAATGTGCCTCACCTCGGCGAACTCCACCTTCGCTGCCGCAGCATCGCCCTCTGCCATGTAGAGATAGCCGCGGGCCAGCACGAGGAATGCCACCGTGCCAAGCGACGGAAGCGGGCCGTCCAGACCGCTGCTGTCCAGGGCTTCTCGCGCCTCGGCTACGCGGCCCTGCTCCACCAGTGCCTGGACCAGCCACGCGACCGAAATTCCGTACGACATCGGATCGGCATCAGCCAACTCATCAACAACCCGTGCGGCCGACTGCTCGGCCTCCCTGAGCCGTCCGGATCGAAGGAGGACGCCGGCATGGAGTGCCAGGGAGTACGCGATGGCCATCCGTGAGCCGCGACGTTCCCCAATCTCGAGACCCAGCGAGGTGACATCGATGACTGCCTCGAACTCGTCAGCCCAAGCCAGCGCGGTGCCACAGAAGATGTAGGTCGGAGATGCCGCACCGACGTCGGACAACAGCGCCCCGTCGGCCAGTGCGCGAAGCCCGACCTCGCGTACCTCCTTCGCCGTCCATGAACCGCGCGCTGCCGCATCGGCCACGACGTGCGCCAGAACGGCTCGCTCGCCGGGTGTCTCGGCATCGGCCACCTCATCGAAGAAGGTCGCCGGTCTGTCACGGCGCGAACCCGTCACACCGTCTGCGTTGAACGCCATCGCGTGCAGCTGAAGGGCCAGCTCCCGGTGGCCATCACCCAGCTCGGCGACGGCAGCGAGGCACACTCGCGAGCACTGGTCGAGCTCGCCGAAATGAAATAGCGCCTCGCCGTGGAGCAGAGCCGTGCGCGCGCGTTCCAACGGGCTCGCCGCCAGGCTGGTTGCATGGTCGAAGTCCCGCAACCCGTCGAGGTCTCGCAACTGGGCCTTCAGCCTGCCCGAGTCGAGCAAGATCCGAAATCGAAGGGCGTTGTCGGCGGGCTCGCCGAGTGCACGCTCCAGGTAGTGAACTGCCTCGGTGACACCGCCTCGCTCCAACGCGTTCAGCGACGCGGCATACAACGTGCCGGCCGCCCACGCCTCCCCTGTGTGGATCGAGGAACCCAGTGCTGCGAGCTGGGCCGCGGCGCGCAACGGCGCTTGTCGATGCAGGATGCGAGCCGCCTGCATACGCAGTCGAGACAGCTCGCCGTGCGGTATCGATGCCAACACCGCTTCACTGAAAACCGGGTGAGTGAACGCGTACGTACCCGTGCCGATCAACTCGACGACGCTGAGGTTGTCCAGCTGGCCCAGCACCGAGTCCAGATCCATCTCGATCAGCTCAGCAATTTCGGCTGGCTGTGCCGATGATCCCGAGAATGCTCAGGCTGGCAGCCACTGATCGAGCATCTTCGGGAAGTCGATCCAGACGTCCCTGCACCAGTCGAATGACCGAGTCGGGTGCGGCCGCCCCACTGCCCTGGCGGTGGTGACGGGCCAGCTCCAGCAGGAACAACGGCACGCCGCCTGATTTCGTCCACCATTCCGTCGACGTCTTCGACATCTAGGTCTGGCAGCGCCGACTCCACAACTTGTCTTTGCCCCCGCTTTGGACAGTGCGGCGGCGCGATCATTTGGACGCGGGCAGTTCGCGCACTTCCTGCAGCAATCGCTGGCGCGGACCGGGCTCGCCGGTGCGGATCGTCAAGATGACCGTGATCTGCATGTCACTGATGCGGCGCATCAGATAGGCAAGGAACTCAAGTGACGACTGGTCAGCCCACTGGACGTCGTCAACCGCCAGAACCAATGGACGCTCTTGGCTGAGGTTGACGCACAGTGAATGCAATGCGTGAAAGAACGCCAAACCTTCGGGCAGCGGTGGCTGGCGGGTTCGAAAAAGGCTCGCGCACCCTGGGCCGCCCCGTCGAAGGAGCGATCTCTTGCAAGTGTCGACCAGCGCGGCGAGCAGCTGCAGGACGATCCCGCCCGAGAGCGTGCTGCTCGAGCGGAGATGACCGTGCCATCGTCACTGAAGTTGACCCAGGTACGGACTTGAGGGCGGCCGTCACCAGTGCGGTCTTGCCAATCCCGGCCGGACCTTCGACCACGGCGCACCCGCCACCGACGCGCAACAGATCGGTCAAAACCGCGAGTTCCGCAGCGCGTTCAACGAGATGGATCGGCTCGTTGACCATCAAGGCATTCTATTCGCCTCCTTCCGGAGCGCAGCGAGGTTTGGGATTTTCTGCTGTCACTCTGCCTGTTTTAGGGGTAGAATGCGCTAATTCAGGGGTCCGAGACCACCCGCTCAGGGTGTCGAAGACCCCTCTACCCTTCATACGCTCTCAGAGGCGCGCGAGTGTCTGGCGTCGATTGGCGCCCACAACCCATTCGAAAGCACAGGTATTCGGCATGTCCAGCATGCGTCCAATAGCACGGTTCGGTTCGCGCAGGTCGGCTCGACACCGGCTCCACACTGGCTCATCCAGCACCATGAGGCGAGCCATTGCGTGGCCCGCGACGCTGGCCATCCTGGCGGCATTCATCCTTGCGCCGACACCAGCCGTTGCGGATGAAGGACCGGCCATCTCCGATCCCGGTCATGGAGACCAAGCCCGCCGAGGCAGCCCCGGCCGAGGAACCTGCAGCCCCGGCTCCGCCAGCAGAGACATCCGCCCCCTCAGAACCACAGTCTGAGGCGACCGATGAAAGCCCGCCGCATTCGCCGAGCCGCCGGAGAACCGGCACCAGAAGCCCCCGTCGCGCTCCGCCACCGTCGACCCACAGATCGCAGCGCCCGTCACGAATGCCTTTGTTGCCGATGACTTCGGCATCACCCTCTCGCCGTCCAGTGTTCTTCCGGGTGAGGACTACACGTTCACCCTCACGGGATGTCCGTTCTCTCCGAGCCCGGTCTCCTCACAACTCCCCTATGCTCCAGGTCGTCGATCCGGCATCGTCACCAACATCGAGAACGGTGACGATGTATCTTGGGGGCATCCATTCGGGCTACACCGGCAGCTTTGCGGCGAGATCCGTGGGTTCAAACGGCCACCGTCGCGCCCGACGCGCCCCTGGCGGATATCGAATCTATCCGAAGTGCCAGACACGTGACGCCGTCGGCGACCCCTTCACGCATCGGCACGGTCCCTATGCACCCTGACGGTCCTGGCAGCGCCGGCGCCGAGCGAGACGATCTCGACTGCTTCGGGCTACGCCGGTGACCAGTTCACAGCAAACATTGAGAACTGCCCGACCGGCTTGGGCCCCAACGGACTCTCGGTCACTCAGAGCGGGCGGATCAATCCGGACCGACGCCGTTCACGACGGCGTTCGACTTTGTGTCGCTCGACACTGCTTCCGACCCGAAGACCTATTCGTGGGAGGTGACCGATGACGCTGCCCCAGGCGAATACACGATCACCTTCCGGTGCTACACCGAAGCAGGTCAGCCAGCCGAACTGATGAACCCTATGACCTTCACCGTCCTCGCCGATCCCTTTGTCTTCGACGGTGTGGCCACGATCGACCCGCCGTCGGGTTACCCGGGCGACGAACTGACGATCACCGGCACCGGCTGTACCGGCGGTTTGTTCAACGTCGCCATTGGAGACCCGCCGGGCTTCTTGGCGGCTGAAGACTTCGAAGTCGTGAGCCACAATGCACTCTCGGGCGATGACCCGATGTGGATCACCTTCCGGCTCACAGACAGCGCGGCACCTGGGATCTACCAGTGGCTTCCGATCTGCACCATCGGACAGGAAGTGTATGACTACGAGCCATTGATCTATACGTTGCTCGAGCCTGAACCCACGACACCGACAAGCTCAACATCTGATGACCCCCCGCACGACGTCGCGTCTGTCAGCACCCAGGCTCTTCCGGACACCGGATCGTCCACGTCACCGGCGCTGATGTACTCGGCATTCCTCTCCATGGTGCTGGGACTGCTCATGGTCGTGGCCTCAAGGCGTCGCGCCTAGCTGTTGCCGACGAACGTCGACCCCATCACTTCTCGGGTGATGGGGTCGAGTCGTCTGGGCTAGCTCTACTCGGCGCTCGTGAGTCGCAACTCACTGGCCAGCGCGCTTTCCAACTGCTCGCGGGGTGGAGCCTCAGAATCTGCTCCTCGCTCGACCAGGACCCGGCAGTGCGCGTGGCGAACGATCTTTTCGCTGACCGAGCCGAGCAGTAGACCGATGAAGCCTCCGCTGCCGCGCGCACCCAGCACCAACAGGTCGACATTTGACGAGGCTTCAATCAACTTCTCAGCCGCGTTGCCATGGACCACGGAACACGAGATCAGCGCATCCTTCTCGTCTCGGCGGATGGGTGCGACATCTCTTTCGAGGGATGCCAGAGTCGCGGCCTGGAACTCTTCGTACGATGGCATATATCCAGGCGCCATGCTGGCGGGCGTCTCCGCCGTTCCCAGGGTCCACGCTCTCACCACCGATATGGTCGGCCCGAATACGTCGCGACAGCGAACGGCCGTTCGGAGGGCCGCCGTTGCAGCAGCCGAACCGTCGTGCGCGACCAGTATCCCGCCGTTGACCTCGATCGTCCCAGTAAGAGTCATGGTCCAACGCTATCCCTGCGAACCGGTTGCATGAAGGGTCGAAAGTCTTTTGTTCGAGGTGCCAAGCGGCCGACGCCTATGCACCCACTTCTCCAAGGTGACGACGGCGCAACGATGAAACCAGCAAGGGTTGCAACCTGCACCACGATGACCGGTAGCGGGGACCCACTCGAAGTCACTCACTTGTTTCACCAAAGCGAAGGACCCCCGCTTCGGCCGCTTCGCGGCGTTGGGCGGGGGCCCTTTTCTTCGGTGGAGCCTAGGAGACTCGAACTCCTGACATCTGCCTTGCAAAGGCAGCGCTCTACCAACTGAGCTAAGGCCCCGTGAGGGTGGATATTCAGTTGTCAGGCCGGGCAGTTAGACCTCGTCGCTCGCGGCCGCCCAATGGTCGACTGCGGGTGACTTCTTCGACTGGCCAATGGCCCAGAACACGCCTGCAGCGGCGAGCCCTAGGGCGATGAATTTCTTCATGATGACCTTCCGTCGAGTGGGCGTACGAGGACTTGAACCTCGGACCTCATCCTTATCAGGGATGCGCTCTAACCAAGCTGAGCTATACGCCCGCAACAGCGGTGAACTTTACCGCACAGCCGTCCTCCCACCCAAAACGGGTGGAGTCAGGCGTCCTCGCCGAATGTCACCTCGATACCGCCGAGCACCTGGGCTGCCAGGTTGTACAGGTGCGCACCGATCGTCGCCAGCGCCGTCATCAGCACCACGTTGATCGCCGACAGCACCAGAGTGAGGCCGATCAGTCGCCAGAATCCGAGGTAGTCGGTGATGTCGAAGCTCGACGAGTTGTCGCTGAGCACCGAGGTCACAGCATCGTTGACCTGGTCCCAGACGCCCGTGATGTTGAGAACGACCCAGAAGATCGTCATCGAAACCACGCCGACAATCATCATCGCGACCGACACCGCGAAGGCAATGCGGGTCACCGACCACGGTTCGACGTGGTTGAGTCGCAGATTGGCTTGGCGACCTGTCACGGAGGTTGTCGCCGGAACCTCCGGCGACGACGGATCGTCGAC
The DNA here is from genome assembly GCA_963750265.1 of uncultured Actinomycetota bacterium. Lineage (GTDB taxonomy): Bacteria > Actinomycetota > Actinomycetes > Propionibacteriales > Nocardioidaceae > Aeromicrobium. Next base: position 107,811 of record CAVVQG010000023.1, on the reverse strand, counting down.
CTTGACCGCGGGAATCACCGCGGTGGTCGAAGGTGACGGCTTGGTGGTCCGCGCGTAGTCGGCCGCCGTCATCGGGCGATCCGACGCGACGGGCTTGACTCGGCGCTCTTTCGACGAAGCCGCGTCCTTGGGCTCAGCCTCGGTCGCTGCGGTGACTTCGTTTCGAGGGCGTCCCTTGTCAGTCTGGTCGGCCGACTTCTTGGCGGGAGCCTTCTTGCCGGCCGCCTTCTTCATACCGTTGGCGCCAGCAGCGCTCTTGGGTGCAGCACCCCCGACGGTGTTGGACATGCGCGGGATCGACTGCGCCGAGGCCGCGTCCCCCGCACCGGAACCCGGAGCGGGATCTGGCCCTTGACGGTCTTCGTTCACTCGCCCTGCTCCTCGTCGGTAGACGGCTCCTCAGCTGGCGTCTCGTCAGGCGGGAGATCGGCATTGCGTGCGATGGTGACCACGCGATCGTCCCCCTTGAACTTGACGAAACTCACCCCCATCGTGTCACGTCCCTTCACAGGCACACCTTCGACGAGACTTCTGGTGACCTGCCCGCCGGCCGTGACACTGATGACGTCGTCGCTGTCCTTCAGCACCAGACCACCCACCAGCTCGCCTCGGGTGTCGGTGATCTGCATCGCCTTGATGCCGAGTCCGCCGCGACCCTGACGCCGGTATGCGTCGATCTTGGTCTTCTTGGCAAAACCGCCATCGGTCACCGTGAAGACATACAGCTGGTCCTCTGCGGCGACCTCTTCTTGTTCGGCGTGCTCCTGACGGATCACCGTCATGGAAAGCATGGCGTCGTCGTTGCGGAACTTCATGCCCGTGACACCGGACGTTGCCCGTCCCATCGGCCGAAGCTGTTCGTCATCGGCACGGAACCTGATCGATTGCGCCTTGCGCGAGATCAGCAGCAGGTCGTCCTCGGGGTTGACCAGCTCTGCACCGATCAGCTCGTCATCGTCCTCACGGAAGTTGATCGCGATGACGCCCGCCTGGCGTGGGCTGTTGTAGTCGGCGAGTCGAGTCTTCTTGACCAGACCGCGGCGAGTGGCGAGCACGAGGTACGGCGCCGAGCTCATAGTCGCGGATCGCCAGAACCTGCGCGATGTCCTCGTCGGGCTGGAATGACAGCAAGCCGGCGACGTGCCCGCCCTTGGCGTCGCGACCGGCCTCGGGCAGCTGGTAGGCCTTGGCCCGGTAGACGCGACCTGCGGTGGTGAAGAACAGGATCCAGTGGTGGCTGGTCGTCGAGAACATGTGGTTGACGACATCGTCTCCACGCAGCGCCGCACCGCGGACACCCTTGCCACCACGATTCTGCACTCGGTAGAGATCGGTCTTGGTGCGCTTGGCGTAGCCGCCCTTGGTGATCGTGACGACGACTTCCTCATCAGGGATGAGGTCTTCGTCGGACAGGTCGCCATCGGCGGGGATGATGTGCGAACGACGATCGGTACCGAACTTGCCGACGATTGCGGCGAGCTCTTCGGAGACGATCTGGCGCTGCCGTTCGGGCTTGGCCAAGATGTCCTTGTAATCAGCGATCTCGGACTCGAGCTCTTCGAGCTTGTCGAGAATCTTCTGACGCTCCAGGGCTGCCAGCCGGCGAAGCTGCATCTCGAGGATCGCATTGGCCTGCAGCTCGTCGATCTTCAACAGCTTGATGAGTCCGCTGCGCGCTTCATCGACGGTAGGGCTTCGGCGGATCAGCGCAATGACCTCGTCGAGGGCATCGAGTGCCTTGCCCAGTCCGCGATAGATGTGCGCCTCTGCCTCGGCCTTGTCCAGGCGGTACTGCGTACGACGCTGGATGACCTCGATCTGGTGGTTGATCCAGTGCGAGACGAACTGGTCGAGGGTCAACGTGCGCGGTACGTCGTCAACCAGGGCGAGCATGTTGGCGCTGAAGTTGGTCTGCAGCTCGGTGTGCTTGTAGAGGTTGTTGAGCACAACCCGCGCGACGGCATCCTTGCGGACCTCGATCACGATGCGTCGACCCACGCGCGACGAAGTCTCGTCGCGCAGGTCGGAGATGCCCTGGATGCGGCCGGTGTTGACCAGGTCGGCGATCTTGCGCATGAGATTGTCGGGGTTGACCTGGTAGGGCAGACCGGTCACCACGAGCTGGATGCGGCCCTTGGTGTCTTCCTCGATCGAGACGATCGCTCGCATCATGACCGAGCCACGGCCGGTTCGATACATGTCGTCGATGCCCTTGGTGCCGACGATCAGCGCGTCGGAAGGGAAGTCGGGGCCCTTGACGCGTTCGAGCAGCGCATCAAGCAGCTGCTCCTTGGTGGCGTCGGGGTTTTCCAGAGCCCACTGGGCGCCGGCCGCGACCTCGACAAGGTTGTGCGGCGGGATGTTGGTCGCCATGCCGACGGCAATGCCGGCCGAACCATTGACCAGCAAGTTGGGAATGCGTGCCGGCAGGACAGTCGGCTCCTGGGAGCGGCCGTCGTAGTTGGGCCGGAAGTCGACGGTGTTCTCGTTGATGTCACGCACCATCTCCATTGCGATGGGTGCGAGACGGCACTCGGTGTAACGCATGGCGGCCGCGCCGTCATCGCCAGGCGAACCGAAGTTGCCCTGGCCGTCGATCATCGGAGCGCGCATGACCCACGGCTGCGCCAGGCGCACGAGGGTGTCATAGATCGCGGTGTCGCCGTGCGGGTGATATTGACCCATCACGTCACCGACGATGCGCGAACACTTGGAGTAGCCGCGGTCAGGTCGGTAGCCGCCGTCGAACATCGCGTACAGCACCCGGCGGTGCACCGGCTTGAGGCCGTCGCGTACGTCGGGCAGGGCGCGCGACACGATCACGCTCATGGCGTAGTCGATGTAGGAGCGCTGCATCTCGTCCTGCAGCTCGACCGCTTCGATCCGGTCGTGCTCGGGAGGTGTCGTTTCAGTCATGAAGGATCCCTGTCAGATCAGATGTCGAGGAAACGTACGTCTTTGGCGTTGCGCTGGATGAACGCTCGTCGTTGCTCGACGTCCTCGCCCATCAAGATGGTGAACATCTCGTCGGCCATCGCCGCGTCTTCCAACGTCACCTGCCGCAGGATGCGGTTGGCCGGATCCATCGTGGTGTCCCACAGCTCGCTGTCGTTCATCTCGCCAAGACCCTTGTAGCGCTGCATCTGCTGGCCGACTTCCTTGGGAAGACGCTTGCCATCGGCGGCACCGGCCTCGAGCAGCGCATCGCGCTCGCGATCGGTGTACGCCAGATCGGCGGGCGCGTTGCTCCACTTGATCTTGTAGAGCGGCGGCTGCGCGAGGTAGACGTGACCGGCATCGATCAGCGGCTTCATGAACCGGAACAACAAGGTCAGCAGCAGGGTCGAGATGTGCTGGCCATCGACGTCGGCATCGGCCATCAGCACGATCTTGTGATAGCGCAGCTTGGCCATGTCGAAGTCTTCGTGAACGCCGGTCCCGAGCGCCGAGATGATCGCCTGGACCTCGGCATTCTGCAGGATCTTGTCGATGCGAGCCTTCTCGACATTCAGGATCTTGCCGCGCAGCGGGAGGATCGCCTGCGTACGCGGGTCGCGGCCACCTTTGGCCGAGCCGCCGGCCGAGTTGCCCTCGACGATGAAGACCTCGCACTCCTCGGGATTGCGTGACGAGCAGTCGGCGAGCTTGCCGGGAAGGCCACCGCCGCCGAGCAGGCCCTTGCGGTTGCGGGCCAGGTCGCGGGCCTTGCGGGCCGCCATACGAGCGGTGGCCGCATCGATCGACTTGCGGACGATCGTCTTGCCCTCGGCCGGGTTCTGCTCGAACCATGCGCCAAGCTCGTCATTGAGAACCTGCTGGACGTAGCTCCTCGCCGAGGCGTTGCCCAGCTTGGTCTTGGTCTGACCCTCGAACTGTGGCTCCTCGAGCTTGATCGACAAGATCGCGGTCAGCCCTTCGCGGATGTCCTCGCCCGAGAGGTTGTCGCTGGCCTTCTTGATCAACCCTTGGGTGGTCGCGAACTTGTTGACCGTGGTGGTCAACGCGGCGCGGAAGCCTTCTTCGTGCGTCCCGCCCTCGTGGGTGTTGATCGTGTTGGCGAAGGTGTGCACCGACTCGATGAAGCTGTCGTTCCACTGCATCGCGATCTCCAACGAGAGACCCTTGGACTCGTCCTCGGCCTCCAGCGCGATGATGTCGCGATGGATCGGCGACTTGCTGCCGACGTTGATGTGCTCGACATAGTCGACCAGACCCTTGTCATAGCGGAATGTCGCATCGCGCTCGATCTCGTCGGACGACTCGTCGTCGCCGGGCTTCTCGCGGTCGTCGCGGAGCACCAGCTCAAGCCCCTTGTTGAGGAACGCCATCTCGCGAAACCGCGTCTTGAGAGTCTCGTAGTTGTAGTCGACGGTGTCGAAGATGTCGGCGCACGCATAGAACGTCGTCGTCGTACCTGTCTCCGTCGTCTTGGCGCCACGCTTGAGCGGAGCGTCGGGCTCTCCGTAGGTGAACGATTGCGTCCAGACGTGGCCGTCGCGCTTGACCTCGACGTCCAGCTTGGTGGACAGGGCGTTGACGACCGAGACGCCGACACCGTGCAGACCGCCGGAGACCTTGTAGCCACCGCCGCCGAACTTTCCACCGGCGTGCAGGGACGTGAGCACCAAGGTCACCGCCGGGATCTTCTCGGTCGGGTGCTCCTTGACGGGGATGCCGCGCCCATCGTCCTCGACCCGGATGCCGCCGTCGGCCTGCATGACCACCCGGATGTGGGAGGCATACCCCGCGAGGGCCTCGTCGACGGAGTTGTCGACGACTTCGTAGACGAGGTGGTGCAGGCCGCGCTCGCCCGTCGAGCCGATGTACATGCCGGGGCGCTTGCGTACGGCCTCCAGTCCCTCGAGCACCTGGATGTTGCTGGCGTCATATGTCGAGTCAGGATCTGGAGTTTGATTCACCTATCCAGTATACGGGGCGTTTGCGGGCGTCCCAGCGCTTACCCACACGTTTCGGGAGGGCAATATTGCGGCTCACGTGGCCTTCAGAGGCACAGAATGGGCGCTGTGACGACACAACAGACCCCCATCTGAGCCCTGATAGGGGCGTCGGGCCCAAAATCGCGTCACGCGGTATGTGCCTCACCTCGGAGCCCAATCGCTGGGAACCATCGGGCATCGTAGTGGTATGTCCTCCACCGCAAGCCGTCACGACACCGCTGCTGGTGCTGTCGCGACGGTCGTCGTGACCGGCGCCGCACTGGCCGCTGTCACGCATATTGCGCTGCAGTCTTCGCGGGGCCAGCAGTGGGACGATTCGGCGATGCGGACCGTGATCGCGGGCCGCGACGCGCAGCTCACCTTGCTCAGCGTGCTGGGATATGTCTCGATCGGCGCGATCCTCGCCGTCGCCGTGGGTTGCGCGGTTGTTGCGCTGCTTCGCGGGCGACCGTTCATCGGCGCAGCCGCCGTGACGGTCCTGATTGGCGCCAACGTCACGACCCAGGTCCTCAAGCACACCGTGCTGGATCGTCCTGACCTCGGCCTCGGCACCCTCAACAGCTTGCCGAGTGGACACACCACGGTCGTTGCAAGTGCGGTTGGCGCGACCCTTCTGGTCGTGCCGGGTGTCCTGCGCCCACTCGTCGCACTCGCCGGCGGCTTCGCGACGACGTTGACGGGAGCGTCGACCGTCGTTGCGGGCTGGCATCGCCCCGCCGACGTGGTCGCTGCCCTCGCCATCGCCCTGTTCTGGACTGCACTGGTTGCCCTGGTCATCCACGGCCCGCGCCAACCGGTCGGCGGTGCGGTCGCGGGCGCCGTAGTCGGATGCGTTGCGGCGCTGGGCTTCTTGGTCGCGATCGGTGTACGACCGCTGCTCGGTTGGGACGGATTCTTCCAGGCGGGGTTGGTGCTCGGCGCCGTCACCGCAATCACCGCAGCGTTCGTCATCGCCGCAGCAGCAGTCTCCCCGTCAAAGTGAGCAGCGAAGCCGACCACTCCGCTTCAGGTATGCCGAGTAGCGAGGTCGTACGCAACCACTCCGCCGGTTGAGTAGCGAGGTCGTACGCAACCACTCCGCCCGTTCAGTAGCGAGGTCGTACGCAACCACTCCGCCGGTTGAGTAGCGAGGAACGAGCGTATCGAAACCTCGTGAGGTCGGTGGTCACTCGAACTCTCCGCCGCACCAGGTTTCGATACGGTCCTCGTACCTCGGACCTACTCCACCACCGAGTTGGTCGTCAGCCGTAGGTGTCTCGGGGGCCCCGGGCACCTTTGACGGTGCGTACGCCCTTTTTCCACGACGGCGCCTGGGGTCCGCGCACCACGATGCGCAGCACTGAGCCGTCACCAAATTCAGCATTGAGCTTGGCCACGATCCGTGGCGCCAGCAGTCGTAGCTGGGTCGCCCAGGCGGTCGAGTCGGTACGTACCTCGACCTCCGCGTCGTCGAACGCGATGACTTCCGAGTGCTGCGCGACTTCGGGGCCGACGATCTTGGGCCAGTCGGTGAACACCCGCTGCGCAGCGAGCTTCTCGGTCCATCCCTGGTTCTGAACCAGCTCTCCCAGCACGTCGCCCAGCTGGCTGGGTTCGTCGCGATTGGGCCTCGCCGACTTGACCGGTCGGCTGCGTCGTTTCGCGCCCTTGGTGGTCGGTTTGGCTCCGCGGTAGCTGTCGGCGATCTCGCGCGCCAACCGCAGGGCGTCGGGTTCTTCGGGTTCAGTCACTGACAACCTCCCCACCGGCTACTCGGAATCGGTGACCCTTGAGCGCATCGGGGACGTCTTCGGCGACGGCACCGGTGACCAGAACCTGCTCGGCGTCACCGACCAGCTCAGCCAGCTGTTGCCGTCGGCCCTGGTCGAGCTCGGCGAACACGTCGTCGAGGATCAGAACCGGGTCGTCGTCATCTTTGCGCAACAGCTCGAATGACGCCAGACGCAGAGCCAGCGCGAGCGACCACGACTCGCCATGGCTCGAGTAGCCCTTGGCCGGCAACGATCCGATCATCAACGTCACGTCGTCGCGGTGGGGTCCGACCAGACTGATGCCGCGATCGATCTCGTCGCCCCGCCGTCTCGCGACCTCGTCCAACAGCGCGTCATGGATCGTCGGGGCGTCACGCAGGTCGGCTTCGAGCGCCAAGGAGGGCTTGTACGTCGCGGTGATCTGCCTGCGGTCCGGCGCCGACTCGGCGGCAACCCGGACATACGCCTCACCCAGGAACGGGTCGAGCTCGTCCAGAAGCACCAGGCGTGCCGCGATCAGCTCAGCACCGGTGCGCGCGAGGTTCTCGTCCCAGATGTCGAGCGTCGACAGATCGGCATCGCGTCGCCTCCCGGCCGACTTCAGCAAGGTGTTGCGCTGCTTGAGCACCCGCTCGTAGTCGGCTCGTACTCCGGCCAGCCGCGGCGTGCGCAAGACGAGAAGTGAGTCGAGAAATTTTCTGCGATCGGAGGGGTCACCCTTGACCAGATCAAGGTCGTCGGGCGAGAACATCACGGTGCGCAGCACACCGATGATGTCGCGCGTGCGCGGTAGCGCGCCGCGGTTGATGCGCGCCCGATTGGCCTTCCCGGGGGTGATCTCGAGCTCGAGGAGGGCGTCTCGATCGCCGCGCACCACCTCGGCCCGGATGACGGCTTGATCGGCGCCCGCTCTGACCAGTGGCGTGTCGCTGGCGACCCGGTGCGACTCAAGACGCGAGAGGTAGTCGATGGCTTCGACCAGATTGGTCTTGCCTTGACCGTTGGCCCCGATGAATGCCGTGGCACCCGGGTCGATGTCGATCTCGACCGATTCGTATGACCGGAAGTCGTGCAGTGACAGTCGCTTGACGTGCACTACCTAGGCGTCCTTGGGGTCATGCCCTGCCTCGGCCGCTGCGTGCACGGCGTGTCCGCCGAACTGCTGGCGCATCGCGGCGACTGCCTGCATCGCGGGCGACTCGTCCTGGCGAGAGGTGAACCGTGCAAACAGTGACGCGGCGATCGTGTGCATCGGCACGGCATTTTCGATGCCGGCCTCGACAGTCCACCGGCCCTCGCCCGAATCGTCGGCGTAGCCGCGAATTTTTGACAGGCCCGGGTCCTCTTCGAGTGCCGTCACCAGCAGATCGAGGAGCCAGGAACGTACGACCGTGCCCTGGCGCCAGGAGTTGAACACCTCGGTGACGTTGTCGACCATGTCGACCTTCTCGAGAAGCTCATAGCCCTCGGCATAGGCCTGCATCATGGCGTACTCGATGCCGTTGTGGACCATCTTGGAGAAGTGCCCGGCACCGACTCGGCCGGCGTGCACGAAACCGGAGTCACCCTCGGGCTTGAGCGCATCGAAGACTGGCTGCACCTTCGCGATGTCCTCGACCGAGCCTCCGGCCATCAGCGCGTAGCCGTTCTCCAGGCCCCACACGCCACCGCTGACTCCGCAGTCGACGTAGCCGATGCCCTTCTTGGCGGTCAGCTCGGCGTGAATCTCATCATCGGTCCAGCGGGAGTTGCCGCCGTCGATGATCACGTCGCCTTCGTTGAGCAGCTCAACGAGCTCGGTGACCGTCGCGCGGGTGATGTCACCAGCCGGGACCATCACCCAGACGACCTTGGGCGAGGGCAGCTTGTCGACCATCTCAGCCAGTGATGCGGCGTCAGAGATCTCGGCGTTGCGGTCGTAACCGACCACGCCGACATTGCCGTTGCGCAGCCGGGTGCGCATGTTTCCGCCCATTTTTCCGAGTCCGACGAGTCCGATTTCCATACCGAAGGCCCCTCCTGAGATCAGTTGTACGGTTCAGTTCTGCAGGCGTACGGGCATGATCAGATAGCGGAATGCGGCGTCCGGTTCGGCGCCGATCTCCTGGACGCCCGAGATGGCCGCAGGTTTGGTGTGCTGGGTGAATGACAGATGCACGACGGGATCTGACATGACCGCGAGCCCCTCGAGCAGGTAGGTCGGGTTGAACCCGATCGAGATGTCGGCACCGTTGATCGTGGCTTCGAGTGACTCCGAGGCCTGAGCCTCTTCGCCGCTGCCGGCCTCAAGAAGGAGTTGACCTTCCGAGAAGCTCAGCCGCACGGGGGTGTTGCGCTCGGCGACGAGCGCTACACGCTTGACGGAGTCGACGAAGGCCTGGGTGTCGACGTACGCAACGGTCTCGGGTGCAGCCTGGAAGAGCTGGCGAACCCGTGGGAAGTCACCTTCGAGCAGTCTGGTGGTCGTACGCCGCGAGCCGTTGCCGACCACGCCTTCGAAACCGATCAGACCATCGCCGGCTTCTCCGGACGACACCGCGATCGTGATGTCACCGCCCGCGGTCAGGGCTCGAGCCGTCTCGCCGAGGACACGGGCGGGAACCAGTGCTTGTGCTGAGATGTCTGCCTGTTCGGGATACCACTGGAGATCACGCAGGCTGGCGCGGAACCGGTCGGTCGCCATCAGCGAGATGGTCGAGCCCTCCAGCTCAAGACGTACGCCGGTCAGCAGCGGGAGCATCTCGTCGCGTCCGGCTGCAGCGCTCGCCTGGGCTACAGCGGTGGCGAAGTCATCGGCCTTGATGGTTCCGGAAGCCGTGGGCATGTCGGGAAGTTGTGGATATTCCTCGACCGGCATGGTCTGCAGGCTGAATCGCGCATTGCCGCAGACGACCTGAACCTTGGTGCCGTCAAGCGAGATGTCAACGGGCTTGGGCGGCAATGATTTCACGATCTCGGCAAGCAACCGTCCGGACACCAGGGCTCGGCCATCGGCAGACACCTCGGCGGGCAGGGTGGCGCGGGTAGAGGTCTCGTAGTCGAATCCCGACAGGGTGAGTCCGTCAGAAGCCGTCTCGATGAGCAGGCCGGCGAGCACCGGGACGCTGGGACGATTGGGCAAGCTGCGCGCCGTCCATGCGACGGCGTCCGCGAGGGTGTCGCGATCGATACGGAACTTCACGTGGTGGGGCCTTTCCGAAGACGGGAGCCGTGGGGATGAATCCTGCCACGCGACGTGGGCGTGGAGGTAGTCAGGGGAACTACAGATTCGGTAGTCCACAGCGGGGAGGTGAAGTGACTTCCACTGGGGTTGTCGAGATATATAAGGGTAGTCGTCGTAGTAGCACCTGTGGATACGGTGGACAACCGGTCCTTGTGCAGGTCAGACCCGATTTTGGTCGGTGGACAACTTGTGGTGTCGGAGTGGGCGAACCTACGGGGTGTTGTGAACATCCGTCCGCCGTTCACAACGTGTTCACATTGGGACACCAGATGTCCACGTGACCTGCGGGTTTTCCCACAGCCTCGTCCCCAGATGTGAATGGCGCGCGGAGCCCATCCAACTCTCATGACTGGCGGGCCTGTTGCTTGATGCGGGCAGTGAGCTCGGTGACCTGGTTGTAGACCGCGTGCTTCTCGGCCATGAGCTTGCGGATCTTGCGGTCGGCGTGCATGACCGTGGTGTGGTCGCGGTTGCCGAACTCCTGACCGATCTTGGGCAGTGACATCTCGGTGAGCTCGCGGCAGAGGTACATCGCGATCTGTCGGGCGAGCACCAGGTTGCGGCTTCGGTTGGCGCTGCAGAGATCGTCGATCGAGAACTCCGAGTAGGCAGCGGTCTGCGCCATGATCATGCCGACGGAGATGTCTGGTTCTTCTCCTTCGGCGATCAGATCCTTGAGAACGATCTGTGCGAGCTGAAGGTCGACCGTCGTGCCGTTGAGGTTGGCGAATGCGGTTGCCCGAATGAGTGCGCCTTCGAGCTCACGGATGTTGGTCTGCACCTTGCTGGCGATGAACTCGAGCACGTCGGCGGGCGCGGTCAGCTTCTCGTTCGCCGCCTTCTTGCGAAGGATGGCGATGCGTGTCTCGAGGTCGGGCGGCAACGTCTCGGTGGTGAGGCCCCATTCGAACCGGTTGCGGAGCCGGTCATCGAGCGTCGTGAGGTTCTTGGGTGGCCGGTCCGAGGTCATCACGATCTGCTTGTTCTCGTTGTGCAGGGCGTTGAACGTGTGGAAGAACTCGGTCTGCGTGGCTTCCTTGCGCTCGATGAACTGGATGTCATCGACGAGCAGCACGTCAATCTCTCGATATTTTCGGCGCAGGGCTGATGTGCGGTTCTCACCGATCGCGTTGATGACGTCGTTGACGAACTCTTCGCTGCTGACGTAGCGGACGCGTGAAGACGGGTAGAGGTTGAGCACGTAGTGGCCGATGGCGTGCAACAGGTGGGTCTTGCCCAGGCCGGACTCGCCATGGATGACCAAGGGGTTGTACGCCTTGCCGGGTGCTTCCGCCACGGCGACCGCCGCTGCATGGGCAAATCGATTGGACGAGCCGATGACGAAGTTCTCGAACAGATAGCGCGGGTTGAGTCGCGCTTCGGCGACGCTGCCGATCTTGGGTGGCCCGGTCGTTCGCTCGGCCCAGCTCGGAACGAACTCGTGCTGGTCGTCGACCTCGTCGTCCTCGACGTCATCGGCGAGTGCAACACCATTCTGCGAATTTGTCGACAAGTCTTCTTGTTGACTCATTCGATCGAGGGTGGCCGGCTCGATCGTGACGATCAGCCGGGTCTCCTGCTGGAGTGCCATGCTGATCGCATGCTCGAGTGCGGGCCGGACGCGTGACTCCAGCTGTGCGCGGGTCAGGTCGTCCTGCACTGCGACGATCATGATGTTGTCGTGCAGGCTGAGGGGTTTTGCGGAGTAGACCCAAACCTTTGCGCCAGGTGACAGGGTGTCGACGGCTTGCTGCCAGACCGTGTTGAGTTGCTCTACCGGGCTGGGCTCCTGGCCGTCGTTCATCCATTGCCTCCCGGCATGTTCCACATAGTTTTCCACAGGCTGTGTACGCAAATTGGCCCATGGTGGGCCTTGTGGAAAAGTCGATACCGCGGTGACGCTAGCAGCCTTGCGGGGTGCATACAAGCGGTTTTCCCCAGCTTGGCGGAGGTCTGCGGCGTGTCGCGTGGACTGAGTGACTCAGGTGGCGTATGGGTATCAGTTTGACCGCCGGAGAATGCACCGCGTACCGTGGTCTGGTCGTGCTAAGCGACGACTGCCGTGTGCCCATGAGTTGCGAATTCGTGCGTGGGCGAGCGGTGGCCGTCGAACGGCCCAAACCCCCGTGAGGAACACATCGTGAGCAAGCGTACTTTCCAGCCGAACACCCGTCGTCGCTCCAAGAAGCACGGCTTCCGCCTTCGGATGCGCACCCGCGCAGGCCGTGCGATCCTCGGTGATCGTCGGCGCAAGGGCCGCGCCAAGCTGTCTGCCTGAGTCGTTGCTCGCGCGCGCTCAACGCATGCGCACCGGGGATGACTTCCGGCACACGATTCGTCGTGGTGCCAAAGGTGCACAACCCACCCTCGTCACACATGTCTTGATCAAACCCAGCGTTCCAGGAACCGGCGGATCAACGTCCGTCGGTTTCGTCGTGAGCAAAGCAGTCGGGCCCGCGGTGGTCCGCAATCGGGTCAAGCGACAACTGCGTCATCTGATGCGCGAGCGGGTCTCGTCGCTTCCTGATGGCACGAAGATCGTGGTTCGGGCCTTGCCGGCGAGCGCCGAGTCATCGTCATCGACCCTTGCGACAGAGCTCGACACCGCACTGGCACGAAGCGGCGCCCGATGAAGTACCCCCTGATCTGGTTGCTCAAGGGTTATCGCTTCGCGATCAGCCCCCTGTACGGCCAGGTGTGTCGCTATCATCCAACCTGCTCGGCCTACGCTTTGCAGGCCGTGGAGACTCATGGTGCGATCCGAGGGGTTTACCTGAGCGTGCGTCGCGTGTTGCGATGCCACCCTTGGGCTGCCGGCGGATACGACCCTGTCCCGCAGTCCCCTCGTCTCAAGCACAGTGAACAGCACAGAGGAGAACAATGTTCGGCTTCCTAGGCGACATCGGATCGGCCATCATGACGCCGCTCTACTACGCCGTCTCCGCAGTGCTGCTGGCCTGGCACCGTGTGTTCGAAGCGCTCGGTCTGTCGGAAGACTCGGGCTGGACGTGGGCGTTGGCCATCGTTGGTCTGACCATCACGATTCGTGCAGCGCTGATCCCGTTGTTCGTCCGACAGATCAAGTCGAGCCGCAACATGCAGCTGCTGCAGCCGCAGATCAAGGAGCTGCAGAAGAAGTACGCGCACGATCGCGAGAAGCTGACCCAGGAGCAGATGAAGCTCTGGAAGGACACGGGCACCAACCCGTTCGCGTCGTGTCTCCCCCTGATCCTTCAGATGCCGATCTTCTTCGCGTTGTTCCGCACGATCGACCGCGCGACCCATGGTGACCCCAAGGGATTTCTGAGCATCAGTGACGCGGCTTCGTTGGAGAACGCCAAGCTTCTGGGCGCGAAGATTGCCGATACGTTCCTCAGGACTGACCTGACCGAGACCCGCATCCTGACGATGACTTTGGTCGTCGCGATGTGCCTGACCCAGTTCACGACCCAGCGTCAGCTGATGTCCAAGAACATGCCGGCAGACGCGATGAGTGGCCCGTACGCGCAGCAGCAGAAGATGCTGCTCTACGTACTGCCGGTCGTGTTCGCCGTGGGCGGCGTGGCCTTCCCCCTGGGTGTGCTCATCTACTGGACGACGTCGAACTTGTGGACCATGGGTCAGCAGTTCTACGTCATCCGCCGCAATCCCGCTCCGGGCACTCCAGCGTTCGTCGCCAAGCAGGAGCGCGACAAGGCACACGGCAAGATCGTTGCCGAAGATCCCCTGAAGAAGCCCGAGGTTGAGGCGCCCAAGCCGGCCCCTCGCCAACAGCCAAAGAAGCAGGCGCGCAGCCAGCGTAAGAAGGCGGCGCCCGCCCCGCCCAGGAAAAAGCCAGACATCACCCGGAAGGACGACAAGTCATGAGCGATTTGGCCAAGGAACTTGAGAGGGAAGGCGACATCGCCGCCGACTTCCTCGAAGAGCTGCTCGACATCGCAGATCTTGATGGTGACATCGACATGGATGTTGACGGCGATCGGGCGGCTGTCGAGATCGTCGGTGGCAACCTCGATCATCTCGTGGGACGCGGCGGAGAGGTTCTCGATGCGCTGCAGGAGCTGACTCGCCTCGCGGTCTATCGCGAGACCGGTGAGCGCAGCCGGCTGATGCTGGACGTTGCGGGTTTCCGTGCTGCGCGTCGGGCTGAGCTCGTTGTCGTTGCCGAAGGCGCCATTGAGAAGGTCAAGGGCGGCGAGCCATCAGTTGCGCTGAGCGCCATGACCCCGTTCGAGCGCAAGGTCGTCCACGACGCTGTGGCAGCGGCCGGCCTCACGAGCGCTTCCGAGGGTGTCGAGCCTGAGCGCTACGTCATCGTGCTGCCAGCGGCGGAGTAAGTCGTCGGTATGAGCTCTTCTGAGCGCCCCGATGTTTCACGTGAAACACCCCCGTCGTCCGCGGCGGGGGTGTTCGCGTCACGCCTACCGATCGCTGAGCAGTACGCAGACCTCCTTGCGACGGATGGAGTCGTCCGTGGCTTGATCGGTCCCCGCGAGGTTCCGCGTCTGTGGGATCGCCACATCATGAACTCCGCTGTGGTGCTGCCCCGGTTGCCGCAGGGAGTGACGGTCGCCGATGTCGGCACCGGTGCCGGCCTGCCTGGTCTGGTGTGGGCGATCGCTCGACCGGATCTCAGAGTGACCCTGATCGAACCATTGCTGCGGCGTACAACCTTTCTCGATGAAGCGGTCCTGACGCTGGGACTGGACAATGTGACCGTGGTTCGCGCCCGGGCTGAGGACGTCAGTGAGACGTACGACGTGGTGACCGCGCGCGCTGTCGCGCCCCTCGACAAGCTGGGTCGGTGGTGTCTCCCCCTCGTCAGGCAAGGCGGCGTGCTGCTTGCCTTGAAGGGACGCACGGCGAAGGATGAGGTCAAGACCGCGACGCCGACACTTCGGCGTCTCGGTGCCACGACTATCGTGGTCTCGACGTACGGCGCCGATGACAATCCAACAACCGTGGTGGAGGTGACCAAGTGAGCACAACTGGTCATGTTTCACGTGAAACCACCCAAGGAGCGATGTGAACTCGCCCGCACGATCGGCCGCGTCATATGGCAACACACCAGTGCCCAGTCAGGACGCTTCGACGCCACTGGCTGCCGAAGCCCAGGAACATGTCGAGCTTGCGCAAAGAGTGTCTGCGACGCCACGTTTCGAGAAGCCCGAACAGACCCGAGTGTTCGTGGTGGCCAACCAGAAGGGTGGCGTCGGCAAGACGACGACGACTGTCAACATCTCCGCCGCCCTGGCGATGCGTGGACTCCGGGTGCTGGTCATCGACCTCGACCCGCAGGGCAACACCTCCACAGCCCTGAACATCGCGCACCAGGAGGGAACGCCGGGCGTATACGAAGCGATCGTCGACGGGACCGACCTGGACGAACTGGTGCGACCGTGCCCAGACATCGAGGGACTGACGGTGCTGCCAGCATCAATCGACCTGGCGGGTGCCGAGATCGAGCTGGTGTCGCTGGTTGCCCGCGAGTCGCGCCTGGACCGCGCCCTCCAGACCTACCTCAAGGACTGTGTCGAAGCCGGCGACCGCATCGATTACGTGCTGATCGACTGCCCGCCATCGTTGGGCCTGCTCACGGTGAACGCAATGGTCGCTGGACGTGAAGTGCTGATCCCGATCCAGTGCGAGTACTACGCGCTCGAAGGACTCGGCCAGCTGGTCCGCAATATCGAGCTCATCCGCTCACACCTCAACCCCAAGCTTGAGATCACCACCATCTTGCTGACCATGTTTGACGCCCGCACCCGTCTGTCTTCGGGAGTTGCCGAAGAGGTGCGGAGCTTCTTCGCCGACAAGGTGCTCAAGACGGCGATCCCTCGATCCGTACGAATCTCCGAAGCGCCGAGCTATCAACAATCGGTGCTCACCTACGACAGCACGTCATCTGGCGCGCTGTCCTACCTCGAGGCGGCTCGTGAGATCAGCGTCGCCGGATCCAAGGAGCGCAACTGATGGCCGCCACTCGTCGAGGTCTCGGTCGCGGTCTCGAAGCACTCATCCCGTCCGGTCCTGAAGAGGCAGAGGCATCTGGGTTGACCCAGGTTGCCGGAGCGCGATTTGCAGAGATCCCGCTTGAGCAGGTGGTGGCCAATCCTCGCCAGCCTCGCCAGGTGTTCGACCAGGACGACATGGACGAGCTCGTCCACTCCATCAAGGAGGTCGGCCTGCTGCAGCCCGTGGTGGTCCGGGAGGTCGCCAAGGATCGCTACGAGCTGATCATGGGCGAGCGTCGCTGGAGGGCCAGCGGCAAGGCTGGACTCGAGACGATCGGTGCGATCGTCAGGGACACGTCCGACGAGGACCTGCTCCGCGACGCGTTGTTGGAGAACCTCCACCGCTCGCAGCTCAACCCGTTGGAAGAAGCCTCGGCGTACCAGCAGCTGCTCGAAGACTTCGGCTGCACCCATGACGAGCTGGCCAACCGTATCGGTCGCTCGCGTCCGCAGATCAGCAACACGATACGGCTGCTGAAGCTGACCCCAGCGGTCCAGCGCAGGGTCGCTGCCGGTGTGCTGTCGGCCGGCCATGCGCGCGCTCTGGTGGGCATCGAGAACACCGAGATCCAAGATCGCCTGGCGACGCGGGTGGTCGCCGAGGGGCTGTCGGTGCGAGCGCTCGAGGAGATCGTTGCCGTTGGGCCCAAGGCCACCAAGGAGGCGCGGAAGTCGCGACCGACGGTCTCCGCCCCCAAGCTGGCCGACCTCGCCGATCGCCTGTCGGAGCGCTATGACACTCGGGTCAAGGTCGACTTCGGGCGCACCAAGGGCCGCATCACGGTGGAGTTCGCGACACTCGAGGACCTCGAGCGGATCGTCGACATGATGGATCCCAAGAAGCAATAAGTCACTTTGTCGACATAGCGACTTAGAGACACAAGGAAGCCCGGCTCACCGCGAGGTGGGCCGGGCTTCTTGATTCAGTACGGGCTCGCTTGCCTCAGGCAGTGTGCTCTTCGAGCTCGCTGAGGATTGCCGACTTGGGACGTACGCCCACGATCGAGCGGACAACCTCGCCCTTGTAGTAGAGGTTCATCGTGGGGAGGCCGGTGACGCGGTACTTCGCCGGGGTGACGGGATTGGCGTCGGCATCCATCTTGAGGATCGTGAGCTTCTCACCCTTCTCGGCGGCGATCTCTTCGAGGATCGGCGCGAGCTGACGACACGGGCCACACCAGCTGGCCCAGAAGTCGACGAGGACGGGGCCTTCTGCGTTGAGGACGAGCTCGTCAAAGTTGTTGTCGGTTACGGCCGAGAGCGTGCTGTCTGCCATGTGATTCTCCTTGAGGTCTGTGAACAGTTAAACGTCAGGCGCTGACAGATATTCCGTGCTCGATGTCAGCGAGGTAGCGCTCCGCGTCGAGCGATGCCGCACACCCCGTACCGGCAGCCGTGACGGCCTGACGGTAGGTGTGATCGACGAGGTCGCCGGAAGCGAAGACGCCGCGAACGTTGGTCTCGGTGGAGCCGGGCTTGACGAGCACGTAGCCCTCGTCATCCAGCTCGACCTGGCCCTTGAGCAGCTCCGAACGCGGATCGTGACCGATCGCGATGAACAGGCCTGTCGCCTCGATCTTGCGCAGCTCGCCGGTGACGGTGTCACGCAACGTGATGCCTTCGAGCTTGTCGGCACCGTGCAGCTCGGCCACCTCGGAGTTCCAGGCGTACTCGATCTTGTCGTTGGCGAAGGCGCGGTCCTGCATGATCTTGCTGGCCCGCAGCTCTTCGCGGCGGTGCACCAGGGTGACCTTGCTGGCGAAGCGGGTGAGGAATGTGGCTTCCTCGACGGCGGAGTCGCCTCCACCGACGACGACGATGTTCTGCTCGCGGAAGAAGAAGCCGTCGCACGTCGCACACCAGCTGACGCCGTGACCGGACAGCCGGTCCTCGCCCTCGACCTCGAGCTTGCGGTAGCCCGAACCCATGGCGAGCACGATGGCCTTGGCCTGATAGGTGGTGCCGTCGGCCAGGCTCACGGTCTTGACGTCACCTTCGAGCTCGACGGCTGTGACGTCGTCGGAGATCAGCTCGGCGCCGAAGCGCTCAGCCTGGGCGCGTAGCTTGTCCATGAGCTCGGGGCCCATGATGCCGTCCTCGAAGCCGGGAAAGTTCTCGACGTCGGTGGTGTTCATCAACGCACCGCCGGCCGTCACTGAACCCTCGAAGACCAAGGGATTGAGGTTGGCACGGGCGGCGTAGATTGCCGCCGTGTAGCCCGAAGGGCCCGAGCCGATGATGATGAGATTGCGCACGTCAGTCATGCTTCGCCTTTGATTTGAAGTCAATTGACACAACGAATCCTAGGGGGCGGAAATTCCCGGTGCCGATCGACTCGACCTATGAGCGACCGCGGACGACAACCTCACGTACGTCGCCTTGGAACGACCCGGGTCCGACTTCCGGGAGGCGCCTGAGCCAGATCACCAGATAGCGGGTGATCCGACCGGACTGCAACGACAGCGATGCATCGACACCGGCGCGATCGATGGATGCCACCTGTCGGACGTCCTTGAGAGTCTTGGGTGCGTTCGCTGCATCGGCCGGTGCAATGTAGATCGACAGATCTGTGGGCGAGCCGGCGAGCCGGACACGTACGCTGTCGACCTCTCGGGGTCCGCCGAGGTCGAGCACGATGCCCACCCCGTCCTTCACACCTCCGAGCAGAGCCGAGCCCAGATAGGTGGACGTCCGCCAGCCCGAGTCGAGGTTGCCGTCGATCGCCAGACGAGCCTCGGCAGGATTCTCCTCGCGGTCCTCGCCGAGTGGATCGAAGTCGGCGATGCGCTGCACCGGAAGCACCCGCACCGCCGAGGACTCGTCGATCGTGCTGTTGGGACTGTCGTTGGTGGATCGGCCCACGAGGAACGCGAGCACGGTGGCGATGACCACCACGACTCCGATACCCAGCAGCACCAGGCCGCGATCGCCCTTTGCGGCTCGGCGGGCGCGTTCGACATTGCGCTCCATCGTGGTCGGTGGAGTCGGCTCGTACGCCTTGGGTCGACGTCGTGGCGGTTCGAGGCCGGGTGGCGGTCCGACCGGCTTGATGACGGGATCGAGACGCAACAGGTCAGGCGAGGAGACGCCCGACAAGCTGGGTTGATCGGCTCGGATCTCCTCGTCCTCGCCGGACAGGCGAAGGGTTCGGGCGATGTCGGCCGCGCTGCGCAGTGGCGCCTCATGGTGGCGTGGAGGCGACCCGAGGATCCGGTCGGCGACGGTGTCGACATCGCGGGCGACTCCGGCCCGCACCTGGCGTGGGCGCAGGAGACGGCCGTGCTCGGTCGGGGCGGCGCGAAGTCCGTCGACCTGGGCCCCCGGCCAGCGGCTGACCAGACAGGCATAGAGCAGCTTGCCCAGCGCCTGGACGTCGAGCTGTTCGTACGCCTGGAGGTCGGCGAGCGAATCGTGCCGGCCGACGGGCGAAAGTGCGGTGGTCACGCCGAGCCCCACGACGCGTACGGCGCCGGACTCCTTCAGCAGTACTTGGTGTGGCGTCAGGCGCCGGTGATAGACGCCGTGCTCGTGGGCGTGGGCGATGGCCTCTGCCACCTCGGCGACCACCGTGGCCGCCCGCCTGTTGGGCAGCGGCGACTGGGCCAGGAGCTGGTCGAGCGGAAAGGCACGTGCCCATTCGCGAACCACCAGGTGGTGGCGCTGCTCGTCCTCGATCAGGTCAAGCACGCGCAGGAATCGCGGGTCGGTGACGGCGGTCGACTCGCGGGCCGCGAGCAGGAAGTGTTCGGCCCGAGGGTCGGAACTGGCGAGCATCTCGATGCCGACATTGCGATTGAGGATCTGGTCGTGGGCCCGCCACGTCGTCGACCCGAGCTTCTCGGTGACGAGGTCCTGGAGTTCGTAGCGGTGCGCGAGCACATCTCCGGAGGCCAGTGGCCGCCTGTCGCTCATCAACCGTCCCTTCGTACTCTCACCGCCATGCTACGGGCCGCAGGGTCCGTACGTGGGCAATCAGGACCGGCGGCGAAGGGTTTTGACGAGGTAGCTCAACTGATCCATTCCGAGCACCTTGGCGGCCAGCACATAGGCCACTGCGCCGCCCAGACCGGCGACGACAACGGTAGGCAAGCCACCCGAAGGGACCGACGGATTGAGACCGGCCGACTCAAGACCCGCGGCGATCAGGAGCATCGCGACCGCCGCGATGCTCGAGGCGGCGATCAACCGGCCGGCGAACACGAGCATCTCGCGGTCGAGAATCGCCCCCACCGTTCGTGACAACAAATAGGTCGAGACGATCGAGCCGACGAGATAGGCAATGCCGTAGGCCAACGCGAGCATCATGGCCACCCGGGACGGACCGACCATCGACGTCAGGGCCAGAGCCGCGATGACGTTGACGGAGGCGATGATGACCTGGATGAAGAACGGCGTGCGGGTGTCCTCGTTGGCGTAGAAGCCGCGCAGCATCAGGTAGTGCACCGCGAAGGCCACCATCGCCAGCGCGAAGGCCTGGATCGTCCATCCGATGGCGTCGGTGTTGCCGCTGAGCGATCCCGCGACGCCAGCGATCGTGGCAGCCTGCTTGCCCAGGCAGGCCATGGCAACCGCCAACGGAACAACGATCACCAGCGCGATGCGCACGGTACGGGAGAGCTCCAGCCGAAAACGGCTGAACTCGCGATCGGCTGCCATGGCCGACAGGGCCGGGATGATCGCCGTGGCGAGTGAGACCGTGATCACGCCGTGCGGCACCTGGCTGACCAGGAAGCCCAGCCCGTAGACGGTTGACCCCGCCGCATCCTCGCCGGTTGCCGCACCTTGGAGAGTTGCCCGATTGCCGAGCCGGATGATGACGACATAGGCGATCTGGTTGACGACGATGAACAACAGCGTCCAGAGCGCCAGCCGGAACGTGTGGCTGAGTCCCACGCCACGGAAGTCAAAGCGTGCCCGGAAATGGAAGCCCGCCAGCCGGAGATAGGGCACCAGTACGAGCGCTTGCAGGGCGATGGCGAACGTCGAGCCGAGGCCGAGCAACAGCGCTTGCGGAGTCGTGAACCCATCGACGCCGTCAGACGACCCGAACAGCGCAGCGTAGGTGACAAGAACGCCGATTGCCGTGAGGTTGTTGATGATCGGAGCCCACATCATCGGCCCGAACCGCTTGCGCGCGTTGAGCACCTGACCGACGAGCACGAACGTCCCGTAGAAGAACACCTGCGGCATGCAGAGCCACATCAGCAGCTGGGCCGACTCTCGCTGGGCCGCATTCTCTGGGTCGAACAATCTCCCGTCGTAGAAGACGTGAAGCAGCCAAGGCACGGCGACCAGCAGCAGGACAGTGGCGGTGGCGAGCACCAGCATGCCCAGGGTGATGACCCGGTTGGCGTACGCATCACCTCCGTCATCGTCGTGCTTCATGGCTCGGACGAGCTGTGGCACGAGGACCACGTTGAAGATTCCGCCGGCGACCAAGATGTACAGCGAGTTGGGGATCGTGTTGGCGGTGTCGAAGAGGTCGGCGTTGAGTGACTTGCCGATCACGAACACGAGAAGCAGCAGACGCAGCAGCCCGGTGATGCGAGAGACGATGGTGCCCAGGGCCATCCAGGCACTTGCGCGAGCGATTCCGGAATCAGTCATCGTCGAACGGCCTCTCGACCGTGCTGATCGTGCTGCGGCGGCGGTGGAAGCGCCGGAACAGAGCGACGACGACCAATGCGCCCGCGAGTCCGATCGCCACCCACAGCACGGCACCGATCTTGCTGGAGCGCACGTTGAAGACGGCAGTCGAGCCGATGTCGGAGCCGTCCGGCGACGTGAGGCGTGCGGTCAGCTGGGTGGTGCGCTGCCCGCCAAGGTCGATGTTGACGGTGAGGGTGTGGCGTTCACCGGCGGCAACGTCCACGGGTTTGACCGAGGGTACGTTCAGTGCCGGGTTGCTGGAGTCGAGAGCGACACCGACCCTGATGGTGTTGGTGGTGTCGTTGATGATCGTCAGCGGAAATCCGCCCGACGCGCTCGACAGGGTCACCGAAGGCGGTCCCTCGATCTGCACCTTTGTGAGCTGGCTTGCGGCCCTGCGCGCCTGGTCGTTGGCCGCGGCAACCCCCAGGTCGGGGTTGAGTCGCCAGCGAACCCCCAGCACTCCGGCGATCTGTCGCGCGTACGCATCCTGAAAGCTCTGATTGCCGACCACGATCGAGGTCAAGGAGTTGGCGGCCGACGCCAGCTCGGCCGCGGCTTGGACCTGAGCCTTGCTGACCGACCGCGCGCTGGTGGTCGTGGGTACGCGGCCCTCATATTTGGAGACTGGTCGGGCCAGCAGGTCATCAAGGGTGGCTGCCACGGTAAACGGAGATTCGAACGCACCGGCGAGATCACGGGTGCTGGCCGCGGGACCCGGATTCCACGTCGGATCGACGATGGTCACGGCGTCGGCCCGTGACGACGAGTCGACTGCTCGTTGCAGACCCGCCAGAGCCGCATCGCTCAGGATGCGTTGACGCAGACTCACCACGGAGGATCCACCGGGCACCGGCGGAATGACGTCGTTGACCAGCAGTGGGACAGGCCCCTGGCTGGAGGAGTAGCTGACGATCGAACCGAGTCGACGCTCCCAGCCCGGCACAGCTGCGGTGTTGACGATGAGTGGAGTCTCGCCGTCACGTCGCTCGCTGGCCAGCAGGCTCGCGGTGACCCCGCGCTCGGCCGGCCAGGTCACCCGCCGGCCAATGAGCTGGTAGGTCGACAATGTGCTGCGAGTCGCGGTGTCGACGGCTGCATCGAGGGCGTCACGCAGCTCGGGGCTCCGGACGAGGGCCAAGGCGTCCGGTCGGTCGAAGTCGAGGATCCACATGTTCTGTGCCCGGATATAGGCGAGCAGATCTGCCAGGAAGCTCTCGGCCGTGGCCATCTGGGACTCAGTGAGTGCGACGTCGTCGGCGATGCGCCTGTCGTTGGCGATGTCGTCGATGCCCACCAGCAACGCCGGGTCGATCACGACGGTGGACGACCGAGGCGGGAGGGTGGCCGCCAGGTCGAGGAGGTTGCGGAGCTGTCCGCCGGGGCTGATCGTCTCGAGAGTTCGAAGAGGGTTGTTGTAGTTGCCGTCGCCGCGGCGATAGTCCGGCATCAGGAACGGCCAGACGACAGTCGTCGGCACGCTCTTCTGCTCGGGGGCCACGCGTGGCAGGAAGGTCGTCGCGCGGGCGATCGCCTCGTTGCTGCGGGTTCCGTCGGAGTCGGTGCCGAGCATCTGCACACCGACGGGATAGACACCCGCACCTCCGGAGATGCCAAGCTGCTCGTAGGGCACCTTGACCTCAAATGACGTCGTCTGTCCGGCGGCCAGGTCACCCAGCTCGTCGAACGCGTCGGGCTCGACGACACGGTTGCCGGTGTAGGTGTTGCCGGTGGCGATGGCTTCGTCGACCTGAGTGCGTGTGGTGAATGGATTGGCCGGAATCACCAGATAGGCCTGGACTGCGCTCCAGGTGTGGTCGTCATTGTTCGTGATGGTTCCCCGCATGGTGACGTCCGAGCCTGCCTTGAGCCAGCTGGGAGTCAACGCCGTGATCGTCACGGTGAGGTCGGGATCATCGTCTGCCTGCGCCGGCGCGCCGAGCAGGGTGACGGCAATGATCGTCGCCAAGAACGCCACACAGTTGCGACGACGACGGCTGCTCACCTGAACATGCTAGAGGTTGGCTCCCATCCGGCCCGATCTCAAGCCGCCGGCGGGCCGATAGAGTGTGTCCCCGTGCCCACGTCCGAGTTGACCCCAGATCGTCGGGCCAGGATCGATGCGGTGCTGACCGCCAACTCCTTCCTGGCCGAAGTCGGCGTGCTCTTCACCTCCGCGGGCCACGAGTTGGCGATCGTCGGCGGGCCCGTACGCGATGCCGTGCTCGGTCGTCCGGGCAACGACTGGGACTTTGCGACTTCGGCCAACCCCGACGAGATCGAGCAGATCGTGGGCACGTGGGCCGACGCGATATGGGATGTCGGTCGCGAGTTCGGCACGATCGGACTGCGCAAGGGTTCGCACGAGCTGGAGATCACGACCTATCGCAGTGATGCCTACGACACTGCGTCCCGCAAACCAACGGTGAAGTTCGGCGACTCGCTCGACGGCGACCTCTCGCGGCGCGACTTCGCCGTGAACGCCATGGCGATCCGGTTGCCATCGGCTGAATTCGTCGACTTGTTCGGTGGACTCGATGACGTCGACGCACAGATCTTGCGCACCCCGATCACTCCGGAGCAGTCGTTCAGCGATGACCCGCTGCGGATGATGCGCGCAGCGCGATTCGTCTCCCAGCTCGGGTTCACCGCCGGACCCGAGGTCGTCACGGCGATGACTGACATGGCGAGCCGTCTGGAGATCGTCTCGGCGGAGAGGGTGCGCGACGAGCTCAACAAGCTGCTGGTGGGCAACGATCCTGTGGCCGGCCTGCGGTTGCTCGTCGAGACAGGTCTGGCGGCGCAGATGCTGCCCGAGCTGCCGGCACTGATCCTCGAGCGCGATGAGCACCATCGTCACAAGGACGTCTACGAGCACTCGCTGATCGTCCTGGAGCAGGCCATTGCCCTGGAGGGTCGGCTCGAGAGCACCCCGGATCTGGTGATCAGGCTGGCCGCCCTGCTGCACGACATCGGCAAGCCCAAGACTCGGCGATTCGTCGAGGGTGGCACGGTGACGTTCCACCATCACGACGTCGTGGGCGCCAAGCTTGTCCGCAAACGGATGCGTGCCCTGCGCTACAGCAACGACCTCATCGATCAGGTCGCCAAGTTGGTCGAGCTTCACCTGCGGTTCCACGGCTACGGATCGGGTGAGTGGACTGACTCGGCTGTGCGACGCTACGTACGCGACGCCGGCGATCAGCTGCAGCGCTTGCACATCCTCACCCGAGCCGACTGCACGACTCGCAACGCCAAGAAGGCACACCGGCTGCAACGCACCTATGACGAGCTCGAGCAACGCATTGCCGTGCTCGCCGAGGCCGAAGAGCTCGACGCGATGCGACCGGATCTCGACGGTGCCCAGATCATGGAGATCCTCGGCATCCCGCCCGGTCCCGACGTGGGCGCGGCCTATCGGTTCATGCTCGACCTGCGAATGGATCGCGGTCCGCTGAGCGAGGCCGACGCCATCGAGGCTTTGAAGTCATTTTGGGCCGCCCGATAGATCACGGGACGCTACGGGTTGTGCTGCTTGTTTTTCGGCCGGCGATCGCGGCATGACGAAGGGGCCAGTTCCGCATGGAACTGGCCCCTCGTCATTGCTGGTTACTGGAGACTGAAGCAGGGCTTGCTGAAGTCATATGCCTCAGCGGTCGGCCCAACTGTGAGCTCCTGTGTCACCGAGACACCGGTCGGTGCCGCGTCATCGACCTTGCTGATGACGCTGGCTCGGTACGCGACCTCGGACGGTTCACCCTTCGTGGCGCCGGCTTCCGGGGGCAGGATGCCCTCGTAGTCGACCTCGTCGAGGTTCTTGGCCGCCTCGATCAGGTTCTCTCGAGTGATGTCGCCATCCTTGCCGGCCTTCTGAAGCGCGGCGAGCAGCGGGTAGCTCCACACCCAGCCAGCGGTGTAGCCGTCATTGGGGGTGACGTCACCGAGCGCGTCACGCATGGCCTGATGGCCCGGCGTGTCCGAACCGAACGGTCCCCACGGTCCGGCCTGGAAGTACAGCGCCTTGAGAGCAGGTGCTGCCTTCGACTGCAGCAGCGCCGGGTTCCAGGTCGGGCTGGAGCCCACAACAGTGCCCTTGAAGCCCTGCTGCGCAAGTCCGCCGGTGATCGTGGCCATTTCGGCCGGACCGGTGGAAACGAACACCAGATCGGGTGCTGCCTTCAGGATCGAGCCGATCGCACCGGCCTGGTTGTCCTGGCCGGGAGGCGTCTCGAGCTTGGTGAACTCGAGGTTGTTCGCCTTGGCAGCGGCTTCGACTCCAGCCGCAGCATCTCCGCCGTAGTCGCCGGGGTAGCCGACGGCGACGACCTTGTTCTTGGCGCCGCGGTTGGCCACAGCCCAGTCGACGCCGTTCATGGCCTCGAAGCAGTAGTTGGCGCCACTTTCGAGGATCTGGTCCTCAAACTCCCAAGCGGAGTTCCAGGAGGCCGGAATGCCCAAGACGCTGTCGGACTTCATGTCTTCCAGGATTGCGAGGGTCTGGGTCGATCCGAGGGTCTGCCCGAGCGCCAAGACCTTCTTGCGCATCTCCTGGTACTTGCGGTTGTGGATCTCTGGGTTGTACTCGGCGTCAGCGATGTTGCTGGTGATGTCGACGTCGTACCCGTCGATGCCACCGTCCTCGTTGACCTTGTTCCAGAACGCCTTCTGGGCGTCGGTGATCGGAACAGCCAGCGGCGCGAACGGGCCCTTGGTGAGGTCGGAGATCACGCCGAGATAGATGCAGCCGTTGTCCTTGTTGACGGCCTCGGGGCAGGGTGCCTTGGTGACTCCTGCACTCTCGGAGTCGCCGCTGTCGCTGCCGCGACAACCGGTGAGCACCAACGTCGCAGCCGTGACGCCGACGGCGACACGGAGGACATGTCGGGAAATCTTCATCTATTCCATTCCTTTCGGTGAGCGCCCGCGCTCGGTATGAGCGTGGACACGGGATGTTTCGATGTGGCGGTCAATAGGAGAACGGCCACCCCTTCCAGTAGTTGCGCACGCGGACCCAGATGCCGAAGAGCCCGCGTGGCTCGAAGATCAGGAAGACGATGATCAGCAGCCCGTAGAGGATGGCTTCGAGCTGGAACACCGAGAGCAGGCCGTCGGATCCCGACGACTCGCTGATGAAGGGGAACAATCCGGCGATACCGCCAGAGATCTTGCCGAGCATGCTGATGAACAGCGCACCCATGATCGCGCCGGAGATCGTGGCGACTCCGCCGATCAGGATCATCGCGATGTACTGAATCGACAGCAACAGACCGAACGCGCCCGGCTCGAACACGCCGACGACAGCAAAGTAGAGAGCGCCGGTCACGCCGGCAAAGAAGGACGACATCGCGAAGGCCATGACCTTGTACTTCGTCAGGTCCACACCGATCACGGCTGCGGCAACGTCTCGGTCGCGCACGGCCGAGAACGCCCGGCCGACACCCGAGCGGGCGATGTTGCGGCCGATGATCGCGAACAAGATGAGGAACAACAGCGCGAAGATGAACTGTCGCTGCTCGCGGGCGAGGTCGATGCCGAGCACTGCACCACTGCTGTTGAGGTCGATGCCGAACACCTCGAGCGGCGGTCCGCGTCGGCCGATTCCGGGTCCACCGGTCAGCGATCGGGCTTCGCGGAAGATGTGCTCCCCGAGGAACACCAGGCCGAGTGTGACGATGGCGAGGTAGAGACCGCGCAGCCGTACGGCGATCGGTCCGACGATGAGACCTGCAATCGCCGCGACGACGCCGGCAGCCGGCAGCCAGATCCAGATCGGCAGCCCGTAGCCGGTGAGGGCCCCGTCGGGATTGCCGCCGAGGATCGCACCTGTGTAGGCGCCGATGCCGATGAAGAAGGCGTGGCCCAACGACACCTGGCCGGCGTAGCCGGTGACCAGGTTGAGGCCGATCGCGCCGACGGCGGAGATCATGCCGAGCGTCAGGATGAGCAACAGGTCATCGGTCAGCACGAACGGGACCAGGAAGCCGACGACCACCATGGCGATGACAGATCGGCGCTTGGCCGGGGTGTTGACCAGACCCATCTCCTGGGCGTAGTCGGTCCGGACCATGGCGCGCCCGCGCAGCTTGGTGCTCATACGCGCTCAACTTCCTTGGTGCCGAACAATCCATAGGGTCTGACGAGCAGGACCACCAGCATCAGCGCGTAGGGAGCGACCAGGGCGAAGTTGCGGCCCAACCAGGGTGCGAGATCGGGCTGGTAGATCGCGGTCAAGGACTCGACGAGTCCGACGGCGAGACCACCGATGACTGCACCGGGTATCGAGTCGAGGCCGCCGATGATGATCGCCGGAAGAGCCTTCAGCGCGATGACCCAGCTGGTCTGCTCCATACCGGCGGTGCCGGCGGCCACGAACGTTCCGGCGATCGCTGCGAGACCTCCCGCGATCGCCCATGCCAGCGCAAAGATCGCGCCGACCCGGATGCCTTGGGCAAGGGCCGTCTCCTGGTCGAGGGCGGTCGCCCGCATGGCCAGGCCGGTACGTGAGTAGCGGAAGAACAGCGCGAGCGCGGTGACGGTGACCGCCGTGACGGCGAACAGGCCGAGAGTCTGGTGCGAGACCGACACCCCGCCCACGCTCGACCGCTCGGTGCCGCCGGGATATTCCACGATGCGTGACTGGACGCCGATGTAGCGGTTGCTGAAGATGCGCAGCACGATGTCGACGCCGATCGTGATGATCGCCAGCGTGAACACCGGCTTGCCGATCATGGGTCGCAGCGCGAGCCGCTCGACCAGCGCACCGACCATCGCGCCGCCGACGATCGCCAGCGCCATACCGGCGAAGAACGGCAGACCGAACTCGCGGGTGAAGTGATAGGTCATCAGTCCACCGACCACCATCAGGGCTGGCTGGGCAAAGCTGATGACCCGGGTGGCCTTGTAGATCATCACGTAGCCGAGTGCGAGCAGCGCATAGATCGAGCCCTGGGCGAGACCGTTGACGACTGACTGGAGGAACTGGGTCATCAGTTGGCCCCCGCGTACATCTGCTCGATCGCTTCGTCGAACTGAGACGTGACGGCCGACCGCTTGAGCTTCTGCGTCGCGGTGAGCTCACCCGCGTCGTGATCGAGCTCCTTGGGCATCAGCGTGAACCGCTTGATCGCCTGCATCGGTGCGAACTTGCCGTTGCTCTCGTCGACGATGCTCTGCACCAGGGCGACCACCTCGGGCTTGCTGCTGAGATCGCTGTACGTCGTGAACGACAACTTGCGCTGCTGTGCCCAGTTGCCGACCGTGTCGAGCTCGATGCCGATCAGCGCCGTGAGGTACTTGCGGCGGTCGCCGATGACCAAGGCCTCCTTGATGTACGGGGACGCCTTGAGGCTGTTCTCGATCTCGCTCGGGGAGATGTTCTTGCCGCCTGAGGTGATGATGATGTCCTTGACCCGATCGGTGATCTTGACGTGGGTGCCGTCGATCCACTCACCGACGTCGCCGGTGTGCAGCCAACCGTCGGCGTCGATCGTCGCCGCGGTGGCCTCGGGGTTGTTCCAGTAGCCGGCGAACGTGCCCCGATGCCGCGTGAGGATCTCACCGTTGTCGTCGATCCGAAGCTCCGTGCCGGGTTGCACCTCGCCGACGGTGCCGACCTTGACGCGACCCTTGACGTTGGCCGTGGCGATCGCGCTGTTCTCGGTCATTCCGTAGACCTCGTACATCGGCAGGCCGAGACCCATGAAGAACTCGAGCACCTCGGGTGAGATCGGTGCGGCGCCGGACGCGGCATAGCGAACCTTGGAGAGACCGAGCCGCTGGCGCAGTGGGCGATAGAGCATGACCCAGCCAACGCCGTACGCCAGTCGTGTCGCGATGGTGTGCTGACCGTTGCGGGCGACCAGGGTGCGGCCGATCCAGCTCGCGACCTTCATCCACACTGCGAAGTTGGCGCGTTTGATCACCGATGCGCCGCTCATCCGGATCTGTACGCCGGCGACGAGCTTCTCCCAGATGCGCGGGACGCCGAACAACAAGGTCGGCTGGATCTCGCGGAGATTGATCTGGACGGTGTCGATCGACTCGGCGAAGTTGACCTGGACCGCGAGCCCGGCGTTGAACCACACGGTGAAAAGTCGCTCGGCGACGTGGCACAGCGGAAGGTAGGAGACGCTCAGGTCCTTGTGGCTGGCCGGCGGATCGATGAATGCACCATCGTTCTGCAGCGTCTCGATGACGAACTCGATGTTGTCGATCGTCAGCATCGCCCCCTTGGGCGGCCCGGTCGTGCCAGAGGTGTAGACGAGGGTGGCCAGGTCGCTGGGCTCGGCGGCGGCCATCCGGTCGGTGACGGCGTCCGGATGGGCGGCGCGATGTTCGGCACCGGCAGTCATGAAGTCGTCCCAGAAGATCAGTCGTGCGTCGTCGTAGTGACCGCGGATGCCGCGAGGCTCGAGGTAGACGATGTGCTCGATGTCGGGCAGCTCGTCGCCGACCTCGAGCACCTTGTCGACCTGCTCCTGGTCCTCGGCGATCACGATGCGCGAGCCCGAGTCGGCCAGGACGTGCTTGATCTCTCCAGCCGGGTTGGTGGGATAGAGGCCGACCGTGGCGGCGCGGGCGGCGGTGATGCCGATGTCGGCATACAGCCATTCGCGGCGGTTCTCGCTGGCGATCGCGACCCGGTCGCCCGGCTCGATGCCGAGTGACATCAGGGCGTGACCGACCAGTGACGCGGCGTCCCAGTAGCCAGCCCAGGTGACTTCCTCCCAGAGCCCGAGCTCCTTCTCACGCATGGCGATGCGTTCAGGATGCTCGGCAGCGTGGGTCCGGATGCGGGCTGGCAGGGTGTTCTTGGTCGGCTCGCTCATGCGTTCTCTCCCACGGGTCCGAGATAGGCGCGAATGACGTCAGGATGCTGGCGCACCTCGTTGGGTGTGCCGGTGTGCACGGTGCGACCGAAGTCCATCGCCATGACCCGGTCGGCGAGGTCCATCACCAGCGCCATGTCGTGCTCGACGAGGATCATCGGAATGTGCAGCTCGTTGCGGATGTCGAGGATGAAGCGCGCCATGTCCTCGGTCTCCTCGGCGTTCATGCCGGCGACCGGCTCGTCGAGCAGCAGGAGCTTGGGCTCCATCGCCAGTGCGCGGCCCAGCTCGATGCGCTTCTGCACGCCATACGGCAGCAGACCGACTGGCAGCTCGCGATAGGCCTCGATCTCGAGGAAGTCGATGATCTCCTCGACCTCGCGTCGGTTGCGGACCTCAGCCTTGCGGGCCTTGCCCAACCACGCCACGGCCGACGGCCAGCCATAGCCGAGATGGCCATGGCGGCCCAGCATCAGGTTGTCGACGACGTTGAGGTTCTCGAACAGCTCGATGTTCTGGAACGTACGAGCCATGCCGCGACTGGCGATGACATGAGGCGCCTGTCGTTTGAGATCCTCGCCGAGAAAGCTGACGGAGCCTGTCTGGGGCCGGTAGACACCCGACAAAACGTTGAAGATCGAGGTCTTGCCGGCGCCGTTGGGGCCGATGATCGCAAACAGCTCACCGGGCTGGACATCGAAGCTGACATCGCTGAGCGCTGTGACACCGGCGAAGGACAACGTCACGTCACGAAGGGAGACGACCGGATCGTTGGTCATGAGAGCCACCTCTTGCGGCGCTTGTAGTGCTTGACGTCGCGATATGAGGTCGCCAGCTCGCCGCGCCCGAGATAGAAGTCGCGGATGTCGTCGTCCTGCATCAGCTCGGCGGCCGGCTTGTCCATCACGATCTTGCCGTGCTCCATGACGTAGCCGTGCTCGGCGATCGACAGCGCCATCATCGCGTTCTGCTCGACCAGCAGGACCGTCGTGCCGCGTCGGTTGATCTCGACGACGAGGTCGGAGATCTGCGCGACGACGCGTGGCGCGAGACCCAGGCTGGGCTCGTCGAGCAACAGGAAGTTGGGGCGCGCCACCAGCGCCCGCCCCATGGCGAGCATCTGCTGCTCGCCGCCGGAGAGGTAGCCGGCGGTGCTCTTGCGGCGCTCCTTGAGCACCGGGAACATTTCGTACACCTCGTCGATGGCCTCATTGATGCCGCTCGGCCGGGTGTGCCCGCCGACCCGAAGGTTGTCCTCGACGCTGAACTCGCTGAACACGCGTCGTCCTTCGAGCACCTGCGCCATCCCGGCGGCGACGATCTTGGGTGCGTTCCATCCGTGGATCGCGGTGCCGTTGAGCAGCACCTGGCCCTTGGTGATCTTGCCATCGTGGATGTCGAGCAG
This sequence comes from uncultured Actinomycetota bacterium, assembly GCA_963750265.1. Taxonomy (GTDB): domain Bacteria; phylum Actinomycetota; class Actinomycetes; order Propionibacteriales; family Nocardioidaceae; genus Aeromicrobium. The sequence goes on along the minus strand of CAVVQG010000023.1, from coordinate 75,983 downwards.
CCCCGAGAGCGCACGAAGCAGGGTGGTCTTGCCGGCGCCGTTGGCCCCTAGCAGGGCGACGATGCTTCCTTCGCGAACCTCCAGGCTCACGCCACGCAGGACCTGGATGACATCGTTGTAGACAACCTCTACGTTCTTGACCGACAGCATGCGCCCTCCGCCCCTGCGAATGTGACGTACGCCGCTAAGTTCATGCACACAGAGTGTATGTTATTGCCGCAGTCGTCAACGTTGAGACGGTTTCAATTCGGACTCGCTCGCAGACAGGTGACCAAGGGACCATGCCCACGCAACGCCAGCACACCGACGGTCGGGTGGCGCGCGGCGAACGCACGCGGGAGGCGATCGTCGACGCGCACGCTGCGCTGTTGCGCGAGGGCGTGCTGAAGCCGACCGGTCAGGCCCTGGCCGTCCGGGCGGGTGTCTCGGTGCGCACTTTGTGGGCCAATTTCAAGGACTTTGAGGCTTTGCTCAAGGAGACGACCCGCTACTGGCTCGAGACGGATGCCGAGCTGCAGGTGGTGGTCGAACCCACCCTCGCGCTGGCTGATCGGATCGACCAATATGTCGATCAGCGGGTGCGCCGACTCGAGCACATCGCACCGGCCGCGCGGTCGGCCGCTCTGGGCGAACCATTCTCGGCGGCTCTGAAATCAAGTCGGGTGGCGCACATCCAGCGAGGTCTGAATGACCTCGCCGTGACTTTCGGCCCGGAGATCGAGGCGTCCGGGTCGGACGTGTTGCTGAGGTCGCTGTTCCTTGCGACCAGCTGGCCCAACTGGTCGACCCTGCGTGACGACTTCAACCTCGATGTCGAGGCGGCGTCCGCCGTCATGCGCACCTCGTGCCACGCGCTGCTCGACCCGATCGGGACATGAGGAAGGGCCGGTCCCTTGCGGAACCGGCCCTCCTACGTTCGAGTGATCAGCGCTCGACAGTACCCGCGATAAATGCCTCGAGCGTCTCGCGACCGAGGTCATCGGGACGCTGCTCCGGAGGCGACTTCATCAGGTAGGACGAGGCCGACAGCAGAGCGCCGCCGATGCCGCGGTCCTTGGCGATCTTCGCCGCACGGATGGCGTCGATGATGATGCCGGCCGAGTTGGGCGAGTCCCAGACCTCGAGCTTGTACTCAAGGTTCAACGGAACGTCACCGAAGGCGCGCCCCTCGAGGCGGACGTACGCCCACTTGCGGTCGTCGAGCCACTGGACGTAGTCCGACGGACCGATGTGCACGTTCTTGGCACCAAGGTCGTGATCGATGTTGGACGTCACAGCCTGCGTCTTGGAAATCTTCTTGGACTCAAGACGGTCACGCTCGAGCATGTTCTTGAAGTCCATGTTGCCGCCGACGTTCAGCTGGTACGTGCGGTCGAGCACGACACCACGGTCCTGGAACAACTTGGCCATCACGCGGTGCGTGATGGTGGCGCCGACCTGGCTCTTGATGTCGTCACCGATGATCGCGACGCCGGCATCCTCGAACTTCTTGGCCCACTCTGGGTCGGAAGCGATGAAGACGGGCAGCGCGTTGACGAAGGCAACCTTCGCGTCGATGGCGCACTGGGCGTAGAACTTGTCAGCCTCTTCCGAACCAACCGGAAGGTAGGAGACGAGCACGTCAGCCTTGGTTTCCTTGAGGACCTGGACGACGTCGGCCGCCGGAGCGTCCGACTCTTCGATGGTCTCTCGGTAGTACTTGCCCAGACCGTCAAGGGTGTTGCCCTTCTGGACGATGATGCCGGTCGGCGCAACGTCAGCGATCTTGATCGTGTTGTTCTCGCTGGCCTGTGTCGCCTCGGAAAGGTCGAAGCCGACCTTCTTGGCGTCGACGTCGAATGCTGCGACGAACTCGATGTCGCTGACGTGGTAGTCACCGAACATCACGTGCATCAGCCCGGGGACGCTGCCCTCGGGATCTGCGTTCTTGTAGTACTCGACGCCCTGGATAAGGGACGTGGCGCAGTTGCCCACACCCACAATTGCTACGCGTACCGAACCCATGGGTTCTCCTCCATTAGTTGCCATCATTTGGATGAACGTTTCACTTCTCTGTCTTGTCGTTCTCTGTCGTGTCGTACCCGCCGGAGCGTTCGCGCTCGATGAGCTCGGTCAACCACCGCACTTCACGTTCGACCGATTCGAGTCCGTGCTTCTGCAGCTCCAGCGTGTAGGAGTCGACCCGTTCGCGTCCGCGTTGTGCTGCCGTACGGACGTTCTCGAGACGCTCCTCGAGACGGCTTCGCCGCCCCTCGAGGATGCGAACCCTCGTCGGCGAGTCGGTCCGCGCGAAAAATGCGAACCGTACGCCGAAAGTTTCGTCGTCCCACGTGGCGGGGCCGGAATCCTCGAGCGCTTGCGCGAAGAACTCCTTGCCCTCGGCCGTGAGGCGATAGACGATGCGACCACGACGACCACGTCCTGCCACGTCACTGGGTTCGTCGGCCACGATGTAGCCGGACTTGCCGAGCGCCTTGAGGCAGGGATAGAGGGTGCCGTAGGACAGCAGGCGGGTCCAGCCGAGCAGGACATTGACCTGCTTGCGCAGCTCGTAGCCGTGCATGGGGGCATCGTGAAGCAGTCCGAGAACTGCCACCTCGAGTGCCGCGCCGCGTCGTGTCATCGCTCTGTTCCTGGTGAGTCTGTTCAAATCGTGTTGGCCAGGCGTTTGTTCAACCTGTTATATCGGAACGATACATCGCATCGTCATGTCGCGCCAATGGCGCGACGCTGGAGACGTAGGGTGATGCTCGACACGCGCCACAGCGGCCGATTAACGAACTCTCAGGTACGTTCGGCACACTTGGTCGATGACGGATCCGTTCCTGGGTTCCCGACGGAGGTAGACGGACACTTGGCAGCACAACGCAAGCGCGCAGCAACCAAGCCCCGCAAGGCGGGCACGCCCAGCAAGACCGGCAAGGCAGGAAAGCCCGGCAAGTGGAGGGCCTTCTCCTGGAAGATCAGCGGTCAGGGCCCGTGGTACGCGGCGACCCTTCGGTGGTTCGCCTTCCTCAGCGTCGTCGGCGTCCTGGTGGGTGCGGTGACCTTCTTCGTGCTCTACCAGTTCATCAAGATCCCCGATGCCAACGCCGACTTCAAGACCGAGACGACCAAGGTCTACTACTCCGACGGCAAGCACGCGATCGGGACCTTCGCGACCCAGGACCGCGAGAGCATCCCGCTGTCCGACATGCCGGCCTCCATGCAGGCTGCTGTCATCGCCGCAGAGGACCGCACGTTCTACTCCAACCGGGGCATTGACTTCAAGGGCATCGTTCGCGCTGCGCGCAACAACGCGACGAGTGGCCAGATCCAGGGTGGCGCCTCGACGATCACCCAGCAGTACGTCAAGATCCTCTACCTCAACCAGGAACGCTCCTACACCCGCAAGGTGAAGGAAGCGATCCTGTCGATCAAGATCCACAACCAGCTGAGCAAGAAGGAGATCCTCGAGGGCTACCTCAACACGATCTACTTCGGCAACGGTTCCTATGGCCTCGAGGTCGCGGCACAGACCTACTTCAACAAGCCTGCCAAGGAGCTCGACTATGCCGAGTCGGCGCTGCTCGCGACGATCATCAACAGCCCGTCGTTCTACAACCCGTATGCAGAGGGTGCCGAGGATCGCATCCTTCCCCGCTTCCACTACGTGTTGGACGGGATGCTCAAGTCCGGAGCGATCACCGCAGAGCAGCGCGCTGCGTGGGATGACAAGCTCCCGCCGGTGTCGAAGCTCAAGGAGAACAACCGATACAAGGGCACCAAGGGCTTCCTCCTCGACATGGTGAAGAAGAGCATGCTCGATCTGGAGTTCACCGAGTCACAGATCGACGGCCAGGGCCTTCGCATCATCACGACCTTCGACTACAAGAAGCAGGCGGCCGCGGTGAAGGCCGTCGAGGACGTCCAGCCCAAGGGTCTCGAGGAGATTCATACGGCGTTGGCCTCGGTACAGCCCGGCACCGGAGCGGTGCGCGCGCTGTACGGCGGACCGGACTATCTCAAGAGTCAGCTCAACTGGGCGACGCTCGGGACCCAGCCCGGTTCGACGTTCAAGATGTTCGCCATCGTGGCGGCGCTGGAGGACGGCTACTCGCTCAAGACCCAGCTCAACGGCAACTCGCCGGTGAAGTTCGACAACGGCAGGGTCGAGATCGAGAACCAGGGCGACAGCGGCGGTCGGTCGTTCGGCAAGGTGCCGCTGTTGAAGGCTGCAGAAGAGTCCATCAACACCGCGTTCGTCGACCTCGTCGACCAGATGAGCGATGGTCCGGGCAAGGTGCTGGACGCAGCGAACGAGGCAGGCATCCCGACCAAGGTCACCGACAAGTACAGCCGCGACGCACTCGGCGTGCCGCTGGGCTACGAGAAGGTTCCGCCGATCGACATGGCCAATGCCTACGCGACGATCGCGGCCGGCGGCAAGCGCGCTGACTGGTACGTCATCCAGAAGGTCACCGACTTCCGCAAGAAGGAAACGCTTCACGAGCACAAGGTCGAGACCGAGCAGACGATCCCGGCCGATGTCGCGGCCGACACGATCGCCGCGCTGCGCGGTGTGGTGAGCACCGGCACCGGTACCCGCGGTCGCACCGTGTGTGCCACCGGTGGCAAGACCGGCACCGCGACAGCCGGTGACGGCCCGACCAGCCGCATCTCCTCATCGTGGTTCAGCGGGATCACCCCGAAGCTGTCGACCTCGGTGATGTACAACCGCGGCACCGGCAATGAACAGCTCGAGGGCTATCTCCTGCCCTTCTATGGCGGCACCTATCCGGCCATGACGTTCCGCGCCTACATGAATGCCGCGCTCGATCCGACCGACTGTGGTTCGTTCCCTCCGCCGGCCAACATCAAGTCGAGCAAGGGCACGACCTACAAGCCGCCGGCGCCCAAGTGCAAGAGCGGCGAAGAGCTGAACAGTGCCAAGGACAAGTGCGTCAAGAAGCCGGCACCGACCTGCACTCCGCCTGAGGTGCTGAACGACGCCAAGACGGCCTGCATCGAACCGACGCCGACGGAGCCGACGCCGACACCGACGGAGCCGACGCCGACCGGAGATCCGTCAACGCCGCCTCCGCCAGGTACGAGCCGGGCGGCATGCAATGCGAATCCGTACTGGGAATGGGATTCTTCGCTTCTCGGGAGCGGGTCGTGCAAGCTCAGGTAGCGACCTGCAGCTAGCTGAGTCGTACGGCGTCGAAGGTGGCGGTGGTGAATCGCACCGCCACCTCGACGCTGTCGCCGACATCCGGCACGGCCGCACTGGCCGGGACGAACACCATACTGGCCTGCATGTGGGGTGGCTCGACGAACCAGCGCTGCTTGCCGTCAATCGTGAACGGTGACAGCGACAGGCCGGCAGCCTCCAGGCCGCCCTTGGCCAGTGACTTGCCGCGCTGGAGCGCGCCGGCCGAGGCCTTCGGCGCCTCCAGCCCAATGCCGTGACTCGTGCCGCCGGCGATGATCAGCAGGTAGCCGTCGCGCGGCACGGCGCGTTGCCGGTAGCCGACCCGCTCGCCGCGGGCCACCTGGTGTCGGTCGATGACGGTGGCTCGTACGGACAGTGCGCCGAGGTCACCGAGCCACAGCGAGGTGCCGATGCGCGGACGTACGGTGAGCTGCGGACGTCGTTCGCACAGCGTCTCGAGCTCGTCCGGAGTGAGGTGCGAGACGAACAGCGTTGTCGTCTCGACCTGCGATGCCGCCAGCGCCGCGGCCCAACCCTCGGCCTCGGTCAGGTTGTGGCCGGTCATCGGCAGGTGGATGGCGAAGCCTTCGACCCGCAGGTCGCCGAGCGAGGCGACTGCGGCCGCGAGCTCGTGACGATCGAGTCCGTGCCGCGACATCGATGTCTCACCTTCGAGCACGATGCGGCTGTCGGGATGCTCCGCCGCAAGGGACGCAACGTCCTCGACCCGCCCGATCGTGTGCACGACACGGGTGTCGTGGACCACCGATGTGTCGAACGGACGCCACGGTGAGAGCACCATGACGTCACCGGTGAACGATTCGAGGGCGCCCGGCACCTCGGCGTACGTGCCGACGGCAATGGTGTCGACGCCGAGGTCGGCTGCCTCGAGGGTGAGCAGCCCGCGGCCGAAACCGTAGCCGTTGCCCTTGATGACCGGCACCAAGCCAGGTGTCGACTCGGCCAATGTGCGCAGACCGCGGCGCCACCGCTCGGCATTGACGACCAGCTCGAACGTCACAGTCATCGCCTCTTCAAATATTGGATGAATCCAAGGTAGAGCGCACGGTTGAGGGGGAGATCCCACTCGCCAAGATATTCGACGGCTTCTCCGCCGGTGCCGACCTTGAACTGGATGAGCCCGGCGTGCGAGTCATCAGGGTCGATCGTCTCGGTGATGCCGCGCATGTCATAGACCGCCGCCCCGGCAGCTATCGCATCACGGATCATCTGCCACTGGATCGCATTGGACCCGCGTACGTCGCGCTTGGCCGTCGTCGAGGCACCGTAGGAGTACCACGCGTGCTCACCAACCCGCACCATCGTCGTCGCGGCAACCAGCTCCCCTTCGTGGCGCGCGAGGTAGAGCACCAGCCGGTCGGGCTCCTCGGCAGTCAACGCGTCCCACATACGTTCGAAGTACGACAGTGGCCGCGGTGTGAAGTGGTCGCGCTGGGCAGTTTCGGCATAGATCTCGTGGAAGGCCGGCAGGTCGTCGCGGGTGCCGGTGGTGACCTCGACGCCGAGCTTGGTGGCCTTCTTGATGTTGCGCCGCCAGAGCTGGTTCATGCCGGCCAGCACGTCGTCCTCGGTGCGGTCGGCCAGCGGGATCTGGAAGTTGAACTTCGGCTGTCCGGCGGTGAATCCACCGCTGGCGTCGAGCTCCTTCCAACCCAGCCCGGTGAGGCTCTGCCGCAGGGCGAGCGCGCTGTCATCGCTGGCGTCGGCCGGCACCTGCGAAAGCGTCGTGAGCACCGGATCGGCGATCGCAGCCTTGATCGTGGCGGAGTGCCAGCGGCGCATCACGACAGGTGGCCCCATTCGGATGCCGAACGCGCCCTGGTTCTTCAGGTGCGCTGCCATGGGTGTCAGCCAGACGCCGAGGTCGCCGTGCCAGTCGATCTCCGGACCTTCGGGAAGGTAGGCGAGATAGCGCTGGAGCTTGGGCAACTTGCGGTAGAGCACCAAGGCGGCGCCGACGAGAGCGTCGCCGTCGAACCAGCCGATTGACTCCCCGCGCCACTCGTTCTTGACTGTCGCCCAAGCCGGCGTCTGCAAGAAGCTCACCGACTGGCGGCTTCGGACGAAGTCGAGGTGCTCTGGGGCGCTGATGGCCCTGACGCTGAGTTGTCCTGAACGGGGCTTTGACGTCACCGCCCGAGGCTACCAACCGAGCGTCAGTTAGGCTGGCCTAAGTTCTAGGGGAGGACCGATTCGTGAAGTCGTTCGAGGCAATAGTTCTCGGCACCCATCACCTCTCGCCACATCTCGTGTCGATCACGCTGGGTGGCCTGGTGGGCTTTGAGTCGACCGGAATTCCCGACGAATACGTTCGCCTGCTGATCCCGGCCGATGGACACGAGCTGGCCTTGCCGACGATCGACGAGACGTGGGAATTCACCTACCCAGCAGGAGTGCCCGAGCCGACCCATCGGGTCTACACGATCTCCGACCACCGAATCGTCGACGGCCAGACGCAGGTCGACATCGACGTCGCCCTGCACGGCGACAGCGTCGGATCGCGGTGGGCTCGCAACTGTCGGCGCGGCGACCGGATCGGCGTGGTCGAGCCACATGGCTTGTACGCGGCACCCGACAACGTCGGCTGGCAGCTGCTCGTGGCTGACATCACCGGACTGCCTGCAGTGGCCCGGATCCTGCGGCGTCTTGAGGCCGAGCAGCGCGCCGAGGTCGTCATCGTCCTGACGGACGCCGATGACGAAATCGCCCTTCCTAGCATCGCCGACGTCGAGGTGACCTGGCGCATCGTCGAGCAGGAGACCGACATCGCTGATGCGCTGGTCGAGGCCGTGACGTCATTCGCCCTGCCCGAGACCGACCGCTACGTCTGGCTCGCCGGTGAGGCCCGAGCCAGCCGGGCCGTGCGCCGTCACCTCCGCCGCGAGCTGGGTTGGCCGCAGGCAGACTTTTCGACCTGCGGCTACTGGCAGGTTGACGCGGCGCGGTGGAGTGCCCGTTATGAAGAGGTGGCGCACGTCATCAACGACAAGGCCGAGAAGGCTCAGGAGGAGTTGGGCGACGACATCGGCGCCTACCTCGACGCCCTGGACGACATCTACGACAGCGTCGGCCTCTAACCAAGGACCGAGGGTGGCTGTCAGGCGACGACGACGTACTTGGGCTGTCCTGGGGTGAGCAGCAGAATCATGCCGGCTTCTGCAGGCGTCCGGTCGGCCTTGCGATGGTTGCACCGCAGGCACGCGGCGACCGCGTTCTCCCACGTCAGCGTGCCGCCGCGGCTGCGAGGCACGATGTGGTCGACGGTCTCAGCCCGCCCGCCGCAGTAGGCACACATCTTGTCGCGCGCCTTGATCGCGCTCTTGGTGCACAGGTTTGGACGCCGATGCATCCAGCGCGTCACGACGTAGCGGACCAGGCGTAGGACCTTGGGCTTGGGGAACGGGCCGAACGATCCGCCGGCCTCCTCCTCGATGACGGCAACCTCGCGCACGAGCATCTTGATCGCGTGGCGCATCGACACACGCTGCAGGGGCTCGTAGCTCGCGTTGAGCACAAGGACATATGCATCCGCCATGGCTGCGGCCCCTTTCTGAGCGAAAGCGTATCCGCCTGAGGTCGCAAGTGGCCCGAAAGACGTGGAATCACAGAAGTGTCGGTGTCCGGGAATAGGTTCTGACCGGCGCGAGTTGGTCCACGATGGCGAGTTTCACCAAACGTTCGATCGCATGTCGAATTGAGGGCTTCCCGTTCGTCGTACAGGTAGCGGGATGTCATGAGGGCTCCCCACATCGATGTGAAGGATCGAGCATGACTACACACACCGGCGACGTTGCTGACGACGCGACGAGCGGTTCCCCTCTCGCCGAGCTCGAAGGCGAGTTCGCCCCGACGGCCGGGGTACCGGTCGACTCCGAGAAGACTCCACTGGTCATCAAGCTGTTGGTCGCCGCAACGTTCGTGGTCATCCTCAACGAGACGATCATGATCAACGCGATCCCGCGCCTGATGGACGATTTCAACGTCACTGAGCGCAGCGCTCAGTGGATCTCGTCCATCTTCATGCTGACGATGGCCGCGGTGATTCCGGTGACCGGCTGGTTCCTGCAGCGGGTCACCACCCGCGCGGCCTACACGATCGCGATGACGACGTTCGGCATCGGCACGATCATCTGCGGTACGGCGCCGATATTTGAGCTGCTGCTCGTGGGCCGCGCGGTACAGGCCGCCGGCACGGCGGTGATGATGCCGTTGCTCATGACCACGGTCATGACGGTCGTTCCCGAACAGGCGAGGGGCCGGGTGATGGGCAACATGATGCTGGCCATCTCCGTTGCGCCGGCCATGGGACCGGCTCTGTCAGGCCTCATCCTCCAGCTTGGCTCGTGGCGGCTGATCTTCGCGTTCGTGCTGCCGGTGGCCGTCATCGTCTCGGCACTGGGCCTGCGACAGCTGAAGAATGTCGGTGACACCAACTCGGCACCCGTCAGTTGGTCCAGCGTTGTCATGGCCGGACTCGGATTCAGTGCGTTGGTCTACGGTCTGAGCGAGACCGGTGCTCGGAGCGCTGGCGAGCTGACGCTGTTGATCGGTGGCGGCGCAGCCTTGGTGGCGGCGTTCACGTTCTGGCAGATTCGCCTGCAGCGGGTCGGCAGCCCATTGCTCGATCTGCGGGCGTTCAAGCACCGTACGTTCACCGTGACCGTGGTGCTGATGTCGACGGCATTCATGGCCTTTCTCGGCTCGATGATCCTGTTGCCGCTCTACCTTCAGAGCTTGCGGGGGCTGTCGGCGATGGAGACCGGACTTCTGGTCATGCCGGGTGGACTCGCAATGGGTCTGCTCGGCCCACGGGTCGGCAGCCTTTACGACAAGATCGGGGCGCGTCCTTTGGTGATCCCCGGGTCGATCCTGATGGTCGCGGCGCTGTTCACGATGAGCCGTGTCACCGACGCCGACACGCCGTACGCGCTCCTGCTCGGACTGCATGTCTTGCTGATGGTCAGCCTGGCGACGATCTTCACGCCGGTGTTCACCCTCGGGCTGGGGGCGCTGCCGCCTGAGCTCTACTCGCACGGCAGCTCGATCCTGGGCACCCTGCAGCAGGTTGCCGGCGCGGTCGGCACCGCGGCGCTCGTGGTGATTCTCGAAAATCGTCGGGAGGGATTGATCTCTGGCGGCTCGACGACGGCTGAAGCGTTCATTGGTGGCCTGCAGTGGGCGTTCGTAGCCGGTTCGGTGTTCGGGGTGGTCGTCGTAGCGCTGTCTTTGCTGCTTCCGTCAAGGGTTGAGCAGCCGGTCGCCCAGCACCACTGACCCGCCCGAAGTACGCCGTTAGCAGTTCTGACCTACGGTGGACGGGTGGACACCTCAGAGCTCTTCGACGGATATGGTCCCGTCGCGGGCTTTGACGAGATGTTCGACGCCGGGGAAATCCGTGACAACTACGGACAGGTCCACACATCGTTCCTCGACATGGGTGCCGACGAGATCCGGCTGCGCGCTGACTCCCTCGCCTCGTCCTATCTCGAGCAGGGCGTCACGTTCGGGGTGGCAGGTGAGGAACGACCGTTCCCGCTCGACATCGTTCCGCGACTGATCGAGGCCGACGACTGGCACCACGTGGAGCGCGGCGTACGCCAGCGCGTGCTCGCGCTCGAGCGCTTCCTCGCCGACGCCTACGGTCCGGGTGACCTGTTCACCGATGGCGTCGTACCGCGCGACACCGTGATGACCTCGCCGCACTACCACCGGGTCGTCGCCGGTCTCGAGCCTCCGAACGGTGTGCGCGTGCACGTCGCGGGCGTCGACCTGATCCGTGACGGCAACGGTGACTTCCGGGTGCTGGAGGACAACGTCCGGGTGCCGTCAGGCGTCTCGTACGTGATGACCAACCGCCGCGCGCTCTCGGCTGCACTGCCCGAGGTGTTTGCAGACCACCGCATCCGCCCGGTGTCGCAGTACTCCCAGGCGCTGCTCGCTGCGCTGCGCAAGGCTGCGCCGGCCGGTGTGAGTGACCCGACCGTCGTCGTGCTGACCCCGGGTGTCTACAACTCGGCCTACTTCGAGCACACGCTGCTCGCTCGCACGATGGGCGTCGAGCTGGTCGAGGGCCGCGACCTGGTGTGCCGTTCCGGTCGGGTGATGATGCGTACGACCAACGGCCTCGAGCCGGTGCACGTGATCTATCGGCGTATTGACGACGAGTTCCTCGACCCGGTGCAGTTCCGCGCCGACTCGGCCCTCGGCGTACCCGGCATCATCAACGCCGCCCGCGCGGGCCACGTGACGATCGCCAACGCGGTCGGCAACGGTGTCGCCGACGACAAGCTGCTCTACACCTACGTGCCCGACTTGATCCGCTACTACCTGTCCGAGGAGCCGATCCTGCGCAACGTCGACACCTGGCGGATGGGCGAGGCTGATCAGCGCGAAGAGGTGCTCGACCGGCTCGACGAGCTGGTCCTCAAGCCGGTCGACGGCTCGGGCGGCAAGGGCATCGTGATCGGTCCGGCCGCGAGCAAGGACGAGCTCGAGGAGCTGCGCGGCAAGATCTTGGTTGACCCGCGAGCATGGATCGCCCAGCCGGTCGTCTCCCTGTCGACCGTCCCGACCCTGGTCGAGGACGGCATCCGACCGCGTCACGTCGACCTTCGTCCGTTCGCGGTGCACGACGGCGATGACGTATGGGTGCTCCCGGGCGGACTCACCCGGGTCGCGCTCCCGGAGGGCGAGCTGATCGTCAACTCCAGTCGCGGCGGCGGCTCCAAGGACACCTGGGTGCTGGCCGGGCTCAGTGAGCCAGAGGATGAAGGTGAGGTGGCACCGACGGCGACGATGATCGCCGGCATCCACCAGTCGGCCGGGCCGGCCCTCGACGGCGAGAGCGGCGGCGTGCAGGTCCAGGAGCAAGAGCAGCAGCAACAGCAGACCACTGAAGCAGACACGGGAACGGACGGTGAAGTCCCATGCTGAGCCGCATCGCACAGTCACTGTTCTGGATTGGTCGCTACCTCGAGCGGGCCGACGACACCGCCCGCATCCTCGACGTACAGATGCAGGTGCTGATCGAGGACCCCGGCATGGACGAGCGCACCTCGTGCGAACAACTGCTGTCGGTCATGGGCGTCGAGGACTACACCGGCATCCCCAACCGTTGGCTGATCCTCGATCTGCTGGCCCACAACGCCGACTCCCCCGTCTCCATCGCCGCCGCGATCGGCGCTTCCCGCGAGAGTGCGCGCCGTGCCCGCGAGACGCTGTCGACTGACATCTGGGCTGCGATCAACACGACCTGGCGCGGGCTCTCGGCCGCTCAGGCCATGCGACCACCCGACATGTTCACCTGGGTCCGCAACCGCACCGCCATGATCTCCGGCATTGCTGATTCGACGATGTCGCGCGACGAGGGTTGGCAGTTCTACATGCTGGGCCGCAGCATCGAACGCGTCGACATGACGGCTCGGCTGCTCTCGACGGCGGCACTCGCATCGGGTCCACAGGTGGCTTGGCCGACGACGCTGCGTGCCTGCGGAGCATATGAGAGCTTCATCCGCGCCTATCGCGGTATCGAGGCCGACCGTCAGGCGGCTGAGTTCCTGCTGCTCGACCGGTGGTTCCCGCGCTCGATCGTCTCGTCGCTGGCGCAGGCCGAGAAGGCGCTCACCAAGCTCGAGTCGTCGGGTCAGCGTTCGGGCTTCAGCGATGAGGCGCAGCGGTTGCTGGGCCGGGCACGTACCGAGCTCGAATATCGCCCGCTCGCCGACATCGTGTTCGACCTGCCGGTCGAGATGGAACGGCTGCAGCGCAGCTGCGCAGCGGCCAGTGATGCGGTCTCGGCCCGCTACTTCGCCGAGTCGGAAGCCCACACCTGGCGCGGAGGGGTCCTCCTGTGAACGAGACCATGCAGCTGAGGATTCGTCATACGACGGGTTATCACTACGAGCAGGGTGCGGTGGCGTCGTACAACGAGGCCCGGATGACGCCGATGACGACCTCGGAGCAGTACGTGCTGCGGTCGCGGCTCGAGATCTCGCCGACGCCCTGGTCGTATGAGTACCGCGACTACTGGGGCACCACCGTGACGTCATTTGAGGTGCACGACCCGCACCAGGACCTCACCGTCGTGGCGACCTCGATCGTCGACACCCAGGGCAGCCCGCCCGAACCCCACGGGCTTGCCTGGGATGCACTCGACGCGGTGCAGGACGAGTGGTGTGAGTTCCTCGCGATGAGCCCCTGGGTCGCGCCGGCACCGGAGCTGCTCGCCGAGCTCGCCGAGCTACGGGCCGCTGCGGCGACCCCGACCGACTACGCGTTGGCGGTCATGAACTTCCTGCACGATCGCATTGCCTACGTGCCCGGAAGCACCGAGGTCACCACCAGTGCAGCGGATGCGTGGACGGAACAGACAGGCGTGTGCCAGGACTTTGCGCACCTGACGCTCGGCGCACTCCGAGAGGCGCGCGTGCCGGCGCGGTATGTCTCGGGTTATCTCCACCCGTCACCCGATCCGGTGATCGGTGAGTCGGTCGCGGGTGAGTCTCATGCCTGGATCGAGTGGTGGGACGGCGAGTGGATCGGCTGGGATCCCACCAATGCGATCGCTGCCGGACCGCGCCACGTGGTGGTTGCCAAGGGCCGCGACTATGCCGACAGCCCCCCGCTGCGCGGCATCTTCTCGACGTCGGGTGGCTCTGAGCTCTTCGTCGGCGTAGAGATCACCCGCGTGCGCTGAGACCGAGACTCGTGGGTTGACCGCCCGAATGCGGTGACACTCGCGACAAGTAGGTTCGATATATGGCGCTCCTGCACGCAACCACGCTGACCCCGTCCAAGTTGGAGCTGTTGGCCGAGTGGTTGCCGACCCAGCCGTGGTTCGCCGGTGGCGACCTCGAGCAGCTCGGTACGTACCGACTTGACGACCCCGACGACGAGGTGGGCATCGAGGGGCTGATCCTGCGAGCCGACGGCCGGACCTATCACGTCGCGATGACCTATCGCTCGGCTCCGCTCGAGGGCGGGCGCCTGGTCGGGACCATGGTGCACGGCATCCTGGGTGACAGGTGGGCCTATGACGCCACGAGCGATCCGGTCTACGCCGCGGTGCTCGGCACGACGATCCTGGCGGGCGGCCAGCAGGCCGACCTGGTGAGGGATGACGGCACCACCACCGAGGCGGTCGAGCCGACGACCACGATCCAGGGCAGCGGTGTCCCAGGCGCCGAGATCGAGCCGATCGAGCTGATCGGCTCCGAGACGACAGAAGAAGGCACCCTGATCGAGACCTCCGGGCCCACCCTCCTGGTGCTTCACGACCTCACGGCCGGCGCCTCGGCGACCGGTGATCACCGACTCACCGGCCAGTGGCAGGACGGCGGACGCCAACTGTTGGCAGTCGCCCGACTTCGCTGATTTCCTGTCGGGTCCGGCGGGCGGGATGCGGACTGTTCCGACCGCGCTAGCGTGGACGCCATGACCGAAGAGCGCTACTACGCCGACGCCGTTCCAGAGACCCACCGCCCGTACGTTGCGGCGGAGGATCGCTACCAGCACCTCGACTACCGGCGGGTCGGCACCTCGGGCCTGCTCCTCCCCCCGATCTCGCTCGGACTGTGGTGGAACTTCGGCGACGACCGCCCGTTCGCGACGCAGCGCGAGGTGCTGCGGCACGCATTCGACAAGGGCATCACACACTTCGACCTGGCCAACAACTACGGCCCGCCGCACGGCTCGGCCGAGGAGAACTTCGGTCGGATGATGCGAACGGACTTCAAGCCCTACCGCGACGAGCTCATCATCTCGAGCAAGGCTGGTTGGGACATGTGGCCCGGCCCGTACGGCAAGCTCGGCTCACGCAAGTACCTTCTGTCGAGCCTGGACGCGTCACTTGAGCGGATGAGCGTCGACTATGTCGACATCTTCTATTCGCACCGCGCTGACCCTGGAACGCCCGTCGAGGAGACGATCATGGCGCTCGACACCGCGGTGGGTCAGGGCAAGGCGCTGTATGCCGGCATCTCGTCGTACTCCCCCGAGCGCACCGCTGAAGCGGTCGCTGTGGCCCGCGACCTGGGCACGCCGTTGGTGATCCACCAGCCGTCGTACTCGATGCTCAACCGCTGGGTCGAGGGTGGATTGCTCACGGTGCTCAACGAGCACGGTCTGGGGTCGATCGGCTTCTCGCCACTGGCGCAGGGCCTGCTGACGGACCGCTACCTCGGCGACGACCCGGTCGAGCACGCCGTCAACCGCGGGAGCCTCGACGAGGGCGTGCTGACCGAGGCCAACCTCGACCGTCTGCGTGGTCTGGCCGACATCGCCAAGAAGCGCAAGCAGTCACTCGCGCAGATGGCGATCTCGTGGATCCTGCGCCCCGGCGGCGTGACGTCGGCACTGATCGGCGCCTCGTCGACCAAGCAGCTCGACGAGAACCTCGCTGCCGCGGCCAACACCGACTTCACCGACGAGGAGCTCGCCGAGATCGACAAGTACGCCGGTGGCGTTGACGGCATCGACCTCTGGAAGGTCTCCGCCGACCTCTGATCGCGCATCGCTGGTTGAGTAGCGAGGAACGAGCGTATCGAAACCTCGTGAGTTCGGGTGCTCGCGCGAGTTGGTTGTCGTGCGTGGTTTCGATACGTCGGCCGTGGGCGGCCTCCGATCAACGCCGAGGTAGCGAGGAACGAGCGTATCGAAACCCGTGAGTTCGGGTGCTCGCGCGAGTTGGTTGTCGTGCGTGGTTTCGATACGTCGGCCGTGGGCGGCCTCCTACTCAACCGCCGAGGTGGTCAATCATCTCTCTGGTCTCGCGCGAGGTGGGTCGCTAGGCTGATGGGAGCGGCCTTGACTCGACGGGTCAGCTCGTCGGGTGACAGTGCCGAGACGTCGCTGATCGTTGCGGCACCGACCGACAGCTCACCGTCGTCGAGCGGCTCGCACCGGATGCCACCGCGCCCCCGCAGCGCCTGGTGGGCGCCTGGAGCGAATGCCTCATTCATCCACGCGCACGGATTGGCTGGGGTGATTGACCTGAAGCGGATTGGCCCGTGACCTGCCTCGAGGGTGAATGAGGTGCGAGCCAGGGCGTCGACGTCGAGGCCGCGGGTCACGATGTTGCGCCGGGCCAACGACGGATCGAACGGTCCGGAGCCGAGCTCGCCCTCGAGCCAGTGCAGTGACTCGGTGGCGATGAGGGTGACGGAGGCATAGGTGAACTTGGTGCCGAAGTAGCGATCGCCGACGAGCCCCTTGTGTGCACGGACGCGTACGGACTGCGCGGTCTCGACACCGTCGTACGGGGTCAGCCCTTCGCTCGGCCGCCCCTCGTAGGCGTGCCGGGGGGACACGACGAGAGTGACGATCTGCAGGTCCACGCCTCGACGATATCGGTGCGAACGCCTCAAAGGTGCCCGGTTTGTTTCACCTTCTGGTCATTCGGGCGTCACGCGCGGCCGGCCACCCCTATGCTCGGCGGGTGACTCACCCGATCCTCGACATTGCCTTCCACGGAGACGCCGCAGAGATTGCCGCGGTTGCTGTGGAGGCCGAAGCCCGCGGAGTCGGCGGACTCTTCGTCGCCGAGGCCGCTCACGATCCGTACGTGGCGCTCGCGCTCGCCGGACAGGCGACAAGCCAGATCCAGATCGGCAGCTCGGTGGCGATCGCCCTCGCACGCACCCCGATGTCGACGGCCTATTCGGCGTGGGACGTCCATCGGCTCAGCGGGGGTCGCCTGATTCTCGGGATGGGGACCCAGATCAAGCCGCACATCACCCGTCGCTTCAACATGCCGTGGTCCAGCCCAGCCCCACGGATGTCGGAGTACGTCCAGGCGCTGCGGGCGATCTTCGACAGCTTCCAGAACGGTGAGAAGCTCGACTTCCAGGGCGACTTCTACCAGCACACCCTCCTGCCTCCACTGTTCAACCCGGGTCCGATCGATGGCGGTCCACCGCCGATCTGGTTGGCGGCAGTCGGGCCGCGCATGCTCGCCGCCGCGGGCACAGTTGCCGATGGGCTGATCTGTCACCCACTGCTGTCGCGCAGCTACCTCGACGAGGTGATCGTGCCTGCCGTTGCCGCCGGTCGGGCGAGCGGTGAACACGCCGGCAAACCCTTCACGACCTCGGTCCTCTGCATGGTGGCGACCGGTCGCAACGAGGAACAGTTGGCGGCCGCGATCGCCGGCACCAAGCGCCAGATCGGCTTCTACGCATCTACTCCGGCCTACAAGCCGGTGCTCGACCACCACGGATGGGGCGATCTTCACGGAGAAGCGCACGCCTTCACCAAGAGCGGACGCTGGGACGAGCTCGGCGACCTGATCCCCGACGAGGTGCTGAAGACCTTCGCTGTCGTGGGTGACTTGGACACGGCGCGGGCCGAGTTCCGATCGCGCTTCGCTGGTTCGGCCCAGCGCGTCATCACGTCGATCAACTACGACGCAGACAACCTCCTCGCGCTGGACCTCGTCAGCACCTAGAGCTTGTGGATGATGTTCTCGGCGTACTGCTCGAGATGCCGGATCTTGGTCTCGAGGGGCTCTGGGTCCGGACCCATGACGTAGGGCACCCGGAAACCGACGATGCAGTCGGTGACGCCCTTTTCCTCGAGGCGCTTGATGCCGTCGAGGTCGTACGCGTCGTAGGAGATGACGTGCACCTCGAAGTCGTCGCGGGTGTCGCCTTCCTCCTTGCGGATCTCGGCGAGGCGTACGAGCAGACGGTCGAGCTCCTCGCCGTCGCCTCCGGCGTGCATCCAGCCGTCTCCCTTGCGTACGGCCCGGCGCAGCGCGTTGTCGACGTGCCCGCCGACGAGCAGGGGGATCTTTTCGGTCGGCGCGGGGCTGAGCTTGAGCTCGTCGATCTCGTAGAACTCCCCCGAGTAGCCGAAGAACTCGCCAGTGGTCAGCCCACGCAGGATGTCCATGCACTCATTCATCCGCTTGCCGCGGCGTGCCCAGTCGACCTGCATGTTGGCGAAGTCCTCGGGCCACGGCGAGATGCCCACGCCTAGCCCGAGCCGGTTGTCGGACAGGAAGGCGAGTGAGGATGCCTGCTTGGCGACGAGCACTGGCGGTCGCACCGGAAGCTTGAGCACGAACGGGGTGAGTCGCAGCGTCGTGGTGACCGCGAACAGGTGTGCGCACAGCACCATCGCCTCGATGAACTCCTTGCCCTCGAGGAACTCGCGGTCGCCGGTGTCGGTGTAGGGGTACTTCGAGTCCGATTCCTTGGGGTAGATCAGCGAGTCGGCGACGGTCATCGACGTGTAGCCGGCCGCCTCTGCCGCTTGGGCGAGCGGGGCGTAGAACTTCGCCTGGGTCATGGCCTCGGCGTATGTAAAGCGCATTGGGAACTCTTTCCGGTTGTTCAGCTTGTCGAAATATAGAACGTGTTTCAGTTTTCTGCCAGAGTGCCCATATGAACCTCCAGGAGATCAGCGACCGTATTGAGATCGCCGACGTACTCACCCGCTACACCCGGGCCATCGACATCGGTGACTGGGACAGGCTCGACACGGTGTTCACGCCGGACGCCGCCATCGACTACTCAGAGTCAGGAGGGATCGTGGCGGCGTACCCCGAGATCAAGCCCTGGCTCGCCGAGATGCTCCCGATGTTCTTCTCCAAGCGGATGCACATGCTCGGACAGCTCGACGTCGACCTGCGCGGCGACGAGGCCGACGTCACGGCGTACTTCCACAACCCGATGCTGATGGATGACGGCAACGGCGGTGAGAAGGTCGTGGAGATCGGCGGGCTCTACCACCACACGATGACGCGCACCGCCGACGGCTGGCGCAGCCGCAAGCTGCACGAAGAGGTCGTCTGGCGCCGCAACATCTGACGCCGGGCTAAGTGGGCGATTGGCCTCGCACGCCGGTGTTCCCGTAGACTCCGACGGTTGCCAATTTGTGCAACAACTCCTGCTACGGAGACCCCGTAGCCGTTTAGTCCGAAGGAGACTGAATGTCATTGCGTCCCTATGAGGTCATGGTCATCCTTGATGGCGACCTCGAAGAGCGAACTGTCGCTCCCAGCCTCGACACCTACCTCAACGTTGTCCGCCAGGACGGCGGAACGGTCGAGAGTGTCGACGTGTGGGGCAAGCGCCGCTTCGCGTACGAGATCAACAAGAAGTCTGAAGGCATCTACGCCGTTGTGCAGCTGTCAGCGGAGCCGGCCACCGTCAAGGAGCTGGACCGTCAACTCACGTTGAACGAGTCCGTGGTCCGCACCAAGGTCACCCGCCCCGACATCAAGTAGTCAACGGCCTGTGGACTTTCTGATCCGAATGTCTGCAGGCTGCGGTTCACTGATCTCAGACATCCCACACTCGAAAGGCTGCGCACCATGGCAGGCGAAACCGTCATCACCGTCATCGGCAACCTGACTGACGACCCGGAGCTCAAGTTCACTCCTTCGGGCGCGGCAGTTGCCAACTTCACCGTCGCCTCGACACCTCGTACGTTCGATCGTCAGACGAACGAGTGGAAGGACGGCGATGCGCTGTTCATTCGCTGTGCCGCGTGGCGCCAGCTCGCCGAGAACTGTGCTGAGTCATTGCAGAAGGGTCAGCGCGTCATCGTGACGGGCGCCCTCAAGATCCGCAACTACGAGCGCCAGGACGGCTCGAAGGGCACGAGCGTCGAGATCAATGTCGACGAGATCGGCCCCTCGCTGCGTTATGCCACGGCCAAGGTCACCAAGGCCAACCGGTCCGGTGGCGGCGACTTCGGTGGCGGCGGCGGTGGCGGTTCGGCCGCACCGGCCGCTGACAGCAACCCGTGGTCAACGCAGCCCGCACAGGGCTCTTCAGGCCCGGCGCCCGCACAGGGCGGCGCGGCATGGGGTGGCAACGCCGGCACGACCGACGAGCCCCCCTTCTAACACTTCAACACTTAGACACATCACAGGAGCAACATGGCAAAGCCAGTCATCCGAAAGCCGAAGAAGAAGAGCAATCCGCTCACTGCGGCCAAGGTCACCGAAATCAACTACAAGGACACCGCGCTGCTGCGCAAGTTCATCTCCGACCGCGGCAAGATCCGTGCGCGTCGGGTGACAGGTGTCACCGTGCAGGAGCAGCGTCTGATCGCCAAGGCCATCAAGAACGCCCGCGAGATGGCCCTGCTTCCCTACACGTCGAACAGCCGTTAAGGGGATCTGACATGAAGCTCATCCTCACCCACGAGGTCACCAACCTCGGCGCACCCGGCGACATCGTCGACGTCAAGGACGGCTACGGCCGTAACTTCCTGCTGCCGCGCAACTTCGCCATCCGCTGGACCAAGGGCGGCGGCAAGCAGGTCGAGTCGATCCAGGCTGCCCGCAAGGCGCACGCCGTCCATGACCTCGAAGAGGCCCAGAGCATCAAGGGCAACCTCGAGGCCGCACCGATCAGCGTTCCGGTTCGCGCCGGTACGGGCGGTCGCCTGTTCGGCGCCGTCACAGTGTCCGACATCGCCGAAGCGCTGGCCATTGCCGGCGCCAAGGTCGACAAGCGACGCATCGAGGTCGGCAACCCGATCAAGTCCCTCGGAGCCCACACGGTCTCCGTCCGGGTCCACCCCGAAGTGAGCGCGCAGGTCAAGCTCAACGTGGTGCCTTCCAAGTAGCCCGCCCGAGTCGGCGTCCCGTTCTCGGGGCGCCGACGATCGGTGGTCAATCATGACCCGTTCAATCCCCCTGAAGGGCGCATCCCTGCTGATGGCAGGTGCTCTCGCCTTGTCGGCTTGCTCGCTGCTGCCAGGTGGTGGTGACGACCCGACACCCACCACGGTCGCACGCAAGGCGTTGCCCAGTACAGACTGGAAAGCCGCCAGCTCCGCGAAGGTGGCTGCCGGTGGAGATCTGCGTCTCGCTGTCCAGACGCTGCCGACCAATTTCAACCCCCAGCACCCCGGGGGCGTGACGCCGGATGCTGCGTCGATTCTCGGACCCACCCGCGGCGGTGCCATCCGCATCACCAGTGACGGCGGATGGGAAGCAGACCCCAACTACGCCACGTCAGTCAAGGTGACGGACGAGAGTCCGCTGACGATCCAGGTCAAGCTCAACCGTGACGCGGTCTGGCAGGACGGTACGCCGATCACGTCCAAGGACATGGTGGCGTTCTGGGCCGCGCAGAACGGCAAGAACAAGGACTTCGAGGTCAGCTCGACTCAGGGGTACGAGGACATCTCGGCGGTCAACACCGACGACGACCTCTACACGTACGACGTCGTGTTCAGCGAGCCCACGGCCGAGTGGCCGCGATACATCTACCCGCAGCTGCCTGCCAACGTGAGCAAGAGTGCCAAGCTTTCAACACCGGATTCGCCAAGAAGGCGCCGTCCATCGAACGGACCGTTCCTGGTCGATTCGATTGACGTCTCCACCGGCACCGTGGTCGAAAAGCCCAATCCGCGGTGGTGGGGCGCCAAGCCCAAGCTCAGTTCCGTCATCTGGCGCATTGCACCGGCCGGGTTACAGGCCGAGGCATTCGCTGCCGACGGACTCGATGCGATCAACGTCGACGCCACCACCATTGCGTCAGCGCGCAAACATGGCGCCATCCAGCGGGTCGCCGGCACCGAATGGGCCCAGCTGACGCTCAACGGCGCGCGTGGACCACTCAAGGATGTCAACGTCCGGCGCGCAGTCGCCCGGGCCATCAATCGCGACAAGATCGCCGACTCCGTCTCGGGCGGCTTCGACCTCGACGGCGTGACGCTCGGCAGTCTCGTCTACGTCCCCGGCCAACGCGGATATGCCGACGCCTCAAGCGCGATGAAGTATGACCCAGACGATGCACGGGCGCTGCTGGAGAAAGCAGGCTACGACGCAGGCGCCGACGGCATGCTGACCCGCGACGGCAAGGCGCTCACGTTGACCATGCCGGTCCCGGCCGACACCCCGACCAACAGCGATCGGGCCACTGCGATCAAGAGCGACCTCAAGAACGTCGGCATCGTGGTGGAGCTCAAGACTGTGCCCGCAGCCGACTTCTTCACCGACAAGGTCGTGGCGCTCGACTTCGACATCGTGACGTTCGCACTGCGCGCCTCACCGTTCCCGATCGCAGCAGCCCGTTCACGGTTCAACCCGATCGACTCCAGCCAGAACTTCACCGGCCTGGCCGACGGCAAGGTCGACGACGCATTCAACAGCGCCGTTCAGACACTCGGTGACTCTGCGCGATTCGGCCGGGTCGCCAAGCTCAACAAGACCCTGCTCGCGACGCCGGCGATGGTGCCTTTGAACGTCACCCCGATCGTGATGGCTGTGCGCGAGGACCTCCGCAACTACGGAGCTGCCCAGTTCGAGCAGCCCGATTGGACCATTGTTGGCTTCGTCAAGAAGGACAGCTAGCCGCCGTCGTAGTTGGCCCGTCGAAAGCGTCTGAATTCAGGGTGCTGATTTGGGGTGAATCATTGGCCATCCGGGCGTTGATCTGCTACCCGTTTCGGGCCGATTGGCGCCAATTGTCGACATGTATATGAACAGGCAGCCGTGGAAGAAATCAGTTCCAAAATATTTTGTCTCCACACGGGTGCATGTCCATCGTCGCAGGTCAGAGGGGTTGTGTCGCCCGGGCCACGCATCTTGTCCACACGTTCGTCCACTGGCTGTGCACATGACTGCACGGCGTTTTCCCCAGGTTGTCCCCAGTTGTCCACACCCCCTGTGCGCGGCTGCCTGTCATGCGGCTCCGCACCGGCCTACTGTGGCGAGTCGGCGGAATTCTGTCGGGAGGGACGCCTAGCGTCGAGTACGTGCGAAAGGGTCAATGTCAGTGAGTGTGACGGAGCTTTACGAAGCCGCGCCCGGCTCGGGTGAGGACGCCGGTTCCGGACGCGTTCCCCCTCAGGATCTGGCGGCCGAGCAGAGCGTCCTCGGCGCCATGCTGATGAGCAAGCTGGCGATCGATCCTGCCGCTGACATCCTTGACGGCCGTGACTTCTACCGTCCAGCGCACGAGCTGATCTTCGACACCATCGTCGACCTCGCCAACCGTGGCGAGCCGGCCGACGCCATCACCGTCTCGGCCGAGCTGCAGCGCCGCGGTGAGGTGGGGCGCATCGGTGGCGCCCCCTACCTCCACACCTTGGTTGCCAGCGTTCCGATCGCAGCCAATGTCGACTTCTATGCCGACATCGTGCACGAGAAGGCGGTGTTGCGCCGCCTTGTCGAGGTCGGCCAACGCATCGCCCAGCTGGGCCAGGCGGGGCAGGGCGAGGTCTCCGAAATCGTCGACCGCGCGCAGAAGGAAGTTCTCGACGTCGACGGCTCCAAGCAGGGCGAGGACTACAGCTCGGTCTCCGACCTGATGTTGGCGACGATCGACGAGATCGAGGAGATCCAAGGCCGTGGCTCGGAGATGCACGGCGTGCCCTCGGGCTTCCCCGACCTCGATCGACTCACCACCGGATTCCGCTCGGGCCAGATGATTGTCGTGGCAGCCCGACCAGGTGTGGGCAAGTCGACGCTGGGACTCGACTTCTGCCGCTCCGCCGCAATCCGTCACCAGAAGCCGTGCGCCATCTTCTCGCTCGAAATGACGGGCCCCGAGATCGCGATGCGTATGTTGTCGGCCGAGGCCAAGGTCAACGTCGCGCAGATGCGTGGCGGCGGCATGAGTCAGCGCGACTGGGACGCGATCGCCAAGGCGATGCCGCGCGTGCAGAGCGCGCCGATGGTCATTGACGACTCGCCCAACATGACCATGCCCGAGATCCGATCCAAGGCTCGTCGCATCAAGAAGCAGCACGGTCTCGAATTCATGGTCATCGACTACCTCCAGCTGATGACGTCCGGCAAGAAGGTCGAAAATCGTCAGGTCGAGGTGTCTGAGTTCTCGCGCCAGATCAAGCTTCTCGCCAAGGAGCTCGAGATCCCGATCGTCGCCATCAGCCAGCTCAACCGTGGCTCAGAGCAGCGCACCGACAAGACGCCGATGCTGTCAGACCTGCGTGAGTCCGGATCGATCGAGCAGGACGCCGACATCGTCATGCTGCTCAACCGCCCCGACGCCTCCGGCGCAGGCGAGTCCGATCGTCCCGGCGAGGCCGACATCATCATTGCCAAGAACCGTTCTGGTCCGGTCAACAAGGTCGCTGTGAGCTTCCAGGGTCATTACTCCCGATTCACTCCGATGGCCCGCGACGCCGAGCCCCCAGGAGCAGCCGCCGGCGATTACTTTGGCTG
Source organism: uncultured Actinomycetota bacterium (assembly GCA_963750265.1). Taxonomy (GTDB): domain Bacteria; phylum Actinomycetota; class Actinomycetes; order Propionibacteriales; family Nocardioidaceae; genus Aeromicrobium. The sequence continues at coordinate 51,618 of CAVVQG010000023.1, read as the reverse complement.
AGCCAAGCGAGCTCTGCGAGCGGCGCTCAGCCAGGTTGAGCGTGACGCGGCGAAGCCGCCAGGAAGGTCGAAACCCCGTGAGCTGACCGCCCAGCGCGAGCATCTCGTCGTGCGAGGTTTCGATACGGTCCTCGTTCCCGGACCTACTCAACCGCCGAGAAGTCGCAAGTTTGACCGCCCAGCGCGAGCATCTCGTCGTGCGAGGTTTCGATACGGTCCTCGTTCCTCGGACCTACTCAACCACCGAGAAGTCGCCACGCGGTGGTTTCGATACGGTCCTCGTTCCTCTGACCTACTCAACCACCGCCACGATTCCTCGGACCTACTCAACCGCCGAGGGGGTCTACTGGTAGCTGATGAGCTCGGGATGGGGTTTGACCCTGCTCCAGGTCTGCTTGACGGTGAGCATCGGCTCATCTTCGTCGTTGAAGTTCTTCCAGCCCCAGAACACGCCCTTGGGGGCCTTTTCGCGAAGGTAGTCCCAGGTGCCCTTCTTGGCGGCCTGACCGCCTTGGCCATCGACATGGATCACCGTCGCGAGCTCGGGGTGAGTCGTGTCGAGCTTGGCGCGGTCGGTGATCATCGTGATGCTGAACTGGTGCAGGACGAAGACCTTCTGCGGGAGGTTGCCGTCCTTGGTCAAGGCGGCCAGCCAGTCGCCGACCTTGTTGACCTCATGGACGGACACCTTCCCGATCTGGGTCAGGTGCTTCTGCGTGGGCCGAAGGCGCCATTCGGGATCGAGCGCCAGGCCGACGTGGGGTCGCTTCAGCAGGCTCTCGTACAGCTTGGCCTGGGTGAGGAAGTCGGTACGTCCCGGTTGCAGGTCGAGGATGACGTACACGCCGTTCTTCTCCGCCGCGTCGATCAACGGGAGCAGTTCCTTGACCTTGGTCTCGGCGGAGTAGTTCTTGTCCTTGCCGGCACCGGCGGATGCGACCGTCGCGATGATCTCGAAGGTGGGGACGACTGGCGTCTTGACGACTTGTCGGTACTTCTTCGCCATGACGTTGACTCGCTTGACCGACGCCGCGACCCCCTGCTCACCGAGCACACCGAGCGCGCCGGAGGACGGGTGACCGTAGAGCGCGACCATGGTGCGTCCGGGGAAGGCGAGATAGCCGCCGCCGAACTGCTGGACACCGGAGCGAACGGCACCGAGCGTGTACTCGAACGTCGGCGGAGCACCCAGCGCGATGACCGGAGCATCGGGGGCTGCTGCAATCACCTTCGCCGCGCCGGGGACGATGCGCGGGTCGCCGTCGGGCAGCTCCAACACCTGGGCGCCGGCGTTCTCGGCCGTAGCGACCGCAAAGGCGTCGACCGACGAGGAACGGGTCGTCACGATGATCTGGCGTCGGGCCGCCTCCCTGAGGTCGTACGCCTTGCGTGCGCGAGCGATCTCGGTGGTCGCGGTCGACGAGATGAGGGGTCGGGCATGGGGGAATGTGCGGGTCTTTCCGACGGTCAGCACAGTTGAGGCACCCAGCCGCTTCACCTCGCCCGCGGTGCTCGGCCCATCGAGCAGGACCGGTGCCCCGAGCTTGCTCGCCGTCCTGATCGCGAGGTCGTGGGTCGTCTCGTCGGGGGTGGCGACGACGACCGTTGGCGAGGCCGCGTACAGCCGCTGCGACACCGCGACAGCGCTGTCGGCCGCTGCCTCGGATGCGACCAGGTCAAGGGACTTGCTCGGCGTCCGCAGCCGAATCTCAGCCCGTGGCTCGTCCTGCGGCACGCAGGCGAGGGTCAGACCGCCGCCGATCAGGGTCAGCCCGGCGGCCGCTGCCACGGATCGGCGGTTGAGCCTGCGGGATACGCTCATGCCCGTGACCCTACTGACCGCGCTGACATCGCAGGCGGCCACCGCCCCAGATTCTGGACTGGCCGGTTGGACCGTCGATCTCATGGACAAGCTGGGGTTGTTCGGCGCGGCGCTGGCGGTCTCACTCGACAATTTCTTCCCGCCAATCCCCAGCGAGATCATCTTGCCGCTCGCGGGCTTCGCGGCAAGTCAGGGCACGTTCTCGCTTGCGGGAGCGCTGATCGCCACGACCGTCGGCTCGGTATTTGGTGCATGCGTTCTTTACTGGCTTGGCGCATTCTTTGGTCGTGACCGGGCCGCATGGGTCTTTGAGAAGACGCCGCTGCTGAAGGTGAGCGATCTCGAGCGCACCGAAGCCTGGTTTGCGAAGCATGGTGGCCAGGCGGTCTTCTTCGGGCGGATGGTGCCGATCTTCCGCAGCCTCATCTCGATCCCCGCGGGTGTGGAGCGGATGAACTTCGGTGCGTTCTTTGCCTTGACCACGTTGGGCAGCGCCATATGGAACTCGGTCTTCGTGATCGCGGGCTATCGCCTTGGCGAGAACTGGGACGCGGTCGAACCCTATGCGTCGTTGTTCCAGAAGATCGTCATCGGGCTGGTGCTCCTGGTGATGGGCATATTCGTGTTCATCCGGGTTCGCGATCTTCGCTCGCGCCGCACTGCCTGAGGAGCGCCGCCTTGCCCGCGCATCTAGGCTGGCGACATGAGTGCATCGGATGAGAAGGACGTACTTGGCGCGGTACACCCGCAGCTGTTCATCGGTGGTGAGTGGCGTGACGCCGAAGGCGGCAAGACGTTCGGTGTCGAGGATCCGTCGACCGGAGCCAACCTGATCGACGTGGCCGATGCCGGCGTCGCCGACGGCAAGGCCGCGCTCGACGCGGCCGTGGCCGTGCAGGACGAGTGGGCAGCCACACCTCCGCGCGATCGCGGCGAGATCCTGCGTCGTGCCTATGAGCTGATCACCGAGCGGTCGGACGAGCTGGCCCTGCTGATGACGCTGGAGATGGGCAAGCCGCTGAAGGAGAGCGCAGCCGAGATCGCGTATGCGTCGGAGTTCTTCCGGTGGTTCGCCGAGGAGGCCGTACGCATCTCCGGGCGCTACTCGATGGCGCCCAATGGTGCGACTCGACTCCTCACGCTCAAGCAGCCGGTCGGACCGTGTCTGATGATCACGCCCTGGAACTTCCCGCTCGCGATGGGCACCCGCAAGATCGGCCCGGCGATCGCGGCCGGCTGCACCATGGTGGTCAAGCCTGCATCGCTCACGCCTCTGTCGATGCTTCGGTTGGCCGACATCTTGGCCGAGGCCGGACTGCCCAAGGGTGTGCTCAACATCGTCACCACGACCAACACGGGTGCGGTGATGGAGCCACTGATCCGCGATCCGCGCTTGCGCAAGCTGACGTTCACCGGCTCGACGGAAGTCGGTCGTACGTTGATCGAGCAGAGCGCCGAGGGCATCCTGCGCGTCTCGATGGAGCTGGGCGGCAATGCGCCATTCCTGGTGTTCGGCGACGCCGACATCGACAAGGCGGTCGAGGGCGCGATGCTGGCCAAGATGCGCAACATCGGTGAGGCCTGCACGGCAGCCAACCGCTTCATCGTGCACGAGTCGGTCGCGGCTGAGTTCGCCGAGAAGCTGACGGCCAAGATGTCGGCGCTCACGATCGGTCGCGGCGCGGACGAAGGGATCGAGGTCGGGCCGCTCGTCGAGGCAAAGCAGCGCGACAAGGTCGCCGAGCTGGTCGACGACGCGGTCGACAAGGGCGCCAAGGCGCTGACCGGTGGTGCGCCACTGGAGGGTGCCGGCTACTTCTACCCGCCGACCGTGCTGGCCAATGTTCCAGACCATGCGCGCCTTCGTACCGAGGAGATCTTCGGCCCGGTCGCCCCGATCTTCACGTTCACCGACGAGGACGAGGCGCTGCGGATGGCCAACGACACCGAGTTCGGCCTTGTCGCCTACGCCTTCACCCAGGACTACGCGCGGGCCATCCGGGTCTACGAGGCGCTCGACACCGGCATGGTCGGCATCAACCAGGGCATCGTCTCCAACCCTGCCGCGCCGTTCGGTGGCATGAAAGCCAGCGGCTTCGGTCGCGAAGGTGGCACCGAGGGCATCGAGGAATATCTCGAGACGAAATACGTCGGCCTGGCGTTCTGACCGTCGGTCACAGCGAGACGTCCGCTCGCCTGTCGTCACGGTTCGGCTTGTCGCAGTAGGTCTTGCCGTCGGTGAACAGCACGCCGTCGGCGAACCTCGCCTCGATCTGGCCGGAGCCGAATTGCTCGACGTACAGCCGCGAGTAGAGCCCGCCGAGCTTGAGCAGCTCGTCGTGAGTGCCCTGCTCGACCAGCTTGCCGTCCTCGAGACCGAAGATCACATCGGCATTGTGGATCGTCGACAACCGGTGAGCGATCGCGATCGTGGTGCGGTTGTGCGTCGCGCGCTCCAACGCGTCCTGCACGAGTCGCTCGGTCTCGGTGTCGAGCGCGGATGTCGCCTCGTCCAGGATCAGGATGCGCGGGTCCATCAGCAACACCCGGGCGATTGCCAACCGTTGCTTCTCGCCACCACTTAGTCGGTAGCCTCGCTCGCCGGTGATCGTCTCGTAGCCGTCGGCGAACGACATGATGCGCTCGTGGATGTTGGCGTCCCGGGCGGCCTGCTCGATCTCTGCGGCAGTCGCATCGGGCTTGGCATAGGCGATGTTGTCGCGGATCGTTCCGTGGAAGAGGTACGGCTCCTGGGTCACCATGCCGACCGACTCAGCCAGTGAACCCATGGTCAGGTCGCGGACGTCAGTGCCGTCGAGCAGCACCGCACCATCGGTGACGTCATAGAACCGTGGCACCAGATAGGTCGCGGTGGTCTTGCCCGATCCTGACGGACCGACGATCGCTGCGAGCTGGCCGGGCAGCACCTTCAGGGAAACTCCGGAGAGCGCCCACGTGGCGGTGGGTGCGTCCGCGTCGCGCTCGATACGTACGCCGCTGTCACCGAACCGGTCGCCGCGGGTGTCGCCGGTCAGGCTGCGTGGCTCGGGGTAGCGGAAGAACACGTCGCGGAACTCGATCTCACCGCGGAGCTCGGCCGGGTCCACCGCTTGGGCGTCTGGTCGCTCGGTGATCGCGGGCTTGAGATCGAGGTACTCAAAGATCCGGCGAAACAGCGCGAGCGAGGTCTGCACGTCCAGCGTCACCCGCATCAGCTGCAACAGCGGCATCTGGAGGCGGGCCTGCACCGTGGTGAACGCGACGAGCGTTCCGGCAGTCAGCGAGGTGCCGTTGTTGAGCATGAAGCCGGCCAACAGATAGACCAGAGCCGGCGTCAGCGCGAAGAAGGTCTGCACCGTGGCGAAGAATGCGCGGCCGGTCATGGCCTGGTCGACCTGGAGCTTGGTCTGGTTGTGGTTGGCCTCGCGGTAGCGCTGCACCTCGGCATCCGAGCGGTTGAACACCTTCGACAGCAAGATGCCCGAGACGCTGAGGGCCTCCTCGGTGATCGCCGTCATCTCAGACAGTGACTCCTGCGTCTTGCGGGCGAGCCGTTGGCGGCGCTTGCCGACCTGGAGCTGGATGTAGACGAACAGCGGCATCACGAAGATCGTGAGAATCGTCAGCTGCCACGACAGGATCACCATCGAGACGAAGGCCGCGGTGACGGTGACGGTGTTCTGCAAGATCGACGTCGCGGTGTCGGTGAGCACGGTCCGTACGCCGGCGACGTCGTTGGCGAGGCGTGACTGGATGGCGCCCGTCTTGGTGGCGGTGAAGAACGCCAACTCCATCTTCTGCAGGTGGGCGAACAGGTCGCCTCGCAGATCAGCCATCGCGGAGTTGCCGATCGTCGAGGTCAGCCAGTTCTGACCGATGCCGATCAGTGCGGTCAGGATCGGGATGAGCGACATGAAGCCGATCAGCCAGCCGAGCAGCCTGAGGTCAACTCCGCCACCGGGGGGGAACAGCGCCTTGTCGAAGACGGCCTTGGTCAGGAACGGGACGATCGAGGTGAGGATGGCCGCGACGACCACGGCGACGGCGACCAGGACGATCTTGTTGCGGTAGGGCCGCAGCATCCGCGCGATGCGGCCGAGGATCGGCCGGTTGCCGCCCGCCTTGATCTCCTCCGGTGGGATGTGGGTGATCCCGGTTCCTCCGCCGCCGCCCCCGCGGGGCATCAGGCCCCCGACTCGCTTCGCTCGTGGGAGGTGCCCCCAGCGTCGATCTTGGTCAGCATGACCGTGGTCGCATCACCCTCGACCGGTACGAGCTCGGTGGTCCCCCAGACGCCGACCTCGGTGCGCAGGATTGCCCAGATCAGCAGATCGTCGGGAGCGGCGACGAACTCCGCGTCGACAGTGACTGAGAAGTCGGTCGGCACACCCGGTGCATCAACGGCGGTGGCGGCCAGCACCTCGCCCTCGGTGTCGACGAGCTTGATGGTGGCGATTGCGCCGGGAGGTACGGCGATCCGCTCGCGGAAGGTGACGGATCCGTTGACGGTCATGAGAGTCATGCACTCGATGTTATGCCGCCGTACGCAAGACCGCGCCGTCCCGGGGGACGTGTCAGCTGTTGGCGTCCCGCAGGGCTTTGACCTCGTCGTGGGCGTTCTTGACGTCAGCGAACTGGGTCTCGATGACAGTGCGCAGATTTGGCGAGATGTCCTGCTCGAGTGCCTTGCGGTACTCCGACACGGCATGGTCCTCGCCCTGCTCGGCGGCGTCGAGGACCCCCTTGGGATCGGAGCCGGTGATGGCATCCTTGACCGCCATCCATCCTCGGTGCACGGCGGCTGCCACTGAGCCGTCCTGGTCGATGTCGTCCCCGTAGTCGGCTGCCATTGCCTCAAGCTCTGCGGAGAAGGCCGCTCGCTGCTCTGAGTAGGCGCGCATCTTCTCGCTGAGGTCTGGACGGTCGGAGTCGGCGAGCCTGTCTGCAGCGCGGGCGAAGCCGTCTTTGCCGTCTTCCAAAGTCTGGATGATGTCCTTGGTGACACTTCGATCTGTCGACATGTTTCGCCTTTCGTCGGGTTCGTACTGCCGGCTCGTGCCGGTGATGGCGACTGGGTACCCGTCCGCGGACCGACCAAAACGGTGCTTGCCGGTTGCGCCGGAAGTGAACACCACTGGCGGTGCTGACCGTGGCGTGATCGTCTGGGGTCATGGGCAAGGTGCTGGTCCTGGGCGGTACGTCGTGGTTGGGCGGTCAGATCGCGTACCAAGCGGTGCTGCGCGGTCACGACGTCACGTGTCTGGCGCGAGGTGAGTCGGGAGAGGCTCCATCCGCGACCAGGTTCGTACGAGCCGATCGTGATGCTGCCGATGCGTACGACGAGGTCCTCGATCGTCGCTGGGACACGGTGATCGACGTGTCGCGGCAACCCGGACAGGTGCGGACGGCGATCGACGTGCTCGGCGGGACCACCTCTCACTGGATCTTCGTCTCGACCGGGTCGGTGTATGCCGACCAGAGCGGACCGCTGACCGAGGACTCACCGCTGCTGGAACCACTGGACGACGACATGGCGGAGCCGCAGATGTACGGCGAGGGCAAGGTCGCCTGTGAACATCTCGTGCGCAGCCATCGACATCACCTGATCGTTCGGGCCGGGCTGGTCGGCGGGCCGGGTGACCGCTCGGACCGCCTGGGCTACTACGTCTCGCGCTTCGCGCTGGCTCGCGAGGAGAGTGTGCTGGTGCCGGATGTCGCCCAGCAGCCGATGCAGGTGATCGACGTACGCGACCTCGCGCGGTGGATCGTCGAGGCGGCGGAGTCGCGCGTGACCGGAGTCGTGCATGGCGTCGGCGAGCGCACGACCGTCGGCGAGCTGATCGAGCTCTCGGCCGAGTCTGCCGGCTTCACCGGCATTCAGGTGCCGGTCAGCGAGGACTGGCTGCGCGATCACGACGTGCACGAATGGATGGGCCCCCGATCGCTGCCGCTGTGGCTGCCATCGAGCCATGTGGGCATGGGCCTGATGGATGACACTCGGGCGGTGGAGCTCGGACTAGTTCGCAGACCGCTGGCCGAGACGCTGCGCGACACGCTGGCAGATGAGAAACAGCTCGGCCTTGGACGGCCGCGCAAGGCTGGGCTGGACCGATCCGTTGAGCTCGCGCTGCTCGTTGAGGCCACCCCTTGATTCCTACCCCCAGGGGGTATACATTCGTCCTGTAGGCATACCCCCTAGGGGTATCAACAGGAGGAATCGCATGACAGACGAGACGTCGACGGCAGCCGATCACGACGGCCCACACGGCTACACCGACCGCAAGGGCGACTACCTCAAGCGGCTGCGTCGCATCGAGGGCCAGGCCCGCGGACTGCAACGCATGGTTGAGGAGGACCAGTACTGCATCGACATCCTGACCCAGGTGTCAGCGATGACCAAGGCACTGCAATCGGTCTCCCTGGGACTGCTGGACGATCACCTCAGTCACTGCGTTGTCGACGCCGCCCGGGCCGGCGGTGCTGAGTCCGAAGCCAAGATCCGCGAGGCCTCCGACGCCATAGCCCGACTCGTCCGTAGCTAGATCCCACGAAAGGACCCACCATGGCCACCACCAACTACACCGTCACCGGAATGACCTGCGAGCACTGCGTGCGCTCGGTCACCGAAGAGGTCAGCGCCATTCCCGGCGTCACCGACCTCGAGATCGACCTCGCCACTGGTGCGCTCGCTGTCACCACCGCTGACGCCCCCGTTGCCGATGACGCCGTGCGTGATGCCGTGACCGAAGCCGGCTACAGCCTCACGTCATGAACGTCGGACTCAAGCTGGGTTTGTTCGCGGTGGCGATCGTCGCGGTGTTCGGCGCCGCTGCCGCGGTCGGCAATGCAGTCGACCCGGTCGTCACGAGCCAGCCGACCACGATGGACCACGACGCGGATGCCGAGCCGATGGACCACACCCCGGGCGGCCTGCAGGTCGCCGAGGACGGCTATCGACTGGTGCTCGACGATCCTTCGCGCCAGCCCGATGCCGACGCGAAGATCTCGTTCAGGATCCTCACGCCGTCGGGCAAGCCGCTGACGACGTACGCCACGCTGCACGACAAGTTGTTGCACCTGATCGTCGCCAAGCGCGATCTCACCGGCTTCCAGCACGTCCACCCGACACTGGACGATGACGGGACCTGGACGACAGACGTCGCGCTGACTGCGGGTCAATGGCGGATCTTCGCCGATTTCGATCCTGCGGGCGACGATCCACAGCTCACCTTGGGCGCGGACCTGGCGGTCGCCGGCAGCTTCGAGCCGCAACTGCTCCCGGCGCCCTCGCGTACGGCCGAAGTTGACGGCTACACCGTCACGGTCGATGGAGACCTCAAGGCCGGGAAGTCCTCCGAGCTGACGCTGACCGTCACCAAGAACGGCAAGCCGGTCACCGACCTCGAGCCCTACCTCGCGGCATATGGCCACCTGGTCGCTCTGCGCGTGGGTGACCTCGCCTACCTCCACGTGCACCCCGACGGTGAGCCTGGTGACGGCGTGACCAAGCCCGGTCCGGCGATCAGGTTCTTCGCCGAGGTCCCGTCCGTTGGCAGCTACCGGCTCTTCCTCGACTTCAAGCACGACGGCGTCGTACGAACTGCCGAGTTCACCATCGCCACCCATGGCACGGACTCGTCGACGACTGAGCCGTCGTCGGAACCCGCGCACGGCCACTGAAAGGAGACGCATCATGACCATCACTGACAGCCAGGCTGCCGAGGAGCGAGTCGATCTCGAGATCGGCGGGATGACCTGTGCCTCCTGCGCGATGCGGGTCGAGAAGCGACTCAACAAGCTTGACGGAGTCACGGCCACCGTCAACTACTCCACCGAGAAGGCCCGAGTCGTCTCGACCGGACCGATCGCGACCGAGCTGCTGATCGCCGAGGTCGAGAAGGCCGGCTACACCGCTGAGGTGCCTCGCCCGGTCGGAGCGGACGAGCCGACGCTGGTCGAAGAGGACCCGACCAAGCCCTGGCGTACTCGATTGATCATCTCGACGATCCTGACCGTGCCGGTGATCGCCATGGCCATGATCCCGGCCCTTCAGTTCGACTACTGGCAGTGGCTGTCGCTCAATCTCGCGGCACCGGTTGTCGTCTGGGCCGCCTATCCGTTCCATCGCGCCGCCTGGATCAATCTGCGGCACGGCGCGGCGACGATGGACACCCTCATCTCGCTGGGCACGATCGCCGCGCTCGGCTGGTCGGTGTACGCGTTGTTCTTCGGCACGGCCGGAGAGCCCGGCATGAAGCACGCGTTCAGGTTCACGATCGAGCGGATGGACGGCAGCTCCAACATCTATCTGGAGGCCGCAGCCGGCGTGACGACGTTCATCCTGGCCGGCCGCTACTTCGAAGTACGGTCCAAGCGCCGCGCAGGGTCAGCGCTGCGCGCGCTGCTCGAGCTCGGCGCGAAGGATGCATCAGTGCTCCGAGACGGAGTCGAGCAGCGCATCGCGATCGAGGATCTCGTCGAAGCTGATCTGTTCGTCGTACGCCCCGGCGAGAAGATAGCCACTGACGGAGTTGTCGTCGAGGGCTCCTCGGCGGTGGACGCCTCGATGATCACCGGAGAGTCCGTACCGGCCGAAGTTGTGCCCGGCGACGCGGTCGTCGGTGGCACGGTCAACACCAGCGGTCGGCTCGTCATCCGGGCCACCAGGGTCGGCGCGGCCACTCAGCTGGCGCAGATGGCGACGATGGTCGAAGAGGCGCAGAACGGCAAGGCGCAGGCGCAGCGGCTCGCCGACGCGATCTCGGGAGTCTTCGTACCCGTCGTCATCGCGCTGGCCGTTGGCACTTTCGGCTTCTGGCTCGGCAATGGTGCTGGGCTGACCGCGGCGTTCACTGCCGCCGTCGCCGTGCTGATCATCGCCTGCCCCTGTGCGCTCGGACTGGCCACTCCCACGGCACTCATGGTGGGAACGGGTCGCGGCGCGCAGCTGGGCATCCTGATCAAGGGCCCCGAGGTGCTCGAGTCCGCCAAGGGGGTCGACACCGTGGTGCTGGACAAGACAGGAACGGTCACCACCGGCCGGATGACCCTGCACGACGTGGTCACCGCCGACGGTGAGGATCGTGCGGAGGTGCTGCGTACGGCCGGTGCGCTCGAGGGTGCATCGGAGCACCCGATCGCCCGTGCCATTGCCGGCGCCGCCGCGGATGAGCTCGGGGAGCTGCCTGCGGTCGAGGGATTCACCAGCACCCAGGGTCTGGGGGTCCAGGGAGTCGTCGACGGGCGGGCTGTTGTCGTGGGCCGCGCTGCGTTCCTCGCCGACTGGTCGCAGCACCTCGACGAGCGGCTGGCCGCGGCGCAAGCTGCCGCGGAGGCTGACGGAAAGACGGTCGTCGTGGTCGGTTGGGATGGCGCCGCTCGCGGTCTGCTCGTCGTGGCCGACACGATCAAGGAGTCGAGTGCCGACGCCGTACGCCGGATGCGCGAGCTCGGTCTGCGTCCCGTGCTGTTGACGGGAGACAACGAGTCCACCGCACAGGCCGTCGCGGCGGTCGTCGGTATCGACGAGGTCTACGCCGGTGTGCTGCCGCAGGACAAGGTCGATGTCGTCAAGCGCCTACAGGCCGAGGGACGTCGGGTCGTGATGGTCGGTGACGGCGTCAACGACGCGGCGGCTCTCGCCCAGTCCGATCTCGGGCTGGCAATGGGCACAGGCACCGATGCGGCGATCGAGGCGGCCGACCTGACTTTGGTGCGCGGTGACCTGCGATCGGTCGTCGACGCGATCAGGCTGTCACGCCGCACCCTCAACACCATCAAGGGCAATCTGTTCTGGGCATTCGCCTACAACGTTGCCGCTCTGCCGCTGGCCGCGGCGGGTCTGCTCAACCCCATGCTCGCGGGCGGCGCCATGGCGTTCTCCTCGGTGTTCGTCGTGTCCAACAGCCTGCGGTTGCGCAGCTTCCGTTCGATCAACCCGGAGGTGAACGTATGAGCCACGACCACCACGACATGAGTCTCGCGGGGCGCGCGCTGACGATGAGCGCGATATCGGCAACGCTGCACTGCCTGACCGGATGTGCGATCGGGGAGGTGCTCGGAATGGTCATAGGCACCGCCCTCGACCTGAGCAACGTCACGACGATCGTGCTGTCGGTCGTGCTGGCCTTCTTCTTCGGCTATTCGTTGACGATCAGGCCGGTTCTGGGAGCAGGCGTACCGTTCCGTGGCGCCATCAAGGTGGCGCTGGCAGCGGACACGCTGTCCATCCTGACGATGGAGATCGTCGACAACGGGGTGCTCGTGGCCGTCCCGGGTGCCATGGACGCCGGTCTGGCGAGCCTGCTGTTCTGGGGAAGCCTGGCCTTCTCGTTGGTCGTCGCCTTCGTCATCACGGTGCCGGTCAACCGATGGTTGATCGGTCGTGGCAAGGGCCACGCCGTCATGCACGACTACCACTCGTAGGCTGGCGGCATGGAACTCCATCCCGGACTGGACGGTCTGCTCGGCGTCGAACGCCTCGAGACGACCGCCGACAAAGTCGTCTCCCGATTCACGATCGGCGACGATCACCTGCAGCCGTTCGGCATCCCGCACGGCGGCATCTACTGCGCGGTGCACGAGTCGACCGCCAGCGTTGCCGGTCAGGTGTGGCTCGGCGACAGGGGCATCGTGGTTGGCACCAACAACTCGACCGACTTCCTTCGTCAGGCCAAGGTTGGCGACACCATCACGGTGACCGCCACCCCGATCCACCGCGGGCGGACGCAGCAGCTGTGGCATCTCGACTCGGTCAACCAGGACGGCAAGCTCATCGCCCAGGGTCAGGTCCGCCTCGCCAACCTCGATCAGCAGCTCCCGCCTGAGCTGGTCGCCAAGTTCGTGGGCGACGCTACGCCGTAGTCCATGGATTGATCTTCGTACAGATCCGTCGGAACGAGCCGGTACGATTGAGGCAGTTGGTCGCGACTGGCGTTGAGGTGGATACCACCGGGGAGCGATCGAGCAACACGACATCGGGACCGTTCGCCTGGGCCCCACGTCAGCCAATTTTCTGCTGACTGGAGGCACACGAGATGATGATGACCATGACGAGCGACGACCTCTTCCCGACTGACCGACTCGATGACGCGGACGTACGCGTCCTGCTGCTCGAGAACATCCATACCGACGGACAGGATTTCCTGCGCGCCAAGGGCTATCAGGTCGAATCGCTCGACGGTGCCCTCGACGAGGATGAGCTGATCGAGGCCATCAAGGGCGTACACCTGCTTGGCATCCGATCGACGACGTACGTCACGCAGAAGGTGCTCGACGCGGCACCGGACCTGCTGGCCATTGGCGCGTTCTGTATCGGCACCAACCAGATCGATCTCGATGCCGCCACCGCACACGGCGTCGCGGTGTTCAACGCGCCCTATTCCAACACCCGCAGTGTGGTCGAGCTCGCGATCGCCGAGATCATCTCGCTGGCTCGTCGCCTGCACGAGAAGTCGACCGACATGCACAACGGTGTGTGGAACAAGTCGGCTGCCGGCAGTCACGAGGTGCGCGGCCGCACGCTGGGCATCATCGGTTACGGCAACATCGGCAGCCAGCTCTCGGTCGTCGCCGAGGCGTTGGGCTTCAAGGTCGTCTTCTTCGACATCGACGACAAGCTCGCACTGGGCAATGCCCGTCGCTGCTCCACGATCGAAGAGCTTCTCGAGACATCAGACGTGGTGACGCTCCACGTCGATGGCCGTCCCGGCAATGCCGGCCTCTTCGGTGCCGAGCAGATGGCGCTGATGAAGCCGCGGTCGCTGTTCCTCAACTTGTCGCGCGGCATCGCTGTCGATCCGGCCGCACTCCGCAACCATCTCGAGTCGGGGCACATCGCCGGCGCTGCGATCGACGTGTTTCCGGTCGAGCCGAAGCGTCAGGGCGATCCGTTCGAGTCGGAGCTGCGTGGACTCAAGAACGTCATCCTCACGCCGCACGTCGGCGGTTCGACCGAGGAGGCGCAGCAGGACATCGGCCGCTTCGTCGCCTCCAAGCTGCGTTCGTACGCGTCATTCGGCGGCACGTCGCTGAGCGTGAACATGCCGGAGATCAACCTTCCGGCCGATGCGAGCAAGCATCGGCTGGCGCTCGTGCACCGCAATGCTCCCGGCGTGCTGGCGACGATCAACGGCCTGCTCGGCGAGCACGGCGTCAACATCGAGGCCCAGTCGCTGGCGACGCGTGGCGAGATCGGCTACGTCCTCACCGACGTGGCTGCCGGTGTCTCGCCGGAGGTGCTGTCGGCGCTCGCGGCTCTGCCTGAGACGGTGCGCCTGCGCGAGCTCAGCTGAGCGTGCAAAAGATGCGGATCTGCTGAGCCTCGGTACGTTCTTTCAGGACGGACGGCCACGATCGGTGGTCGCCGGGAGTGGAGGCAAAGAATGATTATCCTCGGTGTTGTCCTGTTGATCTTGGGAGCGATCCTGAACATCTCGATCCTCTACACGATCGGCGGAATTCTCGTTGTTGTCGGCGCGGTCCTGTGGATCCTCGGCGGAATGGACCGGGGCGTCGGAGGACGCAGACACTATTTCTGACCGTCTGGTCAGGCCAGGGCCGTCACCTTCGGGTGACGGCCCTCGTGCGTCCAGACCACTCAGCTGAGCGAGAACGGCGGGTAGTCGTCGGTCAGCAGGTACATGTATGAGTTGAGTCGCGTGCTCCAGCGGAGCAAGCCGACGATGAAGCTGCGAATCCCGTCCGGCCACGCGCCGGTGATCAACACCGCGAACCAGCCGATGACGAAGGCGAAGAACGCCACAATGCTGATCAGCGAGAGCACGATCAGGTGCGGAATCGCCATCAGGATCCGAAAGAAGATCGTGAGCCGGTTGCGGCCCTCGGTCGAGGGCGCGAAGTCGACCCGTACGCGCGGGTCGTCTCCTGGGTCGACAAAGGTCGTCGCGAACGTGAACGGTGGGTACTCCTCCTTGAGGAATGCCGCATAGACCGAGACTCGGGTGCTGTAGCGGATGTACATCGCGATGATGCCGAGGATTCCCTCGGGGACCTTGCCGGTGAAGACGCCGAGGATCCAGGCAACGAACGCGAGCAGCTCGGCGACGATGTTCAGCGCGTAGAGGACGATGAAGTGCGGGATGGCGAGGATGACGTTGCCGATGACGCGCCAACGGGCGATCGAGTCAGGCGGGTCGAGAGTGAACGTGGCGGCGGGATATGCCGTGAAGGCTTCTGCGCTCATGGAGGGGTCCTTGGGTGGCTTCGATGGGGAGATCCCTCGAACCGTAGCGCTGACCGTACGTCGATGGCGATACCTCGCCAGTTCGGTTGCGTGTTCCGCTCAGGTACGCGAGGGAGCTGATGCGGACCACTCAGCGAGGGTCTCGGCGCAGCCGGCATCGAGCTTGATCGTCGCCAAGTCATCGCCGCGAGTCGTTCCTCGGTTGACGATGACGACCGGTATTTCGCGAGCGCGGGCTGCGCGTACGAACCGCAACCCCGACATCACCTGTAGCGACGAACCGAGGACGACAAGCGCCTCGGCCTCTTCGACCAGCGCGTAGCACGCGGCGACGCGCTCCTTCGGCACGTTCTCTCCGAAGAACACGACATCTGGCTTGAGTCTCCCGCCGCAGGAAGTGCATGGCGCCACGGTGAAGGTGTCGGTGTCCTCGAGCAGCACGTCGCCGTCGGGCGCGAGTGTGGCCACGGTGTCGTCGTAGCCAGGGTTGAGGTCAAGGAGGCGGTCGTGCAGGGCGTCACGGGACGTCACCGATCGACAATCCAGGCAGATCACCTGGTCGATGCGGCCGTGCAGGTCGATGACGTCGCGATGGCCGGCGCGGCCGTGCAGACCGTCGACGTTCTGGGTGATGAGTCCGTTGAGCTGGCCATTGCGCTCCATCGCGACGAGCAGCTGGTGGCCGAGATTGGGCTCGGCCCGCCGCATACGGCTCCAGCCGATGTGGGCCCTTGCCCAGTAGCGCTGTTGGGCGGCGGCTCCGGCGACGAAGTCCTGGTAGGTCATCGGCATCCGCGCCGGTGCGCCCGGCCCTCGATAGTCAGGGATGCCCGAGTCGGTCGACATCCCCGCGCCCGTGAGCACGAGCCACCGCCGCCCATCGAGGATTGCCTCAGCCGTCAGCAAGCTCGATCAGCTTCTTGACGGTGTTGAGGTTGCGGGCCGTGCCCGGCACCTTGAGCGCGCGGCCGATCGAGTCCGCCTTCATCTCGGGCCGGCCGGCCCCGTTCGCGTACTTGATGTGCATCTCGTTGCCAATGATCGACCATTGGTCGGCGCCTGTCTCGTACGTCTCAGCCTTGGCGATGGCCTCGGCAGTCGGCGCCTCGAGGAGAAAGGTGACGTAGGAGTACTTCGGCTCGTCGACCGTGAACGGGTGCGCCTCGAGTGCCTGCCTGACCTGCGCGGGTGTTCGCGAGATCGACTCTCGGAAGAACCCGAACTCCTGCTCGATCGCCTTCTCGAGAGCCCGATCGAACTCAGCGGCTTCCCCGGGCACATCGGCGATCAAGTTGCCCGAGGCGATGTACGTCGACACGTTCGTGGCGCCGAGGTCCTCGGCGATCCCACGCAGCTGCGCCATCGGCAACTGGGCAGGGCCAACGTTCACCGCACGTAGCAAGATGATCCGCTTGGCCATGCACCAAGTATGACCCCCCGAGATTTGGATGCTGCTGCACCAAGATCATCAGAGTCTTGGTGCAGCTGGATCCAAATCTCGGTGATTCAGAGACGGGCTGCGAGCTCGGTGGCCTGCTTGATCGCGCGCTTGGCGTCGAGCTCGGCCGCGACGTCGGCACCGCCGATCACGTGCACCGGCTTGCCGAGCGCCTCGAGCGGTTCGATGAGATCGCGTACGGACTCCTGACCCGTGCACAAGATGACGGTGTCGACCTCGAGCACCCGGGTCTCCTCGTCATCCTCGCCCTTGCGGAGCGTGATGTGCAGTCCGTCGTCGTCGATGCGTTCGTACGTGACGCCCTTGATCATCTGGACGTCGGAGTCCTTGAGCGTCTGGCGGTGCACCCAGCCGCTGGTCTTGCCGAGGCCCTTGCCCAGCTCGGTGCTCTTGCGCTGCAGCAGGAAGACCTCGCGCTTGGGCGGTGCCTTCAGCTTGGTGGCGAGTCCGCCGCGCTCCAGCTCCGGGTCGGTGACTCCCCAGCGCTCCATCCAGTGCTCGATCGACTCGTCGCTGTCGTGCAGCAGGAACTCCGAGACGTCGAAGCCGATGCCTCCCGCGCCCATCACGGCGACCCGCTTGCCGACGGGAGCGCCATGGCGGATGACGTCCTGGTAGTTGACGACGCTGGGATGGTCGACCCCGGGCAACGAGGGAATGCGGGGCTCGACGCCGGTCGCGATGACGACCTCGTCGAAGCCGGCGAGCTGGTCGACCTCGGCACGTACGCCGAGGTGCAGCTTGACGCCGGCGATCTCCATCCGGCGGGAGTAGTAGCGGATCGTCTCCTTGAACTCCTCCTTGCCGGGGATCTGCATCGCCAGCCTGAACTGGCCGCCGACCTCTGGCAATGACTCGAACAGCTCGATGTTGTGTCCGCGTCCCGCGAGCTCGGTTGCGGCGGCGAGACCGGCCGGACCGGCACCGACGACAGCGATGCGCTTGGCGGTACGAGTCGGCGAGAGGATCAAAGTGGTCTCGTAGCCGGCCCGCGGGTTGATCATGCAGCTGGCGCGCTTGTTCTTGAACGTGTGGTCCAGGCACGCCTGATTGCATGCGATGCAGGTGTTGATCTCGTCTGCGCGGTCTTCTGCCGCCTTGTTGACGAAGTGTGGGTCGCTCAGCAGCGGTCGGGCCATCGACACCAGGTCGGCCTGACCGGAAGCGATGATCTCCTCGGCGATCTCGGGAGTGTTGATGCGGTTGGACGCCACGACCGGAACCGACACCTCGGGCTTGAGCTTGCCGGTGACCCAGGCGAATGCCGCACGCGGCACCGAGGTGACGATCGTGGGAATGCGTGCCTCGTGCCAGCCGATGCCGGTGTTGAGGATGGAGACGCCGGCGCCCTCGAGCTTCTTGGCCAGTTCGACGGTCTCGTCCCAGCTCTGCGCGTTGTCGACCAGGTCGAGCAGGCTCATCCGGTACATCACGATGAAGTCGTCGCCGACGGCCTCGCGTACGCGCTCGACGATCTCGACCGGGAAGCGCATGCGCGCCTCGGCGCTGCCTCCCCAGCGGTCGGTGCGGTCATTCGTGCGGGCGGTCAGCATCTGGTTGATCAGATAGCCCTCCGACCCCATGATCTCGACGCCGTCGTACCCGGCGCGACGGGCGAGCACGGCCGACTTGGCGAAGTCGTTGATGGTGTCGTCGACCTCTTTGGTCGACATTGCCTTGGGCTTGCCGAACGGGGTGATCGGCGAGGGCTTGGACGAGGCGGCCCGCTTGAACGGGTGGTAGCCGTAGCGGCCGGCGTGCAGGATCTGCATCGCGATCTTGCCGTCGTGCTCGTGAACCGCGTCGGTGACCAGGCGGTGCTTGTCAGCGAGCTTCTTCGACGTCATCAGTGAGCCGAACGGAAGCAACCAGCCGTGCCGATTGGGCGCGTAGCCACCGGTCACCGACAGCGCGACACCTCCCTTGGCCCGCTCGGCGAAGTAGGCGGCGAGCTCGGGCAGGTGCTTGGCCCGGTCCTCGAGGCCAGTGTGCATCGAGCCCATGATGACGCGGT
Source organism: uncultured Actinomycetota bacterium (assembly GCA_963750265.1). Taxonomy (GTDB): domain Bacteria; phylum Actinomycetota; class Actinomycetes; order Propionibacteriales; family Nocardioidaceae; genus Aeromicrobium. Next base: position 33,119 of record CAVVQG010000023.1, on the reverse strand, counting down.
TGCGCAGCGTCGTGTGGCCGAGGTCGAGCGGCTCGAGCAGGTGCGGGTATGGATTCGTCATGCTGTCTCTCCAGGGGTCATGGCGTCGATGGCCTCTTGCTGGATCTGCGGGAACTGGGCGGCCATCGCGGTGGCGAGGGCATTCGAGGCCGACAGCGGCCGGACCATCACGGTCAGCTCGCTGATGAGCCCGGCGTCGTTCGTACGGATGAGGTCGATGCCGTTGATGCTGACACCGTCGACCATGGTCTCGAAGACCAGCGCCGATCCGCGTCCGTCGGCGTCCTCGAGCTCGCGGACGTACCGGAAGTCAGTGAACACGCGACCGACTCCGCGCAGGATCGCGGCGACGATCGGCTTGCCCTCGTACGGTCTGAACGCGACGGGACTGCGGAAGACGACATCGTCGGCGAGCAGGTCACCCACGGCGGCGAACTCACCGGCCTCGACGGCGGCGCGGAACTCTTTCATCGTTTACTCCTGTGATGGGATGGTCTGGTGATCTCGAAAAGTGCGGCCCGGTTCCTTGTCGTCGCGGGCTTGTTCAACGTGGTGATCTGGCCGCGGTTCGCCAAGGCGATCGCCGACGACGACCGGGCGTGGAGCGGTGAGCACTGGCACAGCACCCCACAGGCGTTCTTCTGGGTTCATGCGGTGCTCATCACGACCGCGATCGTGATCGGGCTGGGTGTGCTGGTGATCGGCGTACGCGCTCATCGCTCCACCCCGAACGCCTGAAGGATCTCCTCGCACCAGGCGAGCCCGGTCTGCTCGGCCAAGATGCCGCCGCGCAGCACGAGGTAGGCGCCGAGCTCGTCGGCACCCAGTGACGGCGGGTCGGGATAGTGCCTGGCGGCACTTGCCTCGTAGTAGGCGATCTGTGCGGCGTGGGCTCCACGGCGTACGCGGACGTCGGCGAGCACCGCGTCGCGGTCACCGAATGCCATGCCGCGCAGCTTGACCGCAAACTCGCTGCGGAGGGGCTCGATCGGCGTGGGCACCGATGACCAGCGCATCAGCTCGTCACGACCTTCGCCGGTGATCGAGTAGACCTTCTTGTCGGGTCGGTTGTCCTGCGCGACGAGGTGCGACTCGACCCACTTGTCGGACTCCATCCGACCGAGCACCTTGTAGATCTGCTGGTGGCTGGCTTTCCAGAAGTGCCCGATCGAGGCGTCGAAGCGGCGCGCGAGGTCGTAGCCCGACGCGGTCTTCTCCGCGAGGGACACCAAGATCGCGTGCTCCAGTGCCATCCGGCGACCGTACTATGCAACCGGATGCTATGCAACTAGTTGCGTACTTCCACCGTCACGTCCGAAAGGCTGCGGGCCACACCTCTGGCGGCGACCCGACCCGCACGGTTGGCTCCGATCGTGCTGGCCGATGGTCCGTAGCCGACCAGTTGTACGCGCGGATCGGCGACGGCGGTCGTCCCGTCGAGCTGGATACCGCCACGAGGGCTGCGCAGGTGCAGTGGCGCGAGGTGGTCGGTGGCCGGACGAAAGCCTGTCGCCCACAAGATCACGTCGACCTGCTCGAATGCACCGTCGGCCCAGCGCACGCCATCGGGTTCGATCCGCGAGAACATCGGCCGACGCTGGTATGCACCGAGCCGCTCGGCTTCACGCTCCTGCTCGCGGAGCATCAGCCCGGTGACGCTGACGACGCTGCGCGGCGGAAGTCCCTGACGTACGCGCTCCTCGACCTTGGCGACGACCTCACGTCCGATCTCGGCGTTGAAAGGACCGGTCCGCCACACCGGTTCGCGGCGAGTGACCCAGATCGTTTCGGTCAGCGGCCTGATCGCGCCGAGGAACTGAACGGCCGACGCACCTCCGCCGACGACCAGCACACGCTTGCCGCGAAAGTGCTCAGGGCCGGGATAGTCGACGGTGTGCAACTGCTCACCGACGAACGTCTCGGCGCCCGGGTAGTAGGGGATGAACGGGTGGCTCCAGGTACCGGTCGCGCTGACAACCGTGCGCGCGAGCCACTGCCGGTTGCCGGCCGCGATGCGGAGAAGACCGTCGTCATCGTGCACCGCAGTCACCGAGACCGGCCGGATCACGGGCAGCTGCATCTGTTTCTCGTACGCAGCGAAGTACGCGGGAACGAATGTGTTGGCCCGTTCGGCGTCGGCGGCACCGGGGATCGGCTCTCCCGGGAGGTCAGCGACCCGATGTACGTCATGCATCGTCAGCGCATCCCAGCGATGCTGCCACGCACCACCGGCGGCGGGGTTGGCGTCGAGGACTACGTGAACAATGCCGCGACGGGTCAGGTGGTACGACGAGGACAGCCCGGCTTGGCCTGCACCGATGACCACCGAGTCGTAGATTTCCACGCCGGTTTCAACACCGAGCAGCGAGTTCGTATGCCCGAGGCGCCCGTTCTGCAGGTTCTCATGCGAACGGCGGTATCCCATGCAACGATCGACGAAACTCCCAATTGACCTCTGGAGGTCACGATGAATCCAAGACGTTCACGATGAAACTGAGAAGTTTCCCAGTGCGCATATTCGCGGTTGTAGCGGTGACCGCAGCGCTGACATTGGCACCCAGCACCGCATTTGCAGACGATTTCCCTGGTACGCCAGGGCCAGACGTCATTAACGGCACGGGCGGCGACGACACGATCGCCGGCGGTGGCGGCAACGATGATCTCAACGGCAGCGGTGGTGACGATCAGATCCAGGGCGATTCAGCCTTCACCGTGGTCGGCGGCGACGACGAGATCTCGGGCGGCGCTGGCGACGACGAAATTCTCGGCGATGGTGCCGTCACTGTGGTCGGCGGCGACGACGAGATCTCGGGCGGCAGTGGCAACGACGAAATCTCGGGCGACGGCGGTATCACTGCCTTCGGTGGCGATGACGAGATCAACGGCGGTTCCGGCAACGACACGATCGCCGGGGACGGCGCGATCGTGGGTGTCGGTGGCGATGACGAGATCGACGGCGGTTCCGGCGACGATCTCATCTACGGTGATGGCTCGATCCTCGAGCTCGTTGGCGGCGACGACGTGATCAACGGCGGGTCCGGCGATGACGAGATTTACGGCGGCGGTGGCGAGGACCAAATCCAGGGCGACAGTTTCTTCACCCTCCTCGGCGGCGACGACGTGATCGACGGCGGCGACGGCAACGATGAGATCCTCGGCGATGGCTACACCACGATTGTGGGTGGCGATGACCAGATCGACGGCGGCGACGGTGATGACGACCTCTCCGGAGACGGAGTGAATGTCGGAGTAGGTGGCGACGACACCATCTTCGGTGGCGACGGCAACGATCTGATCGTCGGTGACGGCGTGTTCGTCGGCGTGGGTGGCGACGACACCATCTTCGGTGGCGACGGCGACGACGAGATCTATGGCGATGGTTCACTCGGAACCCTCATCGGCGGCGACGACGTGCTCTACGGTGGCGACGGCGACGACGAGATCCACGGCGGAGGCGGCAACGACCTGCTCTGTGGAGAGGCCGGAACGAACATCCTTGAGGGTGAAGGTGGCATTGACCTCGCGTGTGCCGTCGACGACGAGACCACAGTCGACGAAGGCGTGGAGTCGACGTACAACGTCGCGCTCAACGACGAACAGCTCGATGATGAGGGGACCGGCTCTGACGGACCCATCAACGAGGCGGACTCACCGCTGCTCTACCGCCTCGTGGGTGGATCGATCGATGCGATGATCGATGCGCTGGGCGTTGTGACGTTCACGGCGACGGAATCTGGAACGATCGATTACGAGGTCTACCGCATTCTCAACGGGATGGACATCATCTCCTCCTTTGCAACGCTGTTCGTTACGGTGACACCGGCTCCTCCGGTGGATCCACCGATTGACGAGCCGGGAGCAGTTGACGATGCCGAAGAGGCTGCACCGGCTGTGACTGCGGTGCTGCCCGACACAGGTGCTGGCGACACGCGGACACAGGGTGCTATTGCGGCTGCCTTGATCCTCGCTGGCATCGGTCTGCTGTTCGGTGGTCGGCGCAAGCCGGGTCAGGGTGAACCGATGGCTGCAGGCCCGGAGGCCTTCACCCCCAGCGCGACGTCCGCGCTCGAGGAGCTGGCTGATCGGGTGCGGGTCATGACTGCGCACCACGTCGTCGTTCGCGAGAGCGCTCGTCGAGGTGTACGGGTCATGGCCTCCGAGGCGTCCGATCACGGAACGCGCGGGCACCAACAAAGAGAAGTGCAACTCGTCTAGCTGGAACGTTCAGCACGACGCAACTCGAATCGAGCCCCATGCCGACAGGCATGGGGCTCGGTCGTTGGTGGCTGGTCAGGCAGCCCGGTCATCCTCGGCCGCGACGGCGTTGTTCACCGTGGTCTCGATGACCCGGACGATCAGCTCGGGGTCGTCGATCATCGGTACGTGGCCGCAGTGTGGAAGGGCCACGTGCCGAGCCTCGGGCAGGCGCTCCTGGGCGATCGCCGACGAGCTGTAGGGAAGGATCAGGTCGCGCGTTCCCCACGCGATCGTGGTCGGCACCGGCACCTTCAGCTTGAAGGCATAGCGAATGCCCGACAGGATCGTCCGCTCGAAGCCGGTGCAGTTCTTCAGCGCCATGGCATCGCCGAATGATTCGTCAGCAGTGAACCGCTCGGGGTGGGTGTAGAGCGAGCTGCCGGCGAGCTTGCGTCCCCACTTCTTCTGCGAGACGAAGCGCAGGACGCCTTCCGGCAGAAGGCTGCTGATCCGCAGCATGATCAGCAGTACGAAGGTCTGGACCTTGTTGACGACACCGAAGAAGCCGGCCGGGCTGAGCGCGGTGACCGAGCTGACGGCACCGCGTGCCCCGAGCTCAAGGGCGATGGCGCCACCGAGGGAGTTGCCCACGACGTGTGGCTTGTCGACTCCCCAGGCCGCGAAGTTGTCGGTGAGGTTGTCGACGGCATTCGACATGTTGTAGCCAACACCTTCGGGGTATGCGGCTGACTCACCGAATCCCGCGAGATCGACCGCGATCACGTCATACGACTGAGCCAACCGCTCGAAGACCGGATCCCAGGCCTGTCGGCGGTGGCCGATGCCGTGGATCAGCACGAGGGGTTCGCCAGAACCCTTGCGGGAGTAGGCCAGTTCGGAGTGCATGTGCTGCCTTTCGAGGGCGATCAGAACGTGACAGTCATGATGACACATTCGCGTACCAACGGTATGCGACGCGTGTCACTTGAACCGTGACAGTACAACTGTCACAATCACGCAGTGACTACAACCGAACGCACTGGCCCACTTGCGGGCGTACGCGTCGTCGAGCTCGTTGGCATCGGGCCCGGCCCGTTCGCCGGGATGCTGCTCGCCGATCTCGGCGCCGACGTCATACGCGTCGACCGACCCGGAGGCAATGCCCTACAGGTCTCGGTTCCCGAGAAGGACATCCTCAGCCGCGGACGACCCTCCGTGGCCGTCAACATCAAGGACCCCCGAGGTGTCGAGGTCGTGCTCGACCTGGTCGAGAAGGCCGACGTGCTGATCGAGGGATTCCGGCCGGGAGTCACCGAACGCCTGGGCCTTGGGCCGGAGCAGTGCTTCGCGCGCAACCCCCAACTCGTCTACGGCCGGATGACCGGGTGGGGCCAGGACGGCCCGCTCGCGCATACCGCCGGACACGACATCAACTACATCTCGGTCGCCGGAGCGCTCGACACGATCGGCCGCGCCGACGGACCCCCGCAGATCCCGCTCAATCTGCTCGGCGACTTCGCCGGTGGGTCGATGTACCTCGTCACCGGCGTGTTGGCGGCCCTCGTCCATGCCCGGGCCGGCGGCAAGGGCCAAGTGGTCGATGCCGCGATCACCGACGGTGTCGCACACCTGCTTGCCATGCCGATCGGGATGATGCAGGTCGGCTCGTGGAACAGCGATCGAGGCACCAACCTGCTCGACTCCGGCGCTCCGTTCTATGACGTCTACGAGACCGCAGATGGCCGCTGGATGTCAGTTGGTGGGCTCGAGCCACAGTTCTACGCCGCGATGGAACAGGTGCTGCAGGCAGCAGTCCCCGGCATCGAGGCGCTGCCCGACCGCTACGACCTCGCTCAATGGCCGGCTCTGCGCAAGGCGTTCGCCGAGGCATTCCAGACCAAGACGCAGGCCGAGTGGACCGAGCTCTTCGACGGCACGGACGCCTGTGTTGCGCCCGTCGTCCCGATCGACGAGGCGGCCAAGCACCCGCACAATGTCGCCCGCGGCACGTACGTCGAGCACGACGGGCTGATGCAGCCCGCGCCTGCGCCGCGCTTTTCGGGAACGCCCGCGACGCTCACCACGGCTCCGGTCAGGGCCGGCACCAATACCGCCGAGGCACTTGCTGCCTGGGGCATCACCGACATCGAAACACTGATTGCCGACGGCGTCGCCGTGCAGGCCGACTGAGAACAGGGAACAGACATGCAGCGCACCATCTTCGAAGCCGACCACGACGCATTCCGCGACACCGTACGAACCTTCTGCGAGAAGGAGGTCGCCCCGTACCACGAGGAGTGGGAGAAGAAGTCGATCGTTCCTCGCGAGGTCTGGACCAAGGCCGGCGAGCTCGGCCTGCTCGGGTTCATGATGCCCGAGGAGTACGGCGGAGGCGGCATGGACGACTTCCGCTTCAACGCGATCCTGCAGGAGGAGCTCACCAGGGTCGGCGGCAGCGGCGTCGGATTCGCGATCCAGACCGACCTCGTGTCGGGCTACCTGCTGAAGTACTGCAACGACGAGCAGAAGGCGCGCTGGTTCCCGAAGTTCTGCTCCGGCGAGATGATCACCGCGATCGCCATGACCGAGCCCGGCACCGGCTCGGACCTGCAGGGCATCCAGACCTCGGCGGTCAAGGACGGCGACGAATACGTCATCAACGGCTCCAAGACGTTCATCACCAACGGCATCAACGCCGACTTCGTCATCGTGGTCTGCAAGACCGACCCCGAGGCCGGGGCAATGGGCTTCTCGCTCATCGCCGTCGAGCGCGGTGCTGAAGGCTTCGAGCGCGGGCGAAACCTCGACAAGATCGGTATGAAGGCCCAGGACACCGCCGAGCTGTTCTTCGACAACGTCCGTGTCCCCACGGCCAACCTGCTGGGTGAGGCAGGCCACGGCTTCATCTACCTGATGGAGAACCTGCCCCAGGAGCGCATGACGATCTCGGTCGTGGCCGCCGCCGCGTGCCGTCAGATGATCGACATGACGGTCGAGTACGTCAAGGAGCGCAAGGCGTTCGGCAAGCCGATCGGCTCATTCCAGAACACCCGGTTCACGCTGGCCGAGCTCCAGACCGAGCAGCAGATTGCGCAGGTCTTCGTCGACCGGTCGATCACCGAGCTCAATGCCGGCACCCTGACTGTCGCCGAGGCCGCGATGGGCAAGTGGTGGACCACCGAGCTGCAGAAGAAGACTGCCGACACCTGTCTGCAGCTGTTCGGCGGCTATGGCTACATGAGCGAGTACCCGATCTCCAAGGCGTACCTCGACACCCGCATCCAGACGATCTACGGCGGCACGACCGAGATCATGAAGGAGATCATCGGCCGAGACATGGGTCTCTAGGCTGTGGGCTCGCCTGACGTGGAGCGCCCTCTGCTCGAAGGGTCTGTGGCTGTCCGCGACGGTCGGCGACTTTCGTTTGCCGAGTTCGGTACGCCTCGAGGCGCCGCAATCATGTGGATGCACGGCACTCCTGGCGCGCGGCGACAGGTTCCGCTCGAGGCCCGGCGCTTTGCCTTGGAGCACGACGTCCGAATCATCGGAATCGACCGGCCGGGCATTGGAACCTCAACGCCCCACCTGTACGACAACGTGCTCGACTGGACTGGCGATCTGTCGTTGTTGGCTGATCACCTGGGCATCGACACCATGCGCATCATCGGCCTCTCCGGCGGCGCCCCGTATGCCCTTGCGGCAGGGGCGGCGATCCCCGAACGGGTACATGGGGTCGGCGTGCTCGGCGGCGTTGCGCCGAGGGTGGGCAAGGACGCCATTGGTGGCGGGCTGCCTGCGCTCGCTCCGTTCGCTGCCCCGGTGATCAGAGCAACCAGGGTGCCGCTCAGCTACCTTCTGGCCGCGGGCATCAGGATCGTTCGTCCGCTCGGTGGTTTGGCATTGGACGCCTACGGGGCTGTGCAGCCGCGCGGCGACAAGGAGCTCCTCGCACGTCCCGAGTTCAAGGCGATGTTCCTTGACGACCTGCTGAACGGGGCGCGGTTCCAAGTGGGTGCACCACTTGCCGACATCATCTTGTTCACCCGGCACTGGGGATTCGACCTCGCTGACGTCACGGTGCCGGTGCGTTGGTGGCATGGCGATGCCGACCACATCATCCCCCACCGCCACGGAGTCCACTGTTCCGAGCGACTGCCGAACGCAACGTTCGCCACGATCGATGGTGAGTCTCACCTCGGAGGCATGGGAGCGGCCGCTGAGGCACTGAACACGCTGATGGGCCTGGGCCCGCGCAGCACTCGCGTGGCTGCCAACTAGGACCTTCGGCGGATCGTCTCGCGCTTGGCCTCATCAACCGCGGTCTCGTACGCGGTGACGAGCGCGGCGATGGTCAGCGGCTTGAAGCGCTCGATCATCGTGGTGATGGCCTCGGGTGGCTCACCGGATGACTTCAGGTGCGGCCAGACGGTGGTGCGGAACAGCTCGGTGAGCTCGGTCGCCATGGCCTGGCCGTGCTCGGTGATGATGCGCCGAGCGGCCAGGGCCGCCTCGGTCGGCAGCCCGACGTCGAGAAACTGCACGCCGACGGCGAGGTGCGCCGGCGCGACCTGGAAGACGTCCTCGGTGGGAGTCGGCTCGATGACGCCCAGCGCGACCAGCAGCTCGAGGTCATCGTCGGAGAGATCGCGACCGGTGCGCTTGAGCAGCTCAGGGCGGGTCACCGTCTCGGGCAGATCGGGCATCCACGGCGCCAGGAGGGTGCGATGCAGCGCGACCTGCTCGGGAGTCGCGTCGGCCGGGATGTTCTCGAGGTAGCCCTCGATGGCCGACAACGTGAACCCGTGCGCCTGCAGCTCGCGGACCAGCTCGAGTCGGGCCAGGTGATCGGGGCCGTAGTAGCCGTTGCGGCCCTCGCGGCGCGGCGGCGGGATGAGCCCGCGGCCGGCGTAGAAGCGCACAGTACGTACGGTCATGCCGACTCGAGAGGCGAGCTGCTCGACGCTGAGCGTCTCGATCGGTGCGGGGTTCATACGCCCGAGACTATTGCACTGCCTCACCCGTGACGGGTCCCACAGTGGGTTCCTGTTGGACAATGACAGTGATGGTGTCACAATCGTTGGTACGTCACTGTGTGACGCGTTCCTATTCTCACTGCGAGGACATTTCATGACTGAGGCATTCGTCTACGACGCCATCCGCACCCCGCGAGGTCGCGGCAAGAAGACCGGTTCACTCCACGAGGTCAAGCCGATCACTCTGATCACGGGCTTGATCGAGGAGATCCAGAAGCGCAACCCGACCCTCGACCCGAACGGCGTCGATGATGTCGTGCTCGGTGTCGTTTCGCCCATTGCAGATCAGGGCGGCGACATCGCCAAGACTGCTGCGCTCAACGCTGGCCTGCCCGACACTGTGGCCGGCGTCCAGCTCAACCGCTTCTGCGCCTCCGGCCTCGAGGCCGTCAACCAGGCCGCCGGTCGCGTACGTTCCGGCTGGGAAGACCTGATCTTCGCCGGTGGCGTCGAGTCGATGAGCCGCGTCCCGATGGGCTCCGACGGTGGCTCCTGGGCCATGGACCCGCGTACCGCTCTGGACACCTCGTTCGTGCCGCAGGGCATCGGCGCCGACCTGATCGCGACGCTTGAGGGCTACAGCCGCACCGACGTCGACACCTTCGCCGCCGAGTCGCAGGCGCGTGCCGCCAAGGCGATCGCCAACGGCTACTTCTCCAAGTCGGTCGTCCCGGTTGTCGACGCAAACGGCCTGACGATCCTTGACCACGACGAGTTCGTCCGCGAAGGCACGACGGTCGAGAGCCTCGCCGGCCTGCCCGCATCGTTCGCCGGCATCGGCGAGATGGGCGGCTTCGACTCGGTCGCCCTCGAGAAGTACCACAACGTCGAGCGCATCAACCACGTCCACCACGCCGGCAACTCGTCCGGCATCGTCGATGGCGCCGCTCTCGTCGCCATCGGCAGCGAGGCCGCGGGCAAGCGCCACGGCCTCACCCCGCGTGCCCGCATCGTCTCGGCAGCCGTCTCCGGTGCCGACCCGACGATCATGCTGACCGGTCCGGCTCCCGCTTGCCGCAAGGCGCTCGACAAGGCCGGCCTCACGGTTGCCGACATCGACCTGCTCGAGATCAACGAGGCGTTCGCCGCTGTGGCGATGCGCCTGATGCAGGATCTCGACTTCCCGCACGAAAAGACCAACGTCAACGGTGGCGCTATCGCGATGGGCCACCCGCTGGGTGCGACCGGCGCGATGATCCTCGGCACCCTCATCGACGAGCTCGAGCGCCGCGACCTGCGCTATGGCCTCGCCACGCTCTGCGTCGGCGGCGGCATGGGCATCGCGACCATCGTCGAACGAATCTAAGGAATCCCACACATGACCAGCACAACTGACGCAGTCCGCTATGAGCTCGCCGATGGCATCGCCAACCTGATCCTCGACGACCCCAACCAGAGCGCCAACACGATGACTCCGGCCTACCGCGAGGGCATGGCCAAAGCCGTGGACCAGCTTGCTGCAGACATTGCCGCCAAGCCTGACTCCATCAAGGGCGTCATCGTCTCGTCGGCCAAGAAGACGTTCTTCGCCGGCGGCGACCTGAAGCTCATGACCCAGGCGAAGCCCGAGGATGCCGAAAGCATCTTCGAGAACGTCGAGAGCATCAAGGCCACGCTCCGCAAGCTGGAGACGATCGGCAAGCCTGTCGTCGCAGCCATCAACGGTGCAGCTCTTGGTGGTGGCCTCGAGATCGCTCTCGCGTGCCACCACCGCATCGCCGCAGAAGGTCGCTACGAGATCGGCCTCCCCGAGGTCACCCTCGGTCTCCTCCCCGGAGGTGGCGGTGTCACCCGTACGGTGCGCATGCTCGGTATTGCCGACGCGTTGCTGAAGGTGCTCCTCGAGGGCGCTCGCATGAAGCCGTCGCAGGCCAAGGAAGTCGGCCTCATCGACGACGTCGTCGCGACCCAGGATGACCTGATCCCGGCCGCCAAGGCGTGGATCGAGGCCAATGCCGACAACGAGGAAGCATCGGTCAAGCCGTGGGACCGCAAGGGCTACCGGATGCCGGGTGGAACGCCCAAGACGCCGGCTTTCGCTGCGAACCTGCCGGCCTTCCCGGCCAACCTGCGCAAGCAGGTCAAGGGTGCTGACTACCGCGCTCCGAAGAGCATCCTGAGCGCCGCCATCGAGGGCGCTTCGGTCGACTTCGACACCGCCAGCCGCATCGAGTCGCGCTATCTGGTCGAGCTCGTCGTGGGTCAGCAGTTCAAGAACATGACACAGGCGTTCTTCTTCGACCTGGGTGCCATCAACGCGGGCGGTTCACGCCCCGAGGGCATCGAGAAGAAGAAGTTCACCAAGGTCGCCGTCCTCGGCGCCGGCATGATGGGCGCCGGCATCGCGTACGTCTCGGCCAAGGCCGGTATGGAGGTCGTCCTCAAGGACGTCAGCCTCGAAGCCGCCGAGAAGGGCAAGTCCTACAGCGAGAAGCTTCTCGACAAGCAGCTCGCGAAGGGCCGCATCACGCAGGAGAAGAAGGACGCGTTCCTCGCCCTGATCACGCCGACGGCTGACTATGCCGACCTGAAGGGCTGCGACATCGTCGTGGAGGCCGTCTTCGAGTCGGTCGAGCTCAAGCACTCGGTGTTCGCCGAGCTCGAGCCGATCGTCAACGCTGATGCGCTGCTGGGATCGAACACCTCGACGCTGCCGATCACCGGCCTCGCCGAAGGCGTCAGCCGTCCCGACGACTTCATCGGCATCCACTTCTTCTCGCCGGTCGACAAGATGCCGCTGGTCGAGATCATCGCCGGTGCCAAGACCAACGACAAGACGATCGCTCACGCGCTCGACTACGTCCAGGCCATCAAGAAGACGCCGATCGTCGTCAACGACAGCCGCGGCTTCTTCACCAGCCGCGTCATCGGTCACTTCATCAACGAAGGCCTCGGCATGCTGACCGAGGGCATCAGCCCGGTGTCGATCGACCGTGCTGCCACCCAGTCGGGCTACCCGACCGGTCCGCTGCAGCTCAGCGATGAGCTCAACCTCGAGCTGATGAAGAAGATCCGCGTCGCCTCGCAGAAGGCCGTCGAGGAAGAGGGCGGCACGTGGCCCGCCACGCCGTCCGACGACGTCGTCGACACGATGATCGAGCTCGGTCGTTCGAGCAAGCTCGTCGGCAAGGGCTTCTTCGAGTACGACGAGAGCCGGCAAGCGTACGGGTCTGTGGCCCGGTCTGGCCGAGAAGTTCCCGGTCGCCGCCGAGCAGCCTGACTTCCAGGACCTCAAGGATCGTCTGGTGTTCGTGATGTCGCTCGACACGGTGCGCTGCCTCGAAGAGGGCGTGCTGCGTACGGTCGCCGACGCCAACATCGGCTCGATCTTCGGCATCGGCTTCCCGCCGCTGCTGGGTGGAGCGCTGCAGTACATCAACGGCTACGAGGCTCCCGACGGCCGCATCGGCATCGAGGCGTTCACCGAGCGCGCCCAGGAGCTGGCCGCGAAGTACGGCGAGCGCTTCGAGCCGCCGGCACTGCTTCTCGACAAGGCCAAGAACGGCGAGAAGTTTGCCTGAGGCCGAGCGACGACTGAGCAGCTGACCACAGAACGACCCGCGACCGACCGTCGCGGGTCGTTCTGCGTGGTCCGCAAGATGGTTCGAGCTCAGGCAGCCAGCTCGATCGCGACCGGGTCGCGGTAGATCTCGATGACGAATGCTGGTGGTGGCGCCTGCGGAGGTCCGACGGACCAGCGCAGGACTCCGTGCCCCTTGAAGATGTGGTGCCGCCGGCACAGGGGTCCGAGGTTGCTCGCGGTCGTCGGCCCCGCCGGCCACGGGCGCCGGTGGTCGATGTCGCACCGCTCGGCGGGGACCATACATCCGGGTGCCTGGCAGACGCCGTCACGGAACGCCAGGGCCACAGCGAGGGTGTCGGGGCAGAATCGACCCACATATTCGTGGGAGAGCACGTCTCGCGTGACCGGGTCGAGCACCATGCGGTGCCAGAAGGCATTGCCGGTGAGCGCGACCTCGGTGATCCAGGAGGCGGGAACGGCCCACCGGCCGTCGGATGACTCGGCGAATCCTTGACGTGCGCCGCGAGTACGTCGGCGTCGATGGTCACGGCGATGTGGGCGTCATGCTGGGCATGGTCGCCTCTGAGCTCGGTGCACCAGGCGACGAGCAAGTCTGCCTCGCGCTGGGAGACGGTGCGGTCGTCATCGGGTGCAGGCGTGCGAGCGGCCTCGCGTGGAGGCGGCTCTCGATCGCAGCCAGCTGATGGGATGGGAGGTAGGCGGTGAGCCACCCCATTGCGTCGTCGCCGTGCCTGACCGAGACATATCGGTTGGCGCGCTCGGCTCGTGCTCGTTCGACGGCGAGGTCGGACTCGACCCGTTGCACGAACCGCCGAAGCCACACTCTGAGCTCGGCCCCTGTGTGGTCGATCGCGTAGCCGACCACGCGTCGGTCGAGCCGTTCGATGGACTCGGGTCGTTGCAGCTGGTCGATCGCGTGTCCGATGTCGCGCACGCGGGCCCGGTCGATGCGGCCGTCGGTGAAGGCCGCCCAGGCTTGAGGTGCCTGGTCGCGTACGGTCTGGGCAGCCGACAGCATCAGCATGACCTGGCCCTCGCTGAGCCCCGTCGCCTCACCAATGGCGAGCGGGACTGCGGCCCGCTCGACCTGGCGGCGCATCGGCGGCTCGACGGTTGCGGTCCGCGCCATCTCCGCCTCGCGGAAGGACAGCATCGCTTCGACCTCCCGCGCCTCGGCGCGCGCCCGCTCCCGGGTGAGGTCGGTCAGCGACTCGACCGTGGGAGCGAATGTGGTGGCCATACATCAAACCTAGATCGCACCACCGACACTAGTTTTTCGTTGCGATCAGCGCTTGGAAAGCGGTTTCAGGGTGTGTCGAGAGGGTGAGGTTGACCGGCTGACCGTCCTTGGGGAACGGCAGTGAGTGGTAGTTCATCGGCGCGCGGTAGTCCGGGTCGACGGTCCATGAGTAGCGGCGCAGCAGGTGGTGCATCACGGTCTTGACCTCGGCGCCGGCGAAGAACATGCCGAGGCACTTGTGCACGCCACCGCCGAAGGGCTCCCAGGCGTGGCGGTGCACCTTGTCCTCGCGCCGGTCCTCGGAGAAGCGCTCCGGGTCGAACGACTCGTGGTCGGGCCACAGCTCTTCCATGTGGTGCGACAGGTGCATCATCACCGCGACAAGCCGGCCGGCCGGTATGCGGTGCCCCATGACCTCGGTCTCCTTGACGGTCTTGCGGGCGAGCACGGGCACGGGCGGCACCAGTCGCAGGCACTCCTTCATCACCAGGTCGATCGAGGTCAGCCCGTCGAGCTCGGCCAGCGTCGGGTTCTCCGGCAGTGCCATTGCCTCGTCGCGGCAACGCTGCTGCCACTCGGGGTGCTGGCCGAGCCGCTGCATCATGCCGGAGACCGTGATGGTGGTCGTGTCGTGCGCGGCCATCAGCAGGAAGATCATGTGGTTGACGATGTCCTCGTCGGAGAACCGCTCGCCGTCCTCGGTGGTGATCTGGCACAGCACCGAGAACAGGTCGGTGCCCGGATTGGCGCGCTTGTCGGCCAGGTGCCTGCCGAAGAAGTCTTCGAGCAACGCCCTGCCTCGGATCGCTCCCCCCAGCGGGTGCCGGGGATGTTGATCCGGACGAGGGCGGTGGCGGACTGGACGCAGTCGATGAACGCCTGGTTGACCCGCGCCAGCTCGTCGCGCGACGCCAGGTCTGCACCACCCATGAACACGGTGGTGGCGAGACCGAGGGTGAGCTCCTTGAGTGCGGGGTAGGCGCGGAAGTCGGTGCTGGGCTGCCACTCGTCGAGTCCGGTGGAGACGGCAGGCTGCAAGGCCGCTGTGTAGCGCTCGAGATGATCTCGGGTGAAGGCCGACTGCATGATGCGCCGGTGACGATGATGCTCCTCGAAATCGAGCAGCATCAGCCCGCGATCGAAGAACGGGCCCACCAGGTAGCCCCACCCCTGGCCGCTGGAGTAGGCCTTGTCGGCGTTGCGCAGGGCGACCTCGCAGGCATCGGGGCCGAGCAAGACGGTCCACCGCTTGCCGACGAAGTCGATGTCGGACACCGGTCCGTGCCGGTCGTACTGGTCACGCATCATGGTGAGCGGATCGCGTATGTAGGCCAGCGTCCGGCCGACGTAGGGGATGCCCCGACGACGCGGCGGTGCGGTGGGAATGCTCGTGGTGGTCATGGGATCCCTTGGGTGGAAGACACCGCCATCTTGATTCAGACAGAGCCGTCTGTCAATATCAAGGCATGGCGGTCAAGGCTGGTGTCTATCGAGGCGTGTCCGCGGCGGATCGACAGATTGAGCGCCGCGCCAGGCTGCTCGACGCCACCCTCGAGGTGTGGGGGCGCGATGGTGGCCCGACCGTCACCATGACGCGCATCTGCGCCGAAGCCGGACTCACCGAGCGCTACTTCTATGAGAACTTCAGTGGGCTTGACGAGGCGTTGATTGCCGTCATGGAGCGTGTTGCCGACGAGATCGCCGAGCGCACCGTGGCTGCCCTGGAGACAACTCGAGGTGGCCCGACCGAACGAGTCCGCGCCGCCATCGGCGCCTTCGTGCAGATCCTCACCGACGACCCGCGCAAGGGCCGTGTCGCGATCGTCGAGTCCGCGAGTGTCGAGGCCGTACGGGTCCCTCGGGCGCGCATGTTGCGGGCAGTTCGCCGAGCTCGCTGCGCGCGAGGCGCGCGAGCTGTACGGTCCGCAGGCATGGAGCGAGGCTGAGGGTCGATTGGCAGCGACGATGTTCATCGGCGGGCTGGCCGAGCTGGTGACCGCCTGGATCGAGGGCGCGTTGGAGGCATCACCGGCCGACATCGTCGACGCGGCGACGCACAACTTCACCTCGACCGCGCACCGCTGACGCTAGCGTCGAGCCATGACGACTCAAGACAGCGAGCGCGCCGTCGAGCTGAGCCGACGCGGCAAAGCGCTCTTTCGCGCAACCAACGTACGCGGCGGCACGGTGGACTTCGGCGAGGGAAACGACACCGACTTCACCCCGATCGAGCTGCTGTTGGCAGCGATCGCGGGATGCAGCGCGATCGACGTCGACTACTTGGTGGGCAAGCGCGTCGACCCGGAATCGTTCGACGTGTCGGTACGTGCCGACAAGATCCGCGATGAGCTCGGCAACCGGCTCACCGACATCCGGGTGACCTTTGACGTGTCATTTCCCGACGGTCCCGACGGCGATCACGGACGCGAGATCTTGCCCCGTTCGATCGCCCAGTCCCACGATCGGCTCTGCACGGTCACGCGGACCGTCATCGTCGGCACCCCGGTCGAGTCCGTCATCGCTGACTAGCTCGTCTTCCAGCGCCTCTGCTGCCTTGGCGATGTTGCGCTGCATCGAGCCGAAGATGATGCCGTGGAACGGGTAGATCGACCACCAGTAGAGGTGGCCGAACAGTCCCCGCGGGTGGAACAACGCCCGATGGTGGAACGTCGTGGTCCCGCCGTCGGTGGCACCGACCTGCAGCTCGAGCCACGCCAGCCCGGGCAGCTTCATCTCGGCCCGCAGACGCACGAACGTACGATCGTCGGTCTCCTCGACCCGCCAGAAGTCCACCGCGTCACCGACGACAAGATCTTTGGGGTTGCGGCGGCCGCGTCGAAGACCTGGGCCGCCGGCCATGCGGTCGAGCAGCCCGCGCACCCGCCAGGCGAGGGTCCAGGAATACCAACCGTTCCTTCCGCCGATGCCCTCGATGACGGTCCACAGGTGCTCGGGGCTGGCGTGCACCTCGCGAGTTCGCTCGTCCTTGTACAACGATCCGCCGGCCCAGTCCGGGTCGGTCGGCAGGCCCTCCGACGGCGCGCCGGCCGTCGCGGCCGAGGACCACGAGGTCGGCACGTCGAGGTTCTGGATCTTGGTCAACGCGAGCTCGGCGGCCCGGTCGAAGCCGATCAGCCCGTCGGGCGGATCAGGAACGTAGGTCGCGATGTCGTGCTCGGCGGCGACCACCTCGTTGCGCAACGACTCGACCAGCGGTCGTGCCAGTCCCGCCGGCACCGGGGTGATCAGTCCGACCCAGTGACTCGACAGGCTCGGGCTCAGCACAGGCACCGGGAACACTCGTCGCTTGGGCAGTCCGGCCACGGTGGCAAATCGCTGCATCATGTCGAAGTACGTCAGTACGTCGGGACCGCCGATGTCGAAGCGCCGGTTGACGTCCTCGGGCATCTCGGCGCTGCCCACGAGGTAGCGGAGCACGTCGCGGATCGCGATCGGCTGGATGCGGGTGTGCACCCATTTGGGCGTGACCATGACCGGCAAGCGCTCGGTGAGGTAGCGCAGCATCTCGAACGATGCCGAACCCGATCCGATGACGACACCGGCCTGGAGGACGGCGGTCGGCACGCCCGAGTCGAGCAGGACGTCACCGACCTCCTTGCGTGACTCCAGGTGCTGGGAGAGCTCTTCGCCCTCGGGGATCATGCCGCCGAGGTAGACGATGCGACGTACGCCGGCGCGCTTGGCCTCCTCGGCGAATGTGGCCGCCATCGTGCGCTCGGTGCCACCGAAGTCATCGCCGGTGCCGATCGAGTGGAGCAGGTAGTAGACGACGTCCATGTCCGCCACGGCTGATCGGACATGGTCGGCTTTCGGACGCGTCCCCCCGGACGATCTCGACATCGGACGACCACGCGTGCGCCTGTGCCTTGCGCTCGTCTCGCACCATGACACGTACGTCGTGCCCTGCGCTGACGAGCTCGGGGACGAGGCGCCCACCGACATAGCCGGTGGCTCCGGTGACAAGACTGCGGGTCGGGCTCATCTCTCGAGTCAACGCCCTTCGAGGGTCACCCGCGACTTGAAGCGGTGTGATCTACGCCTTGCCGTCGAACGCATCCTGCAGACCCTGGATGTCGAGACGCTTCATCTGCATCATCGCGGCCTGGGCACGCCCAGCCTTCTCGCGGTCAGGGTCGCCCAGCAGCGTGGGGAGCATCGACGGGACGACCTGCCACGAGAGGCCGAAGGGGTCGACGAGCCAGCCGCAGGCGCCCTGCTCTCCACCGCCCTCGATCAGTGCGTCGGAGATCTGGTCGACCTCCTGCTGGGTCTCCACGCCGACGGAGAGCGAGAAGGCGTCCGACAGCTGGTGGTCGGGTCCACCGTTCATCAGCACCAGCTCTTGACCCTGCAGCCGGATCGTTGCGATGAACAGGCTGCCGTCGGGCATGCGGGTCTCGTCGACGATCTCGGTGTCGGGGAAGACCTTCTGGTAGCGCTCGATGGCGTCTGCGGCGTTGTCGTTGAACCAGAGGAACGGGGTGATGGTGGTCATGCCGGTTCTCCTTCGTTGGTGGGTGAATTGCGGAGGTGGACTGGTGTGGCGAGCAGGGCGTCGAGCTTGTAGAGCGACTGGATCCAGCCGACTGTCGCGTTCTCCTGCATCTGTTCGGGCATGGGTCCCTGGCTGAGTTCGAGGCGGGTGCCCTCGCCTTCGGGGATGAGCTCGATCGACAGGGTCATCCGGGTGCCGTCCTCGAGACCGGGGAAACCGTTCGAGATCTCGTACCCGACGAGCAGTCTGTTCTCGATGACCTCGGTGAAGGTGGTGTCGATCGGCGCACGCCACTCGGGGTCGTCCTTGCCGACCATCGTCATGCGCCAGTGGCCGCCGACGGTGGGGTCCACTGACACGGTGTCGAGCGGAACGGTGAACATCAGCGGTCCAAACCACTGCGACAGCTGCTCGGCATCGGTGAACGCCCGGTAGACGAGTTCCGGCGAGGCGTCGAAGTAGCGCGAGATCTTCACCTCGTACGTGGGCTCAGTCATGGGACTCCCCTTCCGGGTCGGTCGTGTCAGTCTCTTGCGCCGCTAGCTTCAGGGCTGCCAGATGGGCGTCGAGTCGGTCGAACCGCACGTCCCACAGGTGGCTCAGGTGCTCCATCCACGTGGTCGCCTCCTTGAGCGGCTCGGCTCGCAGGCTGTTCGTACGCCATTGGGCTTGACGGTCGCGGGCGATCAGGCCGGCTCCCTCGAGCACCTTGAGGTGTCGTGAGATCGCCGGAAGACTGATCGTGAAGGGTGCGGCGAGCTCGGTGACGGTTGCGTCTCCCTCGCCGAGCCGCGCGAGGATGTCGCGACGGGTCGGATCGGCGAGCGCAGAGAAGACCTTGCTGAGCTGATCAGTTGCCATGCACTTAACGTAATGGTTAATTAACCAGTACGTCAAGTAAGGTCAGTGCATCTTCAGTGATGGGTCGTGCGGACCCTTCGGCTCGACCCAGAAGTCGAGCGCGAGCTGATCCTCGGTGCCACCGTTGAGGTAGATCGAGAAATCTGTCACCCCGGCGTCCTCGAGGACGTCGTCGTCGATGAGGAACTTGCCGGTGTAGTCGCGGCTCGGCTTGGTCAAGATCTCGTAGGCGGCGTCGGCCATGATCTCCGGTGTGCGCGAGTGGGTGACCAGCTCGGCGCCGACGACATTGCGTACGGCAGCGGTGTCGATCGCGGTGCGCGGCCACAGCGAGTTGCAGGCGATGCCGTAGTCGGCGAGCTCGACGCTCAGGCCCAACGTCACCAGGCTCATGCCGTACTTCGCCATCGTGTACGCGGTGTGCTGGGTGAACCACTTGGGGTCAAGGCTGATCGGTGGGGAGAGCGTGAGGATGTGCGCGTTGTCGGACTGCTTGAGCCACTCGATCGACATCTTCGACAGCAGGAACGAACCGCGGGCGTTGATGTCGTTCATCAGGTCGTACTTCTTCATCGACACCTCCTCGGTCGTCGACAGATCGATGGCGCTGGCGTTGTTGACGACGATGTCGATGCCGCCGAACTCCTCGGCGGTCTTCGCCACTGCCTCGGCGACGAATGCGTCGTCGCGCACATCGCCGACCAGCGGGAGGGCCTTGCCGCCTGCCGCCTCGATCGCGGCCGCAGCGGTGTAGATCGTGCCCGGGAGCTTGGGGTGCGGCTCGGTCGTCTTGGCAAGGAGGGCGACGTTCGCGCCGTCCTTTGCTGCTCGTACGGCGATGGCCTCGCCGATACCGCGACTGCCGCCGGACATGATGATGGTCTTGCCTGCAAGGGACATGGCGTCGATCTTGCCGTGGCCATCACTTACAGTCAATACTGACGGTAAGTGAGAGAGGTCGCGCAAATGAACGAGCAGCATCCTGACTGGTTCACCCACGCGCTGGACCAGCCGTACGAAAATCGCGAGGTCGAGGTCGGCGGGGCATCGATTGCCTACCGCGCTTGGGGCAAGAGTGGCGCTGCGCCAGTCGTCCTGGTGCACGGGGGCGCCGCCCACGCTGGGTGGTGGGACTCGACCGCGCCCTATCTCGCTGCCGACCATCGCGTGCTGGCACTCGATCTGTCCGGGCACGGTGACAGCGGTCGACGAGAGTCGTACTCGCTCGCGACCTGGGCGTCGGAAGTGCTCGCCGTGGCTGCCGCGGAGTCCGATCAGCCACCCGTCGTCTTCGGGCACAGCATGGGAGGCTTCGTCGCGCTCACCGCAGGGCGCGACCACGGACACTCGCTGCGTGGTGTCGCGGCAATCGACTCACCCGTTCGGGAGCTGTCGGCCGAGGCCAAGGCGTGGATCGCCGAGGGCGGACACGGTGACATACCCGGCAACAAGATCTATCCCGACCGCGAGACGATCCTGGGCCGGTTCAGGACCTTGCCCGAGGACACCTCGACGTTGTCGTTCGTCAAGGACCACATTGCCGCCGGTTCGATCACCCAGGTCGCCGACGGCTGGACGTGGAAGTTCGACCCGCACATCTTCCTGAGTTCACGGATGGAGCCCGAGGAGCTCGCCGCCATCGACTGCGCCGTCGCGCTCATCCGCGGAGAACGAGGGATGGCAACCACCGACATCACCGACCTCGTCGCCGAACGGCTGGGCGGGCACGTACCCGTCACGCTGATCCCGGATGCTGGGCACCACATCATGCTCGACCAGCCCGTCGCTCTCATCGCGGTGCTGCAGACCCTGCTCGGCCAATGGAGGCAGAAGTGACCAGTCCCGTACTCATCGACACCGCTGACGGGGTCATCACGATCACGTGGAACCAGCCGGACAAGCTGAACGCCCTCACCGGCGACATGCTCAACGCGGCCGCGGCGGCGATCGAGGATGCACCTGCCGATGCCCGCTTGGTGGTGATCACCGGTACCGGTCGGGCATTCAGCTCGGGCGCTGCCCTCGGTCCGGAGTTCGATGGAACGGCAACTCTCGAAGGGGCCAATCGACTCATCCGCGCCATGACACAGTCACCTCTACCGGTGATCAGTGCAGTCAACGGCATCGCTGCGGGAGTCGGCTGCTCGATCGCGATCGCGGCCGATATCGCGATCGCGAAGAGCTCGGGCTACTTCCTGCTGGCATTCGTCAACATCGGTCTGATGCCCGATGGAGGTGCGACCGAGCTCGTTGCCGCCTCAGTGGGCCGTGCGCGCGCCAACCGCCTCGCGATGCTCGGTGAGAGGCTTCCGGCTGACGATGCCGCCGAGATGGGACTCATCTACAAGTCGCTCGCCGACGACGACTACGACGCCGAGCTCGCGAGGCTCATCGGCAAGCTCGGCGGGGGGCCGACCAAGGCGCTGTCGGCCATGAAGAAGGTCATCACCGCCAACACCCTGCCGAGGCTCGACGCGACTTTGGACGCCGAGCTGGCGGCCCAAGTGGCACTCTTCCCGACCGCCGATGCGCTCGAGGGCGGCGAGGCATTCCTCGCCAAGCGTCCCGCTGCTTTCAAGGGGGCCTGACATGAGCTCAGATTTCGAGACACTCGACCGCCTGCTCACCAGCCGCCGGAGTTGTCGGGGCTTCACTGACGAGCAGGTGTCGCGCGAGGTGATCGAGCAGCTGCTCGGTGCCGCGCAACACACCGCATCGTGGTGCAACACCCAGCCGTGGCAGGTGGTGATCACCTCCGGCGAGGCGACCGTCAAGCTCCGCGACGCGCTGTTGTCGTCGCCCGACGGCTACGGCACGGACTTCGACTTCCCCGCGGCATACACCGGCGTCTATGACGAGCGTCGCAAAGACGTCGGCTGGCAGCTGTACGAAGCCGTCGGCGTGGCGCGTGGGGACCGTGAGGCCTCCGGACGCGAGATGCTGCGCAACTATGAGTTCTTCGGAGCACCGCACGCCGCGATCATCACCACGGAGGCCGATCTCGGCGTCTACGGAGCAATCGACTGCGGCCTCTACGTCGACTCGTTCCTCCTTGCTGCCGAAGCGCTTGGTCTCGGCACGTGCGCTCAGGCCGCGCTGGCGATGCGGGCTCAGTTCCTGCGCGACTGGTTCGGCCTTCCCGAGACGCGCAAGGTGGTGTGCGCCATTGCCTTTGGTCACCCCGACCCTGAGCACCCGTCCGCAAGCTTCATGTCTCGTCGCGCTCCGCTCGAGGATGTCGTCACGTTCGTCGACTGAGTCGCCTGCGCCTTAGCCTCGCAGGGCCCCGATGCCCAGCACGGCGGCGAGACCAAGGGCGCTGCGCGGGTGATAGGCCGCCGTCCAGAGCCCTCCGTGGGCAGCGTTGACCGCCTCGTCCTGCCACGGCTCGGCCTGCGGTTCCGCCCCAGCCCGCAGGTCGTGCACCAACAGGGCTGCCATCAGGGTGTTGCTGGTGGCGGGATCGAACACCTCGACACCGAACCGGTGCGCCCCGGCATAGGCCGCGGCGAGCGCCTTGTTCTTGACGACTGACCGCGTACGTGTCGCCGGTGCGACGTTCATCGAGACCGTCGTCCCTTGTGCCCTGGCCGTGGTGGCGCGCCAACGCTGCATCCGCTTGGCCAACGCATAGTTGGGACCCTGCTGCGGGACGAGCGCGTCACAGATGCCCGGGTCGGCACCCGGCGGGAAATTGCGTTGCAGCAGCCGGCCACCGCTCGCCAGCCGCAACGGCGTGCGCATCACCTTGGAGAGGCTGCGCGAGGCATACGCGGCGTTGGCGGCGGCCACTTCGCCAGCGGGCACGGCGAACACGTCGGTGGGTGTGGCCAGGAATGCCAGGGCCGTGTCAGGGCGATGCTGTACGAGGTGGGTGGCGAGCGCATCGGCGGCCATTGACACCCGCACATGTGTTGCGCCGTCGGCGTAGCAGTAGTTGCCCAGGACGAGCCGACCATCGATGTGGTCGAGCCATTCTGCGACTGCCGGGAGCTCGGTGATCAGGTCGGCCCCGACATCGGCACCGCCATTGGTGACGATGCGCGCCGGAACGTGAACCCGACCGGCGGACTCGACGGCCTGTTCCTGGATGCGCTCCTGAACATCGCCGCGAGGCAAGTCGATCGCGACGCACGTCGCGCCCCAGCGCATCAATGCCCGGTAGGGGCCCATCTCGGCACCGGCGCCGAGCACGACCATCGTGTCGCCCTCGAGCTGCATCCACTCGGGGTTGTCCATCACGGTCTGCACTGCTTCAGAGCAGGACTGCGTGATGACGCCGCGCGTGGTCCACTCGTCGAGCTGGTCGAGCAGAGCTCGGCCGCGAAGCCGCTCGCCCCGATAGGGCAGCGTCAGCTCGGTCTCGAGCTCTCCGTCGCCCTTGATGGTCTGGGTGTGGAACGCCTGTGACAGCGGAGTCTCGGTGATGGCGGACTCGAGAGAACCACCGTTGAATCGCATTTGCTGGTGGGCGCTGCGCAGACCCTCCGCGGCGATGGAAGTGGCGGCGGCAGCGTCTCCGATGCCAGCCTCGACTGCCCGCCGGAAGTGTTCGAGGTAGTTGCGTCGCCAGTTGGTCTCGTTCTCGACGCTCCTCGCTCCCACTGGATCGGTATGGCGCAGCGCATCGCTGACGATGGTTCGCGCGGCCGACGATGTGCTCTCTGACCGGAAGGTCACTCCCTCGTTCTCCATGGCCCCAACGTATGAGCTACTCGTCAGTGAACGGAGGAGTAACTTCCGCGGGCTTTGCGGTCGCCTAGGCTGCGGGGATGGGTTCAGTGCATCTCGTCCGCCACGGTCAGGCCTCGTGGGGCTCCGACGACTACGACCAGCTGTCCGAGTTGGGCCAGAAGCAGTCGACGGCGTTGGGCATGTCGTGGGAAGCCTCGGCCTGGACGCCGACCGCTGCTGTCGCCGGCTCGATGAAGCGGCACGCCCAAACCGCGATCTCGGTCATCGATGCGTGCGGGCAGGGCGATGGCTACGACGTCGACGGGGGTTGGGACGAGTTCGACCATCTCGCGATCGCCCGCGCCCTCGACCCGGCAGCGCTCAGTGCCGATCCCAAGGCGTTCCAGGCCGTCCTCAACAAGGCCCTCGACGGGTGGATCGCCGGTGGTGCGGCGGAGGGAGAGTCATACCAACAGTTCGTCGAGCGGGTCATGAAGGCGTTCGATCGCGCCGTCGCCGATGCTGGTTCGGGGCGTTCGATCGTGGTGTTCACCTCGGGAGGTCCGATCGCGCTGGTCACCTCGCACCTGCTCACCGGTGGGGCGACGCTGTTCCAGCGGGTCAACGACGTGGTGATCAATGCCAGCGTCACGACAGTCATCGTCGGCCAGTCCGGACCCCGACTGCTGACGTTCAACGAGCACGGCCACCTGCCGCGCGACATGGTCACCTTCCGCTGACCCGCTTCACGCGTAGCATCGATAGATCCAGCAGCGAGGATCCATCGTGACCATTGACGTGCGCCCCGATCAAGCCGCCGGCAGTGACCATTCTGACCATTTGTTGCTCGAGCTCGGCTCGCGTGGATGGCTCGCCGTGGTCGCCGCTGCATCACTGGCTGCTGGCGCGATCCACGCCGCAGCGATAGGAGCTCACAGCGAGCATCGGCAGGCGTCGTTGATCTTCATGATGACCGCAGTCGTGCAGATCGCGGTGGGAGTGTCGGCGCTGATACGCCCCGGCCCCGTCGTGCTGTCCCTGGGCGCGATGGTCCAGGTCGGAGCCATCCTCGGTTGGATGTTGGCCAAGACGATCGGCCTACCGATCGACGGGCTCGACGTCGCGGAGCCGGTCCAGCGTGCAGACTCCCTGGCGATGATCCTGGCGCTACTCGCGGCGCTGGCCGTTGTAGCCCACCTTCGGGCCATCGGCACCTCGACATTGATCCGCCATCCGACGACCACGGCGATCTGTGCGCTGTTGGTGGCAGCGCTCGCCGTGCCGGGAATGCTGGCGACCAGTGGCCACGCCCATGCCGGCACCGACGATCACGCCAACCATGATCTGGTGGCCCAGCCGTACGACCCGGCGCTGCCGATCGATCTGGGTGGGACGGACGGGGTGACACCCCAGCAGCAGGCTGCCGCCGAGAACCTCGTGGCGATCACCGTGATCCGACTTCCCCAGTTCAGCGACGCGAGCGCGGTCGGGGACCTGGGGTTCAAGTCGATCGGAGATGGCCGGCTTGGTTATGAGCACTACATGAGCGCCGCGAACATGGCCGATGGCCGGCTGCTCGATCCGGACTATCCCGAATCCCTCGTCTACGACACCTCTGTGACGCCAAAGCGGCTCGTGTCCGCCATGTTCATGATGAACGCAGGCGACACTCTCGATGACGTGCCAGATCTCGGCGGGCAGCTGACCCAGTGGCACATCCACGACAATCTCTGCTTCACCGGCGAACGGGTGACGGGGATCATCAACCCTGACGGTCGCTGCACCCCACCGTCGACCCTCGGGTCGGCCGTGCCGATGATCCACGTATGGATCGTGCCGCATCGCTGCGGCCCGTTCTCGGCCCTCGACGGCATCGCGGCGGGCTCGGTGAAGAAGGGCGAGGTGACCCGGTGCGATCACGACCACGGCACGAGCTGAGCATACTCAGATACCAGTAGTATCTGAGTATGTCGATCGCCCCCAGCTCACGCGTCCTGATCACCGGAGCCGCCTCCGGGCTCGGTCTCGCGCTGGTCCACCAGTTCGTCCAGCGCGAAGGCCGCGTCCTCGCGACCGACGTGCACGACGAGATGCCCGAGGAGCTGCGCGGCCTCGAGGGCGTCTCGTACCTGACGCTGGATGTCACCCAGGATGTCGACTGGGCGAAGGCCCGCGACTGGGTCACCGAGCAGTGGGACGGACTCGACTACTTGTTCAACAACGCGGGCGTCGCGGCCGGCGGGCGCATCGAGCTGACCGAGATGGACCAGTGGCAGTGGATCGTCGACATCAACCTGCTGGGCGTCGCCCGAGGCTGCCGCGCGTTCACCCCGATGATGAAGGAGCAGGGCAGCGGGCACATCATCAACACCGCCTCCGCCGCAGGCCTGATCCATCCGCCGCGGATGACCGAGTATGTGGCGGTGAAAGCCGGAGTCGTGGCCATCAGCGAGTCGCTGTTCCACGAGCTCAAGCCTTACGGCGTCATGGTTTCCGCGATCTGTCCGACGTTCTTCAAGACCAACCTCACCGAGTCGCTGCGCGGCAAGGACGAGCAGGCCAACAAGTCGGCGGCCAAGCTGATCGGCAATGCCAAGCTCTCGGCCGACACGATCGCCGCCCGGGTGATCAAGGGCATCGAGAAGGGGCGCCACATCATCCTGACTGACCGTGATGGCAAGGTCGCCTATGCGGCCAAGCGCTTTGCGCGACCGCTGTACTACTCGATGATGAAGAAGGCTTCCATCCAGATGTCCCAGAAGGACTGATATGCGCAAGAACGTTCTGATCACCGGCGCGAGCTCAGGTCTCGGTGCCGGTATGGCCCGCATTCTCGCCGCGAAGGGTCACCACCTCGCGTTGACCGCTCGTCGGGTTGATCGGCTCGAGGCACTGAAGGCGGAGCTGCTCGCTGCCCACCCCGACATCGAGGTCGTCGTGCACCCGCTCGACGTCAACGACCACGACCAGGTGTTCGCGGTGTTCAAGCAGGCCATCACCGACCTCGGCGGCCTCGACCGGGTCATCGTCAATGCCGGGCTCGGCAAGGGCGGACGCATTGGCACCGGCAAGTTCCATGCCAACAAGCAGACCGCTGAGACCAACTTCATTGCCGCGCTGGCGCAGTGCGAAGCCGCGATGGAGCACTTCTACGAGCGCAAGGCCGGCCATCTGGTGGTCATCTCATCGATGTCGGCGATGCGCGGGATGCCGTCGTCGATGACGACGTACGCGGCCACCAAGGCGGCCATCGCCATGGTCGCGGAGGGCATCCGCTCGGACTTGATCGGCCGCAAGGGCCACGACATCAAGGTGACCACGCTCTACCCCGGCTACATCGCTTCGGAGATGAACGAGGGTGTGCAGCAGGAGGCCAAGATGATGGTCGACACCGAGACGGGCTGCAAGGCGCTGGTCAAGAAGATCGAGGCCGAGGTCGTCGATGCGGCCGTACCCACCTGGCCGTGGGCCCCGATCGGCAAGGTCATGAAGCACGCGCCCTTGGGCGTCGTGCGCAAGATGGTCTGACGCTTCGGCAGATGGCCGGTGGCCGTGCGCCGTCAGTCGGGGGCGCCCGCCGGCAAGGGCCGTGAGGCGAGTTCGCGCGCCTCATCGGCTGGCACACCGATCATGCACAACAATTGTCTTGCCATCTCGTCGGCGGCATTTGGCGTCATGATGTCGGGGTGCTCGATGCGCATCCGCAAGACACCGATGATCGCGCCGCCAACCATTGCCAAGGTCAACGGAACGCTCGCGATGTCGATCGCGCCGGCATCCTTGGCGATCTGGAGGTCGCGGAAGGCCCGAGGTGCAAGGCCGTTGTCGGTGTCGGTGTCGGTGAAGTCGAATCCGTGGTTGACGATGACGCGCGCGATCTCGTCATGCGTCCAAGCAAGCCGGCCCGAAACGCGCAACGAGACTGCGAAAACCTCTCGCGGATCCTCGATGGGTGCGGTGACCCCGTCGATCAGATCTCCCCACTCCTCGAGCACTTCTTGCGCCGCAGCGCGGAAAAGCTCGTCCTTGGAGTCGAAATGGTTGTAGAACGAGCCGAAGCCGATGTCCGCCGTGTCGGTGATGTCCTGAATGCTGGCGGAAGCGGCTCGTCCCTCCGAAATGATCGAGCGGGCGGCCTTCACCAGCGCACCTCTCGTACGTGCCTTGCGTCGATCAAGCCGGGTCGGCGTCACAGCGGCCGGACTCTCGCTCATGACACTCCTCCGCAGCTCCTACAGGCGAGTCAAGAGTAGCGCTTGACTAGGTGTTCATCATAACTGATACTTTCATCAGAAACGAGTGAGGAGTGCCAAGTGAGGGCAGAGATCGAGATCGAGGGCGACGCTCCGATCGAGGACGTCCACAGCGGGCTGCACAGCGAGCTCGGAGCCCTTCGTCGCGAGCACACAGGACGCTCTGTCGATCCCTTGATCAAGGTCGTCGACCTGGCGTGGCTTGAGTTCGTCAAGCCCGATCTTGAGCGTGCTGAGAGGTTCGCGGTCGACTTCGGGTTCCAGGTTGTCGACCGGACACCTGACGTCCTCCGACTTCGCGGTACGTGGTCGGCCGCCCCGTGCCTGGTGATCCGCAGGGGCAGAACCTCGCACTTCCACGGCCCCACCTTCCTTGCCCAGACAGCGTCGGATCTCGAGCGCCTGGCCCGCGCAAGCGGTGAGGTCGTGATCGACCACGCTGGCGGCAAGGCAGTCGAGATGCACGACCCGAGCGGCGTCCCTGTTCGAGTTGTTGCCGGCGTGCCTGCCCTGCCCGCGATCCCCGAGCGTGCTGCGCTCGACCTCAACTTCGGTATCGATCACCCCCGACACAACGCGACCCAGCGCCCGGTCCTGGCGCCCGCGCAGGTTCAGCGTCTTGGCCACGTCGTGATCGAGACGACCCGTTTCGCATCTGCACTCCAGTGGTACCTCGACACCCTTGGCATGATCGTCAGCGACTTCTTGTTCCTCGACGACCTGCGGGACCGTGGTCCCACCATGGCGTTCCTGCGCTGCGACCTCGGAGACACGCCTTCGGACCATCACACCCTCGCCATGCACCTCGGCCCGCGGACGGGCTACGTTCACTCGGCATACCAGGTCACCGACCTCGACACCGTCGCGATGGGTGGCAAGTACCTCGGCGACAAGGGCTACAAACGAGTCTGGGGCATCGGTCGCCACATCCAGGGCAGCCAGATCTTCGACTATTGGCGCGATCCCGACCGCCTCATGTTCGAGCACTTCGCCGACGGCGATCTGTTCGATAGTTCGATCGAAGCTGGATGGGCTCCCATGAGCGCCAGCGGCCTCGCCCAGTGGGGCCCGCCCGTCACTCGCGACTTCCTGGGCACACGCCCGAGCCCGGCAATGGTGGGAACCGTGCTCAAGGCCTTGGCACTGGAGAAGAACGAGATCGATCCCGCCGTCCTGCGCAGCCTGATGAAAGCGATGAGCCAATGAGCACCAATGTTGCCCGTACCTCCGACGGATGGTGGGTCGAGCAGGCAGGCCGGCTGACCAAGATCGAGACCGCTGCCGTCACGACGGCCGAGCTCTTGGCCGATCGCCCAGCGGTGCATGCTGCGGTAGCCACTCCCGACCCCGCCGGACCGCTGGTCTCCGAAGCCTCGTTGCTCTCACCGGTCACCACACCTGCACGCGTGGTGGCCCAGATGGCCAACTACCGATCGCACGCCATCGATGCCGGATTGTCCCCGGATCATGTCCCCGCCGCGTTCTTTCGCAAAGCATCAGGCTCGGTCGTCGGCCCGGACTCCGACATTGTCTGCCCGCCGCACGTGGGATTCCTCGACTACGAGGTTGAGCTCGGCATAGTTCTCGGCCGTCGCCTCGAGATCGGCGACACGGTTACCGATGAGAACCTGGCCGACTACATAGCGGCGTACGTCATCACCAATGACGTGAGCGCGCGGGACGTACAACTGACGCGCACCCAGTTCTATGAGGCGAAGTCCTATCCGACGTTTACGCCAGTGGGTCCGTTCCTGACATTGGTGGACGAGGGAGACTTGGCGGCCCTGGCGAACCTGCGGCTGACATTGTCCGTCAACGGTGAGGTGCGCCAGGACGAGACGGCAGCCGACATGCTTGTCGGCCCAGTCCGGGCGCTGAATCTCCTGGCACGTTTCCAGGTGTTGGACGCTGGTGACCTCGTGCTGACCGGCACACCCGGCGGCACAGCACTTCGGGCGCCGGCCAAGATCGTCGAGAAGATCGGGGCGCTGCTCCCCGCGAAGAAGAAGTGGGAGCTGTTCTTCAAGAAACAGGCCTCCAACCCGCGTTGGTTGAAGGACGGCGACACAGTTGTCACCGCCATCACCGATGTGTCACGGGGCATTGATCTGGGCGTGCAGCACAACGTGGTGAGGAAGTCCGCGGGGTGAAGGATGTGCCGGTCGTCGTGATCGGCGCTGGCCCGACCGGGGTGGCGGCCGCGACGCTGCTCGCCCAGTACGGTGTTGCGTCCGTCGTCGTCGAGAGGCACCACAACGTCTACCCCCTGCCGCGAGCGGTGCACCTCGACGACGAGGTACATCGCATCCTCGATGCTCTGGGGGTTGCGACGGAGTTCCGCGAGACAAGCCAGCCGGGCCGTGGCCTGAGGCTCGTGGACCGAGACCTGAACGTGCTGGCCCAGTTCGACCGTGGCGTTGCCGATGGCGGTATCCCGCAAGCCAGCATGTTCGATCAGCCGGAGCTGGAGACGATGCTTCGCGCCAATCTGACGAAGTACCCTGAGGTCGAGCTCATGACCGGCACCGAGATGCTCGGGCTGGACCAGACGGAGGACCACGTCGTGGTGCATCTGCAGGATTCGTCTGGCACGCCTGTGGAGTTGACCGCCCAGTTCGTGCTGGGTTGCGACGGGGCAAACAGTCTCGTACGCGAAACCATGGGAAGCCGGGCGCGCGACCTCGGGTTCGAGCAGCGCTGGCTGGTGATCGACCTCAGGTGCTCCGTCCTGTTCGACGACTGGGATGGCGTGCATCAGGTGTGCGACACCCACCGCGCAGGGACATACATGCGCATTGGCCCGAGCCGGTTCCGTTGGGAATTTCAACTGCTGGACGGAGAGTCGCCGGAAGACTTCGAAGCGCTGGCCGATCTGAGGAGCCTCCTCGATCCGTGGTTGGCCGACGTGGCTGACGAGGACCTTGAGATCGTGCGCGTCGTGGAGTACACGTTCCGTGCGATGGTCGCCGACAGGTGGCGGGCCGGCCGGTTGTTCGTCCTTGGCGACGCCGCCCATCTGACCCCGCCGTTCATCGGCCAGGGCATGGGTGCGGGTCTGCGTGACGCGTTCAACCTGTCGTGGAAGGTGGCCGACGTGATACACGGCCGCCGCACCGATGCGCTGCTCGACACCTACGAGGCCGAGCGCAAGCGGCATGCCCGCGGACTCGTCAAGAAGGCTGTCTTGATCGGCAGCGCCATGACCGGTGGCGGACGCATGGCCACCGGAATTCGTCGGGTCGTCCTGCCACAGTTCCACCACGTGCCTGGTGTGCGACAGCTGGTTCTCAGCAGCGCGACCCCTCGACTCCGGCGAAGTGCGCTCGTGCGGAGACGCTCGGCCGGAGCGGCAGGCGGCACGCTTGTTCCGCAGTGCTTCGACCAGCAGCTCGGCCAGCGCGCCGCCCTGCTGACCCTCCAGTCGGTGACTCCTGAGGACATCGAGCTGGCCAGCGAGCTGGGCGCAGTCGCCACTGTCATCGAACCGAGCGAGATCTCGACGGCGTGGTTCAAGGAGCTGGGGGCCAGGACGGTGCTGGTGCGCCCTGACCGAGTCGTGGTCGCGACCGGCAACGACTCGGCTGCAGTTCGCCGCAGGCTGCCGACGGTGCTGAGGGGCCCATCGTGACGAGCATCCCGTCGTACACACCTGACTTGTACTCCCGCGAGGCGATCCTTGACCCTTACCCGCGCTACGCGGAGTTGCGTGCCCTGGGGTCGGTCGTGTGGCTGCCCGGGTTGAAGGCCTTCGCGCTTCCTCGCTATGCCGAGTGCAAGACCGTTCTTGCCGATGACGACACATTCCTGTCGGGGCACGGGGTGGGGCTCAACACGATCGTCAACCGGATGTCGCGCGGCACGACGCTGACCAGCGACGGTGAGGAACATGCAAGGCGACGGCGCCTCGTGGCGCACCGCCTCACTCCGCGCGCACTTCAGCCGATGAGTGACGACATGGATCTCCTGGCCGTCAGGGTTGTTGAAGCCGCCACCTTGCGGGGTGAGGTTGATGCGGTGACTGATCTGGCGCAAGCCCTGCCGCTGGCAGTCGTCCCCGACTTTGTCGGCTGGCCTGAGAAGGGTCGCGAAAACCTGCTGCGTTGGGCCGGCGCGACCTTCGATGCGCTGGGTCCGATCAACCGGATTTCAGCGCGAACGGCGCCCTCCGCGATCGGAATGTTGCGATTCGCGAGCAAAGTTGCACGCAAGCGTCTCGTGCTCCCGGGCAGCATGGGCGCCGACGTGCTCCAAGCGGTGGATGACAAGCACATTGAGGCGTCGGACTGCCCGGCATTGATGATCGACTACCTCGCACCTTCACTCGACACGACGATCAGTGCGATCGCTGCTGCGCTGTGGTTGTTCGCCGAGCACCCCGATCAGTGGGAAGTGTTGAGGGCGGACCCGACGCGCATCCCCAACGCGGCCAACGAAGTGTTGCGGCTTGAATCGCCGGTTCGGGCCTTCAGCCGCCTCACCTCGTGCGAGACGGAGATCTCCGGGATCTCAATCCCTGAGCGCTCACGGGTGCTGGTGATGTATGCATCGGCCAATCGGGACGATCGACAGTGGGAGCGGCCCGATGAGTTTGACGTCTCACGCAAGGCAGGACCGCAATTGGGCTATGGCTACGGCATCCACGCCTGTGCTGGCCAAGGCCTCGCGCGACTGGAGATCCAGGCGATGCTGCGCGCCTTGGTCGATCGGGTTCAACGCATAGAACTGATCGGTGAGCCGACGTTCGTCGTCAACAACGTGATCCGCGGACTCAGATCACTTCCCGTGAGGTTGGTCGCTGCCT
>CAVVQG010000022.1:0-130993 GCA_963750265.1 uncultured Actinomycetota bacterium | reverse complement strand
CCGCGCAGGATTCACCCGCCGACGCCCGGACGCTGGGCGGCCCGTCACGTGCAGAAGGTCATTGACCGGCTCGGCTTCTTCCAGATCGACTCGGTCAGTGTGCTGGCCCGGGCGCACTACATGCCGCTGTTCTCGCGGTTGGGGGCCTACGACACCGAGTTGTTGCACCGGGCCGCAGGCCGCAGGCCGAGGCGGCTGTTTGAGTACTGGGCCCATGAAGCAGCCCTCGTGGACGTGGCGCTCTGGCAGGCAATGCAGTTCAGGATGGACTCGGGCGCGCGCATGTGGGGCGGAATGAGGCGCATCTTTGACGAGAAGCCTGAGTTCGTCGCGTGGGTTCTCGAGGAGGTGCGTGCCAAAGGTCCGCTGACTGCTCGCGAGATCGAGCACGATGTGCCCCTGGAGCGCGATCATTGGGGCTGGAACTGGTCTGAGGTCAAGATGGCGCTCGAGTACCTCTTCTACAAGGGCCAGGTGACGGCATCGCGTCGCAACTCCGCATTCGAGCGGGTCTACGACCTGCCCGAGCGGGTGATTCCCCAAGCACAGCTGGACGCACCGGCGATGACTGCAGCAGAGGCGCACCGTTTCCTGGTCAGCCACGCTGCTCGCGCGCTGGGCGTCGGCACCGCGCCGTGCCTGCGCGACTACTTCCGAATGGACCCGGCGCAGGTCAAGGCTGCGATCGAGGAGTTGGTGGAGGCTGGAGAGCTCGTGCCCACGACGATCGCGGGATGGAAACGGCCCGCCTACCTGCACCGAGACGCGGTGCAGCCGCGCAAGGTTTCTGCGCGTGCACTCCTCAGCCCATTCGATCCATTGGTGTTCGAGCGCACCCGCACCGAGGCACTGTTCGACTTTCGGTACCGGATCGAGATCTACGTACCCGCTGACAAACGTGTGCACGGCTACTACGTGCTGCCGTTCCTTCTTGGCGACCGACTCGTCGCTCGGGTCGACCTCAAGGCTGATCGACAGTCGGGCGACCTCGTTGTCCACGGTGCGTGGGCGGAGCAGCACGCGCCGGAGAACACAGCCGCCGAGCTTGCGGCCGAGCTGTCGCTGATGGCCGACTGGCTCGGTCTGGATCGAGTCGTCGCTCCGTCCAAAGGAGATCTGTGCGGGGAACTCACGGCGGCCCTTGGACGTCACCTAGACTAGGTGCGCTCAGTCTTCCGGGCTGTTTCGTCCGGTGGGGCCCCGCGTCAAGAGAGTTCATTTTCGTGCCAAAAATTGTCGACAAGATCCTTCGCATGGGCGAGGGCAAGATCCTCAAGCAGCTTGAGGCCATTGCCAAGCAGGTCAACGCGCTCGAGGACGAGTACACGGTCATGAGTGATGACGAGCTGCGCGGGATGACCGATGAGTTCAGGGGACGACTCGCCGATGGTGAGTCGCTCGACGACCTGATGCCCGAAGCGTTCGCGACAGTCCGCGAGGCGGCAAAGCGCGTGCTCGGTCAGCGGCACTTCGACGTGCAGATCATGGGCGGCGCTGCGCTGCACCTGGGCAATATTGCCGAGATGAAGACCGGTGAGGGCAAGACCCTGGTCTCGACACTCCCGGCCTACCTCAACGCCCTCGAGGGCAAGGGCGTGCACGTCGTCACGGTCAACGACTACCTCGCGAAGTACCACGCCGAGTGGATGGGCCGCGTTCACCACTTCCTGGGTCTCTCGGTCGGCCAGATCCTGCCGAGCATGAACCCCAACCAGCGTCGCGAGTCCTACGCCGCTGACATCACCTACGGCACCAACAACGAGTTCGGCTTCGACTACCTCCGCGACAACATGGCCGACAACATCGCCGAGTGTGTGCAGCGCGGACACAACTTCGCGATCGTCGACGAGGTCGACTCGATCCTCATCGACGAGGCGCGTACGCCGCTGATCATCTCGGGCCCGACCGAGGACGAGGTCAAGTGGTACGGCGAGTTCGCCCGCATCGTCGGCGCCATGAAGATCGACGAGCACTACGAGGTCGACGAGAAGAAGCGCACGATCGCCGTCACCGAGGAGGGCATCGACCGGGTCGAGGACCAGCTCGGCATCGACAACCTCTACGACTCGGTCAACACGCCGCTGATCGGCTTCCTCAACAACGCGATCAAGGCCAAGGAGCTGTTCAAGAACGACAAGGACTATGTCGTCATCGAAGGCGAAGTCCTGATCGTCGACGAACACACCGGACGCATCCTTGACGGCCGTCGCTACAACGAGGGCCTGCACCAGGCCATTGAGGCCAAGGAGGGCGTACGCATCCGCGAGGAGTACCAGACGCTCGCCACCATCACGTTGCAGAACTACTTCCGTCTCTACGACAAGCTCGGTGGCATGACCGGTACGGCTCTGACCGAGGCATCGGAGTTCGACAAGATCTACAAGCTCGGCGTCGTCCCGATCCCGACCAACAAGCCGATCGCCCGTGCCGACCAGCCGGATCTCGTCTACCGCACCGAACAGGCGAAGTTCGACGCAGTGGTCGAGGACATCGCCGAGCGCCACGCCAAGGGACAGCCGATCCTCGTCGGCACGACCAGCGTCGCCAAGAGCGAGCGACTCTCCAAGCAGCTCAAGAAGCGTGGGGTGCCCCACGAGGTGCTCAACGCCAAGCAGCACGACCGCGAGGCCGCGATCGTCGCGATGGCCGGTCACAAGGGCGCGGTCACCGTGGCGACCAACATGGCTGGACGAGGCACCGACATCATGCTCGGCGGCAGCGTGGAGTTCCTCGCCGATCAGGCGCTGCGTGCCAAGGGTCTCGATCCGCTCGAAGACTCCGAGGCGTACGAGGCTGCCTGGCCCGAAACGCTCAAGCAGGTCGAGGCGCAGGTCGCCTCCGAGCACGACGAAGTGACCGCCGCCGGCGGACTGGCCGTGATTGGCACCGAGCGTCACGAGTCGCGTCGCATCGACAACCAGTTGCGCGGTCGGTCCGGACGTCAGGGCGACCCGGGCGAGACACGGTTCTACCTGTCGCTCGAGGACGACCTGATGCGACTGTTCAAGTCCGACTGGGTCAACTGGGTCCTGCAGAAGATGAAGATCCCTGACGACCAGCCGATCGAGGACAAGCGCGTCACCGGCGCCATCGCCTCGGCGCAGGGTCAGGTCGAGGCGCAGAACTTCGAAACTCGCAAGAACATCCTCAAGTACGACGATGTGATGAGCCGTCAGCGCGAGGTCATCTACACCGAACGTCGACAGGTCCTTGAGGGTCAGGACATGAACGAGTGGGTCCGCTCGATGATCGGTGAGGTCGTCGGGGCGTACAGCGACGGAGCAACCGAGGGATTCCCTGAGGAGTGGGAGCTCGAGCAGCTCTGGACCGCGCTGGGCACGCTGTACCCGATCAGTCTCACGATTGAAGGTGTCGAGTCCGAGGTGGGTGGACGCGAATCACTGTCACGGGAGTACCTCAAGGAGGTCCTGGTTGCGGACGCTCTGTCGTCGTATGAGCAGCGCGAGGCCGAGCTCACCACAGACGTGATGCGTGAGCTGGAGCGCCGAGTCGTGCTGAGCGTCCTCGATCGCAAGTGGCGTGAGCATCTCTACGAGATGGACTACCTCCGTGAGGGCATCGGACTGCGCGCCTACTCGCAGCGTGATCCGCTGGTCGAGTACCAGCGCGAGGGCTATGACTTGTTCAACGCCATGATGGAAGGCATCGCCGAGGAGTCGGTTGGCTTCCTGTTCAATCTCGACGTGCAGGTGGAGGCGGCCGAGTCTGAGTCCGAAGGTGGGACGGAGCCTCAGCTGACCGCCAAGGGCCTCGACGGCGAGAAGAAGAAGCAGGCGCTGTCCTATTCGGCCCCGAGCGAAGATGGCGAGGCCGAGGTGCGTGGCGACTCGCCCGCTGCATCAGCCGAGACGCCGGAAGCCGAGGCGCGCCGTCAGGCCAACGCCAAGGCCAAGGCTCGCCAGAAGGCCAAGCAGCAGCGAAAGTCGCGCAAGAACAATCGGTAGCTGCGCTCCGCGCAGCCAGCGACTCCGTCGCTGCCGGGCTGACGCCCGGGACCTATCCCCTCGCTTCGCTCGGGCATGGCTGGGTGGCATGGGTGGGTTTGGCCTCGCTTCGCTCGGGCATGGCTGGGTTGCGTCGGGAGCACTAGGCCCACGTGAGGGCCGTGCAGCGCCAGACCTTGTCGCCCCGGTGCGTGGTGTGGAGCTCAAGGCGTACAGCGACTGCACGCGAGCGGCCGCGATGCACCATGCGCCCGGCGATCTCAGCTGCCTCGTCGTGCACCATGGCGACATGCACCGACACGATTCGGGCGCCTCGGGCGGGTGTTGCGCGTCGCGGGGCTCGTGCGTGCACCGCGAGCCGCGAGCTGAGCTGCTCATAGACGTCCGGGGCCATCCACGGCGCCATCTGACGAACGGGACGCTCACCGGAGAGCACCTCGACCAGCGCCTGCATGAAGCGGGCTGACCGTTCGCGCAGCGGGCGGGCGTCACCGCGTTCGACCGGCGCCGGGAGAACCGGTGTCAAGCCTGGAAACGGCAGAGGTATCTGGCCCTGCGACGGCTCGACAACATCGGAGAATGACGGCCGGACGACGGGGACAGACAGGGCGGTAGCGGTCTTCATGGCACATCCTTGGTGGTCGGATCTTCTGCGGGCGATAGGAGGCGTTGTTCCGGATGGATCAGGTCGGGATCTCGGCCGATGGTGGAGCGATTGGCGGCATACCAGCGCGCACACGCTGAGGCGATCTCTGCATCGGTCGCGTCGGCGGGCAGTGACCGAGCGGCGATCGCCCACAGCGTGTCGCCCGGCCTGACCAGCACGGCCCGCTGGGTAGGGCCGGCGACCGCCGGCCGGTCGGGCAGCCGGAGGCCCTGGAGCGAGTGCTCCTGTGGTGTGGCGTGGGCTGGGGAGGATCCGCGGTCGGCATGTGCCGGCGAAAGGGTGAGCGCGCCGACGGCTCCGGCGAACAGTGCGCCCCAAAGGAGCTCGGGGGTGACGTGGCGGACGACGTGGGACGCGCCCGGAACGGTTGCGGCGGCGATGATCAGCAGGACCCAGCCCGCGACACAGAGCTGAGCCAGTGAGGCAACGGCGACAAGGGTCCGCGGAAAGTCGGAGGAGCCCACCTCCGACAGCAGGCTTGCAGTGTCAGGAGCTATCAGCACCACACTGACTGAAGCGAGACAAGTTAGCGACCAACCGCTCCGTGAAAGAGGCATCCCCGAATGTCCTTTGAATACGTTTGATGACGTTTGAATCCAGACAAGACCGTTTGATTCGCGCTGTCAACCGGCGGGGTGCACGGGTGTGGACGCTGAGATAGCGTCCGCATATGCGATGGGAACGGCTGTTCAACGAGCTGGAGGCCCAAGCGGGGGACCTCGAGATGCAGCACCGAGACGCACTTGTCGATGAGTTGCGTGACGGCGAATGGGCGGAGACCTCGTGGCGGTCCTGTCTGGGCGGAAGGGTCGAGATCGACGTGCTGGGCGCCGGCCGCATCGCCGGCGATGCCGTGCTGGTCAACGAGCAGGTCATCCAGCTCAGCAACGAACGTTTCGACCACTTCGTCAGCGCGTCAGCGGTCATTGCAGTGGCGTCTGCTGAGCGTCGCGCCGAGCCGGGCTCGACCGTGACCGCCTCACTCGGATGGCGGCATGTGTTCAGGACGTTGCGCGACGAGGCCGAGCCAGTACGTGTGCAGCTGGTGACCGGATCGACGATCGATGGCACCGTTGCCGTGATCGGTGCAGATTTCGTCCGGATCCGCGAGGAGTCAGGCCGTACTCAGAGCCCGACGTTCTCGGCCGTCGCGGTGGTCACCGGTCGGAGGTGACGTCGTCCGCGTGCTCGATGTTGTCGGTGCGTGCGTACTGCCGCGAGATGTAGTCCTCGAGCTCGACTGCTTCGATGCGCCACTGACCGCGCCCACCGATCTGGATGCCGCGAAGGTCGCCAGTACGAACCAGAGCGTAGACCTGGCGCACCGTGACATTGAGAACCTCAGCGACATCAGCCAGCGTGAGGAACCTCGGGGAGAGGGGCGGCATACCCCCAGTTTCACATGCCGCAGGGTCAGGTTGGCAGCACCCCATCGAGCCTGTGGACAAGTGCAGGTGCTCTGGACGAAACCGCCGAACGTTCGATAGAACTTTCCCTATGATCTGGCGGGGGCCCGATGATTCGAGGCAGGCAAAGGGTGCAATCGCGTCGCGATTGCACATCCGACCGTGGCGGGACCCACGGCTCTTGGTAGGCGTGCTGCTGGTCCTCGGATCGACGATCCTCGGCGGGAGACTTGTCGCTGCAAATGACGACACAGTCCAGTACTGGGCGCTCGACCACGCGGTCGCACCAGGTGATCCGGTGAGTGCTGGCGACATGGTCGCCGTGCGAGTGCGTCTGTCCGCTGAGGTGTCGGACAACTACGTGCGTGCGGACGAAGAGTTCTCCGCCCCGCTCGACTCCCTTCAGTGGGGTGAGCGTGGCGCGAGTGGTGCTCTGGTGCAGCGTTCGTCGCTTCTGCCGAAGGCGGCTTCCGGGCGCAGCCAGCTCCCGCTCAGTGTGGCCACTGGGGCGTCGCCTGCTGACCTTTCCCGAGGAGACCTCGTCGACGTCTGGGTTGGGCCCGGACCCGGCGATCAGTCCGCCGAGGAGGCCGTACGAGTCCTGCAGTCCGTACGCATCATCGACACCAGTGACGAGTCGGCCTCTGTCGGCGGGTCACTGGCCCAGACGGTGCTTGTGGACGTCCCCGATGCAAAGCTCGGCGGCTCGGTGGTGGGGACTGTCTCATCGGGCCACGTCACGTTGGTCCGGGTCTCTTGATGGACGTCGTCCTGGCGGCCGGGGGAGCCGCGTGGGAGGCGGCTGCGATTGGCGAGATCGAGGGCTCCAGTCACCTTCGGCTGGTTCGCAGATGCGTCGATGTTGCCGATCTGCTGGCCGTCGCCGAGACCGAGATCGCCGATGCCGCACTGGTGCACACCGAGCTTCCTGGTCTCGACGCGGATGCAGTCCATCGTCTCGAGCGGTCCGGGGTACGGGTGGCTGCGGTACAGGCCGACCGGGAGCGGTGTCTGGGACTTGGCATCGCGCGCCGTGTGGCGCTGGGTGCGCTCGAGGTGGTGACTCGCGAACCGCCGGCTCGGGTCGGTGGCTCGCCGGCCGAGCGGGGCTCCATCCTTGCCGTTTGGGGTCCGACCGGCGCACCGGGACGCAGCACGGTCGCACTCGGCGTTGCGTCGGCCTGCGCTGCCAACGGGGCAGAGACAGTGCTGGTCGATGCCGACACCTACGGAGGCTCGCTTGCGCAGATGCTGGGCGTTCTGGACGACGTCAGCGGACTGATGGCAGCGTGTCGTGCGGCCAACAACGGTCACCCCGGCCAGGTCGACGACCACGTGCTGACGATCGATCCGCGGTTGCGACTGCTCACCGGTTTGCCCCGAGCCGACATGTGGCCGCAGATCCGACCTGGCGCACTTGAGCTGGTCCTGAGCCAGTTGCGAGCGTCGGCCGATCTGGTGGTCATCGACTGCGGCTTCTCGCTCGAGCCGGCTCACGGCGCCGTCTCCCGCAACCAGGCGGGCCTGCAGGCGGTCGAGCAGGCCGATCAGCTGCTAGCGGTGGGAAAGGCCGATCCGGTGGGCTTGGCGCGACTCGTACGCGGTCTGCACGATCTTGCCGACGTACGCCGCGGCGCTTCCCCGCCGAGCGTGGTGATCAACATGATGAGGCCGTCTCTGGGCTGGGCAGAACGAGAGGTTGACTCGACGCTGCGGCGTCTGACGGGCCTGCCGTCGGCAACGTTCCTGCCGTTCGATCAGGCCGGACTCGACCTGGCGATGATGGCGGGGCGCACTCCGCGGGCAGCTTCACCGACGTCCCCATTCGTCGCGCGGGTCGAGGCGTTGGCCAAGCAACTGGTCCACCGCAGCACGGTGTCGACAACCTGAAGACGACCCGATGGTAACTTCTCTGCAGGACGTCACGAGGAGAGTCATGCAACGGTTGAGCCCGCTGGATGCGATGTTCCTTCAACAGGACAGTCCGACGGTGCCGCGGCAGATCGCCTCGCTCGCGATCCTCGAGCCGGGCAAGAATGCCCTCGACTACGACCGGTTGATCCACGTCATCAACGAGCGCATCGATCTGGTGCCGCGCTATCGGCAGGTCCCACGGGCCTTCGGTATTGGCGCGCCGGCGTGGCTCGACGACGAGAACTTCGACATCTCGGCGCACGTACGGCGCTCGGCGCTGCCACGACCGGGCTCGACCGAAGCGCTTCATGAACTTGTCGGCCGGCTGATCGCCCGCCGGCTCGACTTCGACCGACCGCTGTGGGAGCTCTACCTGATCGAGGGTCTTTCGGGTGGTCGGGTGGCGCTGCTGTTCAAGGCCCACCAGGCGCTGGTCGACGGGTCGGTGACGGTTGACCTGGCGCAGGTGCTGCTGGAGGAGACCGCCAAGGAACGCGACATCCCGCACGAGGACTGGAACCCGCGTCCGCAGCCCACGTCGGCCGCCCTGATCGCCGGAAGTCTGAACCAGAGCGTCAGACACCCGAGCGAGGCGCTGAAAGCCGCCGAGGTTGCGCTGGGTCGACTCGCGCGCTTGCTTCCCGGCAGCGATGCCCAGGCGCCGCACAGCATCTTGTCGACCGAGCTGTCGCGCCATCGTCGATTCGCCTCGCTCGCGGCCGATCTCGATGATTTCCGGCGGGTACGCGACGCGCACGGTGGCACGGTGAATGACGTGATCCTCACGGTGATCACCGGTGGCATCAGAGGATGGATGCTGACCCGCGCCGAGCCGGTCAGTGCCAAGACCCGGTTCCGGGCGATGGTTCCCATGTCGGTCGTCTCCGACGACGGACTCCCGACGTCGCTCGGCTCGAAGGTGCGCGGGCACCTGCTGTCGTTGCCGGTCGGCGAGACCAATCCGGTCGTCCGGCTCCACCAGGTGTCGTACGCACTCAAGGACCACCGGGAGACCGGCTCGGCGGTCGCCGCCAACAAGCTGGCCAATCTTCCCGGCTTTGCCACCTCGACCTTCCATGCAGTCGGCGCGCGCGTCGCCTCCACCGAGGAGGGACGCGGCCATCAGATCGTCATCACCAACGTGCCAGGACCTCCGGACCCCGTCTACATGGCGGGGGAGGCAGTGAGCGAGGTTTATCCCTGCATTCCGCTCAGCGGCAACCGGGCTGTGGCGATCGGCGTGACCTCATATGCGGGCAAGGTGTTCTTCGGCATCGTCGGTGACCGGGATGCGGTGCCGGACGTCGACGTGTTGGCGCAATGTATCGAGGACGCCGTGCTTGAGCTGGTCGAGACGATCGACCAGCGACGAGCGCATGCGCCCCGAGGCCGGCAGCGCCCGGAAAAGGGTTGAACGTGCGCATCTACATCGCGATCGACGCCGACCTCTTGCAACAGCTGGCCGATGGTCGGCGCATCCAGGGGATGGCCTTCCAGGCCGAGACCGAGGACGAGGAAGACGAGCTCGCGGCACTTCAGGAAGCTGCCGAGCACGGGCCGGTCGTGGCGGCCGCCGAGGTGAGCGACACCGAAGAGGTCGCACTCGATGACATTGCGTCATTCCACATCGATCTCGACGGCACCGGCGACCTGGCCTGGTTCGCCACCCAGGAGATCGACGCCGTGCTCCGCGAGGTGCGCAAGCACTGATCGCGGGTCACGACGCCGACTTCTCTAGAGCTTCTGCATCCCGTAGGCGACTTCTTCACGCAGCGAGGCGGTGATCGCCTTGGCAACCTCTGGCTCGATCTTCTTGCCGATGAAGGGGATCGAGACCTTGACGTCTCCGTTGACCGTGAACTCGGTCCCGCTGCCAGCAGCTTTGAGCTTGGCGGTTCCGACCATCTCGGCCGGCTGACCGATGATGCTGACCTTGACGTTGGCCGTGCGGCTACCGTCGGCGTCAGGGGCGCTCCACACCTCGGTCTGCTTGACCTTGACGGTGTTGCCGGTGAGCTTCTTGACGAAGTCTGGCATTTCGGCTTCCTGGGTACGCATCAGCGTGACAGTCACGCCGCCTCCGGATGCCTCGACCGTGACGTCATAGTCGGTGGCACCTTGGTTGGCGCAGGACTCGGTGCGGAAGGCTTGATCGGAGATCAGCGCAAAGACGCTCTCGACATCAGCGCCTTCGTAGTTGAACGACTCGGCGAGCTTCACAGGATCACTCCGAACCGATCGCGGCTTGATTGCTCGAGCCGCCGCTCTTGAGCTCGGACAGACGTGCCTCGATCTCGGCGCTGCTGCTGTCCATCTCCAGCTCCATGAACTGCGCATCAAGGCTGGAGGACGCGAGCTCGGACTTGCCGGCGACCTTGGCCTCCTCGCGTCGTACCTTCTCCTCGAAGCGGGACACCTCGCTGGTCGGATCCATGACGTCGATCGACTTGATTGCGTCGTGCACCGTGTTCTGTGCCTCGGCCGTCTTGGCGCGTGCCACCAGCTGGTCTCGCTTGCTCTGGAGCTCCTCGAGCTTGCCCTTCATGCTGATCAGGCCGCTCTTGAGCTTCTCGACGACCTCGTTCTGCGAGGCAATCATCGGCGCTGCGGTCTTGGCCTCGTTCTCGAAGCCGATCTGCTTGCTCAGCGCGACCTTGGCGAGGGCGTCAAACTTGTCGGCCTCAGATCCTTGCCCGGACGTACGAAGGGAGTCCGCCTTCTGCGAGGCGGCGAGTGCCTTGGCGCCCCATTCCTGGGCGGCGCTGATGTCTTCGGCGTGATCGGCCTCTGCGAGTCGGAGGTTGCCGATGGTCTGGGCGACGGCCTCTTCGGCTTCGGCGATCGAGCTGGTGTAGTCGCGCACCAGCTGGTCGAGCATCTTCTCGGGGTCTTCGGCCTTGTCGAGAAGTGAGTTGATGTTGGCGCGGGTCAGCTGGCCGATCCGCCCGAGGATGGACTGTTTCTTTGCCATTGTTTCGTCAACTTTCTGTTAGGAATTGCCCAATGGATTGGTGCCGTGCTGCCGATCTAGAATCGTCCGCCCCCGCCGCGTCGGCCACGGGTGCCACCGCCGCCGAAGCTTCCGGGAGAGCGGCCCCCACCTACGCTGGCCCTGCTCCCGCTGCTGCCACCGCCGCGCCCGATCGAGTCGATCAGGATGCCGCCGAGGACCATCGAGTTGAGGCCGCCGCCGGCGCCGCCGGATGTCTGTCGTTGAGTACGTTCCCAGTTGCCGACATCAGTTTGAGCGCGTCGCTCGGCTTCGTCGACGAATGACTCGGCCTTCTGGAGCGCATCGTGTGATGCCGCGGGATCGGTGGTCAGCGTCTGCTGTGCACGGTCGAGATGCCGCGCGGCCTCCGAAAGCCTGGTGCGTGCCTCGGCCCCCACAGCGCCCCGCCGCGTCTCGATGAAGTCGCTGACTGCCTTCACCCGCGAGGTGACTCGACCGAGTGACTCCGAGAGCGCTACCCGGGCCTTCTCGGCTTCGGCAGCGGCCGCACGGACGGGCGCCAGCAGGTCGTCGAGAGTCGCCTCGGCTGTCTCGAGTCCTGCCTCGGCCGCGAGCGGGTCGTGGCCCGGTTGCTGGGCGTAGGTGATGGCGGATGCCGCGGCCGAGGCCGCCGCTGCGATGGCCGGGTCTCCTGCCGCCAAGCGGGTGGCATCGTCGACATCGAGCTGCAGTGAGCTCAGCCGTTCGGCGATCTTGGCCGGGGCGGCCTTGAGATTGGCGTCTGCGTCATCCACCGCGTCG
The DNA here is from genome assembly GCA_963750265.1 of uncultured Actinomycetota bacterium. GTDB lineage: Bacteria > Actinomycetota > Actinomycetes > Propionibacteriales > Nocardioidaceae > Aeromicrobium. The sequence goes on along the minus strand of CAVVQG010000022.1, from coordinate 119,287 downwards.
AGCAGGGTCGACGCCTGGCCGACCGCATCCTCAGCGGCCCTGGCGTGAGTGACGGCAGTCGCTCGATCGTCCGATGAAAGGGCTGCTTTTCCGAGTACGACCTGTTCCTTGGCCGCCGTGACGAGCGCCTCGGCTTGGTCGGGGTTCTTGTCGACGGATGCCAGAGACGTCGCCGGGTAGGACGCGGCGAGCTGGGTCACGATGGTCCGGGCGGCAGGGAGGCGGTCGATGAGCTCGCCCGCCCGCTGGTCCACTTCCTCAAGAACCTGTGGGGCCTTTGCCTGCAGGTCGCGAAGCTTGTCGAATGTGTCGACGTGCTCATCGAGCGTCTCGCTGACGTGCATGCACAGTCGGATGATCTCGCTGTTCATCTGACGTTGCTGGCTCTCGGTCTCCGGTTCGGCGTCGTCGAGCTTCTGGCGCAGACCGAAGGCTTCCTTCACGCTGGCGCGCCCCGACGTGATTGCCTCGGCGAACTCGCGGGTTGCATCCTTGCCGAACTGAGCCTCGGCGAAGCCCAGTTCCTGCTCGGAGGTCTTGAGGGCATCGTCGATGGAGACCAGCGCAGCACTGGACTTCTTGTTGAGCTCCTCAGTCGACAGCTGCGAGAGCGGATCGATGGGCTGGCCGTGCTCGTCGAGCACCACGTGGGTGTTGTCGTACTTGCGGCGGATGCGCCGTACGACGAGTGCACCGCCTCCCGCAACGATCGCCCCGCCGAACAGGATCGGACCCCACGGGAGTCCGGAGTTCTCGGCGGCGGCGCTGTAGCCCTCGGCTGCGGCGATCGCGGCACCGGCCCAGTCGTCGTTGCGCAGTGCCGGTTCGATCTGCTCTGTCTCGATCTTGGCGAAGTCGTCGTCGGAGATCGGGTGCTCGTTGGGCACGGACGTGCCGTACTTGCGGTCGTCGACGGCGACGGCCAGCAGCGTCTCGGTGGTGCCGAGCCCTGACTTGGTGGCCGTCTGGTCGGACCATTCAGCTCCGCTGAGCCCGTTGAAGCTCTTGACGTACACCACGAACAGCTGGAAGCCGGTCTTCTTGTGATAGTCGTCGAGGGCTTGCTGGACCTCGGCCTCGTCGCTGGGGCTGAGCACGCCGGCGTTGTCGGTGATCTCGCCCCGCACATCGAGTGGAGAGTCGGCGTAGGTGGGTGAACCGCCGAGACCAAACACGGCCAATGCCATCAAGACCAACACCGCGAGCGCACGTGCTTGGGTGATCACTCCTTTGATCTTGGTGCATGTCATCGACCGAAACAACTCATTTGGCGACATCGCTCAATTCTGTTCGCGCCGGAAGATCCACGTACGCATCAAGGCGAAGCGCATGACGGTGACTGCGAGATTGGTCAACGTCAGCACGCTGACCTCGATCGTGGGGTGCGCGTCACCCACCAACCGGTCGAGGGCTATCAGTGCCCCACTCGTTGCCGCGAGTCCCGTGCCGAACACCAGTAGCCCCTGCGCCTGGTGGCGCATCGCACCTTCTGGCCCGCGGAATCCGAAGGTGAATCGTCGGTTTGCGGCAGTGTTGGCGACCGCCGTCATGGCCAGCGCGAGCGCATTCGCCACCTGCGGTTCTACGTGGCCCCGAAGGGCGAGAAACAGTGCTCCGTATCCGATGGTCGACGCGATGCCGATCAGCGCGAACATCACGATCTGCGCACTCAGCCGACCGCCAGCGCTGCGCTCGGTCGCGCGACCCAGCGTCTCGGCGACATCGCCCAGTGGGACGCGACCGCGCAGCAGCGCCCAGCCGAGGCGCCCCATGCCGCGGAGGTCGGCCGCCGCCGTACGGACGATGTCGACGCTGCTGTCGGTGTCGTCGACCCAGTCGACCGGGATCTCGTGGATACGGAGTCCGGCACGCTCGGCCACCACGAGGAGCTCGGTGTCGAAGAACCATTCGTCGTCCTCGATGAGTGGCAACAGCTCCGCGGCGACATCGCGGCGGATCGCCTTGAACCCGCACTGTGCGTCGGAGAACCGTGCGCGCAGCGCTCCGCGGAGCAGGACGTTGTAGGTCCGTGAGATGGCCTCACGCTTTGGCCCCCGGACCGTACGCGAGGAGCGCGCGAGCCGGGAGCCGATCGCCAGGTCGGAGTGACCCGACAGCAGCGGTGCGACCAGCGGGAGGAGAGCGTTGAGGTCGGTCGACAGATCGACGTCCATGTACACGAGCACATCAGCGTCCGAACGTGACCACGCCTGCTTGAGGGCGTGTCCTCGGCCCTTGCGGGCCAGGCTCACCACGCGAACCTCTTCGTGCCGCTCGGCGAGCCGCGCTGCCAGTACGCCGGTGGCGTCCGTGCTGGCATTGTCGGCAATCGTGATGCGGTAGGGGTAGCCGAGGGTCTCCATGTGCTCACGCACTGTCTCGACCGACGCGACCAGCGCAGCTTCCTCGTTGTACACGGGGATGACGATGTCGAGCACCTTCAGCGCGATTGCGGTGGCGATCACTGGAAGCCTCCGGAGAGGTCGAACACTGTCACGCCGTCGACGGTGTCGGAGGTGAAGTTCGCGGCGACCCAGCTGGAGATCTCCGTACTGGTGCTGCCGCCAGCGGTAGCGCCACCACCCCGGCCGCCTCCGCCGCCCTCACCACTTGCGATGAAGTAGTGGATCTCGCCGTCGGCGACGTAGGCCTTGAACTGGTCGAGCGTTGGGCTCGGGTCGGAGCCGTTGAAGCCTCCGATCGCCATGACGGGAACCTCGGCGGCAAGTTGGTAGCCGGCCGCGGAGTTGGCGCCGACTGCGGCCGCTGCCCAGGTGAAGCTGCCGGCATCTGTCGTCAGCATGCTGGTGATCGCCGCCGGTGGACTCCGATCCGTTGAGCAGGCCACCGGCGTTGCCCTGCTATGTGCGGTGCCCGGGGGAGTGGTGCCGGTGGCGGTGCCGGGCTGTTGGCCCTGCGTGGCTTCCGCGGCCACCGCCCTGGTCCACCACCCTGTCCGCCCTTGTGACGCTCCGGTACTGGGGCCTGCGGTCGGGATGGATCCGGAATGAGCGGTCGCGGCAGTGTCGACGGCGTAGGCCGCAGGTCCAGCGAGCACGGTGATCATGCCGTGGCCACCGCCACCGCGATCACCGCTCGTTTCGGCAGGAAGCGGTGTACGACGATGAGCAGGGCCGCCGCAACACCGGCGATGACGACGACGTACTTGAGCCATGGGACGAATCCGGCGCTTCGCTGCAGCAGGACGAAGCTCAGGCTCGCCGTCATGGACAGCACGAAGGCGGCGCCAAGGGCTGCGGTCTTCGAATGACGGTTCTGCCACAGGACGGTGCCGCCGATCGCGACGAGTGCGGCAATTGCGGGGGCCAGGGCGACGGTGTAGTAGGCGTGGAAGATGCCCGCCATGAAGCTGAACGTCAGGACCGTGACGACGAGCCAGCCTCCCCACACCACGAGACCGCTGAGCAGGCGATCGGTACGTCCTGCGGAGCGTCGGAACCACAGGCCGAGTCCCAACATGACGATCGACGCAGGAAGCAGCCAGGCGATCTGCCCGCCGATCTCGGAGCTGAACATCCGCAGCATTCCGGTCTCGCCCCAGTTGCCACCTCCACCGGCAGTGCCTCCGCCGACCGAGCCGGTTTCGTTCCCGTTGAGACGGCCAAAGCCGTTGTAGCCGAGGGTCAGCTCGAGGATCGAGTTGGTCTGTGAGCCGCCGATGTACGGACGGGTGGATGCGGGCCAGAGCTCGACGATCGCGATCCACCAGCCTGCAGCGACGATCATCGAGCCGAAGGCAATCAGCAGGTGGCGCAGGCGCACACCCCATGTCGGTCGGGCTGCGAGGAGGTAGACAAATGCCAGGGGAGGCAGCACCAGAAACGCCTGCATCATTTTGGTGAGGAATGCGAAGCCGACCAGCGTTCCGCCCAGCACCAGCCAGCGAACGGCGCGTTCGGGCGACTCGATCGCCCGCAGGGTTGCGTACACCGCAGCGATCAGGAGAAGGGTCAGCAGCGCGTCAGGGTTGTTGAAGCGGAACATCAGGACCGCGACCGGGGTCAGCGCCAAGATGGTGCCGGCGGCGAGGCCGGCCCACGCATTGCCGGTCGTACGACGCACGGTGGCGTACAGCAGTCCGACTGAAGCCACCCCGATCAGCGCCTGCGGCACCAGGATGCTCCACGACGAAAGTCCGAAGATTCGGACGGACACGATCATGGGCCACAGCGCCATCGGCGTCTTGTCGACCGTGATCGAGTTGGCCGCGTCGGATGAGCCGAAGAAGAACGCCTTCCACGACTCCGAACCGGCCTGGACGGCGGCAGAGTAGAAGGAGTTGGCCCAGCCAGAGGAGCCGAGACCCCACAGGTAAAGCAGCGCGGTGCCCAACAGAAGGCTGATCAGCGCCGGGCGAACGAGCCGGTGGTCCGCGTCGTCAGCGAGTGAGGTCGAGGTCGCGGCGACAGCTGCCGGTGGCTCTGGCGGTGCGAGGAGAGTTCTGGTTCATACCCTCACGATGCGCGGGAGTTCTGGCACCACCGTGTGGTCAGTCTGTGGGCCTTCTGTGAGCCGGGAGCGACAAGGTGAACGTGGTGTTGCCCGGCACGCTGGTGACCCTGGCCGTGCCCCCGTGGCCGTGCATGATCGCGCGAACGAGTGACAGCCCGAGGCCCGCACCGCCTGAGGCGCGGGTCCGTGAGGAGTCGCCGCGGCTGAACCGGTCGAACAGGGTCGGCAGCAGCTGAGGGTCGATTCCAGGACCGTCGTCGTGGATCTCGATGCGCACGGTCTCGTCGTCAGCGAGCAGGCGTGCCGCGATGGTCGTGTCGGCGGGTGTGTGGCGGCTCGCGTTGGTCAGCAGGTTGGTCACGGCCTGATGCAGGCGCTGCTCGTCTCCCGGCACCGTCACCGGCTCTTCGGGCACGTCGAATGTCCATCTCCGCTCGGTGTCGACGACGCGGGCATCGTTGACCGCCTCGACCAGCAGACGGGTCACGTCGACCTCGGTCTGATCCATCTCGCGACCCGCGTCGAGGCGGGCAAGCAGGAGCATGTCCTCGACCAGCGTCGACATTCGACCCGCTTCGGACTCGACCTTGGCCAGGATCTGATCGGGATCGGCACGTCCTGTTCTGCGGCTCAGCTCGGCATAGCCCTTGATGGTCGACAGGGGGGTGCGGAGCTCGTGGGAGGCGTCGGCCAGGAACGTACGCGCCTGCTGCTCGCTCACGTGGCGGGCATCGAGGGCGTGCTCCATGTGCTCGAGCAGCTGGTTGAGCGCTTCGCCGACCTGGCCGACCTCGGTCGCGGGGTCGGTGAGCTCCGCTGGCACGCGCACGGTGGTGCCCACGGCGCCGGTCGACAGCGGCATCGAGACGACTTCGTTCGCCGTGGCGGCGACCTTGCGCAGCGGTAGGAGCTGACGGCGTACGAGGAGGCGGGCGACGAAGGCCGCGGCGACGATGCTGAGGAGGGCCAGGAGCCCGGCCCGTCTGATCAGGCTGGAGATCGTACGTGACACGTCGTCCGTCGGGAGGCCCTGGACGATGACGGCTCCCGCGGAGTTCTCGGCCGCTGCGACGCGGTACGAACCGAGGTCGGGGACGTCGATCGTCGTCGGTTCAGGATCAGGCTCCACGGCCTTGAGAGCCACCAGAGCCTCGTCTGAAAGGTCGAGGGGGATCCCGATCGGCAGGGATGATGAGTCCGCTGGAGCAGCCGTCGGTGAAGAGCGCGGTCACGCTTCCTGCGGCCTGGCCGCGCGCCAGCGGAGGTGCCGTACGACAGGCTCGTTCCACTCGTTGCGCCGGTCCCAGTGGGTTGCGGCCCACCTCGGCGAGTGGCGCGGTTCAGGGACTGTTCGACCTGGTCATCGAGACGATCGGTCAGATAGGAGCGCATGACGATCGCGGTCGTGCCGACGACGAGCAGACTGACGATGGCGACGAGCGCCACTGTCGTGATGATCAGTCGCGCCGGTGAGCGAGGCGGGCAGGAGGCGCATGGGTCACTGCACCGGCTTCAGGACGTACCCTGCGCCGCGCTTGGTGTGGATCATCGGCTCGTGGCCGGCATCGATCTTCTTGCGGAGGTAGGAGATGTAGATCTCGACGACATTGGCCTGGCCGCCGAAGTCGTAGTCCCAGACGCGATCGAGGATCTGGGCCTTGGAAAGGACGCGCCGTGGATTGCGCATCAGGTAGCGCAGCAGCTCGAACTCGGTGGCCGTCAGCTCGACCGGCGTGCCGGCGCGCGCGACGTCGCGGCTGTCCTCGTCGAGCGTCAGATCGCCGACCGTGATGATGGAGCTCGGTCGGGCCTCGGTGGCGCCGGCGCGACGCATCAGGCTGCGGAGTCGTGCCACGACCTCCTCGAGGCTGAACGGCTTGACCACGTAGTCGTCACCACCGGCCGTGAGCCCGGCAACGCGGTCCTCGATCGAGTCCCGGGCGGTGAGAAACAGCACCGGGACGTCGGGGGACGTCGCGCGTACCTTGCGCAAGACCTCCATGCCGTCGAAGTCAGGCAGCATCATGTCGAGCACGATCGCGTCCGGGCCGAAGTCCTTGGCAGTTGTGACGGCGGTACGACCGGTGTGGGCAAGGCTGGTCTCCCAGCCCTCGTAGCGCAATGCCATCTGGAGGAGCTCGGCGATGTTGACCTCATCGTCGACGACGAGGACTCGTAGCGCGGAGCCGTCGGCGCGGGTCATGAAGGTGGCATGCGTTCCAGTGTGCACGTCTGGGACCGCCGCATCCTTGTGACGAGCCTGTGAGTTGCCTGTGAGTCTGCTCAGCGTCGTCCGCTGTCGGTGGGTGCGGTAGTCGACGACCTGCTGGAACGTCGGACGGTTCTGCCAGTCGATGGGACGCACCCCGACCACACCGGCCGAGGTGGGTCGGATGTAGTCGATCGACTTGTCGTATGTCAGCGCTCCGGGCGTGCTCACACCTTGGGCGGTCTGCGCCGACGTGACGGCCTTGAGCAGCGACGCACGAAGCGTCGAGCGGCAGTTGGCTGCCGAGCCGCACAGCGAGTACGCGTACGGCGACTTCACGGTCCCCGTCAGGTCACGCAATGTCTTGTCGATGTAGCCGTACCAAGGTGAGCCGAGCCACGCCGACCCGCCGCCGCCACGGGGGTGGTCGTCGAGCGGCTGTGGCACCGACTTCGCCAGCGCGGCACCCAGGGCCGGTGTGGCGAAGTCGTAGGCGAGCGCGTTGCCACCGTCTTCCCACCAGGTGTCGAAGATGCGGATTGCGGCCTGGTGGGCGTACGAGCCGGTGCGTGCGTAGTCGACGCGATGCGCCCCGTCGGCGAGCCAGGCTGACAGCAGCTTGCGTGCCTCGGCCGTCTTGGGATCGTTGCCGATCGTCTTGAGCAGCCCGGGCAGCAGGGTCTTGGCGCGTACGTCCTCGGTCGCCGCGTCCTCGACGATGCCGGCGAGCTGGGCTCGCGACACCTTGCCCTTGGCGATCGCCGCCTTGGCACGGTTGCTGAGCGCCAGCGAGCGGTGGATCGAACCGTCCGACCATTTGTCGTCGGCGGCCGCAAAGTTGCGCGCTGGTTTGTTGTTCCAGCTCGCGATGTAGCCCGTCGGCGAGTTGATCTGCTGCGGGTGCTTGGCATAGCTCAGCCAGCCGCTGGGGTCGTACTTCTTGCCGGCCCAGCGAGGCATGTCGGTGTCGGTACCGGCGGCACGTACGGGCAACCGGCCGGACGAGAAGAACGCGATGTCGCGGTCGTCGGCGTAGAACCAGTTGAACGTGTAGTCGATGCCGTGCGCGGCCTTCTTGAACGTTTTCGCGTCCTTGACGTAGTCAGGGTTGTTGAAGCGGGAGAAGCCCAGGATGGAGGTGGCTTCACGTCCGTAGGTGCTGCGCTCGATGACGATCGCGACTGGAACGCCCTTGACCGTCGTGCGCGTCTGCACGATGCCGTGGTTGGTGCGCCACACCTGCATCTTGAGCGTGCTCGGAGCGACGGGTGCGGTGATGTTGGGGATCACGGTCTGCTTGTGCTCGTTGTACTGCATCGGCACGCAGGCGCCCCCGTCCTTCTTGTAGGACGTGGAGTTGACCGTCGGCGTGCTGCCGTCAGCGTTGCAGAGCTTTTCGACGACGGTGTCGATGTTGTCGCTTCCGGAGCTGGTGGCCGACCAGGCGTAGTCGAGGCCGTGGCCGAGCTCGACGACCAGCTGCGTGCCGACGAACGAGACGCCCCGCGCGAACACGCCCGGGCCCATCAGCACCTGCTCGGACAGCAGCTGCGGGTTGTAGTAGCCGGTCTGCGGTCCGAACACTGTCAATGGGTGGCCGGTGGTCGTCTTGGAGGCATCGATGAGCAGCGCATTGCTCATGCCGTTCTGCGCGAACAGGCTGCTCATGTCGATCTGACCGTCCGGCACGTCGACCTCGTTGGGTACGCCGGTGAGGCCGAGCTTGAGCGCGTCGAGAAGCGTCTCGAGCGGTGTGGAGCTGCCGGCATCATCGCCGGTGCCTGATGCGGTCGGGCCGTCGAGATCGGGGATGGCCACGCCGGGGGCGCGGGGGTTGAACGCGGTGTTGTCGTAGGGGAACGACAGCGTCGACGTGGTCGGCGCTTCCAGGTCGTTCTTCTCGCGCAGGCTGACATACATCTTGTCGGCCTTGGCGACGCCGAACTTCTTGACGAGCTGGCTGTAGTAGACGCTGTTGGCGAACTCGTTTCCGCCGCCCTTGCCGAAGATGCCACCGACCAGTGAGGCGATGTACGTGAGGTCGGCGCGGGTCCACTTGGTGGGCTTCTTCTGCAGGGCGAGATATTCGGCCGGGCAGTTGAGTCCGGTGGGCAGTCCGAGCGGGCACATCGCGTCCTGCGCCGCGTTGATGCCGGCGAGGTACGCATCGGCGCCGGCGAGCAGGCGCTGGCCCTCGGCACCGTTCTCATCGGCGATGATCTGGAGCTGGTCGGCCGCTTCCTTGGGGGTGTAGTACGCCGCGCGGAGCTGCGCGCGATCCATCGCGATGTTGCCGGGGGTTCCGCCGACGAACTCTGCGCCGCGCCCTGCTCCGAGGTGGCGCAGGACGTCCATCAGGAACATCCGGTCCTGTGCGCCGGCATATCCAGCGCCCCACATGACGTCGTTGTAGGTCGTACCGGTGATGTAGGGAACGCCGAATGCGTCGCGGACGATCTTGACGCCGGCCTTGGGTGTCGTGGTGCTGACGACCTTCTCCGGCACGAAGCCGGCCTTCTTGTAGAGCTCGTCGACGACGCCTTCGGTGATCTCCGAGGGCTTCTTGGTGGCGAGCTTGTCGTACATCTCGAGCTGGTCGGCGTAGTTCGTGGGCGCGTTCTTGCCGTCGACGGCGGTGAGGCCGCCACCGGCGAGGACCTTGGCGAGGTCGAGCGCGTTCGTGGAGCCGCGTTGACCCGCGGGCACGATGTTGCGGACGGACCCATACCCGTCAGCGGTTGCCGGGTTGGGCACCGTGGATGCCTGGGCGGGGAGCATGGCTCCGCCGACCGCCAATGCGCTGAAGATGGTCACCACGGTGGTTCTGCGCACGGGCGTGCTCCTCTGTCAGGTTGTGTCTCACGTCACAACGACTGGAAGTACGCGGAGTTACAGGGTCAGCGGGTGTCCGCGACCCTGACCAGTCCGCCCAGCGTGCCGACATAGGCCACCCCGTCGCGGCCGAGGCTGATCGGCGCGTAGTTGTTGTTGAACGCCGAGTCCGCTTCCGGTGAGCTGTGACCAGACGTGCTTGCCGGTGCGCAGGTCGAAGGCGCTGAAGTACCACGCGTCCGGTGCCAGCAGGTCGGGCAGCGCGAGCGCCTTCCACGAGAGCTCGGTCGATGACGGGTGGGTGTAGGTGTAGATCAGCCCGGTCGTGAGGTTGACCTTGCTGACGACGCTGGGCACGCGGGCTGTCGTGTTGCTCCAGGCGACCCGGCAGCCGCCCTTCTTGTAGTCGACGTTGATGCGTACGAGCCCGGGAGTCGTGTCGGGTGTGCGCGTGGTGGCGCCGGCCGGGCAGGGGACCGCTGTAGCCGTAGTTGTTCTCGGCGATCAGGCCGCCGGGCACCGAGATCAGGCTGTTCTCGTCGTTGCTCTGGTCGGCGGGGAACACGGGCTGCTTGCACAGTGGCTTGGTGCCGGGGCCGCCCTTGCCGCGCCGGAAGACCAGCACGTTCATGCGTGGGTCGGCGTTGTCGGTGATGGCGATCGAGCCGCCGCCCGGTGACGCAGCGGAGTCGATCAGGGTTGGTGTCGTGCCGCTGCCCTGACTGACCTGGCCGGGCTTGACCCGGCTGCCCCGGTCGTACGTCTTGCGCCAGGTCACCTTGGGCTTGCCCTTGGCGACGTCGAAGCGATAGAGCGCGGCATCGGAGACGATGAAGACGCCGCCGGACTCGTCCATCGCGAAGCTGTTGGCGATGACCTCGCCGGCTGGCAGCTGGTGCGGGTGGACGACGCCCTTGGCGTCGATCATGCCGACCATTCCCTCAGTCGTGACGAACCACAGGCGGCCGGCCCAGTCGGGCAGCGCCGACTGGATGCCGGCTCCTGCCGGTCGACCGCGCTGACGTCGATGTCGCGCACCAGGGTGAGCGTCGATCCCTTGACGGCGATGATGAAGATGTGGCCGGTGGACGTCGACACGACGGCCCGGTCGAGGTGGTCGAGGTAGAAGTAGCCGCCACCGGAGAAGTTGGAGAACGAGAACGTGCCGAGCTTGCGCGCGGGCAGGTTGTACGAGGCGATCTCGGCGAGCGTGGTCGGGTCGAGCACCTTGAGCGAGGCGCCCAGGACGCCGACGCACACCGTGACGATGCGTCCGGCCTTGTCGAAGGTCACCGAGGCGCACTCGTTCGCATACAGCGTGCTCGTGACAGTGGGGTTCTTGCCGAGCGGTCCGGGGCCGGTGTACGCATCGCTCTGGTAGGCGTCGTTGTGGATGTTGTTGGCTCCGTTGCGAGCCATGAACGGGTGCTGCGGCAGCGTCAGCGCACCCGACGGTCGTGCCACGGCGGGTGCGCCGAGGTACGGGTTGATCAGCACGTTGCGCGGATCGGGCGGCACCGGGATCGCGGATGCGCTCTGGACGCCCAGTGCGAGAGCCAGGGCTGTGCCGATAAGTGCGGCGCGCACGCGGTGCTTCATGCGTGATCCAACGATCAGTGTTCCTGGCGAGGTCACGATCGTGTCCACGGTGTCTTCGCGGGGTACTTCACATACTTCCCGTCGGTGAGCGACAACCGTGGCCGCAAATCACTCTGCGGGCGACGTTCCAGCGCTTCAGGACTGGAAGAACGCGAGCAGGTCGGCGTTGATCGTCTCGGCCTGGGTGGTCGGCATGCCGTGCGGGAAGCCCGGCGTAGGTCTTCAGCGTGCCGTTCTGCAGCAGCTTCGCCGACAGCGGGCCGGAGTCGGCGTAGGGGACGATCTGGTCGTCGTCGCCGTGCATGACCAGGACCGGCACCGTGATCTTCTTCAGGTCCTCGGTGAAGTCGGTCTGGGAGAAGGCGACGATGCCGTCGTAGTGGGCCTTGGCGCCGCCCATCATGCCCTGGCGCCACCAGTTCTGGATGATCGCCTCCGACGGGCTCGACGCCGGGCCGGTTGAAGCCGTAGAACGGGCCGCGCGGCAGGTCGCGGTAGAACTGCGGAGCGGTTGGCGGCGACCTGCGCCTGGAAGCCGTCGAAGACGCTCTTCGGCAGGCCGCCGGGGTTGGCCTCGGTCTGCACCATGAGCGGCGGCACGGCGCTGATCAGCACCGCCTTGGCGACCCGGCTCTCGCCGTGGCGGGCGATGTAGTGGGCGACCTCGCCGCCGCCGGTGGAGTGGCCGACGTGGATCGCGTCCTGCAGGTCGAGGTGCTCGACGACAGCCGCCAGGTCGTCGGCGTAGTGGTCCATGTCGTGGCCGTCGCTGGTCTGGGTCGAGCGTCCGTGGCCGCGGCGGTCGTGCGGCGATGACGCGGTAGCCCTTGCCGAGGAAGAACATCATCTGGGCGTCCCAGTCGTCGGCCGACAGCGGCCAGCCGTGGCTGAAGACGATGGGCTGGCCGGTGCCCCAGTCCTTGTAGAAGATCTCTGTGCCGTCGGTGGTGGTGATCGTGCTCATGGGTGGCGCCTCTCAGCGTGGTTTGATCTGGCCAGGTCGTCTGAGCTGCCGGGTGAGCTCACTACCGAGTGTGCGCAATCACGGTGACTTCTGCCCCACATCGGCGGCCAGCAATGCCACGGATCGGCCAACTTTCAGCAGGGAGAATCAAGGAGGTGTTTTGGTGCCCTCGTGCTGGCGCTTTGCTGATATCTGCGCGGCGACATCCCAACGCGTTCCACGAACGCTCGACGCATGGACTCGCTACTGCCGTAGCCTGCTTCGATGGCCGCGTCGGTGACTGAATATCCGGCCTCGAGATGTTCCCGGGCAAGGGCGAACCGAACGATTGCCAAGTACTGCGCGGGCGAGACCTCCAACTCGGCCCGAAAAAGTCGGGTCAGGCTTCCGCGGGCTCACGTTCGCGAAAGTGGCCAGGTCCCGGACGCAATACGGTTTCCACGGTTCCGCGGAGACCAGACCTATGACCGCCCGCAGCACTGCGCTCCTGGGTGAGAGCCCCCACGGTGACGCCGCGATGCGGGACCGGTCGCCGGCGCGCTGAGGATCGATCCACAACGTCTGCGCCACCCGACGGGCCGCCTCGCTCGCCGAGATCCTGCTCGACCAGCGCAAGTGCAAGATCGATGCCTGCTGCGCCGCCGGCAGAGGAGTAGACGTCGCCGTCACCGACCCAAGTCGCGTCAGAGTCGACCTTGACGGCGGGAAACCGCCGAGCCAGGTCGGCCGTGAGCGTCCGGTGCGTCGTCGCCCGACGCCCATCAAGGAGTCCCAGCTCGGCCAGCACGAATGCACCGCTGCACAGCGACACGATCGCCGAGCGTGGCGCACCAGCGCCTCGACTGCTCGAAGCGCGTCGGCGAGTTGATCAGAGCGGCGGGGAGACGTCACTGCCCGGGATCACCACGGTGTCGAACCGTCCGGCCCGCGCGACAGAACCCTGCACCGCGATGCGCGCGCCGACCGACGACTTCACCTCGGCGCCGTCGGCAGAGACGAACACGACCTCGTAGCCGCCGGGCGCTCCGGTCGCCTCGATGAACACTTCAGCCGGCCCGGCCACATCGAGCATCCTGACCCCGTCGACGACCAGAATTCCGATGCGCTTTCGCTCGTCGCCCGGCGACGGAAGTTCCATGCGTTCATTATTATGGAGGATGCACTCCAAAATCAACCCCGGCGTGCTTTTGGCGAAGGACACCAGGTATCGGTAGCGTTGCTCCCATGGCACGGGTGCGCGAGTTCGATGAGCAAGCACTCTTCGACGGCGCCCGGGAGTTGTTCTGGTCCCAAGGATTCGACGACACCTCCATTGAGCAAGTCACCGCCGCCACGGGAGTGGCCAACGGCAGCATCTACGCCGCTTATGGAACCAAGCTCGCCTTCTTCCTCGAAGTCTTCAGGCGCTATTGCGATCAGCGGGCGCAGTTCGTCGATGAGGTTGTCAACTCAGCCGACGGGTCGGAGTTGGCGGCGGTGCGGGCGTACTTCGAGGCGATCATTGATGACTGTGCGTCCCAACCGGACCGCAGGGGCTGCCTCATGATCAACAGCATCGCCCAGCTCGGGCACCGGGTGCCGGAGGTCGTCACGACCGCTCAGCAATCGACCAAGCGGATGGAAGCCAGCATCGCTGCGCGGATCGGCGGCCGTGACCATGGCGATTTCGCAGGACTCGGTGAGGCCAAGATCTCGCTTCTGAGCAGCCACGTCGTCCTGGTATCGCAAGGGTTCATCCAGCTCAGCCGACTCGGTACCTCCCGCGAACGGTTGCGGGAGCTCGCCGACGTCTCCTGCGGCGCGCTTGTCGCCTGAGCCGCGACACGCCGGCAGTTCTCGGAACAAGTTGGCGCAGCACCACGCTCGTCATGACGGTGAGATATTCACAAAGTCGGCTGCGAGGTCTTCACAACTTCCCCTCGGTCGACGAGGATCGGTGCCGACACATCACTCTTCGGGGGAAGAGGTTCAGGGAGTGGATTCGCAGGCACCTGCGCTCGCCGAGCGCGTACGCGATCTGGTGCGTGAGCGTCGTATCGATCCGCGCACCGACACCAAAGCCGTACGACGTGCCGCGCTTGATGTGATTGCCGAGCACGAGTCGCGCAGCCTGACTGGCGCGGTTCGCTCGCTCGACGAGCCTGAGCTCGTGATCGGTCAGATCATGGCTGACGTCTCTGGTTTCGGGCCGCTGCAGCCCTATCTCGAGGACGAGACGGTCGAGGAGATCTGGATCAATGAGCCATCGCGGGTGTTCATTGCCCGTGCCGGTCGACACGAGTTGACACCGGTGATCCTGACTTCTGAGCAGGTACGCGAATTGGTCGAGCGGATGCTTTCGTCGTCGGGAAGACGGCTCGACATCAGCCAGCCCTTCGTCGACGCGATGCTCCCGGGCGGGCACCGCCTGCACGTGGTGCTAGACGGTATCTCGCGCGGTTTTGCCGCCGTCAACATCCGCAAGTTCGTGGCCCGGGCTCACTCGCTCGACGATCTTGTCACCCTTGGCACCCTCGACCAGGACGCGGCCGATTTCCTCAGCGCGAGTGTTCTGGCTGGCCTCAACATCGTCGTTTCGGGAGGTACGCAAGCAGGCAAGACCACCACTTTGAACTGCCTCGCTGCGGCCATTCCCGGCTCTCAGCGGCTGATCTCGGTAGAAGAAGTTTTCGAGCTGCAATGCGGCCACCCTGACTGGGTGGCCATGCAGACTCGTCAGGCGGGTCTTGAGGGCACGGGCGACGTCGACCTGCGCACCCTGGTCAAGGAAGCGCTCCGCATGCGGCCCTCGCGCATCATCGTCGGGGAGGTGCGGGCCGCCGAGTGCCTTGACCTTCTGCTGGCGCTGAATGCCGGGATCCCGGGTATGGCCAGCATCCACGCCAACTCGGCGAAGCAGGCTCTGGTGAAGATGTGCACTCTGCCTTTGCTCGCAGGTGAGAACATCGGGTCGCGTTTCGTGGTGCCGACTGTGGCGTCGTCGGTCGACATCGTGGTTCACACCGCCATCGGCGCAGACGGCTCGCGGGCCGTGCGCGAGATTGCCACGGTGACGGGGCGAGTCGAGAACGGGCTGATCGAGTCCGAGCCGGTGTTCCAACGCCGGGATGGTCGCCTTGAGCGTGGCCACGGTGCACCTCTTCGGCGTGACGCATACGAGCGGGTCGGCATCGACCTTGACGACATCTTGGGAGTCGGTCGATGGGTGCCCTGATCGGTCTCGCGTTCGGAGCGGGCGCACTGTTGATGTTGGCCAGTTTCACCGAGCGACCGACGGGCCCACGAAAGCGCGTCGACCGACGCGAAGGCCGACTTCGCCAACTGTTGGCGTCCGCGGGCGTTGAGGGAGTGTCGCCCGCACAGGTTGTTGCCTTGTGCGCGGTGGCGTTTGCGCTCGCGTCGTTCGTGATGCTCGGCATCTCGGGGGTGATCGCCGTCGGTGCCGTCTTCGGCCTGATGGCAGCGTGGGTGCCGATCGCCGTACTGCGCGGCCGTGCGGCTAGGCGAAGGCGCGAACATGCCGCGCTGTGGCCCGATGTGGTCGACAACCTTTCGTCGGCCGTACGTGCCGGGTTGTCACTCCCCGAGGCATTGACGCAGCTGGGAGAGCGGGGCCCCGACGGCCTCCGCGCGCCCTTCATGCAGTTCGGCCGCGACTATCAGTCCACCGGACGATTCCACGAGTCGCTCGATCTGCTCAAGACTGGTTGGCCGATCCGGTCGGTGATCGGGTGGTCGAGGCGCTTCGCATCGCCAGAGAGGTCGGCGGCGGCGACCTGGGCAAGATGCTTCGAGCGTTGTCGGGCTTCCTGCGTGACGACCTTCGTACGCGCGGTGAGCTGGAATCGCGGCAGTCCTGGACGGTCAACGGAGCTCGGCTCGCCGTGGCGGCGCCATGGCTGGTGCTGCTCTTCATGAGTTTTCAAGGTGATGTCATCGAGCGATTCGCGACCACGACCGGACTGATCGTCTTGAGTGCTGGTGCCGCTCTGTGCGCGATCGCCTATCGGCTGATGATGTGGATCGGTCGGCTCCCCGCCGAGCGGAGAATCCTCGCGTGACGGGCGCGCTGATCGGACTATGTGCCTCCGCCGGAGTGCTCCTGCTCGTGTCGGGCTGGAGACGTACTAGGCGCCCGACTCTTGAGCAGCGCGTGCTCCCGTACGTGCGCGACGTGCATCCGTATGCGGCGGCTGTGGCGCCGACCGGGGTCATCGGAGCCGTCTTCGGACCAATCCTTCGAGGAGCAGGGGAGACAATCGGCGACTTTCTTGGCGGCTCCGCAAGCGTGTCGCGCCGCCTGGTGCGACTCGGCTCAGCGATGACCCTTGAGGACTTCCGCATCAGGCAGGCCGTCTGGGGCGGAGTTGGGCTCAGCGTGGCTGTCGCGCTCTGCCTGTTGTCGTGGTCGGCTCGTGGCACCGCCGCCCCGCTGCTGATGGTGCTGTGCGCGATTGGCCTTTTGGCAGGCGTCCTTTGGTGCGACAACGACTTGTCGCGCCAAGTTCGATCCCGCGAAGAGCGGCTGCGAGAAGAGTTCCCCGTCGTGGCCGATTTGTTGGCACTGGCGGTGGCCGCTGGAGAGAGTCCGGTGGCCGGGCTGGAGCGCATCATGAGCGTTTGCAGAGGTGATCTCGCGGTCGAGCTGGGACAGGTGCTGGCGGATATTCGTACCGGGACACCAATGGCAGCAGCGTTCGACGGACTTGCGGGACGCACCGGCGTCACAAGCATCGCGCGCTTCGCCGAAGGGCTCGCCATCGCGGTGGAGCGCGGCACCCCGCTGGTCGACGTTCTCCATGCGCAGGCGGCCGACGTCCGTGAGTCCGGAAGGCGCGAGCTCATGGAGGTCGGCGGCCGCAAGGAGGTCGCGATGATGATCCCGGTTGTCTTCCTGATTCTGCCGGTGACTGTGATTTTTGCGTTCTTTCCCGGCTACATCGGACTACAGCTCACCTCGGGAATGTGAGAAAGGACAACCATGGAACGAGCGTTGGATTGGCTTCGATCGCGACACGACGAGCGCGGCGACGTACCCGGCTGGGTCATGATCACCGTCATGAGCGCAGGACTGGTCGCCATTCTCGGAGCGGTGGCGGGTCCGCAGCTGCGACAGATGCTGGAGCAGGCTCTCTCGGCCGTTGGCGGCTGAACGTGCCTCGGCGCAACGATGACGGCGCCGCCGTTGTCGACTTCGTGCTCGTGATGATTCTGCTGGTTCCGCTCGTGCTCGGCATTGCGCAGGTTGGACTGGTGCTTCACGTACGCAACACGCTTGCCTCCGCAGCGTCGGAGGGTGCGCGAGCCGCCGCTCCGCTGGGCGCGACACCCGAGGACGGCGCCGTTCGCACTCGCACGATGATCCGCCAGGCGCTCGCCGACAGATACGCCCAGGACGTCTCGGCGTCCTGGACAACCATCAGCGGGATCGCCGGCTCCGAGGTCGTCGTGCGTGCAGAAGTGTCCGCGCTTGGACTGTTCGGGCCGTCTGTGGACCTCACGGTACGTGGCCATGCCGTTCGGGAGGTGGCACCGTGAATCGACGGTCTGAGGGCACGGCGTCGGTCGAGTTCGTGTGGTTGACGATCCTGCTTCTCGTTCCTTTCGTCTACGTGTTGCTCGCCGTGTTCGACACACAGCGTGCGGCGTTTGGCGTATTCGACCGCGAGCCGCGCAGCGGCTCGAGCGTTCCTCCAGTCGCCCGATGTCGCAACCGGCGAGCGGCGTGCCCGGATCGCTGCGGGCATCGCACTGGACGACCAGGAACTCGCTGGCGCGGCGGTGCGGATCTCCTGTCTCCCGACCCCTGCCGACTGCCTCCAGCCAGGCTCGTCGGTGCGCGTACGGATCAGCACCACCCAGCCGTTGCCGCTCACGCCGAGCGCACTGGGGTCGCAGCTCGGCGGCATCGCGGTCGACAGTGTCCACACCGAGCCGTACGGCAGCTTCAAGGCGGCTTCATGAGTCGCGAGCGCGGTCAGATCACGGTCATGACGATCGGCTTCTTCGTCTTCCTCGGTCTGCTCGCGGTCGTCGTG
Source organism: uncultured Actinomycetota bacterium (assembly GCA_963750265.1). GTDB lineage: Bacteria > Actinomycetota > Actinomycetes > Propionibacteriales > Nocardioidaceae > Aeromicrobium. The sequence continues at coordinate 101,172 of CAVVQG010000022.1, read as the reverse complement.
ATCAACTCGTCGGCCGCCTTCCTCCAGCGACAGGAGCTGGGCAACCTCGCAGACGGGGCGGCGCTTGCCGCCGCTGACGGCCTGAGCGAGGACGCCTTCTATCGCAACGGTGCCGAATCGGGTCTCGAGCTCGATCCGGCCGAGGCGAGCCGCCTCGTCACCCGGTATGTGGCTGCCTCTGGTGAGCAGGTCGGTCGTGTGGCCGTGAGCGCATCGGCCGACGAGGTGCACGTACGTCTCGAGCGATCGGTGTCACTGGCCATCGCGCCGCCCGGATGGGCCTCGCAGACCACGATCGTCGCCGAGGCCACAGCGCAGCTCCGGCTCAACGACTGAGCGGTGGTGGGAGGCAAGGCATCGAGCCTTTGAGGTCACGGCAACGCCCAGAATTTAGCGGAGAATTCGCTGGCATCGCTGACTTTAGTCTACTAAAGTCAGCGATGAATTGGCTCCATATTGTCCACCTCGGAGAGGCATCATCATGAACGATCGCACCCCACCTGACACCGTCGTCCTGGTACACGGCCTATGGATGACCCCCCGTAGCTGGGAGGGCTGGAAGACCTATTTCGAGAGTCAGGGCCTCACGGTTCTGACACCCGCATATCCCGGGTTCGAGATCGAGGTCGAAGCGTTGCGCGAGAATCCCCAGATCATCGCCGAGCTCACAGTCCCTGAAACTGTCGACCACCTGGCGGCGGTGATCGAGCAGGTCGAGACACCGCCGATCATCATGGGCCACTCGTTCGGCGGCACGCTCACCCAGCTGTTGCTCGCCCGCGGGCTCGGGTCGGCCGGGGTGGTCATCGACTCCGCTCCGACCGAAGGCGTTCGCGTCAACCCGATCTCCCAGGCCAGGTCGCTGTTCCCCGCACTGAAGAATCCCGCCAACCGCCACAAGGCTGTTGGGTTCACCGCTGATGAGTTCCACTACGCCTTCACCAACACGCTCACCGCCGAGGAGTCTCAGAAGGTCTGGGAGCGGTACGCGATCCCGGCGCCCGGCAACTGGGTGTGGGAGTTCGGCTTGTTTGCCAACTTCAAGCCAGGCCATCAGGACACCTGGGTCGACTACTCCGCCGACCGCGCACCGTTGCTGTTCATCGGTGGAGAAAAGGACCACATCATGCCCCCGGCAGTGAACAAGTCGAATGCCAAGCACTACAAGAAGTCGCCGGCGATCACGGAGTACGTCGAATTCGAGGGCCGCGATCACTGGACCTGCGCAGCTCCCGGCTGGGAAGCCGTGGCCGATCACGCGCTGCAGTGGGCGCTCAAGCAGGCCGCCGCTCGGTGACGGGGGACCGCGAGTCAGGTCATTCGGTTGGAACGGACGGGGTGAGCACTGACTTCAGGCTGCAAGAGTCAGGCGTACGCTGGAGAGATGGAGCTCGACGACGCACTTTCCCTACGCGGCGACCAGCCCGTCGGGCGTTACTGCCCGATTGAGCGCACCATGGATGCCATCAACACTCGTTCGGCAATGCTGCTCCTGCGAGAGGCGTTCTACGGCGCGACACGTTTTGACGAGTTCTCTGCGCGCGCGGACCTCACTGACGCGACCACTGCCACCAAGCTGCGCGACCTCACCCAGTGCGGCATCTTGGAGAAGCAGCCCTACCAGGATCCTGGCCGACGGCAGCGGGAGGCGTACGTGTTGACCGACGCGGGTCGTGACCTGATGCCGGCCGTATTCGCCTTGCTTGGATGGGGAAACAAGCACGATCCTCCGCCATACCCACCCGCGATGAGTCACAGTGACTGCGGCGAGCCGGTGAGCATTGTGGCGCGCTGCGATGCGGGCCATGTGATCGAGAGCGACGAGATCACCGTTTCGGCAGCTGGTCCGTTTGGTTTGGAGCACCCGCAGGAACCGTAGCCCCGTAGACGCACGCTCACCGCTACAGCGCGGTGCGGATCGTGGCGGCGTACTGCTCGGCTTCACCGTCGGCGTACTTCGTGCGGGGCCAGAAGAAGCCGCGCAACCCGTCACCCTTCGTCCGCGGCACGACGTGCACGTGCAGGTGCGGGACGCTCTGCGAGACCACATTGTTCATCGCGACGAATGTGCCCTGCGCGCCAAGCCCCGAGGTGAGCGCCTTGCCGACCCGCTTGGCGGCACCGAACAGCGGCACCATCAGCTCCTCGGGCAGATCGCCGAGCGTGACGAGATGTTGACGCGGCACCACGAGCACGTGCCCCTTGAACACCGGGCGTAGTGTCGAGGAATCCGACGACGTGCTCATCGTCCAGGACGAGGTGCGCATCGACCGATCCGTCGACGATGCCGCAGAAGGTGCAGCTCATGGGGTCGATCACATCACAATCGGGGCATAGGGTGAGGGCATGGCTGACAAGAAACCGACCAAGAAGACTGCCGCCAACAAGTCGGCCGCCAAGCAGGAAGGTGGCCTGACCGACATGAAGGCCAAGTTCCGCGAAGCGCTCGAGAAGAAGAACTCCACCAAGCACGCCTCCGCCGAAGGTGTTGAGCGCGACGGCAGCGAGAAGTCGCACGGCGCCGACGGACCCACCGGAGCACGGGAGTTCCGCCGCAAGAGCGTGTGACGCCACCAAGTAACCTCGACTAGTGGCAACCGTGGATTTCGCAGACCAGACCAAGGCACTCGACGCGACCCTGTCGTCCATCGAGAAGGTGCTCGACCTCGACTCGATCAGGGCTGAGATCGCCACCCTGCAAGAAGAGGTCGGCGACCCCGGACTGTGGGACGACCAGGCCAACGCGCAACGCGTCACCAGCCGGCTCTCAGCCCTGCAGGCCGAGGTCGAGCGCGTCACCGGCCTGCGCCAGCGCCTCGACGACGTCGAGCTGATGCACGAGATGGCCGCCGAAGAAGGCGACGCCGACGCCGAGGCCGAAGTCGCCAAGGAGCTCGCCAGGATCCAGAAGGCCATCGACGCCCTCGAGATCCGCACCCTGCTGTCGGGGGAGTACGACATCCGCGACGCGCTCGTCTCGATCCGCTCCGGTGCCGGCGGCGTCGACGCTGCCGACTTCGCCCTGATGCTGCAGCGCATGTACATCCGCTGGGCCGAGCGCCACGGCTACACCGTCGAGGTCTACGACACGTCGTACGCCGAGGAGGCCGGTCTCAAGTCGACGACTTTCGCGATCAAGGCGCCGTACGCGTACGGCACGCTCTCGGTCGAGGCCGGCACGCACCGCCTCGTACGCATCTCGCCCTTCGACAACCAGGGCCGCCGCCAGACGTCGTTCGCCGCGGTCGAGGTCGTGCCGGTGCTGGAGCAGACCGACGAGATCGACATCCCCGAAGAAGAGATCCGCGTCGACGTCTACCGCTCGTCCGGCCCCGGCGGTCAGAGCGTCAACACGACCGACTCGGCCGTACGCCTGACCCACATCCCCACCGGCACGGTCGTCAGCTGCCAGAACGAGAAGAGCCAGCTGCAGAACAAGGCCAGCGCCATGGTGATCCTCAAGGCCAAGCTGCTCGCCCTCAAGAAGGCCGAGGAGCGTGCCCAGCTCGACGAGATGCGCGGCGACGTCCAGGCGTCATGGGGCGACCAGATGCGCAACTACGTGCTCAACCCCTACCAAATGGTCAAGGACCTGCGCACCGAGCACGAGACCGGCAACACCCAGGCTGTGCTCGACGGCGAGATCGACGACTTCATCGAGGCCGGCATCCGCTGGCGCCGAGGCCAGGCCGACTAGTCGACGTCGTCGCCGGAGCGGCTGGTCACGCCCCGGTCGTATGGGTGGTGCCGTCGGTGAGCTGCTTCGACCGCATCGAGAACGCGTTGCACCGCGAGTCCGTCGGCGAATGACGGGCGGGATTGTTGCCCGCGGCGACGTCGTTGACGAAATCGACGACCTGGTGGGTGAAGCCGTGCTCGTACCCGAGCCGTGGCCCGGTGGCCACCACGCCGCGATGTACGGGTGCGAGGCCTCAGTCACGATGATCCGGCGAATCGGCGGCCGAGCGATCCTCGGTGCCGTCGAAGAACTCCAGCACGTTCATGTCCTCGAAGTCGAAGGCGAGCGAGCCTTTGGATCCGTTGACCTCGAGCCGCAGCGAATTGCTGACGCCCGGTCGCGAACCGGGTCGCCTCGAAGACACCCACTGACCCGTCGGCGAACCGCGCGGTGAAGGCGGCCGCATCGTCGACAGTCACCGGGCCGCGCCCGCCATCGGCCGATCCGCCGAGCTGACCCGGCGCGAAGGGGCGGGTCTTGACGAAGGTCTCCATCAGCCCGTTGACCGACTGGATCTGCGAGCCGGTGACGTACTGCGCCATGTCGATGATGTGGGCGCCGATGTCACCGAGCGATCCCGAGCCGGCCTTGTCCTTGTCGAGGCGCCAGTTGAGGGGAGCGTTCTCGTCGGTGAGCCAGTCCTGCAGGTACTGCGCTCGTACGTGGCGGATCGTCCCGAGCCGACCTCGGCGACCAGTGCTGGGCGAGCGCCACGGCCGGAGTGCGGCGGTAGGTGAACCCGACCATCGCCCGTACGCCGCGCGCTGCGGCCTCGGCCGCGGCGTCGGCCATCGCCTCGGCCTCGGCGACGCTGTTGGCGAGTGGCTTCTCGCACAGCACGTGCTTGCCGGCCTCGAGCGCGGCGATCGCGATCTCGGCGTGGGTGTCGCCGGGAGTGCAGATGTCGATGACGTCGATGTCGTCGCGGGTGAGCAGCGCTCGCCAGTCGGTCTCGACGACTCCCAGCCGAAACGCCGGGCGACATCGCCGGCCGCCTCGCGTTGCGGCCGCAGATGGCGGCCATGCGGGGGTGCAGCGGGAGGTCGAAGAACGCGGGGGCCGTGCGCCATGCCTGGGAGTGGGCGGCGCCCATGAAGGCGTAGCCGACCATCCCGATCCCGAGATCCTTGCGCGAACCAGTCATACGGCGCGTCCTTCCTGAGCGTTCAGGGCAGCACCCGAACGTTGACGTGATCGCCAGTGTCCACCGTGACGGCGCGCTGGCGCGGATGTGGCTCGGTGCAGCGAGCCTTACCGGTGTCGTGGGGTGACCGACCTACACTCGATCGAGTGATTCGATTCGACAAGGTCACCAAGACCTATCCCGGCCAGAAGCGCGCTGCGCTCGACGCCCTCGATCTTGAGATCGAGAAGGGCGAGTTCGTCTTTCTCGTCGGCGCCTCCGGATCAGGCAAGTCGACCTTCCTCCGCCTGATCCTGCGCGAGACCACGCCGACGTCCGGACGTGTGTACGTCGCCGGCAAGGAGATCAACAAGCTCTCGAGCTGGAAGGTGCCCAAGCTGCGCCGCCAGGTCGGCACGGTCTTCCAGGACTTCCGGCTGCTGCCCAACAAGACCGTCACCGAGAACGTCGCGTTTGCCCTGCAGGTGATCGGCAAGTCACGCAGCGAGATCGCCAAGGTCGTTCCCGAGACACTCGAGATGGTTGGCCTCGAGGGCAAGGGACATCGCATGCCCGACGAGCTGTCCGGCGGTGAGCAGCAGCGCGTCGCTGTCGCCCGCGCATTCGTCAACCGGCCGATGATCCTGATCGCCGACGAGCCCACCGGCAACCTCGACCCGGCCACCAGTGTCGGCATCATGAAGCTCCTTGACCGCATCAACCGCACCGACACCACTGTCGTGATGGCAACGCACGACTCGACGATCGTCGACCAGATGCGCAAGCGCGTCATCGAGCTCGAAGGCGGGCTGATCGTGCGCGACGAGGCCCGCGGCATCTACGGCTACCAGAACTGAGGAGGACTCGTGCGAACCACATTGAGCGAACTGGGCGCGAGCCTTTCACGCAACAAGTCCATGACGATCTCATTGGTCGTCACGATGACGGTGTCACTGCTGCTGGCCGCATTGGGTCTGCTGATCCAAGGCCAGGCCGACCGCACCGAGAAGTACTTCGGCGACCGCCTACAGCTGCAGATCAACCTCTGCACCAAGAACTCACCGAGCACCAACTGCCTGGGCGGCGTGGCGACCGACGACCAGAAGGCGGCCGTGCAGGCCGCGCTGCGTGAGAACTCCGAGGTCAAGACGTTCAACATCCGTACGCCTGCGGAGAACTACGGCCAGGCTCGCGAGCTGCTTGGGCAGACCGAGACCGGCAAGGCGCAGCTGGAGACGCTCGGCCCGGACGCATTCCCCGAGTCGTACTTCGTGACACTCAAGGACCCGCAGAAGTTCGACGGCGTGGTCAGCCAGGTGTCGGGCATGGACGGCGTGGGCAACGTCAACTCGTTGCGCAAGCTGCTGGGACCTCTCTTCGAGATCTTGTCCAAGATGCGCTGGGCGGCACTTGCGACGTCGATGCTGCTGATCGTGGCGGCAATCCTCCAGGTGTCCAACACGATCCGCATGACGGCGTACGCGCGCCGCCGAGAGATCGGGATCATGCGACTGGTTGGTGCGTCGAGCTGGCACATCCAGCTTCCGTTCATCCTCGAGTCGATGCTGGCAGCGCTGATCTCGGCCGCGCTGGCCGCGGCAGGGCTCGCCGCCTTCATGTACTTCGTCGTCTACGGCTATCTCCGAGACACTCTCGGAGAGATCACCACGTGGGTCAGATGGCAGGAAGCCTTCATGGTGATGGGTTACACGACGGTGCTCGCGCTGCTGCTCGCGCTGGTTCCGACACTCGTGATGACCCGCAAATACCTCGACGTTTGAGCCAAATGCCCTAGGGTTGTCACGTCACTGCTTTCACTGTGGCAACATCAGCATCACGCATCGACAGTCTCGTACGCGAGAAACTTCCCCCAAGGTCGAGGTCATGGTCAGGTCAAGACGTAGAACCCTGGCGGCAGGATTCCTAGCCGTCGCGATGATGGCTGCCGTCTCGAGCCCATCCACCGCAGACTCCAAGGGCGACCTTGAGCGTCAGAAGCAGGAAGCCAGCGCCGCTGCAAAGGCGGCCAAGAAGGCACTCGACGGTTCGACCGCGGAGTACTCCGCTGCCGTGCTCGCGCTCCGCGCAGCCCAGGGCAAGCTCGACATCGCCGAGAACCAGCTCGGCACGACTCGTGGCCTGCTCGCCGTGGCTCAACAGCGTGACGCCGAGATGCAGGCCAAGCTCGTGGTCAGCCAGGCCAACCTTGACAGCGCTGTCGCCAAGCTCGAAAAGGGCGAGGCGGAGCTCAGCGACTCAGAAGCCAAGGTCGAGCAGTTCACCGTCGAGAACCTTCAGCAGGGCGACCGTGGCTTGCGTGCCTTCGGCGATCTCCTCCGGGGCGAGAATCCCAACACGTTCACCGAGCGGATGAATCTCAACGACTCGGTCAGTGACGCACAGGTCGCGACGATGCAGGGTCTGGCTGCCACCAAGGTGCTGCTTGCGGTCAAGCGCGACGAGGTGCAGAAGCTTCGCGACCTGGTCAAGAAGCAGCGCGCCGAAGCGGCCGCCAACCTCGTGCGCACCACCGAGCTCGAAGCGCAGGCTGAGGCCCAGCGCACCGCCATCGCAGGCCTCGTCACCACCCGTGAAGCGGCCCGCAGCAGCGCGGCTGCCTCCAAGAAGGAGGACGAGGAGAAGTATCGCCAGGAGATCGCCGAGCGCAACCGCCTGGAGGCACAGCTCCGCGCACTTGCCGAGAAGGAGCTGAGCAGCGGCGGTTCAGGTTCAGGTGGCGACGGCGGGGGCACACTGTCCTACCCCGTCAACGGCCGGATCACCTCGCAGTACGGGATGCGCGTGCACCCCATCACCCATGTCTACAAGCTGCACGACGGCACCGACTTCGGCGTTGGATGTGGCACGCCGATCAAGGCTGCGGCCAGCGGCACCATCATCAGCCAGTACTACAACGGCGCATACGGCAACCGGGTGATCCTCAACAACGGGATCATGCGCGGCAAGAGCATCGTGACGACCTACAACCACCTGAGCCGCTTCGCGAAGAGCTCCGGCTCGCGGGTCAACAGGGGCGACGTCATCGGCTATGTCGGGTCGACCGGCTATTCCACCGGCTGCCACCTGCACTTCATGGTTATCGCCAACGGGGCGACGACCAATCCTGCCTCCTGGCTGTAACCTGCACACGTGGCTAAAGAGGTCGGGCGAAAGCTCGTTGCGCAGAACAAGAAGGCGCGCCACGACTATCACATCGAAGACACCTTTGAGGCTGGACTTGTCCTCACCGGCACCGAGGTGAAGTCGTTGCGTGCCGGTCGCGCATCCCTTGTCGATGGCTTCGGCGAGGTTGAGCGCGGTGAGGCGTGGCTGCTCCACGTCCACATCCCGGAGTACACCCAAGGCACCTGGACCAACCACGAGACCCGTCGGCGTCGCAAGATGTTGCTCCACCGCACCGAGATCGAGCGAATCGAGCGTCGTACGACTGAGAAGGGTCTGACGATCATCCCGCTGTCCATCTACTTCAAGGACGGCCGCGCCAAGGTGGAGATCGCGCTCGCACGCGGCAAGAAGACCTATGACAAGCGCCACGCGATCGCCGAACGTACTGCGACCCGCGAGGCCGAACGCGACCTCGGACGCCGGCTCAAGGGCATGGGGTGACAGAGCCCCTCGAAGACTCGGCGTTGCCGAGTCTGGCAGCTGAGCTCGGCATTCCTGGCCTGTTCGACGTGCACACGCACTTCATGCCTCCCGCGATCATGGCGAAGGTGTGGGCCTACTTCGACTCGGCCGGGCCGCTCCTCGGCCGCAGCTGGCCGATCGCCTACCGCGGCACTGACGAAGAGCGGGTTGAACAACTGCGGGCAATGGGTGTCAGGAAGTTCTCCTCGCTGTCCTACGCGCACAAGCCGGGCATTGCGACCTTCATGAACGAGTGGACCAGCGGCTTCGCCTCGCGCACCCCCGACACGTTGTGGTCGGCGACGTTCTATCCAGAACCCGAAGCGTCGACGTACGTTCCAGATCTGATCGCCGCGGGTGTCGAGGTGTTCAAGGCTCATCTGCAGGTCGGCGACTTCGCGGCCAACGACCCCCTGCTCGAGCCCGTGTGGGGAGCGCTCGCCGATAGCGGCACGCCGATCGTGCTGCATGCCGGTTCGGGCCCCGCGCCGGGTCGTCACACCGGGGCGGCCGGTGTCACGGATGTGCTCAGCCGCCATCCTGCGCTGAACGTGATCATCGCGCACATGGGAATGCCGGAGTACGGGGAATTCCTTGACCTCGCAGACCGTTATGACGGCGTGCGACTCGACACCACGATGGTTTTCGTCGACTTTTGGGACGGCCCGGCTCCGGCCGCCATCACGCCACGCCTCGTCGACCTGCAGGACCGCATCTTGTTCGGCACAGACTTCCCGAACATCCCCTATGCGTACGCACATCAGGTGGAGGCCTTGCAACGGCTCGACCTGGGCGACGCCTGGCTTGCGGACGTCCTCTGGAACAACGGCGTCGGGCTCTTCGAGGCGTCATGAGGCTCGCCAGCGCCCAGGGCAAGTGGTTGCTCGCAGCGATGATCCTCGGTTCGGGGATGGCGTTCCTCGACGGGTCGATCGTCAGTCTGGCGTTGCCCGCCATGGACCGTGACCTTGACGGGGGCGTCACCGGCCTGCAGTGGACGGTCAACGCCTACACACTGACTCTCGCGGCGCTGATCCTCGTCGGCGGATCACTGGGTGACCGGCTCGGTCGGCGCAAGGTCTACGTCGTCGGCGTCGCGTGGTTCGCGATCGCTTCGGTGATGTGCGCAGCGGCTCCGACGATCGAGGTCCTGGTGGCGGCCCGCGGGTTGCAGGGCGTTGGCGCGGCGTTGCTGACGCCGGGCAGCCTGGCCATCATCTCGGCGTCCTTCGTCGCAGAAGACCGTGGCAAGGCGATCGGCATGTGGTCCGGTCTCGCTGGTGTCACGACGGCGATCGGCCCGTTGCTCGGTGGTTGGATGGTCGACGCGATCGGCTGGCGCTCGATCTTCTGGCTCAACGTGCCGCTCGCTGCAGTGGTGATCTGGTTGTCGGTCAAGCACGTGCCGGAGACCAAGGGCGAGCAGGGCAAGCTCGACCTCGCCGGTGCGGCCCTCGCCGCCGCCGGCTTGGCGTTGCTCACCTACGGGCTGGTCGAGAAGTCTTGGACGTGGACCGCCCTCGGGCTGGCGTTGATGGTGGTGTTCGTGGTGCACCAGAAGGTGACTCCGCATGCACTCGTACCGCTCAGCCTGTTTGCCGATCGGATCTTCACGGCGGCAAATATCTGCACCTTCGCGATCTATGGAGCGCTGAGCGGCGCGCTTTTCCTGCTCGTGCTTCAGCTGCAGTACGTCAGCGGTTTCACTCCGCTGGAGGCCGGACTCGCGACGATCCCGCTCACGATCATGATGTTGTTGTTCTCGTCCAAGGCGGGGGAGCTGGGGGCACGGATCGGCCCGCGTTGGCCGATGACGTTCGGCCCACTGATCGCGGCGGCCGGCCTTCTCATGCTGCTGCGGGTGGGCCGCGATGCCAGCTTCTGGCTTGATGTGTTGCCGGGAGCGGTCGTCTTCAGTGCAGGCATCACCCTGCTGGTGGCTCCGCTCACCACGGCTGTTCTGGCGGCCGCACCGACCGAACAGACCGGTATCGCCTCGGGTATCAACAACGCTGTCGCTCGTACAGCTTCACTGCTCGCAGTTGCCGCGATCCCGCCAATCGCCGGTATCGCCGGCGCCAACTTCGCCGACCCGGCCGTCTTCTCACCGGGCTACCGGACCGGACTGTGGATCTGTGCGGGGATGCTCGTGGTTGCCGCGGTGTGTGCTGTCACGCTGATTCACGGCCGCAAGATCAGCCCGGACGCTCTGCAGTCTGAGTCCTGAGCGCTGGGAAGTGTCGCCAACGCGCGTATGATGGTGAGTGCCGCTTCGGTGGCATTTGAAAATTCAAGAGGGGCTGATCGGTTTCGACTAAGGTCGTTCGATTCAGGAGAAGCGGGTAGAGGATCCAGGGTTATCTCTTTAACGATCTCTGGAAACCAACAAGTGCCGATTCCAATCGCACTGACTTCGCCCTCGCTGCCTAAGCGATAGGTGAAGCGTTGGCCTGGGAGCGTCCCCGTCCCAGATCACCAACGTCATTTAGGGGACTTGCTTGTCACACCACGTCGCAGGGTGTGACCGGGACATTTATGCGACTGAGCCTGTCGGAGACGCGTTCGTCCGAGCTCCGGGGCTGAGAAAAGCGTTAGGCGAACTACACCCGTAGAAGCCCTGGCTCAGCGCCATAGGACCCGGGTTCGATTCCCGGCAGCTCCACGAAAAAGATGGACCTCGACCCGAATGGGTCGAGGTCCTTTTTCGTGGAGCTGCCGGGAACCGAGTGGGCCCCTCCTCGCAATGCTGCATCCGCGCGTAGCGCCACGTCAGCGTTGCCAGGAAAGGGATCCCGGCAGCTCCACGCCCCGGCAGCTCCATCACTTCGGCAAATCGGCCGACGGATCGTTGGCGATCCAGCCCTTCGCGAGCCAGAAGGCGTACGCATCGTTGATGCTGCTGCGGACGGCCACGCGGCGATCGCTGTCATGCTCGGCCCAGGTTCTGACGAACCACTCGGCCAATGCCTCAGCGGCTCCTGCGCCCGAGATGTCCTCGAGGCGGGTGCTCGGTCCGAGGTGCTGGCCCAGACTGAGCATCGCCAAGGGATCGGCGCCGGAGCTCGCCGTCATGTGCTCGCCGATGGCCTGGCGCACAGTTGGTCGGATCGTCTCGGTCTTGGCGGCTGGTTTCGGTGGTGCGGGTCGCACGCTTGGCGCGGGAGTCGGGACTGGTCTCGGTGCTGGCTTGGACGGCGTCGGCTCTGGACGCGCGGCGTGGCGATCGGTCAGGTAGGCCGACGCGTAGTCCTCGGGAACCCACTGGCGGGTCGACTTGCAGCTGGAGATCATCTCGGCGTCGCAGTCGACGCACAGCGTGACATCGCGATTCCCGACGATCGACAACTGGTTGCCTCGAGAGGTACGTGCCATCACCTGAGGGATGGTCGCTACCTCGTGCCCGCCACAGGTACGGCACGAAGGTCCACCTCGGATCCAGCGATGACCACAGCGTCCGCAAGTGATCTCGATGTCGTCACCCGTTCCGGTGCCGCGGAGAGAATCGCTCTCGCCGCACGAGGGGCACACGTTCGAGGCAGACATGGGTTCATATTTGCATCTTCGCGAGCAGCCCGCCTTGGGCCCTGCGCAACCCGGCGTACCGTCGACACATGAGCACTTTCACCGAGGACGAATTGGCCGACGCGCTCGAGGACCTGACCGGATGGTCGGCCGATGGTGACGCGATCACCAAGACGTACGAGTTCGCCGACTTTCGTGCCGCGCTGGGCTTCATGAATCGCGCGGCCGGCCCGATCGAGGAGATGGACCACCATCCCGAGTGGTCAAACGTCTACAACAGGGTCGTGGTCCGGCTGAGCAGTCACGACGCGGGCGGTGTCACTGAGCGCGACACGCGCCTGGCGACAGTTCTGGAACGAGTCGCCGCGGCGACCTAGGCCCAGAGGTTCTCACCGAACTCAAACCAGATCGCGGCGGCAACGCCGACGTACCAGAGTCCAATGATCAGCACGGTCCAGTCGGTGAAGAATCGCGTCAGGCCGCTGGCCGGACGCAGCTCACGCAGCACCCAGGCCGTGACGAGCACGAACAGCGGGATCATGACGGCCCACACGACCATGCAGTAGGGGCAGAGCTTGCCGATCTCGTAGATGCTCTGGAACTGCAGCCAGGTGACCATACCGATGCCGAACAGGGTGCCGAGCCACAAGCCGATCGGCACGATCGAAGGCAGCTTGACCCGCAGCAGCAGGGCCAGCCCGATCAGCGCGACGCCGGCGAAGCCGAGGATCCCGAGATATGAGTTGGGGAAGCCGAACGCGGAGGCTTGGTCGGACGCCATCACCCCGGCGCAGCTGACGAAGGCGTTGATGTCACAACTGAACGTCTTGGTGGGGTCGTCTGAGAGCCGGGCCTTGTCGACGGTGAGGACGATCGAGGCGGTCAGGCCGATGGCCCCGGCGATCAGCATCATCCAGCGGGGCGGATAGGTCGGCTCGGCGGTCGTCTCCACGATCTGCTCGGTCATGAGCATGATCCTAGAGTGAGCTGGCAAGACAGATGCGACACGCCCGATTGATCGCGCTGGCAGGCCCGGGGAATCGATGGCCGGCCATTGGATTGCCAAGACCCGTGACCGGGGCGCAGATCTGGGCTACTGTCGCATACCGAGGGTATGCGAAAGAGGAGAACATGAGCGCAGACGTCGACGTCATCATCGTGGGTGCTGGACTTTCAGGGATCGGTGCGGCCTATCGCCTGCAGACCGAGTGCGCCGGCAAGACCTACGCGATCCTGGAGGCACGTGACGCGATTGGCGGCACCTGGGACCTCTTCCGCTATCCGGGCATCCGCTCGGACTCCGACATGTACACCCTGAGCTGGCCTTTCCGTCCGTGGAAGAACCCCAAGGCGATTGCCGACGGTGACGACATCCGCACGTACATCCGCGAGGCGGCCGACGAGTTCGGCATCAAGAAGAACATCCAGTTCGGCACCCGGGTCATCTCGGCGGCGTGGTCGACCGAGGACGCGATGTGGACCGTCACCTCGCAGGTCGATGGCAAGACCGTCACGCAGACCGCATCATTTGTCTACCTCTGCAGCGGCTACTACAACTACGACACGGGCTACACGCCCGACTTCCCGGGACTCGAGTCGTTCAAGGGCCAAGTGATCCACCCGCAGTTCTGGCCCGAGGACCTCGACTATGCCGACAAGGAAGTCGTCGTCATCGGCAGCGGCGCAACCGCGGTGACCCTGATCCCGTCGATGGCCGACGACGTCAAGCACATCACGATGCTGCAGCGGTCGCCGTCGTACGTGATGGCGCTTCCGGAGGACGACAAGGTCGCCGACGTGATGCGCAAGGTGTTGCCAGACGGCTTCGCGCACCGGGCGATCCGACGCAAGAACGCGATGTTCTCGATCGGCATGTACCAGTTCTGCCAGCGGTTCCCCAAGCAGTCGCGCAAGCTGCTGCTCAAGCATGGCGGCCAAGCGACTGCCCGAGGGCTATGACCTCGACCCGCACTTCACCCCCGTGTACGACCCGTGGGACCAGCGTCTGTGCATCGTGCCCAATGGCGACCTGTTCCGTACGATCCGCAGCGGCAAGGCGTCGATCGTCACCGACCACATCAAGTCGTTCGACGAGAACGGCATCGAGCTGGAGTCGGGCGAGCGCCTCGACGCCGACATCGTCGTCACGGCCACGGGACTTGCAGGTTGTCGCGTTCGGCCAGCTCAAGCTCAGCGTCGACGGCAAGGACATCGACCCGCACGAGCTGTATGTCTACAAGGGCCTGATGTTCAGCGGGCTGCCCAACTTCGCCTGGTGCGTCGGCTACACCAACGCCTCGTGGACTCTGCGCGCCGACCTGTCGTCGCAGTACGTCTGCAGGCTGATCAACCACATGGACGCGAAGGGCTGTCGACTACGGCATGCCCGACCCGAAGGGTGCCGGGGACGCGCCGCGACCGATCCTCGACCTGACGTCGGGCTACGTGCAGCGCGTCGTCAACGAGCTGCCGCAGCAGGGGCTGACCTCGCCCTGGACGATCCGGCAGAACTGGTTCCTGGACTCGCGCGACATGAAGCGCACCGATCTCGAGCAGGAGATGGTGTTCGGCAAGGCGAAGGTTGCGTCACTCGCGTCCTGACCAGCTAGGTCTGGCAGCTGGGACACCAGAAGGTGTTGCGCAGACGAGTTGGTGCATCGCCGAGCTCGCCGCGCAAGATCGTCGTGCCACAGCGGCGGCAGGGTCGACCGCCCCGAGAGAAGACCCAGTGGTGCTCGCTCTTGCGGCTGTCGCCGGTGAACGTGCGCTGCGCACGTTCGCGGTTGGCCCAGATCATGGTCTGACCGCGGGAGATCATCCGGGAGATGTCGGGGACCTCGGCGACGGGACGGCTCGGCAGCACTCCGGTCAAGAAGCACAGCTCGTTGACGTATTCATTGCCGAAGCCCGCGAGATTGCGCTGATCATGCAGTGCCACGAACACCGGGACCGACGGATCCGCCGCCACTCGATGGACGGCTTCGTCGAGATCCCAATCGGGACCGAGCAGATCGGGGCCGAGGTAGGACAGTGCTTGGCCCTCGGCATGTCGGTCGAGGACCTCGGTGATGCCAAGCGAGAAGCCGACAGCCTGGCGTTGTGACGTCGAGAGCACGACTCGGGCTGTGTGGGCGGGTCGGCGCCAGCTCTCGTCGAGTCGATAGACGTGCCACGCGCCCTCCATCTTGAGGTGTGTGTGGATCGAGTGTCGGCCGACCCTGATCAGGAGGTGCTTGCCGCGGCTCACCGCCTCGTCGACGGGTTGGCCGGCCAGGTCGAGCGTTGCAAATGCGGGCACGCGCAAATCGCTGTGGGTCAGCTCCTGACCAGCCAGTGCTTCGTGGAGACAGCCGCGCGGTACGCCAGACGGTGTCACCCTCAGGCATCGAGCCTCAAACCTTTGGGAGTGCGCTCGAACCCAGCTTCGCGGAGTGCCTCACCCAGCGGGCTGTCGGTGATCGGGCGACCATCGACAGTTTCGACGCTGAGCCGATGGACTCGCCTCGCGCGCACTGTCGAGGCCAGCGACGCGGATGCGGCGGCCAGGCGTGCGGGCTCTTCGTCGAAAGCCAAGGCCTTCTTGCCACCTCGCTCGAGGTAGAGCACCAATCGACCGTCATGAATGACCACCAGCGATCCGGCCTTGCGAGCCGGTCGGTGCGTTGACTCGACCGCACGGGTGGGCCACGGCAACGCGGCTCCGAAGGGATTGGCCGGATCGGTCGCCGCGAGTGTCAGTGCTTCGGCATCGGTGACGGCGTCGTCGTCGTTGACGTGGGTGCGCATCCGGTCGACCGTGGCAGGGGCCGCGAATTGGGCTGCCCCAAGGGTCTCGATGTAGTAGCCACGCAGGCAAGCCCCCGTCTGCTCGAGCTCACGGAGCACCCTGTAGACGCCGGCGAATCCGCCGGGTGTGCCTTCGGCCATCACCGATCCACGGGTGACGACGCCGTAGCGCCCGAGCAACGGCTCGGTACGAGCAAGTTGCAGGCTGGTGGAGTCGGCGGGCGCTTCTGGCAATGCGAACCATCGGCCGCTGACTGTGGGGGGTCCTTGCAGCGCGACGCGCGGCTGGATCCGGCGCCCGTGAATACGCCCCCGCGGCGCTGGCCGGGTCGTACGGTGAGCGCCGCCGCGACCGACCAGCGTGCGGATGGGGGCGAAGGTGTCGTTGCTGACCCGGCCGGACCAGACGAGGTCCCACAGCGCATCGGCGATCGTACGGTCGTCGGCATCGTGCAGATCGTCTTGCAGGTCAAGCACCTCGGTGAGCTGACGGAACAAGAACGCGCCGCCGCCGCCGAGCGCCTCGATGATCGCCGCGTGCAGTGGTGCCGGCTCTGACACAGGCACGGCGGGTGGCAGCGCCAGGTCAGCCGGGGAGAGCTGAACCCAGCCGTCGTTGCCGGGCAGTGATCCGGCGCCCGATCCACACGACCTCGCCGGCCGAGGTCAGCTCGTCGAGCATCGCGGGGGAGTAGTCGCGTACGCGGGCCGGCAGGACCAGCGACTCCCAGGCGGAAGCAGGCAGGGCAAGCCCGGCGAGCTGATCGACTGGCCGACAGCACGCCCTCGGCACCCCGCAGCGACGAGCCGACTCCTTGCCATGACGGAAGGAATCGGGCGATAGGTCGCCGGCTCGACCGGCTCGACCTGTTGGCGCGCGGCGGCCAGTGAGCGAGAACGTATGCGGCGCAGCACGCCGGGCTCGATCCACTCCGATCCGGTGGCTTGGGGCCTGAACTCGCCCTCGGTCACTCGACCATCGCGAGTCAGACGCCGCAGCACCTGAAGGGCGATGGCATTGCCGAGGCCGAACCGCGTGGCTACCTCTTCGGTAGTGAAGGGGCCATGCGTGCGCGCGTAGCGGGAGATCAGATCGGTCAGCGGATCGGCAACCGGCGCCAACAGCGCCTCGGAGATGCCGAGCGGCAGGGAGACGCCGAGGCGCATCGCGCAGCCGTGCGGCATCCTCGACGGCCGCCCAGCGCTCGTCGCCCGCGATCACGATCGCCACTGCTCGGCGGGTCTCGCGCAGCTCGGCGAGCCAGGTCTCGACGTTGCTCGCGGAGTCTGGCTCAAGGCGCGCAGCGACCTCCGTTGCCGAGAGCGGACCAAGCATTCGGAGCAGATCGGCGACGCCCTCGACGTCCTTGGCGCGGCGGTCGTCGGCCAACCGCTGCAGCTCGTGCTCAGTACGTTCGATGACCTCGGGGTCAAGCAGCTCACGAAGTTCTGCACGTCCGAGGAGCTCGGCGAGCAGGGTCGGGTCGAGTGTCAGAGCCGATGCCCGCCGCTCCGCAAGCGGGGTGTCGCCCTCGTAGAGGAAGGCGGCGACATAGCCGAACAGCAGTGTCTGGGCGAACGGTGACGCCTTGTCGGTGGTGACCTCGACGATCGAGATCTCTCGTGACGCGATGCGGCGCGAGAGTGCCGTCAGCGCCGGCAGGTCGTAGACGTCTTGGAGGCACTCGCGAGCCGTCTCGAGCAGTATCGGGAACTCGGGATAGTTGCGGGCCACGTCGAGCAGCTGCGCCGATCGCTGGCGCTGCTGCCACAGTGGCGCACGGGAGCCCGGGTTGCGACGCGGGAGGAGCAGTGCCCGCGCTGCGCACTCGCGAAAACGTGAGGCGAACAGTGCCGAGCCGCCGACCTCTGCGGTGACGACCTTGTCGAGCTCGTCGGCGTCGAACACAAACAGCTCACCACCGGGCGGTTCGACCTCGGTGTCGGGTATGCGGGCGACGATCCCGTCATCGCTGGCGACGACGGAGCCGTCGATGCCGTAGCGCTCGATGATGCGCGCTGCGACAGCCAGCGCCCAGGGCGCATGAACGCGGCGGCCAAAGGGGGAGTGCAGCACGACCCGCCAATCGCCCAGCTCATCGCGGAAGCGCTCGACGACAAGGCTGCGGTCGGAAGGGATGTGCCCCGTTGCCTGACGTTGGTCGTGAAGGTAGGACACAAGATTGTCGGTGGCCTGCTTGCCCAGACCGACGCCGGCAGCATGCTCGGCGACCTTCTTGGGCGACAGCGTGGAGAGCTCGCGGACGAACTGGCCGATCGCCTCGCCCAGCTCATAGGGTCGTCCGACGCTGTCACCCTTCCAGAACGGGAGTCGAGCCGGCTGGCCGAACGCGGGCGTGACGACGACTCGGTCGTGAGTGATCTCTTGGATCCGCCAGCTCGTGGCGCCGAGCGCGAACACATCGTTGATGCGCGACTCGTAGACCATCTCCTCGTCGAGCTCGCCGACCTTGCGGCTGCCCGACTCCTCGGTGCCGGCCGCCAGCGTCACCGAGAACATTCCGCGATCGGGGATCGTGCCGCCGCTGGTGACGGCGAGCCGCTGTGCGCCGGGTCGACCCGTGATCGTTCCGGCGTCGCGGTCCCACACCAACGGGGTCGGAGCTCGGCGAACTCGTCGGTCGGATAGCGGCCCGACAGCAGGTCGAGGGTCGCGTCGTATGCGGTGCGGGGAAGTGTCGCGAATGGTGCACTGCGGCGGACTGCGTCAAACCACTCCTCGACGTCGAGGGTGTCGAGGGCTGTCGCGGCGACGGTCTGCTGAGCGAGGATGTCGAGAGGATTGGACGGTATGTCGAGTCGCTCGATCAGGCCGTCCTGCATGCGCGAGGTGGTGACGGCCGAGGCAAGCAGATCGTGTCGCGAGGTCGGATAGACCACGCCTCGGGAGATCTCGCCGACTTGATGGCCTGCGCGGCCGACCCGCTGGAGACCGCTGGCCACGGACGGAGGCGTGGAGACCTGGATGACCAGATCGACCGCCCCCATGTCGATGCCGAGCTCGAGGCTGGAGGTCGCGACGACACAGCGCAGTCGACCACCCTTGAGGTCATCTTCGATCAGGGCCCGTTGTTCCTTGCTGACCGAGCCGTGATGGGCGCGGGCGAGCACTGCGTCGACACCGGATGTCTGCGCACTGCCTCCCATGAGCTGTGCCGGAGGTCGGGTGGACCCTTCGGCGTCATCTGCACCAACCTGCTCGGCATAGGTCTCGTTGAGCCGGGCAGTCAATCGCTCGGCCAGCCCACGCGAGTTGACGAACACGATCGTCGACCGGTGCTCGAGCACCCGCGCGACAATCGAGTGCTCGACATGGGGCCAGATGCTTGCACGCGGCGCGTCGGGATCGTCTCCGGCCGATGGAGAAGCCGGCAGCTGCGTCATGTCATCGACCGGCACGGTGACTTCGAGCGAGAGCGTCTTGGTGGAAGCGGGCGCGACGATACGCACCGGTGCGGCGCCGGCCAGGAATCTGGCCACCTCTTCGTGTGGTCGCACGGTCGCGCTCAGGCCAATGCGTTGAGCCGGTGAGGCGAGCAGGTCGTCGAGTCTCTCGAGCGAGACTGCGAGGTGGGCTCCACGTTTGGTGCCGGCCACGGCGTGGATCTCGTCGATGATCACCGTGTCGACTCCGCGCAACGTCTCGCGGGCGGCCGAGGTCAGCATCAGGAACAGCGACTCCGGTGTCGTGATGAGAATGTCCGGTGGTCTGGAAACCAGCGCTCGACGGTCGCGTGCCGTCGTGTCTCCCGATCGCAGACCGACGGTGACCTCGCGGAACTTCTCGCCTCGTCGCGCCGCCGCGTGGGTGATGCCGACGAGCGGTGACCGAAGATTGCGCTCGACATCGACGGCGAGAGCCTTCAGCGGCGAGATGTAGAGCACCCGCGTACCGGTCGTGTCGGCCGGCCGCATCAGGTCGTCGATCGCCGTCAGGAATGCCGCCAGGGTCTTGCCCGAGCCGGTGGGCGCCACCACGAGCACGTGCTCACCGCTGCCGATGCCGTCCCACGCTCCAACCTGGGCCGGAGTGGGTGCTGCGAAGGAAGTGTCGAACCAGTCGCGAGTCGCGGGCGCGAACGATGCTGGCGTGCTGGGCATCTGACCATTGTTTCAGCCACCTACGACATGCGCTTTCTCGTAGCGTCCGTACGCCTGCCTCGTTAGGTAGGCGTACGCCCGGCGCGGTCCGGGGCTCCAGGCAGGGATGGTGACGTGAGAATTTCGCAGACCAACACGAAGGCACTCGCTGGACTGACTGGACTGGTTCTCGCCCTTGTGGTGTTTGTGGGAGCTTTCGTCGGGTCCAGCTCGGCCGCCGACGACCTCACCGCCGCGGCATATGAGGCGCTGGTCGCTGAAGGGCTCGGCAACGTGCGAGTCGACTTCGATGGGCGAGAGGCCACCCTCACCCACGGCTCTGCCGAGCAGCTCGCGAGAGCCGAAAAGATCGTCGAGGCTGTCGATGGTGTGCGCTGGGCCAAGATCGACACGGACGGCAGCTCGTCGTTGCTCGCGCCTCCAATACTGTCGATCACCAGAAATGTCGACGGCGTCAACCTGTCGGGTGTCGTCCCCAATGCGGAGATCGCGTCCAGGCTGACGGAAGCTGCCGCTGCGACATTCGGAACCGTGTCCGGAGAACTCAGGGTCGATCCCAAGGTGGACACGGCCGATTGGCTGGTCACGATGCCTGGGCTCATCCCCCACATGGGTGAGGTCGAGGACCTTTCCTTGAGCGTCGACGGAGACTCGCTCGCGATCGGTGGATCGTTGGGCAGTCAAACCGCCATAGAAGCGCTCGCCGAGCTGGTCGAGCCATCGCTCGGCAACCTCAGCATGGACAACACCCTGCGTGTCGACGAGGAGCTAGCCGAGACGGGCACCGCTGGACCGGTCGTCACAGGCGCGCACCCCGGCGCGGGCCAAGACGGGTTCGTTCGCGCGCAGCCGCAGGTCAGAGAAGACGCCAGGCGGCCTGTTCTCCTCGAAGTTGGCGTGAATGCCGGCCAGAGCGAGGTCACCAACCGCGGCATCGCCATGGGCGCAAAGATCGACGACAGGCAAGTCCGCCGTGTCGACTTCATCGTGAAGGGAAGCTGAGCATGTCGGGTTACACCATCGGCGAGATCATCATCTGGCTGCTTTTGTCAGCACTGCTCGGTTTCCTCCTGGGGTGGCTGCTGCGCACGATGAAGTGCGAGCGTGAGCACGGTGCAGCCGAGTCCGAAGCCGGGACGACGCCAACTGCTTCGGCGGCGCTGAACGGCGCTTCCGCGGTCGAGCCTGCGCAGTTCACGACGTCGGCCGCGACGTCGGCCGCGATGTCGGTCGCCCCGACGACGCCTGCCGCGAAGGAGACGCCTGTCACCAAGAAAGCGCCGGCTGCGACGAGGGCTCCTGTCGCGAAGAAGGCGGCTGCGAAGGAGGCTCCTGTCGCGAAGAAGGTGGCTGCGGAGAAGGCTCCTGTCGCGAAGAAGGTGGCTGCGAAGGAGGCTCCTGTCGCGAAGAAGGTGGCTGCGAAGGAGGCTCCTGTCGCGAAGAAGGTGGCTGCGAAGAAGGCTCCTGTCGCGAAGAAGGTGGCTGCGGAGAAGGCTCCCGTCACCAAGAAAGTGGCTGCGAAGGCCGCAGCCGTGAAGAAGGCGCCAACTGCGAAGAAGGCTCCAGCCGAGAAAGCGCCGGTCACCAAGAAGGTGGCGGCGAAGAAGGCGCCTGTCGCGAAGAAGGCGCCATTGACGAAGAAGGTGCCAGCCGCCAAGACAACAGTCGCCCCCGGCAAGTTCCCGGGATCGGCCATGCCGCTCTCCGGCGGTCGGGCTCCGTCGATCGAGTACACGATCAAGGGCAACGAGGACTCGATGATCTATCACGCGCCTGACAGTCCGTTCTACGCTCAGACGATCGCCGAGACGTGGTTCACGACCGAGGCTGCTGCTGTTGCGGCAGGATTCCGCAAGCCGCGCAACGCCTGACCTGCCGGCCGGCGCGTTAGTCGTTCATCGCGCCCGCCCGGGTCGGTGCGTGGTTTCGCTGGGTACATGAGGCATGCTGAATCCATGCCTGCTCCCCAGACTTTCGCGCGCGTAGCGCTATTGATGACTGCCGCTTCGCTGGCACTGGCCGGTTGCTCCGGCAGTGGCTCCGATGCAGCGCCAGATGCCGAGAAGGGGACGTCCGAAAAGCTCGTCCAGATCTCGCCGCTGAACGGGACTCCCATGCCGAACGGCCGTCCTGACAACCCGGTGTTCGTCGTGAAGATCGAGAACACGGTCGGCGGGCAGCCGCAGATCGGACTCGACAAGGCGGATCTGGTGATTGAAGAGCTCGTGGAGGGCGGCCTCACCCGTCTCGCCGCGTTCTACTACAGCGAACTTCCGACCAAGGTGGGGCACGTCCGGTCGATGCGTACGACCGACATCGGCCTGGCGGCCCCGGTTGGCGGACAGATCATCGCGTCCGGCGGGGCCAACAAGACCTACAGCGAGGTCAAGAAGGCCGGCACCACGATCTTCTCCGAAGACCACGGCGCACCTGGCTTCAGCAGCGACCCGAACAAGGCGCGTCCGTACAACCGCTTGATCAACCTCAAGACCGTGGCAAGCAAGGCAAAGTCGACAGCGATCGTCGGGCCTTACCTCACCTGGACCCCGGCCGATGCCCCGAAGGAGACCGAGCCGGCTCCGACGGACTCTGCTGCCCCGCCCGCGCCCAAGACGGCCACTGGCGCGACGGTGCGGTTCTCACCCGGTACGCGGACCGAGTGGGCGCTCAAGGGCGACAAATGGGTGCGCACCAACGGGTTCGCTCCTGCTGCGAACGACTTCGCGGCAGACACGATGATCGTGATGTTCGCCAAGATCGTCGACGCGGGATACACCGACGTCGCCAACAACCCGGTGCCCGAGACCGTGGTCAAGGGAACCGGTCGAGCCATGATCTTCAACGGCAAGACGGTCACCGAGGCCACTTGGTCAAAGCCGGACCTGGATTCGACCATCGCCTTCACCGGCGCTGACGGCAAGCCGATCACGATCGCCCCGGGGCGCGTGTTCCTCGAGCTGGCGCCTCAGGGCAACGGGACCGTCAACCTCCGCTAACGGCTAAGCGTCAGGCTCGCCGACCGTCGGCAACAGTCGCATACCCGCCAGGATGGCACCGATGGCGCCTTGCACTTCGTCGCTGGCAGCGCTGGGGTCCTCGGCGTCTGCGACATATTCAGATGCCGACTTGATCGCGCCGTAGAACACGATGCCGAATGCCTCGTTGAGGTTTTCGCCGCCGCCAAGATCGCTCAGCAAGTCGTCAACGGTGCGCTGGACGATGCCCAGCGTTGATGCCTTCTCGGCCTCGTGCCAGCGCTCGTGACCCAACGCGACAGGGCCCTCTTGCAGACAGATGCGCCGATAGCCCGGCTCGCGACAGACCTCGAGGAACTTCTCGAGCCCGATCTGGGCGCGTTCCCACGGGTCCTTGGAGTTGTCGATCGCTTTCTGGACCTTGACGGTGGTGCTGCTCTGCACGCGTTCGAAGACGGCCTCGAAGAGTGCGAGCTTGCTGGGGAAGTGGTGGTAGAACGCACCCTTGGTCACCCGTGCCGCAGCGACGACCTCGTCGAGGGATGTACCCGCGTACCCGTGGTCGGTGAACAGGTTGGTCGCATTGTCGAGCAGGGCGCGCTTGGTGCTGGAGGAGTAGTCCTGTCGGCGCGTCGTCTTGCGGGCGGCGCGAAGAACGCTCTTGGGATGCACCTTTGCTGAATGCGACATTTGTCCAGTCTAGGACCCTGACGGCTGTGTGCCTCGAATCACATACCGATGGTTTGTAAATGACGTCGGTATGGAACATACTGAGAGTACGTACCGAGGGTATGGAATCCTCGATTCGACGGTAAACGAAAGGAGCACCCCATGACCTGGAATGCTTACAACCGTCGCAAGGAAACACTTCGCGAGATCCTCGCCATCGCTGACCAGCGCCGCGACATCTCGATCACTGATCTGCTCGACACGGTCGACGAAGGCCGCGAGGCCTACGCGAACGAGACCGAGCTCTTGTTCGACATCCAGATGACTTGGTTCCAGCGCCTCAGTGGCCAGCTGGACCGACTGCTCATCGAGAGCGTCGACAGCCCCGAGATCATGGCCATCACCGCCTGGGTCAATGCCGCCAGCGAAATGCCTGGTGCGCGTGCCCTGCTCGATGCCGAGATCAACAACCCGGCACTCGGCAAGGCCTTCGCGAAGGAGCTCACGCTTCTCGCCGCGTCGGCCGGAGTGCCCACCAACCACCCGGACCTCAACGGCCACGGCAAGCGACTGCGCGACTCTGCTCGCGAGACGGTCGTCTACACCGATGTCATCGAGGATGAGGATGACGCGCCGCACAGCGGGTCGCTCCTCAGCAGGTTGCGCCTCCGCGCTGCCTGACCTGGTCAACGGTCACCCCGCTTGGCGCCCTCCCTCCCTCGGCGCCAGGCGGGGTTATCTCTGTTTTGGGGCCTTGGTGGACGTCTCGCTCAGCACACTGAGCTGCTGGCCGATCTCGACGTCAATCGCCTCACGGAACTGGCTCCGGAAGATGCCCAGCGTCACCTGGCTGGCGATGGGTACGAGGTCCTCGATCGTCCGCAGGATGTGCGGCCACTGGTCCTCGGGAACCCCCGCGTCGATGAAGGGCTTGATGATCTCGGTGGACACCTCACGTACGAAGGTGTCGGCGATCTCGCGAAGATGTGACTTGAGCACGGGGAACAGTGCGATGACCGTCTCGGGCGCCAGTCCGATCGCAACGGCCGCGGCACCCGTGCGCACCACGGTCGGCTCCAGCAGCCTGACCACCTCGGGATCGCCATCGACCCACTCCACAAGGCCGAACTCCTCCATGGAGTTGATCAGGGCGTCATCACGCTCCACGCCGGCGAGAGCGGCCAGCGCGTCACGTGACATCACCTGGGCCCCGTCGTCGTCATTGGGCAGGTCAAGGATGTTGATCAGGTCGAGCGCGTGTCCAGCCGCAGCGCTGGGTGCGCCCGCGATCGCCTTCTCGACCGCGGCGAGGGTGTAGCCACGCTCGATGAGCTCGCGGATCAGTTGCAGACGTTGCAGGTGCTCACGGTTGTAATAGCCCGTACGCCCCTCCAGCCGCGGAGCCGCGATGAGCCCGCGGCCGGCGTACGCGCGCACGTTGCGGACAGTCATCTGGGCCCGAGCGGCCAACTCGTCAACGGTGAATTCCTCGACCGCCGACACGTCTCTGGGCATGGCTGCATCATAGAGGTATGGACACGATGCGAGGACGGCTGCTGGTCGCGACGCCAGCGATCGATTCGGGTCCGTTCCTGCGCAGTGTCGTCTTCCTGCTCGACCATGACGGCGACGGCGCCCTCGGTGTGATCGTCAACCGACCCCTCGATTCGGAGGTCGACGATGTGCTGCCCGACTGGGCGGGCCTGGTCAACGCGCCGGTGTGCCTCTTCGACGGTGGGCCGGTGGCCATGGACTCCGCGCTCGCGCTCGGTGTCATCGCCGACATCGCACCGCCCATCGGGTGGCGACAGATGGCAGGCCGGGTCGGCCTGGTGGATCTTGAAGGGCCGCTGCCGACGCATGGCGAGTTTGCCGGGTTGAGAGTGTTCGCCGGCTATGCCGGTTGGGGTCCCGGCCAGCTCGAGGACGAGATCGAGGAGGGAGCCTGGATCGTCACCGACGCACGCGACGACGACCTGGTGTCCCCACAGCCCGAGATGCTCTGGCGTGAGGTGCTGCGGCGACAGGACGACGACGCAAGATTCCTCACGACATTCCCGGACGACCCCTCGGCCAACTAGTGCGACCTCGTTAAGATGACGACGTGGCTTTCTTTGGACGCGGTAGCGAGACGGTGGTCGACGAGCGCACTGACATGCGCACGGAGGAGGGAGACCACGAAAAGTTCTCCCACTACGTCCCCAAGGACGAGTTGACCGAGGCCATGATCATGGGGAACCCCGTGGTCGCTTTGTGCGGCAAGGTGTGGGTGCCGAGCCGTGATCCGGAGCGATTCCCGGTGTGTCCTGAGTGCAAGGACATCTGGGAGAGCATGAACGACGGCGACGAGGGAGACCCCAAGGGTGACGCGTAGCCAGAACCTCCGGGTCTGGCAGCGAGACGCGCTCGAGCTTTACCAGCGCACCCAACCCCGTGACTTCCTCACGGTGGCGACGCCTGGTGCCGGCAAGACCACGTTCGCGCTGACCATCGCGGCTGACCTGATGTCCCGGGGGATCATCGAGCGTGTCGTGATCGTCACGCCGACCGACCACCTCAAGACCCAGTGGGCGCTCGCAGCGTCTGGCATCGGCATCACGATCGATCCCTCGATGTCGGGCCAGGGCCGGTTGGGAGCTGACTTCGACGGGTTCGCGGTCACCTATGCCGGCCTGGCCGTCAACGCCAACGGATTTCGCACTCGCATCGAGAGCCGACACACCATGGTGATCCTCGATGAGATCCACCACGCGGCCGACGCGCTCAGCTGGGGCGAGGCGGTCCAGGAAGCCTGCGAGCCAGCGATCCGACGGCTCTCACTCACCGGCACCCCGTTTCGTTCCGATGACAACCCGATCCCGTTCGTCACCTATGCGCCGGCCAACGACGGCACGACATCGAGCGTGGCCGACTTCTCCTACGGATACGGACACGCGCTCCGCGACGGCGTCGTACGGCCTGTGCTGTTCATGGCCTACTCAGGGCAGATGCACTGGCGCACCCGAGCCGGGGACGAGGTCGCCGCGAGGCTCGGCGAACCACTCGACCGTGCGGCCACCGCACAGGCATTGCGGACTGCCCTCGACCCGCAGGGCTCCTGGATCCCCGCAGTCCTCACGGCCGCGCACACCCGCCTGATGGAAGTGCGTCGCGACGTGCCTGATGCGGGTGGGCTCGTGATCGCCAGCGACCAGGACGCCGCGCGACAGTATGCCGCGGTACTTGCCGAAATCACCGGGACGAAACCCACCGTCGTGCTCTCCGACGAGGCCGGATCGAGTGCCCGCATCGCCGACTTCTCGGCCGGTATGACGCCGTGGATGGTGGCGGTGCGCATGGTGAGTGAAGGTGTCGACATCCCGCGGCTCTCGGTCGGTGTGTACGCAACGACGACCGCGACGCCGCTGTACTTCGCTCAGGCAGTCGGTCGCTTCGTGCGTACCCGGCGCCGTGGCGAGACGGCATCGATCTTCGTTCCGAGCGTTCCCGCGTTGCTCGCCCTCGCCTCGGATCTGGAGTCGCAGCGCGATCACGTCATCGGGCGACCGGTGGCCGACGAAGCCGATCTGTTCGCGGCCGAGGCTGAGCTGATCGCAGCGCAGAAGAACGAGTCCGCATCCGACCAGCTCGGCGAGTATCGCGCCCTCGGCAGTGACGCGTCCTTCGACCGGCTTGTCTACGACGGTGGCGAGTTCGGCTACGACGTGCTCGCCGACGATGACGGCGAGCTCGATTTTCTGGGCATCCCCGGGCTGCTCGACCATGACCAGGTGGCCGAGCTGCTGCGCAAGTCGCGGTCCAAGCGTGCCAAGGCCAAACCGGCCGGCGCGCCGGCAGCCGATGTGGCCTTCGAGCGCAGAGCGGCTCTCCGCAAGGAACTGCATGCTCTGGTCGGCGCCTGGCATCACCGCACCGGCACGCCACATGGGGTGACCCACACGCGGCTGCGGAGCGAGTGTGGTGGTCCTGCCGCGACGGCCGCCTCCGCCGTCGAGCTGCAGCAGCGCATCGACGCGCTGCGTACCTGGGCGCTGAAGGCCTCCGGCTGACGCCGGTGAGCACGTAGCCTGCTGCCATCCATGTTCTGGTCAGGCGTACGCTCTCGAGCCCGCCGTCCGGGGGCAATGTCGCCACACCGGCGACGAGATCAGAAGGGCACGCTGTTGAACACGATGCCGATGCGTACGCGGATCTTCGCTGCGATCCTGGGGCGCATATCGACGCCCGTCGAGGAGGCCAAGGACTTCGCCAAGCTTCGCGCCGATCGACGCAAGCTGCAGATGTCGGTGGTCGGCCGTCGGATCTTCGGCAGCGTCGACACCGGGGTGCAGGTCGAGACGATCAGCTGGGGAGAAGGCGGCCGCGCGCTCCTCTACCGGCCGGCCGGCTCCATCGCGCCGCTGCCGTGCGTCATCAACTTCCACGGCGGCGGATGGGTGCAGGGCAATCCCGAGCAGTCAGGATGGCTCGCGAGCCGGATCGCCAGGCGCAATCAGGTCGTGGTGATCTCCCCGGCCTATCGATTGGCTCCGGAGGACCCATTCCCCGCAGGAGTCGAGGACTGCGCCGAGCTCCTCACCTGGGTCGCGAAGAACGCTGCCGAGCTGGGCATCAGTCCTGAGCGCATCGCGGTGATGGGCGACAGCGCGGGAGGCAATCTCGCGGCGGTCACGACGCTGTTGGCGCGGGACAACGGCGGCCCGGAGATCCGCGCGCAGGTGCTGATCTACCCAGGCGTCGAGATGTACGACAAGTGGCCCTCGGAGATTCGCAATGCCGAGGCGCCGGTGTTGACCTCTCGCAACATGCGGGCGTTTGCCAAGCTCTATCTCGGTGAGCAGTACGGGACCGAAGACTTCCGCGCATCACCGATCCGGGCTGAGTCACATGCCGGCCTACCCAAGGCCTTCATCCTCACCGCCGAACACGATCCGCTGCTGGACAATGGTGCGCACTATCGGGACACTCTGGCCGCTGCCGGGGTGCCAGTCAGATATGCCGAGTACGAGGGCGCGATCCACGGCTTCATGAGCTTGCCTGGAGTCGTACCAGCGGCAAAGCGGGCGTTGGACGACATCGTCGACTTTCTCGGCCAGACATTGTGACAGTGGCACTGTCATCATCGCGCTGAAGCGGGGTAGAGTCCGAAAGCATGAGGCGCGACCACTGGCAGCGCAAGATCGCTGAGCTTGATCCGGAGACCGATTTCGAGGAGATCTCTCGGATCATCAGCTATCACGAGTTTCCCTGGGACATCCAGCAGGCGTTGAGCTTTGCGTTGTTCCGCACCTATGCAGTGCCGTCCATCGGTGGTCTGCTGTTCGACACCGGTGAGTTCACCACCGACACGCAGAGACGCCACGACGACACGGCGCTCGTGCTCGAGAGCGTGCTTGACGAAGGCATGGAGTCAGCCAAGGGCCGTGCCGCAGTGCGCCGCATGAACCAGATGCACGGCAGCTACGACATCTCCAACGACGACATGCGATACGTCCTCGCGACATTTGTCGTGGTTCCGCAGCGCTGGATCCGTGACTACGGCTGGCGCCGCGGCACGGACGCCGAGCAGCTCGCCTCGGTGCGCTACTACCAACGCCTGGGTCGACTCATGGGCATTCGGGACGTGCCGGTCGACTTCGCCGGTTTCGAGCAGCTGCTCGAGTCGTACGAGGCGGAGCACTTCGCCTACGACGAGAAGTCGCGCGCAGTCGCCGATGCGACGCTGGAGCTCCTCGTGTCGTTCTATCCCAAGGTGTTCGCCAGGGCCACCAACCTGTTCAGCCGGGCCCTGATGGACGATCACCTGCTCGACGCATTCAACTATGCGAAACCGGCGCGGCCGATTGTGTGGTTGTCGCGAGCAAGCCTGCGCCTGCGCGCGCGCATCGTTCGATGGATGCCGGCGCGTCGCGAGCCGCTGCACGCCATAGACCTCAAGCGCATCCGTTCCTATCCCGGCGGATTCATCGTCGAGCGATTGGGCACGTTCCCAGAATCGATGCCAGATCTCAGTGACGAGTCCGCTGTCTCCTGAGCCCAGGTCTGCGGTTGTAACTCGACGTGACTTTTGTGGCGTACGTCTCGTTGTGACTGCTGGGTAACTTCGGAGAGGGCATCAATGTCGCGAGTCGTGAAGCACCGTCATTTCTGGCCAGTCTCGATCGCTGCTGTGTCGATCGCACTGACCATCGGCACATTTCCGGCATACGCAGGCTGGGCTGAGCAGTTCCACGGTGGGAGTTCAGCGGCTGCGGCCCAACCCGTCGACGAGAGCGCGCCTCACTCGCACAACGATCCCGCCAGCAAGAACGCGATCTCGCGGGCACCCGCCTCGCCGGGCACGGCGGACACGACATCCGCTCGCCAGGCAGTTGCCGGCGCAGCCGCGGTCGAGGCCCAGCGACTCGAGGCCGACCCGACGCTCGTCAGCACACCGAGCCCGGCCCCACGTGCCTCGGTGCCGCAGGACCGCTACGCGATGGCCGGTGGGTGCTATGCGCTCCAGTCGACCTCCAACGGCAAGTGGGTCTCCCGCAGCGGCTCGGGCTACGCCGCCTCTGCGCCGACGATCGCCGCGGCCGAACCGTTCCACTTCCAGGCCACCGATCTCGGCACCTACTTGCTGTACGGCAAGGACGCGACCTTCGTTTCATCGGGACTGCTGGGATTCATCAGCGCGACCTCGCGTGCTTCGGCCAGTGCCGACTGGACCGTCGAACGATCGGGCTCTGGGTTCACCTTCGCGCTCGCATCCAAGAAGGCCGCACTGACCGTCGGTGCGGACTCCAAGGTGCGTAGCGGTTCTGCCACGCCGTTCGCACTCAAGGTCACAACCGGTTGTGCCGCGTGGCCAGAGATCAGCGTCAACGTGACCGGCAACCCGTTCGCTGGCAAGACGCCGTATCAGGAAGTGCGCGGCTACATCGACGCGCACACCCATGGCATGGCCTTCGAATTCCTTGGCGGTCAGTTGCACTGCGGTCGGCCGTGGCACCCGTACGGTGTCACCGCAGCGCTTCAGGACTGCCCGGACCACACGCTCACCGGAGGAAGCGGCGCCGTCGTCGAGAACTTCATGAAGGGCGGCGTGCCCGTTGCTCCTCACGACACGGTCGGCTGGCCGACATTCAAGGACTGGCCCGCGCCCGACTCGCTGACGCACGAAGGCACCTATTACAAGTGGCTGGAGCGCTCGTGGCGAGGCGGCCAGCGCATCCTGGTCAACCTTCTGGTCGAGAACAACCAGCTCTGCACGATCTATCCGCTCAAGCGCAACTCGTGCGACGACATGACGTCGATGCGACTGCAGGCTGACGACATGCGCAAGCTCGAGCGCTACATCGATGCGCAGAACGGTGGGCCCGGCAAGGGTTGGTACCGCATCGTGACCGACCCATTCCAAGCCCGACAGGTGATCAACCAAGGCAAGCTCGCAGTCGTCATGGGCATGGAGACGAGCGTCCCGTTCGGTTGCTCGACCAAGCTCGGCATCCCGCAGTGCAGTGCCGCGCAGATCGACAAGCAGCTCGATGACGTCTTCGAGATGGGCGTGCGTCAGATGGAGCTCGTCAACAAGTTCGACAACGCGTTGTCCGGCGTCGCAGGCGACGCCGGCACGATCGGCCCTCTGGTCAACGCCGCCAACTTCCTCGAGACCGGCTCGTTCTGGGACATGCGCAAGTGTGAAGGTGACCCAGGAGTGGCAGACAACGCGCAGCCCACGTTGCCGACGATCACGCCGGAGCAGGATGCGCTGTTCGGTGCCGTGGCAAGTCTCGCGCTGCCGATCAAGCTTCCGCTCTACGCCTCCGGCCCGCACTGCAACGCTCGCGGACTCACGACGTTGGGGGACCACACGATTGCTGGTCTGGCCAAGCGGAACATGCTGTTCGACCCGGACCACATGAGTGTGGTGGCCCGCAAGGCATCGCTCGACCTGACGGAGAAGCTCAACTACCCCGGGGTGCTCTCGAGCCACTCGTGGTCGACCCCCGACGCGTACCCGCGCATCTACAAGGCCGGCGGCATCATCACCCCGTACGCCGGTGACAGCGCAGGATTCGTCGCCAAGTGGAAGAAGCACCTGGCCTGGGCCGACCCGCGCTTCTACTTCGGCATCGGTTACGGCGCTGACATCAACGGTCTGGGCGCGCAGGGCGACCCGCGCGGCGCTGATGCGCCGAACAAGGTGACCTACCCGTTCAAGGGCCTGGGGGGCGTGACGATCGACAAGCAGGTCAGCGGCCAGCGCGTCTACGACATCAATGTCGACGGTGTCTCCCACTACGGCCTCTACCCCGACTGGATCGAGGACCTGCGCAAGCAGGGTGGCGAGGCGATTGCCGACGACATGGCCCGCGGAGCGGAGGCCTACCTCGACATGTGGGAGCGCGCGCATGGCGTCACCAACGACGCTTGCCGCGACAGCAGGGCGATCAAGTCCGAGTCGGTCATCAAGGCGATCAAGAACGGCACCACGGTCAAGGGCGTTCTGCTGAAGGCGGGCCAGCCGCACACGCGACTCGCCACGAAGTTCACCTACTGCGCCAAGAGCAAGAACGGCAAGAGCGTCACCCGCACGGTGACGTTCAGCAAGGCGGGCAAGGTCACCAAGGTCGCGTAGAGCGACTGACCGCGAGGCCGGCCCGTCACCACGAGCCGGCCTCGCGCCGTTCGGTCCCCACCGAGGATGGTGCGGTTCTGCGGAAGCATTCGGGGACGTCCCGCGTTGACGGTGGAGTGAGACTTTCCGTACTCGACCTTGTGCCCGTCCGATCCGACCAGTCGACCGGTGACGCGATCGCCGCAACCGTCGACACTGGCGCAGGCCGCCGATCGGCTCGGCTTCACCCGGTTCTGGGTCGCCGAGCACCACAACATGCCGGCCGTCGCGGCGACCTCACCGCCGGTGCTGATCGCCCACCTCGCGGCGCAGACCGAGTCGATCCGGCTCGGCTCGGCGGCGTGATGCTGCCCAACCACGCACCGCTGGCCGTGGCCGAGCAGTTCGCGCTGCTCGAGGCCGCGCACCCCGACCGCATCGACCTGGGCATCGGCCGAGCGCCGGGCTCCGACCCGGTGACGTCGATGGCCCTGCGCGGACGCCGCCGGCCGCGATGACGCCGACATCGAGAACTTCCCGCAGTACCTCGACGACGTCATGGCGCTGATGGGCACCGACGGCGTACGTGTCGCGATCCCGCGGCAGAACTCACGCTCACACTTGTGCTCAAGGCGACGCCGTCGCAGCGTCAGGAGCCCGCGCATGTGGCTGCTCGGCTCGTCGATGTACTCAGCGCACCTCGCCGCGGCGAAGGGTCTGCCGTACGTGTTCGCGCACCACTTCTCGGGACAGGGCACCGCCGAGGCGCTCGCGGTCTATCGCTCGGAGTTCCAGCCGAGCGAGCTCACCGCCGAGCCGGTGACGTTCCTGACGGTCAACGCCGCCGTCGCCGACACCGCCGAGGAGGCGGCAGCGCTGATGCTGCCCAACCTGCAGCTGATGGCGCGGCTGCGACGGGTCAGCCGCTCACGGCGCTCGACCTGGTCGAGGACGCGCAGGAGCAAGACGATGCACCCGCAGCAGCAGGCGCTGGTCGATGCCGGCCTGCCCGAGCCGGTCGTCGGCACGGCGAGCAGACGCGGCGGCGCAGATCCGCAAGCTCGCCGACGAGTTCGGCGTCGACGAGGTCATGGTCAACCCGGTGGCGTCGGCCCGGCGTGGCACGGATCCGCGTACGGCACCCGGCCGCGTGCGCACGCTCGAGCTGCTCGCCGGAGAGCTGCTCTAGACTCGATCGTGATGCCTGCCGCCGCGAACTCGGCGCGCACCTTCGGCAGGTTGTCGGCGACACGGCGGCGGTGAGGCGTTCCAGGACGGTGACCGTGAAGCCCTCGGCCGCGGCGTCGAGCGCGGTCGCTCGTACGCAGTAGTCCGTGGCGATGCCGCACACGTCGACCGCGTCGATGCCTGAGGTGCGCAGCCAGTTGGCCAGCGGCGCTCCACTTGCGTCGACTTGCCCTCGAAGCCGGAGTAGGCCGCGGCGTACTCACCCTTGTAGAAGATCTCGGCGAACATCGACGCCTCGAGCGGCGCGTGGAACTCCTCGCCGCTCGGTGCCGACGACGCAGTGCGGTGGCCACGAGTCGACGAAGTCGGGGTCGTCGGAGAAGTGCGTGCCCGGATCGATGTGGTGGTCGCGAGTCGCGATGACGGTCTCGTACGATCGCCGGAGTCGATCAGCGTCGGCCACCTCGGCGGCGACCTGGGCGCCACCCGCGACGGCCAGCGATCCGCCCTCGCAGAAGTCGTTCTGCACGTCGACGACGATCAGTGCCTTGCTCATGGGATGACCTCCTCGAAGATGGTCTCGATGACGGGTTCGCCGCGCGAGAGCTGTTCGCGGCGGCGGGCAGCTCGTCGAGTGCCGCCTTAGTCGTCGCGAGCGGCGTCGAGCGGCTCGTCGTGGATCCGCTTGCCGTCGCGCACGAGCTCGACCAGCAGCGAGCGACCGGGCCCTCGGCGGCTCGCCGCCGATGCCGATGACCTCGGCCTTCGCGACGCCCTCTTGTCGTGGCGGCGCAGGGCGTACTTGCGACCACCGACCGAGATCTTGTCCTTGCTGGCCTTGGCGACCGACACCATCTCGCCGTCCTCGCCGACCCGCGCCACCAGCTTGTAGACGAAGCTGCTGGTCGGCACGCCCGATCCGGTGACCAGCGCCGTGCCGACGCCGTAGCCGTCGACCGGCGCCGATGCGAGCGCCGCGATGGCGTGCTCGTCGAGGTCGCTGGTGACGGTGATCCTGGTCGACGTCGGCGCCGAGTCTCGTCGAGCTGCTTGCGTACGGTCTTGGCGAGCGAGACCAGGTCGCCGGAGTCGAGGCGTACGCCGCCGAGCTCCGTACCGGCGACCTCGACCGCCAGCTCGACGCCCTCCGGGATGTCGTAGGTGTCGACCAGCAGCGTGGTGCCGGTGCCGAGCGCGCGGATCTGCGCCTCGAACGCATCGCGCTCGGTGTCGTGCAGCAGCGTGAACGAGTGCGCGCTCGTGCCGGTCGTCGGGATGCCGTACGTACGACCCGCCTCGAGGTTGGAGGTGGCGGCGAAGCCCGAGACGTACGCCGCGCGCGCCGCGGCAACGGCCGACCAGCTCGTGCGTGCGCCGCGAGCCCATCTCGATGCAGGGTCGCTCGCCGGCGGCGCTGACCATGCGCGCCGCTGCAGAGGCGATGGCCGAGTCGTGGTTGAGGATCGAGAGGAAGAGCGTCTCGAGGATCACGCACTCGGCGAACGTGCCCTCGACGATCAGCACGGGGGAGTAGGGGAAGTAGATCTCGCCCTCGGGGTAGCCCCAGATCGAGCCGCTGAACGAGTAGTCGGCGAGCCACGCGATGGTGTCCTCGTCGACGACCTCGGCCTCGCGCAGCCAGGCCAGCTCGGCCTCGCCGAAGCGGAAGCTCTCCAGCGCGTCGAGCAGCCGACCGACGCCCGCGATCACGCCGTAGCGGCGACCGCCGGAGAGCCGCCGGGCGAAGAGCTCGAACACGCAGGAGCGCTGCGCGGTCCCGTCACGCAGGGTGGCCTGCAGCATCGTGAGCTCGTAGCGGTCGGTCAGCAGTGCCGTGCTGGCAGTCGAATGCGCTGTCATGCCGGCCAGACTATGCCTGCGCATTCCTCCCATTTCGCCGCGCCACGCCCCTGCGCCACAATGGGGACGTGACCACACCCACCCCGATCGAGATCGCCGAGCCAGACGTCGACGCCATCGTCGAGCTCGAGGATCCGTGGGTCACGATCGTGTGGAACGACCCGGTCAACCTGATGTCCTACGTCGCCTACGTGTTCCGCAACTACTTCGGCTACACCGACGAGAAGGCCCACGAGCTGATGCTCGCGGTGCACCACGACGGCAAGGCCGTGGTCTCCAGCGGCAGCCGCGAGCAGATGGAGCGACACGTGCAGGCGATGCATGAGTACGGTCTCTGGGCCACCCTCGACCGAGGCATGACGCGCATGTTGAAAGCCGTTCAAGCGACGCGCGCACGCCGCGGTGGGTCATGAGCACGGCGACCGTCTCGACGTTCACGTCCGGCGAGGCGCACCTGCTGGCCAACCTCGCCG
This sequence comes from uncultured Actinomycetota bacterium, assembly GCA_963750265.1. Classification (GTDB taxonomy): domain Bacteria; phylum Actinomycetota; class Actinomycetes; order Propionibacteriales; family Nocardioidaceae; genus Aeromicrobium. The sequence goes on along the minus strand of CAVVQG010000022.1, from coordinate 65,465 downwards.
GCCAGGTCGTCGAGCTGCTGCGTGATCGCAACGGCGCCGCGGAGTCCGACGCCGATCCGTTGGCGGTGCAGCTCGGCATGGGCGGCTCCGCCGTACCCCCCGAAGACCCGGTGCTCGCGCGGCTCCTGCCCGACGCCTATCGCGGCAGCGACGACGACTCAGGCGAGTTCCGCCGGCTCACCGAGCGCTCGCTGACGTCGACCAAGGTGCACCACGCCGAGACGCTGATCGGTTCACTCATCGATGGCGGACTCACCTTCGAGCGCCGACCGACGACGACGAGGGCGAAGACATCGAGGTCGAGCTCAACGCCGACGCCGTGCAGTCGTGGCTCAAGTCGCTGACCGACATCCGGCTGTCCCTCGCCGTGCGCCTCGGCATCGAGAACGAAGAGGACGCCATGCTGGTCGGCGAGTCGTCGGACGAGGCGATCGTGGCGATGTCGGAGATCTACGACTGGCTCGGCTACGTCCAGGAGACCCTCATTGCCGCCCTGGACTGAGCCCGGGGAGCGACTGACGGTCAACGTGGTCGCGCCGTCTCAACGGGCGGCGGCCTGCGCGGTGCCGTGGTCGGGGCCGATAAACTCCGCGGGTGCTGACCATCGACCGGCGACGCATGACGCGATCATCGCGCATGCGCGCCGTGACCACCCCGACGAGGCGTGTGGCGTCGTCGCCGGCGCCATCGGCTCAGACCTGCCGACCCGGCTTCATCCCGATGCTCAACGCCGCGATGTCGCCGACGTTCTACGAGTTCGACTCCGGCGACCTGCTCAAGCTCTACCGCGAGATGGACGACAACGACGAGGAGCCCGTCGTGGTCTATCACTCGCACACCGCGACCGAGGCCTATCCGTCACGCACCGACATCAACCTCGCGGGCGAGCCGGGCGCGCACTACGTGCTCGTCTCGACCCGCGACGGCGCCCACGAGAGCGGCCCGGTCGACTTCCGGTCCTACCGGATCGTCGACGGCGAGGTCACTGAGGAAGAAGTTCGCGTCGTCGACGCGTTATACAGACGGCACGCTACAGATGCACCCACCGAACAGAAGGCAGAGCACTGATGGCCATCGAGGTCCGCATCCCCACGATCCTGCGCACCGTACACCGACGGCGAGCGTGCCGTCGACGGCACCGGCGCCACGGTCGCCGAGCTGATCGACCAGCTCGAGGTCGACCACGCCGGCATCAAGGAGCGCCTGATCGAGGACGACGAGGTCCGCCGCTTCGTCAACATCTACGTCAATGACGAGGACATCCGCTTCACCGGCGGCCTCGCCACCCCGGTCGCCGACGGCGACACCGTGGTCATCCTGCCGGCGGTCGCCGGCGGCGCGCCCTCGTGATCGGTCCGCATGCGCTTCGACTCGCTGATCGACTCCGTCGGCGGCACCCCGCTCGTGGGGCTGCCGACCCTCTCGCCGAGCACGGACGTACGACTGTGGGCCAAGCTCGAGGACCAGAACCCGACCGGCTCGATCAAGGACCGCGCAGCGCTCGCGATGATCCTCAAGGCCGAGAGCGAAGGGCGCTCGAAGCCCGGCTCGACGATCCTGGAGCCGACCAGCGGCAACACCGGCATCTCGCTCGCGATGGTGGCGAGCCAGCGCGGCTACAAGCTGATCTGCGTCATGCCCGAGAACACCTCGATCGAGCGCACCCAGCTGCTCACGATGTGGGGCGCCGAGATCATCCCGTCGCCAGCAGCGGGCGGATCCAACGAGGCCGTACGCGTCGCCAAGAGGCTCGCGGCCGAGCACCCCGACTGGGTCATGCTCTACCAGTACGGCAACCCCGCCAATGCTGAGGCGCACTACGACGGCACCGGCGCCGGAGATCCTTGCCGACCTGCCCGAGATCACGCACTTCGTCGGCGGACTCGGCACGACCGGCACGCTGATGGGCGTCGGCCGGTTCTTCCGTGAGCACAAGCCGGAGGTGCGCATCGTCGCCGCCGAGCCCCGCTACGGCGAGCTCGTCTATGGACTGCGCAACCTCGACGAGGGCTTCGTGCCCGAGCTGTATGACGAGTCGCTGATCGACTCGCGATTCTCCGTGGGCCCGCGCGATGCCGTACGTCGGGTGCGCGAGCTGATCACCGCCGAGGGCATCTTCGCCGGTATCTCCACCGGCGCCATCCTGCATGCCGCGCTGGCACAGGCCGCCAAATGCGTCGCAGCAGGGGAGTCGGCCGACATCGCCTTCATCGTGCCCGACGGTGGCTGGAAGTACCTCTCGACGGGCGCCTACGAAGGCACGCTCGACGAAGCCGAGGACAAGCTCGACGGTCAGCTCTGGGCCTGATTCACAGCGTCCATGGCGGATTCATGGCTGTTCCGTCGGCCATGGTTGCGGTGAGGCCGTGACTGGTCGTGACCCACATCGTCGCCGACGCGCCATGGGGGTTGTCGACACGCACCTCTGACTGCACTCCGAACGAGCACGACATCTCCCGCCTGCGCTTCGTGAGTGATGCCGTCAACAGTGATTTCCAGGTCTCCGGAGAGAATCGCGAAGACCTCTTCACGGGAGACGCGGTGGGCAACGCCGCGGCCCGAGGCGGGTACCTCGACCCGCCAGGCGCACAATTCAGCGCTGCCGGAGGACGGTGCGACGTAGGCGGTAAACCTACTTCCGTGCACCTCGTGAATTGTTGCCTCTGCCGCCTTGATGATCGTCATGGTCAACCTCCTATATAGTCAATATCATTGACTATATCAGTCAACGGGATTGACCAATATGGGTATTCTGGTGGGATGCGAAACTCTGATGCACTCCCGTTTGTCCTGCTTGCGGCTGGCAGTGCAGTCGTCGAGGCCATCCAGAACGGCATGAAGTCGCGTGGCTTCGCCGAGCTGCGCCCCGCGCATGGCTTTACCTTCGTACGCATCGCCGAAGGCGACTGCACCGTCGCGGACGTGGCCGAGATCTTGTCGGTGTCCAAGCAAGCCGCGAGCCAGACGGTGAAGGAACTGATCGCGGGCGGATTTGTCCGCAGCAGCAGGCATCCGGCGGACGGCCGCGCGGTCCTGCTCGAGCTGACCGAGCGCGGTCGCACGGCCACCGCGGCTGCCACCGAATCGGCGGCTGAGCTGGTTGCCGGCTGGACCGAGGTTCTCGGGCAGGCGCGCGTCAACGACCTGACCCAAGACCTGGCCAGCGTCGTCGGCGGAGTGCGGATCCGCCCTGTCTGGTAGACGAACCTCAAGACCAGAGGTGCGCGCGATGACCTCGACGAACTGCTCGCGGTCGGCTCAGTCGGTCGGTTTCGTGGCCACGCCGTCGAGCCACAACTCGTCAGAGTCGTCGCGGTGCGTTCCAGTCGTGCCGACATGCTTGGAGCTGATCTTGGGTCCGTTCTTGATGACGTGGACAAGCGCCATCGCATGGCCGCGACCGAGGTCGTAGTCAGTCTTGAGCCACTCGACGATCTCGCCCGCCTTGGTGGATGACTGATCGAGACCTTTGTCGCGAGCGATCGTGATCAGTTCACGAGGGGTGAGGTGGGTCTTCTCCTCGATGGTGTCGAGGTAGGCCTGAAATGACATCTGGATGGGTCCTTTCGGTGGTGTGTCTGCGTAGGTGATCACCCCTACGTCGAACGGGATGGCCAATTTTCGACAGGCGGTGAGAACAGAATCACCCTCCATCTGTCGGACAGCCGACGCATCTTGGTCGTGTCGCGGTCATTCGTCGGCTAGCCTCAGACGTGTGAGTGAGATCGTCGTGTTCTCAGGGAGCGCGCACAGGCCCCTTGCCGAGAAGATCTGCTCTGAGCTCGGTCAGCCGCTCTCGGCTTCCGACACCGTCAGGTTCAGCAATGACTGCCTGCAGGTGCAGCTGCTGGCCAACTGTCGTCGCAAGGACGTCTACATCATCCAGCCACTGGTGCCGCCGACCCAGGACCACCTGATGGAGCTGCTGCTGATGATCGACGCGGCACGTGGCGCCTCGGCGGCCTCGGTCACGGCGGTGATCCCGCACTACGCGTACGCGCGATCTGACAAGAAGGACGCCTCGCGCATCTCGATCGGCGGTCGGCTCGTTGCCGACATGCTCACCAGCGCCGGAGCCGACCGCGTCGTCACCATGACCCTGCACGCTCCGCAGGTGCACGGCTTCTTCAGCGTGCCGGTCGACCACCTCACCGCTATCGGTGAGCTCGCCGATCACTACCGCGGACGCGACCTCAGCAACGTCGTCGTCGTGTCACCTGACCTGGGCAACGCCAAGACCGCATCCCTGTTCGCCCGACTTCTCGGCGTACCCGTTGCGGCCGGCAGCAAGCAGCGACAGGCTGATGACAAGGTCGTCATTGACGCCATCGTCGGCGACGTCGCCGGCAAGACCGCGATCGTGCTGGACGATGAGATCGCCACCGGCGGATCAATCGTGGAGCTGATGAGCAAGCTCGAGGAAGAAGGGTGCGTCGAGGCGTCAGTTGCCTGCACGCACGGACTCTTCACCGGCAAGGCAGTTGAGCGCCTTCGCAATCATCCCAACATCACCGAGGTCGTCACGACCGACACGGTCCCTCCGCCGGCGGACTGGCCCGAGCTTCAGGTGCGTTCTGTCGCGGGACTGTTTGCCGAGGCGATCGCCCGCATTCACGCCGGAGAGTCGGTGTCGTCACTGTTCGACGGTGTCGATCCGGCCCACGCTCCACCACAGCCCAAGCTCCCGCTCTGAACATACCCGCGGGATGTGATCTTGCGCCCGTTCGCTTTGTCACGACAGTCGGCGCACGTACCCTGATCCGTTGTGACCAACGCTCCGATCGGCATCTTCGACTCAGGCTTCGGCGGCCTGACGGTGGCGCGCGCCGTCCTGGACCAGCTGCCCCACGAGCCGGTGCTGTATCTCGGCGACACGGCTCGTCAGCCGTACGGGCCCAAGCAGATCTCCGAAGTTCGCGAATTCGCCCTCGAATGTCTTGACCACCTCGTCGACCAAGGGGTCAAGGCGCTGGTCATCGCCTGCAATTCCGCCAGCGCAGCGGTGCTGCGGGATGCCCGCGAGCGCTATGACGTGCCCGTCGTCGAGGTCATCGTGCCGGCGACCCGACGCGCCGTCAGCGCAACCCGCAATGGACAGGTCGCGGTGATCTGCACCGAAGCGACCGCGACCTCGCGTGCGTACGACGACGCGTTCGCTGCCAATCCGGGCATCGTCTTGCACACCCAAGCCTGCCCGCGCCTCGTCGAGTTCGTCGAGACCGGCGTGACCAGTGGCCCGGAGCTGCTCGCCGTCACCCAGTCATATCTCCAGCCTCTGATCGAGCTCGGCGTCGACACGCTCGTTCTTGGCTGCACGCACTACCCATTGCTCACCGGTGTGCTGTCCTACGTGATGGGCGACGGCGTCACGCTGGTGTCCAGTGCCGAAGAAACAGCGAAGGACGTCTACGCACTGCTGGTGCGCGAAGGTCTTGAGCGCGACCCGGCACTACCGGCACCGCAGCATCGCTTCCTCACCACAGGTCGCCCCGAGGAGTTCCGTGAGCTCGGCAGTCGTTTCCTCGGTCCCGAGCTCGCCACCGTCGAGCAGTTTGCGTGGGTGACGGTATGAAGCTCACCATCATTGGCTGCGCCGGATCGTTCCCCAGCGCCGACTCACCCGCCAGCTGTTACCTGATCGAGGCCCCGTACGAAGGTGGCACCTATCGACTGGTCCTCGACCTGGGCAGCGGCGCGCTCGGCTCACTGCAGCGTCATGTCGACCTGCGTGAGGTCGATGCCATCGCACTCTCGCACCTGCACGCCGATCACTGCTTCGACATCTCGGGCTTCTACGTCGTCAGCAAATATCACCCTCAGGGCGCACTCGCGCGCATTCCCGTACTCGCTCCGGCGGGTGCTGCTGATCGTCTCGCCCAGGCGTACGGCATCGAGGAGCCTGAGGGGATGACGGAGCAGTTCGACTTCCGCGACCACGTGGACGGACAGGCTGTGCAGCTCGGACCGTTCACGCTCACCCCGCGCCTGGTCGACCACCCGGTGACGGCATTCGCACTCCGCGTCGCCACCGACACGCACTCCATCGCCTACTCCGGTGACACCGGGCCGACCGATGCGCTGGTCGAGGTCGCCGAGGGCGCTGACATCTTCCTGTGCGAGGCGTCGTTCGTGGAGTCCGGCGACAACCCGCCCAATCTCCACCTCACGGGCGCCGAAGCCGGTGATTATGCGACCAGGGCAGGTGTCGGACGGCTGCTGATCACCCACATTCCGGCGTGGACGGACCGCTGCCGAGGTCGAGGCCGATGCCAAGGGCACGTGGGATGGTCCGTGCGAGCTCGTGTCGCCGGGTTCGGTCTACACGCTCTGACCTGCGGGCGCCCCGATAGGCTCGCGGCATGACTCGCGAAGACGGCCGCAGCGCCGACCAGCTCCGACCCGTCACGATCACCCGCAACTGGCTCGACCATGCGCAGGGCTCGTGCCTGATCGAATTCGGCAAGACCAAGGTGCTGTGTGCCGCCAGCGCCAGCGAAGGTGTCCCGCGTTGGCGCAAGGGGTCGGGACTCGGCTGGGTCACGGCGGAGTACGCCATGCTGCCGCAGGCGACGCACGATCGCTCCGCTCGCGAGTCGGTCAAGGGTCGCATCGGCGGTCGCACCCACGAGATCTCCCGGCTCATCGGCCGGTCGCTGCGGATGGCGATCGACTACAAGGCGCTCGGCGAGAACACCATCACGATCGACTGTGACGTGCTGCAGGCTGACGGCGGTACCCGCACGGCCGCCATCACCGGCGCATACGTCGCTCTGGCCGACGCTGTTGAGCACCTGCGCTCCAAGGGCGCACTGGTGGGCGAGCCGCTCATCGAGTCGGTCGCGGCGATCAGCGTCGGGATCATCGACGGCGTGCCGCTCCTCGACCTGCCCTACGTCGAGGACGTCCGCGCCGAGACCGACATGAACGTCGTGATGACCGGCTCGGGCAAGTTCGTCGAGGTGCAGGGCACGGCCGAGGGTGCGCCGTTCGACAAGGCCGAGCTCGACGCGCTCCTCGAGCTCGCCGGCAAGGGCTGCGCCGACCTGACCCGCATGCAGAACGAGGCCCTCGCGACGGTGACGACAGGTCGTCCTGGCGTCCAACAACGCCAAGAAGCTGGCCGAGCTGCGCCGCATCCTCGAACCGCTCGTGCCCGGCATCGAGGTGCTGGGCCTGGCCGACGTCGACCGCGTACGACGAGCCGGCCGAGACCGAGCCGACCTTCGAGGGCAACGCCCTGATCAAGGCCCGTGCCTGCCTGGCGGCCACCGGCCTGCCGTCGCTGGCCGACGACTCAGGGCTGTGCGTCGACGCGCTCAACGGCATGCCGGGCGTGCTGTCGGCTCGATGGTCGGGCGTCAGCAAGTCAGACGGGGGAGACGCCGCCAACAACGCGCTTGCTGCTCAGCCAGCTCGGTGACGTGCCGGACGAGCGTCGTACAGCCCAGTTCCGCTGCGCGATGGCTTTCTGTGCCCCCGGGGGAGTCGAGCTGGTCGAGATCGGCGAGATGCCCGGGCGAATCCTGCACGGCGAGCAGGGCGCGGGCGGTTTTGGCTATGACCCGCTGTTCGCGGCGGACGGCTACGAGGTGTCGACGGCCGAGCTTCCGGCGGGTGAGAAGGACCGCATCAGCCATCGGGGCAAGGCGTTGACGGCTATTGCGCCGGCCGTGGTGGCGGCGCTCACGGAGCGCCCTAGCCCGAGCGCGGTGATGACTCGCTGTGCGATGGCGACACTGCCCTGACGATTGGGGTGGACGCCGTCGACGACCCGGCCTGCGGTGAGCGAGCCTTCGGTGGAGATGAATTCGCAGTCCGTGGCGTAGTGCCGCCGCTTCGATGATGCCGGTCACGCGCACGCCGTTCGCGGGGTCGACCGGTCCCCACGGCGGGCCCATCACGATGATCCGGGTCGATCGCGGGAGGAACCTCCGCAACGTGGTGAAGTATGCGTCGACGGCGTGGTCGATCACGTCGTCCGGTGCCGTGACGAACGTTCCGTCGTGGCAGTCGGCCCAGTCGTTGCGGCCACCCTCGACGATGAGCAGGGAAGGGGCGCTGACTGCGAACGCGCTCTGGCGGTCGATGAATCGGTCACCGGTGCACCGCCGGCCGGGGCGGAGGTAGCCCGAACCAGACTGCGCATAGGTCGTCGACCGTTGCGTCGTAGTGGCGCCCGACGATGCTCCACCAGCCCTGCATCGCGTCGCCGGGTCGGTCGTTGTAGCGGGCGGTGATCGAGTCACCCACCACGACGATGCCGTGCGGCGCAATGATCGACGTGGCACTCGCCTTGCCGTCGACAGCGCTCCAGGCCAACAACGGTGCGAACAAGAGCGCGACCGCGAGCGCGATCACGATCGGCGTGCGTGCCGCCGTACGTGGCCTGATCATGTGAGCGTCTTCTCCTCCCGAGTGACGTCACTTTAGGTCGGGTACGGGCCGGCTGCCGGCAGATTCGCCCAACTCAACCGAAAAGACATTCGGGTGCGTCACTCGGCGGACGGCAAACCCCTGCTGCCGCCATGCCTCGTACACCGCGATCGAGGCGGAGTTGGCGAGGTTCATCGACCTCCGACCGGGCAGCATCGGCAGTCGAACGCGGGCGGTGACACGCGGGTCGGTGAGCACCTCGTCGCGGCAGACCGGTCGGCTCGGGTCCGAACAGCAGCACGTCCCCCGGCTGGTAGGCGATGTCGGTGTAGAGCGTTTCTCCCTTGCCGGTGAACGCGTACACGTCCGCCGGCAGCAGGGCGTCGTACGCGGCCTCGAGGTCGGCATGCACCGACATCACGGCGAGGTCGTGGTAGTCGAGGCCCGCTCGCTTGAGCTTGGGCTCGGCGAGGTCGAAACCGAGTGGCTCGATCAGGTGCAGCTCCGAACCGCTGACGGCCGCGAGGCGGATCGCGCTGCCGGTGTTGCCGGCGATGCGCGGTTCGAAGAAGGCGATGCGGAACATCAATGGCGTCCCTTCGGAGTCCAGGTGAGTGCAGCATGCACGATGAGACCGGCGAGGATCGCCCACGCTGCGGAGCCCACGCCCCAGGCGGTGATGCCGGAGGCTGCGACGAGGAAGGTGACAACGGCCGCTTCGCGCCCGGTGGGCTTGGCCATGGAGCTCTCGAGGGCGGAGGCAAGCGTTCCGAGCAGCGCCAGGCCGGCGATCGTCGCGATGACTCCTGCGGGGGCGACGGCGACGAGGGCGGCCAGGGCAACCGTCGCCGCAGCAAGCACGACATACGTCGCTGCGGCCGCCTGCGAGGCGTACCAGCGAAGACTCTTGTCAGGGCCGGCATCGGGTCCGGCCGCCAGCGCCGCGCTGATCGCCGCAAGGTTGATGGAGTGCGCGCCGGCGGTTGCTCCGGCGATCGTGGCCAGACCTGAGGTCGCGATCGAGTCGCGCCAAGGGATGTCATAGCCGAGCGACTTCATGATCGCGACGCCCGGAACGTTCTGCGAGGCCATCGTGACGATGTAGAGCGGGAGCGCGATGCTGACGACTGCCTCCCACGTGAGGGTTGGCGACGTCAGTGACAGCTCAGGGAGCAGCGAAGAGGCAGCGATGCCTTCACCCCGCCGGAACATGTCGATCCCGATGACGACACCAGCAGCCAGGAACGCGGCGGGCACAGCCCAGCGCGGCGCCAGACGTACGCCAATCAGCCACACGAGCACGATCGGGACGACGGCACCGGGATTGTCGACCGCGCTGGTCACGGGTGCCAGGCACAGCGCCAGCACGACTCCCGCGAGCATTCCTTGGGCGATGGATGCCGGTATGCGGCCGATGAGCCGCCCAAGGGCTGGCCACAGGCCGGTGAGCACGTACGCGACTCCAGCGAGCATGAAGGCGCCGACCGCGGCGGACCACCCTCCGTCGACGGTTCCCATACCGGCGAGCAGTGCCACACCGGGGGTCGACCAGACGAGCACGATCGGCATCCGGTGACGGCGACTCAACCAGAAGGTGCCAACGGCCTGCACAACACACAGGGCGAGCAGCCCTGAAGCGGCTTGCTTCGGCAGTGGCACCCACTGCGGCGAGGCCGGTGAGGACGACGGCGAACGAGCTGGTGTAGCCGACGACGGACGGCGATGACACCTGCGCTGATCGGCTGTTGGAGCCGTGCCGTCTCGCCGTATGACTCCGCGTGCCGCTCCATGGCGATTCAGCCTAGACTGCCCCGTTATGGCCACTCCTCAGCGCGTCCACGTGACGCACACGTTCAAGTCCGATCCCGCGACCGTCTTCGAGAAGCTCGGAGAGCACGAGAACCTTGGGCCGGTGTTCGGCGCCAAGATCACCCGTGTCTGCGACGGCGAGAAGACTCGCAACGGTGTCGGCTCGACGCGCAGCCTCAAGATCGGCCCCATGCCGGCGTTCCACGAGACCGTGACGGCGGCAGAGCCCAACTCGCTGATCGAATATGCGATCAGCAAGGGCAGCCCGCTTCGCGGTCACTGGGGCAAGCAGGTCCTCACCCCGACCGCTGACGGCGGCACACTGCTCGACTACACGATCGGCTTCGACATCGCGCCCGGACTTCGGGCCTGGTCGGCAAGGTGCTCGCCGGCAAGATCTCCAAGGGCCTGCCCAAGCTCACTGACTGATTCGGTCCCAGGGGCGGTCCGCGTCCATGTCGCGCGGGTGGCTGGCCGACTGCCGCCAGTATGGTGAGCTCGCCGCCCCGTGCGCATGGGTGAGCAAAGGCCCGTATCTCTGCCATGAGTGCCGAAGGCGGGATTTGAACCCGCACACCCTAAGGCACGGCGTCCTAAGCGCCGCGTGTCTACCGTTCCACCACTTCGGCCGGTTGCCTGAGTTTAGTTGGTCAAGATTGCCTGGACGTACTTGCCACTGCTCCGGCCCGCGAAGTTCTCGGTCTGGCGGTGACAGTTCGGACACAGGAAACGAAGATTCTCGATTTCGTTGTTGTGGAAGTCTCCATCGATGTGGTCGATCTCCAGCGTCAGCGGGCGGTCACGCCACACTGCATGGAGTCCGCACCACGCACACACGTAGGGCACCCCCGACTCGTTGAGCGCCCTTTGCAGGAGTCCTCGCTTCATCCGTGGGCTGCCGGGCGGTCGCTTGACGAGAATTTGCTCCGGGGTGTGGCGTAGCCGGTGGGCGCCGTTCTGGAAGCGCACGAAGTGCGAGGTGTCGAGACCGAGTTCTTGATTGCGCGACTGATGTGCGCGTGCGAACCGCCGTTTGCCCTGAGCCCAAGCAGGCGTAGGACCCCCGCCACGGACGTTGCCTCGGCAACCACTGGCTCAAGCACCTCCCGCGTGTACTTGTATGGCTTTCCCATGTGACAACGCTATTCGCGCGCACCGACACGCTTTGGCCTGGCGCTCCTGAGCAGACGTCAACGGCCACCGTTGCGTCTGGCGAGGACCCGCATTCAGCCCGAAGTCCGGCCCTCCGGCGAAGGTAGCCGGTTCCGGTGGCCCGATTGGCGCCCGCGTAAGGGCCGGAGGAGGACTCAGGCAGCGTCGAGCTTGAGATCCTTGCGGAGCTTGGCGACGTGGCCGGTGGCCTTGACGTTGTAGGCAGCGTGCGAGATCTTGCCGTCGGCATCGACCACGAAGGTCGACCGGATGACTCCGACGACGACCTTGCCGTAGAGCTTCTTCTCGCCGTATGCGCCCCATGCCTCGAGCACTTCGCGCTCGGGATCGGACAGCAGCGTGATGGTGAGACCGTCACGCTCGCGGAACTTCGCAAGCTTCTCGGGCTTGTCCGGCGAGATGCCGAGCACGGTGTAGCCCTCAGCCTGCAGACGATCGATCGAGTCGCTGAAGTCACAGGCCTGCTTGGTGCAGCCAGGTGTCATGGCAGCGGGGTAGAAGTAGACGATCACCTTTTGGCCGCGCAGATCAGACAATGTGACGGATTCGCCGGCGTCGTTGACGAGGGTGAAGTCGGGAGCGATGTCTCCGGGCTGCAGTCGGTCGGTCATACGCACTATCCTGACGTACGAACGCAGGTGCACGACCCGTGGCCTGCTGTCCAAGACGAGTGAGGCGCGACGTGTCAAAGGCCGATTCAGACGAGCTGGTCAACGAGATTGAGCAGATCCGTGAGCGGCTGGCCGACACGGTCGACGCCCTGATCGATCGCACCAATCCCAAGACGATGGCCCGTCGCACCATTGCGGACGTCAAGGGTCGCTTCGTCGAACCGGACGGCTCGCCCAAGCTCGGTGCGATTGCACCGGTCGTCGGCGGCATTGCGGTCACCGTGGTCGCTGTCGCGTTCCTTCGCCGTCTTCTGCGCTAGTTCGTCATGAGCCCGGCGCGCGACATCCCGCTGCGGCGGTTGCGGCTGCGTCGCGCCGATGAGTCATTTCGCGATCGGCTCTACACGCTGCGTCGGCGATGGCGTCTGCTGTTGCGTCTCAGCGTTGCCACCTCGACGGCCTACTTCTTCGCCACCACTGTGCTGGATCACCGGCAGGCATTCTTTGCTCCGATCGCTGCGATCATCGTGTTGGTCGCCGGAGCAGGCCTGCGCGGACGCACGTTGTTCGAGCTCGTCCTGGGTGTGGCCACCGGCGTGCTCATGGGTGAGCTGATCATCCTGGTGATCGGTCGCGGGACGTGGCAGCTTGCGCTCGTTGTTGCGCTCACGATGGTCGTCGGCACCCTCGTGGGTCTCAAGGGGCTTGCATTGACTCAGGCAGCCACCTCCTCGGTGCTGCTGGCAACTGTCATCCCGGTGGCAGGTGGAGCGAATCCGGCCGCCACTCGGTTCATCGATGCCTTGGTCGGTGGCGCGTTCGGCTTGGCGACCACCCTGCTCATCCCGCGCAACCCGGTGCGCGACATCGACCGCGAGGTGCAGCAGTTCCTGACCCGGCTGGGTCGGATCCTCAGCCGGACGGCGCAGGCCCTGCGGACTGTCGACGCCTCGCTCGCTGACCAGGCGCTCGCCGAGGCCCGCTCGATGCAGCCGCTCGTCGACTCGATGACGTCGACGGCAGCCAATGTCACCGAGATTGCCCGGATGTCGCCGATGCGGTGGAAGCAGCGTCAGCACGTGCAGACGTATGTTGCCACGGTGCGTGACCTCGACAATGCCGTCCGTGATGCTCGGGTGCTGGCGCGCAAGACGTCGGCATTGCTGCGCCATGGCGAACCAGTGCCCCCGGACATGGATCTCGCGATAGATGCGCTCGCCAAGGCGATTGGAATCTTCGCCGACGACTTGTCGCAGCGCGATGACTTCGACGAGGCCCGCCAAGAGCTGGTCGAGGCGGCCCGGATGGCGTCTGCGGCTCTGCCAGATGCCATGACCATGAACAGCGCCTCGATCGCTGCGCAGGTCCGATCACTGGCGGCGGATCTGCTCTATGCCAGTGGCTTCACCCGAGACGAAATCGACGAACGCCTAGAATTTGATTGAGCCGAGGCCGCCCGCGGCCGAGCGCGAAATCAGGTTGAGCGTGCCGCGGCGAAGCCGCCAGGAAGGTCGAAACCCCGGGAGCTGAGCACCCAACGATTGAGCCGAGGCCGCCCGCGGCCGAGCGCGAAATCAGGTTGAGCGTGCCGCGGCGAAGCCGCCAGGAAGGTCGAAACCGATAGCAACGATTGAGCCGAGGCCGCCCGCGGCCGAGCGCGAAATCAGGTTGAGCGTGCCACGGCGAAGCCGCCAGGAAGTCGCGGCACCCAACCTTCTTCGCCGACTCTTGATCTACCGTTCGGGCGCAGTTCACCCCCATCGGCTGGATTGGGCACATGAACTCATTCACGAGAAAATCAAGCAAGCGCGCTCTGGTGGGTGTTGCGGTGGTCAGTGCCATCGTTGCGGCCACCGCGGTTGGCGCTGTCGGGGTGGGCAAGAATCTCTCGGTATTCGGGGGCGCAACCCACAACTCAGGTGATCAGACCAAAGCGGTTCGCGCCGCCCTCGACGGCGGTCGCGCTGACAACGTCATCTTGTTCATCGGAGATGGCATGGGCGACTCCGAAATCACCTCGACGCGCAACTACGCGTACGGTGCCGGCGGCAAACTGCCCGGCATCGATGCTCTGCCCCTCACGGGTCAGTACACGACATACTCGCTGACGAAGGACGGCAAGCCCGACTACGTGCCTGACTCGGCGGCCACCGGTACGGCCTGGGCCACCGGTACCAAGACGTACGACAACGCGGTCTCGGTCGACATCCACGGGAAGGCGAAGGCGACCTTGCTCGAGCTGGCCAAGAAGAAGGGCTACAAGACCGGGAACGTGTCGACCGCCGAGATCCAGGACGCGACGCCAGCCGTGCAGGTCTCGCACATCTCGAGCCGCTCGTGCTACGGCCCGGTCAAGACTTCGACGACCTGCCCGGAGGCGACTCTCGAAAATGGTGGGAAGGGCTCGATCACAGAACAGCTCATCGGCACGCGTCCCGACGTCACGCTCGGCGGGGGAGCGGCAACGTTCGACGAGAAGGCCACTGCGGGCAAGTACGCCGGACTGACACTGCGGCAGCAGGCCCAGAACCGCGGGTTCAACGTCGTCGGTGACGCGGCATCACTCGCAGCGGTGGCACAGGCCGACCAGAAGAAGCCGTTGCTCGGCCTGTTCGCTCCGGGAAATCTACCGGTCAACCTTTCCGGGCCCGCTGCGACTCCGACGGGCGGCAGCACACCCGCGGTCCGGTGCAGTCCGAACGCGGACAAGCCAGCCGGCCAGCCGTCGCTCAAGGCGATGACCTCCAAAGCCATTTCCCTGCTCGACAAGGGCACCAAGAAGGGCTTCTTCCTGCAGGTGGAGGGCGCGAGCATCGACAAGCAGGATCACGCGGCCAATGCGTGTGGTCAGATCGGCGAGGCGCTCGACATGGATGAAGCGGTGCAGGCCGCGCTCACGTTTGCGAAGCGTGACCGGCACACTCTGGTGATCGTCACGGCCGACCACGGCCACACGAGCCAGATCGTCGAGGCAGGCGGCAACACTCCCGGACTCACCGCGACGCTGCTGACGGCGGACGGCAGCCCGATGACGCTGTCGTACGGAACGGCTCCGGCAGGGGGGTCACAGCAGCACACCGGTACCCAGGTACGGATTGCTGGCTACGGTCCGCAGGCAGCGAATGTGGTTGGTCTGACCGATCAGACCGACTTGTTCTTCACCATTTCCCGCGCCTTGCGGCTCGGCTGAACCGACGTGTCGCGGCCACCAGCAAGCTGATGGCCGCGACACGCCCACACGGGTTGGACAACTCAGTGCGGGCTGCGCTACTTTTGCAAGACCCGCTCCAAGGGGAGCGAATTATTGAAGGAGGTGGACCCATGCAGAAGATCAACATCGCAGCGATCGGCTTTGACAGCCGAGCCGTTGTCACGCCATTTGCCGGTCCGACCTCCGGAGCAGTGCGCCTGAAGTAGCCCACACCTGTTGGCACTTCTGCCGCTTCGGATCTCTGATCTGAAGCGGCCATTTTTATGTGGGCACTGTTCGTCCGACCGCTATTCACCCATCCATCACCACCGAAAGGAGGCGCGCTATGACCACGCAGCTCGAAACACGACTCATAACCGCTAAGAACCCCACCGAAACGACCTCACCGACGACCGGAACTGTTGGAGAGGGGGTGAAGGCAATGGCTATCTTCGAAGCCCGACAGGCTCGCGGCAAGCGCGCCTGGGATGAGTTGTCAGAGATCGACCGTGCAGTGCTCCTGGAGTCGGTGCGACAGCGTCGCATCCACGAGAAGCGCAAAAGGTCCATCGAGTCGAGCGTCTACGGCCTGCGCAGCAGCCGCTAGAAGCGCCCTCACGGAGGCGTCGTACAGAGCGATCTGTACGACGCTTCCGTCGTTTCTAGCGTGACGCGATGGCCTCGGCGGCGGCAAGAATGCGTCGCGCATCGCGTACGTGGAGCTCTTCGACCATCTTGCCGTTGAAGGTGACGACACCCTGACCGGCTGCCTGGCCCGCTTCGAATGTCTCGATCATGGCCTTGGCGTGCTCGATCTCATCCGCGGAAGGGCCGAAGGCCGCATTGGTCGGCTCGACCTGGCTGGGATGGATCAGCGTCTTGCCGTCGAAGCCCATCTCGCGGCCCTGCCGAGCCTCGTCGGCGAAGCCCTCGGCGTTCTTGACGTCGTTGTAGACGCCATCAAGGATCACCTTGCCGGCGGCGCGGGCGGCCAGCAGTGAGATCGACAGCGCGGTCAGCACCAGCGGGTTGCGGCCCGGCACATGCAATCCGTACGTCTCGTTGACCACGTCGTTGGTGCCCATCACGATCACCGTGAGGCGCTCGTGTGCCGCCGCGATCTGCTCGGCGTGCAGGAGGGCGATCGGCGTCTCGATCATCGCCCACAGCTGGGTGTGAGCAGGCGCGCCGTGAAACTCCAGTGCCTGCACGAGCTGACGAACTTCATCGGCGGAGTTGACCTTGGGCACGAGCACGGCGTCGGGCCCGGCGCCGGCAGCCGCTGCGAGATCAGCCTCGTGCCACTGGGTGCCGATGCCGTTGATGCGAATAGCGAGCTCACGGTGTCCGTACTCGCCGGAAGTCACTGCCGAGCACACTCGATCGCGGGCTTCTTCCTTGGCGTCGGGGGAGACGGCGTCCTCGAGGTCCAGGATCAACGCGTCAGCGTCGATGCCCTTGGCCTTCTCGAGCGCTCGCTCGTTGGCGCCGGGCATGTACAAGACGGAGCGGCGGGGCCGCAGCTGGTCGGTCATTCGCAGTCCTTAGGAGTGGCTGGGCTCAGAGGTCGTAGGCGGCGGCGAGCTCGGGGTCACGCTGGGCAAGTGCTTTCGCGAGATCGAGCATGACGATGCACTGCTTGCACGAGGCGTCGTCCTCCATCTTGCCGTTGATCATCACGGCACCAGAGCCGTCACCCATCGCTTCGACGACTTCCTTGGCATGAGCGACGTCAGCGGGATCGGGGGAGAACACCTTGCGGGCGATGTCGATCTGTACGGGGTGCAGGCTCCACGCGCCGACGCAGCCGAGGAGGAAGGCGTTGCGGAACTGGTCCTCGCAGGCCACCACGTCCTTGATGTCACCGAACGGTCCGTAGAACGGCAGGATGTCGTTGGCTGCGCACGCATCGACCATCCGCGCGATCGTGTAGTGCCACAGGTCCTGCTGGTACGTCGTGCGGCCCTCGGTCAGGTCGTCCCCAGTGGGGTCCTGACGTACGAGATAGCCGGGGTGGCCTCCGCCCACGCGGGTGGTCTTCATCCGACGGCTGGCCGCCAGGTCGGCCGGCCCGAGTGAGATGCCCTGCATTCGCGGGCTGGCGGCGGCGATCTCCTCGACATTGGTCATGCCTTCGGCTGTCTCGAGGATCGCGTGGACCAGGATCGGTCGGCTGAGCCCGGCGCGGGCTTCGAGCTGGGCCAGAATGCGATCGATGTAGTGGATGTCCTGTGCGCCCTCGACCTTCGGGACCATGACGACGTCGAGCTTGTCGCCGATCTCGGTCACCAAGGTGATGAGGTCGTCGAGCGCCCACGGCGAGTCGAGGCTGTTGATGCGGGTCCACAGCTGGGTCTGACCGAAGTCTGTCTTCTTGGCGATGTCGACGAGACCCTGCCGGGCCGCTTCCTTGTTCTCGGTCTTGATCGCGTCCTCGAGGTTGCCCAGAATGATGTCGACCTTGGGCGCGATGTCTGGCACCTTGTCGGCCATCTTGGGGTTGCTGGGGTCGAAGAAGTGGATCATCCGACTCGGGCGGAACGGGATGTCGGCAACGGGTGTCGGAGCGCCGACGGCGAGGGGTCGGAGGAATGCTCGGGGGTTGCGCACGCGGCTCACTTCTCTCATGGGACGGAGTTCTGCCACAGTATGTCGACGCTGGTCGAGTCCTAGGGAGGGGGGAATGTCACAAGGATTCGCTCACGATCAGCGGTGTTTCGAGCTCGGAGTTCTCGATGACCATGGATGCTCGTCCCCAAGGTTTGCACACGTCGAAGTAGATCTGGTTGCCCTCGACATAGCGGCGCTGTGAGGGGTCGGTCGGATCGGGCGATGATCCGTCGCGCACGGCGACTCGCGGGACGCTGACCTCGAAGGGAACGTCCAGCCAGATCGAGAAGTCCCACAGGTCAACGAGCTCGTCGCGATGGAGGAACAGGCCGTCGATGACGACGGGGAGTCCATCTCGACTGCGGAACGCAGGGCGTCGTGGTCGTAGGAGTCGAGCCAGAACCCTTCTGGGTCGTCGCGACCCCGTGCGTACCTCACCTCAGGTGGGTTGAGGTGGTCGTCGGCGTGCACGCGGACCGGGGTCTCCGCCGGCCAGCTCATCGGCGAACACGGTCTGCCAGCTCCATCGACGCCGTCAACCGCGATGCGCCGTGCGCCGCGTCGGTCGATCTCGGCAGCGAGCTCGGCGATGAGAAGTGATCGTCGATTCAGGGACATAGGGCCATGGTGCCAGTTGAGGGAATCAGGGAGAATTCAGCAAAGTTGAGTGGAATGGACTCAACTCTGTTGATGTTGAACACATTGACGTATCCAGACGACGAGAAGGACCACACATGGATCTTGCCAAGTTCACGACGCGCAGCCAGCAGGCGCTCGGCAGTGCCATCTCGACGGCGGCCGCGGCAGGCCACCCGTCGGTGGAGCCCGCTCACCTGCTCACAGCCCTCCTGACCCAGGACGGCGGAACTGCCGCGCCTCTCGTACAAGCCGCAGGGGTCGACGCCCAGGCTGTACGTGCCGGACTCAAGACGGCGTTGGACGCCCTCCCGTCCGCGCGCGGTGCCAACGTCCAGAACCCCTCACTGAGCCGCGCCTCGCACGAGGTTCTGCAGCGCGCCCAAGACCTCGCCGACCAGCTCGGCGACGACTTCGTCTCCACCGAGCACCTCGTGGTCGGTATCGCGACGGTCGACTCGCCGGCCCGCACGGTCCTGACGGACGCTGGAGCAACCGCCGAGGCTCTGCAGTCTGCTTTCACCGCCGTACGTGGCTCTGCGCGGGTGACCAGCGCCGATGCAGAAGACACCTATCAGTCTCTGGAGAAGTACGGCGTCGACCTGACCGCCGTTGCGCGCGAGGGCAAGCTTGACCCGGTGATCGGCCGCGACAGCGAGATCCGCCGCGTCGTGCAGGTGTTGTCGCGCCGCACCAAGAACAATCCGGTGCTCATCGGCGAGCCCGGGGTCGGCAAGACCGCGGTCGTCGAGGGGCTGGCACAGCGCATTGTCGCGGGCGACGTGCCTGAGTCGCTGCGCGGACGACGACTGATCTCGCTCGACCTGGCCGCGATGGTCGCAGGGGCGAAGTACCGCGGCGAGTTCGAGGAGCGACTCAAGGCGGTGCTGACGGAGATCAAGGAGTCCGACGGCCAGATCATCACGTTCATCGACGAGCTGCACACCGTTGTGGGCGCAGGCGCCGGTGGTGACGGTGCCATGGACGCCGGCAACATGCTCAAGCCGATGCTTGCCCGAGGAGAGCTCCGGATGATTGGCGCCACGACCTTGGACGAATATCGCCAGCGCATCGAGAAGGATCCTGCTCTGGAGCGCCGCTTCCAGCAGGTGTTCGTCGGCGAACCGAGCCCTGAGGACACCATCGCAATCCTGCGCGGGCTCAAGGAGCGCTACGAGGCGCACCACAAGGTGTCGATCTCGGACGCAGCACTGGTTGCCGCCGCAACACTCTCTGACCGATACATCCCGGGGCGCCAACTTCCTGACAAGGCGATCGACCTGATCGACGAGGCCAGCAGCCGACTTCGTATGGAGATTGACTCGAGCCCGGTCGAGATCGATGAGCTCCGACGCGCCGTCGACCGGCTGCGCATGGAGGAGCTGCACCTCGACAAGGAGTCGGACGCCGCGAGCGAGGAGCGGCTCACCAAGCTGCGGGTCGAGCTGGCCGACAAGCAGGAGGCCCTCCGTGCGCTCGAGACGCGTTGGGAGCGCGAGAAGCAGGCTCTCAACGCGGTCGGTGAGATCAAGGAGCGCATCGACGAGGTGCGCAGCGCCGCCGAGCGAGCACAGCGCGAGGGTGATCTCGAGACGTCCAGCCGGCTGTTCTACAGCGAGATCCCCGCCATGGAACGGCAGTTGGAAGACGCCCAGGCCGCGGAAGCGGCCCAGGAGGGTGAGTCGATGGTGCACGAAGAAGTCGGTGCTGACGACATCGCCGAGGTGGTGGCTGCGTGGACCGGTATTCCGACTGGCCGACTGCTCGAAGGCGAGACCGGCAAGCTCCTTCGAATGGAGGACGAGCTGGGCAAGCGGTTGATCGGCCAGAAGACGGCGGTGGCGGCGGTGTCGGATGCCGTACGACGCTCGCGGGCCGGTATCTCCGACCCGGACCGCCCGATGGGCTCGTTCATGTTCCTCGGTCCGACCGGAGTCGGAAAGACCGAGCTGGCCAAGACCCTCGCGGAGTTCCTGTTCGACGATGAGCGGGCCATGGTCCGTATCGACATGAGCGAGTACTCAGAGAAGCACTCGGTCAGTCGCCTCGTCGGCGCACCTCCCGGATATGTCGGCTACGACGAGGGAGGGCAGCTGACCGAAGCGGTGCGTCGGCGTCCGTACTCCGTGGTGCTGCTCGACGAGGTCGAGAAGGCGCACCCTGAGGTCTTCGACATCCTGCTCCAGGTGCTCGACGACGGTCGGCTGACCGACGGCCAGGGCAGGACGGTCGACTTCCGCAATGTCATCTTGATCCTGACGTCCAATCTTGGCTCGTCCTTCCTGGCCGACGGTGGCCTTGATGACGCGGCCAAGCGGGACGCGGTCATGGGGGTGGTCAAGGCCTCGTTCAAGCCCGAGTTCCTCAACCGCCTCGACGAGATCGTGATGTTCGACGCGCTCGGCACCGACGAACTGGCGCACATCGTCGACCTGCAGGTCAGCTCGCTGGCCAAGCGGCTTGATGCGCGACGCATCTCGCTGCAGGTGACGCCGGCCGCGCGCGAGTGGCTCGCGTTGACCGGTTGGGATCCGGCGTACGGCGCCCGCCCACTACGGCGTCTGGTCCAGCAGTCGATCGGTGACCAGCTTGCTCGCAAACTGTTGGCCGGCGACGTGCGCGATGGCGCCACCGTCACGGTCGACCGTCACGGCGATGACGACCACCTGTCGATCGCGTCCTGACATGCACCGGTGTCGAGTCACGGCTACTCGTCGTGGCTCGACACCAGGCCGCGGTGGGCTGAAAGGAGCTCGATCTCGGGTCGCCCTGCCATGAAGTTGTCGACGGCGTCGAGGACATCAATGACGTGAGCGCTGTCGGCCGCGACGACGCTCGCGCCGATGCCGGCACGTCGGTGCAGGTCGAGGGAGTCGCTCTCGGCCACGGCGACGGTGAACGTACGTCGGAGGTCGGCGATCAGCGGGCGGACGATCGATCGCTTCTCCTTGAGGGAGTGCACGTCGCCCAGAATCAGGTCGAACTCGATCCATCCGATCCACATACGTCGATCATGGCAGTGTCTGCAAAGATCGTGGCCGTGCTGTCCCAGCTGGTTCGCCTGGTTGTCTCATGTGTGATTCTCGGCATCGGTGTCGCCATGTTGCTGATCGCAGCACTGGGCTCCGACGGCTACTCCACGATGATCAACGGACTGTCGATCGCACTCGATGTGAAGTTCTGGATCGTCAACCTCATCGTGGGTGTGCTGCTCGTCGCGATGGCCTGGTCTCGGGGGCTCAAGCCCGGTCTCGGCACGATCGCCCAGCCCGTTGTTGTCGGCTTCGTTGTCTCGGGACTGCTGGACGCCTTCGCCGAGCCTGAGACGCTCTGGGTTCGAGTGGCGCTGCTGGTGCTCTCGTTCCCGATCCTGGCCGTGGGTGTCGCGGGCTACCTCGCTGTCGATGCGGGTGCCGGCCCGACAGAGGCGGCAGCGCTTGCCTTCGACCCTCCGGTGCCCTTCAAGTGGAGCTACAGCGTCGTCCAAGGTGGCGGAGCGCTGCTCGGCTGGGTGTGCGGTGCGGCGATCGGGCCCGGCACGCTCCTGGTGATCTTCCTGCTAGGCCCGATGGTCGACCTGCTGTCATCGCGGTTCAGGATCCTGTCGATCCAACGCATCGAGTGAGCGCCGGGGCGGCGCTAGAAGCCCCACGTCCAGATGGCTGAGCCGAGGCTGGGAGCAGGCCGAGGGCGAGAAAGACCGACAAGGGCGACGTGCGGTGCATCAGACGGATGGCGGTCATCGCGAATACTCCCGATGGCGGCCGTCATGACGCACAGCATCACCGCGCCGGTGGGGTCCTCCTCGCGATTCACGTGGGTCACGATGATGAGTGCGCCGATCGGGAACGACGACACTGCACAGATCAGCGCGGTGATGATCCACTGCTGCACCTGCTCGATCGACATCTCGCGCCGTCTAGGTGTCGTCATATGTCATCTGCCGCTTCGAGGTGACGTGAGGGAGGCGTCGGCGGGTACGAATCTCGACCGTCGCTCGCGAGCAACTGCCGTGCATGGGCGATCGCTGCGGGGGTCTCGGTGAAGACCAGTCGGTCATCTCGCAACTTGTCGCCGATGCCGAGCGATGTCAGTACGTCGTCGTGCTCGGGCACGATGCCGGAGAGCATGACGATGACCCCGCGTCGCTCGAGCCGGGTGATCGTGTCGCCCAGGACGCGCGCGCCGGTGGCATCGACCGCAGTGACCCTCGACATCCGCAGAATCACCACCTTGACGTCGGTGACCTCCGCGAGCTCGAGCAGGAGGCGGTGTGCGGCAGCGAAGAACAGTGGGCCATCGAGGCGATACGCCACGATGTGCTCGCTGAGAAGTGCGTGTTCCTCGTCGGTGTGGTCTCCGACCTCGAGCGGCACCAGCTCAAGTCGGGCGCTGCGTGCGACAGTCCTCAGTGCCAGCACGGCGGCGACGCCCACACCCACGCCGACCGCGGTGACGAGGTCGACGGCGACGGTGACGCTGAACGTCAGCACCACGATGAGCGCGTCGCCGCGCGTCGAGCGTAGGAGCGCCAAGATCGATCCGGTCTCGACCATCCGTACGCAGGTCGCGAACAGCACGCCCGCGAGCGCCGAGAGCGGAATCTCAGACACCAGAGGTGCAGCAGCAAAGACCACGACCAGCAGGACCAGCGAGTGAGACACCGCCGCGAGCCGCGAGGTGGCGCCGGCGCGCACATTGACGGCAGTACGAGCGATCGCGGCGGTTGCGGGGACGCCGCCGAACATGGGGGCGGCCACATTGGCGAGCCCCTGCCCGAAGAGCTCCCGGTCGGGATCGTGCTGCTCGTTGACGCTCATACCATCGGCAACGGTGGCGCACATCAAGCTCTCGAGTGCGGCGAGCGCGGCGACGGCGCACGCCGGCACGAGCAATGACCCTGCCGCGCCGAGGTCGAGAAAGCCCAGGGACGGGGATGGCAGGCCGGCCGGAAGCTGGCCGATCTGGGCGACGCTGAGATCAAGTGCTTGAACCATGAGGGTCGCGACGGCGACACCGATCAACGAGAACGGCACGCCCGGACGCCAGCGTGCACCGACGAGCATCAGGGCTGCGACACCGAGCGCCAGGAGCAAAGGTGTGAGATCGGGATCGTGCGCGTACGAGTTGACGGCGTCCGCCGCCTGTTGCCACACCTTGTCACCAGTCGCGTCCGTCACTCCCAGAGCGGCGGGTACCTGCTGCAGCGAGATGACCACCGCGATCCCGGCAGTGAAACCCTCGATCACCGACACGGGCATATAGCGGACATAGCGTCCGACCCGTGCGAACGCCATCGCGATGAGTATGGCGCCTGCCATGACCCCGACCATGAGCACGCCG
Source organism: uncultured Actinomycetota bacterium (assembly GCA_963750265.1). GTDB lineage: Bacteria > Actinomycetota > Actinomycetes > Propionibacteriales > Nocardioidaceae > Aeromicrobium. The sequence goes on along the minus strand of CAVVQG010000022.1, from coordinate 41,720 downwards.
GAGGCGCCGAAGTGCTGAACCACTGGAACCAGTACAACTGTCATCGCGCCTGTCGGGCCCGAGACCTGAAGATTGGATCCGCCGAAAACGGCGGCGACGATCCCGGCGACCACGGCTGTGGCGAGTCCGGCCTGGGCTCCCATGCCCGATGCCACGCCGAAGGCGAGCGCCAGTGGCAGCGCCACGATGGCGACGGTCAGTCCGGCGAGCAGGTTGCGCCGCGGATGACGGCTGGCCGCCGCGAGGTCAGACCTTTGCGGGCTGAGCTCGCGGATCCGCGACGCTCCGGAGTGAAGGAGTGAAGTGGTGCCGGTCAGTGTGGGTGTGAAGTTCACACCGTGGTTTCCGACCCGCGCAGCTCGGCGAGAAGTCCCGACTGGTCTGTCCACATGGCCGCCAGAATTCGGCGACCGTAGAGGAGGAGATGGGCGACATCGGCGGTGGCGAGGGTGTAGACGACCGCCGAGCCGTCGCGCGAGGAGGTGACGAGACCGGCTCGTCGAAGCACGGCGAGTTGCTGGGAAAGACTGGACGATTCGACCCCGGTGTCGGCCAGAAGCTCGCTCACGGGTCGAGGGCCTTCCTGGAGCAGTTCCAGCACCCTGATCCGTACGGGATGGCCCAAGGTCCGGAAGAGCTCGGCCTTGGCTTGGTAGAGAGGAACGTTCGCAGTCATCCGCATCCTCCTTCGCGTCTCACAGGGGTCACTTGTAGAGTACATCACTTGAAGAACTCTTCAATTAGGACCACCTGCACACTGCGGGTAGACGAGAGGGCATGATCGGGTCATGGCAGACATAGACGTAGAGGCAACGCTGGACAAGGCGGGCGTCAGCAACCCGAACGTGCGTGAGTACGTGCGCTACTGGGCAGATCTCACGGGCGCAGCGCGCGTTGAAGTGGTGACAGCGGCCGATGACGCCCGGCTCATCACCGAGGCGCTGGAGGCGGGCGAGCTCGAACCAGCCGGCGATGGGCTCTACTACTCCCGCAGCTATCACAAGGACACCGCCCGCTCAGAAGAGCGCACGATCGTGGCAACCAGCGATCCCAAGGACAAGGGTGTCTACAACAACTGGCGGCCCGCGTCGGAGATGACTCCGATGCTGGAGGACCGCATGCGCGGCGCCTCCGCCGGCAAGACCATGTACGTCATCCCCTACCTGATGGCTCCTCCCGGCAACGCGCTCGCTCCCTACGCCACCGGCGTCGAGCTCACCGACGCCCGCACTGTGGTGCTTCACATGATCCGCATGTCGCGGGTCGGTGTTGAATACCTCGAAGATCTCGAAGATCCCAACCAGTTCGTACGCGCCGTGCACGTCACGGGTGACCTGGAGAACCTCGGCCAAGGCACACCAGACGACCAGCGCTACTTCGTGACCGTCGCCGACGAGCGCACGATCTTGCACTTCGGATCGTCCTACGGCGGAAACGCCCTGCTCGGCAAGATTGCTCACGGACTGCGACAGGCTGCATACGACGGCTGGGCGTCCGGCAAGTTCCTGGCCGAGCAGTACATGCTGATCGGCATCCACGACAAGGAGACCGGCAAGGACTACCACATCTGTGGCGGTTTCCCGAGCGCCTCCGGCAAGACCAACCTGGCCATGATGCTGGCCCCCGACGTGCTCGGCGATCGCTATCACGTGTCGTTCTACGGCGATGACATTGCGTGGCTGTGGGTCGACGAGGCCAGCGGCAAGCTCTACGGCATGAACCCTGAGTACGGCGTGTTCGGTGTCGCGAAGGACACCAACGAGACGACGAACCCCACGGCTCTCGCCTCGATCGCACCCGGCACGCAGGCGATCTTCACCAACATCGCCTACAACCCCACGACCCGTGAGGTCTGGTGGGAGGGTCGCACCCCGGCACCGCCGGCCGACTCGTCGGGCTGGCTCGACTGGAAGGGCAACCCGATCGACGATCGGACGCCTGAGCAGGCGGGCGAGCCGTGGGCGCATCCCAACAGCCGCTTCACCACGACGCTCGACAATGTCCCCAACATTGCGGCCGACTACAACGCTGCTTCCGGTGTGCCGATCGACGCGATCATCTTCGGCGGTCGCACGCGTGACCGCGAGCCGCTGATCCGGGCGATCCACGATCTGGCCGAGGGCGTCTACGACGGCCTCACCCTGGGCGCGGAAGCAACGTCCGCCGCCGAGGGCAAGGAAGGCGTGCTGCGCTACGACCCGATGTCCAACCGCCCGTTCATGGCATACGGCGAGGGCGACTACGCCGCTCACTACCTCAAGATCGTCGGTGCCGCCAAGGACCAGCCGATCTTCGCGCACGTCAACTGGTTCCAGCGCGATCCCGAGGACGGTCACTTCCTCTGGCACGGCTACCGCGACAACCTCCGCCCGCTCTTGTGGCTGTTGCAGCTCAAGAACGGTGAGGTCACCGGTCGACAGACCCCGGTCGGCATCATTCCGACCGAGGACGAGCTCATCCTCGGGGGCATGGACACCAAGCCCGAGGACCTCGAGACCATCCTGTCGATCGACGTTGCTCGTTGGAAGCAGGAGATGGGCTACCGCGAGGAGCACCTCAAGCAGTTCGACAACCTGCCCGAGGAGATCTGGGAAGCCCACCGACGAGTTGCTGCGGCGCTCGACGCTGAAGGCTGATCACCCAGCAAGCTCATCACGCAGCAAGGGCCCCGTTCGACGCGAACGGGGCCCTTGCTCTGTCCTAGGACGATGTATGGGTGGCGGCACACTGAACGCAGGTACGCGCGACCGGCCTGGCCTCGAGGCGAGCTGGCGCGATTGGCTCGCCACAGACCTCACACCTGCCGTACGTTCCGGCTCCGAGGCGAGCGCGGGCTGCGCCGATGTCCGCGAGGCGCTTCTCCGCCCGTTCGATCAGAGCGGCCACCTGCGACCGTTCGAAGGCGATCGTTGAACCCTCCGGATCGTGCTCGTCATCGGCGTTGGAGTCGGCAGAGGCGGCGACGATGCCGTCGAAATCGCCACGAAGGCCGACCAGCTGGGCTTCTGCGGCTCGTTGCTCCGCATCGAGACGTTCTCGTGGGTCGAACGCATCATCGTCCGTGCGGGTCATGGCCCGACTCTACGAGCCGCGACGGTCAGGACAGTTCTGCGATGAACTGCTCTCCGCTCATGGGCTCGGAGAACATCGGGTAGTCGTAGGTCAGCGCGTTCTCGTGCTCCTCGAGCGATGTCGCGGCGACGCAGTCAGCGAGGGTGATCACCTTGTAGCCGTTCTCGTAACCCGTTCGCATGGTCGACTCGACGCAGCAGTTGGTGAGGAATCCGCCAAGCACGAGCGTCTTGATGCCCTTGCTGCGGAGGATGAAGTCGAGGTTCGTGCTGGCAAAGGTGTCCAGCCCACGCTTGCCCTCGATGAGGATGTCACCTGCCTCGGGTGTCAGGTCGTCAACGATCGCCGCGCCCCAGCTTCCCTTGATGAATGCCGACCCGTCGACGACACCCTTGAGGATTCCGTACGGATGTGCACCGAGCTCGTTGTATCCCTCCGCGAAGGTGATCGGCGCATGCATGATCGTGGCGCCGGCATCTCGCGCTGCCTGCACCACCTGCTGGGTGTTGGCGAGCATGTTGGTCTTGTCCATCACTGGTTGGACTGCGTCATGCAGGACGCCGCCCTCAGAGGTGAAGTCGTTCTGGTACTCGATGAGCACCACCGCTGTTGTGCCTGGATCGATCGGCATGAGGGTCCCTTCGCTAGACGGCTGCTTCTGCTGGGGAGCCAAGCATGCCGTGTGACTACGTTCACACCGTAGGTGCTTGTCAGACATGCGGTCAAGCAGATTGACAGGTAGCATGCGCTCATGGCTCTTTCACCCGTGTCGCGAATCCCTCTCAGCCTCGAGGTCGCGCGGCAGCTCCGTGAGGCGGTTCTGGACGGTTCCTTTCCTGCCGACACAGAGCTGCCCACCGAGTCTGAGCTGGCAGCCACCTTTGGAGTGGGGCGTTCAACGGTCCGGGAGGCGTTGCGCGTCTTGCAGTCCACGGGGCTCGTCAGTGGCGCCGACTCCATTTCCACCAATCGGCCACGGGTCACCCACGCCGGCACTGCGAGCTCGGCCGCGCTTGCGCTGAGTACTGCGATGCAGGTCGGCGCTATTCCGCTTGACGACCTGGTGTCGCTGCGGGTGCTGCTTGAGTCGGAGTCAATGCGATCCAACCAGGGCGTACCCGAGGAGGCGCGGACCTACTTGAGCGTCATGGACGAGGCGGCAGCGCAGGCCGACGTCCTGGCCTTCCATCTTGCCGACATCGATTTTCACGTCAGCTTGGCGTATGCGGGCGGAAACAAGGCGCTCGGGTTCGTCATCACGGTGCTGCGCGACGGCATCGCCGGACGTCTGCTCGAAGTGTTGCGGACGATGCCCGATGTCGGCAGCGTGCTTTCGCGCCTCAGTGCGGAGCATCATGCGATCGTTGACGCGCTCGATGCCGGCAATCGCGAGCGGGCCGCGGACTTGGTCGTGGCGCACATTCGCGAGTTCTACAAATCTGAGGTGTCGTGAGCGACGTCGTAGAACGGCTCCGTGACGCTGTGAGTGGATCGGTCATCGACGACCTTTCGGCGATGGACGCCCACTCGCGTGACATGTGTTTGTTCGCCGAGGCGGGAGTTCCGCTCGCCGTGGTGCAGGCAGAGTCGATCGCAGACGTGGTGGCGACTCTCAAGATCGCGAGTTCCTCGGGCACGAAGGTCGTGGCGCGAGGTGCTGGCACCGGGCTTGCGGGTGCAGCCAACGCAATTGACCGCTGCATCGTGCTCAGCACCGCCGCAATGAACTCCATCGTGGAGATCGATCCGGTGGGCCGCACAGCGACGGTACAGCCAGGAGTCATCAACGGTGATCTCGATCAGGCAGCGCGCAAACAAGGGCTCTGGTATGCGCCGGATCCAGGCAGCAGAGACATCTCGACCATCGGAGGCAACCTGGCCACCAACGCGGGTGGCATGTGTTGCGCCAAGTATGGCGTCACGTCAGATCACGCGCTGCGGCTGACGGCGGTGCTGGCGAGCGGTGAGGTAATCAACACAGGGTCGTTGACTCGCAAGAACGTGGCCGGGCTCGATCTCACCAGGCTGCTCGTCGGCTCTGAGGGAACATTGGCCGTCATCGTGGAGGCCGTTGTCCGGTTGCGACCCCGCCCTGCTCAGACAGCGACGGTGGCCGCGACATTTCCCACGGCACACGCTGCGATCGAGGCCGTGCTGAGCCTCGGCGAATCAACTGACCCGTCGGCGGTCGAGCTCATGGACCGTGCGACCCTCGCCGCGGTGAACTTGATGACCCGGATGGGTCTCGATGAGTCTGCAGGAGCTGTCTTGCTGATGCAGTACGACGGCCGGTCGGCGCTGTCCGAAGCGGAGCTCTGTGTCGAGATCGCCGAGAAGCACGGGGCGACTGAGGTGTTCCACACCGATGACGTCGTTGACGGTGAGGCGTTGATGCACGCGCGCCGGGTCGCGTACACCGCCCTGGAACGATTGGGCACCGCACTGCTCGACGACGTCTGTGTCGAGGTGCACCGACTGCCTGAGCTGCTTGCCGCAATTGAAGAAATTGGTGAGCGGTTCGCGGTGACGATCGGAACATTTGGTCATGCCGCCGACGGAAATCTCCACCCGACGATCGTGTACGACCCGGCCGACCCTGGCGCCACCGAACGCGCCCGCGCGGCCTTTGACGCGATTGTCCAGGCAACGGTTGATCTCGGCGGGACCATCAGCGGTGAGCACGGGATCGGCCTGCTCAAGTTGCCGTATCTGCCGTCTCAGGTCGGCGACCCGGAGCGGGCGCTCATGGCGCGCATCAAACGGGCGTTCGACCCCGACGGGATTCTCAACCCCGGCAAGGCCTACTGAGGCCCCATGTCCGGAGACGGGCGAGGGGGAAGTCGACTCAGGGCAGAGCAAAGGCCCCGTTCGGCGAGGAACGAGGCCTTCGCAGTGCGGCATCAGGGACTCGAACCCCGAACCCGCTGATTAAGAGTCAGCTGCTCTGCCAATTGAGCTAATGCCGCGAAGCGGGTGCAACGTTATCAGCCGATCACACCGCTCCCATAATCGGCTGAGCCTCGAGGATTGCGTGGGCCGCGTTGTGGCCGCCGATGCCGCTGACGGCGCCGCCGCGCCGTGCTCCGCTGCCGCACAGAAGCACCTTGGGATGGCGTGTCGAAACTCCCCAATGCTCGGCGGGATTGCGGGGCTTTTCGCCCTCTTCAAGCCAGGGCCATTGCAGGTCGCCGTGGAAGATGTGACCACCGGGCATGGCGAGCGCGTCCTCGATCTGTGCAGGGGTCTTGTGCTCGACGCCGAGGATCAGCGGCTCGATCGGCTCGGCGAGATGCGCGTTGAGCGCTGAGAGGACCTGCTCGTATGCGCGCGCGCCGGCTGCCTCGTCCGAGAGCACCTCGTATGGCGTGTGCAGGCCGAAGTAGGTCAAAGTTTGCGCGCCGGAGGCGGCGAGCTCAGCGCCAAGTATCGATCGATCGGTGAGTGTGTGGCAGTAGAGCTCGCCCGCTGCGGCCTCGGGCAAGGAGCCCGCGGCAGCCTGGGACCAGGCGGTCTCCAGCTCAGACATCGACTCGCCGACGTGGAACGTGCCGGCGAAGGCGATGTTCGGGTCGATACCGGACTTCAGTGCCGGCAGCCGTGACACCAGCAGGTTGATCTTGAACTGCGAGCCGGACGGCTTGGCAGGCGCCTTGTCGCCGAGCAACCGGGCGAGAACGTACGGCGCGACCCCGCTGAGCACCCAGTCGGTGTCGATCGCAAATCCGTCGCCGCTCACGACTGCACCATCTGACCTGGGCGAGATCTCGTGGACCTCGCAGCTGGTCCGAATGGTGACCCCCGCCGCGCGGGCCACCCGCTCGAGCTCGGCGGTGACGGCGCCCATGCCGCCTACTGGAACTCTCCACTCACCCGTGCCGTTGCCGATCAGGTGGTAGAGGAAGCAGCGGTTCTGGATCAGCGTCAGATCGTGCAACGAGGCAAAGGTGCCGATGAGCGCATCAGTGCCCACGACCCCGCGCACCAGGTCATGAGCGAAGCGGCGCTCGATCGCCGTGCCGAGGGGTTCGTCGACCAGATCGGTCCAGATCGCCATTTCCACCTGGTCGCGCAGGTCGCCGACGTGGGGGAGTGGCGACAGCAGGGTCGGCGAGATCGCTGCCGCGACGGTTGCCACCTCCTCGTAGAACGTCTTCCATGCCTCGTACTCGTCGTCGGAGCCGGTCAACGCACGGAATGACTCGCGGGTGGCCACGCCCTCGGAAGTTTCGATCAGCAGCCCACCGAAGTCATACGGCGTATAGGAGGCGGTGTCGCGTGACTTGAGTACGAGCTCGAGCCCCAGCTCGTCGATGATCTGCTGTGGCATCAAGCTCACCAGGTAGGAGTAGCGCGACAGCCGAGCATCGAGACCATCGAAGACTGGCGCGCTGATTGCTGCGCCGCCGACGTGATCGAGCCGTTCGAGGACGACGACGTCCAGGCCCTCGCGCGCGAGGTAGGTCGCCGCGACCAAGGCATTGTGGCCTCCGCCGACCACCACGACATCGGTATGAGTCTCATCCGACATGCTTCAGGGCCTCTCGCTTGGACAATCCGCTCAGCTGTTGTTCGTGATTGGCAACGAATGTACGCACCCAGTCGGGCTCGACCTTGGCGTACTCGCGCAACGCCCAGCCGATCGCCTTGCGGATGAAGAACTCAGTGTCGCCCAAGCTGGCCTCGATCACCTCGGTCAGCAGTGCCGGGTCGACCCGGTCTCGGCGCCCGAGCTGACTGATGATCGACAGCCGCCTGAGCCACATGTCGTCGGACTCACTCCACCGACGGACGTGGTGCGCTGTCTGGGTCGGATGGACATCGTGGAGGTCGGCGATGTGGCGGGCGATCTCGTCAACGTGGTCCCACCACGCTCCGGTGACGGCCATGTGCTCGTGCAGGGGTAGCAATGACAGGCGCCCCTTGGCGATCCGGAGGCCGGTCAGCGTCGCGGCGGCGTATCGCTCCTCGCGATGTGTCGCGTTGTCCCACAGCTGGAGTACGGCAGCCTCGAGGGCGTCGAGATCAGCGAGCGGTCGATCCTTGACCAGAGCCAGGGTCATCTGACGGACCTGAGGCACCCGGACGCCGAGGAAGGGCATTGCCGACTTCATGTAAGCCTGCATCCCCGGCGCCAGGGTCGGATCTGCTGCCTCGTGCAGTGCGTTGCGTATCGACGAGACGAGTGGATCCGCTGACTCAGCGACTGGTCGACCTGCGGTACTGGGCGTTGGCCAGCGGTACGAAGATCAGCAGCACGGCGGCGGCCCAGATCAACGTGTACAGCTCCGGATGGACCAACGGCCAAGCCGTGGGATCGGGTGCATTGGGATTGGGATCACCGTTTCCGAACAGGTTGCGTGCGGCCTGTGTCACCGCCGAGACGGGGTTCCACTCGGCGAACGCCTTCAGCGGGCCGGGGAGTGTGTCGAGTGGCACGAACGTGTTCGCGATGAACGTCAGCGGGAAGATGATGATGAACGACGCGTTGTTGACCACCTCCGGGCTTGGTACGAGCAGCCCGACCCACGCCATGACCCAGGAGATCGCGTACGCGAAGATCAGCAGCAGGATGAAGCCCCACGCCGCTTCGAAGAACGACGTACGGATGCGCCAGCCGACGAGCAGCCCCGTCAGACTCATCACGACGAGCACGATGATGTTGTTGACGACATCGGACAGGGTGCGACCTGCCAGGACTGCCGACGGAGACATCGGCAATGACCGGAATCGGTCGATGATGCCCTTCTGCACGTCGTCGGCCAGACCTGCGCCGGTGATCGTGGCGCCGAAGATGACGGTCTGCGCAAAGATGCCCGCGATCAGGAACTCGCGATAGCCGCTGCCGCCACCCTCTTGATCGATCGCGCCGCCGAACACGTAGGCGAACAGCAGGACGAACATGATGGGTGACAACGTCGTGAAGACGAGCAGGTCTGGGACCCGCTTGATCTTGATCAGATTTCGCTTGGCGACGATCGCGGCGTCGCCAACGACGGTAAGCGCGCTCATCGGGAACCTTCCTGCTCGGTCTTGGCTTGGTCGGATTCGGCCGGCCCGTCCTCGTCAACTGCGGCATGGCCGGTGAGGGTGAGGAACACGTCGTCGAGGGTCGGCCGCCTCAGGCCGGCGTCGTCGACCGCAATGTCCTCCTCGTCGAGCAGCTGGAGTGCCTGACGCAGCACGGCCACGCCTCCGGAGACGGGCATCAGCATGCTCTTCTGGTGCTCGGACAGAACTGGCTCGGCGACGCCCAACGGCGTGAGCAGCTTGACGGTTCGGGCGAGGTCAGCCCCGTCGCTCACGGTGACCTCGACTCGCTCACCGCCAACCTGTGCCTTGAGCTGATCGGCGGTGCCCTGGGCGATGATCCTGCCGTGATCGATCACTACGATGTCGTCGGCCAGCAGGTCGGCCTCTTCGAGATATTGCGTCGTGAGCAGCAGGGTCGTACCGCCGGAGACGAGTCCTTGCAGGACCGACCACATCTCGGTACGACTGCGCGGGTCGAGTCCCGTGGTGGGTTCGTCGAGGAACAGAACCGGGGGAGCGGCGACGAGTGCGCCGGCAAGGTCGAGCCGCCGCCGCATACCGCCCGAGTAGGTCTTGGCCGGCCGGTCGGCGGCTTCCTCGAGGTTGAACTGGGCAAGTAGCTCGCGAGCCCGATCACGGCTCTTGTTGCGGCCGAGATGGTAGAGCCGGCCGATCATGTCGAGGTTTTCGAATCCGGTGAGGTATTCGTCGACGGCGGCGTACTGGCCCGACAGGCCAAGATTGCGGCGAACCTCCCGCGGATTGTCGAGCACGTCGATGCCGGCGACCTGGGCGGAGCCGGAGTCGGGGCGGAGCAAGGTGGTGAGAATGCGCACGATGGTGGTCTTGCCGGCGCCGTTGGGCCCGAGGAGGCCGAGAACGGATCCGGTGGGCACGGTGAGGTCGACGCCATTGAGGGCGGTCACCTCGCCGTACTTCTTGACTAGACCTCGAGCCTGGATCGCAGGTGTTTGAGTCATGGCGGGGAGCCTAGCGAGAAGTGCCGACAAATCGCATCAGTCAAAGGTCGAAGACGAGTAGTTGAATATTGTACTAACTGGAGATATACTTGGAATCACCGAACGAGGAGTGGACATGCCCGCTGTGAGCGTTGCTGACTGGACCGTATTGCCGCGGGTGATCGCCGCGCCGACGCAGAAGGAAGATCGAACGCCGGTGAGCGTCACGACGGCCCCGCGCGGATTCGAGGGGGAGGGCTTCCCCGTGCACCGCGCCTTCGCAGGAGTTGACCCGACGCTGCTGGATCCCTTCATTCACATGGACCAGATGGGCGAGGTCGAGTACGCGCCCGGCGAGCCCAAGGGCACGCCTTGGCATCCGCACCGCGGCTTCGAGACCGTGACCTACATGATCGACGGCGTCATGGACCACCAGGACACCCACGGTGGCGGTGGATCCATCACCGACGGAGACACCCAATGGATGACCGCCGGCAGCGGCTTGCTGCACATCGAGACCCCGCCGGAGTGGCTCGTCGTCAAGGGCGGCGTGTTCCACGGTCTCCAGCTCTGGGTCAACCTGCCGAGGGCTGACAAGTGGCTCCCGCCGCACTACCAGGACATCGGTCGCGACGACGTCGGCCTGGCATCGACGCCCGACGCGGGCGCGCTGCTTCGCGTCATCGCTGGTGAGGTCGACTCCGTCAAGGGGCCAGGCAGCACGCACACGCCGATGACGATGGTGCACGCGACAGTGCTTCCCGGCGCCGAGATGACCGTGCCCTGGCGCACCGACTTCAACGCGCTCGTCTACGTGCTCGGTGGCAACGGGTACGTCGGCCGCGATCGTCGCCCGATCTCGTCGGGTCAGCTCGCCGTGCTGGGCCATGGCGAGACCATCACGGTCGGCGCCGACCAGCAGCAGGAGTCACGCCATCCGGCGCTCGAGGTCGTGCTGCTCGGTGGGCTGCCGATCCGCGAGCCCGTCGCATGGGCCGGGCCGTTCGTCATGAACACCAAGGCCGAGGTCTTGCAGGCGTTCGAGGACTTCCAGAAGGGCAAGCTCGGCACCATTCCGACGGTCCCGCACGCCGACATCCACGGAGAGATTCTCTGACACACCCCCATGATCGGCGCAAGAACTCGAAGTTGGCTGTCGTGGATCAGCCATCATGCGCCGTATGCGGTGCTTTAGGCTCGCCGCATGGCGGAGAGCAAGCAGTATGTCGGTGCAATCGACCAAGGGACGACCAGCACTCGATTCATGATCTTTGACCACGACGGCCACGAAGTGGCCAAGCACCAGCTCGAGCACGAGCAGATCCTGCCGCAGGCCGGCTGGGTCGAGCACGATGCCGACGAGATCTGGGAGTGCACGCAGGAGGTCATCTCGGCTGCCATGACCAAGGCAGGAATCTCGGCGGCCGAGCTTGCGGCCGTCGGCGTCACCAACCAGCGCGAGACCACCGTCGTCTGGGACAGGCGCACCGGAGAGCCCTACTACAACGCGATCGTCTGGCAGGACACTCGCACCGACAAGATCGCCAAGGCGCTCGACGCCGGCGAAGGCGGCGACCTGATCCGTGACCGGGCCGGATTGCCGCCGGCCCCGTACTTCTCCGGCGGCAAGATCCAGTGGATCCTCGAGAACGTCGACGGTGTCCGCGCTGATGCCGATGCCGGTCACGCGATCTTCGGCAACACCGACAGCTGGCTGCTGTGGTGGCTCACCGGCGGGCCTGACGGCGGCGAGCACATCACGGACGTCACCAACGCCAGCCGGACGATGTTGATGAGTCTGGAGGCACTCGACTGGGACGACGAGCTGCTCGCACTGTTCGACATACCTCGGGCGATGCTCCCGACGATCAAGTCGTCGTCAGAGGTCTACGGACAGACACTGGCTGACGGCCCGTTCGGCGGCGAGGTCCCGCTCGCTGGTGACCTTGGCGACCAGCACGCGGCTCTGGTCGGTCAAGTCTGCTTCGAGCCGGGCGAGCTCAAGAACACCTACGGCACCGGCAACTTCCTGGTGCTCAACACCGGCACTGAGATCATCAAGTCGACCCACGGGCTCCTCACGACGGTCGGCTACAAGTTCGGCGATGCCCCGGCCGTGTATGCGCTGGAAGGGTCGATCGCCGTGACGGGATCGGCCATCCAGTGGCTGCGCGACCAGCTCGGCATCATCAAGGGAGCCAGCGACTCCGAGCAGCTCGCCGGCAGCGTCGACGACAACGGCGGCGTGTGCTTCGTTCCCGCGTTCTCCGGGCTCTTCGCCCCCTACTGGCGTTCCGACGCGCGGGGCGTGATCGTCGGTCTGTCGCGGTTCAACACCTCGGCGCACATCGCACGGGCAGCCCTCGAGGCCATCTGCTATCAGAGCCGCGACGTCGTCGACGCGATGATTGCTGACGCCGATCTCGATCTGCAGACGCTCCGGGTCGACGGAGGTGTGACGCTCAACGAGCTCTGCATGCAGATCCAGGCCGATGTGCTCGGTGTCGCGGTGAGCCGCCCGGTGGTCGCCGAGACCACGGCACTTGGAGCGGCATACGCCGCCGGTCTGGCCGTGGGGTTCTGGGCGAACACCGATGAGCTCGTCGCCAACTGGAACGAGTCGAAGCGCTGGGAGCCGACGTCGACACAGCAGCAGCGCGATGCCGGCCACGCGACCTGGAAGAAGGCCGTCGAGCGGACACTCGACTGGGTGCAGGTCGACTGAGCCGACCATGGGCGTTCGTCTACATTTCCGCCTACTGATTGACTAGCAGCATGCGTTCCGTTGCACTTTCACCCGCCAATCGACAAGCTGCGCTCGAGGCCATGGCCGAGGCGCCCCTGGACATCCTCGTTGTCGGCGCGGGCGTGGTCGGCGGCGGAGCAGCACTTGATGCCGCGACGCGCGGACTCTCGGTCGGACTCGTCGACGCCCGCGACTTCGCCTCCGGCACCTCCAGTCGCTCCAGCAAGCTGGTCCATGGTGGATTGCGATATCTGGAGATGCTCGACTTCCGGCTGGTCGCCGAGGCGCTCGGTGAACGAAGCCTGCTGCTCGACAAGCTCGCACCGCACCTCGTACGACCTGTGCCGTTCCTCTACCCCCTGACCCGCCGGCTGTGGGAGCGGGTCTACGCAGGGTCAGGCGTCCTGCTGTACGACTCGATGGCGTTGCTGTCGGGTCGGTCGCGCGGCGTCCCGCACCATCGGCACCTGACGCGTCGAGGCGCACTGCGGATGATGCCGGGTCTTCGCAAGGATGCGCTGATCGGCGCGCTCCACTACTACGACGGCCAGGTCGACGACGCACGCCACACGATGTTCCTGTCTCGTACGGCCGCGGCCTACGGCGCCCACATCGCGAGCCGCACCCGAGTCATCGGACTGCTTCGCGAGGGCGATCGGGTGACCGGCGCCAAGGTCAAGGACCTTGAGTCGGGCAAGGAGTTCGACATCGTCGCCAAGCAGGTCGTCAACGCCACCGGCGTGTGGACCGACGAGACACAGTCGTTTGCGGGCGAGCGAGGCCAGTTCCACGTACGTGCCAGCAAGGGCATCCACATTGTCGTACCGCGTGACCGCATACGCGGCGAATCCGGGCTGATCCTTCGCACCGAGAAGTCGGTGCTCTTCGTGATCCCATGGGGTCGCCACTGGATCATCGGCACCACCGACACCGACTGGTCACTTTCCAAGGATCATCCTGCCGCCAGCCGCAGCGACATCAACTATCTCCTCAAGCACGTCAACAAGGTGCTCGTCACCTCGCTGACGCACGAGGACATCGTCGGCGTGTACGCCGGACTCCGCCCGCTGCTGGCCGGCGAGGACGAAGCCACCAGCAAGCTTTCTCGCGAGCATGCCGTCGGCACCAGCGTCAAGGGCCTCGTGGTGATCGCGGGAGGCAAGTACACGACCTACCGGATCATGGCCAAGGATGCGATTGACGCGGCTGTGCACGGAATGGCCAACCACCTCGATCGCATCACCCCGCCGTGCTGCACCGAGGATGTCCCGCTTCTGGGAGCCGACGGTTTCGAAGCCGTGTGGAACCAGCGCCAGATGCTGGCTGCGTCGAGCGGGCTCGGCGTCGGACGCATCGAGCACCTGCTCCACCGCTACGGCTCGCTGATCAGCGAGCTGCTGGAGCTGATCGCCGACAACCCAGATCTCGGCAAGCCGCTCACGGGTGCCGACGACTACCTGCGCGCCGAGATCGTCTACGCCGCCAGCCATGAGGGAGCACGCCACCTCGACGATGCGATCGCGCGACGTACCCGAATCTCGATCGAGACCTTCGACCGCGGAACCGAGGTTGCCGTCGAGGTCGCCGAGCTGATGGGTGATGTGCTCGGCTGGACCGCCGCGCAGCGCGAGAACGAGGTCAACCACTACCTCAAGCGCGTCGAGGCCGAGCTCGAGAGCCAGACCATGCCCGATGACGAGACGGCCGACGCCGCACGAATGGGCGCGGACGACGTCGTACCGGTCTCGACAACGCAATCGAAGTTGGCTGGCTGATGCCCGAGGAGATGGTCGCCGACTACGACGTACGCTCGCCAGCGTCGCGAACTCTCCTCACTGTCATCGGCACGCTGGTCGCGATGGGCCTGTTCGCGGGTGCTGTGCTCGGTGTCTCAATGTTGATGCGAGACACCAAGGTGTCGACACGGATCATCGACCTGGGCACTTCGGCGCAGATCGTGCTCAACACGACGACAGCAGACATCAGGCTCGTCGAGGGCGCTGACGATGTCGTCAAGGTGACGTCGCGAGTGACCAGCGGACTGCGCAAGACTGACTTCCTCATCGGCCGCAAGGGCGATGAGATCAAGGTCATCTCGGGCTGCCAGACGCTGGCTGTCGCCGGGGTGTGGCGTGGCACTGACGGTCGCGGTGCCCAAGGGCATCCCGATCGTCATCAACACGACATCGGGAG
Organism: uncultured Actinomycetota bacterium; assembly: GCA_963750265.1. Classification (GTDB taxonomy): domain Bacteria; phylum Actinomycetota; class Actinomycetes; order Propionibacteriales; family Nocardioidaceae; genus Aeromicrobium. The sequence continues at coordinate 26,720 of CAVVQG010000022.1, read as the reverse complement.
ATGTGGTCGCCGACGGCCTCGTGCAGGGCGTTCTGACAGTGGCCACCTCGAGCGGTGACATCAGGGTGGATGGCCTGACGGTCGATGAGTTCTCGGCGGAGTCGAGCTCGGGTGACGTCACGGCATCGTTCGCCACGCAACCGTTTGCCTTCAAGGCGAGGACATCGGCGGGTGACATCTCCGCTTCAGTGCCCAAGGGCGATCGCACCTATGGCGTGACGGCGACCTCGAAGTCGGGAACCGTGCAGTCAACGATCGAGTCGGACCAAAACGGGGCCGGGTTCATCCGGGCCACGTCCGACAGCGGTGACATCGCACTGCGCACCGGCTGACGGGTCAGCCGCTGGGCGCAGTCGCTGCGACCGACGGTCGACTCCGGGCTGCTGCCTTCTGCGGAGCTGCCGCCAGAAGCCGAAGGGTTTCCGTTCCGGGAAAGCCATCGGCGTCCTTGCCCGACCAGCCCTGCGCCTTCTGGAAGTCCATGACGTTGGCGCGGTCGGCCGCACCGAAGATCGGCCCGGGTCCGGTGCTGTAGTGCTTGCCGAAACCGTGCGCGACCAGTCGTTGTCCGAGCCAGGTGACGTGCGCGCCGGTGGCCCCCATGAAAAAGGCGGCAGGGTCCATCCGATCGACGGGCTCGACACCGATGGCCGGCCAGGGGTTGACGTGGTCGGACCACGTGGTTGTTTTGTTGACCTGGACGTGGACGTGCGCACCTGTCGAGTTGCCGGAGCCCCACTGTCCCGGGACGCCGCCCGACAAGCCGACCTGCTTGCCGATCGCCACGGCTTGGCCGGTCTTGACGTCGAGCCGAGACAGGTGCGCGACCTGCATGTAGCGGATCTTGCCGTGCACTGACCCCTTGATGATCACGTGGGCTCCGTATGCCGGGCCCCAGCCGCCACCGTTTCCGGCGTACCAGACCTTGCCGGTGATCCCGGCTGTGATCTTGGTGCCCTTCTTGCAGGCGAAGTCCACCCCTTTGTGTGGCTTTCCGTTGCTGTACTTGCGCAGATATGCGAACGACACGGGTGTCGACGCGGGTACTGGCTTGGCCATGCTGCTCCTCCTTGTCGCCGGGCGATGCCGCCGTCAGGAGGGATGGCTCAAGAGTAGAACTCAGGGGCGGGTCTGAAAAGACAAATGGCCCAAGATCCCAGGGATCTTGGGCCATCTGTATCGGGGTGGACGACGGGACTTGAACCCGCGGCCACCGGCACCACAAGCCGGTGCTCTACCAACTGAGCTACGCCCACCACGCGTGCCCGGCTTGCACCCGGCACGGCGACAGGAAGTCTAGCCCAGACCGAGTCGGCGCTATGACGCGCCCGTGACGGATCCGGCAACGTCGGTGGCGATTGCCTTGGCGACGTCAGTCTCCGGACCAGGTTGTGGGACGAAGACGGCCGCGCGGTAGTACTTCAACTCTTCGATGCTTTCCTGGATGTCGACCAGAGCGCGATGGTGCCCCAGCTTGGGCGGCGAGGCGAAGTACGCGCGGGGGTACCACTGTCGAGCCAGCTCCTTGATCGAGGAGACGTCGACGACGCGGTAGTGCATCCAGGATTCGAGCTCGACCATGTCGCGCGCCAGGAAGGCGCGATCTGTGCCGATGGTATTGCCGGCGAGCGGGGCCTTGCGGGGCTCCTTGACGTGTTGGCGGATGTAGTCGAGAACCTGCTCTTCGGCGTCCCGCAACGTCAGGCCGTCAGCGAGTTCGGTGAGCAGTCCGGAGTTGGTGTGCATGTTGCGGACGAAGTCATCCATCTGGTCGAGAGCCTCCGTCGGAGGCTTGACGATCAGGTCGATTCCGTCCCCGAGCACGTTGAGCTCGTAGTCGGTCACCAGGGCTGCCACCTCAACCAACGCATCGGTCTCGAGGTTCAGCCCGGTCATCTCACAGTCGATCCATACCAGCTTGTCGTTCACCTGCTGCACCTTACTGCCAGCCGTCTCGGTCGCGACGTCGCGATGATCGCGCGACGCGCAGGAGCAGGGCGTACGTTGCGCTCACGTCGGTCCCATGGCAATTGATGTGTCCCGATAAGGTGATGGAACCTTCCACGAACCTCCCACGTTGGTCACTCGAGCCAACTATGTCGTGGTAACCGCCGGACTCAGGAGAATTACGTGCCGAACGAACGTCAGCAGCGCGCCGCCCGTGCAGAGCAGATGCGCAAGGAGCGGGAGAAGGCCGACCGCAAGCAGCGCAACGTGATTTCCCTCGCGATCGTGGCTGTCGTCATCGCGTTGATCGCAGTTGGTGGCTACGCGATCAAGAACGAGTCCGACAAGAACAAGCAGGAGACCAAGGTCATCACTCCGCAAGGAGCGACCAAGGACTTCGGAATCGTCTACGACACCGAGGCGGCCGGTGGCACAGTCCCCGACGGGACGGAGCCGGTGTCGGTCGAGCTGTACGAAGACTTCCAGTGCCCAGCATGTCTGTCGTTTGAGCAGCAGAGCAACGCGTTCCTCAAACAGCAGGTGAAGGACGGTGCCATCACGATCACCTTCCGACCGTTCTCGTTCCTTGATGAAAACGGCGGCAGCCCCAACGAGTACTCCCACCGTTCCACCAACGTTGCTCTGTGCGCACTTGATGCCGGCGGTGTCACCGACTACGTGAAGGCCCACGACCTGCTCTACGCGAACCAGCCCGACGAGCAGACCAACGGTCCGGAGAACAAAGAACTCATCGCCACGATGGAGTCAGCAGGCATCACCGGCATCGATGCCTGCGTACGTGCTGGCACATTCATCCCCTGGGTCGACAAGGCCAAGGAGGCCGGTGCAGAGCGTGGCGTCAACAGCACCCCGACCGTGTATGTCGACGGCAAGAAGGTCGACTCGCCGACGCCGGCCGCCCTCCAGAAGGCGATTGTCGACGCGAGCAGCTAGGGCAAAGCATTTGTCGGCCAAAAGCGGTACACTTTTAGGCAGTTGCACAACGTTGGGCCGTACGAATGAATCTTGGTTTCCGTTAAGGGTGTCTTGTTCTCCTCGAAGGTTGAATGTGTGTGGCGAAGTCACTTGCGAAAAGCGTGAGTGACAAGCGCTAATAGGAGTAAGAACATGGCAACAGGAACCGTCAAGTGGTTCAACGCTGACAAGGGCTTTGGATTCATCGCCCCCGACGACGGCAGCGAAGACGTATTCGCACACTTCAGTGCGATCGCCACGAGCGGCTACCGCTCGCTGGACGAGAACCAGAAGGTCGAATTCGACGTTGAGCAGGGCCAGAAGGGCCTGCAGGCGACGAACATCCGTCCCCTCTGATTCAGATTAAGGCTCGCGAGAGCTGGGGGACGGCTTGTCGTCCCCTCTGATTCACCCCTGACTTAGTTCAGTTGGAAGGGCCCCGAAGCTTCGGCTTCGGGGCCTTTCTCTATTCCGCGGCTTTCGGCGCTTCGCGATAGGGAGCGAGTCCACCCAGCGCTACCGCGTCGAGCAGCTCGATCGCGGCCAGGGCTCCATTGGCGTGAATCGTGGCAGGGTCGCACCATTGCACTGATTTGATCTCGGTCTGCTGCAGTGTCATCCCGTCGGTGATCGAGCTGTCCACGACGCCGAGGTCGAACAGGAAGATGCATGCGTCATCCCAACCGCGCCATGCCGGCAGCCAGTTGACCGTTATCAGTCCACGGACCTCGACCGTGATGCCGAGCTCCTCCTGGAGCTCACGGACCAGTCCGAGCGCGGGCGCCTCGCCGGCCTCGATCACGCCGCCGGGAAGATCCCATTCCTGCTTGTAGGTGAGCTCGCACAGAAGTACGCGGCCGTGCTCGTCGCGCATCAAACCCTGGCTGATGACCCGCTTGGTGGGCAGTCCGGCATTGAGGATCGCGATGAATCCATCGCGGCTGAAGGGTGGCGGGTCGTCGACCAGCCGGGCGAGGAGGGCGCGATCGGGATGGTCGCCGGCTCCTCGGGTGATGCCCTCACGGCGCATGCCTGCAATGGATGCCGCGCGGATGTCGCTGGTGCGGTCGACCGGGATGCGAGCCTCGATGCGGGTCCACCCGAGCTCGCCAAAGGCGTGGCCGAGGGCGAGCTGCAGTGCACGGGTTGCCACCGAGAGATTGTCGACACCGGCGTTCCAGCGAATCGATCCCGTGTCGCGACTCTCGGGTTTCAGCGCCACGGTGCCGACCCGGGCATTGTTGAGCACGATGGCAAAGCCGATGAAGTCGTCCGAGCCCGACGTCGGTTCCAACGTCAGGTCGTCGTCGCGCAGTTCCGTCATTGCGTCGCACCGCAGCTGAGCATCACGCCATCATCCTGCCAGTCGAGTGTGTGCGGTCCGATCTAGCCGGTGCACCCGCCCACCTTGGACATGTCGCCGTTGAACCGCTTGGTGGTGCCGTTGCGATCGGTGATGGCGTAGGCAGAGCAGTAATAGAAGCTCAGAGCGCCGTCGAGCTTGAGCGTGATCGGCTTCCACACACCAAAGCCCGATGGCTCGAGGTACGTGAACGTGGTCGCGAGCAGCGGGTCCGTTCCGGTGGGGTTGGCTTGTACGCCTTCGTGCTTGAGGTAGCGGCCCAGCCAACGTTGGACGTACACGCTGCTCAGTGCCTGGCCATACCGACTGGCGGGCATGACGAGCGGTATGTCGGCGTACTCGAGGTGGGTGGACGCTTGCGGGACGATCACCATGGAGTCGATGTTCTTGGAGCGCCACGTGTCGAATCCCGAGGCTCGCTCACGTTGCGGGACGATGTCGCCGGGAACCGGCAGCAGCACGGCACTTCCTGAGAGCGCGGCAGGACCGGCCAGCAGACCGTATTCGGACTGGATGCCCAGCGCCGGGACCGCAGGTTTGGTGGTACCGCCGCTCTGGAGCTTGTCGAGAGCCACAACTGCGGCGACTCTCGTGTCGGTGCCCTGCACCTCGGAGACCGCTGCGGCTCCCAGGGAGTGACCGATGATGGCGAAGCGAGTCGTACGCCCCTCGGTGGCGGTTTGCGGGTCCACACTGCGGTCGAACTGCTTCCAGAGCGGGTTGAAGGCGTCGACGTTGGAGCCGGCAGATCCGACGTTCTTGTAGGTGCTCGTGGGAGTGGAGAAGAAGAAGTCGGTGGCGTCCTCGGTGCCCTTCACAAAGTTCGCCGATTGCTGGAACGGGAAACCGGGGCACCCGGTCATCTCGGTGTCGTCCGGCGTGGAGAGCGGGTTGCAGAACGGGAGCGCGCCGTCGCTCTGGTGCGGGAACGTCTCGCTGGTGCCCTGCCCCTGAACGTCGTAGGAGAGCACGACGTAGCCGCGCTCGGCGAGATCTTCCGCGAGCCACGTGTACATACCGCCTGAGCCCTGGATCGACCCCGGGGTCAGCACGACGCCTGGGAACGGCCCCTTCAACAGGGCTCCGGTGTATGGATCCTTGGCCCCGGGCTTGGGGGAGTACACCTTTCCGCGGAGGAGGGCTCCATATCGGTTGGTGAACTGGACCGCAGTGATGACTCCGCGCTTGCCGTTCCACCCGGCTCTGAGTGGGTTGCCGACATTCCAGCCGGGCACGATCATCGCCGCGGTGAGGGCCGGGCGGGTCGGGGTGGCAAGCTGCGCGAGGAGCTGCGTCGTACTGACGACACCGATCTCCTTCATGAGCGCCGGAAGGTACGCCGGATTCGAGATCTGCCCGACGTTGCGGCCGAACGTGTTCGCCACGTTCGTCACGTCTCGCGCGATGTATTCGGGAGTTCCCGGTTGTGGCGCAGACGCCTGGGCGGGAGCAGCTGCGAGCACCAGAGTCATCGACAACACAGCGGCGAGCGCCAGGCGTGGGAGCGAAAGCATGCTGGGAACAACGAGAGTTGGAGCCCGATGTCACGAGGATATGCAAAGGACACTTTGCAAAGGAGTCTTTGTAGTTATACGGTGGCGTCATGGCCATCACCAGCAAAGTTGTGGAAGATCTCGACACGCTCAAAGCGGTGTCGCATCCGTTGCGCATGGCACTGCTCGGACGGCTTCGATCGGGCGGTCCGGCCACCGCGTCGGAGCTGGGACGGGCGTTGGGGGAGTCGAGCGGTTTGACTTCCTATCACCTGAGACAGCTCGAGCGCTACGGGTTCATCGGCGACGCCGACGAGCAGCACTCCGGTCGCGAGCGTCGCTGGAAGTCGCTGTTCGACATGACGAGCTTCCCGGTGGCGCTCGCCGAGCTGGATGGTGGCCGCGAGTACATCGACGCCGTGCGCCGCCGACAGGAGGAGCACCTCAAGGAAGGGTTGAATGCCTGGACCGAGCCTCGACCCGGCATCGGACACAGCGACTATCCGGTCACCCTCGATCCGGAGGACCTCCAGGCCATGGCGGCAGAGATCGAGGAAGTCATCTCGCGCTACTCAGACCGCAAAGGTTCTGAGCGAGTCACCTTGCACGTGTTGATGCTGCCGTGGACCCAGCCGGCGACCAAGCCGACATGACGATCCGCACACGATTCTGGTTGCTCACGGCACTCCGCTGGCTACCCACCGGCCTGATCATCCCGGTGATGGCCCTCCTGCCGCTGCACCGTGGTCTGACGATCGCCCAGATGGGTGCTGCCTTCGCGTGCCAGGGAATTGTCGTGCTCGCCCTTGAGCTGCCGACTGGAGGATTCGCCGACGCCCTGGGTCGCAAGCCGGTCGTGCTGGCGTCGGGGTGCATGGCACTGCTCGCGTACGTCATGTTCGTCAACGCCGAGTCGATGCTCGCCTTCGCCGCGGCGGCGTCGGTGACGGGTGCGTTCCGGGCGCTGGACAGCGGTCCGCTCAATGCCTGGTTCGTCGACGCAACACATGCCGGAGGCGGCAAGAGTGAGGACGTGGCGCGCGGCTTGTCGGGAGCCGCCGGCGTCATCGGGGTGGCGATTGCGACGGGTTCACTCGCCGCGGGCTCCCTGATCGCCTGGGCGCCAGTCACCGGCACGACTCGGCTGACCCTGCCCTACTGGATCGCGATCGGACTCACCGTGATGCAGCTCGTCGCCGTCACCTTGTTCATGAATGAAGACCGATCGGCGCGGGTCGCCGGCGTGATGGCATCCATCGCCTCGACACCGAAGGTGATTGCCGCTTCGTTCGCACTGATCACCAGATCGCGGGTGCTCGGTGCGCTGGTGGCCGTTGAGCTGTTCTGGGGATTCGGCATGGTCGCCTTCGAGTCACTGATGCCCGTACGTCTTTCGGAGATCCTGGGTGATCGCGACTCTGCTGCTGCAGTGATGGGGCCGATCGTCGCCGCGGCCTGGGGACTGTCGGGGTTGGGTGCCCTCGCCGTGCCGCTGCTGCTCCGCCGGTGGTCGATGCGCTCGGTGTCGTTCACGCTGCGCATCGTCCAAGGAGTCACCGTCGTCGCGATGGGCCTCGCGATGGGGCCGATCGGCCTGATCGTGGCCTACTTCGCGACCTATGGCGTGCACATCGTTGCTGGCGCGATCTACGAGACGATGCTGCATGAACACGTCGGATCGGGGCAGCGAGCAACGGTGCTGTCCCTGGCCTCGATGGCGATGCACCCGGCCGCCTCGCTCGGGTCGATCGTGCTCGGCGCGATCGCCACAGGCGTGTCAACTCGGACGGCGATAATGGTCGGTGGTGTGGTGCTGGCGCTGGCCGCACCGCTGTTCCTGGTGCGACCAACGCCAGACGTCAGGCCGCCGGAGGCGGCGGGTCGCGGCGCTCGACGACTCGCGACTCGCGAGCCTGGCCGGTCATGACCAAGCTCAGCACGATGCCGAGTGCGCCGGCTGCCATCAGGATGTATCCGACCATCACCACGTCGACTCCGCTGACGGCGTCGCGTACGGCGAACGCCAAGATGGCGCCAATGGCGAGCAGGAAGATGGATCCACCGACATACATGGCTCAGCCTTTCGTTGGGGACTCCCGAACTTAGCCGGGCCATCCACAGTCCGCATTTTTTGGCGCTGCGCGACCATGCCGATGGCTCAGTGAGTTTGACGCCCTATGCTCGACGGCGACGACACATCGATCGGAAGGCCTGCTCGTGGGAGAGCTCGTACGACTCGAAGTCAGCGAAGGCGTGGGCACGATCCGCCTCGACCGCCCCAAGATGAACGCACTCAATGCGCAGATGCAGAGCGAGATGGTCGACGTCTGCGCCGAGGCCGACAGTCGCGACGATGTTGCTGCCGTGGTCGTGTACGGCGGCGAACGAGTGTTTGCGGCCGGAGCGGACATCAAGGAAATGGCCGACATGTCTCATGAGGACATGAAGAAGCATGCCCATCTACTTCAGGACTTCACCAAGTCTCTCGCTGGTATCAGCAAACCAACCGTCTCAGCGATCACCGGATTTGCCCTCGGTGGGGGTTGCGAGGTCGCATTGTCGACCGATCTGCGGTTTGCCGCCGACAACGCCAAGCTCGGCCAGCCCGAAATCTTGCTCGGCATCATCCCCGGTGCTGGCGGTACGCAGCGCTTGGCGCGGTTGGTCGGGCCCGCGAAGGCAAAGGACCTGATCTTCACTGGGCGCTTCATAGACGCCCAAGAGGCACTTGCGATCGGTTTGGTCGATCAACTCCACCCGGCCGAGGACGTCTATGCCAAGGCGGTCGAGTGGGCAACCCAGTTCGTCAACGGGCCAAAGCTCGCCTTGAGTGCTGCGAAGCGGGCCATCGATCAAGGCCTGGACGTCCCGCTTGAGGACGGTGTATCGATCGAGCGCGATGAATTCGCAGCACTGTTCGCCACCGAAGATCAGACGGCGGGCATGGTCTCGTTCATGGAGAACGGCCCCGGAAAAGCCACATTTAGCGGACGATGACGTTGGCGATTTAGGTCGCTAGATCCCGTGCTTCCAACCGTGTCAGACGGGGCTCATGGGGCATACTGAGCAACGACGAACATGTGCGTGGCGCTACAACGAAAGGGAGTCATGACCGACTCAGAATCAAATCCGCCGGTCGAGCGCCAGCGGGCCGACCCGCTGCAGATCGCCGCCGAGATGCTGGCGCAGGAAGAGTCCGGCCAGGAGCAGGTCACCTCCGGACCGCGCCACGCGCCCGAAAGTCGATCACACGCGCAAGAAGGTCGCTCGCACGCACACGAGGCTGACGACGCCGACTCACCCAAGGCCCGTCGAGCTGCTGCGCGCGCTGCACGCCAAGAGGCGCTCGAGAAGCGCCGAGAGGAGCGCGCCGCCGCCAAGGCGCTTGCTGCGAACCGCCGTCGCGGGACGACCAAGGATGAACCCGAAAAGGCCACGTCCGATGATGAGCCCGAGAAGGCCAGGCCTGAGGGTGAACCCGAAAAGGCCAAGTCGCTCGCTGAGAAGCTCGAGGAGGCGCGCGAGGCCGTCTCGACGCCACCGGATCGCGATGCTCAACCCTCTGCTGACGTTGCCAACGAGACAGAGGCTCCCGAGGTGAAGGAGGCGCCCGAGGCGACGGAAGCGCCGAAGGCTACACAGGAGACCGAGGCGGCTCCGACGATCACTTGGGGCGGTACGCCAACGGCGGCCGATTTCTCCGACGAATTGAAGACGAGTTCACCCCAGGTGAAGCCAGGGCGCTCGTCGGCGCCCCAGAACGTCTTGCCTGACCAATCCGATGAAGACTCGCGCGAAACGCCGGTCGATCAGTCGCGGGACGCAGAGCCCGAACCCGCCAGCAAGGCTTCAGAGCCTGAACCCGCCAGCAAGGCTCCAGAGTCCGAGCCCGCCAGCGATCGCGACCTCCCCGAAACGCCGTTGCGCACCGAGTCGAATCTGTCGGCACCGCCAATCGACGCCCCTTCGAGTTTTGCCGAAAAGCTGGCTGCGGCGAGCGCTGCCGCCCAAGAGCGGGTGGCTGCCGCCCGAGCCGAAGCCGCCCGGCTGATGGAAGAGGCAGCGCAGGAACGCGCGCAAGTCACCGCACGGTTGACGGCCGACGAGGCCGCGCAGCGCGAGGTGAGTGCAGCCAGGCTAAAGGCCGCCGAGCAGGCCGCTTCGGAGCGGGTGAGTGCAGCCCGCCAGGAAGCAGATCGAGTTTCTGCTGACATCGAGCGCGAACGCGCTGCTGCGGCAGCGAAGATCCAGGAGCTTCAAGAAGCCGCCGACGCGCGGGTTGCCGCCGCGCAGGCGGCTGCTGACCGACAGGCCGAGCAGCGCATCAACGAAGCCAAGGCCGAGGCCCAGCGACTGGCCGAAGCGGCTGAGACCGAGGCCCGTGCAACTGCCGAGCGCCGCATGGCCGAGGCGGAGGTCGAGGCTCAGGAAGTTGCCGCCCGTCGACTGGCTGACGCTGAGCGCGATGCCCAGCGTCGCATCGAGGAGGCGCGATCCGAAGCAGCGGAAGTTTCCGCCAAGGCAAAGGCCGACCGCGAGGCGGCTCTTGCCCAGTTGGCGCAGGAACGAGCCGAGGCAGATGCTCGCCTGGCCGAGGTCCGGGCCGAGGCCGAACGCATCGTCAAGGATGCGGAGGAATCCTCCGCCAGCCACATCGCCGCGGCCAAGGCTGAAGCCGAGAAGTTCGCTCAGGAGACTGCCGCAGAGCGGGTGGCAATCGCCGTACGAGTCGCTGATGCCGAACGCGCCGCCGAGGAAAAGCTCGTCGCCGCGAAGCTTGAGGCCGACCGACTTGCCGCAGAGGCAGCGCGTCGCCATGAGGAGGCCACGGCCGAGCTGGCGCGTGAGCGCGACGAGGCCAAGGCCCTGGTTGAACGGGCCAACGAAGAAGCTGACAAGCTCGCCCGCGAAGCCGAGGCAGAGCGTGCCGAAGCGGCTGCCAAGCTTGCCGATGCGGAGCGAATGGCCGCTGAAAAGGTGCGCGTGGCCGAGGCTGAGGCCGAGCTCGTGGCCGCCAATGCAGCAGAAGCTGCCCGCGCTGCCGCTGAAGCTCGCAAGGAAGCCGAGCGCAAGCTGGCCGCGGACGTTGAGGCCGCTCGCCTCGACGCTCAGCAAAAGATCCAAGAGGCCGAGAAGGATGCCGCCGAACGTGTGGCTGCCGCCCAGGCCGAGGCCAAGCGGTTGTCGGAGCGTTCGGTCGAGGATGCCCAGGCGCGTGTCGCCCAGGCCCAGGCCGAGGCCGAACGAGTGACGGTGCAGTCCAAGCGCGATGCTCAGGAGCGACTTTCCCAGGCGGTCGCTGCCGCGCGGGTCGCTGCAGAGGAAAAGCTGCAGGAAGCCGAGCGGACCGCCCTCGAGTGGGTCGCCGCGGCTGAGGCCGAGGCCGAACGAGTGGCCCAGGAACACATCGTGATGGCCAACCACTCTGCCGGGTCGACGCCGCTGTCTGCGCCTGAACCCTTGGTCGATGAATTCGTTGATGAGCAACCCGCGGGCGACACGCAGCCTGAGGCGGTGAGCGACGAGACTGAGGCACTCGCCCCCCCGATCAAAAAAAGAGTCGTACGACGCAAGTGAGAACGACCAGACCGAAGACGAGCCCGAGCCTGAACAAGAGGACGGGGCGCACACAGGTGTCGTGACGGCGGCGTCGATCGTCGCTGGATTGGCATCGACGGCCGAACGTGCCTCAGCGGGGTCAGCTTCGGCTGAGCGCTCTGAAGAATCCGAGCAGGCCGAGCAGGCCGAACAGGCCGAACAGTCTGAGGAATCCGAGCAGGCCGAACAGGCCGAACAGTCGGAGGAATCCGACCCCCGCGCAGATTCGAAGGCTGCGCGTGCTGAGGCCAAGGCTGCTGCCAAGGCGTTGCGTGCTGAGACGAGGGCCGCGGCCAGAGCAGCACGCGCCGAGGCGAAGGAGGCCGCCCGGGCTGAGCGAGCTGAGGCGAAGGCGGCAAAGCAGAAGGTCGAGACTGAGTCCGCAGCGGAGTCGACCGAGCTCGAAGCGGCGCACGATGAGGACGAGGACGAAACCGTTGACCCCCGCGAGGCGAAGGCGAAAGCCAGGGCCCAGGCCCGTCTCGATCGACAGGCTGCTGCATTGGCCAGGCGCGCGTCCCGGTCGAAGGCGCACGCGGTGACATCAGCGCTTGCCTATCCGACCACCGAGCCGGACATCGATGTTGGCGACGACACCGAGCGTCCGATCGCCGTTGCTGCACATCTGCAGCGCGAGGAGGAAGCCAGGTCGCAGGGGAGCCCCGACCGCGAGGCAGCCAAGGAACAAGCCGCTCAGACCAGGCGCGAAGCTGACGAAGCGCGCAAGACAGCCAAGGCTGAAGCTGCCGCGGCCAGGAAAGCGGCCAGCGCAGCACGGCAGCAAGAACGTGAGCAGGAGGCCGCTGCCAAGGAGAAGGAACGTGACGACGCCGCCGCCGCAAAGGCGAAGGCCGACGCTGCCAAGGAGAAGGAACGCGAGGACGCCGCCGCCGCGAAGGCGAAGGCTGACGCTGCCAAGGAGAAGGAACGCGAGGACGCCGCCGCCGCGAAGGCGAAGGCGAAGCGTGAGCGTGATGAGGCCAAGGCCCAGTCCAAGCGTCAGCGCGAAGGAGCCAAGGCGGGTTCCGGACGCGCAGCGGCCCGGGGCGCCTCAGGGCACCGCGCAGACACCGTTGTCGAAGCGCCGCGTGCACCCAAGAAGTCGCTCGCGGACCGGCTGCGGCCCACTTCGTCAGACTCCACCGGTGATGGTGGGTCCAAGCAGCGTTCGGCCGTCCTTTCGACACTCGCTGTCGTCCTCGGAACCCTCGGGTTCGTGTTCTCGGTGATCCTCGCGATCGGCGCGTTCATGGTTGCACTCAACCCGCAGGACGACGGAGAGTTGTTCAAGGTTGTGTCGAACGTTTGTGATGCGCTCGTCGGACCTTTGCGCGGGGTGTTCTCGTTCTCGGGCGTCAACGGCGAGAGCAAGGATGCGCTGGTGGCTTGGGGCCTCGGCGCTCTCGGCTACCTCATCCTCGGGCTGTTTGCGCAGTCGCTACTGAGGGATCGTTCCGAAGATGCCTGAGTGGCGACCGGCCACTTGTCGTGGATGACGTCAAGAGTGACTCCCGAGACCATTCCCGAGAGCAACGTGTCCTTGACGCCACCAGTTCTGATGTGATCTAACCCATGCCGCCGAGGGTCGCTCCTTTTGCTACCAATCGGTAACATTCAGATCACATCGGACCACCTCAATCCGGCGCAGTGCGCCGTGGGATGGTGGGTCTGCATCCCTAACTCACAGGAGGGTCCCTCGTGACCAAGATCGTTGTCGCGGTCAAGTACGTACCAGACGCCACCGCCAACCGTTCGTTCAGCGCCGACAACACCGTCGACCGTGACGGCGTTGACGGACTGCTGTCAGAGCTGGACGAGTACGCCGTCGAGCAGGCGCTGCAGGTCATCGAGGCAGGCGAGGGCGAAGTAACCGTCCTGACCGTCGGCCCCGACGATGCGGCCGATGCCATTCGCAAGGCGCTTCAGATGGGTGCCGACGCCGGTGTCCACGTCAAGGACGACGCGATCCACGGATCCGACGCCTTCGCGACCTCGCTGGTGCTCGCCGAAGCCATCAAGAAGCTCGACTACGACCTGCTGTTCTTCGGCATGACCTCGACCGACGGCGGTATGGGCGTGGTCCCGACGCTCGTCGCCGAGCGTCTTGGCGTCCCCGCCGTGACGTTCGCGTCCGAGGTCACCGTTGACGGTGACACCGTCAAGATCCGCCGCGATGGCGACATCTGCCGCGCAGACGGTCGAGGCAACCGGCAAGGTCGTCGTGAGCGTCACCGACCAGACCGGCGAAGCCCGCTACCCGTCGTTCAAGGGCATCATGGCCGCGAAGAAGAAAGACGTCCAGGAATGGAGCCTCGCCGACCTCGGCCTTGACGCCGCAAGCGTCGGCCTCGACAACGCCTGGTCCAAGGTTGAGTCGTTCGAGCCCCGCCCGCCGCGTACTGCCGGCGAAATCGTGACCGATGAGGGAGACGGCGGCACCAAGCTCGCCGAGTTCCTTGCCTCCAAGAAGTTCGTCTGAGAAGGAACTGACCCATGACTGAAGTTCTCGTAGTCGTCGACCACGTCGACGGAGCCGTTACCAAGCCCACCCTCGAGCTGCTGACGATCGCCAAGCGGCTTGGCGAGCCGTCCGCCATCTACTTCGGCGGTGGCGATGTGCCATCCGTGCTCGCCGAGCACGGCGCCGAAAAGATCTACCAGCTCGACGATGCCGCATACACCGATTTCCTGGTGGCGCCCAAGGCTGAGGCAATTGCCAAGATCGCCGGTGACTCGTCGCCGGCGGCGGTGCTGCTGTCCTCGAGCGCCGAGGGCAAGGAGATCGCGGCTCGCGTCGCTCTCAAGATCGAGTCGGGTCTCATCACCGACGCCGTCGACGTCACCGCCGATGGTGTGACGACGCAGTCGGTCTTCGCCGGCAACTTCACCGTGCAGGCCAAGGTCACCAAGGGCGCAGCGGTCATCACGGTCAAGCCCAACTCCGCCGCCCCCGAGGCGACGGCCGGCGCGGGTGCGGTCGAGGCCGTGTCAGTAGACATCTCCGACGCCGCCAAGGGCGCCAAGATCACCGACTCACAGCCCAAGGCCGAGTCGGGTCGTCCGGAGCTGACCGAAGCCGCGATCGTGGTCGCTGGTGGACGTGGAACCGGTGGCGACTTCTCCGAGGTCGAAGCTTTCGCAGACTCGCTCGGTGCTGCTGTCGGCGCCTCGCGTGCCGCGGTCGATTCGGGTTGGTACCCCCACTCGTTCCAGATCGGTCAGACCGGCAAGACGGTCTCGCCGCAGCTGTACGTGGCCAACGGCATCTCCGGTGCCATCCAGCACCGTGCAGGCATGCAGACGTCCAAGACGATCATCGCCGTCAACAAGGACGACGAGGCTCCGATCTTCGAGCTGGTCGACTTCGGTGTCGTGGGTGACCTCAAGGCTGTCCTCCCGCAGGCAACCGAGGAGATCACCAAGCGCAAGGGCTGATCAGACTCATGAACGGCCGGCCCTTCGGGGCCGGCCGTTCGTGCGTTCCGGGGTCATCCGAGTGGGCCAGGAGATAGATCATCCGCTGGAACTATTGACACCAACTCTTCACCTTGAATCTTTCAGGCCGCCTGAGTTTGGTAACACTTTGATTACGGAGCCCTTTCACCCTGTCGGTGAACCTGTGTGGGTGATAGCAATGGTGTGCGCGCGCTCAGTGTGCAATCACAATCACAGGAGGAATCCATGCGACTCTCTCGGCGTACACGCCTTGCGGGTGTGGCATTCGTCGCTGTCGGCAGCCTTACCTTGGCGGCCTGCGGAGGCGGAAGCGACGATAAGTCCGGCGGAACCGATTCGGTCATCACGGTCTACGGGACGAACCCGCAGAACCCGCTGATCCCCACGGCGACCAACGAAGTCGGTGGCGGCGACCCGCTCGACAACCTCTTCTCGGGTCTCGTCGCGTACAACACGGACGGATCGGTCACCAACGAGGTCGCTGAGTCGATCGAGCCTGACGCGGACAAGAAGGTCTGGACCGTCAAGCTCAAGGACGACCAGAAGTTCACCAACGACGAGGCCATCACGGCTGAGTCGTTCGTCAAGGCGTGGAACTACGGCGCCAACCCGGCCAACAAGCAGCTCAACAACTACTTCTTCTACCCGATCGAGGGCACCGACGACATCGGCAACACTGTCGAGGGTGCTGACACGGTCTCGGGTCTGAAGGTTGTTGACGACAAGACCTTCACGATCACGCTGAAGGCCCCTGAGTCGGACTTCCCGCTGCGTCTTGGCTACTCGGCCTACTACCCGGTCCCCGACTCGGCCTATGGCTCCGACGGCAAGATCACCAAGGAGTACGGCGAGCGTCCGATCGGCAACGGTCCCTACCAGCTGACCGAGTCCGGCTGGGAGCGCAACAAGCAGATCGCGCTTGAGCCCAACCCCGACTACGAGGGTGTCCACAAGCCGAAGAATGGCGGACTGGTGTTCAAGTTCTACGCCGGTGGCGGCTCGGATGCTGCCTACACCGACGTCCAGTCGGACAACCTTGACGTTCTCGACCAGGTGCCGCCGAGCGCGCTCACCACGTTCGAGACTGACAGCAAGGTCGCGGCTTACAACGAGCCCGGCTCGAGCTTCTCATCGCTGACCATCCCTGATTCGCTCGATCACTTCGAGGGTGAAGAGGGCAATCTGCGTCGCGCTGCCATCTCGATGGCGATCAACCGCCCCGAGATCACCGAGAAGATCTTCAACAACGCTCGTACACCCGCGAAGGACTTCACTTCGCCCGTGCTCGACGGTTGGAGCGAAGATGTTCCGGGCAACGACGTCCTGACCTTCAACGCCGACGAGGCCAAGAAGAAGTGGGCCGAGGCTGACGCCATCTGCGAAGTGGGACGGCAAGTTCGTCGTCGCCTACAACGCTGACGGTGCGGGCAACAAGGAGTTCACCGAGGCGATGACCAACCAGGTCAAGAACGTGCTGGGCATCGACTCCTGCGCCGAAGGTCTACCCGACGTTCGACGAGCTTCGCAAGGAAGTCACCGACCGTACGATCAAGACTGCCTTCCGTACCGGTTGGCAGGCCGACTACCCGTCGATGCTCAACTACCTCGGTCCGATCTACGCCACTGGCGCGGGTTCGAACGACGGTGACTACAGCAACAAGGAGTTCGACAAGCTGATCTCTGATGCTTCGGCCGCTGAGGGCGATGCGCGCTACAAGCTCATCAGCGATGCTCAGGCGATCCTGCTCGAGGAACTTCCGGCCATCCCGCTGTGGTACCAGAACGCCACCGCAGTGACGAAGCAAGGACCTCAACGGGTTCGAGTTCAACTGGAAGCAGAAGCCCGACTACTACAAGCTCACCAAGTAGTAGTCAGGTCCGACTAGCGGACGGGGGCAGCCAGCTGGCTGTCCCCGTCTCGTCTGGCCCATCCGGCGGACGGTTCAACACGGGAGTACCGTGGCGCCATCCGTGATCTGCCCTTCCACGGACTCAAGGAGGCCAACCCATGTGGTGGTACGTCGCCAAGCGGTTGCTGCAAACCATCCCAGTATTTCTGGGCGCCACGCTGATCCTCTTCATCTTGCTGAAGCTGCGACCGGGTGACCCCATTCTCAACCTGGCCGGCAACAAGCCGGTCTCCCAAGAAGTGCGCGATGCACTTGCCGCGCAGTACCACCTCGATGACCCTCTGTTCGTCCAGTGGTTCCAGTTCGCCAAGAACGCGCTGACCTTCAACTTCGGCGAGACCTTCGCCGGTCAGCCGGTGTTCGACCTGATCAAGCAGACGTTCCCGGTCACCGTCGTCCTCGCCTTCATGGCCCTCGCGATCGATGCAGTCCTCGGCATCGCCCTCGGCACGATCGCCGGTCTCCGCCGCAACGGCTGGTTCGACTCCAGCGTCCTGGTCGTCTCGCTGCTGCTCATCTCGATCCCGATCTTCGTCCTTGGCTTCGTGATGCAGCTGGTCTTCGGCGTCAAGCTGGGCTGGACGTCTCCGACCGTCGGAGGCGACTGGACCGTCGGGGATTTGATATTGCCGGCCATCGTGCTGGCCATCGCCAACTTCGCCTACACGATCCGATTGACGCGTACGTCGGTCGCGGAGAACCTCACGCGCCGACCATGTGCGCACGGCGCGTGCCAAGGGGTTGCCCGAGCGTTTGGTCATCCGAAACCACGTCCTGCGCAACTCTTTGGTCCCGGTCGTCACCTACATCGGCATCAACCTGGGTTCGCTGATGGCGGGTGCGATCATCACCGAGACCATTTTCAACGTTCCCGGCATCGGCAACGCCGCCTACTTCGCGATTGCGAAGGGTGAGACCGCGACAGTCGTCGCCATCGTGACCTTCATGGTGATGATCTATGTGGGCATGAGCCTGCTGGTGGATCTGATCTACGCCCTACTCGACCCGAGGATCCGTTATGTCTGAGACACGAGCCGGTCAGCAGCGATTCGTCGCGCCGATCGCGGAGACCCCGTTGAGGGACATCGATGCGGTCAACGTTGACGCCGTTCCCGAAAATCAGTGGAAAGAGGCCTGGAAGCGACTACGGGTCTCGCTGCTGTTCTGGTTCTCGGTGCTCATCCTCGCGGTGATCGCGGCGATGATCTTCCTTCCCGGTCTGTTCACCGACGTCGAACCAAATGCGACGCCCAACTTGCCAACAGCTTTGGCGCACCGGCTCCGAGGTCACCCGTTCGGGTTCACCCGTCAAGGTGCCGATGTGTGGGCGAATGCGATTTACGGCGCACGCGCCTCGGTCGCCGTCGGTGTGTTCACCACGATCCTGACAGCACTGCTCGGCATGGTCACCGGTGCGATCGCCGGCTTCTATGGCGGTTGGGTCGACTCGTTTCTCTCGCGTTTCAGCGACATCTTCTTCTCGATCCCGTTGCTGCTCGCGGCCATCGTGGTCATCTCGGTGCTCAACAACACGTTCCCCGACCGTGGCTTCTGGGGTTCTGTGATGGTGGTCGTGATGGCTCTGTCGTTGTTTGCCTGGCCACAGATCACCAGGCAGATGCGAGGTGCAGTGCTTGAGATCAAGAATCTCGAGTTCGTCGATGCGGCCACCGCGATCGGCGCATCGAAGATGAAGAATCTGCGGCGTCACATCGTCCCCAATGCGTTGGCGCCCGTCATCGTGACGGCGACGATCTCGCTCGGCGTGTTCATCGTGGCCGAGTCGTCACTGTCCTTCCTTGGCCTCGGCCTTCCGCAGAACGTCGCTTCCTGGGGCAACGATCTGTCGGATGCCCAGGCGCAGGTTCGGTCTGGCCAGCATCTCAATGTCATGTACGTTCCGGCGGCCGCGCTCGCCTTCACGGTGCTCGGCTTCATCTTGCTGGGTGAGGCCGTTCGTGAAGCCCTCGACCCGAAGGCGAGGAAGAAGTGAACGACAACACACCTCTGCTCCAGGTAGACAATCTCAGCGTCGGGTTCCGTGCCGGCAAGGAGATCTTGACGGCAGTCGACGAGGCCAACCTGACGATCTATCCAGGTCAGACCATCGCGATCGTCGGTGAGTCCGGTTCGGGCAAGTCGACCCTTGCGCACGCCGTGATCGGGCTGCTGCCCGGCACCGGCAAGGTCACCGGCGGATCGATCTTGTTCGAGGGTCAGGACATCAGCCGCGCCAACAAGGGGCAGATCCTTGCTCTGCGCGGCACGTCCATCGGACTGGTCCCGCAGGATCCGATGTCCAACCTCAATCCGCTGTGGCGGGTGGGCGCGCAGATCAAGGAAGCTCTCGTCGCCAATGGCGTGGCCACCGGTGCCGCCGCCGACAAGCGCGTCGTCGAGCTGCTCGAGGAAGCGGGTTTGCCCGACGCCGAGCGCCGAGCGCGGCAGTTTCCCCACGAGTTCTCTGGCGGTATGCGCCAGCGAGCGCTGATCGCGATGGGTCTCGCGGCGCGTCCCAAGCTGCTCATTGCCGACGAACCCACCTCTGCGCTCGATGTCACGGTTCAGAAGCAGATCCTCGACCACCTCGACAAGCTCACCCAGGATCTTGGCGTCGCGGTCATGCTGATCACCCACGACCTTGGCCTCGCTGCAGAGCGGGCCGACCACCTGGTGGTGATGTATCGCGGACGAGTTGTCGAGTCAGGACCTGCTCGAGCCATCCTGCAGAGTCCGGAGCACCCCTACACCAAGCGTCTGGTCTCAAAGGCGCCTTCGCTGGCGTCGCAGCGGTTGTCATCGATCAGCGAGCGCGCCCAGGTGCGCGAGCAGGCGGTGCAGACGGCAGCGCAGATCGCCGCGGAAATCGCCAGCAGCGAGGTCGAGTTCGGCGAGGGCACGTCCGATGTCATCGCAGTCGAGAACCTCACCAAGGTGTTCTCGTTGCGTGGCGCCAAGCCGTGGCAGAAGGTCCGATTTCACCGCAGTCGACGACGTCTCATTCAAGCTCAGTCGTGGCACCACCACGGCAATTGTGGGTGAGTCCGGTTCGGGCAAGTCGACGGTCGCGCGCATGGTGCTCGACCTGTTGCCACCGACGTCTGGCAGGGTCCTGTTCGACGGCCATGACATCCGCGAGCTCAAGTCCAAGAAGGAGCGCCTCAAGCTGCGTCGCCAGATGCAGCCGGTGTTCCAGAACCCTTATGCATCACTCGACCCGCTCTACTCGATCTACAAGTCGATCGAGGAACCGCTGCGTACGCACGACGTCGGCACGAACAAGGAGCGGGAGGCTCGGGTCCGCGAGCTGCTCGATCGGGTCGCGCTGCCGACGACGGTGATGTCGCGCTATCCCGGCGAGCTGTCGGGTGGTCAGCGGCAGCGCGTGGCCATTGCCCGTGCGCTTGGCTCTCGAGCCGGAGGTCGTCATCTGTGACGAGGCGGTGTCGGCACTCGACGTACTGGTCCAGGCGCAGATTCTTGAGCTGCTCAACGACTTGCAGGCCGAGCTGGGGCTGAGCTATCTGTTCATCACGCACGATCTCGCGGTAGTCCGTCAGATCGCCGACAACGTGTTGGTCATGCAGGACGGCAAGGTCGTTGAGGCAGCCACTGTCGCGGAGGTGTTCGACAACCCTCGGGAGGAGTACACCCGCAAGTTGCTCGACGCGATCCCCGGCGCATCGATCGAGCTGGGTGGCTAGTCAGCGTTTTCAGATGAAGGTGACGAAGTAGTCACCTTGGCGGGTTGACCCATTCGAACAGATGTTCGAAGATATATGGATGACCGTTGCCGTCTCGTCGAGTCCCACCAGGTCCGAGAAGCTCAGCGAGCTGCGCGAACGCGTCAACCAGATGCAGGGTCGACCCGCCTCCCAGCCCGTGGCGACGCACCCTGCGCTCGCCGGACTGCTGCAGCTGCAGACCGGATCCAGCTACGGTGTCGACTCGGCCAGTCTGGCTATCGCGCTCATGGCCGGACCATCTGCCGATGGCGCCTGGTGTGGGATCGTCGGATCGGCCGAGCTCGGTCTCGAGGCTGCTGTGGCGGCGGGTGTCGAGCTGCGCCGTACGATCCTGGTGCCCGATCCTGGTGATGCCTGGTTGGAGGTCACCGCAGCGCTGATCGACGTGCTCGGTGTCGTGGTGCTGCGTGCACCCTCATCGGTGACTGACAGCGAGGTGGCACGCCTCAGCGCCCGCCTGCGTCAGCGCGGCGCGATCCTCATCTCCTGGGGTCACTGGCCCCGGTGCGAGGCGCGGCTGACGATGCGCGATCCACAGTGGGGAGGGCTGGGCCACGGACATGGACACCTGCAGGCACGCCAGGTGACGGTCGACGTGCACCGCGGCACGGCGCCTGCCCGGTCCCGGCGCCTCTGGCTCCCTGATGCCGATCTGTCCATTCGCGGCGTTGACGAGCAACCAACCGTGCTGCGGAGCGTGAGCTAGATGCTGGAGGGGCCTGGCCGGACCATGGTCATGTGGGCACCTGACTGGCCGATCGTCGCCGCAGACCTGCCGCCGTCATTGCCCGCTGCGGTGCTCGACAAGGGCCAGGTGCTGGCCTGTTCGCAGGCAGCGCGGGCCGAGGGCGTACGCCGTGGCATGCGTCGACGCGACGCCCAGTCGCGCTGCCCCGACCTGGTGCTGCACGACTACAACGCCGACGCCGATGCCAGAGGATTTGAGGCGGTGCTCACTGCGATTGAGGCGCTGAGTCCCGGAGTCGCACCGCTGCGTCCGGGGCTGTGTGCGCTGCGGGTGCCGAGCCGGTTCTACGGGGGCGAGGCCGAGGCGGCGGCCGTCATCGCCGAGCGTCTCGTCAGCATTGGTGTGTGGGACGTACGCATCGGCATCGCCGACGGACTGTTCGCCGCCGAGCTGGCCGCCAGGCGTGCATTGGCGCAGGACAGCCTGGCCATCCCGCGAGGTGGCTCTGCGCACTTCCTGCGTGATCTGCCGATCGAGGCGTTGGACGATCCAGACATGGTGAGTCTGTTGCGGCGCATGGGGCTGCAGACACTTGGCGATTTCGCCGGGTTGCCGGCCGCCGACGTGCACACGAGGTTTGGCACCCACGGCGAGCTGTTGCACCGGCTGGCTCGTGGGCTCGACCCGCAACCGGTCGGGCGTCGCCAGGTGCCACCGGAGTTCGACGCGACGCTGATGCTGGAGCCACCGCTCGAGCTGATCGAGCCGATCGCGTTCAGCCTGCGCACCACTGCCGAGGGCTTCGTCAAAGATCTCGCCGCTCACGGACTGGTGTGTACGACGGTGCTGATCGAGGTCGACGCCGACGGCTCGCTGGCGACTGCCCGGCGCTGGATGCATCCGCGCTGGTTCGGCGCCACAGACCTGATCGATCGGGTCCGCTGGCAGCTCGCCACCGACGGTGCCGTACGCGCACCGGTCGACGCCGTACGGCTGATCCCTGAGGTCACCGAACCGCTGGGCGATCACGCCGACAGTCTGTTCGGCGGTGGGCCCGATGAGCGGGTCGAGCGTGGAGTCGCACGGGTGCAGAGCATCGTCGGCCACGAGTCAGTCGTGTCGGCATCGGTGCAAGGTGGGCGCAGTCCCGCCGATCGACGACTCCTGGTGCCCTGGGGCGAACGGGTCGTGGCCCAGCGTCCCGCGGGACTGCCGTGGCCCGGCAGTCTGCCGCCGCCCGCACCGGCCACCGTCTACACCGAGCCGCAGGCGGCCCTGGTCGTCGGCGCAGAGGGGCAGTCGATCGGGGTCACGGGTCGGGGGGTGGTCACGGGGGAGCCGGCTCGGTTCAGGGCGGCCGTCGGCAGCGACTGGCAACCCGTTGCGTCGTGGGCCGGTCCCTGGCCGGTCGACGAGCAGTGGTGGGACGAGGCCTCATCGCGGAGACTGGCCCGCTTCCAGGTCGTCGGCGTCGATGGCAGTGCCTGGCTCATGATCGTCGAGAACAGCCACTGGTGGATTGAGGCCTGCTATGACTAGTGGCCTCGCCGCTCGTCGTACTCACGGCGTCGTACTCATCCGAGCTTCGCATCACCTGTTGGGAGCGTGCACTCCATCAGGTGTCGATGGTCATGGTTGCGTTGCTGTGGGAAAGGTCACCTAGCGTGGGGTGGTCCAATCCAGACATCTCCTGGAAGGAGCTGGAGCGGCGGCTGTCTGGTCGCACGGTGCCCAGCGATCGACCCATCCCCGATGGGGGCGACGGGCCGGGATTCTCACGCAAGCGGCCCGCCTATGAGCCCACCCAGCAGATCCGGCGCCCCGAAGGTCCAGTCGTGCCCTATGCCGAGCTGCACTGTCACAGCAACTTCAGCTTCCTCGACGGCGCGAGCGGTCCTGATGCCTTGGTCGAGGAGGCAATCAGCCTGGGTCTGCAGGGCCTGGCGATCACCGATCACGACGGGTTCTACGGTGCGCCGCTTTTTGCCGAGATAGCCCAGAAGTACGCCCAGGCCGGAGGGCTCATGACGGTCTATGGCGCCGAGCTCTCGATCGGGCTCAGTGGTCCGCAGAACGGGGTCGCCGATCCCGAGGGCAGCCACCTGTTGGTGCTGGCGCGTGGTGTCGAGGGCTATCACCGACTTGCCGGCGCCATGACCGAAGCGCACTTTCGTGGCGATGAGAAGGGGCGCCCGGTCTATGAACTCGATGAGCTGGCAGCGCTCGGACGTGACCATTGGCTGGTGCTGACGGGCTGTCGCAAGGGTTCCGTACGCCAAGCGCTGGCCCGCGGTGGACGCGAGGCTGCAGCAACCGAGCTCGACCTGCTGACCGCGACATTTGGCCATGACAATGTCGTCGTCGAGCTGATCGACCATGGTTTCCCCGACGACAGTGTCACCAACGACCTGCTTGCAGACTTGGCCGCCGACCACGGGCTGGCAATCGTGGCGACCAACAACGTGCACTATGCCAAGCCCGCATCCCACCAGCTGGCCGCGGCGATCGCCGCCGTACGCGCCCGGCGCAGCCTGGCCGACATGGACGGCTGGCTGCCGACGTCGAGCTCGGCACACCTGCGATCAGGCGCCGAGATGATGACTCGATTTGCTCGCTATCCGGGCGCCGTCCAGAGAAGCGTTGCCATTGCTCAGGAGCTTGCCTTCGACCTGCGTGCCGCGACCCCGCGGCTGCCCCGGCGTGGCATCCCCGAGGGGCACACCGCGATGAGCTGGTTGCGTGAGCTCGCCGATCGCGGCATCCGTACGCGCTACGCCCACAACCCCGGTGAGGCGCGTGAGCGCATCGAACGCGAGCTGGCGGTGATCGAGGAGAAGGACTTCCCGGGCTACTTCCTGATCGTCCACGACATCGTCCAGGAGGCCAAGCGGCGCAAGATCTTGTGCCAGGGGCGAGGCTCGTCGGCCAACTCGGCGCTCTGCTACGCGCTCGGCATCACGGCGGTCGACTCGATCTTCTACAACCTGCCATTTGAACGCTTTCTCGCCACGACGCGTGAGGAGGAGCCCGACATCGACGTCGACTTCGACTCGGCTCGGCGCGAGGAGGTCATCCAGTGGGTCTACGACACCTACGGGCGTCACAACGCCGCCCAGGTTGCCAATGTCATCAGCTATCGCCCGCGTTCGGCGATTCGTGATGCAGCCAAGGCGCTGGGCTACTCGACCGGTCAGCAGGATGCCTGGTCCAAGCAGGTCGACGCATGGAGCGCGATCTCGACCGACGAGACCTCAGAGGTTCCGGCACAGGTGGTCGACCTGGCCACCCAGCTCCTCAAGGCGCCGCGACACCTGGGCATCCACTCGGGCGGCATGATCCTCACCGAGCGCCCCATCGGTGAGGTCTGTCCCATCGAGCGTGGCCGGATGAAGGACCGCACGGTCCTGCAGTGGGACAAGGACGCCTGTGAGTGGATGGGTCTGGTCAAGTTCGACCTGCTCGGCCTCGGCATGTTGGGTGCGCTCAACCACACGCTGGAGATGGTCGCCGAGCATCTGGGGGAGGAGCTCTCCCTCGACACGATCCCCAAGGAGGAGGCCGCGGTCTACGACATGTTGTGTCGAGCTGACTCGATCGGTGTGTTTCAGGTCGAGAGCCGTGCGCAGATCGGGACTTTGCCGAGATTGCAGCCACGTTCCTACTACGACCTGGCGATCGAGATTGCACTGATCCGGCCGGGCCCGATCCAAGGTGGCGCGGTGCACCCCTACATCCGCAGGGCAACCGGCAAGGAGGAGGTGACCTATCCGCATCCGATCCTCGAGCCGGTGCTCGAGCGCACCAAAGGGGTGCCGTTGTTCCAGGAGCAGCTGATGCAGATGGCCATCGCGATCGGTGACTGCACCGGAGACGAGGCCGATCTGCTGCGCCGAGCCATGGGTTCCAAACGTGGCATCGAGCGCATCGAGTCATTGCGCGAGAAGCTCTATGCCGGCATGGCCAAGCACGGACTCAGCGAGGCGGAGTCCGATGCGATCTATCTCAAGATCCAGTCCTTCGCCAACTTCGGCTTCGCGGAGAGTCACGCCCTGAGCTTCGCGCTGCTGGTCTACGCCAGTTCATGGCTCAAGCTGCACTATCCCGGTGCCTTCCTGGCAGCGCTGCTGCGCAACCAGCCGATGGGGTTCTACTCCCCGCAGTCGCTGGTCACCGATGCCCGTCGACACGGTGTCATGGTGCTGCGGCCCGACATCATGCACTCGGGTGCAGTGGCTGATCTTGAGCTCGGACCCTCGGGCCCGGCAGGCCAGGACTCATGTCTTGATCGGGTGCAGCCGCCGGTACAGAAGTTCATCCGCGGCACACCCGATCCGACACCGGAGCATCGCCGCGACGGCGCCTTCGCCGTACGTCTGGGGTTCGATGAGGTGCAGGGGCTCGGCACTGAGGTTGCCGAGCGCATCGTGGCCGTACGCGGCGAACGTCCCTTCGCCGACATGGCCGACGTTGCACGAAGAGCAGAGCTGACCGTCGCGCAGATGGAGTCGTTGGCCACAGCAGGTGCGTTCGACGCCTTCGGCATAACTCGTCGCCAGGCGCTGTGGAACGCCGGATATGCCGAGCGCACCGATCAGCTCGAGGGCACCTCGGTCACCCTCGCGCCGCCGACTCTGCCGGGCATGAGCGATGTCGAGCTGACCATGGCCGACCTGTGGGCCACGCGCATCTCACCAGAGACGCATCCGGTGGAGCATCTGCGACCGCTGCTGCAGAGCGAGGGCATCTACTCCGTCGCCGGGCTGGCCGATGCCGAGTCTGGTCGCCGGGTCAAGGTCGCCGGGCTCATCACCCACCGGCAGCGGCCCGCCACCGCGGTGGGGGTGACCTTCCTCAATCTCGAGGATGAGACCGGCATGCTCAACGTCGTGTGCTCGGAGGCCCTGTGGAAGCTCTACCGACGGGTCGGACGCAATGCTGCCGGGATGATCATCCGCGGCACCCTCGAGCGCTATGAAGGCGTCACCAACTTGGTCGCCGACAAGCTCGAAGCGCATCGAGACGGTCTATCCGCAGGCCGCCCAGCCATCCCAGCCAAACACCAAGGCCGCAACTTCCGCTAGGCCTCAGTCGAGCTTCTCGGTGAGCACCGTCACTCCGAGCACGTCGACGTAGGTCATCACGAGCCGACGAGTGTCGACTGACCACCGCTCGAGCCCGGCGGCACCGAGCAGCTCCGACATCTCGACATAGCCGATCTCACCTGCGTCCGCCCGAGAGAGAGTGGCGCGCACCGCAGCATGGTCGGGCTCGGTGGCGATCTCGATGAGGTCGTGGTGGGCGGGAGTCACGAGCTCGTCGCCCTCCGTCGTACGGAACACCGTCCGGCCGTCGACGACATGGGAGTCGTAGCCTGTCACGCCCAGGTCGGCGAGAGCTCTGCAGTAGGCATCGAGGGTGTCGGCCCTGCCGAGCTGCTGGTGGAGGAGGTCAAGGTCTGCCAAGGTCACCATGGCCCGACGCTACTGCGAAGCGCCAGACAGCACAGCGGCCGCAACCTCCGTGAGGAAGCTGCGGCCGCGATGT
>CAVVQG010000021.1:0-82495 GCA_963750265.1 uncultured Actinomycetota bacterium | reverse complement strand
TCCGGCTACACACCTCGCATCGTGATCGGTGCGCTCGACAATCTTTCCGACAAGGCGATCCGGGCAGCAGGGGAGGTCGTGGTGACCACCGCGTCCGGGCGCGTCGAAATGCCCGAACGCTTGGAAAAACACGGCAAGGAAGTGGTCACCTTCGTGTCGACCGGCTCCGACGACGATCTCGCGATCCTGCTGGCCGACACCAACGAGGCGGCCGTCATCATCCAGGTCGGTGCTCCGGCCAATCTTTCGCAGTTCCTTGACCGTGCACCCACCGAGGCCGCCCGGATGTTCGTCTCACGACTCCGCGCGGGATCGAAGATCATCGACGCGAAGGCCGTGCACCACTTCAGCACCGCCCGGATGGCAATGTGGCCGATCATGCTGCTGCTGGCAACCGGGCTGATCGCTGTGGCTGTGGCTGTTGGTGTGACGCCCGTCGGGCAAGACTGGATTGACTCGATCGGCACACAGTTCGACGACTTCGGCACCTGGATCAAAGGACTTTTCACGTGATCAACTTCCGCTACCACCTCGTGTCGATCGCCGCGATCCTGCTGGCGCTGGCGGCGGGCATCGCACTTGGCTCGGGGCCCCTTGAGGATGCTGGGTCACCGCTGAGCAGCGACGGCGAAAGCCCGTCCGCGGCGGTCGTGGACCCAGCAGTCGCATCGTTTGAGTCCGCATACGCAGCCCGAACGGCCTCGTCACTGTTCAAGGGCGCACTCAAGGGACAATCTGTTGTCGTGGTGACCCTGCCCGGGGCAAGTGCCGCCGAGGCCAAGAGCATCTCGACACTGCTGGAGCAGGCAGACGCCGAGGTCACGGGGCAGATCGAGCTGACATCCAAGCTCCTCAGCTCCGCCAACCGGCAGTTCGCCGAAGGTGTCGCCCAGCAGGCTGGGGCCGACGTACCCGGCGTGAATGGCGCGGGTGACAGCTACGGCCGGATCGGTGCGGCGCTCGGTCGCTCGATTCTGGCTACCAAGACGGCAGCACTTGATCCGACGGCGTCGACGATCCAGTCGGCATTTGTCGAAGGGGGACTGGTCAACCTGACGAAGTCGCCCACCAAGCTGGCGACGCTCGCGGTGATCGTCACAGGCCCACGAGCATCGGGATCAGGTGACCAGGGCAGCGTCGTGTCGGCGATGTCCGCCGCCCTGGACGCAAGCGGCAAGGGCGTGGTCGTGGCCGGACCCGCTTCGTCGAGCACTGACGGCGGCATCATCAAGGTCGTACGCGACAGTGATGCATCCAGTGACGTCTCAACGGTCGATGTCACCGAACACGGCGTTGGGACGGGTCGTCACGGTGTTGGCGGCCGCCAAGGAAGCAGCCGGACAGAGTGGCGCCTGGGGCACCTCACGCAGCGCAGATGGCGGTCTCCCGGACTGATCTGGTGATTTGTGGGGCAGCCGACACGGTGGCAGGTCTTCAGATCGTCAATCTGTTGGTAGGCTGGAATCCCGTGGAGGCGTGATGGGAATTTTGCATCACGAGCCCCTCGACATCGGCATTCGACCACGGGAGTCACCTTGGCAGGCAGCACGGTTACCAAACACGTATTCGTAACCGGCGGGGTCGCATCCTCGCTCGGCAAGGGCCTCACCGCCTCAAGCTTGGGGCGACTGCTCAAGTCACGTGGCCTGCGGGTCACGATGCAAAAGCTTGACCCCTACCTCAACGTCGATCCCGGGACGATGAATCCGTTCCAGCACGGCGAGGTGTTCGTCACTGACGATGGCGCCGAGACAGATCTCGACATCGGGCACTACGAGCGCTTCCTGGACGTCGACCTCTCCGGCAAGGCCAACGTGACGACTGGCCAGGTCTATTCGGAGGTCATTGCCAAGGAACGACGCGGCGACTACCTCGGTGACACCGTGCAGGTCATCCCGCACATCACCAACGAGATCAAGTCGCGCATTCGAGCCATGGCCGGACCTGATGTCGACGTGGTGATCACCGAGATCGGTGGAACAGTCGGCGACATTGAGTCGCTGCCATTCCTCGAGGCCGCTCGCCAGGTCCGTCACGATGTCGGTCGCGGCAATGTGTTCTTCCTCCACGTCTCGCTGGTGCCCTACATCGGCCCTTCGGGCGAGCTCAAGACCAAGCCGACACAGCACTCCGTCGCCGCGTTGCGCTCGATCGGCATCCAGCCTGACGCGATCGTCTGTCGCGCAGACCGCGACATCCCCGAGAGCATGAAGCGCAAGATCTCGTTGATGTGCGATGTCGACCAGGAGGCGGTGGTCACTGCCAGCGATGCGCCCTCGATCTATGACATCCCGAAGGTCCTGCACAGCCAAGGTCTCGACGCCTATGTCGTACGTCGTCTCGACCTGCCGTTCCGGGACGTCGACTGGACGCAGTGGGACGAGTTGTTGCGTCGGGTCCACCAGCCTGCCGAAGAGATCACGATCGCGCTGGTCGGCAAGTACGTCGACCTTCCTGATGCGTACCTCTCGGTCGCCGAGGCACTGCGCGCCGGAGGATTCGCCCACGATGCGCGGGTCAATCTCCGTTGGGTGCCTTCCGACGATTGTGAGACCGAAGCGGGTGCCGCCCATCTCCTCGGGGATGTCGACGGTGTGTGCGTTCCCGGCGGGTTCGGAATCCGCGGCATCGAGGGCAAGCTCGGTGCCTTGAAGTACTGCCGCGAACGCGGCATACCGGTGCTCGGGCTGTGCCTCGGACTGCAGTGCATGGTCATCGAGTACGCCCGTAATGTCGCGGGAATTGACGACGCGAGCTCGTCGGAGTTCGATCCGGCGACACAGCACCCGGTGATCGCGACGATGGCAGAGCAGCTGGCGATCGTCGACGGCGAAGGTGACCTCGGAGGCACGATGCGGCTGGGCCTGTATCCCGCGAACCTCAAGCCCGGCAGCGTCATTGCCGAGGCATACGGGGCGGTCAAGGTCGAGGAACGCCATCGCCATCGCTACGAGGTCAACAACTCATACCGTGAACAGCTGGAGGCTGCAGGACTGGTGTTCAGCGGCACGTCGCCTGACTCCACGCTCGTCGAGTTCGTCGAGCTGCCTCGCTCGGTGCATCCTTACTACGTGTCCACGCAGGCACACCCCGAGCTGCGGTCGCGACCGACCAAGGCGCATCCGTTGTTCTCAGGGTTGATTGGCGCAGCACTGGTGCGCCAGCTCGAGACGCGGCTCCCGGTCGAGCAGCAGCAGCCGGCATGACACCTCATCCGCATCTGCCGGGGCGACTTGCCGGCAGCATCCTCAGCGATGCCGATGCTGCGTGGCCGGTCAGCTCGAGCGAGACCAAGTACGAGAGCCCCTACGTCAGCCTGGCTATCGACACGATCGTTGATCCCGACGGTGCTGAGCATGGCCGAGCCGTCGTGAGACCCAACGACGCCATTGGCATCCTTGCGATTGACCAGGATGACCGACTGCTGCTGGTTGAGCAGTACCGTCACCCAGTCCGCAGGCGGGTTCTCGAGATCCCGGCCGGCACCCTCGACGTGCCCGGCGAGTCGGCACTGGATGCCTCCATCCGCGAGCTAGCGGAAGAAGCAGACCTCGTGGCCGCACGGTGGGTGCCGCAGCTCAAGCTGTTGGCCACGCCCGGATACTCGACCGAGTCGTGGCAGGTGTTCACCGCCACCGACCTGAGCCCCGTTCCGCAGGCCGAGCGGACTCGCCGTGAGGCCGAGGAGGCCGACATGGTGCAGTGGTGGATGCCGTTCGACGAGGCAGTTGACGCGGTGCTCGCCGGTCGCATCAGTGACTCCCTGACGGTCGCCGCGATCTTGGCAGCACAGGTACTTCGCACCAGATGAGCGCCGCCATCGACCGAGTGGTCCAGGACTACCTGAGTCACCTCGGCGTCGAGCGCGGTCTTGCCGACAACACCATCCGTTCGTACCGCCGTGATCTGCGCCGGTATGCCGACTTCCTGGTCTTCGCGGTCTGGATGAGCCCTCCGCAATCACCGAGAACGACGTCTCGGCCTTCTTGGGATCGCTGCGGGTTGGCGACGACGACCATCCGCCGCTCGGGACAGCCAGCGCCGCCCGGACCATCGTCTCGGCCCGTGGCCTGCATCGATTCATGGTGCGCGAACGGCTCGTGACGGCCGACGTCACGGCGGCGGTGAAGCCGCCCAGGCCGGCCGTCAGGCTGCCGAAGGCGCTACCGCTCAACGAGATCGAAGCGCATCCTTGAGGCAGCCGGGGCGCCCGGAACGATTCTCGCTGCGCGTGACCGCGCACTCCTCGAGGTGCTGTACGGCACCGGTGCCCGCATTTCCGAAGCGGTGGGCATCGATCTCGATGATCTTGACCTGGAGGAGTCCACCGTCCTGCTGACCGGCAAGGGCGGCAAGCAGCGCATCGTGCCGCTCGGGTCCTTCGCCGTCGCCTCGCTGCAGGACTACCTCACCGCGTCGCGTCCTGCGCTGGTCTCGTCACGTCAGAGCACGCCGGCTGTGTTCCTCAACGCGCGTGGTGGTCGGCTGTCGCGGCAGAGCGCGTGGACGGTGCTGACCAAGGCTGCTGAGAAGCGCCGGGCATCACCTCAGACGTGTCTCCTCACACGCTGCGCCACTCCTTCGCCACCCACCTGCTGGACGGCGGAGCGGACGTACGCGTGGTGCAGGAGCTGCTCGGACACGCCTCGGTGACGACGACACAGATCTACACGCTGGTAACGGTGGAGAAGCTGCGGGAGATTTACGCGATCGGCCCACCCGCGCGCGTCGCGGTGACGCTGAGTGGGCGGTAGAGTGACGCTCGTCGACGGTCGAGCTGCAAGGGAGATCAATGGCAGGAACTTGGACCCACTGGCCGGCCAATGCCGGACTTTCCTGAGCCCAAACACGCAAGCCGGGTTTGCCCGCCACCATCATCGCGATGTGCAACCAGAAGGGTGGCGTCGGCAAGACCACGACGACCATCAGCCTCGGTGCAGCACTGGTCGAGACCGGCCGCCGGGTGCTGCTGGTCGACTTCGATCCGCAGGGTTCCATGACGGTCGGGCTGGGCTTCAACGCCTACGAGCTCGAGCAGAGCATCTACCACGTGCTCATGGACCGCGAGGTCGGCATCAAGGACCTGGTCATGACCACCTCGATCAACGATCTCGACCTCGTGCCGGCCAACATCGACCTGTCGGCCGCCGAGATGCGCCTGGTCACCGAGGTGGGACGCGAGCAGGTGCTGTCGCGGGTGCTCAAGCCGATCCGCACGACTACGACGTGATCCTGATCGACTGCCAGCCGTCGCTCGGTCTGCTGGCCGTCAACGCACTGACCGCTGCGGACGGGGTCCTCATGCCGCTGGAGTGCGAGTACTTCGCGCTGCGGGGAGTCGCGTTGCTGAAGGACACGATCGAGAAGGTTCGCGATCGCACCAATGATGACCTGCACATCATCGGACTGCTCGGCACCATGTACGACAGCCGCACCCTGCACGGCAAGGAAGTCCTCCAGACACTGGTCGAGGGTTGGGGCGACCTGGTGTTCCACACCGTCATCCGCCGCACGGTCAAGTTCTCCGACTCGACGGTCGCCGGTGAGCCGATCACCGAGTACGCGCCCACTTCGCCCGGTGCCGGCTTCCTACCGCCAGCTGGCACGAGAGGTTCTGGCGCGATGCCCAGGCGCGTGACTCTGCCCTCGGGTGGGCCCGGCAGAGCGCCGGCCCATGCCAGGTGCCGATGAACTGTTCCGTCGCGACCGCGCCGGCGTCCGCGACGGAAGTCGCGCACAGGACGAGGCGGCAGGCGCAAGCGGCCGGGTCAAGCACGACGAGAAGATGACGGTCTACGTCACGGCCGCCGAGCTGCTGGCCGTCGAGCAGGCCCGACTGCAGCTGCGGGCGGCTCGGGTCGCACCGTCGACCGCGGACGATTCGTCCGCGCAGCTGTGGCCCTGGCGCTGGCCGACCTGGACGAGCGCGGCACCGACAGTGACGTCGCTCGTCGATTGAGCGACACGTGACCGTCGCGGATGTCGACGAATCCGCGCCCGCTGGCTTCTCGGTCAACCTGGTCAACTTCGAGGGGCCGTTCGACCTGCTGCTGCAGCTGATCTCCAAGCACGAGCTCGACATCACCGAGGTGGCCCTGTCCTCGGTGACCAGCGAGTTCATCGCGTTCGTGCAGGCCTGGACGACGACCTCGACCAGACCACCAACTTCTTGCTGGTCGCCTCGACGCTGCTGGATCTGAAGGCCGCACGTCTGCTGCCGCAGGGCGACGTCGAGGACGAGGAGGACCTCGCGCTGCTGGAAGCTCGAGACCTGCTGTTCGCGCGGCTGATGCAGTACAAGGCCTTCAAGCAGGTCGCCGGAGCTGTTCGCCGAGCGTCTTGCCGAGCGAGCAGCGCGGTTCCCGCGGGTCGCTCCGTCTGGAGCCGCGGTTCGCCGAGCTG
The DNA here is from genome assembly GCA_963750265.1 of uncultured Actinomycetota bacterium. GTDB lineage: Bacteria > Actinomycetota > Actinomycetes > Propionibacteriales > Nocardioidaceae > Aeromicrobium. The sequence goes on along the minus strand of CAVVQG010000021.1, from coordinate 76,093 downwards.
CTGCCCGAGGTCATCATCTCGGCGGGACCCGACGAGCTCGGCGCGTCTCGCAGCGGCCGCCTTCGCGGTCAAGCCAGTGCCGATCCTCTCGCTGGCCCACCTGCACGCCCCGCAGGTCAGCGTGCGCGAGCAGGCCCATCTGGTCGTCGACCAGCTGCGCCGCAAGGGCGAGATGTCGTTCCGTGCACTGACTGCTGATGCGCCCGACCTGATGACCAAGGTCGCCCGCTTCCTCGCCCTGCTCGAGCTGTTCCGCGAAGGCGTCCTCGCCTTCGAGCAGGCCACCCCGCTCGGCGACCTGCTGGTGCGATGGACCGGCACCGACGACGGCGACCTTGATGTCGGCGACGAGTTCGACACGCCCGTGGCTCGCCGACGACGCACCACGCCCCGAGCTGCAGGTGGCCGAAGACAGCCACCGATCGATGAACCGAGAGCCAGATGACTGAGCACGAGTTCCCGACCGGCCCACACGAGCTGGAGCTGGAGATGCTCGACCTGCGCCCGCCCTCGAGGCGGTGTTGATGGTCGCCGATCAACCGCTTGGACCACCTGACCCTCGCCCAGGCCGTCGGCCATCCGCCGAGAGATGTCGCAGCGAGGCGCTCACGTCGCTCGCCGATCGAGTACACCGAGCAGGGCCGCGGTTTCGAGCTGCGCAACATCGCTGGCGGTTGGCGCTTCTTCTCCCGCGAGGAATTGCCCCGGCAGTCGAACGCTTCATCCTCGACGGCCAGCAGGCTCGTCTCACCCAGGCAGCCCTCGAGACGGTCGCGGTCGTGGCGTACCGCCAGCCGATCAGCCGCTACGCGGATCTCGGCGATCCGCGGGGTCAACGTCGACGGCGTGGTGCGCACGCTGGTGACGCGTGGGCTGATCGAGGAGGACGACGTCGACGCCGAGAGCGGCGCGCTGCTGTACCGCACGACGTCGTACTTCCTGGAGCGCATGGGCCTGGGCAGCATCAGCGAGCTGCCCGAGATGGCACCGCTGCTGCCCGAGCTCGACGACATGGACGACGAGACACCGACCGGTCGTGCGCCGATGTCGGCCGAGAGCAACTGCTGAGGCGACCTGATGAACCGTGGCTGAGATCCGCCTGCAGAAGGTGCTGGCCAGGCCGGACTGGGCAGTCGCCGGCGGTGCGACGACATGATCGCCGACGGCCGGGTCGAGGTCAACGGCGAGGTCATCGACCAGATGGGCGTCGCGGGTCGACCCGCTGACCGATGTCATCCGGGTCGACGGGGCACGCATCCCGCCGCCCAACGATCACGCGTACGTGGTGCTCAACAAGCCGACGTGGCGTCGTGTCCGACGATGGCCGACGAGAACGGCCGCCCCGACCTGTCGGGCCTGCGCGCCGACCGCACCGACCGGTTGTTCCACGTGGGTCGTCTCGACACCGACACCTCGGGCCTGCTGGTGCTCACCAATGACGGCGATCTGGCCCACCAGCTGGCCCATCCGTCGTTCGAGATCACCAAGACGTACGTCGCTCTGGTCGACGGAGCGGTCTCGGACTCGCGTGGCGGCGACGCTGCGAGCGGGCATCGAGCTGGAGGACGGATCGCGCAGGTCGACCGATTCGTCGTCAAGAACCGCGGGCGCGGCCAGTCGATGGTCGAGCTGGACATCCACATGGGTCGCAACCGCATCGTGCGCCGGCTGCTGGCCGAGGTGGGCCACCCGGTGGTCGAGCTGACGCGCACGGCGTTCGGCCCGCTGCGACCTCGGGGGCTCTGCCGTCGGGCGGCTGCGCGACCTGACCCGCGACGAGCTGGGCGCGCTCCTCGACAGCGTGGACGGCATGAGCGAGCACACGGTCGATGCCGGGCTCGGCCCGTGCTCGTCATCGGATGCGGGCTGATCGGCACGTCGCTCGCCCTGGCCCTCACCGAAGCAGGCGTCGCGGTGCATCTGGCTGACGTCGTTGCGGCGAATGTCGAGCTGGCCGTCTCCCGCGGGGCCGGCACGGCCGATCCCGTTGTCGAGCCGGCGCTGGTCGTCGTCGCCGTGCCACCGATCGAGGTCGCCGCCTGCGTTGCCGTGCAGGCGCTCGCCGACCTCCGTCGGCCATCGTCACCGACGTCAGCAGCGTCAAGGTCGACCTGCAGGCCGCAATCGCCGAGCCACGGGGAGCGACCGTTTCGTGGGCGGTCATCCCATGGCCGGCAAGGAGCGCTCCGGCCCGATGGCTGCCACGCCGCGACTGTTCGAGGGCCGTCCTTGGGCGGTCGTTCCGCCGCCGGCGAGACCCGACGGTCAGTCGGCGAGGTCGTCGCAGTCGCCGCAGCCGTCGGTGCGGTGCCGCTGCACCATGGACGCCGCAACGCACGACGCGTCGGTCGCCGCTCGTCTCGCACGTGCCACACCTGCCTCGGTGCTGGCGGCCGCGCTGCTCAATGACGCCCCGACGGAGCACTGGACCTGGCCGGCCCCGGTCTGCGTGACGTCACCCGCATCGCGGGCAGCGTCACCGGCATGTGGCTCGACATCTTCAGCGGCAACGCGGCCGAGGTCAGTCGCCTGCTCACCACGTTGCGCGGCTCGATCGACCGGCGCTCGACGCGCTCGGCACCGACCCGCATCGCCTGGGCGACGTGCTCGATGCGGGCCGCGCCGGCACCCAGCTGATCCCGGGCAAGCACGGCGGCGCCAGCGAGAGCTGGCCACGGTGTACGTCTCGGTGACCGACCAACCGGGCGAGTTGTCACGGCTGATGGGCGATGCGGGACAATCAGGGGTCAACATCGAGGACATCCGCATCGATCACGAGCTGGGCCGCCTCGTCGGCCAGGTCGAGATCGCGGTGGACGCCTCAGAAGGCCGACATCCTGGTCACCGCGCTGACGCACGGGGCTGGGCCGCACATCGCTGATCGGAGGACATCTGTGAGGGCACGTCCAGAGTCGTCGCCATCGACGGACCGTCGGGTTCGGGCAAGTCGAGCACGTCGCGAGGAGTCGCGTCGCGGCTCGGCTTGACCTACCTCGACACCGGCGCGATGTACCGCGCCATGACCTGGGCGCTGCTGCAGGCCGGCGTCGACCTCGACGACCCTGAGGCCATCGCCGCGGCCGCGAGCAGGTCGCGCTGCGATCGGGAACCGATCCGCTCCAGCCCCACGATCCACGTCGGCGATGTCGACGTCTCCGCGCCCATTCGCGGCGACGAGGTCACCGCGGCCGTCAGCCCGGTCGCCGCGGTGCCGGCGCGTGCGCGAGCTGCTGGTCGCGCTGCAGCGCGACATCATCGAGGCCGCCGACGGCATCGTCGTCGAGGGCCGCGACATCGGCAGCGTCGTTGCGCCCGACGCCGACACCAAGATCTATCTCGTGGCCGACCCTGCGGCCCGCGCCGCACGACGTGCAGCCGAGACGGGCGCCGTCGACACGTCGCCACCGAGCTGGCCCTGGCCAGGCGCGACCAGATCGACTCCACCCGCACGGCTTCGCCGCTGCTGCAAGCCGAAGGCGCGGTTGTCGTCGACAGCACCCACCTGGCCTCGAGGACGTGATCGACACCATCGTGGGATTGGTCGAGGAACCGATGACCATGACGGACACACCGCCTCGCGGGCTGCCCGAGCGTGGGCTCAAGTTCATGCGCACGCTGGCGGGCCCGTACTTCATCGGCGAGTGGGACATGCACGAGCGCGGACAGGGCAATGTGCCCGAGACCGGGCCGGTCATCATCGCCAGCAACCACATCGGCTGGGTCGACGGCCCGCTGTTGTTCGCGCAATGCGCCGCGACCGGCTGCACGTGCTGATCAAGGAAGAAGAATTCACCGGCAAGTACCGTCACGCTGCTGCGATCTCATCGGTCAGATCAAGGTGAGTCGCAACCGTGTCGATGCCGGTGCGCTGCGCCGCGCTGCCCAGGCGCTCGAGGCGGGCCAGGTCGTCGGATCTTCCCGGAGGGCATCCGGGGAGACGGCGAGTTCGACGAACTTCAAGGGCGGCGTCGCCTGGCTCGCGCTGGTCAGCGGCGCACCGTCGTCCCCGTTGGCGATCTTCGGCACCCGCCAGGCAGGGGAGCCGTCCGAGGCCAGCCGGCCAAGGGCGCACGCCTCGACCTCGTCTACGGCAAGCCGCTGCGATTCCCGATGCAGCCGTGGCCGCGAGACCGTGCGATGCTGATAGACGCAGCGAACAGATCCACTCCCATCTGCGATCCCATGTCACCTGGTCACAGAACGTGCTGAAACGCGACCTGCCCGGCCCCCTGCCGAGAGGAGCCTGCAATGACTGAGCACCATACCCGTACTGGCCGTCATCGGCCGACCCAACGTCGGCAAGTCGACGCTGGTCAACCGCATCATCGGCCGCCGCGAGGCCGTCGTCGAGGACGTCCCGGGCGTGACCCGCGACCGCGTCTCCTACGACGCGATGTGGAACGGTCGCGCCTTCACGGTCGTCGACACCGGCGGCTGGGACCCCAACGCCCGAGGGCTGGCCGAGCGCATCGCCGCCCAGGCCGAGATCGCCATCCAGGTCGCCGACGCTGTGCTGTTCGTCGTCGACGCCACGGTCGGCATCACCGACGTCGACGAGAAGGTGGTCGCATCCTGCGCGCTGCCAAGAAGCCCGTCGTGCTGGCCGCCAACAAGGTCGACGACCAGCGCACCGAGGCCGAGGCCGCCGGACTGTGGAACCTCGGTCTGGGCGAGCCCTATCCCGGTCTCGGCCCTGCACGGCCGGGGGAGCGGCGACATGCTTGACGCCATCCTCGAGGCACTGCCCGACGCGCCGCCGGAAGACTGGGACGCTCCCGTGGGTCCGCGTCGCGTCGCGATCGTCGGCAAGCCCAATGTCGGCAAGTCCAGCCTGCTCAACCGGCTGGCCGGCGAGGAGCGCGTCGTGGTCGACGACGCGTCGGGCACCACGGTCGACCCGGTCGACGAGATCGTCGAGCTGGGCGGTCGCACTTGGACCTTCATCGACACTGCCGGCATCCGCCGCCGCGTGCGCGATGCGTCCGGTCACGAGTACTACGCGAGCCTGCGTACGAGCTCTGCCATCGATCGGGCCGAGGTTGGCGTGCTCATCATCGACGCCAGTCAGCCGATCACCGAGCAGGACCCCCGCATCGTCAGCCATGTCGCCGATACCGGTCGCGCCCTGATCATTGCGTTCAACAAGTGGGACCTCGTCGACGAGGAGCGCCGCTACTACCTCGAGCGCGAGATCGAGCGCGAGTTCGTCCAGGTGCAGTGGGCGCCGACGCATCAACATCACGGCACGTACCGGATGGCACGTCGATCGCCTCGTACGGGCCCTGGACGCCGCTCTGGAGGGTTGGGAGACCCGCGTGACCACCGGGGCGCTCAACTCCTTCCTCGGCCGCCTGGTTGCTGAGCACCCGCACCCCGTGCGCGGTGGCAAGCAGCCCAAGATCATGTTCGGCACCCAGGCCACGACCTCGCCGCCGACGTTCGTGCTGTTCACCTCGGGCAAGCTCGAGGCGTCCTACATGCGTTACATCGAACGGCGCCTGCGCGAGACATTCGGATTCGTCGGCACGCCGATCCACCTTCAGCAGCGACCGCGCAAGAAGCGTGAGCGCCGCTGACCGACGGACCTCCGACGGGGGATCGGCCGATGGGAGAGCGGTGAGCGTGCTGCGGTAAGGTTCCCTCGGACACAACGGGCTGTAGCGCAGCTTGGTAGCGCACCTGACTGGGGGTCAGGGGGTCGCAGGTTCAAATCCTGTCAGCCCGACGTTGTGATGTCCCAGGGCATCAAAAGCTCCCGGACCTGCAGATGCAGGGCCGGGAGTTTTTCCGTGGGTTCGGTTGTCGCGTTCCGGTCGATGATGTCCACGGCCATCACGGACGTCACATTGCCTAGCAGGCCATGCCCGCCGGCCATCCACCCACCGCCCGACTGAGCAGACGACATTTGTCGATAGCGTGCGGCGAATGATCGAAGGAGTATCCGGCATGCCGAACCTGGCTGAGAACCTGCGCGACATTTACGACGAGGTTTTGGACCGCAATCCCGGGGAAGCCGAGTTCCACCAGGCTGTCTACGAGGTGCTGGACAGTCTCGGCCCGGTCGTCGCCAAGCACCCGCAGTACGCCGATGCCGCGGTCATCCAGCGGACTGTGCGAACCAGAACGCCAGATCATCTTTCGCGTCCCGTGGGTCGACGACTCGGGCCAGGTGCAGGTCAACCGTGGCTTTCGCGTCGAGTTCAACTCCGCACTGGGCCCGTACAAGGGCGGACTGCGGTTCCACCCCGTCGGTCAACCTCGGCATCGTCAAGTTCCTCGGCTTCGAGCAGATCTTCAAGAACGCGCTGACCGGCATGCCGATCGGCGGCGGAAAGGGCGGGTCGGACTTCGATCCCAAGGGCCGCTCCGACGGTGAGGTCATGCGGTTCTGCCAGATCTTCATGACCGAGCTGTACCGCCACATCGGCGAGTACACCGACGTTCCCGCCGGCGACATCGGTGTCGGCGGTCGCGAGATCGGGTACCTGTTCGGGCAGTACAAGCGGATCACCAACCGCTACGAGTCGGGCGTCCTCACCGGCAAGGGACTCGACTGGGGTGGGTCGCTGGTTCGTACCGAGGCCACGGGCTACGGCACGGTCGTACTTCGTCGAGCGAGATGCTCAAGCCCGACGAACGACTCCTTCGACGGCAAACGCGGTCGTCGTTTCGGGTTCCGGCAACGTCGCGATCTACGCGATCGAGAAGGTCCAGCAGCTCGGCGGCACGGTGGTCGCGTGCTCGGACTCCTCTGGCTACGTCGTCGACGATCCGAAGGGCATCGACCTCGAGCTGCTCACGGCAGATCAAGTACGGTCGAGCGCGGTCGCATCAACGACTACGCGCAGCGCGCGAGGCGCCGACGCTCACTTCGCCCCGGGCGGTCAACATCTGGGAGGTCCCCTGCCAGATCGCCCTGCCGTGCGCGACCCAGAACGAGCTCGATCAGGATGGACGCGTCGACGCTGGTGGTCAACGGCTGCATGATCGTCGCCGAGGGGGCCAACATGCCGGCCACCCCGGGCGCGTCGAAGCTCTTCTCGGAGGCCGGGATCACCTTCGGGCCCGGCAAGGCGGCGAACGCAGGCGGCGTCGCAACCAGTGCGTTGGAGATGCAACAGAACGCGTCACGAGACTCGTGGACATTCGATTACACCGAGCAGCGCCTCGCAGACATCATGCGTGGCATTCACGATCGCTGTCTCGAGACCGCAGACGAGTACGGAACACCCGGCAACTACGTCGCCGGTGCGAACATCACCGGCTTCATCCATGTCGCTGACGCCATTCTCGCGCTCGGTGTCATCTAGGCCCGAGACGCGAGGATCAGCGCCGGCGCAGCCGGTCGAGGGCGCGGCGGTCGCGCTTGGTGGGTCGCCCGGCGCCGCGGTCACGCCGTGGCATGGCCGGAGTCTCGTCCTTGGGCGGAGGCGGGGGAGTCCGATCCTCGTAGCACGTGACGGCGACTGATGCGCCCACTCGCTTGACGATGATCCGGGTGACGACCAAGATCCGCAGGCCACCGTCGGTCAGTGCCTCGACCCGATCCCCGATGCAGACGGTCTGCGCCGGCTTGGCCTTGGCACCGTTGACCCGTACGTGGCCGGCTCGGCAGGCTGCCGACGCCAACGATCGGGTGCGGTAGAGACGGACCGAGGACGTCCATACGTCGGCTCGGGCGGAGGTGGTCACGTGTAGAGCCTAGGCTGGACCCATGGGAGCCGACATCGAGACCGTGGAGATCACCGGGGACATGATCCGGTTGGGACAGTTCCTCAAGTTCGCCAACATCGCTGACTCCGGCGCAGCCGCCGGCGCACTGATCCAAGGTGGAGACGTCAAGGTTGACGGTGAGATTGAGACCCGCCGCGGGCGCCAGCTCGCTCGCGGCATGCTCGTCGAGGTGCAGATGCCCGGCGAGACTCTCGCAGCACGCGTCGGATGATGGACCGGTGACCGATCGCGCGATCGAGATCGTCGTTGATCGCGACCGACCGGGAGCATTCATGCTTCGTATCGACGGCACCGATCAGTCGTATGTCGACTCTGGACGACCCACTGCGGCTGGAGTTCGACTACGTCCAGCGCATCGTTGACGTGATCGACGCGCACGGCAGTCCGGGTGAGCCGTTGCGGTTCGTGCACATCGGCGGCGCGGGAATGTCGGTGCCGCGCTATGTGACCACGACGCGCCCGACGTCAGCGCAGATCGTGCTCGAGCCGGACGAGCGGGTGACAGCGCTGGTACGTGAGCAGCTGCCGTTGCCGAGAAACAGCGGCATCAAGATTCGTCCGGTCGACGGGCGCACCGGCATCGCGGCCATCCGGCCAGGTTCCACAGACGTCATTGTGCTCGATGCCTTTGATGGCGCTCGCATACCTGCAGACCTGGTCACCACGGAGTTCTTCGGGCTCGCCACAGCCGCGTTGACCGATGGGGGACTGCTGCTGCTCAACCTCGCTGATCGCGCGCCGTTCGCCTACTCACGACGCGTGATTGCGGGAGTGTGCAGTCATCTTCCGAATGTCATGATCAGTGCCGAGCCCGCGACGCTGAAGGGTCGGCGTTTTGGCAACCTGCTGGTCGTGGGCTCCCGCGGACCGATCCCATGGCAGGCCTTGGCACGACGCGCGGCGAGCTCACCATTGCCCTATCGCGTCGTGCCCTACCGCGAGGTGGTCGACCGTTTCGCCGGGAAGTCGCCGTTCACCGACGCAGACACCCAACAGTCACCACCGCCACCCGGGGGAGCAGCGTTCTTCAGCTAGCCTGCGGATCGAGGCGCTCGCGCCACGGCTCTGTGTCCGGCACGTCGAATGCCGCCGCGTCGCCCAAGCCGTTGGCGTCCCACGTCACGACGAGCAGGTCGCGCCCCGAGGTCTTGCCCAGAAAGTGCCGGGTAGCCCGGCAGGACGTGATCGAGTCACGGCTGATGCGCGCCTCTCGCGGTCCCACCACCTGCACGAAGACGATCTCGCCTGTCGTGAGCAGCAAGGTGCCGGGCGCCATCGCCTGCTCCCGACCACCCGATGCCAGTCCGAAGAACGTGGCCTGTGAGTCGAGCTCGGTCTGACCCTCGGCGAGGACGCGCCGCTGGTGATCCCCGCGCATTCGTCTGATGCGCACGAGACCGATCAACACGAGAATTGCCAACGCCGAGACCAGCGCGACGATGACCAGCGCGACGACGCCAAGAAATGTCACGGCTCAGGCGTCGAGTGCTTCGACCAGCGAGTCGATCGCGTGGTCGATCTCCTCGCGGGTGATGACCAGCGGGGGTGCCATGCGCAACGTACGTTCGTGGGTCTCCTTGCACAGCACGCCACGGTCACGCAGTGCCATCGAGACCTCGCGGCCCGTCTTGGCGGCAGGATCGATGTCAACGCCGGCCCACAATCCACGCCCGCGAACGGCGACGACACCGTGCCCGATCAGCGCATTGAGCCGCTGGTGGAGGTGTTCACCGAGCTCGACAGAGCGCTGCTGGAACTCGCCGGTCTCCAGCAGCCCGACCACGGCACGGCCGACGGCGCAGGCAACGGGGTAGCCGCCGAATGTCGAACCGTGCTGACCGGGCTTGAGTACGCCGAGGACGTCGGCCCGGCCGACGACGGCTGAGACGGGGATGATGCCGCCGCCGAGCGCCTTGCCAAGCGTGTACAGGTCGGCGCGAACGTCGTCATGGTCGAGTGCGAAGAGCTTGCCCGTGCGGGCGAGGCCGGACTGGATCTCGTCGGCGATGAGCAGGACGTTGTTGTCGTCACACATCGCGCGAACCTCGGCGAAGAAGCCTTCGGGCGGGACGATGACGCCGGACTCGCCTTGGATCGACTCCATCAAGATGGCCGCCGTGTTGGGGGTGATCGCATCGCGTACGGCCTGCGCATCGCCGTACGGCACCGTGATGAAACCGGGCGTGAACGGGCCGTAGTTGTCATGTGCTGCGGGATCGTCGGAGAACGACACGATGGTGGTCGTACGACCGTGGAAGTTGCCCGCAGCGACGATGATCTCGGCACTGTCGAAGGCAACACCCTTGACCTCATAGGCCCATTTGCGAGCGACCTTGATGGCCGACTCGACGGCTTCCGCGCCGGTGTTCATGGTCAGCACCATCTCGGTGCCGGTGAGCTCGGCAAGTTCTTTGCAGAACGCGCCGAACTGGTCGTTGTGGAACGCCCGCGAAGTCAGTGTCAGGCGATCGAGCTGCTCACGTGCAGCGCCGATCAGGGCTGGGTGGCGATGGCCGAAGTTGAGAGCCGAATAGCCCGACAGGAAGTCGAGGTAGCGAGTGCCCTCCACATCGGTGACCCAGGCGCCTTCTGCCTCGGCAATGACCACTGGGAGCGGGTGGTAGTTGTGGGCGCCCCACTCCTCGTCGAGGGTGATGAAGGACGCGGTGTCGAGTTCGGTTGAAGCCATGAGGCCACACTAACGGGGCCGGAGATCAGCAAACACCGGTCGGCCGGTCAGCGGAGGGACTCGCTCTTTCGTCGCGCGAGTCGGCTCGCGACTGCAGCGAGAAACACGAAAATCGTTGTCGCCACGAGTATCTGTTCGCCCGATGCTCCCTGGCCCTGCGAAGCGGTGTTGCTCGCGGCAAGGCTGGGATCCAGGACGGCGGACGTCGCGATGAGACGCGGCGCTGGACGCTCGGACGACTCGCTGACATCGACCCAGTCGTATCCCTCGCCGTTCTCGCATCCCTGCTTGGTTGGAAAGAGCAGTGCCTTGCCGACATCGCCAGCGAGCCGAGCCGTGAGCGTGAACTTGGCTTTGTCGTCTGGTGGAATGCCCGGACCAGTCCAGCTGACGGTCCGGCCCTTGGTGCTGCCCTCCCATCCATCGGGTTGGGTGACGGACAGGACCGATGAGCCGGATGGGACCTCAAGCGTCAGGCTGTTCGTGGGCGACTCAGTGCATCCGTGGTCAAACGAGAACGTCAGGGTGACGGTGCCGTCGCCGTTGGGTTGCGCGGAGTCCAGGAGGACGTGCGCTGATGCTGGCGCAGCCCCGACGAGGATGACAGCAGCCGTCAGGATGGCTGCGAGCATCGACCGGATTGAGCTGATCATGGGATCACGATCTTTCTGGTGACGACCGGATTCTCGAATTCAGCCAACCGAACACTCAGTGTCACGGTCCACGTGCCCTTGAGGGGGAAGTCGACTGCGGCTTCGTATGTTCCGGTGCCGGTCATCGAAAGTGGGTGCTTGAACGGGCCGAGGTCGTACCGCGGTAGTGCGACGGACAGCTCCGGGTCTCGATCGGCTCGAGGGGGATGCCGGATGAGTCGACGATGCTGAGCTGCAGCGAGTTCGTTCCTCGTCGAGCGGGCGTCACGACCATGGTGGCGTCGGCGCTGCCGACCACTGCGGTCAGTGTGGCCTGGGAGGGGCCATCCTCTGAGGCACTGGCGGTGCGGGGGGTTTGAGACACCAGCGCGGCGGTGACGGCAACGACGACCACCAGCAGGGCGGCCTCCCACGAGATGGTTCGTCTCAGGGTGCCGATGTGAAGCTCGCGGCCCGGATAGGTCTTCAGGTGCGGCACGACCTTGAAACGGTTGAACGCGGCCACTCCGACGACGACAAGCACCAAGGCCAGCTTCGTGAGTACAAGCTTTCCGTACGTGGAGGTCCACAAACCATCGACCGTGTTGGCGATTCGCCACCACAGCACGACCGCTGCAGCGCCGAGGCCGAGAACGAGCCAGAAGGCTGCGGTGGAGAATCGTCGTACTGCCGAGGCGGCGTCGTTGACCCTGATCCCGCTGGATGGCGCGAGCAGGAGGCAGATGCCGACGACTCCGCCAAGCCACAGGGCTCCTGTCGTCACGTGGAGCAGATCGGCGCTCAACAGCAGCCATGGCGGCCCATAGGCGCGGGTGTGGCCAACGATGACGAGCGAGCTGAGCGCGATCGCCAGCCCGATAGCCATCGTGGTGGGCTTGGCGGACCTGTGCGCCCACCAAGCGGTGAGGGTGCCGACGGCCAGGATGGCGGCTGCTGCGGCCGGCTGAGTGGTCAACGCCTGCGACCACACTGAGGCCGAGAACAGTCGGGACAGGCTGGTGCCGTCCTGCCACAACTTGACCAGTGGAATCAACAGCACGCTGCCCAGCACGGCTACGGCGCCGAGCCCAGCGGCGACGGTCGAGACCCGACGGGCAAAGACAGGGGAGCGGCGTCGGGCGTCGGTGGCGATGAACCAGCTGAAGGTCAGCAGCCCCACTGATCCCAGGATGCCGCCGTAGCGGGCGGCTTCGGCGATCCCTTTGAGCAGTCCCACGTCCCGGTGGGCGCCCTGACCGGGGACCGCGATTGCGTTCTCGCTCGCGGCACCGACAGAGAAACTGATTCCACCGGCGATCGGGTGGGTGTCCGCCGAGATGACACGCCAGCTGACGATGTATGTGCCATCGGACAAGGGCGAATCCGGCGTGTAGGTGACGACGTTGTCCAGGGACGTGACTGTGGTCGCGACAGGTTTGCCAGTGGCGTCCAGAAATTGCACTCCCTCTGTGGCCAGGGTGATCGGTTCGTCAAACGTCACCTTGACGGATTTTGGCGCCGTTGCCACGACCTCACCGTCGCGTGGGTTGGTATCGGTGACGACAGCGTGGGCGCTGGCAGGCGTGGGGATCAGCAACAGGGCGATCGCGAGCCCGGTGGGCACGAAGAGAATTCGTGCCCACCGGTTCATGGAGACCTTGGTCAACTGGTCTTCCTGGTGCGCGCCAAGGCACTGCCTCCGACGATCAGTCCGAGCGCGCCAACCCCGATGCCGGTCCATCCGAGCGCATTCGAGTCGCTCGAATCCGATTCGACAGTGGCTGCGTCGGCGTGATCTCCGTCTTCGTCGTCGGACGCTGCTCCGTGCCCGCCACCCTCGGAAGCGGTCACCTTGAGCAGAGGCGCGGGATTCTCCGGCTCCTTCTCGCCCTCAGCCGCAGTCTGGATCCAGGCGTTCTCACCCTTCTCGCACTTCTGCACGGTCGGGAAGACCAACGTCTCGTCGGGTGTCTCAGGCAGTTGCAAAGACAGCTCGAAGGCGTCTCGGTAACCGTCAGGCAGAGGAGTCGCGGCTGTGTAGACGACGTTCTTGACTCGCTCGGTGTACTTGCCGCCATGTCCGTCATCGATTGGTGTTGCGAGCTTCTCCATCTCCTTGGTCACGGTCCAGTTGGAGTTTCTGGTCGGTGTGACCGTGATGATGTCCTTCGGCATCTGGATCGTGACGGAGGTCGTGGACGATCCGTCGCAGCCGTGACCCACAGAAAATGTCAGGACCGAATAGCTGCCGGCGGCAGTGGTCGAAGGTGTGACGGAGACGTGCGCGGATGACGCTCCGCCGCTGAGAGCGACAAGGCCGAGGGCGATTGCGCCCGACCCGGCGAGACGGGCAGCGTTCTTGGACAGGTTCTTCATTGAGTTTCCTTACACAGTTGAGGTGGCCACCGGTGGTGGTCAAGGTGCGGGGCGTTGGCCCCGCAAAAGACATCAGAACTGTGTGAAGGCTGGAGGGCCGCGCCGGCCGACAGAAAAGCGAATGTCAACGGGGCCGAACCCGTCGAGCCGTTGAACTACCAGCTGCACGATGCGCTCGACGGGGTGCTGGTCGGACAGTCCGGCGAACCGCCACGGGTTGAGCCAGGCCGAGAGCTGCCACCACATTCTCTCGCCATATCCGAGCACAATCGCGGTGAGCGCGGTCGACCCAGCATGTGCGGCGAACATCAGATGAGAATCCATCGACGGCGGGACGTGGTGCAGCGGCCCATTCAAGTAGGACCCCAAGAGATGTACGCCTACTTGGGCTGACCCGATCAGCACGACCAAAGTCGTCGACGAGATCCGGCGCCCAGAGACGGCCAGAGCGACGCCGCCGGCGGTCAAGGCGACAAGGGCAACTGCCAAGATCGGCGGAGCCATGCCGTTTGCGATGACGTGTGCCAGCACCGCGAGCATCGCGACACTCATCCCCACCACAGCGGCGCGCAAGCCGCGCGCGACCGGCAGGTGGGGGTTGATCACCGGCCGATCGTAGCAGCGCCTCAGCGGTGCATGCGGGTAGTCGCAGGCGTCAGGAGCGGGAAGATAGAATCGAGGTCCAATGACGATCCGCTCCCGCGCAACGACCTGGTTGACCCTCCTTGCCCTTGCCGCGCCAGTGTTTGTGGCGCAGGCTCTCCTTGCTCCACCCGCCGGCGCGCATGCAGCCCTTGTGGCGGCAACACCGGGGCTCAACGCGAAGGTTGAAGCTCTGCCGGCGGCGGTCAAGCTGGAGTTCAGCGACGAGATGAACCAACCCTCGCAGATCTCGGTGATCGGTCCCGATGGTCAGAAGATCGGTCGAGGCGAGACCACCGTTGACGCGAACACCGTCGTGCGAAGCATTGCGGACCCCGGCCAATCCGGCATTTACCGTGTCGATTACCGAGTCGTCTCGGCCGACGGTCACCCCGTGACGGGTTCCTACAAGTTCACCGTCACCACGGGTGTGCCGACCGAGAGCAAGGCCACTTCAGAGCCGCTTGCCTCCGAGAAGGAGTACGGATGGTTTTTCATCCTCTTCGGGGGTGTCGTCGTGGTCATCGTGGGGCTGTCGGTCACAGCACGGCTTCGCCGAGGCAGTGACGAATAGCCACGTCCTGCTTGATTCGGCCACCTACCCAAATCTGACCAGGCGCGCGCGCTGCCTAGGAGACATCTTGATCGAGGCTGCGGAGTGACTCGGGCGACACGCGATGTCGCGGTCGCGTTCCTGCTGAGCGCGTTCGTGATGGTGTTCTTGCTGGAGGCCGGCGGGGGAGCACCGCAGCCGCCGGTGGGCGACCTGCCGAGTCCAGGTGACTTCGTCGGCTGGGCACTTCCGCTCGTCAAGCTGCTGACCGATCTGTCTGCGATCGCCGTGATCGGACTTCTCACGTGTGCTGTGTTCCTGCTTCCATCGGCTGAGAGCGGAGTGCAGGGGTTGTCAGTCCAAGCCGTACGCCTTGCGTCCTGGTGGGCAGCCCTCTGGTGCGTGGCAACCATCGCGTTGTTCTTCCTGACCGTGTCGGACATCTTTGCGAGGCCCATCTCCGACCTGTCGGTTCCGTTCATCAGCGGATATGCGCAGACCTCCGCGGGCCGGGCGGTCATACTCCAGGCGCTGGGCGCCGCGCTCGTCTGGCTGGCCGCTCGATGGACGTTGGGCATCCGACCGCTCGCCGCCATTCTCGGCCTGGCGCTCGCCACGATGGCACCAATCTCGCTGACAGGGCACGCCGCATCCTCTGGGTCTCACGACCTTGCAACGACGAGCCTGCTCCTCCACCTTGTCGGCGTTTCCCTGTGGGTTGGTGGACTGGGAGCGACCGGCTGGGTGGCGCTTCGCGGAAGCAAGCGACTACCTGCGGCGATCGCGCGATTCTCCACGCTTGCGATCTGGGCGTTCGTGATCGTCGGTGTGTCGGGTCTGGTGAACGCCGCGGTGCGGCTGGGAACATTCGACGCGCTCTTCGGCTCGACGTATGGTCGGCTGGTCCTTCTCAAGATCACCGCTCTGGTCCTTCTCGGATGGTACGGATTCAGGCAGCGGCGCCGGATCATCCGCCAGGGTGCGGGGTTCGTGCGGCTTGCGTCCACCGAGCTGCTGCTCATGGCGGCGACGATCGGACTTGCTGTGGCGCTGTCGCGCACGCCCACTCCGGTTGGCGAGGACGTGCTGACAACGCCCCTCGAGGAGCTCCTGGGTGGGCCGCTCCCAGCCGCTCCGACCGTGCTGCGGTTGCTGTGGGGTTGGACCGGCAACGGCGTGGGGCTCGCCGTGGTCGGGCTCGGTACGGCGCTCTACGTCAGCGGCGTGTTGACGATGCGCAGACGTGGCGACGCGTGGCCTGCTGGTCGAACCATTTCCTGGCTGATCGGCATGGTCATCATCGCCTGGGCCACATTCGGTGGTCTTGGCGTCTACTCGCACGTGCTCTTCAGTGCGCACATGGCCGCGCACATGATGCTGTCGATGGTGGCGCCGATCTTCCTCATCCTGGGCGCCCCGATGACGCTCGCGCTACGTACTCTGCCCGGTCCTCGCCAGCCCGGCGAAGTCTCGCCACGGGCGATGTTGCAGGCATTCCTGCACTCACGATTCGCCCAAGTCGTCACGCACCCATTGTTGGGGCCGCTGCTGTTCGTCGGCAGTCTGTACGGGCTCTACTTCAGCGGCGCGTTCGAGACTCTGATGGGCAACCACTGGGGGCACACCGTGATGGAGATCCACTTCCTCGCGGTCGGGTTCCTCTACTACTACGTGCTGATCGGCATCGACCCGTCGCCGCGCACCTTGCCGTCGATCGCCCGCTTCGGAATGTTGATCGTCACGATTCCGTTCCACGCGTTCTTCGCGATCGCCGTCATGTCGTCCAGCACGCTCTTCGCGGGGGATTACTGGCGTGCGCTCGATCGTCCGTACCGTACTGACCTGCTTGCCGATCAGTACCTTGGTGGTGGCATGACCTGGGCGATGGGCGAGATCCCGCTGATCCTGGTCATGGGGGCGCTGCTGTGGCAGTGGTTCCGGAGCGACGCGCGTGATGCGAAGCGATTCGACCGGTCGGAGGATCGCACCGACGACGCTGCGCTGGCGGCATACAACGCCCGCCTCCAAGACCTCGCCGAGCATGGCAAACGGCGGGACCCCTGAGGGATCCCGCCGTCTGGGTGTGGCTCAGAACAGGATCTGGCCGCCGCTGGTTGCTGCGGTGAACCGCTCCTGGGCATCTGCCCAGTTGACGATGTTCCACCACGCCTTGACGTAGTCGCCCTTGACGTTGAGGTAGTCGAGGTAGAACGCGTGCTCCCACATGTCGAGCTGCGTGATCGGGATCAGCGTCGCCGGGATGTTGTTCTGCTGGTCGTAAAGCTGCACGATGACGAGCTTTTGTCCCAGCGAATCCCACGCGACGATCGCCCAACCGGAGCCCTGCAGGCCCAGCGCAACGGCTTCGAACTGCGCGCGGAACGCGTCGAACGAACCGAAGTTGTCGTCGATCGCGGCCGCCAGCTCACCGGTCGGCTTGTCACCGCCGTCGGGGGAGAGGTTCTTCCAGAAGATCGAGTGGTTGATGTGACCACCGAGATGGAACGCGAGGTTCTTCTCCAGCATGTTGATGTTGCCGAAGGACTCCTTGGCGCGCGCCTCCTCGAGCTGCTCGAGGGCCTGGTTGATGCCAGACACGTATGCCTGGTGGTGCTTGGAGTGGTGAAGCTCCATGATCTTTGCGGAAATGTGCGGATCGAGAGCGCCGTAGTCGTACGGGAGCTCAGGAAGTGTGTAGTCGGCCACGCATCCTCCTCGGGACGTAGGGCGAGTGTTCGCCCTGTTGTTCAGTTGTCTGGTTTCACTGCCCAGTGTGTCAGTCCCCCCGCGCGACGCAAGGGCAGCCCAACGGCTGGACGCGCGCGTCGTGTCCGAACGCTGTTGCGTTGGCGCAATGTCCTAGTCTGTCTCAGGACATGACGAGGATCAGGCGGGCTGCATCAAGGCGGGCGGATGCCCTGGAAGAGCGCATCCTGACGATCCCCAATGCCCTCAGCTTCGTTCGACTCCTGCTGGTCCCGGTGTTCCTCTGGTTGGTGCTCGGACCGCAGTGGGACGAGTTGGCACTCGTCGTCCTGATGGTCTCGGGTATCACCGACTATCTCGACGGCAAGCTCGCTCGCTCGCTCAACCAGACCTCCAAGATCGGGGCGATCCTCGATCCGGTCGCTGATCGGTTCTTCATCCTGGCCGTGGTCATTGGGCTCGGATACCGCGACATCATTCCGTGGTGGCTCGCAGTCATCCTGCCGCTCCGTGACGTCTTCCTGTTCAGCCTCGTGCCGTTCCTTCGCACTCGTGGCTACAGCTCGCTGCCGGTGCACTTCCTCGGCAAGGCGGCGACGGCAAGCCTGCTGTACGCGTTCCCACTGCTGCTGCTCGGTGATGCCACCGGCACAGTTGCCGACCTGGCCAACGTGTTCGGCTGGGCTTTCACGGTGTGGGGCGTTGCGCTCTACTGGTGGGGCGGCATTCTGTACGCATTCCAGGTCCGGCGGCTGATGGCCACGACATCGCCCGTGCAGCGGAACTGACGATGTCTGACGACCCAGACCTCGCCACCGGTCTGCTCGAGCAGATCGCCGACACGGCTCTCGACGACGACTACTACGTCGTCCGCTCGGGCCGCTATTCGCAGACGCGCGAGTTCAACACGGTTCTCACAGGTGTCGTGCTGGGTGTGTTCGCACTGCTGGTGACGCTTGCCGTGTTGCAGACCCGCAATGATCGCCCGGCAACCGAACGCGAACGCGAGTCGCTGATCGCCAATGTCGAGACGCGAAAGAAGCTGCTGGCCAACCGGGAGAACACGGCCGAGAGCCTGCGTGCGGCCGTCACCAAGCTGCGATCGTCAGCCGAAATCACTGATCCGAGATATGAGATGTTGCGGCTGACGACAGGAGATCGCGCCGCAAGCGGTCCCGGCATCACGTTGACGGCGACTCCCACCGTGACTGACACGTCGCGCAAGACCGGTCGGATCACCGACACCGACTTGCAGATCCTGGTCAACGGGCTCTGGTACGCCGGCGCAGAGGCCATTTCGATCAACGGTCGGCGCCTCGGCACGATGAGCGCGATCCGAGTGGCTGGCGATTCCATCGTCGTGAACTTCGAACCGATCGGGCCGCCGTACGTCGTGGTGGCGCTGGGAAACGAAGACACCTTGGAGTCGCGATTCAACGACAACCCGTCCGGCCGATACTGGGCGGGGCGAGCACAAGCCCTCGCCGTACGCAGCGAAGTGGCATCATCTTCACAGTTGACGGTGCCGGCCGTGAAGGCTCAGCGTCTGACACCCATCCATGCAAAAGCGATCGAGGACCCGCAATGATCCCCGTACTTGGCCTGGCGATCGGCATCATTGCCGGTCTGGTCCTTCAGCCGTCGGTGCCGACGTCGCTGCAGCCCTACCTGCCGATCGCCATCGTTGCGGCCCTTGATGCCGTCATCGGTGCGCTGCGCGCTCTCGGTGAGCGGCGGTTCGATGACCGGGTATTCGTGGTGTCCTTCGTGTCCAACGTCCTCATCGCGGCATTCATGGTCTACCTCGGCGACCAGCTGGGTGTCGGATCGCAGCTGTCCACCGGAGTGGTCGTGGTGCTCGGTATCCGGATCTTCGCCAATGCGGCGGCCATCAGGCGCAGGATCTTCCATGCCTGAGCTTCAACCCAAGTCCTCCAGGAGGCTGTTTCGCAGGCCGTCGGCTTCGCAGATCGTGGTTGCGCTCCTGCTCGGCGGACTGGCTTTCGCCATCACCTTGCAGATCAAGCAAAGTGACACGACTGACTACTCAGCCGTACGCGGCGACGAGCTGGTTGAGCTGCTGAAGTCGCTCGACTCGGCCAACGAGCGGCTCGGCACGCAGATCATCGAGCTCACGGCCACACGCAACGACCTGCTCAGCAGCACCAAGCGGTCCGCCGAGGCCGAGAAGCAGGCGAAGGAGCGGGCGGAGCAGCTGTCGGTCCTCGCGGGCACGGCAGCCGCGACCGGGCCCGGTGTACGTCTGGTGATCACCGATCCCAATCGTTCAATTGACGCGCCGTCATTGCTGGACGCCGTGCAGGAGCTGCGTGATGCCGGCGCCGAGGCAATCGTGATCAACGGTGTGGCCAGGGTCGTGGCGCAGACCTACTTCCTCGATGACGACGAGTCCGTCCGCATTGGCGGTATCGAGGTCAAGCGCCCCTTCACGATCGAGGCAATCGGCGATCCGTCGACCATGTCGGTCGCGGCGAAGATTCGTGGCGGGATCGTGGACCGTATCACCAACCGCGGCGGCACGGCCGCGGTTTCGAAGGTTGGCAAGATCACCATCACGGCGTTGGCCGACGTGAAGTCGCCGGAGTACGCTCAACCCACATCCTGACCTGCAAGGAGCAACGCGGTGATCCCTGAGGACCTGTTTTACAGCGAAGAGCACGAGTGGGTGCGCGTTGACGACGAGATCGCGACGGTCGGCATCACCGACTTCGCGCAGGGGCAGCTGGGCGACATCGTGTATGTCGAGCTGCCCGCAGTCGGTGACAGGGTCGAGGCAGGCGCTGTCATCGGCGAGCTCGAGTCGACCAAGTCGGTGAGCGACATCTTCTCGCCGCTGTCCGGCGAGGTCGTCGCACGCAACGAGTCGCTCGACGGCGGTCCGGAGGTCATCAACTCCGATCCTTACGGCGAGGGATGGCTGATCAAGCTGCGGCCCCTCGATGACGACCCGACGTCGTCGTTGCTCGAGGCCGAGGCATATGCAGCACTCGTCGCCGACTGATCAATCCATCACCGGATGCGCCCATCCTGGTGCTAGGTTTGGAAGTGAAGTCTCAACCTTGAGTCAAGACCGTCCACAGGAGTGAATCCGATGCCATCGCCGGAGCACGAGCCCGACGCCGCTGCCGGACAGCCCGCCGAGGGTCCGTCGGACCACACGACACATATTCCGATCCTCGATGCCGACACCGAGGAGATGACCTCGGCGGACGTCACAGCCGTGGAGAACCTCCCCGCTGGAAGCGCGATGCTGTTGGTGCAGCGCGGCCCTGACGCCGGAGCTCGCTTCCTGCTCGACAGCGAGACGGTGTCTGTCGGTCGTCATCCCGACAGCGACATCTTCCTCGACGACATCAGCGTGTCTCGCAGACATGCGACCTTCACGCGAAGCGGCGCTGGCTATGTCATCGCCGATCTCGGCAGCCTCAACGGCTCGTACATCAATCGCGATCGAATCGACAGCGAAGTCGCCCTGGCGGGCGGCGATGAGGTCCAGATCGGAAAGTACCGGCTGATCTACTTCGCCGGAGCGTCGAAGGCACCGAAGTGACCGAGCCGCTGTCGGAGCTGTCGCGGCTCGGCATCGGCAAAGTCATCCAGGAGCTGAGCGCGGAGTTTCCGACTCTCACGCAGAGCAAGATCCGCTATCTCGAGGAGCAGGGGCTTCTCGAGCCCGAGCGCACGCCGGCCGGCTATCGCAAGTACGCCTACGGCGACGTCGAGCGACTTCGGTTCGTTCTTCACGCGCAGGAACAGCTCTTTTGGCCGCTCAGCCACATCCGCCGCGTTCTCGACGACATGGATCGCGGAGTCGTACCCGACACCACACTGGGCACCGCGATCAAGGTGCCCTATCTCAGTCTTGCCGAGGACGGCCTGCCCAGCGCCGAGACCTTTGCCGCTCCGCCGAGCAACGTACGTCTGTCGCGCGCAGAACTCCTGGAGTCAGCCGGAATCAACGACGCCACACTTGACGCCATTGAGGAGTTCGAGCTCATCAAGCGCCGGCCGTCGCAGACCTATTACGACGGGGAAGCGCTCTCGATAGCCTCGATCGTCGGCGAGCTGGCCGAGCTCGGGCTGGAGCCACGGCATCTGCGGATTTTCCGTGCCGCAGCAGATCGTGAGATCTCGTTGTTCGAGCAGGTCGTCACTCCGCGTGCCCGGTCACTCGACAAGGAAGCCGCGGACAAGACGGTCACCGCGCTCGCTGCGCTGTCAGTGCGGCTTCAGACGGTGCTGATTCGAAGCGGATTGCGCAGCTAGCCCATGCGAGAGGTCGAGGTGGTCGGCGTCCGCGTCGAGATGCCGACGAATCAGCCGCTGGTTCTTCTGCGGGAGGCCGAGGGCACCCGCTACCTGCCGATCTGGATCGGTGCGGTTGAGGCGTCAGCCATCGCGTATGCGCAGGAAGGGGCAGAGACGCCACGACCGTTGACCCATGAGCTGATGCAGAAGATCGTCCTGGCGCTCGGTGATGAGCTTGCGGAAGTTCGCATCGTCGACGTACGTGACGGTGTCTTCTTCGCCTCGCTCGTCTTCGTCTCTGGTGCTGAGGTCGAGGCCCGACCATCAGATTCGATTGCCCTTGCCCTGCGGGCCGGTGCTCGCATCGTGTGCACCGAGGACGTGCTCGACGAGGCCGGTATCCAGTCGACACGCGAAGAGGACGAAGAGATTGAGCGCTTCCGCGAATTCCTCGACGAAGTAGGACCCGAAGACTTTGCCTGAAGTCGAATTCGCCAGCGAATTCGCGCTTTGAACCTCCTTTTGCGCGCTGGTGGGCTCACGGGTTTTCGATTCGCTCGTTCCTCGCATTCAACAGGGGGATGCGACCTTCAATCTCGGGTTGAAGGTTCTCCGACACGCCGGGGTTCACGCTCGGTCGTTGACCCGGCAAAGTCTCAGGTTTACCTTGAGAGAACTGCCGGTCATACACGGATGTAGTTTCGTAGCGGTAGTCTTCCCCATAACCCGCATTGGAAGGCTTTTCGGATGATCGAGCCACGTGACGCCGCCCCGACGGAAGCGGCAGACCAGGCCCGCACTCAGGGTCTGCTGTTCACCGACGATGTCTCACCGCTGCCAGAAGACTTCGGCTTCCGCGGGCCCACGGCCTGCAGCGCCGCCGGCATCACCTACCGCCAGCTCGACTACTGGGCCCGCACCGGTCTGGTCGACCCGACCGTGCGATCGGCAACGGGCTCGGGCACACAGCGCCTCTACTCGTTCAAGGACATCCTTCTCCTCAAGATCATCAAGCGTCTCCTCGACGCCGGTGTCTCGCTCCAGCAGATTCGCGTCGCGATCGATCACCTGCGCGAGCGGGGGACCGACGACCTCACCCAGGTCACCCTGATGAGCGACGGTGCAAGTGTCTACGAATGCCGCTCGGCCGATGAGGTCATCGACCTGCTGCAGGGTGGACAAGGTGTATTCGGCATTGCGATCGGTGGAGTGTGGAAGGAGATCGAGGGCTCATTGCACTCGCTCCCGAGCGAACGAGCCATCTCCAGTGAAGAATCACGTGCCGATGATGAGCTCTCGGCTCGTCGCCGGGCCCGTATGTCCTCCTGAAGCCCCGTCGCTTGGTAGGCTGGCACTGCTTTCGATCGCGCGTGGGAGAGTTCGCCCAGGCGGCGCCGAAGGGGCAATTCCTCCCCGGAACCTCTCAGGCACAAAGGACCACGCGACCTAGGCAATTCTGGAGCTCTCACGGGTGACAGAAGGGGAGGCGTATGTACGACGCCTCTACCCAGGAGACACTCCGTGTCAGACTTCGCCAGCCGCCACATCGGTCCCAGTCCCGCAGACCAGGACGCCATGGTCCGCAAGGTGGGCTACGACTCGCTCGATGCCCTCATGGCCGCGGCCGTCCCCGCCGGCATCCGCAGTGCCTCGGCCCTGGGCCTGCCGCCCGCGCTGAGTGAGACCGACTCGCTCGCGGTGCTCCGCAGGCTGTCCGAGCGCAACAACCCGGGCATCGCGATGATCGGGCTCGGCTACCACCCGACGATCACCCCGGCGGTGATCCGCCGAAATGTGCTCGAGGACCCGTCCTGGTACACCGCGTACACGCCTTACCAGCCGGAGATCTCGCAAGGACGCCTCGAGGCGCTGCTCAACTTCCAGACGCTGATCGCTGACCTCTGCGGCCTGCCGACCGCCAACTCATCGCTGCTGGATGAGGGAACCGCAGTCGCCGAGGCAATGACGCTGATCCGCCGCGCCACCAAGGGCAAGGACGCGCTCCCGATCCTCATTGATTCCGGGCTGCTGCCGCAGACACTGGCCGTCACCCGTACGCGAGCGGAGGCGCTGGGCATCGAGCTCGTCGAGGTCGACTTGGGCGCTGGGGTTCCTGACCTCGAGGCTGCGGGCACGATCGTTGCCTACCCGCGCGCTGACGGTCAGATCGTCGATCCGACCGCCGCGATCGACGCGGCCCATGCCAATGGTGGTCTCGCGGTGGTCGTTGCAGATCCACTTGCACTCGTGCTGCTGAAGTCACCTGGCTCGCTTGGCGCCGATGTCG
Source organism: uncultured Actinomycetota bacterium (assembly GCA_963750265.1). GTDB lineage: Bacteria > Actinomycetota > Actinomycetes > Propionibacteriales > Nocardioidaceae > Aeromicrobium. The sequence continues at coordinate 52,205 of CAVVQG010000021.1, read as the reverse complement.
TGGTCGGGTCGAGCCAGCGATTCGGCGTTCCGATGTTCTACGGCGGACCCCACGCCGGCTTCATGGCCGTGCGTGACGGCCTCGAACGCCACCTTCCGGGACGTCTGGTCGGTGTGTCGATCGACCGCGCGGGCCGCCCCGCCTACCGGCTGGCGCTGCAGACGCGTGAGCAGCACATCCGTCGTGAGAAGGCGACGTCCAACATCTGCACCGCTCAGGTGCTGTTGGCAGTGACGGCGTCGATGTACGCGGTCTACCACGGTCCGGACGGACTGCGCGAGATCGCCCACGCGGTCAACACCTCCGCACGCACGCTCGCAGCGGGTTTGCGCGACGGGGGAGTGAAGGTCGCCGAGGCCGGCTTCTTCGACACGATCGTCGCGGAGGTGCCGGGCGCGGCTCGCGGCGTCGTCGAGAAGGCGCGTGACGCTGGCGTGCACCTGCGACTGGTCGATGCCGATCACGTCGGTGTGGCGACCAACGAGGCCACGACCCGCGCAGACCTGGAGACCGTGTGGAACGCGTTCGGTGTGCCGGCCGCCAGCGATGCGCCCGAGTCGCTGCCGACGCAGCTGCTGCGTACCGAGGAGATCCTGACCCACCCGGTCTTTCACGAGCACCACAGCGAGACGCAGATGTTGCGCTACCTCAAGAAGCTCAGCGACCGTGACTACGCGCTCGATCGGGGCATGATCCCGCTCGGCTCGTGCACCATGAAGCTCAACGCGACCTCCGAGATGGAGCCGATCAGCTGGCCCGGCTTTGCCGAGCTGCACCCGTTCGTACCCGCGGAGGACGCAGCGGGCTTCATCGAGATGATCGAGACCCTGGAGTCGTGGCTCGCCGAGGTCACCGGCTACGGCGGCGTCTCGATCCAACCAAATGCCGGGTCGCAGGGCGAGTTCGCCGGACTGCTGGCGATCCGCGCCTACCACCTGAGCCGCGGTGACGAGCACCGCGACGTTTGCCTGATCCCGAGCTCGGCACACGGAACGAACGCGGCCTCAGCGGTGATGGCCGGCATGCGCGTGGTGATCGTCAAGTCGACCTTGCAGGGCGAGGTTGACCTCGACGACCTCAAGGCGCAGTGCGACAAGCACGCCGACGATCTCGCGGCGATCATGGTGACCTACCCGTCGACGCACGGTGTCTACGAGCATGGCATCACCGAGCTGTGCGAGATCGTGCACGCCCACGGTGGCCAGGTCTACGTCGACGGGGCCAACCTCAACGCTCTACTCGGCCACGCACAGCCCGGTGCCTTCGGTGGCGACGTGTCACACCTGAACCTGCACAAGACGTTCTGCATCCCGCACGGTGGCGGTGGCCCCGGAGTAGGGCCGGTCGCCGTTGCAGAGCACCTGGTGCCCTTCCTTCCCACCCACCCCATGCATCCGGTCGAGAGCAAGCGCGAAGGCATCGGTGCGATCAGCGCCGCCCCGTACGGGTCAGCGGGCATCCTGCCGATCCCGTATGCCTACGTCGCCATGATGGGTGCCGAAGGACTGACGGACGCAACGTCGGTCGCGGTCCTGTCTGCCAACTACATCGCCAAGCGGCTTGAGGGAGCCTTCCCCGTGCTCTACAGCGGCGACAACGGACTGGTGGCGCACGAGTGCATCCTCGATCTGCGTCCGCTCACCAAGGAGTCAGGTCTGAGCATCGACGATGTCGCGAAGCGCCTCATCGACTACGGTTTCCATGCTCCGACCATGAGCTTCCCCGTGGCAGGCACCCTGATGATCGAGCCGACGGAGTCGGAGGACCTTGCCGAGCTCGACCGGTTCTGCGAGGCGATGTTGGCCATTCGTGCCGAGATCGATGCCGTCATCGCTGGCACGTACACCGAGGGCGACAACCCGCTCGTTCACTCACCGCACACCATGCGCGACATCGCCGACTGGAAGCACTCGTACCCCATCGCCGAGGGGGCGTTCCCGGCTGGGACGACCGACGACAAGTACTGGCCCCCAGTGGGGCGTATCGACCAGGCATATGGCGACCGCAACCTGGCGTGTTCATGCCCACCGCTCGAGGCGTTTGCCGAGGTCTAGAGGCCTGCCCACCACGCAATGACCTTGTCGACCACGGGGCCGGGCGTCTTGCCCCAGAGGACGTGGTGGGTGTTGCCGCCCTCGGGGGCGTCGTCCTTGGTGTAGAGCCACTTCGTCGTCTTGGCGGGGTCGAGGAACATCTTGATGAACAGCTTGTTGGCGGCCTCGACCGAGTAGGTGTCGCCCTGCAAGTTGATCACCAGGCTGGGCGTCGTGATGGGGTGTTCGACCTCGAACGGCGGCTTGCCGGTGCGTACGAAGTGCGCCCATTCGCGCATCAGAGTGCGTGCGCCGGGCCCGCCGAAGATCGGCTTCGGCACGAATCCGCGCACGCGAGCGACCACGGGCACGGTCAGACCCACCAGCAGGACCGGAAGTCCGCCGAGTCGGTAGTTGCGGAAGTACGGGACGCTGGCGCCGACAGCGACAAATCCATCGGCCGGCGGGTGGTGCAGCTGGTGGCCGGCGCTGATCTGCGAGCCGAGGCTGTGTCCCATCAGGATCACTGGCCGATCTGGATGTTCTGCGCGAGCCTTCGCCACGGCGTCGGCTATGCGGGCCATCTCGTCGGCATAACTCCAGTCGTGGTCGCGTGAGGCCGTGGGTTCACCCCGCTCGAAACCGGTGTGTGGGAGGGCCAGCGCATCCCAGCCGCGCTCTTCAAAAGCCGCCACGACCGGCCGATAGAACGCAGAAGGCACGGCCATCGCCGATGAGATCAGGACCAGGGGTGCAGCCATGGCTCCATCATCACAGGGCCACTGTCACGATCGCCATGTGCCCACGCGCAGCTGCGGTCCGGTGCTCAGACGGCGAGTGTCGCGACTGGTGTGGTGGTGGGCTGCTTGGAGCCACCGGCAGGCTCAACCGTGATGGCGACACGATCGGCGCCATTGAGGTCTTGCATGACCATCGAGCCTGACGAGGCGAAGATGCCCTCGGACTTGGGAGAATCGTCCTTGACCACCCACACCTGATAGACCTTGCCGTCCGGCAGGCCGGGCAGGCTACTGGCGATGATGTAGGCCGAGTCGGCGCTTTCTGAAGCGATGAGACGTACGCGGCCAGAGTCGCCGAATGTCTTGTCGGTGATCTTCGCATCAGAAGCCGCGACGATTGAGGAAATGGTCTCACTCTGGGCTCGGAAGTCGTTGGCCTGCTCGCGCTCATTGAGGTAGCCGCCGACGCCCACGGCGCCGACCAGGAAGGCCGCGGCCATGGCGAGACGGGGGAGCGTACGACGCAGAGCGCTCTTCTGCGGCATCGCCACCACGGTGGGGCGATCCTGGCGGGTGGTGGCGACCTCGGCCATCAGGCGGGCGCGCAGGCCCTCTGGTGGGTTTTCGCTCACCGACTCACCCATCCGGGCGGCGGTGGCGACAAAGCCCTCGAGCTCGGCCCGGCAGTCGACGCACTCGTCGAGGTGGGACTCAAATCGTTCGCGTTCACGAGCGTCCAACGCGTCGAGCGCGTACGGAGCGATCAGTGAGTGGAGATCAGTCATGATGCTTCAACTCCCAGGCAATCGCGCATACGGACGAGTCCGTCGCGCATGCGGGTCTTGACGGTGGCGGGATTGGCGTCGAGGCTCTTGGCGACCTCGGCGTAGGTGTAGCCCTTGTAGTAGGCGAGATTGACGGCTTCACGCTGCAGATCGGTGAGGCTGTCGAGACAGCGGCGGACCTGCTCGTGCTCGAGGCTGATCGTGACGGTCTCGGCGACTTCGTCGAAGTCGGGTCCGTTCGACCAGTCGTACTTGTTCTCGCGGTTGGTGGCGGCCTGGTCGTGGCGCACGGCGTCGACCGCGCGACGGTGCGCGAGGGTGAGCACCCAACTCTTGGCGTTGCCTCTGGATGCATCGAACTTGGTGGCGGACTGCCATACCTGGATGAAGACCTCTTGGGAGACCTCCTCGGCACGAGATGGGTCGCGGATGACTCGCTTGGCCATCCCGTAGACCGAGGCACCCAGCGCGTCGTAGACGGCGCCGAAGGCTCGCTCGTCGCCACGGGCGACGCGGGTGAGCAGCTCGTTGAGGTCAGGAGAGTCATCGGCCGCGGGTGAACCCACGACTCGAAGTGCTGACACGGTGGCAGTCACAGGAGTCTCCTTTCCGTCGAACTTGTCATCAGTCATTCGGAGCAACTTCCGTCAAGGATGGGTGGATCTCGGGGGAACTTCACCAACTCGGCCGCACACCGGTCCTGGTGCGAAAGATCTGCACGAGGGACACGGCTTCAGGCCACTCTAGGTTGATAGCGTTGCGTCATGCCCACGACCACCTTCGACCCCGCCGACCCGCTCTCGATCGACGCGCTGCTCTCGCCTGACGAGATTGCTGTGCGCGAGACCGTGCGCACGATGCTCGACAAGCGCGTCGCCCCGCACATTGCCGACTGGTTCGAGTCGGCCGGTGTCGATGAGCCGCGCGAGCTGTTCAAGGAGTTCGGCAAGCTCGGGCTGCTGGGCATGCACCTTGACGGTTACGGGCTCCCGGGGATGTCCTCGGTCCAGTACGGCCTTGCGTGCGTCGAGCTCGAGGCCTGCGACTCCGGTATCCGCTCGATGGTGTCGGTGCAGGGCTCGCTGGCGATGTACGCGATCTGGAAGTTCGGCAACGACGCGACCAAGGAGCGGTGGCTCCCTGCCATGGGCACCGGAGACGCCGTCGGCTGCTTCGGCCTCACCGAGGCCGATCATGGCTCTGATCCGGGCGGTATGCGCACTCGTGCCAAGCGTGATGGTGACGACTGGGTGCTCGATGGCGGCAAGATGTGGATCAGCAACGGCACGTTCGCCGACGTCGCCGTGGTGTGGGCCCAGACAGATGACGGAATCCGGGGATTCGCCGTCCCCACCGACACGCCGGGGTTCAGTGCGAGGCTCATTCACCACAAGATGTCGCTGCGAGCTTCGGCCACGGCTGAGCTCGTGCTCGAGGGTGTGCGCGTCCCAGCTGAGGCGATGTTCCCGGACGTCCGCGGTCTGCGCGGTCCGCTGTCCTGCCTCACCGAAGCCCGCTACGGGATCGTCTGGGGAGCCATGGGTGCCGCCCGCTCGTCATTTGAGTCGGCACTCGACTACTCCAAGACCCGCGAACAGTTCGGTCGACCCATCGGCGGCTTCCAGCTGACCCAGGAGAAGCTCGCCAACATGTGCGTCGAGCTGCACAAGGGACTGCTGCTGGCGCTCCATCTGGGACGTCGCAAGGACGAGGTCGGCCTGACGCCCGAGCAGGTCAGCTTCGGCAAGCTCAACAACGTGCGCGAAGCGTTGGAGATCTGCCGGACGGCTCGTACGATCCTGGGAGCCAACGGCATCTCCTTGGAATATCCGGTGATCAGGCACATGAACAACCTCGAGTCCGTCCTCACCTACGAGGGCACCTCCGAGATGCACACCTTGGTCCTCGGTCAAGCCCTCACCGGCGAGAACGCCTTCGGCGGCCGCTGATTCACCGTGCGGGGCTTGTTGCCTCGTGTCACGATCGTTCCCGTGTCCAGACTCGACCATCACAACGTGCCCGCCGAGCCGCAGGCGGTCCTCCTGCTGCTCCATGGGGGCCAGCAGCACAGTGTCGAGCCGGTCAGGAACCGACATGCCAGCTGGTGGCGGATGGCGGCGCTGTCGCGATCACTGAGTGGCTACGCCAAGCGGCACGACTTCGCCCTGAGCCTGCTGCAGTATCGCCAGCGCGGATGGAACGACGTCCATGCACCCGCTCCAGTCGCGGACGCTCGCGCGGCAATCGATCAGTTGGTGCACCGCCACCCAGGTGTGCCGATCGTGCTGGTCGGTCACTCCATGGGCGGACGCACAGCCTGCCGCGTGGCGGATGAGTCGTCCGTCGTCGGCGTCGTCGGGCTGGCACCGTGGCTACCGGCCGGTGAGCCCAACGCAGCCATCGCTGGTCGGCACCTGCGGATCATGCACGGCGACAAGGATTCCTGGACATCTGCGGCGCTGAGCCGTGAGTATGTCGATCGCAGCGAGTCGATCGCCGCAAGCGCAACGTGGACCGAGCTTTCCGGCGGGGGGCACTTCATGTTCCGCCATTCGTCAGCCTGGAAACAGTTCGTGACAGACTCGGTCACTGACATCGTTGCGGTGAGCAGCCAGCAGGGGCACGCCGCGCGCGAAGACCGCACCTAGCAAGGAACCCCCTGTGACCGAGACCGTCGCCTACGGCATCGCGGCTGCGGCGACCCTCGTGGCAGCCTGGGCCGGCTGGCACATGGTGCGCAGACAACCCGTCGGCAATCCGTTGTTCTACGCTGTGGCGCTGCTCGAGATCGCCCTGATCGCCCTTCTGATCGGCGGAATCATCGCCTTCAGCTCCACGCAGCGTGACGTCGACGGGGTCCTGTTCATCTCCTACCTCGTGACCCTGGTCGTGATTCCGCCCGCCGCGGTGCTCTGGGGCATTGCCGAGAAGTCGCGGTGGGGGACAGGCGTCGTCGTGGTCGCCTTGCTCACGGTGGCTGTGCTGTGCGTACGACTCCTCAACATCTGGAACGGCACCTATGCCTGACCACACTTCGCGCGGTTTCGGCCGGACCCTGGTCGCGGTGTACGCGGTGTTCGCCCTGGCGGCCTCGGCGCGGTCGATTTTCCAGCTCGTCGCCAAGGCGAGCGATGCGCCCTTTGCGTACTCGCTGTCAGCTCTCGCGGGCGTCGTCTACGTCGTCGCGACGTTGGCACTCGCCCGAAACCTGAGACGGCTGGCACTGTTGACCATCGCGTCCGAGCTCGTCGGAGTGCTGACGGTCGGTCTGCTGTCGGTGCTTGACGACCAGCTGTTCCCGGACCAGACAGTGTGGTCAGGATTTGGTGAGGGGTATGGGTTCATCCCGCTGGTGCTGCCGATCGTCGGCCTGTGGTGGCTTCGCCGGACCCGCGAAGGTGTCTGACGTGCGAAGCGGCCCAGCGCGCTCATACCGCGCAGGGCCATCTCCATTACAACCCGGCCGAACAGTCCATCGCGGTAGCGACACGGAGAAGCGTCGATGAATTCACGCTATGAGTTCCACTCCCGGTGGCGGGTCGTCTGTGGTCGGGAAGTGCTGTGGGACGAGCTCGAGAAGCTGCTGGTCAGCGCCGATCCGATGGCTTGGTGGGGGTCGGTGGAGACCACTCACTACGACGGTCAGAACCTGACGGTGCGTGCGGCCAGCCACTTCGGCTATCGGCTGACCTTTCAGCTGAACGACCTGCGTCTGGATCGTCCTGCGCAGCTGACCTTCGACTCTGCAGGCGATCTCCGGGGCAGTGGGCACGTCGCATTCGTCGAGGTGGACGGCGAGTCCTCGGTGATGAACATCGACTGGCGGGTCTTCGCCGATCGCGGCTGGATGCGCTGGAGTGGTTGGCTGCTTCGACCGGTGTTCGTGATCGGCCACCATCTGATCATGCGACAGGGCGAGAAGCACCTGAACCGGTGGGTGGCGAGTCGCTGAGTCAGTCGAGCCCGCAGTTGGAGCGGTAGAAGTCGAAGAACGCCACCCGCTGAGCCGTGGTCAGTGGCAGGTAGAACGCGGCACCCTCGCCGACGTCGTCGCCCCGGACCGAGACGTCGAACAACCGCCCCACCTTGTCATCGGCGAGCGCGTGACCGTCACAGCGGGCGGGTTTGACCAGCATGTGCAGCTTCGCAACAGGATCATCCTTGCGGAGCGGTACATCGACATCGGTGGGCGAGTCGTCAGTCTGGTTGAACAGGATTGTCGACCCGAATCCACCAAAGCTCACGTCGTCGCGCTCGCCGGTGGGAGTCAGCGTCACCGGCAGATCGAGCACCGAGTCAGGCCCGGTGCCCACGATCGTCGGATCACCAACTTTGAGTTCGGCCGCCTGTCGGAGCGTGCTCTCCGCGCAATCACGGTCCATGGCGTGCGAGATGTTGCTGTAGCGGTCACCTGCCGTGGCATCTGACTGCCGAAGCTTGCCGTCGCCCACCCGGTAGGTGAGCCTCACAGTCGGCGTGAAACCGGTGCCGCACTTCGCTGGTGGCATGTCGTACTCAAGATCGGCCTCAGTGCCCGGGGGGATGTCTTCGTCGCCGGTCCACTCGACGTCCGTGATGCGCTCCGACTTCAGCGTGAACCCTTCGACGTGGATCGGCCTGTCGGACTTGTTCTGGATGCGTACGTAGATCTCGCGGTCCTTGCGATGCAGACGCGACTGGTCTGAAAGCAGCGTGATTCCGTCGGGCATCGGCACGAGTTGCGGCAGGTCGCCCGAGCAGGCAAACAGGCCCAGCGCGAGCGCCGCTGAGCACAGGATGGTGGCTGCGCGTCTCACGCAGGCGGCCACGCGGGGGAGAGAGTCACCACGTCGCCAATGATAATCACGGCCGGTGGCTTCACGCCGACTGCTTTGGCTCGTTCGGCGATGGTGCTGAGGGTGCCAACGGTGACGCGCTGGTCATCACCGAAGCCATTCTCGACGAGCGCGACAGGTGTTTGGTCATCGCGCCCGTCAACGAGGAGCTGTTCGGCGGCCTCGCGAAGGCGATTGACCCCCATGAGCAGGATCAACGTGTGTGCCCGGTCGTGGGGGAGCTCGCCGAGCTCGGCGTGGCCGGTGACGACGCTGAACCCGTTGGCGACGCCGCGATGGGTCACCGGTATGCCAGCTGCGGCCGCCACGGCGATGGCGCTGGTGACGCCCGGCACGACCTCGACCTCGACACCCGCCTCGCGGCAGGCGATGAGCTCTTCGCCACCTCGGCCGAAGACGTACGGGTCGCCGCCTTTGAGTCGCACGACGACCTTGCCCTGTTTGGCGCGATCGATCAGGATCTCGTTGATCTCGTCCTGGGGGATCGGATGGTGGTCGGGCATCTTGCCGACATCGATGACCTCCACGTCAGCGGCCAGCTCAGCCAGCACTCCGTGAGGTGCGAGTCGGTCGATCACGACGACGTCCGCCTCGGCGAGCAGGCGACGCCCGCGAGCGGTCAACAGGCCCGGATCACCCGGTCCGCCACCGACCAGGGCGACGAAACCGCCCGGATGGTGGGTGCCGTGGCGAAGGGGCAGGTCACCCGATTGCAGCGCCGCGGCGACGGCGTCGCGCAGTGAGCCCGCGCGACGGGCATCGCCGCCCCCGCTCACCGCGACCATGACGTCATCGACCTGCGCGACGGCGGGAGCCCAGGCCGTCGCCTGATCCGGATCGCCGCCCTTCAGGCACCAGATCTGCCGTGCTTCGGCGTCAACGGCCACCAAGTCGTCAACGGCGGGTTGGCCGGTGGCGGTCTGCACCAGCCATGCGCCGTCAAGATCGCCCGAGTCGTACGTACGTTCGCGCCACTCGACGTCACCGCGCCCGATCGAGGAGGCGAGGGAATCGGATACGGCAGGAGAGACCACGGTGACGCGCGCCCCGGCAGCGAGGAGGCTCAACGCGCGACGGGTTGCGACATGTCCGCCACCCACGACCACCACCAGTCGGCCGTCGACGCGCAGGGTCAGCGGAAAGCTACCGGTCATACAAGGTCTGTCGCCTGAGCCACAGCTTCCACCGCAGCCTTGGTGTCGAGAAGTGCATCGCCGACCATGCCTGCCGCGAGAGTGCCGCCGTCGTGCGGGTCGATGAGCAGGAAGGCTCCGGTGCTGCGCGAGTGGAGGTACTCCTCGGCTGCGATGGGGGAGGCGAGACGCAGGTTGACGTGACCGATGTCGTTGAGCGCCAGAGATTCGGCCGGCAGCAGGCGGGCATCGTCGAGGTCGAGCTTGCCGCTGATCGCCTTCACGATGGCCTGCACGGTCCGGGTGCCGTGCTTGAGCAGCACCTTGGCGCCCGGTGTGAGGGCGCGTTCGGCGAGCCAGGCGATCGTCCCGTCGACGTCCTGGGTCACCGCCGGGACGCTTCGTGTCGTCACGATCAGGTCACCCCGCGAGATGTCGATGTCGTCGGCAAGGCGCAGTGTGATCGACTGTGGAGCAAATGCCGAGGCGAGTTCGCCGTCAGCGGTGTCGATGCCGACGACGGTGCTGGTGCGACCGCTCGGCTGCACCGTGACCGGATCTCCGACTCGTACGAGGCCTGACGCGATCTGGCCGGCATAACCGCGGTAGTCACGAAACTTCTCGCCTGCGGCCGACTGGGGCCGTAGAACCAGCTGGACCGGGAACCGCAAGGGTTCGGAGTGCGGCTCGCCGACCGGTGACAGTTTCTCGAGGTGCTCGAGCAGGCTCTGACCGTCATACCAGGGCGTACGAGCGGATCGGGTGACAACGTTGTCGCCGTCGAGGGCCGAAACGGGGATCGTCGCGACGTCGTACAGGCCGAGGCTGCGAGCTGACTCGAGAACGGCGCTGGAAACCCGCTCGTACGTCTCCTCGTCGAAGTCGACCAGGTCGATCTTGTTGACGACGACCACGACGTGCGGCACGCGAAGCAAAGAGGCGACCGCGAGGTGGCGTCGGGTCTGCTCCTGCAATCCGTGGCGTACGTCGACCAGCAGGACGACACAGTCGGCAGTGCTGGCGCCGGTGACTGTGTTGCGCGTGTACTGCACGTGTCCGGGGCAGTCGGCGAGGATGAACGACCGCTCGGCCGTGGCGAAGTAGCGGTACGCGACATCGATCGTGATGCCCTGCTCTCGTTCCGAGCGCAGTCCGTCGGTGAGCAGCGCGAGGTCGGCCGTCCCCATTCCGCGATCACGAGACACGCGTTCGACCGCGTCCATCTGGTCGGCGAGAACCGACTTTGAGTCAAAGAGCAGGCGACCGACGAGAGTGGACTTCCCGTCGTCGACTGAACCAGCAGTTGCGAGGCGCAGGAGTGTCGCCATCAGAAGTAGCCTTCTTTCTTGCGGTCTTCCATGGCGGCTTCAGACGTCCGGTCGTCGGCGCGGGTCGCGCCCCGCTCGGTGATGCGGGTGGCAGCAACTTCGACGATGACGTCCGCGACCGTGGTGGCGTCGCTCTCGACGGCGCCGGTGCAGGACATGTCACCGACCGTGCGGTAGCGGACCTGCCGCTTCTCCACGGTTTCACCGTCGCGTGGCATCGAGACAGGGCCGACGCCGAGCAGCATGCCGTCGCGCTCGAACACCTCCCGCTGATGGGCGTAGTAGAGCTCCGGCAGCGCGATTCTCTCCTGCCCGATGTATCTCCAGACGTCGAGCTCGGTCCAGTTGCTGAGCGGAAACACGCGTACGTGCTGGCCCGGCGTGTGCTTGCCGTTGTACAGGTTCCAGAGCTCAGGCCGCTGGTTGCGGGGATCCCACTGACCGAACTCGTCGCGGAGCGAGAACACCCGCTCCTTGGCGCGGGCCTTCTCCTCATCACGGCGACCGCCCCCGAACACCGCATCGAACTTTCCGTCGGTGATCCCGTCAAGCAGGGGTTGGGTCTGCAAAGTGTTGCGCATCCCGTCGCTGCGCTCCCGCAGTCGGCCGTCGTCGATGTAGTCCTGGACGCTGGCGACCTCAAGCCGCAGGCCGAGCCGCTCGACGGTGGCGTCGCGGTAGGCGAGAACCTCCGGGAAGTTGTGGCCGGTGTCGACGTGCAGCACCGGGAACGGAACCGGCGAGGGCCAGAAGGCCTTGACCGCGAGGTGCAGCATCACGATCGAGTCCTTGCCGCCCGAGAACAGCAGCACGGGCCGCTCGAACTCGGCGATGACCTCGCGGATGATGTGGATCGCCTCGGACTCCAGCCACTGGAGCTGGGTGAGGCGGTAGTCGGTGAGCGTCATCTGCCCTCGTCGGAGATCGGAAACGGATGTGAAGGGGAATGTGCCGGGTCAGGCGTGGAGCCCACACTCGGTCTTGTCCAGTCCTGCCCACCGGCCTGCCCGGGCGTCATCGCCCGGTGCAACGCGATGCGTACAGGTGCGCACCCGATCGACGGGTAGCCGTCGTTGACCAGCGGATTGACGATGATGTCGTTCGCGTCGGCGTATTCGAGCAGGTCATCGAACGACCAGGCGGCCAGAGGATTGACCTTCACCAGGCCGTTCTTGTCGTCCCAGACGACGAATGGAGTGTGTGCTCGGGTCTCGGACTCGTCCCTGCGGACTCCGGTGATCCAGACCTCGTACTCCTGCAGCTTCTCGTGCAGGGGTTCAACCTTGCGCATCTGGCAGCACAGCGCCGGGTCGCGCTCATACAACCGTTCGCCGAACTCGGCGTCCTGCTCGGCGACGGTGCGCCGCGGTGTGACATCGACGATTGAGAGCTTCATCGATGCTGCGACGGCGTCGCGCGTGCCGATCGTCTCCGCGAAGTGGTATCCGGTCTCGAGGAACAGCGTGTCGACCCAAGGCAGGTGCTCGGCCACCACGGCTGGGAGCACGGCGTCAGCCATCGAGCACGCAACGGCAGTTCGGTAGCCGAACTCTTGGGCGACCCAGCTGAGCACACCGTCTCCGTTCGAGGCGTCGAAGCGCTGCTGGGCTGCCTCCGCGATGGTGCGGAGGGCATCGTTGGTGCGGCGAGGCTGCAGCTGAGTTGGGCGAGTGGCACGGTGTGCCGCGAGTTCCGAGTCGTGATCGAGTTGGGACTGCCTTCGCTCGGCGAGGCTCAGTTCAGCACCCACGACTCCACCTCCTTGGTCACCCGCAACTGCGATTTCGGCAACATTAATGGCGTATCCCACCATGTGGTTGCGCCGTCCACATCGCGAGATCCGCAGAATTTCGACATCGGGGCGAGGTTTGACCGCTGACATCGGGGTACAAGACAGTGGTGGCAGAAGCCACCCATCCAACGGAGGTCAAATAGCCATGTGGGACACCATTTTGTGGATCGCTGCCGTGATCATCGGCATCTTCGGTGTGTTGCGGCTCGTACAGAGGGACTTCTTGTACGGCGCTGTGCTGATCGTGGTTGCGTTGCTGGTCGGACCGGGCGGCGTCAGCCTCTTCACCTGATCTCAGCAGAGGGCCGCGTCCAAACGGGCGCGGCCCTCTGCTGTGCCCAGAACTGTCGAAACCGTCGTACGCTCACAGTGTGCGATTCATCGACATTCACCCTGACAACCCGCAGCAGCGCACGGTCGACCAGGCGGTCGCCATGTTGGTTGACGGCAGCCTGATCGCCTATCCCACAGATTCGGGCTATGCGCTCGGCGCCCAACTGGGTAATCGTGACGCGCTCGACCGCATTCGGACGATCCGAGAACTCGATGCCAAGCATCACTTCACCCTGATCTGCCGTGACTTCGCGCAGCTGGGGCAGTTCGTGCACGTCGACAATGCGATCTTTCGAGCGATCAAGTCGGCGACACCCGGCCCGTACACCTTCATCCTGCCTGCGACGGCCGATGTCCCCAAGCGGTTGCTGCACCCGAAGAAGAAGACCGTCGGTGTGCGGATTCCCCAGCATCGCATCGTCCAGGCGTTGCTGGAGACTCTCGGCGAGCCGATCGTCTCCTCGACGCTGATCCTGCCGGGCAGCACCACGTCCATGACCACGGCATGGGAGATCTCCGAGGAGCTCGACGGTCGAGTGGACGCGGTGGTTGACTCGGGTATTGACGTGATTGCCGAGCCGACCACGGTTGTCGACTACTCAGAGGGGTACGCCGAAGTCGTGCGCATCGGTGCTGGTGATCCGGACCGTTTCAGCTGATCGTTTGCCGAGTGACAGGAAGGCCATATGGGTTCGACGTTCGTCCTGGTCCCTGGGGCTGGTGGCATGGCGTCGTACTGGCGGCGTGTTGAAGGAGAACTTGCTGCGCGGGGGTTCGCGAGCATCGCAGTTGACCTTCCGGGTGATGACCCTCGGTGCGGCCTCCCGCAGTACGTCGATCTTGTCGTGCAGGCCGCTTCCGGCGTCAAAAATGCGGTCGTCGTCGGCCAGTCGATCGGCGGGTTCACCGCTTCGTGGGCGGCGGCGCGCATTCCCACCTCACAGCTGATCCTGCTGAACGCGATGATTCCGCTGCCGGGAGAGACTGCGGGGGAGTGGTGGGCCAACACAGGCTCGAACGAGGCGCTCAGGGCCAATGACATTGCTCAGGGCCGCGGCCAGGACGCGCCCTTTGAGCTCGAGATCTACTTCACGCACGATGTACCGGCCGAAGTCCTTGCTGAGGACGTGGAGCTGCGAGACGAGACTGACACGATCTTCGCAACGCCATGGGGGCTAGATGCCTGGCCCGATGTGCCGACCCGGGTGTTGGCCGGCATCGACGACCGGTTTTTCCCGCTCGAGTTCCAACGACGAGTCGCCCGTGAGCGGTTGGGCATCGACATCGAACAGGTGCCTGGCGGCCACCTTGCAGCTTTGAGCCGCCCCGTTGAGCTGACTGAGGCACTCGTGCGTGGCCTCTGACTAACCGACGGAGTGAACATCGACAGTCGACGAGCTTCGGCAAGAGCTGTCGTATTCGGCTCACCCAATTCGTTGACAGGTCAGAGGCGGCCAACCGGCAAGCCACACATGAAAGGAAACACCATGACGCAGTATCTGCTTTCGGTGCACGGAGACGACAGCGCGTATGACATGCCGATCGAACAGGCCCAGCCCATGTATGACGCCACGGAGGCGTTCAACAAGCAGCTCATGGCCGATGGGTCATGGGTGTTTGGTGGGGGACTCAAGCGCATCAACACCGCCACGACAGTTGACGGCACTGGCGCGGAGGTGGTCGTCACTGACGGCCCCTACCTCGAGACCAAGGAGTTCCTCGGCGGCTTCTGGGTCATTGAGGCGCCAGACCTTGATGCGGCACTCAAGATTGCGGCAGCGGGTTCCAAGGCCTGCGGGGGCAAAGTCGAAGTTCGGCCGTTCGAAGACGGCGAGTGACCCAAGTCCCCGAGATCCGCTCGAAGATCGATCGGATCTATCGCGAGGAGTACGGCCGTGTGGTGGCCTCGCTCGCTCGACGCTTCGGCGATCTCGACCTCGCTGAGGACATGGCGGGCGAGGCACTGCTCACCGCCATCGAACGGTGGCCGGTCGACGGCATTCCGCCCAATCCGGGCGGTTGGCTCACGACCACCGGTGCCAACCGTGGAATCGACAGAATCCGTCGCGAGAAGGTCCGCGACACCAAACACCGGGCAGCCATGATGATCCAGGACGACACACCGCACGAGCCGACGGGACCCGTTGACGATGACCGATTGCGGCTCGTCTTCACCTGCTGTCACCCAGCCCTTGCCCCTGAGGCCCGTGTTGCGCTGACGCTGCGACTGCTCGGTGGTCTGACTGTTGAGGAGATCGCACGTGCCTTTCTGGTTGCGGAGACGACCATGGCACAACGCATCACCCGCGCCAAGGCCAAGATCAAGGGTGCGAACATCCCGTTCCGGGTCCCTGAGCACGCAGACCTGCATGACCGGCTCAGCGCAGTGCTCGCGGTGATCTACCTGGTCTTCAACGAGGGCTATCTTGCGAGCTCCGGCGATGACGCGATCAGGTCAGACCTCACCGACGAGGCGATCCGGCTGGGTCGGATCCTTCGGCAGCTCCTGCCCGATGAGGGCGAGGTGGCCGGCCTCCTCGCGCTGATGCTGATGACTGACGCGCGTCGTACGGCCCGGGTGGCCGGGGGAGAGCTGGTGACGTTGGACCAACAGGATCGAAGTGGCTGGGATCGAGAGTTGATCACAGAAGGCCACGGTCTCGTGCGCGAGTGTCTCGAGCGGGTCGAACGCTCAGCACGGCGTCCCGGGTGTCTATCAGATACTGGCGGCGATCAATGCGGTCCACACTGATGCGAACGAGGCGCGATCGACCGACTGGAGCCAGATCGTCGCGTTGTACGACCAGCTGATGGCCGTGGCGCCAACACCGGTGATCGAGCTCAACCGGGCGGTCGCGATCGCCGAGCTGGACGGCCCGGACGTGGCCCTCGCGATCGTGGATCAGCTCGAGCTGCGGGGCTATCACGCATGGCACGTGGCGCGGGCAGAGCTGCTGCGGCGGCTGGGCCGAGGCCCGGAGGCCGGGGAGGCGTACGACACCGCCATCGCCTTGACAGACAACCCGGCAGAGTCGGCCTATCTCATTCGGCGACGGTCACAGGTGTCATCCGGCGCGGATCCAGAACCCAGACGCTAAATGTCGGTTGTCCGGCGGAGCCAGCGTTGCCAACGGGGGATCGGAGTGCGCCGTTCGCGGGCCTCGGCCGCCTGAGCTCGCAGCCTCGCGAATCGCTCGATTCGGCGCTGCTTCCACGCGGCGACCTCGGTGTCGATGTCGCGCAGGGGAGTGATGACCGGCGGGCCGCCCTGGAGCTGTCTTCGGGCGTCGACGATGCGGGCGTTGAAGTCCTCGAGGATTCGCCGGACGTCCGCCGGCGCCGATTCTTGGTCCAGTCGGCTGTTCATCTCAGCATCTTCCTTGCGGAGCGCGAGAGCGGGCGGGAGAACGGTGATGCGCTCGCGCGCGATCAGCCGTTTGAGCCACCAGTCGGGGTCATACGGATCGTCGATACCGGGGATCGGCTTGCCTGCGCCCGGAAGGTTGTCGAACTCGCCGTTGCGGATTGCCTGCTGAATTTCGAACTCGACCCGGGCCGCGCGCATCTCGTCCTCGTCGGCAGGCGCCGGAGACCTCGCCGGAGTTGACGGTTCAGGCGGATCCGCGGCGGCTTCTTGCTCCAACCGCAGCAAATATTCGTGTCGTTTTCGCTCGCGAGCCTCTCCATCGGCCATACCCCCACCCTAAATCTTCAGGTCAACACAGGGGAGGGGTCGCCACTTCAATCGATGAGTTCCTCAACGAGTGGGTTCAGCACCTGGTACGGGAGGTGGTCCTGACAACTGCCGGCAATTGTCAGACTGAAACGCGGTCGAGACCGCCGCAGCCCGAGGGCCACAACGGTCTCGACACCTAGATCGCCATTGACGACCTGTCGAAGGCTTACTTCCAGGCTCGGACCCAGTCGATGTCCATCGTGTAGGTCTTGCCGACAATTGGCACACCCCACGGACCGGTTTGGGTCATCACCAGATCAAATGCCTGGTCGAAGGGCTGCCCTGCGAGAAGCGGAGCCGATGATGTCCAAGCGTGCTGGAAGCACATGGTGTTGTCGTAGTAGAACGACATCTCTGTCGCGGTCCACTCGACCGCGTAGTTGTGAAACTCCGAGTCTGCATTCGGGACGACACAGTTGCGACCCGAAGTGAGAGCCCTGTTTTCACCCGCGTAGTGGACGGAGGGGACGACGTGGTCGGCGTACGGGTCGCCGAACCATTCAGCGATATCGATCTCGCCGGAGTTCGGCCATCCGCCATAGGCGGGATCCTGCGGATACATCCACAGCGCCGAGTCAAGGGTCGCGCCCGCAGTTGACGGGAACTTTGCCCGGAACTCGAACCGCCCGTAGGTCTGAGCGAACTTTCCATAGCTCAGGACGGTGCCGGCGGTGATGTTTGTGCTGAAGTCGCCGTAAGGGCTCTTGCACATGAACGACTCTGATTCCACCCTCGACGTCAGATGCAGGCTGCCACTCGAAACTGCGACATTCTTGGGATCGTCCAGATAGCAGTCGCGGCCTGATGTGACGAAACCGGTCTGCGCGGTCTGTCCGACCATCCAGTTCGACGAGTCGAGGCGAGAGCCGTCGAAATCATCGGTGAAAGTGCATTGGTACCTTCCACCACCAGGCTTGGCGGGCCGTTGCCCACCACAGTCTGGCGCCTTGCTGAATCGACCCGAAAATATCGAGTTGGCGCTGGCCTTCGACGATGACGTGGTCTTGGCCTCGGCGGGTGAGGTGCCGACTACGGCAACCATTCCCAGTGATAATCCAGTTGCGCATGCAGCAACAACTAAGCGTGCTCGAAACATGATGCTCCCTCAGTTTTTATTACGACTTCCACCAGATGGCATTGCCATCGGATGGAAGTCCTCCCACAACGACTGTCCCATGGGCCAGGGGGATGGGGGCGTGGTTTGAGAACATTCAGGGGTCTGGCGGATTGCACACTAGTTGACATAATGTGCATTATCGGACACGGCGAGCCAAACGGAGACTGACGCGAGAGGGGTCTGTCAGGGCCCTGTGAGTGGCCGTATGTCGGTGCCTGCGCGTCTCATGCGTTCCGTGGTCCTTGTCATTGCAGCGAGAACGTCACAGGCGATGACGCCAGAGCTGCATCGAGTTCGTCGGCATGCCGCAGATCGACTCGCGTGACAATCTCGCAGACGTTGTAACTCGCAGGCGTTGGAACGGCTCACGGCGGACATGAAAATGGAAGGACGAGAAGTCCTTCCATTTCAAAGATATAGCGCAGATGGGGGCTTGCCACAAGCCCCCCGGAATGCTCCAAAATGGCCGATCGACGCCATTGCAGACGGAGCTGATGACCTGTGGAACCGCTGAATACCAGCGTTTTTGACCTTCCTGACGATCTGGCTGGCAAAGCAGATCCGAGCTTGATAGCCGGTGACGAGAAGCATTTCGCGGCGATTGCCGAATCCCTCGAACAGACGGTTCGGCTGCTTTCGCAGCGCTTGGATGACGCCCGCAAGCCGTCGTCCGATGCGGGTGAACAGGTGTTCGACTGGGAGCCGGGAGGTGCGGGGCAGCAGGCGCTGGACCGAGATCAGGAGGTGCACCGTCTGACAGCCCGGCTTCGAACGCTGAACCGCTTCGGACTTGATCTGTGTCTCGGCCACATGGTCGGCGCGGATGATGCTGAGCCTGTCTACATCGGGAGACTAGGGCTCACCGACAGCAGCGGCCGGCGGCTGTTGGTCGACTGGCGCTCCCCTGCTGCAGAGCCGTTCTTCGGTGCGACACATGCCAATCCGATGGGGTTGGCGAGTCGTCGCCGCTACCGCTGGACCCACGGTCGCATCACCGACTACTGGGATGAGGTCTACTCCCCTGCCGGACTCGACGGTCGCGCCGCCCTGGACGACCAGTCCGCGTTCATTGCCAGCCTGGGTGCAGATCGCTCCGAGCGAATGCGTGACGTGCTCGGCACGATCCAGGCAGATCAGGACGCCATCATCCGTGCCGGGTCCCGTGGTGCACTCGTCGTCGATGGTGGACCGGGCACGGGCAAGACCGTCGTGGCGCTGCACAGAACGGCCTACCTGCTCTACTCCGACCAGCGGTTCAGCCAGGGACGTGGCGGGGTGCTGTTCGTCGGCCCGCACCAGCCGTACCTCGCGTACGTGGGCGACGTGCTGCCCAGTCTCGGCGAGGAAGGTGTGCAGACCTGCACCTTGCGTGATCTGCTCCCCGAGGGGCGAAGCGCGGCCGAGGAAGTGGATCCGGTCGCGAGCCGACTGAAGGCCTCCAGAGCAATGGTGGAGGCAATCGAGCCGGCCGTCGGGCTGTATGAAGAGGCGCCCAAGGATGGCATGGAGGTCGAGACCGACTGGGGTGACGTGTGGCTCAGCCCGTCCGACTGGGCGGAGGCATTCGAGGCGGGTGTGGGGACGCCCCACAACGAGGCGCGGGACATAGTGCTCGAGGAGCTCGTCACGATCTTGGTAGACAAGGCTGAGGGCGACGAGGATGTCCCGCCCGACCTGTTTCGACGGTCAGTGATGCAGAACGACGAGCTGATCGACGCGTTCAACCGGGCGTGGCCGTTGATCGAGCCGACCGACCTGGTCGGCGACCTCTGGACGGTGCCTGCGTATCTGCGGCGCTGTGCGCCGTGGCTCGAACCCGACGACGTGGCCAGGCTGCAGCGCGATCAGCCCGATGCGTGGACGGTCTCCGATCTCCCGCTGCTGGATGCCGCACGACAACGGCTCGGCGACCCGGGTGCCTCGCGCCGCAAACGACGGCAAGACGCCGCAGTCGCTGCCGAGCGGGAACAGATTTCCCGGGTGGTGGACGACTTGATTGCGGCAGATCCCGATCACACGGGTCTGGCGTCAATGCTGCGCCACCAGGATCTGCAGGAATCGCTGGTCGACGCCGGCGCGCTGCCCGACGTCGACCAAGATGCGCTGGCCGGCCCGTTCGCGCACATCGTCGTCGACGAGGCGCAGGAGCTGACGGACGCGGAATGGCAGATGCTGCTGACTCGCTGCCCGTCGCGTAGCTTCACGATCGTTGGGGATCGCGCCCAGGCGAGGCATGGATTCATCGAGTCCTGGGTGGAACGTCTGGCGCGAGTCGGCATCGACCAGGTCAGCCTCGCGACGCTGAGCGTCAACTACCGGACTCCTGTCGAGGTCATGCAGGAAGCAGAACCCGTCATACGGTCCGTGATCCCGGACGCCAACGTGCCGCTCTCGATCCGAAGCTCTGGCTCCCCCGTCGTCCACGGACCTGTGTCTGAGCTCGAGCCGCTGCTGGCGGGGTGGCTTGGGGAACATCCTCAGGGGACCGGGTGCGTGATCGGCGCTCGCCTGTTCGAGCCCCCGAACCGGATCAGGGCGTTGACGCCGGAGCTCGCGAAGGGACTTGAGTTCGACCTGGTCGTGCTGGTCGATCCGGAGGAGTTCGGCGACGGCATCGAGGGCGCCGTGGACCGGTACGTCGCCATGACCAGAGCGACCCAGCAGCTGGTCATCCTCAGCTCGAGCTGAAGTGTGGTCATCCGGGCTTGCCTGCTCGCTGTGATGAGTCAGGAGGTGGGTGTCACTCGCTGATGGCTTTGTCGTCCTTGCGTGCGAGCACCCAGGCGGCGATCACTCCGCCGACGGCGCCGAACAGGTGGCCTTCCCATGAGACGCCCGGGTCGCTGGGCAGCACGCCCAGAAGCACGGTGCCGTACGCCATGAACACCACGATGCCGAGCGCGATCTGGCCCAGGCTGCGGGCGAATATGCCCCGGATGATCAGGTAGACGAGCCAGCCGAACACGATGCCCGACGCCCCGATGTGAATCGTGTTCGAGCCGGCAACGAACCACACGCCGAGGCCGCCCACCACCCAGATGATCGCGGTGGTCTGGACCCAGGTGCGTAGTCCTGAGAGCGCGAGCAGGAAGCCCAGGATCAGCAGCGGCACGGTGTTGGCCAGCAGGTGGTCCCAGTCGCCGTGCAGTAGCGGCGCGAAGGCGATGCCTTGCAGTCCACCGTCAGAGCGTGGCTGGACCCCGTGAGACTCAAAGTTGCCCGGAAGGATGCGGTCGAGCACCTCGATGACGTAGAGCAGCACGACGAAGCCGCCCGACACGATGCCGGCACGCGCGGCCGTCGACATCGGTCTGCGATCGTCGCTGGTCTCGTTCATGAGCTGATTTTACGAGAGAACGGGCGTCCGGCATGCGAGCCGGTTGCGAGTGCCACTACGCGGTTCCTGCCTGCGGACCGAGGTAGGCGAGCGTCATCTCGACCATCTCGTCGATGAACTTCTCGCGCGAGATGGCTGGCCGCTCGAGCACGTACTGGACGCTCAGGTGCTCCACCATGCGCACCAGGATCCAGGCTGATGTCGCCGGGTCGTCGACCGACGTCTGGGCCTTGTTGATCGACAGATATGCCGCCACCAGATCGCTGATGCGCTGTTCGAGCGGCACGGTCCAGCTGCCGAACTGTTTGCGAGGCAGCACCTCGACGACGAGCCGGAGGAACTCGACGTTCTCGGTCAGCACGTCCAGCAATCCGTTGAATGACGCGCGCACGAGCGACGGCCCCGGCTCGTCGAGCCGATCGGCCAGCACCGCCGTGAGTTGGGTCGAGAGCTCGGCGGCATAGCGGTCGATGACCGCCGCGAGGATCGTCTCCTTGTCCGGAAAGTACTGGTAGAGCGAGCCCGGGCTGATGCCGGCCTCGTCCGCCACGCGGTTGGTCGACGCCTTCTCATAGCCGTCCCGCAGAAGCACGACCTGACCTGCGGCGATGATGCGTTCGACCATGGCGCGAGAACGCTCCTGGCGTGGCGTGCTGCGCAGGTCCTTGGCGGGCAGCGGGTGTGGCATACGCGAATTGTATGCGAGTAATTGCTCGTGTCATGATCTTGCCATGACATACGACACGACTGGTTGGCCCGCCCGCACGTTTTCGCAGCCGCCGAAGCTCGCGGCGCCAGATCGGCCGCGTACTGAAGGCTGTGGGCCGGGTGCACAGTTGACGAGCACCAGATGGCACTCGATCGGTCAGCGATTCATGGAGCGTGACGAAGTCGGTGCGGCATCTCGCGCAGGCCATGCGTTCGCCCGGCGATGACAAGGTCACGATGGCGCAGTTCCACCAGGCGTTGGCTGCACGGCATCGACTCGGTCGAGGCCGCTCCCCCGGCTCTGCGTGACTTCTTCGCCATGGTCGACGCGGTGCCGGACTGGGTCGACTTCGACCTGGTCAATCAAGGGGCCCGCAGCGTATCGACGATTCGGCAAGACCGCGGCCGATGTGCTGCTGCAGCTCTCGCTGCTCGGCGGCTACCGGTTCGGCGGCCCGACCGACCTGCTGGTCGCGACCGGTGGCCTGACCGGCGACACCACGATGCGTCGACTCGGCGAGACCCAGAAGTGGGGCGTCGCGGTCTCCGAGCACGACGCGATGCGGCGTGAGGGCGAGGGATTCCAGCTCACGGTGCACGTACGGCTGATGCACGCCCTGGTCAACCACCGCTTCGAGGGCGGCGACCGCTGGGACACCGCGACGGTGGGGGCTTGCCGATCAACCAGTCCGATCAGGCGGCGACCCTTGGACTGTTCAACGGTGCGTTCCTGCTTGGCGTACGGGCGCTCGGGCGTGCGCGTCACGCGCGCGGACTCACGCGCCGTCATGCACCTGTGGAAGTACGTCGGCTGGCTGATCGGCGTCAACGACGACTGGTTGTTCGACACCGAACGCGAACAGCACGCCTTCAACTACCACGTCCTGCTGGCACAGGGACGACATCACCGAGGCCGGCCCACAGCTCGCCAACGGCATCCTCGACGCCCAGGACCGCCTGCATTTCGAGCGTTTCCGCGCGATATCGGCCGGGCCTATACGCGTGCGCGTCTGCTGAGCATGCTCCGACTGTTCCTCGGCAAGCAAGGCATGCGCGACCTCGAGCTCCCGGTCGACTGCCGTGGGCGACGTTCGCGGTAATTGCCCGACAATCTGTGTGAACCACCATCTCCTGGGCCGGACGGTGTGGGGCGAACGACGACTCCACCGAGGGCCGCGCGAGGACGCGCGACACGATCATGTACCGCCACTTCGGTCCGGACACGCCCGAGATCGGCCGCTTGCCGAGCTGAGGCCGACCCGACCGACGCGTAACGGTCGTAGACTCGCCGCATGACCACTGATCAGGGCATCCACGAGCACATCACGGCGCTGGTCGCCGAGGAGAAGGCGCTGCGCGAGCAGCTCGGCCAAGGGTGAGATCAGCCGCGAGGAGGAGCACGCACGGCTTGCCGACCTCGAGGTCCAGCTCGACCAAGCGTGGGACCTGCTGCGCCAACGTCACGCGAAACGTGAATACGGCGAGCAGCCAGACGACGCTGCCAATCGCTCGCCGAATGTCGTCGAGAAGTATCTGGGCTGATGTGACGCTGGGGGCGCTCTGGTTGGGCGCGGGTGCAAGATGGGGTTCATGCAGATCACTCGATTCGGCCACGCGGCCGTGCTCGTTGAAGCGGCTGACACCCGCATCCTGATTGATCCGGGCGTGTTCAGCCCCGACGAGACATTCGCCCTCGGGGACCTCGATGCGATCATCGTGACGCATCAGCACGCTGACCACATCGATGTCGACCGCGGCCCTGACCTGGTGGAGCGCAACCCAGGCGCGGCCCTCATCACTGACCCCGACAGTGCCGCGATGCTCGAGTTCGGCAACTGGACGGCGCAGGCGGATGACCTTGAGACCGTAGTCGGCGGCATCACGATCCGTGGCGTCGGATCGCAGCACGCTGTCATCGTTCCCGCGCTCCCCCGGGTCGCCAATGTTGGTGCGCTGCTCAGCGCACCGGGCGAACCCACGTTCTTCCACCCGGGCGACACCTATGAGTACGCCCCGGAAGGTGTGGACGTTTTGGCACTCCCCTTGTCTGCTCCTTGGGCCAAGGTGAGCGAGACGATCGACTTCGTTCAACGCGTCTCCCCCGGCTCACTGCTCCCGGTGCACGACAGGACGATCGCCGACCTTGCATACGGGATCTACTGGCAGCACGTCGGCAATTTTGGCGGCGTCGAGGATGCCCGGAAATTGGGTCAGACCGACTCCGAGTCGTTTCTGACTGGCTGAATTGAGATATCTCATATCTGAGATAAGGTGATGACATGACTGTGCGTGATGACTACCTGAGCCGTATTGGCGTCCTGATTCGAGACGCTCGCCAACACAGTGGTTTGACCCAGGCTGAGCTGGCCACCGAGCTCAAGACGAGCCAGAGCGCGGTCAATCGCATCGAGAAGGGTCAGCAGAACCTCACGCTCGACATGCTGGCCCGCATCGGTGCGGCGCTCGACTCTGAGCTGGTGACCGTGGGCACGTCCGGTCCAAGCCACCTCCGGGTCGCCGGCGGAACCAAGCTCTCTGGCGCGATCGACGTCAAGTCCAGCAAGAACGCCGGTGTCGCGCTGCTGTGTGCCGCACTGCTCAACTCGGGAACCACCGTGCTGCGCAAGGTGGCCCGTATCGAGGAAGTCAACCGGCTCCTTGAGGTCCTCGAGTCGATCGGTGTGAAGTTCACCTGGCTCAACGACCAGAACGACCTACGCCTCGTCGTGCCTGCTGAGCTCAACCTGGCAGCGATGGATGCCGAGGCTGCCCGCCGTACGCGAAGCATCATCATGTTCCTCGGCCCGTTGATGCACCGCTACGACGACTTCGAGCTGCCGTATGCCGGCGGTTGCGATCTCGGCACCCGCACGGTCGAGCCGCACATGACGGCGCTTCGACCGTTCGGTCTCAAGGTCGTCGCCACCGAGGGCAGCTATCACGCCACGACAGCTGGTGGAGTCGGACCAGAGCGCCCGATCGTCCTCACTGAGCGCGGTGACACGGTGACCGAGAACGCTCTGCTCGCCGCGGCGAAGAATGACGGCGTCACAGTCATCCGCAATGCCAGCCCCAACTACATGGTCCAGGATCTGTGCTTCTTCCTGGTGAAGCTTGGTGTGGGCATCGAGGGCATCGGAACGACCACGCTGCGCGTCACCGGAAAGCCGATCATCCACGAGGACGTCGACTACGCGCCGAGCGAGGACCCGATCGAGGCGATGAGCCTGATCGCCGCCGCGATCGTGACCAAGTCGAGCATCACCGTGCGCCGGGTGCCGATCGAGTTCATGGAGATCGAGCTCGCCCTGCTCGAGGAGATGGGCTTCCAGTACGACCGCACCGACGAGTATCCCGCCGAGAACGGCGAGACACGCCTCGTCGACATCACCACGCATCCGTCAGCGCTGCACGCGCCCATCGACAAGATCCACCCGATGCCGTTTCCGGGCCTCAACATCGACAACCTTCCGTTCTTTGCGGTGATTGCTGCAACGGCCGAGGGCCAGACGATGCTTCACGACTGGGTCTACGAGAACCGAGCGATCTACCTCACCGAGCTCAACAAGCTCGGAGCCTCGGTCAAGCTGCTCGATCCGCACCGCGTCCTCATCGAAGGACCGACACATTGGAGCGGTGCGGAGCTCGTGTGCCCGCCGGCTCTTCGACCGGCCGTCGTGATCCTGCTGGCCATGCTGGCGGCCAAGGGGACGTCCGTCCTTCGCAGTGTGTACGTGATCAATCGCGGCTACGAAGACCTGGCCGAGCGACTTAACGCACTCGGCGCCCAGATCGAGACGTTCCGCGACATATAGGTCTGAACCCATGAGGGCATAGCGTGTGGCCTGTGTCCGGCTCATACCTCGACTCCCCCATCCCGCTGGCGTTCGCCCATCGCGGTGGGAGCCTCACGCCGCCCAATCTCGGCATCGAGAACTCGCTGGCTGCGTTCAGTCGCGCCTACGCGATGGGATATCGCTACCTCGAGACCGACGTCCATGTCTCGGCGGACGGACGTGTCTATGTCTTCCACGACGACACGCTGGAACGGATGACCCGCAATCCGGCGGCGATCGCCTCGATGACGTCCGACGCGGTGGACGCCGAACGGCTTGGCGGACGCGAGCCGATACCCACGCTCGAGCAGCTCATCGAGGCGTTCCCCGATGCGCGGCTCAACATTGACGTGAAGTCAGATGACGCTGTCGAGGAGACCTGCGCGGTCATCGAGGATCTCGGCGCGACAGACCGGGTATGCCTCGCGTCATTCGATCACCAGCGGGTGCGGCGCATTCGTCAGCGGCTACCCGGTGCTGCCACCTCCGCATCGAGTCGTGAGGCCACCATGGTGAAGCTCCTGCCGGCGGCACTCCTGCGTCTGTTGGGCGTTCCCGGTGCGCTGTGCCTGCAGGTGCCCGAACGCCGCGGTATCAAGGTGGTGACGAGGCACTTCGTCAAGCGTGCCCATGCCCTGGGCCTGCAGGTGCACGTGTGGACCGTTGACGACGCAGACTCGATGAACCGACTGCTCGATCTCGGTGTCGACGGACTCATCACCGACCGGCCGGACATCCTCAAGGACGTGCTCGTCGGCAGAGGCGCTTGGAAGGACCCACGATGAAGTTGCCACGGTTCAATGCCAATCCGGAACAGAAGTCGTGGTTCTTCTACGACTGGGCCAACTCTGCGTACATCACCACCATCGCGACAGTCCTGTACGCGCCCTACCTGACCAGTGTTGCCGAACGCGCCGCGTGCGGATTCGTCGGTGACGAGGACCGAAAGTGCACTGAGCACCTGTCGATCCTCGGCTTGTCGGTCTCGGCCGGTTCGCTGGTGTTCTACGTGGTGACGCTGGCGACGGTGTTCTCGGCGTTCATCCTGCCGATCGTCGGAGCGATCGCCGACCGGGTGCAGTCCAAGAAGACGCTGATGGCTCGACTCGCCTGGAGCGGCGCGGCCGTGGCCGCGCTGATGTTCTTCGTGACCGGCACCAACTGGCAGCTCGGTGCCGGACTGCTGGTCGTCGCGAACCTGTTCTACGCCTCCTCGATCGTCGTGTACGACGCGATCCTGGTCGAGGTCGCCGAGCCGGATGAACGAGATCGCATCTCCTCGCAGGGCTGGGCATTCGGCTATCTCGGCGGCGGTCTGCTGTTGGCGGTCAACCTCGCGATCGTCACGATCAAACCGTTCGGTCTGTCGACCGAGATGGCCGTACGAGTGAGCCTGCTGTCGGCGGCGATCTGGTGGGCCTACTTCACCTTCATTCCCTATCGCGGCATCAAGGACCGTGCGCCGAGGGGTGTCGCCCCCGAAGAGGGCGTGACGCTGATGCAGCGCAGCTTCGGGCAGCTGTTCCGCACGCTCAAGGAGCTCAAGAACTACCCGCAGACGCTGCTGTTCCTCGTGGCCTACCTGTTCTACAACGACGGCATCCAGACCGTCATCTACTCGGCATCGGTCTACGGCGACAAACAGCTCGGCTTCGGCCCGAGCATCCTGATCGCCACGATCCTGATCGTGCAGTTCGTGGCCTTCGCGGGTGCGTTGATCTTCGGGCGCCTGGCCGCCCGGATCGGTAGTCATCGGACGATCCTCGGCGGTCTTGTCGTGTGGATCTTCGTGGTGTGTTTCGGCTATTTCCTGCCTGAGAAGCAGATTGCGCCCTTCTTGCTGCTCGCCGTCGCGATCGGACTGGTTCTAGGGGGCACGCAGGCGCTCTCACGCTCGTTCTTCTCCCAGCTCATCCCCCGGGGACGTGAAGCTGAGTACTTCAGTCTCTATCAGGCCTGCGAGCGCGGTACGAGCTGGCTCGGCACGTTGGTTTTCGGCGTCGTGCACCAGCTGACCGATTCCTACCGGCCCGCGATCCTGGCCCTGATCGCCTTCTTCGTCATCGGCGGCCTGCTGCTGTGGAAGCTGGATCCGCGGAAGGGAATCATCGAGGCGGGCAACCAACCACCGGTGCTCGTCTAGCTCGTCGGTGTGACGCAACACTTCTCGCTTAGGGGAATCTCATGTCCATCCCCTACGTTGGAAGGATTAAGGAACACGAAAGGGGACTGCCATGGCAGAACGTGCATTGCGAGGCGCTCGACTCGGGACACAGAGCTTTGAGGACGAGCGCGGCGTAGAAATGGCTCCCCGTCAGCAGGTGGAGTACATCTGCGCTGATGGGCACACCTTCTCGGTGACGATGGCCGACGAGGCCGACATCCCATATGAGTGGGAAGACCCCAAGACCGGTCAGATCGGTCACCGTGTCGAAGGTGGCGAGCCGCTCGTCAAGAACGAGAAGGCGGTTCGTACGCACTGGGACATGCTGCTCGAACGTCGCTCCGTCGACGAGCTCGAGGAAATCCTGACTGAGCGGCTTGAGTTGCTTCGCGGGGGCGAGATCGGTCCGCCGCACCTGCATCGGCCCGCCAAGAAGGCAGCCGTTGCCAAGAAGGCGGCCGCCGCCAAGAAGGCAGCTGCGGCAAAGAAGTCGGCCTAGCGCCAACGAAAAGACCCCGACCTTCGGTCGGGGTCTTTTTCGTGCGCGGCACTGGCGCCGCCTAGTGCGCAAGCGCTTGGGCACCAGACGTTGAAGTCCCCAGACGGTGACGCGCCACAACGCTTCGCGCACGATGTCGCCGCTCATCTTTGACTGTCCTCGCACCCGTTCGACGAAGGTGATCGGGACCTCGACGATCGACATGCCTTCCTGGAGGACGCGCCGCGCCATGTCGATCTGGAAGCAGTAGCCCTGCGACGCGACATCGTCCAGTGGCAGACGCTCGAGCGTCTCGCGACGGAATGCGCGGAATCCGCCGGTCGCGTCCTTGACCGGTATGCCGAGCATCATCTGCGCGTAGAACGTGCCGCCACGTGAGATGAACCGGCGATGCCACGGCCAGTTGACGACACCTCCGCCCGGCACCCAGCGCGAGCCCAGCACCAGATCAGCTCCGGCTGCGCTCGCCTCCAGCAGGCGGCCGAGGTCTTCCGCGCGGTGCGACCCGTCGGCGTCCATCTCGACGAGCGTGTCGTAGCCCCGCTCGAGCCCCCACGCGAAGCCCGCCCGATAGGCCGAGCCGAGACCGAGCTTTCCGCCACGGTGCAGCACGTGGAGGCGATGATCGGCCGCCGCCAGCCGATCGGCGATGTCCCCGGTGCCGTCGGGTGAGGCATCGTCGGCAATGAGGATGTCGAGTTCAGGCTGGTGTGCGAGAACCTCGGCGACGATCCACGCGATGTTCTCGGCCTCGTTGTAGGTCGGAATGATGACAAGCGTGGTCATGCGTGCTCACCTTTGCTGTCGTCGTGTTCCGAAGAACCATGCTCCCAGACCCAGGGCCACCAGGAAGTATTCCAGCGGACCTCCCAGGTGTTGCGCCGGCGTCGTGCCATTCGCCAGCTCAACCTGCTGGCTGATCAGCGCAGGTTGGTGCAGTGGGGCGCGCTCGACGACCTTTCCATCAGGGTTCACCACGCCGCTGATGCCATTGGTCGACGGCACGACGACCCATCGGCCGGTCTCCACGGCACGCAGTCGCGAGATGTCCCATTGCTGCTCGGGCTGGGACGTGCCGGTGAACGCCGCATTGCTGGTCTGGACGACCAGCATCTGGGCCCCATCATTGATCGCCCGGCGGGTCACCGAGTCATACGCGATGTCGTAACAGATCGTGTCGCCGATCGTGGTCTCGCCAATGCGGATGGCGCCGGAGGCCTTGCCGGCCAGCATGTCGCGAGGGATGTCGCGCGCCAGCCGCCCGAAGATCGCACCAGCTTGCTCGCGCCACGGAACATATTCGCCGAACGGGACAGGCTTGAGCTTGACGTATCGGTCGCCCGGACCGTTCTCGTCCCAGACGACCCCGGCGTTGTAGGAGGTGGTCGTGGTTGGTCCGTCGTACAGGCCGCCCACCAGGATCGGGGCACCGATGCGGGCCGACAAGGCTTCGATGCGGGCTCTTACGCCCTGGTCGAAGTTCGGGTCGACGTCGGTGGCGTTCTCAGGCCACAGCACCATGTCGGGCCGGGCCACCTCCCCGGCTTCGACGGCCTCGGCCAGTCGGTCGGTCTCGGCTGCATGCAGGTCGAAGATCTCGCCTCGGGGCCAGGTGAGGAACACCCCAGGGACGTCGCCCTGGACCAAGGCCACCTGTCGGGTTCCTGCGGCGCCAGCAATGCCCGTTGGCAGCACCGAGCCGAGCAGAATCAGCGCGACGATGGATCCCGCAGCCGCTGAGCGACGGCGGAAGGTCGAGCCCGTGACGACGACCAGAAGCAGCGCAGCAAGGATGAACAGCACGGCGCTGGTGCCGGGCATGGCGATCACGCGGGCGTAGGTGGCAAACGGGGTGTCGATCGACGTGTGCGCCAGCCGACCCCAGGGAAATCCGGTGAATGGGAACGTCCCGCGGGCAAACTCCCCCATCACCCACACACCCGCCCCCCACAGCGGCCAGCCGCGAAGTCGGGTGGCCGCACGCATCGCGAGCATGATGGGCGCGAAGAACGCCGTCTCGGCGAGGACCAGCCCGATGTATGCCGCACCGCTGACGGCGTTCATCCACCAGATGAGTGGCCCCATGAAGGCGAGTCCGAAAACCAGACCTGCGACGACGACCGTCCGTTTGCGTGCGCCATCCAGCTCACGAGCGAGCCAGATCATCCCAGCGATCCCGAGCACCATCGCATACGGCAGACCGACAGGGTCGAAGCCGAGCGAGCACAGCACGCCCAGGATAAGGGCGATCAGCCAAGCAGTGCGTGGCCGCGCCCCACGCAGCGTCACAGGGCGATGAGTTCGCGCGGCTGGTTGTTGAGCACCTCGATGCCATCGGCGGTGCAGACCACGATGTCCTCGATGCGCGCACCAAAGCGTCCCGCGAGGTAGATGCCCGGCTCGATCGAGAACGCCATGCCCTCCTCGAGCACCAAGGTGCTTCCCTCGACGATGTACGGCTCCTCGTGGGTTTCCTGACCGATGCCGTGCCCGGTGCGGTGGATGAAGCGGTCACCATATCCGGCGTCGGCGATGATCGTACGCCCGATGGCGTCGACTGACTCTGCCGTGACGCCCGGTTTGGCATGGTCAAGCTGTGCCCGCTGGGCGGCCTGCAGCACGGCATAGAACTCGGCGTACTCGGGCGCGACCTCGCCGCCAGCGAGGTAGTTGCGGGTGGAGTCCGAGCAGTAGCCGGCGTGATTGGTGCCACCGATGTCTATGACGACTGGGTCGCCGGCTTCGATGACACGGTCGGAGAGCTCGTGGTGCGGCGACGCACCATTGGGGCCAGAGCCGACAATGACGAAATCGACGGTTTCGTGGCCTTCGTCGATGATGGCTCGGGCGATGTCTGCGCCGACTTCCCGCTCGGTGCGTCCCGGTCGGATCCACTCCCCCATGCGTGCGTGAACCCGGTCGATCGCCTGACCGGCTTCACGCAGAGATGCGATCTCGTCCGCGTCCTTGCGGATGCGCAGCTGTTGTACGAGCGGTCCCGCCAGCACCTGGCGTGCGTTGGGCAGCGCTGATTTCAAGGCGAAGACGCGGGAGGCCCACATGTGGTCGTCCAGGCCGACCGTTCCGGCGTCGCCAACCAGATCGGTGACCAAGGCGAACGGATCTTCAAGCTCTGTCCATGAGGCGACGGCGACATCGACCCCGGATGCCACGGCCGCCGGAGCCTCCAGGGCCGGGACGATCAGGGTGGGATCTCCGGTGGCCGGCAGAACCAGACAGGTCAGGCGCTCGAGAGGCAGGGCGGTGTAGCCCGTCAGATAGCGCAGGTCTGCACCGGGAGTGATGAGAAGGGTGTCGATCCCCTCAGACGCTGCCAGTTCCTGCGCCTTGCGCCACCTGCTGGTCACGGATCCGTTGACGTTCTTGCTGCGCTCGCTCATGGCTCGACGATACCGGCGGCACCGAAGTGGTCGCGAACGCGCTGCTCTTGCGCCTTCGGCTCAGAAGCCTAGGGTGAGAGATATTCGTCACACTCAACAGATCGGGGGATCTTGTATGCGCAGAACACTGGCAGCTTTCGCTGCCGCCGCCCTCTCGGGCGGCCTGATTGTCGCCTCACCAGCGGTGGCAGATCAACACGGCTCCACCAAGGCCGTCAACAGCGATCGCCTCACCAAGGCGGTCACGGTCAACGGGATCTTGCAGCACGAACGTCAGTTCCAGACGATCGCCAACCGCAACGAGGGCAATCGTGCCTCGGGACTGCCAGGTCATACGGCATCGGCCGAGTACGTGGCCAAGAAGCTGCGGCAAGCCGGCTACACGGTCAAACGGCAGAAGTTCACCTTCGCATTCGCGCGCGAGCTCGAGCCGGCGACGCTCACGGAGATCTCGCCGACGGCACGCGACCTGGAGACCGCGACATTCGACTATTCGGGATCTGGTGACGTCACCGGTGAGGTGGTGCCCACGAATGATGTCGTGATGCCGCCTGGCCCCGAGCCCGGCAGCACGTCTGGCTGCGAGCCAGGAGACTTCAGCCCCGCACCTGCGACGCCCGCTATCGCGTTGATCCAGCGCGGCACCTGCACCTTCGAGGACAAGGCCGTCAACGCCGCAGCAGCCGGATACGACGCTGCGATCATCTTCAACGAGGGCCAGCCGGGTCGTGACGAGCTGCTCACCGGCACGCTCGGCAATCCGGTCGACATCCCCGTCGTCGGTGTCTCGTTCGCTGACGGCAAGGCCCTGTACGACGAAGCCCAGTCCGGACCGGTCACGGCTCACGTCACCACGTCGACCGAAGTCGACCTCAATCGTGAGACCGAGAACGTCATCGCTGACCTGCCGGCAACTGGCAAGAAGGTCAAGAACGCCGATCAGGTCGTCGTCGTGGGTGCGCACCTCGACAGCGTCGCGGTCGGACCCGGCATCAACGACAACGGTTCAGGGTCAGCCGGCATCCTCGAGATCGCCGAGCAGCTCTCAGCACTCAAGCTGACCAAGAAGCTCGAGCGACCCGTGCGATTCGCCTTCTGGGGCGCCGAAGAGGCAGGGCTGCTCGGATCTGAGCACTATGTCGGCGCACTCTCTGACTCCGCCCGGGCCAAGATCTACGCCAACCTCAACTTCGACATGATCGGATCGCCCAACTACGTCCGCTTCGTGTACGACGGAGACGGCTCGAACGGGGGCGAGAGCGGTCCTCCGGGTTCAGCGGCGATCGAAAAGGTCTTCACCGACTACTTCGGATCAAAGAACTTGGCATCTGAGCCAACCGATTTCGACGGACGCTCCGACTACGGTCCGTTCATCGCAGCGGGGATCCCGGCTGGAGGCTTGTTCAGCGGCGCTGAAGGGGTCAAGACACCTGAGGAAGCCGTCGTGTACGGCGGTACTGCTGGTGAGGCCTACGACAACTGCTATCACCAGGCCTGCGACACCATCAACAACCTCAACACCAAGGCACTGCAGGAGCTCGGCGATGCCGCAGCTCATGCGGTGTACGTGTTGACGATGTCCAAGCAGGGGCTGTTCGGTGACACCAAGCGCAAGGCGGCGAAGGTCTCCGCGAAGCAGCTCAAGCAGTACAGCCCGGCGTCAGCACGCTGAACGCCTGACCGCGGCTACGATTGGCGCCACGACCGGCATGGTCGTGGCGCCAATTTGCTGAACGGGAGACTCACACTGATGCCTGGACGGTTGCTCTTGCTGGACAGCGCCAGCCTCTACTTTCGTGCGTTCTTCGGCGTGCCCGACTCGATGAAGTCTCCTGACGGAACAGTGGTCAATGCACTGCGCGGAATGCTCGACTTCGTCGCGACGCTCAGCTCGACCTACGATCCGCAGGCGATCGTTGCTTGTTGGGACGACGACTGGCGGCCGCAGTGGCGCGTCGACCTGTTGGAGTCCTACAAGACCCACCGCCTCGGTGATGACGGCGCTGAGGGCGACACGACCGATGGTCTGCTGGGGCCGCAGGTCCCGCTGATCGCCGAGGCCCTCGGCCTGTTGGGCATTCCCGTGATCGGCGCGCCGGGAGCAGAGGCCGATGACATCATCGGCACGCTCAGCAGCGCTTGGGACGGCCCGGTCGACGTCGTGACAGGCGATCGAGACCTGTTCCAGCTCGTCGACGACGATCGATCCGTACGGGTGCTCTACACATCGCGCGGGGGCGTCGGCAATCCCGACCTCGTCGACAATGCGTGGATGCGCGAGCGCTACGGCATCGACGCCTCGCAGTATGTCGACTTCGCCGTGATGCGTGGCGACCCCTCGGACGGAATTCCGGGTGTTCCGGGCATCGGCGACAAGACCGCGGCGGTGCTGCTCGCCGAGTTCGGTGACCTCGACGGGATCATCGCGGCAGCCGAAGACCCGTCGAGCAGCATCAAGCCGCGCGTACGTCAGTCGATCAAGGACTCCAGCAGCTACATAGCGGCCGCACGCACCGTCGTCGCCGTCAAGCGCGACGCATGCGAGATCTCCGACTGGGCGCTCAAAGCGCTGACTGCCGAGCAGCAGACGGCGTTTCGGACCTTTGGTGAGCGCTGGGGCATTGGTGGCGCGGCCGATCGGGTGCTTGACGGCCTCGCCGTCACCTGAGGCTGGTGTAGGCCACAACTCCGTGGCGCAACAGGTCGAGGGCCTCTCGAGCCGTCTTGCGCAGCGGACCGGGCCCGGCGGCGTCAGCGACCTGGGCGACGACGTCCATCAGCTGCTTCATGGCGCGGACGAAATCGCCAGCGGCGAGCTCCATGTCGGTGAGCACGTCGTCGAGTGACGCATCCATCGACCACTGCCAGACGGCATGGGCGAAGCCGAAGTCAGGCTGGTGCAGGAACTTGACCCGGTGCTCTCGCTCCAACTGCTCGAGCTCGGCACCCAACGAGGTCATCGACTCGGCGACCTCACGGACCTTGAGGGTCGGGAATCGCGGCGCTGGAGCGTCGTCGGCATTGCGTGACTCAAAGGTCAGCCCGCTGATCGCTGCGGCGAGTCCGGGGGCGTCCAACCCGTCCCACACGCCTTCGCGGATGCATTCGCTGACGAGCAGGTCGAGCTCGCTGTAGACGCGCTGCAGCTTCTTGCCGTCCTCGGTGACCTCGTCGCCGTCGAGGTAGCCCAGCACGTCGAGAACCTCGCACACGCGATCGAACTGTCGGGCCACGGTGTTGGTGCGCTGCTCGATCCGCGAACGTTGATTCTTGGTGTCGCGCTCGAGCTTTTGGTAGCGCTCGGCCCAGCGCGAATGTGCCTCACGGTCAGGGCATGCGTGGCACGGATGGTTGCGCATCTTCTCGCGCAGCACCTCGATCCGCGGGTCCTTGCGGGTCGCCTGTTCGCGGTATGCGGCCTTCGGCTTCCATGCGGCGGAGTCGGCGTGACCGCGCAGGCTGGACGCGAGGTCACGCCGCGCCTGCGGATTGCGGGCATTGAACGACTTGGGAATGCGGATGCGGGTGATCACTCCCACGGGTGAGGGGAAGTCGACCATTGCCAATCGCCTGGCATGCCGGTTGGCCGTGAGCACTAGTGGCCGTGGACCCTCGCGGTCGCCCTGGGTGCCCGGATCGAGCACGACGGCGATCCCGGCCCATCGCCCGGCCGGCACCTGGATGATGTCGCCGGGCTTGAGCGCGACGAGCGACTCGATGACGACCTGACGGTCTGCGGAGCGTCGCTCGCGTGCGCCCGACGACTCGATGTCGCTGATCTCGCGGCGCAGCCCCGAATACTCGATGAAGTCGCCGAGGTGGCACTGTGCTGACTCGCGATAACCCTCGAGCGCGTCATCAGCCTTGCGGATCTGCCGTGCCATGCCCACGACAGCACGGTCGGCCTGGAACTGCGCGAATGACTGCTCAAGGAGCTCGCGCGCCGTGCCGCGTCCGACCTGACCCACCAGGTTGACCGCCATGTTGTACGACGGCTGGAACGACGAGTTGAGCGGGTATGTGCGGGTCGACGCGAGTCCGGCGACCTGTTTGGGGTCGAGCCCGGGCTGCCACAGCACGACGCCATGGCCCTCGATGTCGATGCCACGCCTGCCGGCACGCCCGGTGAGCTGGGTGTACTCCCCCGGCGTGATGTTGGCGTGGGTCTCGCCATTCCACTTCGACAATCGCTCGATCACCACCGAGCGCGCGGGCATGTTGATGCCGAGCGCCAAGGTCTCGGTGGCGAAGATCATCTTGACCAGGCCCTGGCTGAACAACAGCTCGACGACTTCCTTGAACGTCGGGAGCATGCCGGCGTGGTGCGCCGCTATGCCTCGTACGAGCCCGGCTCGGAACTCGTGGAAGCCGAGGACCTCGAGATCATCGTCTGGAAGGTGGGAGCACGACTCGTCGACGACCTTGCCGATCTCGCTCTGTTCATCAGGTGTGGTCAGGCTGAGACGCGCGTCGAGGCACTGCTGGACCGCGGCTGCGCAGCCGGCCCGGCTGAACACGAAGGTGATGGCCGGCAGCAAGCCTTCGGCGTCGAGACGTTCGACCAGCTCG
Organism: uncultured Actinomycetota bacterium; assembly: GCA_963750265.1. Lineage (GTDB taxonomy): Bacteria > Actinomycetota > Actinomycetes > Propionibacteriales > Nocardioidaceae > Aeromicrobium. Next base: position 15,859 of record CAVVQG010000021.1, on the reverse strand, counting down.
ATGCGACCTGGGGTTCGATGTTGACTGCGTGGGCGCTGTCCGCCCTTCTTGGGCCGTCCCTTGTGCATGCGGGAGTGCTGCCAGTCCTCACGCGCGATGCGCTCGAGGGCCCGGTTGACCTCAGTGCCCCCGGGCTCGAACAGGGGAAACAGCTTGCGACCAACCAGCACGTGCTGGTGCAACGGGACGGGCCTGCGCTCCTCGACGATGGTGACGGTGTCGTCGCCGCGCACCTCGGTGAGCCAGGCGCCGAACTCCTCGGCGTTCGACACCGTGGCGGACAGCGAGATGACCGAGACGGACTCGGGGAGGTGGATGATGACCTCTTCCCAGACTGCGCCGCGGTTGCGATCGGCCAGGTAGTGCACTTCATCCATCACCACGAATCCCAGGCCCGTGAGCGTGTGGGAGCCGGCATACAGCATGTTGCGCAGCACTTCCGTTGTCATGACGACAATGGGCGCTTCGCCGTTGATCGTGTTGTCACCGGTGAGCAGGCCGACCTTGTCAGCGCCGTACCGCGCCACGAAGTCGGCGAATTTCTGGTTCGACAACGCCTTGATGGGAGTCGTGTAGAAGCACTTGCGACCCGTCGCCAGCGCCATGTGCACGGCGAACTCGCCGACCAGCGTCTTGCCGGAGCCAGTCGGCGCCGCTACGAGCACCCCGTGGCCGTCCTCGACGACCCGGCAGGCCTCGATCTGGAAGTTGTCCAGACCGAAGTCGTAGAGGCCGCGGAACGCCGTCAGATGTGGATGCTGCTGATCTGCCCGGGATTTTGCGTACTGCTCAGCGGGCGACGGCATGTGTCCAGCGTACGCGGGCTATGAAGGTGCAAAGACGCGCAGCGCGCCGGGACAGACACGTGTTGTCATCGGGAGAGGGCCCAGACGCTCGCCATCGCCGTAGGCGACGATGCCCGGCGAGGTCAGCGTGACCTCCTTGACCAGGTGGCGCTCGACCTCCGGCAACGAGGTGTGGGTGCCCTTGTAGAGCTTGGGAAACACCCGCAGCAGCTTGGGCTTGCTGACGGGGTTGATGACCACGACGTCGAGCAGACCATCGTCAAGCTTGGCGCCCTCGCAGATGCGCAGACCACCGCCGAACGACGGGCCATTGCCCACTGCGACGAGCATGGCCTCTCTCTCAATGGTCTTGCCATCGAGCACCAGAGTGAACTCCAGCGGCTCGAATGAGCGCAGCTCAGCGAGGATCGCGATGTTGTAGCGCATGTTGCCACGGGGCCATGTCATCGCGTTGGCTCGCTCGTTCACCTTGGAATCGAAGCCGGAGGCGACCACGGTTGCGACATACGCCTCATCAGTACGGGCCAGGTCGATCGTGCGGACGTTTCCGGCGATCACCAGGTCGACGGCGGCGTTGACATCCTTGACCGGGATGCCGAGCGATCGGGCCGTGTCATTGCCGGTACCCGCCGGGATGAGGCCGAACACCAGATCGGAGTCCGCCACATGGTCAAGAACGCCGTGCAGGGCACCGTCTCCGCCGACGACGAGGACGCCGTCGAGTCCGGCACCAATCGCGAGCTTGAGCTGGTCGCGCGCGGACGGAGCGTCGGCTCCCTGCACCACGATGGTTGTGTGCCCGGCGTTCGCCAACCGCTCGACGGTCTGGGCGGCAATCACCTCGCCATGGCGCTTGCCTGACGTGGGGTTGACCACGAGTGCATAGTGCATGCGGCCAGACTAGTGCGATTGCGCCGGGATCTCTCGATTCGCCGCGGGTTGTCGTGGCGGTGCTCTAGTCGAGCTCGGACACTTCGTCGTCGGCGATTTCTTCGGGCACCGCGCGTGCCTTGCGCCGATCAGTGACCCGCGCGATCAGCTCAGACAGCAGATAGAGCGCGGTCATCGGTACCGCGAGGAAGAGCATGGTGAGCGGGTCCGTGCTGGGGGTGGCCACCGCAGCGAACACGAAGATGCCGATCACGGTCCACGGTCGTGCTGCAGCGAGCTGGCGGCCGCTGACGATGCCCAGGCGATTGAGCATCACGACCACGAGCGGAATCTGTGCTGCGATGCCGAACACCAACACGGTGCGGATCACGAAGTTGAGGTAGTCACCCAGCGTCAGGAGCACTTGGACCGACTCCGGAGCGAAGCTGATCAGCACCTCGATGCCCTTGGGAAGCACGATGTAGCCAACTGCGACACCTCCGGCGAACAACGGAGCACCCACGGCGGTCAACAGATAGGCCCACCGTCGTTCGTTGTGGTGCAGCGCGGGCAGCACGAAGGCCCAGATCTGGCCGATCCAGACCGGCGCAGAGAGCACCAGTCCGATCACCAAGGCAAACTTCAGGCGGAAGCTGAATGCGCTTCCCACGCCTCCGCTGAGGACCAGAGTGGCGTCGAACCCCTTGCGCTCAAGGAGCGGGGCGATGCCGTCGACGTACGGCTGCTTCAGGAAGTCGAACGCGGAGGGATAGATGATCCAGCCGACGATCGTCCCGATGAGAATCGCGAGGGTGGCGATGACCAGGCGTCGTCTGAGCTCACGCAGATGCTCGACGAGTGGCATCGCACCTCCGGGCGGAGGTGTGCCGCGGCTAAGCGCCAACTTCAGCCCTGTTCGGGCTTCTTGTCCGCCTCAGCCGAGGTGAGCAGCTCGGGTGTGGACGAAGCGTCGGTCGCGTCGTCTTCGGACAAGTCCTTGACCTCGGACTTGAAGATGCGCAGGGCGCGACCGGAGCCGCGTGCGAGTTCGGGGAGCTTCTTGCCACCGAACAGCAGCAGCACGACGCCGAGAATCAGCAAGATCTCCGGCGGACCAATCTGACGGAACATGGCTACTCCTAGTTGGACGTCTCAGCCTCATCGTACGCATGAAGTGCAAGGGAAGCCTGACTGGCCACGTCAGCGGCGAGCTCGGCTGGTTCGATCACGGCCACCGAGCCGGCATTGCGCAGCACCAACCGGCGCAGCCAGTTCCAGTCGGCCCCGTAGAGCCGAGCGCGCCACGTCCCGTCGTCGGCCTGCTCGATGAGATCGACCTGGTAGTACTCGGTGAGCCAGTGCGCGCGGGGGTGCAGGTCGACCAACGCATATGGCGTCTCCTCCCCCACGGTGAAGAAGCCGGCCGACAGGTCGCGGGGAGTCACATCGTGCTGTTCGGCATCGAATGCCGTCAGCTCAGCTGCGACGATTCGATCGAGCCGAAAGAAGCGCAGGTCCTCAGCCTTGAGACACCATGCCTCGAGGTAGAGCCTTCCCTGCTCGGTGAACAACCGGCGGGGATCGACGTGTCGATCGGTCTGTTCGTCGCGCGAGGCGGTGGCGTACGTCAGCTCGAGTCTCTTGCCCGACGCGAGTGCCTGGACGATCATGGCGTGAATGGTCGGGTCAACCTCGTCGAGCACGATGTCGACCGGGGTCGTGACGGTGTCTCCGACGGCAGCTTCGAGCTTGGACAGAGCGCTGTCGATCACGGTCAGCTCCTGGCCGCTGGCCGAGGCGCGGAGCGTGCGCAGGGCGACGATCAGGGCGACTCCCTCGCGGGTGCTGATGCGCAGTGGGCGGCTCATGAACTCGGCGTCGCGGATCGCGACGACACCGTCGTCCTCGAGAGCCGTCAGGTCGAAGTCGATCAGCTCACCGGGATATTCGCCGACACCGGTGTACATCAGCAGGCGTAGGTCGTCGCGGATCTGCTTGGGCTTGACGCCGAACTCGGCGGCGACGTCGTTGACCGGGATGCCGTCGTGCGACTGGAGGTAGGGCACCAGCGCAAGCATGCGTACGACTTGCTGGCGTGATCTGCTCATGCCGTCACCGTCCCGCTGGCGGCGGCCCGGAGACGCTTGACGACCGCGTCGCGCACTCCTTGCGGCGAGATGACCACGACATCCGGTCCGTACGACGCCACCTCTGAGGCCAGCTCCCAGTCGGAGGAGTAGCGGATCGCGACCTCGTCGAGGTCGTCACCGATCGGCGTCACCTGTTCGGCCAGTCGCCGCAGCGACAAGCCACGGCCAGCCCTGATGTGCAGCACGGCGGCCTCTTCGGGGGGTGCCGGAAAGAGTCCTCGGGCCAGGTCCTTCATGTCGGTGCCCTCGGGCACCTCGTATGAGCCGGGTGCACCCGTCGTGCTCACCGCGCCGATGATGCGTGACAGGCGGAAGATGCGTGGGCCGTCCCGATCGAGGTCCTGACCCCCGACGTACCACCGGTCATGCCACGAGATGATCCCCCACGGCTGAAGGTGGCGTTCCATCGGCGGCTGGCCGGGTCGGGCGTAGGCGAATGCCACCGGGATACGGCGAGTGACCGCATCCCACATGACGTCGAATGACGGCTCGTTGGTCGACAGCTTGGGTTCGGCCATGCGCAGCACAGAGGTGTCGACATCGACGCCGATCGCCTTGAGCTTCATCAACGCAGTCGTCGAGTCGTTGGCCAGACCAGCGTGCTCCCACACCTGGGTGGCAAGGCCGATGACGGCAGCCTCCTCGCGGGTCAGCTCCAGGTCTGACAGCTCCGCCTCGTCGCGACGGATCCGGTAGCCGACCTCGTCATGGAAGTACGCGTCGTTCTCGCCGGTCTCGACCGGTATGCCGAGCTCGCGCAACTCTTCCTTGTCGCGCTCGAACATCCGATCAAATGCATCCGTGCTCGGCGCGTCCCGGTAGTCGGCAATGGCGTCGCGAATCTGCGCTTTGGTGAGGAACTGCTTGCTCACCAACAGCGCGAAGATGAGGTTCATCAACCTCTCGGTCTTGCGCTCGGCCATGAGAGGAGGATGTCAGGAAGCGTCGAGCAAGTCGATCGAGAAGATCAGCGTGTCGCCACCCTTGATGTCCTCGCCGCTGCCCTCGTCGCCGTATGCGACGTCTGCGGGGCACACCAGCACCACGCGGCTGCCGACCTTCTGACCAACGAGCTGGTCGGTCCAGCACTTGATGAGCTGGCCCTCGGCGAGCTGGAACGATGACGGTGCGTCACGGGCCCACGACGAGTCGAAGATCTTGCCGGACGGGTAGATCTGCCCGAGGTAGTGCACGCTCACGGTCTGTCCCAGGGTGATGGCCGGGCCAGTGCCCTCGATCACGACATTCGCGCTCGCCTTGTCCTTCTTGGCCGCGGTGGTCGAGGTCTTCTCGAACTTGGAGGGCTGCTTCTTGTCGTCGAGGGTGAGCTTGGGGAGGTCCTTCGGCAGGGCCTTGGCCTTGCCCTCTGCGGTTTCGGGGACCTTGGAGACGACGTCGAACAGGAACACCATCGTGTCGTCCTTCTCCATGCCCAAGTCGGGCTGCGCCTGCCCGAAGCCATCCTCAGGCGGGATCGCCACGAGGACTCGACTTCCGACCTGCTGACCGGTCAGTCCCTTGATGAAGCCGGGCAGGACCGAGGTTTCCGACAACGTCAGAGTCAGTGGCTTGTCACTCGTGAACGAGTTGTCGAACTCCTCGCCGGTGCGGCCATTGATCGCGACGTAGTTGACCTTGACCGAGTCGCCGGTGACCAGCTCGTCACCGCTGCCGGCGCTGAGGACGCGCGTCGAGGTCTTGGTCGCGGTGAACCCCTTGCCAACCTTCACCTTGGGCGTCGCGGCCTTGCTGACGGTCACGCCGTCCAGACCTCCCGACGAACCGTCGGAGCCGCAACCGGAAAGGATCAAGCTGGTGGCGGCAACAGTTGCCACGAGGAGACGACGCACGAAGAAACCTTTGATCGGTTGACAGGCCGTGGACCATCGTATCGACAGTCTCCAACGCGCCGACGGTCACATACCGTCGATCAGCCGCTGCACCCGTTCGTCGTGCGATCGAAATGGGTCTTTGCACAGGACGGTCCGCTGCGCCTGGTCATTGAGCTTGAGGTGAACCCAGTCGACGGTGAAGTCGCGGCGCCGTTCCTGGGCGCGCTTGATGAAGTCTCCGCGCAGCCTTGCGCGGGTGGTTTGTGGCGGGATCGACTTGGCTGCGAACACGTCAAGGTCGTTGGTCACCCGGGCGACGGCGCCCTTCTTCTCGAGCAGGTAGAAGATGCCGCGGTCGCGTCTGATGTCGTGATAGGCGAGGTCGAGCTGCGCGATGCGCGGATCGCCCCAGCTGAGCCCGTTGACGGTTCGGTAGCGGTCGAGCAGCTTGTACTTGATGACCCAGTCGATCTCGCGTTCCACCAGCGAAAGGTCCTCGGACTCAACTGCCTTGAGCGTGCGCTCCCACAGGTCGAGCGTGCGGGTGATGGTCGGGGTGTGGAGACCGTGCCGGTCGACGAACTCGGCGGCCTTGCCGAAGTACTCCGCCTGGATCTCCAGGGCTGACAGCTCGCGACCGTTGGCGAGCTGAACTTTCTTGCGGCCGGTCATGTCGTGGGCAATCTCGCGGATCGCCCTGATCGGGTTGTCGAGGGTCATGTCGCGCATCGACACGCCGCCCTCGATCATCCGCAGCACCAGATCGGTGGTGGCCACCTTGAGCAAGGTCGTCGTCTCGCTCATGTTGGAGTCGCCGACGATGACGTGAAGGCGGCGGAACCGCTCGGCATCTGCGTGGGGCTCGTCTCGGGTGTTGATGATGGGGCGCGAACGTGTGGTGGCGCTGGAGACGCCTTCCCAGATGTGTTCTGCGCGCTGGCTGACCGAGAAGATCGTGCCGCGTGGCGTCTGCTGGATCTTGCCCGCGCCGCAGATGATCTGCCGCGACACCAGGAACGGGATCAGCACGTCGGCAAGACGGCTGAACTCGCCCGCTCGGCTCACCAGGTAGTTCTCGTGGCAGCCGTAGGAGTTGCCGGCCGAGTCGGTGTTGTTCTTGAACAGGTAGATGTCGCCCTCGACGCCGTCGTCTGCGAGACGATTCTGGGCGTCGATCATCAGGCCCTCGAGGATCCGCTCCCCTGCGCGGTCGTGCGTGACCAGGTCGACGAGATCATCGCACTCGGGTGTCGCGTACTCGGGGTGACTACCGACGTCGAGGTACAAACGAGCGCCGTTGCGCAGGAAGACATTGCTGCTTCGGCCCCAGGACACGACCCGCCGGAACAGGTAGCGAGCTACTTCATCAGGCGATAGTCGGCGCTGGCCCTTGAACGAGCACGTGACGCCGTACTCGTTCTCGATGCCGAAGATCCGCCGATCCATGCCGTCAGCCTAGTCGCGCCCGCCTGACACCGCGGGACAACACGGCGCCAGCGGCGATCAGAACTGTGCCAAACCTGCGAAGCCGCACGCGATCTGCCGCCTCAGGACTTCTTGGAGCCCAGTGCCTCGATGACGTCCGCCTCGGAAAGGCGGCGGAACTTGCGGGGCTGGGTGCGAGTGCGAGTCAGCACAGCGACCTCAAGTGCGGAGGCTTCGACGGTACGAGCCGGTTCGACGTCTTGACCCAATGCCGTGACAGCCACACCGATGGCTTTCTTGAGGTCCATACCGGGCTTGTAGTGCTCGCCGAGATGCTCTTCGACCTGCTCGCTCGGCCCACCCATCACACCGAATCCCTGGACGTCGGCAACCGAGCCGTCGTAGGTGAGGCGGTAGATCTGATCTTCCTCGGCGGTGTCTCCGACCTCGGCGACAAAGATCTCAACCTCGTACGGCTTCTCGCCGCCCGCGGAGAAGATGGTGCCGAGCGTCTGGGCGTATGCATTGGCGAGTCCGCGGCCTGTGACGTCGCGGCGATCGTAGGAGTAGCCCCGCATGTCGGCCAGACGTACGCCGGCGATCCGAAGGTTCTCGAACTCGTTGTAACGGCCGACGGCGGCGAATCCGATGCGGTCGTAGATCTCACTGATCTTGTGCAGCGCCTTCGAGGCGTTCTCCGAGACGAACAAGATGCCGTCGACGTACTGGACGATCGCGACGCTCTTGCCGCGCGAGATGCCCTTGCGGGCGAAGTCGGCCCGGTCCTTCATGAGCTGCTCGGGCGAGACGTAGAACGGTTGTGTCATCTGCGAACTCCTCTCAGCTCAGCGGGGCGGTCGGGCCATCGGGACGGATGAGGCGGCCACCGATGACATCGTCGGCGATTGCCCCGACCTCTTCGTCAGCGAGCCGTCGATAGCCGTCAGCGGTGACGACCGCAACGATCGGGAAGATGCGGCGCGTCAGGTCTGGGCCACCTGTCGCTGAGTCGTCGTCGGCGGCGTCGTAGAGCGCTTGGATCACAGCAGTGACGCAGTCGGCCTCGGTGAGGTCGGGTCCGTACAACTTCTTGAGCGCACCGCGGGCAAACATCGAGCCGGAGCCCACCGAGTGGAACGAGTGCTCCTCGTAGCGACCGCCGGTGACGTCATAGGAGAAGATGCGGCCGATCTGGGTCTCCAGGTCGAAGCTGGCGAACAGCGGCACGACGGCGAGACCCTGCATGGCGAGACCGAGGTTGCCGCGAATCAGCGCGGCCAACCGGTTGGCCTTGCCGTCGGCGGACAACACGGTGCCCTCGATCTTTTCGTAGTGCTCGAGCTCGACCTGGAACAGGCGTACGAGCTCGATCGCGAGTCCCGCGCTGCCGGCGATGCCGATGCAGGAGAACTCGTCGGCGGGAAAGACCTTCTGGATGTCTCGCTGTGCGATGACGTTGCCCATGGTGGCGCGTCGGTCACCGGCCATCACGACTCCGCCGTCAAACGTTGCGGCGACGATCGTGGTGCCGTGCGGCGCGAGGTCGCCGTGGCTTCCGCCGGCTCCGCGCGCGGCGGCCCCTGGCATCAGGTCAGGCGCCGTGGCAGACAGGTAGTCGGCGAACGATGACGATCCGGACAGGCGGTTGCCGTCTGGGAGCATCACTGACCACCCTTTTGCACGAAGCTGCGCACGAACTCCTCGGCGTTCTCCTCGAGCACGTCATCGATCTCGTCAAGGATCGAGTCGACGTCATCGTCGAGCTTGACCTTCTGCTCGACGTCGACCTCGGTGGGCTCGGCCGCGACCTCGGGCTCCGTCGATTTGCGGGTGTTCTTGTGCTGCTGCTCAGACATACCTGAACCCTATATCGCCCAGGAAGCCACGCGCGGTGATCTGCGCCGCGACGCGTCATCTGTCTCAGGAGTCGAGCGAGCGTTCGAACCACTGCACGTCGACGTACCTGCCGAACTTGTGGCCCGCATCGGTGAACGTGCCGACCTCGGTGAATCCGCAGGAGGAGTGCAGCCTGACTGACGCATCGTTGGGGAGCGCAACACCTGCGTACGCGCGATGCAAGCCGGGTTCCTGATCGAGTCGGGCCAGCAGATCGGCGTACAGCGCCTGTCCGATGCCGCGCCCCAGAGCGCTCGGCGCGACGTACACGGTGGTCTCGACCGAGCTGTCGTACGCGGCCTTGGCCCGGAACATGCTGCTGGTGGCATAGCCGACGACTTGGTTGTCCAGCTCGGCGACCAGAAGCAGGTGCCGGCTGTTGGCTCGGTGATCGTCGAACCATGGGGTTCGTGACTCGACCGTGAACTCGTCGAGGTCGAACGTGGCATGTGACGTCGTCACGTAGTGGTTGTAGATGTCGGTCAAGGAAGCCAGATCGGCACGGACGGCCTGACGGATGACGGCGCTCACGTCAACGACCGGTGATGGCCGTGAACAGCTCGGCGGCGGTGTGACTCGTCTCGAACAGCTCGCCGACGTGCTCAGCGGTCCCTCGAAGCGGCTCCATCGTCGGTATGCGCTGCAGCGAGTCGTGGCCGGGCAGGTCGAAGATCACCGAGTCCCATGATGCGGCCGCGATGTCCTTGGAGAATCGAGCGAGACACATGCCGCGGAAGTAGGCACGGGTGTCGCGAGGTGGGTCAGTGACGGCCGCGGCGATCTGCTCCTCGGTGATGAGTCGATCCATCCGCCCGGTTCGCACGAGCTGGTGGTAGAGGCCCTTGTGCAGCCGAATGTCGTGATACTGCACGTCGACCAGGTGCAGCTTGGCGTGATCCCAACCCAAGCCGTCACGTTCGCGGTAGCGCTCGAGGAGTGCCAGCTTGGCCACCCAGTCGAGCTCGCGGACACATTCCATCGGGTCCCGCGCGAGTCGATCGAGGACGCTCTCCCAGCGCGCCAGGATGTCGTCGGTCTGTTCGTCGGTCCCCTCGCGGGCCACAAAGGCTTTGGCGAGCTCGAGGTAGGCGCCCTGGATCTCGAGTGCCGTCATGTGGCGACCATCGGCGAGCTCGACGGTGTGGGTGAGCGAAGGATCGCAGGAGATCTCGTGCAAGGCCGTGACAGGCGCGGCAAGTGCGAGTCCGCCGCTGATGAACCCCGCCTCGATCATGGCGAGCACGAGGGAGGTCGTGCCGTGCTTGAGGTAGATCGCGGTCTCGGAGCAGTTGGCATCGCCGATGATCACGTGCAGGCGGCGATACTTCTTCGGGTCCGCGTGTGGTTCGTCCCTGGTGTTGATGATGGGGCGTTTGAGTGTCGTCTCGAGGCCGACCCCGACCTCGAAGTAGTCAGCGCGCTGGCTGATCTGGAAGGCGTGAACGCTGCCGTCCTGCTTCTGTCCCACCCGTCCTGCGCCGGTGAACACCTGGCGCGACACGAAGAACGGTGTCAGGTGCTCGACGATGCTCTCGAACGGCACGTCGCGGCGCATCAGGTAGTTCTCGTGCGAGCCGTATGAGGCGCCCTTGTTGTCGATGTTGTTCTTGTAGAGCACGATCGGCGCGGTGTTGGGGATCTGTGCGGCCAGCTCGGCACCGAGGCGCATGACGTTCTCGCCGGCCTTCTCCCAGATGACCACGTCCATGGGGTTGGTGACCTCGGGGCTGGAGTACTCCGGATGCGCGTGATCGACGTACAGCCGTGCGCCGTTGGTCAGGATGATGTTTGCGAGGCCCATGTCCTCGTCGGTGAGCTGGGACGGATCGGCGACCTCGCGGCTGAGGTCGAAGCCGCGTGCGTCGCGCAGAGGGTTCTCCTCCTCGAAGTCCCAGCGCGCTCGCCGGGTCAAGCCGTGCGCGGCAGCATATGAGTTCACCACGTGAGTCGAAGCAACCATCGGGTTGGCGTGCGGCTGTCCCTGTACGGCGATGCCGTACTCGACCTCACTCCCCTGCACGCGTCTGACAGTCATGTCGGCCAGCCTACGGCGTGGCCAGCGCGCACAGACCCGGCGCGCTGGCCACTGCGATCAACCGGTTGGGAGGATGACGTGGCCGAAGCGGAGCAGATGTTGGGGATCAACGTTGCGCTTGATCTCCGACAACCGGCGGTAGACGTCCGGGGTCCAGGCTCGGGCGACCTCGTGGGGGTCGGCTGCACCGAGCCAGTTCACCAGTGCGGTGCCCGTCGACCACGAGGTCAGCGCCGAGATCAGGGCCGTTCCGGCCCTCGGAACCTCGGCCTCGATACCCGGAGCGAGCACGCCCAGCGCCAGGACTGAGTACGTGCCTTCGCGGCCGGAGACCGCATTCGGAACCCGGGCTTGGCGCCCGAGCGCACCACCCATGAGTCGGATCTCGACCATCGCGATCGGGCTCGCGACGTCTGGCCCGGCAGATGACAGCACGGCCTCGACCGTCTCGACCCCCAGATCACGAAGGAGGATCCCCTTCTCCCACACGGGCATGGGCTCAGTTGGGTCCTGGTGGATCGAATCCACGGCGGTGTACGGCATTGCTGTCACGCCTTGGATCAGCACCTCTCCAGCCGCAAGCATTGGCGCGAGCAGCTCGCGCCCCTCGGCTTCGCTGCCAGTGAAGGAGAACCGCAGCTGGACGACGAATTGTCCGCTCAACTGGGGTGGAAGCAACGGTGACGGCGGCAACCGAAGCAGAGCGATCGACGTACCGGCCTGATCGGGCAATGTCGGAGCCCAGGTGCGGAACGAGTGCAGCACGTCGCGAGCGCTGTGCCCTGCGAAGAACACCGCACCGCCGTAGATGTCTGTCACCGGTACGAGCTCAAGCTCGATGGCGGTCACGATGCCGAAATTGCCCTTGCCCCCGCGCAGCGCCCAGAACAGATCCGGGTTGGTGTGCTCATCGGCCACGACAATCTGGCCATCAGGTGTCACGAGCTCGATCGACCTGACGAGGTCGGCGCCGAATCCATACTGGCGCGACAGCGGTCCCATCCCGCCGCCGAGGACGAAGCCGACGACGCCGACGCTGGTGGCGGAGCCACTTACTCCGGCGAGCCCATGGGGTGCGGCTGCCGCGAGCACGTCAGCCCAGCGGGCGCCGGCGCCGACCCGAGCCAGCCGACGGTCGGGATCGACGGTCACATCCGAGAGCCGGCTCGTCGACACAAGAAGCGCGTCGTGGACGCCTGCCACTGCTCCATGCCCAGCGCCTTGCACCGCGATAGGCAGCCGGCGATCGGATGCCCACGTGACGGCGGCGGCCACATCTGCGGCGCTGGTTGCTCCGACCACGATCTGCGGTGTGTGGACGATGGCGAGATTGAATGTCGCGATCTCGGCTGCGAAACCGGGCTCATCAGGGGCGAGGACGGGGCCCGCAACGTTGCGGCGCAGCGCGTCGATGTCGGCGAAAGTGGTCTCGGTTGGCGAGCTGATGGTGGTCATGATGATCTCCTGTTGAATCGGCGGACCGGCAGTTCCGGTCGCCATCAACGATCCGGTCAGGAGTCGCGCTCAGTCCACGACTTGATACCTCGTGGGCATGAGGAATCGTCTAATCTTGCTGGTCATGGAGCTGCGACAGCTGCGCTACTTCGTGACCGTGGCCGAGGAGATGCATTTCGCTCGGGCCGCGGCACGCCTGCTGATCGCGGGTCCGTCGCTCAGCCAACAGATCATGGCCCTGGAACGCAGCCTCGGCGTACGACTGTTCGAGCGCTCGAGCACGGGCGTTTCGCTGACAGAGGCCGGACTGGTGCTGCTGCCGCAGGCCAGACAACTCGTCAACGATGCCGCTGAGCTGGAGCAGACGGCGCACCGTGTGGCCGAGGGGCGCGAGATGGTGCTGCGGCTCGGATTTCTGCCGTTCGCCCTGACGGCGGTGACTCGGGGTTTGCTGGCGGAGTTCGGCCGGGCCGAACCGCGAGTGACCGTCCAGATGAGCCAGTACGAATGGGATGATCCGGCAGCCGGGCTGCTCGTCAACGAAGTCGATGCCGCCTTTGTGCGTCCACCGTTCACTGGGTCCGAGCAGCTGCACTTGCTCGAGCTGGCGCGCGAACCGCTGCTCGCGATCATGTCGCAGGACAACCCTCTGGCGCAGCAGTCCTCGGTGACCCGTGCAGAGCTTGCCGCGGAGCCGTGGTTGGAGACCGCCCTGCTCACCGACCCGGTCTTCGCGAGCTGGTGGTACCTCCGCGACCTGCGTCCCGTTGGCGGTCCCCTGGTTGAGCGCAGCGCCTCGAAGACCGTCGAAGAATGGATCGTCGAGGTCGCGATGGGGCGCGGGGTGAATTTGGTACCCGCCGGACTGGCCGAGGCGTACCGCCGACCTGGTGTCACATTCGTGGAGGTGGTCGACGCGCCGGTCTCGGTTCTGGCCCTCGCCTGGCGACGGGATGATCCGCCTGGGGTTGCCGACACGTTCGCGCGATTCGCGGCTGCGCGTTCGTGACACGGCTGCGCGTTGTCGTGTTCGCACCGTCCCGCCCACGGAGTGTCGGTGGACAGCGAAACTGAAACGTGTTCTAGTTTTCCCATGACAGACACGTTTGGAACCGGAATCCTCGCCGGCAAAGTCGCCTTCGTTGCGGGCGGCACTCGCGGCATGAACCTGCAGATCGCCCGCCGCTATGCCGAGCAAGGCGCGAAGGTCGCCGTGCTGAGCCGCAACCAGGAGCGCGTCGACGCCGCTGTCGAGGAGCTGAAGCAAATCGGTGGCGAGGTGCGCGGCTACAGCGGTGACGTGCGCGACTACGAGGCGATCGACGCCGCCATGAAGGGCACCGCAGAGGAGCTTGGCAACATCGACATCGTCGTCGCAGGGCAGGCCGGCAACTTCTACGCCCCCGCGGCAGACATGTCAGCCAACGGCTTCAAGGCCGTCATCGACATCGACCTCGTCGGCACCTTCAACGTCTTCCGAGCCAGCTATGACGTGCTCAACAAGCGTGGCGCGTCGATGATCGCGATCACTGCTCCCGAGGCCGTCAGGCCGCTCAACTTCCAGGCACACGTTTGCGCTGCCAAGGCTGGCGTCAACATGTTGATCAAGGTGCTCGCGCTTGAATGGGGTCCCGAAGGCGTACGAGTCAACGGCATCTCCCCCGGTCCGATCGCCGGGTCATGGGGCATGGAGAACGTCGTCTCGCCGACGCAGGAGATGAAGGACCACATCGGACAGTCCATGCCGCTACGTCGGTGGGGCACGGTTGACGACGTCGCCGACAGCGCACTCTTCCTGTCGTCGGATGCCGCGTCGTACATCACCGGAACGATCCTCGACACCGACGGCGGCGCGGTCATCTCGGTTCCGGCCACGGACAAGGCCGACAGGGATGACGTACGGGTCAAGGGCCGCGGGCACAAGGTCGAATAGGCGTCGCTGCGTGCGCCGTTAGGATGGCGCCGTGACGACGTATCGGACCGGCGACGAGCGCACCGTGATGGAGTACCAGCTCGAAGCGCAGCGCGCCGAGCTCGCGGCGTTGCTCGACGGTCTCACCGAGGATGAGGCACGCGCCCAGCTGGTGCCTTCGCTGACCACGCCCCTTGGGCTGGTCAAGCACGCCACGTTCGTCGAGCAGGTGTGGTTTCACCACCGGGTGGCGGGGGTGGCCCGCGAGCAGGTCGGAATCCCCGAAACCGTTGACGAGAGCTTCGTTCTGGAGCCGACGGACAGTGCAGGCGAGGTCCGGAGCCGCTATCTCGAAGCCTGCAGCCTCTCCCGGCAGATTGCCGCCGAACACGCCCTCGACGAAGTCTTTGACTGGCGTGGAACGCCGATCAGCCTGCGCTTCATCTACGCCCACCTACTCACCGAGCTGGCCCGTCATGCCGGGCACGGAGACATCTTGGTAGAGCAGTTGCTAGCCCGTCGCGCCGACGGCGCTTAGGAGTAACGGCCGCATGGCACCACTCTGAGTCGGATCAATCGAGCTGCTCGGCGAGCCCGACGAAGATTCCCTCCGGACCGCGGACGTAGCAAAGCCGGTACGAGTCTTCGTAACGGGCGATCCTGCCCACGAGTTCAGCGCCGTGGGTCGCCAGTCGAGCCACGACATCCTCGATGTCGTCGACCGCGAACATGACGCGATGCATGCCAAGCGTGTGGTGCGGCTGTGCCGCCTGCTCGTTGTCGATCGCGGCCGGCTTGCGGTACTTCGCCAGCTCGATCCGGCTGTGACCGTCAGGGGTACGCATCATGGCGACATCACAGCTGGCGCCCTCGAGCCCCATGCAGTCGTCGACGAACGGCCCCTCGACTCGACCCTCGCCTTCCAGCTCCAGACCGAGCTCAGTGAAGAACGCGACAGCTCCCTTGAGGTCCTCGACAACGATTCCGACGTTGTCCATACGTTGAACAGTCATGCCAATGCAGCCTAGGTGAGGATCTTGCCGAGGTGAACGCTCAACTCTTCCTCGGCGTAGAAGCCGAAGGCCGGGATGTCCTCATAGCCGGCGGAGCGGTAGAGCGCGATGCCCTCAGGTTGCTCGAGCCCCGTCTCGAGGATCAGCCGACGAACACCTGCTGCCGCGGCGGTTCGCTCAAGCTCGGCGAGGATGATTCGGGCCAGGCCGCGGCGCTGAAACGACTCACGGACGTACATCCGCTTGATCTCTGCGTCGCCGCCATCCCCGTGCCAGCGCCAACCACCCATCGCGGCCGGCACGTCATCTACATAGATCATGAAGAAGCGACCGCTTGGCCCATCGAACTCGGTGGTGTCAATCGGCGCAGTGTCGCCCTCTCCGCCATAGCGAGCTCGGTAGATCTCCTGCACCTCAGACGTGAGCATCTGAGCATCGGCGCTGTCGTATGCGGCAACGCGCAGA
>CAVVQG010000020.1:0-207071 GCA_963750265.1 uncultured Actinomycetota bacterium | reverse complement strand
ACTTGGGCGACCTTGGCGATGAACAGTGGGTCATCCAAGACCTGCGCAACCTCACGTGCATCTGTGGGAAGCGGATCGGCTTGCCCCGACAGGATGCCCGCAGACTGAAGCAGCTGTCTGGGACGTGCACGATTCAGCGCGCGACCAACGGGCGAGCTCGGACGGGGATCAGGTTTCACCATCGGAGTCTCGGGTGCCTCGTGTCACACGTCAAGCAAGACGCCGGAAGGGCGAGGGATCGGAGCCGTGGTCGTCTCATTGACCGACGACATTGCGGCTCATGGGCGATCAAGCCATACGTCGATCATTCCGGCTGAAAGTCGTGGTCCGGGTTGAGCCGCATCTCGCGCAACAGCTCACCAGACTCAGAATCTGTGACAAAAACCTGCAGCCCGATGAGAAGCACCATGACAGACCTTGCTGCCAGCGACTTCCCCATGTCCACCTTGTGGATCCGGCCGTTGATCCTGAGTCGGAACTGGCCTTCGGCATCGATACTGGCGTGGCGGGCGTTGTTCCATTCGGATACCTCAGGTTCCACGCTCCAGCGGGCCATCCGGCGAGGCAAGGGTCCGTCCGATGTCTCGATCACGAGCCGGACAGGCTCCCACGGGGGCACCCGCCAAGTCGTCACACCCTCGCGGCTGGAGAGTTCAGCCAGACTGAACAGTCGGCACGCCGGGTCCACGGTTCCGACAGCCTTGTCGCGTGACTTGCTCCGGGCCGCCCTGCTCCCGGCCGTCTTCTCACGCCCCCTGCTCCCGGCCGCCTTCTCACGCCCCCTGCTCCCGGTTCCCTTCTCACGCACCTCACCCTCAGCCGCCTTCTCACGCACCGCGGTTCGGGCACCCTGACTCACGGGCGCCGGGGCGGCTGCAGGCGCGTCGGCCGTCTTTGCCTCTGCCAGGTGGTCGGTGTCTGAGCGAGGTTCAGGGGTTTGAATCGAATCGGGGTCGGGCTCGCCGTCGGGCATCGGCGCGTTGCTCAGGTCGAACACGTTGCGAGCCGCGTCAAGCTCGTCCTGGCGACGGTGCCACATCCTCTTCTGCGGACGCTCTGCGATGTTCAGGGTCGCCGCGCCACGGACAGCGAGCGTCGCTGGATCGCCGTCCAGGACCACTGGGAGCCCCAGCTCCACCGAGATGACCTGAGTGACCAAAGGGATGGAAACGCTCCCGCCGATCAGCAGCACCGTCTCCACGTCCGCGGTGTGATGTGCCGCGATGACGGACTTGAGCATCCCCACGATGGCCTCGACGGTCTCGCGGACCACTTCGTCGAACTCCGATCGCACCAATCGAAGCTCGGCGTTCGCGTCAGGTAGGTCCGGCTTCAGCGTGGCCGCCGGCCGGCTGGAAAGACATTCCTTCGCCGCTCGCACCTGTCCGAGCAACGACTCCCCCGCCGGGATGATCTCCGAATCAGTTGGCTCGAAGACATGACCATCTGCCCTCAGCCACCCAAGCACGTGTTGCATCAAGCGTCGGTCGATGTCATTGCCAGCCTGACCGTGCAGGACCGCCGAGCGGCCCACCACGTGGTGCACACCGCCAGTGTTGGAAAGCACAGTTGCGCTGCTCGATTCGGCGCCGATGTCCAATACGGCGATCGTGCTGGGCAGTCCGTGCGGGTCTCGCGTCGCCCTGATCGCGGCCACGGCTGGTGACACCAACTGGAAAGGGCCGGACGCGTGAGCTTCGAAAGACTGTTGCACCGCGCCGCGCGCACGCTTCGACCACCAGTCGGGCACGACGATCGCGACCGTCTCTGCAGAGATCCCATGGAGCGCCGTAGCGACAGACCGGACATACGCATCATGCGGGACTTGCGCGGTGACGAGCCCGTCGACACGGCGATAAAGGGGAACGGTCGTGCCGACCCGCGCAGCCAGTTCGGGGTCGATCAAACGCTCGAAAATGATCGGTGAATTGGTGCCATCGACGACTTTGACGGCCCGCGAGCCCAAGTCAACGGCGACAGTCATCGACCCTCCTCGCAGCGGCTCCTGCGCCACGGTACCAACACGGCGCGCCCGCCATGGCAACAATCGCGCGACGACCTTTCGTCCAGAGCCAACGACGATGTGACGACAGCACCGCGCAATTGAGGCGATCTGTCCAACTCCCCCAACATTCGTCATTTCGCTGCGGTGCCACCGAAAGCAGTCCTAGAGTGATTGCCAACTTCCCCATTAGTGACTGCCACGTTCTCTCAGACGAAGAGGAGTCCCTGACATGGTAGGGATCACCACACTTCTGGATTTCATCCTGCGGCTCCTGTCAGACCCGGAGTTCAATGACGAATTCTCCGCCGACCCCGAGGGCACCCTCGCCGAGCACGGCTTGAGCCAAATCGCACCGCACGACGCTTCGAACGCCGTGCACTCGGTGACCACCTTGTTGGGCGGTCCCGCTCACTTCGTGCATGTCCCGCAACTCGTGCGGGTCCCCGTCGGCGTGGGGGGAGCTTCTGGAGGTGGGGCGGCACATTCCACGCCAGAGATCCTGCAGACCTTCGTCAACAACTACTACGCAGACATCATCAACGCCAACAACGTGTGGGCCGGAGGCGACGTCACTCAGGCCATTGCCGCACCCGGCGGCATCGCCGTCGTCGGCGGCGAAGAAGCTGAGGAGATCAACATCGCCACCGGCGGATCGGTCGCGATCAGTGGCGGTGTCGAAGAAAGCGGAATCGCGCTGGGCGGCAGCGTGGCTGCCGGTGGCGACGTCGAGTTCGAAGGCAACGACGGAGTCGTCATCGGCGACGGCAACGTTCTTGTCGAGGGCGACGGCAACACCGTGGTCGGCGACGACCAGGTCAACGTCACCGATTCCGACAACGTCAATGTGGCTGCTGACGGGTCGACGATCCAGGTCGCCGACAACGGCGGAGTCAACGCAGGTGGCGACGCGATCGTCGACTCGAACGTCGCCGGCGATGACCTGGCTGTCGGAGCCGGCGCCATCGCGGCAGACGGCAACGTCGCCCAAGGGGCCGGAGCGATCGCCACGGACGGAAATGTCGCCAGTGGCGACAATGCGCAGGCGGCCGGCGACAACAGCAACCTTGCCAGTGACGACGACATATTCAGCCCGACCGTGACCACAACCGGCGATGTCACGCTCGACATCGACGACTCCGATGCGATCTCCTCCGGCAACAATTCCGGGGCGGCCGCCGATGGCGCTGTGGTCGCAACAGGCGCCGCCGTCGTGTCTCAGGACAACGACAACCTCACCAACACCACCAATGTGGGAACGGGGGCCGTCGTCGGTGCCGTTTCCCAAACAAACGACATCGACTCCAACTCTGCCGTCGGCACGGGAAACGTGGCCGCGGACGACCAGTCGGTGGTGGCGAACAACGGTGGCTCGGCAGCCGGGTACACCGACGGTGGCGACGCTCAGGCCGCGAGCGGCGGCTCGCAGGTTGCCAACAACGGCAGCATCAACGCGGGCGAGAACGGCGTCTTGGGCGACGGCGGCATCGCAGCCAGCGACAGCACCATTGCCTACACCACCGGTGACGACTCCGACGCTGCAATCGCATCTGACGGCGGCATCATCGCCCAGGACGACGGCGCCGTGGCTGGAGGCAACGTCTTCGACGACAACGCGGCAGTCAGCTTCGACAACTCCTTCAATGAAGACAGCAACTTCACCCAGGGTGATTCCTCGCCCATCATCGTGGCTGACGATCATTCCGAGGTCGAGGACATCGACTTCGACTGATGAATACGCGCGCCCCGGCAAGCGAGACGTCCGACCTGACCGACATCCTGCAGGGACTGCGCGCTGACGCGCTCGAACTCGATCGTGACGATCTAGCAAAACGTCTTGACTCCTGGGTCGAACGTCTGGACAAGCCGCAAGTCCGTGTTGTGGTGGTCGGCCCGTTCAATCAGGGCAAGAGCACGCTCGTCAACACGATCGTCGGGGCTCCCGTGTGCCCCGTCGACGATGTCTCCATGACGGCGATCCCGATCATCATCGAGTACGGGCCCGATCCGGAGGCGTCGCTGATGTTCGACGTACCCGGCGAGAATCGCTCCACCCGCGTCCCACTCGACCTCAATGACCTTCGCAAACACGTGATGGACCATGCAGCACATTCAGGATCGCTCGACGGCGGAAAGATCGAAGTTTCACTCCCTGCTGAACCGCTCCGCGGCGGGTTGGTGCTGGTCGACACCCCCGGTGTCGGCAGTGCGGTGGCACGACATGCGGTCACCACCTTGGCCATGCTGCCCAGCGCAGACGCGCTCGTCGTGCTCTCCGATGCCAGTCAGGAACTGACCGAACCCGAGCTCAGCTTTCTGCGCCAAGCGGCGACCATCTGCCCGCTGGTCCTCTGCGTGCTGAGCAAGATCGATCGAACGCCGCACTGGCGCGACGTGGAGGCTGCAAACCGACAACATCTCGAATCCGCCGGCATCGAGGCCACCATTCTCCCGGTCTCAGCGAACCTGCACCGTACGGCACTCACGCTCGATGACGATGATCTTGCCGAGGAGTCCGGGATCCCACGATTGATCGAGCGGCTCCAGCGTGACCTGCTGCCCCGTGCAGTCATGTCACTTCGCGAAGCCGCGGCGGCCGAGGCCGCGTCAGTCAGCAGCCATCTCACTGTGGTGCTTCAGGCGGAGCTCGAGACCCTTGTAAGACCTGGTGAGGCCGCCATGCTGGTGCAGACCTTCGAAGATGCCCAGGCAATGGCAGCCGACCTCAACAAGCGCGCCTCCAAGTGGCAGCTCGCGCTCAATGACGGGTTCAACGACCTCATCAGCGACGTCGAGTATGACGTGCGCGACCGCATTCGCTCGGTCGGACGAGACGCGGAAGTACTCGTCGACGAGAGCGATCCTGCTGACACGTGGGAGACCTTGTCCCAATGGTTGGCGGACACATTCGCTGAGGCGATCGCGGACAGCTTCGTCTGGGCGCACGAACGCTGCGAGCACGTTGCGACCACAGTGGCCGAGTCGTTCCGTCTGGAGAGTGAGATCCACCTTCCGCAGATCCCCTCGATTGACACGAGCGCCATGCTGTCCAGCGTGGCCGGCATCGACCCGATCCGCACCACGCGAATGACTCCTTCCCAGAAGCTCATCGGGACCATGCGAGGTTCCTACAGCGGCATCTTGATGGCCGGCATCATCACCACGTTGGCCGGCATGGCGCTGATCAACCCGATCTCCGTGTTCGCCGGCGCAGTACTGGGCGGTTTCTCTCTCAGGCAGGAGAGCACAAATCGGCTGGAGCGCCGCCGCAACGAAGCACGCACTGCGATCCGGCGCGCGGTGGACGAAACGATCTTCCACGTCGTGAAGGAGACGCGGTCAAGCTTGACCGACGTGAGGCGGGAGATGCGCACGGAGTTCGAGGAAGCGGCCGAGGAGTTCCGGCAGTCCCTGAATCTGTCGGTTGAGTCCGCCAAGCGCGGGGCGGGCACGACTGCCGCCCATCGAGACTCGCGAACCCAAGCACTGACCGAGCGCCTTCAGAAGGTACGCAAGCTCGCTGACTCCGCCCAAGCGCTGTCCGGACCGAGAGTCCAGTGAGGTCTGCTTCGCTCGACAACGTGCGCGGCCTGCTCGATCAGGCTCGTACGGTCTACCGTCACGACCTCGAGACGTCGGCCCGAATCGAGGCTCTCCGCAAACGCGCTGATGAGCCACTGCGCGTCGCTCTCGTCGGAACGGTGAAGGCCGGAAAGTCGACGTTGGTCAATGCGTTGCTCGGCGAACAGCTCGCCCCGACAGACGCCCGCGAATGCACGCGCATTGTTACCTGGTATCGCCACGGCAATGCGCCCTCCGTGCACGCGCAGCATGCCACGCTGGGCGAGATCCAGATTCCAACCCTTCGGCAAGACGGGCGACTCGAACTCGATTTGGGCCACCTCGATGCCGAGGAGATCGAATGGCTCGACGTGACGTGGCCAGCCGCGCCACTGGAGGAGTTCACCCTGATCGACACACCGGGAATGGCCTCGATCTCGACAGCGGTCGGCGAGCGCACGATCGAGTTCGTCTCACCCGAGGGCGGCGCCACCGTCGCGGACGCATTCGTATACCTTCTCCGGTCGTTGCACGCCCACGACGTGGAATTCCTCCGAACCCTGGGCGATCGTGCAGATGGCGAATCAGCGATGGGGTCGATCGCCGTACTGTCCCGTGCCGATGAGTTGGGCGAGGGGCGACTCAACGCCATGGCCGTGGCCAACAAGGCGGTGGACCGACTTCGTGACGACCCCACCTTGGAGGCAGCCTGCGAGACCGTCGTGCCGGTGGCCGGGCTGTTGGCTCTGGCTGGTCAATCCCTACGTCAATCCGAATTCGCACATCTGGAGAAGTTGGCGGCGCTTCCCCCCGACCGACTATCGGCACTCATGGTCTCAACCGACCGATTCATGTCGATGGAAGCGGACGAGCTACCGTCGCCTCGTGATCGGACGAACCTGGTCCACCGGCTCGGCTTGTTCGGGATTCGCCTGGCACTGGCCGTCATCCAGATGGGCGTGAAGGACGCCAGCACTCTCGCCGACGAGCTCGTCCGGTACAGCGGTCTCGACGAGCTCAAGCGAGTCATCGACGTGCACTGCCGCCGTCGGCATCCCCAGCTGAAGGCGCACACCGTACTACTGGGTTTGCAGCAAGTCTTCACCGATCACCCTGTGCCGGAGGCTGAGCCAGTTGCCGCCGCCGTCGAGGAACTCCTCGCCGATCCCCACCCCTTTCAAGAAATGAAGCTGCTCGGCCGAGTGAACTCGACGCGCATCACCTTGAATCCCGCCGACCGCACAGAGATGGAACGACTACTCGGGGGGTCTGGTGTCAGCGCCAGCGAACGGCTAGGTGTCGACCACGACCTACGAAAGCAGGCGCTCGCCGCGTTGTGGAAGTGGCGCGACTATGCAGTCAACCCATTCTTTGACCCTGACACTGCGGAAGCCTGTCGGGTGACGGCACGCAGCTGTGAATGGATCGTCGCCGACCTCAGCGTCTCAGCTTCTGTCAGTTGACGGACGCAGCGGGATGGGCCCTTGTCGCGTGACTGCCGTGAGCCATTTCCCGACGCCGATCCAGTAGGCGATCGCCACGGCAACGACGAGACATCCGCCTTGAACCCACGCGGCGTAGTGGCTGAGATCGCCGAGATCGCGTAGCTGCGCGGTGATAGCGACCAAGGGCACGTGAAAGATCGCCAGCCAGAGCAGTGCCGTTCGGGCTCCTCGGCGCTTGTCGAGCAATCGAACCGATGCGCGCAGTTCGGCGAGCGAGAACAAGATGCCAAATCCGACCATGATGATCAGGGCTACCAGGACTGCGACGCGAACGTCGTCGGCAGAGTAGTCAGGCTGCAGGTCGGCCAGTTGCTCCTCGAGCCTGTTTCGAACCGCATCCGACTTCCGGTACGTCAGCACCAAGGCGGGAAGGGAGGAGAGGACCGAGGCGAAGGTCAGGATCGGGACCATCCAGACGATGACGGGTCGCCGGATATGCGGAAGCGGCGGCAGGGCACTCGCAACCGCGGGACGCTCAGGATTCTCATAGCGGAGGTGCGGTTCAGCGGGATTACTCATGAACTGACGTTATCCAAATCTGGTGATCTACGGGTGAATCCCCCGACCCAATTCTGGGTCGAGGGATTCACCTGTGGCGGCTTGGTCAGTCGTCGAACTCGACCTCAATCTCGACGTCCTCGATCTCCGAGTCGTCGACAGCCGAGAGAACTGGCGACATGTCACCGTGGGTGATGTTGGAGTCCTCGTTGAACGAGTCGTCGTATGTGACGTTTGCGTTGTCGTCGTACCCGTCACCGCCAGCGATGAAGCCATCGCCCTGTACGGCGGATCCGTCGTGAACCACGGCCGCGTCGCCGCCACCGGAGTAGGCCACTGAGTTCCCGTCGCCGGCAACGCTCTTGTTGCCGAGAACTCCGTTGTTTCCGGCGTTGAGACTGCCGTTGTTGGCCACCTGCGACCCGAGCGTCGCTGCTTGGGCGTCGCCCCCGGCATGACCGGCCGCCGCACCGCCGAGGCCCGCAACCACCGACTGATCGTCGGCTGCGACGTTGCCGATGCCGACTGCAGAGTTCGAGTCGACCGAAACGCTCAGCGCGCCGGCGTTGGACACCGAGGCACCGCCACCGGCTCCACCTGCTCCACCGGCACCGCTCGCCCCGCCTGCCGCACCCGAACCGCCGGCACCGCCTGCCGCGCCCGCGCCACCTGCCGCGCCCGCGCCGCCTGCTGCACCCGCGCCACCCGAGCCGGTAAGGCCGAGGTTGGTCGCTTCGCCGCCGGCACCTCCGGCGGCTCCGCCACCGGAGCCACCAGCTCCGCCGATCGCAGCGCCGACAGCGCCGCTGGGACCACCGGATCCCCCTGCGGCTCCGGAACCACCAAGACCACCAGCACCTCCGGCGCCTCCGGCATCGCCATTTCCGCCGGCGCCGCCGTCACCGTTCGCGTCGCCACCGGCGCCTCCGCCGCCGCCGGTCATCCCGTTACCGAACGCCAGGTTGAGCGAATCGTTGTCCTGCGACACGATCGCCGAAGCGCCCGCGATGACTGAGCCGTCCCCAGCCGCACCGGAGTGGTTACCGGCTGACATGGCGTCCGAATCGTTGACGTTGATGTCAATGTCTCCGAAGTTGATCGTCGGCTGCATGCTCGCAGCGTTGTCGCCGCTGGCGGCGTTGCCCGTGTCACCGGTGTAACCGCTGGAGCCGCCTGCGCCTCCCGCACCGGAGGAACCTCCGGCACCGCCAGCTGCAGCCCCGCCGCCAACGCCGCCCGCGCCGGCACCGCCGGCACCACCCGCGGTGTCGCCGCTCGTACCGGCGCCGCCAGTCGGAGATGCAGCGCCTCCTGTGCCAGCACCACCTGTGGCGGCACCACTTTGACCGCCGGTACCGCCGGTGCCGCCCGATGCGAGGCCACCCGTTCCGCCAGAACCACCGGGCCCACCGGGACCTGTCGTCGCGCTGCCGCCGGTACCTTCGCCACCTGTGCCAGTGGCGGCACCACCGGTGGCTGTACCACTTGTGGAACTGCCGCCTGCCGCACCTGTGCCGTCGCCACCAGCTCCGCCATCGCCGCTCGCACCACCAGCACCGCCAACACCGCTCGCACCGCCAACACCGCCATCGCCGCTCGCGCCACTTGCGCCGCTCGTCGCGTCGCCTGTGGTCTGCGTGATCGCACCGAAGGTCACCGGTGCGCTCTGGGTGATCGTCGGGCTGAAGACGTCATCGTCCTTGACCAAGTTGCTGTCTTCACCAGCCGCCTGGGAGGACGCTCCGACGGCCACCGATCCGTCGGTGGCGACCGAGTCACCGCCAGTGGCGACGTTGCCGTCGGCGGCCACTGCGCCATCACCGACGGCCAGGTCGTCACCTGCAATGTTCGAGTCGCGAAGGGCGTTGAGCCCGGCGTTCATACCGCCGTCCTCGGCCTCCTGAATCCACGATCCGTTGGTGGCGACGTTCGAACCCGGCGAGTCGTCAAGGTTGATCTGGTCGCCACCGACCACGTCGTTGCCGTGGCCGTCGATCCAGACATTGCCGTTGCCGATCGTGATGTCGCCGTTGTCCTCGAACTCGATCTCTTCGCCCGCGGCGATACTGCCGCCGATAGCGAGGCCGCTGTCTTCGACCTCACCGCCCACGGCAATCGAGCCGCCCACAGCGGCAGTGACGTGCTCGATCTCTTCATCACTGGCTACCGCAATGCCGCCCTCGCCAGCGAAAGCCTGGGTCACGTCGTCGTCAGCCCACACATTGCTCGTCGTGGGGTGATCGGCATAAAAGCTCGTCACAAAACTGTCGAGAAGCTGCCCCGCGGTCATCCCCGGAATGAGCACAGGGATCGCGATGGCCGCAACGCCACTGGAGTTCAACAGCGAAGCCGCGTTGTTGATTTCCGAGGCGACGATGGTGATATCGACCTGGTCCAGGTCGATCGTGCTGGACGCACCGTCCGGATCTGAGAGGAATGATTGAGCGAGCGAGGGGTTCGCAAGCAACTGCAAGATGAAGTCGAACAAGTTGGATGTGCCGGGCATGGTGAATGCTCCTAGTGGTCTTTGAGCCGACCCTGCGACCGGCGCTTGCTCGATGGTAGGAAGCAACTCGACGAACGCTCATCGGGGCAGGGCACTGATCCCCTGCCGGCGAGCAAGGGGCTGTGGCATAGGGGATTTTGGGGCTGTCGGGGGTTCCCCTAGGGGGTCAGATTCACACGCCTAGGTGCTCCCAAACTGCTACCTTGACGGTGGCTGGGCCAGCCGGGAGGGTACGACAGCACTGGAGGCCGGCATGAGTGTTGCGGATGCCGAGGAGGCAACCGTCCGTGGCGATCACGATGACGCACTGCGCACCCTTGAGGTCGTCCTCGCCGACGTCGACCATGCGGAGTTCGCGCCTGCGGCTCGTGTGGCCGCAGCGATTCACGCTCGCCGCGGAGCACTGAACCGAAGTGCCGAGTTACTTCAGCTGATCGCTCCGGACCATCGCGTAGATGCCGCTGCGGGTGGACCCGTCGCACTCATGGGAATCGGCGACCTGGAGGCCGCGGACCGAATGCTCACGGCAAGTCGAGTCCACCCGCCGACCGCGACATCGGACGGCTGGCGGTTGACCGCCACAGGACTGGTCCAGAGTGTCCACGGCGACGGCGTCGCGGGCGTGGCGCCTCTGCTGCAAGCCGTCAGTGCGCTGGCCCCGGTCGGACGCGACAGCATCATGCTCGACTCCCCCGCCGCGCTGGCGGCATTGTTGGCACTACACCTCGGTGAGCTCGATCTGGCGGAGTCCGTCCTGCAGCGCGCGATCAGTGCCGATCTCGGCGGACCACTGCTTCGTCGCCGCCACCAGATTCTTCGCGCTTGGGTTGCCATGGCGCGCGGCGACCTGGCCGAGGCGACTGCGGCGTTGGAGGCCGCCGGCGAACCACCGACCGACGACACCAGAGACGTCTATCTCATGCACGCAGTGCGCGTGGGTATTGCGCGGCGCGCGGGCGACACCGGCGCCCTCGCCGACGCCTGGGCTCAGGCGCGTACGGCGGTGGCCGGTATGTCTGTCGACCTGTTCCATCTGTTGCCGTTGGGCGAACTGCTCGTCGGCGCGGCGCAACTGCGAGACGAGCACTGGCTCGCACCACAACTTCAGGACGCCGAAGTCGTCCTGTCTAGACTCGGGCAACCTGCGCTCTGGTCAGCAGCGTTCCATTGGTGTGGCGTACTGGCGGCGATAGTCAGTGACCGGCCAGAAACTCTGATTCCGCATGCCGACGCAATCAGCGAGGCCTCCAAAGTCAGCCGTCACGCCCGGACGTTGGCCGCAGCAGGCCACACCTGGGTTCGGGTGCTGGGACGCGACATTGACGCTGCAGCCATCAATCACGCGGTCGAAGGCTTGAGCGGTATTGGTCTGAGGTGGGACGCCTCTCAGCTGGCGGCGCAGGCCGCGCTGCACTCGCAGGATCGACGGGTGAGCCTCGACCTCCTCAACCTTGCTCGCGCCGCGCGCGGCACGCACCGGTCATCCTCGACCTCGGCCTCGGCGCACCCGCAGTCCAGCCAGCTCACCGACCGCGAGTGGGAAATCGCTCGCTTGGTGACCCAAGGAGTCCAATACCGTGAGATCGGCGAACGTCTGTACATCTCACCGCGGACCGTCGAGCACCACATGGCAACTGTCCGGCGCCGGCTGGGAGCGACCAATCGAGCTGAAATGATCGACACGCTGCGTCGTCTCTTGGTCGGATCAGGCGGCGGTGACACCGGTGAGGCCGGTGGGCCCAAGAATCGTGGCGACGAATGACCGGGGCTCGATGAGCCGCGTTAGATTTCCCAGGCGATGCGGGCAGTGTCAGCGCAGCTGTTCGGCGAGGTCGATCACGGCCCAACGCAGGCGTATGTCGACGCCGCGCGGTGCGTGAAGGTGAACAATCCGTCGGACGGCCCAGGCGGCAGATCTGACCCGATCGTGGGGGCAGACCCCAGGAGCGTGACCTGAGAGACGTCCCGTCAGACCGCCGGATGTGAGGTGAGTTCCAGTCCTGAGGCGCCGCCTCCCACAACCGTGACGGTCGCACCCGGCTCAGGAGACCCCGCGATAGCCAGCGGCCACGAGCTCCGCGGCATGGCGGACGGCATACAGGTGGGCGTGACCGGCTCCGATCAGGAGAACAACCGTCACCGGAACCAGCCGCCCCAAGTCGAGCAATGCTCGCCCAGCCGCTGGTCCCTGACTTTCCAACATGACAGACTCCACACACGGAATGAACGTCGTGGGCGAGCGGGTTCCATATGTGACTGTCGGACGTTCCGACGATCGAAAGGGTTGGGCTCATGCGCACCGAGCGAGTCGAGTTCCCCGGATCGCAAGGCACCCCACTCGCTGGCCGACTGGAACTGCCGGATGGACCGCCTCGCGCGTACGCCCTGTTCGCGCACTGCTTCACCTGCAGCAAGGACGTCGTGGCGGCATCCCGGCTGGCCAAGGCGCTGGCAGCCCTGGACATCGCGGTCCTGCGGTTCGACTTCACCGGACTCGGCAGCTCCGACGGCGAGTTCGCGAACACCAACTTCACGTCCAACATCGCCGATCTGGTCAACGCTGCCGATTACCTGCGCGACCAGTACTCGGCTCCCACGATCCTCATCGGTCACTCCCTCGGTGGTGCGGCAGTCCTCGCGGCGGCGGGACACATACCCGAGACCTTGGCGGTGGCCACTCTCGGCGCTCCTGCAGGAACCGAGCACCTGCTGCATCTGTTGGCCGAAAGCCAGGACGAGATCGAGTCGATGGGTGAGGCCGAGGTATGCCTGGCGTCTCGGCCCTTCCGCATCCGCAAACAGCTCCTCGACGACATCGCTGATCAGCCGCAGGCCGATCGGATCGAGAGCCTGGATGCGGCCTTGCTGGTGATGCACTCACCAACCGACGAGACCGTCGGCGTCGACAATGCCCGCCTCATCTTCGATGCCGCGCGCCACCCGAAGTCGTTCGTGTCCCTCGACGGCGCCGATCACCTGCTCACCCGCCCCGCCGATGCAGAGTTCGCTGCGTCGGTGCTCGCGGCGTGGGCGAGCCGGTACATCGCTGAGGTGTCAGAGGGTTCGCCAGGCGATGCCGATGACGACGCAGACGCGAACCTCGTGACCGTCTCGGAGAACGGCCAGGGGCCTTACGGTCAGCGCATCACCGTCGGCAAGCACATGCTCGCTGCCGACGAGCCGACGCCAGTCGGACACGACACGGGCCCCTCGCCGTACGACCTGCTGCTCGCCGGTCTCGGTGCGTGCACCTCGATGACCGTCCGGATGTACGCCGATCGCAAGAAGTGGCCACTGGAGAACGTCTCGGTGGCACTACGCCATTCGCGCATTCACGCCAAGGACTGCGAGGACTGCGAGACCGAGACAGGTCAGCTCGACCGTGTCGACCGCGAGATCACCCTGACCGGCGCCCTCGACGACGAGCAGCGTGAGAAGCTGCTTCACATCGCCGACCGCTGCCCCGTGCACCGCACCCTGCACTCCGAAATCAATGTCCAGTCGACCCTGACCTGACACCGTCGGACCAGGCGATCGCCAGCCAACGTTGCTAGACCGGAATTCACGTCCGGCAACGGCGAACGGACGGGATCGCTATCCTGTCGAAGTGTTGGCCCAGAAGCGCTTCGACGTCTCCGTCTCCGGACCAGAGGACGCGCCTGTCCTGATGTTCGCGCACGGGTTCGGCTGCGACCAGACGATGTGGCGGTTGGTCGCACCCGCATTCGAGCAGCGTTATCGGGTGGTGCTGTTTGACCACATCGGGTGCGGCAACTCCGATCCGACTGGCTACGACCCGGCTGCCTACGCGCGGCTGGACCGCTATGCCGAAGACGTGGCTGCCATCTGCCAGGACCTGGAGCTGAGCAACGTGACCTTCGTCGGCCACTCAGTCTCAGCCATGATCGGAGTCCTAGCGCACATCGCACACCCCGACCTCATCACCGCACTGGTCCTGATTGGGCCGTCCTCGCGCTATGTCGACGAGGGCGACTACACCGGAGGGTTCAGCCGAGCAGACATTGACGAGCTGCTCGAGCTCATGGACGCCAATCGTCTGGGGTGGCAGGATCCCCTCGCGGGCATGGTGATGTCCGGGACCGACCAACCCGAGCTCAAGGGAGAGCTCGAGTCGGCATTCTGCAAGGCCGATCCGTTCATTGCCCGCCAGTTCGCCGAAACAACCTTCCTCGGTGACAATCGCGAAGACCTAGCCCGGGTGACAGCCCCGACGCTCATCCTCCAGAGCCGCTCCGACGTCATCGCCCCATTGCCCGCTGGCGAATTCGTACATGACCACATCCCGGGTTCAAAGTTCGTCGTCGTCGACACGGCTGGGCACTGCCCGCATCTCACCGCGCCGGCGGCAACTATCGAGGCGATGGAGCAGTTCCTGACATCGCTACCCGATCTGCGGTCCCCACGATCGTGACCCACGATCCATACGAACTCTTCGAGCAGGCTCCCGCTGCATACGTCGTCTTCGCTCGCGACGGCCTCATCCTTGAGGCGAACAACGCATTCCTCCAATTGGTCGGCCGCGAGGCTGAAGACGTCGTCCAGATGCATGCACTCCCCAGCGTCTTGACCGTCGGCGGTCGAATCTACTTCGAGACCCACCTGATGCCTCATCTGGACCTCAACGACCACGTGGACGAAGTTGCTCTCGAGGTGGCGCACTCCAGCGGAACCCGAACGCCGATCCTGCTGAGCGCGAACGTGTGCCGTGGGTCAACTCCTGACGAATACGTCGTCCGTGCCGTGCTGTTCGAGGCGCGCGAACGGCGACGGTACGAAGCCGACCTGCTGAGATCCACCCGCGCCGCTGAGGCCTCCGAGCAACGCGCAAACGACTTGTCACGCACCCTCCAGAAGACGCTCATTCCTCCCACTCCGCCGGTCATTCCCGGACTCGACGTCGCGACCGAGTATCGCCCGGCCGGTGACGGCCACGAGGTCGGAGGCGACTTCTACGACGTGTTCAACATCGCCCCGGGTACGTGGTTCATCGTCCTTGGCGACGTGGCCGGGAAAGGCATCCCCGCTGCCACCATCACTTCCCTCATCCGTCACGCCGTCCGCAGTCTCGCCATGGAGCATGTCGACCCATCGAGCCTGCTGCACGCGCTTGACCGCGAGCTGCAGCACGAAAATGTCGAGCGCTTCTGCACACTCGTCGCGCTCCGGGTGACCAATGCCGGCAGTGGTTGGCAGGTCGATGGGTCCGTCGGTGGCCATCCACTGCCAGTCCTTGCCAAGGCCGACGGGAGCGTCCGTCATCTTGGCGTACCTGGGTCGTTGGTGGGCATCCTGGACGAACCTGAATATCAGACCTTCTCGCATGCGTTCGGCCCCGACGAGTTCCTGGTGCTCTACACCGACGGCATCACCGAGGCCAAGCATGATCGCGAGCAGTTCGGCACCGAGCGCCTTCTCGAGTTCATCAGCGAGCGGGTGCGAGACGTCGGTACCAGCGCTGCAGATCTCACCGCGAGCATTGTCCGAGCAGCGCTCGCCTTCCAGAGCGGCAACGCCAACGACGACATTGCCGTCCTGACTCTCCAACCAACCGCTACGACCGGCAGGTCATGACGCTTCAGACTGATCGCTGCCTGCCGTTCCGTTTGTGACTGGGGACCACACCCTCGAAAATGCCCAGAAACGCGGACCACACTGTCGCAGACGAGTATTCTGAGGTGCGGCGATCAATCCCTGGGTCGCCTGACAACTCCCTTCTGAGGTCCCCGCCCATGGATGCCCAGCAACATCATCGATCGCCTCGGAGCGTTCTGAGCGCTGCACTGGGCGCTGCAGACCTCGACGACAATGCGTTCATTGCGGCCTGCCTGGACGTCACCAATCAGTCGGACGCGGCCGGAACGCAAATTACGGTGGAGCGACGCGACGAGTCGATCCCGGTCACCCGGCCAGAACCTGCGCCCTTTGCCGACTCTCAGGAGATCGTCCGCCGGCTTGAGGCGAAGGTCGAAGGTCTTGGTGAAGCCCTCGCCCAGGCACAAGCTCAGGTCAAGGCAAGTGCCGAAACGTTGCGTCAGCACGAGGAACTCCGACAATCCATCGCCGTGTCGCGCGAGAACAGTCCACCTGACGCAGGCTCGCATACCCGCCAGGACCAGACGCTCGGCGAGCTGGGCAGCGAGATGATGCTCAATCACAGCTCTGACGTCTCAGCGCTACGAGAAGCCAGCCGCCGTGAGACGCAGCTTCGTACAGAGCTGCAGGCGCTCCGGAGCGAGTTCGCCAGCTTGAAGGTCAAGCACGACGATGCCATGGCGGCACTCCACGAATCCTCTCAGCGCACCTCCGACGCCCGGTCCGAGCTCTCGCGCGCGCTCGCCCACAACGATGCCGCAGTCGAACGACTGCACCAGATCATCGCCCAGCGCGATCGCGAGATCACCGACCTGCAGCATCGGCTCCTGGAGTCCGAGGAGGCTCGTTCGGCCGACGCGGCCGCCATCCTCGATTCGCTGGGCAACTACCGGCAGCCCTGACCAGGGCCTCCCGCCACACCAGCAGAATCGAAACCTCGCGAGAGGTCCGGAAGCGCCGCTGATCCTGCGAAGATTGGCCAGTGCCCGATCAGAGCTCGCTCATCCACGAATGGATAGCCGCGTGGGTGCACGTCCGTGGACTCGAGGTGTCGGAACTCGACGGCTGGCCGCTGGTGCACACCCGATCGCGCACCCGTGAGAGCGAGCTGATCTGCACCGATCCGGGCCCATCCGAATTCGTCGCCCTGATGCGCCACATCAGCGATGATCCGCGCGCCATGCTGACGGTGATCGCCCAGACCATCCAGCCGTACGCGGCACTCGACCTGCCAGCGGGTGTGCGCGTCGATCGTGACGACGAGACGCTCATGACGACCGACCTTGTCCCGAGCCGAGCCGCGCACGACCGCGAGTTCAGCAGTCGGTGGGATATCGATGGCAACGCCGTGACCCTACGGCTCGAAACCGCCGACAGGATCGCGGCCGAGGGAACTGTCGGCGTACTCGGCGACACGGCCGTCTTTGACGCGATCGAGACGTCGCCGGGCTTCCAGCGTCGCGGCCTCGGCCGGTGCGTGGTCTCGATGTTGACGTCCTTTGCGCTCGATCAAGGCGCGACCCACGGCCTGCTTGCTGCGACCGACCAGGGCCGGCTGCTCTATGAGTCGCTCGGATGGGACGCGACGTTGCGAATGCGCTCACTGATGGGCACCTGATCAGACCACCCGCACGTGCGACCGGCGTGAGAAATGCCTCACCCCCACAATGCACACGATCGGCCCTTGAGCAGGTTCAATGGATCAGCAATCGAACTGAGGACCCGCATGCCACGCATTACTCGCAAGACCTTCGTCGCGGCACCCGCCGAGGCCGTCTGGAACCTCGCCGGCGACTTCGCCGAGTGGCACCCCAAGTTGCGCATCTACGCCGACGGCCCGGAGGCATCGCCAGAGCTCGTCGTGACCGTGGTCGCTCGCGACGATGACGAGATGACGCTGTCGTACCACATGCCCGACCCGCCCTTCCCGATCGCGAATCACCGTGCCACGATCCTGGTCGAGGCAGACAGCGAAACGACTTCGTACGTCACTTGGGAGGCCGACTTCACGGCTGACCCGTCAGTGCTCCAGCAGCTGGAGGACGAGCTCGGCGACGACGTCTTCTCTCGGGCTCTCGACCAGTTGGCGACGACAGCCCAGGACGCCCATGGGGCTACCCAGGCCAACAGCCTCGCCTGACCCCCAAGGGAGTGAGGGCGAGCGCAGCTCGCCAGCCGGCCCGACGCGAGCTCCGGCGAGCGGCGGGAGTGAGCGGTGAGGCACGAACCGCGTCCGGCTATCAGCTGCGCCAGTCGCGGAACCCGATCACGATCAGGCGCATCTGGCGGCGAGCGCCTTCCTTGATCTTCTCCTCGAGATCGGGACGGCCATCAGGCATCTCGACGACTTCCTCGGCGTTTGAGACCATGTTGCGAACGAATAGCCGAGACACCATCTGGACGTCCTCGGTGTCCCAGTTCTCGATATTGGGCAACCGCCCCAGCAGAACTGCCAGCTCGCTGACGAACACATCGAGCTCGTGTCGAATCGCCCGCTGCACAGCGCTCTGACCGCCGAATCGCTCGCGTGCGATGAATCCGAAGTCCGCCTTGTTCTGCTTGACGACTCGAACCAATATCTCCGCCGAGGAGTCGATGATGTTGTCGAAGACTTTCGAGTCACGCTGCGCGTCTCTGATCATGGAGCGAAGCGTGGCAAAACACTGCTCGACCAGCGCGAGCCCGAGCTGATCCATCGACTCGAAGTGCCGGTAGAACGCCGTGGGCACGATGCCGGCGTGCCGCGACACCTGGCGCAGGCTGATTTGCGCGAACCCCTGCGTCTGGCTCAGCTCCAAGGCCGCCGCCAGTATCGCCTGACGGGTGCGTTCTTTCTGCGCCTGACGAGACTCAACTGGCGCAGCTTCTGACATGGTCACCACTCTAAGCCACCGCCTTTCAGTGAACACTCGTACGCGGAGTGGGCGAGGTCACGCGATTCACAGTTGCGCACATCCGAGATAGCGGGCACTATTTGAGTGTACGCACGTTCACTGAACGCCGCATCCACCGAATTTGAGGAGCACCCGATGGGCATCGTCCGCAAGGCACTCGCCTCACGGCCCATCGCGTCCCTGACTTCCCCCTTCACGATCGATCACTTCCTCGATCAGATCCACCCCATGCTGGCCGCCGAAAACGTCCGCGCCCGCGTTGTCGACGTCATCCACGAGACCGGCGATGCCAGCACAGTCGTGCTGCGTCCCAACGGCGTGTGGAATGGCTTCACTCCCGGTCAGCACGTCCAGTTCGGCGTCGAGGTCGACGGCAAGCGCCGCGTGCGGGTGTTTTCAGTCTCCAGCTCGCGAACCAACAAGAACAAGACCTTCAGCGTCTCGGTCAAGGCGCACCCCGACGGATATGTCTCGCAGTTCCTGCACCATGACCTCAAGCCGGGCACGATCGTCTACCTCTCGCAGGCCGAGGGCGAGTTCGTCCTTCCCCGCGAGACCCCCGACAACCTCCTTCTGGTCAGTGGCGGGTCCGGCATCACTCCGGTCATGTCGATGATCCGGACGCTCCGCGACTCCGGACACAGCGGTCGCGTCACCTTCCTGCACTACGCCCGGTCGCTCGAGGACGAGATGTTCAGCGACGAGCTCGATGAGATCGCCGCGAAGGTGCCCCAGGCCAAGGTCGTGCGGGTCTTCACCCGCAGGCCGGCCGCAGGCGCCGAGCTCAAGGGCCGCTTCTCGATCGATCACCTCAAGCACCTCGGCATTGACCCCTCCGACACCCTGACGTACGTGTGCGGTCCCGCCGGACTGATCGCCAGCGTCCGCGACACCTACGAGGAGCTCGGAGCCTCCGATCAGCTCCGCATGGAGTACTTCAAGGTGCCAAGCGTCGACCTTGATGCGGCTGACGCAACGGGCACCCTGACCTTCGACAACGCCACTCTCGAGACCGAGAACACCGGCGCCACGATCCTCGAGCAGGCCGAAGCCGCCGGCCTCAAGCCAGAGTTTGGTTGCCGCATGGGCGTCTGCAACACCTGCGCCATCAAGAAGAACCACGGCGCAGTGCGCCACGTCATCAGCAACGAGATCAGCGCCAACACCGACGAGACCATCAAGATCTGCGTGAACGTGCCCATCGGCGACGTCAGCGTCGCCCTCTGATGGCAACACTCAGGACAGGGAGAACCACCATGACCAAGAACGCACCCATCCAGCCGCACAGCGCGAGCAACCACAATGCCGCCCCCCTGTCACTGGTGAGCGACGATCCCGACAAGAAGGCCACGATTGGCCTTGAGTACATGACCTACGAGCAGCTCGAGGAGTTCGGCGAGGAGCTCAACACCGTACGTCAGCGTGTCCTTGACGACCTGGGTCAAAAGGACGCCGACTACATCCGTCGCGTCATCAAGGTGCAGCGTGCCTCCGAAGTGCTGGGACGCATCGGCATCTTCATGCCCTTCCTTCCGCCAGTGTTCATCCTCGGCATCGTGCTGCTGGCCGTGGCCAAGATCTTGGACAACATGGAGATCGGCCACAACATCATGCACGGCCAGTACGACTGGATGAACGATCCGATGATCGACGCCAGCCGCTTCGAGTGGGACAACATCGCACCGTCACAGGACTGGAAGCACGGCCACAACTACATCCACCACACGTACACCAACATCCACGGCATGGACCGCGACATCGGCTACAACATGTTCCGGATCGACGAGGACCAGCCCTGGTATGCGAGCCACCGCTTCAACCTGCCGTTGGCGTTCATCCTGATGCTCGTGTTCGAGTGGGGAATCATGTACCACGGCGTGGAGCTCGACCAGTACCTCCACGGCAAGATCACCAAGGAAGACTTCCAGAGCCGCCGCAAGCGCGCCATGAAGAAGATCCGCAAGCAGGTCTTCAAGGACTACATCGCCTGGCCCGTGCTCGGCCTCGCCCTCGTGCCGTTCGTCGGCTGGTGGGCACCGCTGGCCATCCTCGGCGCGAACTTCGCGGCCAACATCATCCGCAACGTCTGGACGTTCATCATCATCTTCTGCGGCCACTTCCCCGCCGAAGTGCAGACATTCGCTGAAGAGGATGCGCAGAACGAGTCGCGCGGTCAGTGGTACCTCCGCCAGCTTCTCGGATCGGCCAACATCACTGGCGGAAAGACCTTCCACCTGATGACCGGCAACCTCAGTCACCAGATCGAACATCATCTGTTCCCCGACATCCCTGCACGTCGCTACCCCGAAGTGGCCAAGGACGTGCACCTGCTGGTCGAGAAGTACGGCCTGCAGTACAACGAGGGTCGGCTGTCGAAGCAGATGTTCAGCGTCATCCGCCAGCTCGCCAAGCTCGGCAAGAAGCCCGCGGATCCGCTCAAGCGCGGCAACAGCCCCGAGTCGAAGGCGTTGCGCCGCGCCAAGCGTGAAGCAGCCACCCGTCGCGCCGAAGAGCTGCGTACGCCACAATTGACCTCCTAGTCGATTTCGACCGAGAGGTAATGCCGATGGCATTGAGCAGGCGCGAGATCGCCAAGGACGTCCTGCAACAGTCCGTCGAGGCCGCGATCGCGACCGGAGGTCACGTGGCCGCGATCCTGTTCGAAGGTGCGCGCAAGGTCACCACCGAGCTCGGAGCGTTCGGCACCGAGATCTTCGAGATAGCCGAGTCGAGCCGTAGAGCGGGCGAAGATGCCGACCAGACCAATCCGGACAACGGCTAGCCACGAACTACTGGCATGAGCCACCAGACCCCCAGACGCCGTATCGCTGTCATCGGATCGGGGGTGTCCGGCCTCACCGCTGCGTACGTCCTCCGCAAGGACCATGACGTCACGGTGTTCGAGTCGGACTCCCGCATCGGCGGGCACGCACACACGCACACGGTCGTCGGCGGCGGCGCAACCCATCGTGTCGACAGCGGTTTCATCGTCCACAACGACCGGACGTACCCGCTGCTCCGTCGGTTGTTCGCCGAGCTCGACGTCGAGGTCCACGCGACCGAGATGAGCATGAGCATCCACTGCGATGGCTGTGGACTGGAGTACGCCGGGGGTCGCGGCGGCAAGGGCATCTTCGCCCAGAAGCGGCGCGCCGCCGATCCGCGTTATCTCGCGATGCTGCTCGGCGTGAAGAAGTTCGGCAAGCTCGCCCAGCAGCTTCTCGACAGCGAAGAGTCTGCCGACGAGCCCCAGACGTACGGCGACTTCCTGCGTATCCATGGATTCTCCGAGTTCTTCATCTCCCACTACGCAGTTCCCGTCGTGTCCTGTGTGTGGTCGTCCGGCCACGAAAGCGCGCTGTCCTACCCCGCGCGCTACTTGTTCGAGTTCCTCAAGCATCACGGCTTCCTGTCGATCAAGGGCTCGCCGCAGTGGTACACCGTCGCGGGTGGATCCGGCACCTACATCGACAAGGTGACCGCCGCGATCGGCGACGTACGCGCCTCGACCGCGATCAGAACGATCACCCGCAAGCCGGATGCAGTCGAGCTGCTCGACTCTGCCGGCACCTTGCACCAGGTCGATGCCGTCGTCGTAGCGACGCATGCCGACGACGCTCTCGCCCTGCTCACTGATCCGAGCGACGACGAACGTCGAGTGCTCGGCGCGTTCGAGTACTCCCACAACGAGACACTCCTGCACTGCGACGCCTCACAGCTCCCGGACGCACCAGCAGCCCAGTCGTCATGGAACTATCGAATGGACGACTGCGCCCAACGCAGCGACCGGACGGCTGTGACCTACTGGATGAATCGACTCCAAGGCATCGAGAGCGCCGAGCCCTTCCTCGTCACGCTCAACGCATCTGATCGCATCGACCCCGCAACTGTGGTCGCGCGAATGGACTACACGCACCCGATCTACACCCCCGCATCCGTCGCGGCACAAGGCGAGCTGGCCGGCCTGTTCACCGACACCACGGTGTTTGCCGGCGCCTATCACGGCTGGGGATTTCACGAGGACGGCTGCCGATCCGGCGTGGACGCGGCCTTGGCACTGGGCACCGCATGGTGACCCCCGTCCTGCCACCTCTCCCTGCCCTGGTCGAGGGCACGGTCGGACACACCCGCCGCACTCCCCTGCGGCACCGCTTCACCAATCGCGTCTACCAATGGCTCGTCGACGTCGATGACCTCCCGCAGATGAACCGCGCGCTCAGGCCGTTCTCGTCCTTCAAGGCCGCTGACCACATCGGCGACCCTGATGACACGATCCGCGCGAACATCGAGCGATTCTGCAAGGCCGGAGACGTCGACATCAGCGGCCACCGGCTGCTGATGCTCGCGAATGCGCGCGTACTGGGTCACACCTTCGACCCACTCAGCGTGTTCTGGGCAATCGCGCCCGACGGATCGCTGCGCTGCATCGTCGCCGAGGTGCACAACACGTACGGCGAGCGCCACGCCTATCTTCTGGAGACCGATGACGCCGGCAAGGCCACGGTCGACAAGGCGTTCTACGTCTCACCGTTCTTCACCGTCGACGGTCGCTACGACCTGCAGTTCACGCTCTCTGCCGAGTCCGTTTCATCGACGGTGATCCTGCGCCAGGGCGGCGAGGCAGTCTTCACGGCAACCTTCCGCGGAACGCCTCGCCCCGCGACGGCGGGCCGGCTCGGCAAACTTCTCGTCAAAATGCCGCTGATGACCCATCGCACCAGCCTTCTGATCCGAATACACGGTGTATGGCTCTGGATCCGCAGACTGCCGGTCGTTCCACGACCAGCTCACACACCGCAGGAAGGCACCCAATGACTGACTTCGCCACCGCCCGCTGGCCCGGTATCGCGCACACCCCGCGCACCCCGGCCAAGGCGCGCGCTGCCAAGGCAATTCTCAAGCCGACGATCAACCGCGTACCCGTCCGGTTGACGATGGCCGATGGCACCCAATGGGGTGCTGGTGATGCCGGCGCGCCAGAGATGCGAATCGTCCGTCCCAAGGCCTTCTTCGCCCGCCTCGGGGCCGACACCAAGATCGGCTTCGGTGAGGCCTACATGGCCGGCGACTGGACCACCGGTGCCGGCACCGATCTTGCCGACCTGCTGACACCGTTCGCGGAGCGCCTCACCTCGATCGTGCCGGTTCCACTGCAGAAGTTCCGAGTCTTCGTCGACAAGAAGCTTCCCCATCATCAGCGCAACTCGGTCAACGGCTCGCGCAAGAACATCGAGGCCCACTACGACCTCTCCAACGAGCTGTTCGCGCAGTTCCTCGACCCGTCGATGAACTATTCGTCGGCCTGGTTCGAGGGCGACGAGACACTCGAGCAGGCACAGATGCGCAAGATCGACGCCGTGCTTGACGACGCACACGTCGGCGAGGGCACCCGTGTTCTCGAGATCGGCAGTGGCTGGGGATCACTCGCCATCCGGGCCGCACAGCGCGGAGCCAACGTCACCACGATCACGATCTCCAAGGAGCAGGCCGCACTCGCCGAGGAGCGTTTCGCCGAGGCCGGCGTCGAGGTCGATCTGCAGCTCGTCGACTACCGCGAGGTCACCGGCGAGTATGACGCGATCGTGAGCGTCGAGATGATCGAGGCTGTCGGTGAAGAGTTCTGGCCGACGTACTTCTCCACGATCGACAAGTTGCTCGCACCGGGCGGCCACGTGGCGATCCAGGCGATCACGATGGATCACCACCGCTATCTCGCGACGCGCAACTCCTACGGGTGGATCCAGAAGTACATCTTCCCCGGCGGGCTGCTTCCGTCGCTGGACGCAATCGACGAGGTGCTCGCTGGTCATACGACGCTCGTAGTCACCAACCAGCGCCCGCTCGGTTCGCATTACGCGCGCACGCTGCGCATGTGGCGCGACAGCTTCAATGCCAACTGGGCCACGATCAACACCCAGGGCTTTGACGAGACGTTCCGCCGCATGTGGGAGTTCTACCTCGCCTACTGCGAGGCCGGCTTCAAGACGGGCTACATCAACGTCCACCAGATCAGCATGTCCCGTCCGATCGACTCGGAGCGTTGAGCCATGGCCAGCATCGCGCGCCTGCCCATGCCGATCCAGGAGACCTGGGAGTGGCAGTACGACGGAGCCTGCCGCACCACTGACCCTGAGACGTTCTTTTCACCCGATGCTGAACGCGGACCCCGCCGGCGCCGCCGCGAAGCTGCCGCCAAGGCACTCTGCGCGGTGTGCCCGGTACGTCCAGGCCTGCCTCGACCATGCGCTCGCAGTACGCGAGCCGTACGGCGTGTGGGGCGGACTGAACATCAACGAGCGCGCCATGGTCATCGCCGACCATACGAACGGAGGAAAGCACCAGGCCCCGAGGCCGCAAGTGCCGGCGTGCGCCTTGCACCGTCAGCGAGGACTCGTAGAAGATGCGCTCCACAACTTTTCGAGCGTGCCTGGTGGTGCGGAGGTAGTCGTCGACCATGCGTTCGCTCTGATCCATGCCGTAGCCGAGAAGATGGGCCACACCCGCCCTATCGGCGCCCTGTTCGACCATCGACTCGGCGGGCTTGCCGCGCATCACCACGACGGCATTGCGGATGCGGCTGACCAGGCGCCAGGCGTTCTCAAGCGCCTGCGCGTCGGAGCGACTGAGCAGGTCGGCGTCCCGTGCGGCATGGAGTGCCTCCAAGGTCCGGGTCGTGCGCAGGCCGGGCACCTCGTACGCGTGCTGCATCTGCAGCAGCTGAACAGTCCACTCAACGTCGGCGAGGCCGCCACGACCGAGCTTGAGGTGAGTGTTGGGGTTGGCCCCTCGCGGAAGTCGTTCCGAATCGACCCGCGCCTTGATGCGCCTGATCTCGCGCACCTCATCAGCTGTTGCGCCGCCATCGGGCCAACGGAGCGGATCGATCAGTGCCGTGAACCGCCTCGAGAGCTCTTCATCGCCGATCACCGCATTCGCGCGCAGCAACGCCTGCGCCTCCCAGACCGCCGACCACTTCTCGTAGTAAGCCTTGTACGCGGCGAACGTACGAACGAGCGGGCCGTTCTTGCCTTCCGGCCGGAGCTCGGCGTCGACCTCCAGGGGCGGGTCATCGGAGGGTGCGGCCAGCATCTTGCGCAGACCCACCGCCACCGCCATCGCCGCTTCAGCAGCCGCCGTGCCGTCGGCACCCGGAAGCGGATCATGCACGAACATCACATCGGCGTCAGAGCTGTAGCCGGCTTCACCACCGCCAAGCCGGCCCATGAGCACGATGGCCATGCGGGTCTGCATCGGGCCGCGGTCGGCTTCCACCGCCGAGATCGCGACCTTCAACGCACCTGACAGCGTCGCCACCGAGATGTCGGTCAGCGCCTCTCCGACCTCGAGGATGTCGAGTCGCTCAAGGATGTCGGCGATGCCAACCCGTGAGAGCTCGCGTCGGCGCACGCGTCGTACGGCGCGGATGGCATCCTGAGGTTCACTGTGCCGCTCGGCCGCGTGGTCCATCTCGCTGCGCAGCCGCTCGATCGATCGCGGCGTCAGCTCTGCGTCATCGCCGAGCAGTGCGACCGAGTCGGGGGCCCGCAGGATCAGGTCGGTCACGTAGCGACTTGAGCCAAGCACGCGGGCGAGCTGCTCGGCGCCTTCGCCCTCGTCGCGAAGCTTGCGGAGATACCAGTGCGTCTCGCCAAGCCCTTCCGAGATCTTGCGAAACGCGAGTAGTCCTGCCTCCGGATCGGGGGTCTCCGCGAGCCATGCCAACATCGCCGGAAGCAGCGCCTTCTGGATCGCGGCACGGCGGGACACTCCCGACGTGAGGGCCTGGATGTGCTTCAGCGCGCCAATGGGATCGACGAAACCGAGAGCCTTGAGTCGCTGCTCGGCGGCCAACGGGGTGAGCCGCAGCCCATCGGTCGGCAGGGAGGCGACGGCCTCCAGCAGCGGTTGGTAGAACAGCTTTTCGTGCAGGCGACGGACCAACCGGCGATGTGCCTGCCAGTCCTTGGTCAGGCTCTCGGCGGGATTGTGGCGATAGCCCATGCTGCGGCCGATGCGCCGCAGGTCCTCGGGGTCGTCAGGGACCGTGTGCCCGCGCCGCAGCTTGAACAGCTGGATGCGGTGCTCCAGGGTGCGAAGGAACTCGTATGCCTCCTCCATCGCCGCGCCATCTCGCCGACCGACGTAACCGCCCTCGGTCAGCGCGCGAAGCGCCTCCAGGGTCGTGGGGCTGCGCAGCTTGAGGTCGGCCCGTCCGTGCACGAGCTGCAGCAGCTGCACGGCGAACTCGACGTCACGCAGTCCTCCGGGGCCGAGCTTGAGCTCACGCTCGCGCTGGTGCGACGGAATGTTCTCGACGACTCGTCGACGCATCGCGCGTACGTCGGTGACGAAGTTCTCTCGCGTGCTGGCCATCCAGATCATCGGTGAGAGCGCGTCGACATACGCCTGTCCCAGCGCCTCGTCGCCCGCTGCGAACCTGGCCTTGAGGAGCGCCTGGAACTCCCACGTCGTCGCCCACCGCTCGTAGTAGGCGATGTGGCTGGGCAATGACCGCACCAGCGGGCCGTCCCTGCCCTCGGGCCGGAGGTTGGCATCGACCTCCCAGATCGTGCCCTCGCCGGTGTGCTCGCGGCACAGCCTCATCGTCGACGATGCCAGGCGGGTCGCCGCCGCGGACGCGGCATGGTCATCGGCGCCCTCGCAGGCCTCGTACACGAAGATCACGTCGACGTCGCTGAGGTAGTTGAGCTCGTGGCCCCCGGTCTTGCCCATCGCCATGATCGTGAACTTGCAGAGGTCGTCGTCGTCCTCCTCGGCCCGGGCAATCTGCAGTGCGGCACCCAAAGTTGCCACGGCGAGATCGGAGAGCTCGGCTGACGACTGCTCGAAGGACGTGAGCGCGGTCAGGTCGCGGGCCGCGAGGTGCAGCAGCTTGCGGTGGTAGTTGACGCGCAACTCATCGGCATTGGTCGCGGCCGACATATGAGATCGCCGCAAGTCCAGAGCGATCGGCGTCCGTGAGAGCTCGTCGCGGCCGAGATCGGCAATGAACTCGGGGTGGCGGCCGAGGAAGTCGCCGAGCGCCTCGCTCGTGCCGAGGACGACGAGCAGTCTCTGGCGCAG
This sequence comes from uncultured Actinomycetota bacterium, assembly GCA_963750265.1. Lineage (GTDB taxonomy): Bacteria > Actinomycetota > Actinomycetes > Propionibacteriales > Nocardioidaceae > Aeromicrobium. The sequence goes on along the minus strand of CAVVQG010000020.1, from coordinate 179,408 downwards.
CTCACGATCTGCATCGAGCATCGCGAGCAACTCGGACGCACCCATGCGCTCAGCGATCATGCTGAGCGATGACAACGCCGTGTCAGGACCCGCGACTCCGGCGATCTGGTCGATCAGCGCCTCGGGCACCTTCCCGAGTCGTTGCAGGTTGGCAACGGCCAGCTCGCCATTGCGGAAGCCTTTGCGCGCCAACGCCTGGGCGTCCTCTGCGGTGTCCTTTGCCACGTATGCAGGCTACGGCCCGCTCAGAGCATCGGCATCATGCGGTCGATCTCGAACTGCGTGACCTGCGAGCGATAGTCCTGCCATTCGGCCCGCTTGTTGCGCAGGAAGAAGTCGAAGACGTGCTCGCCCAGCGTCGCGGCCACGAGCTCACTGGTCTCCATCGTGCGGATCGCCTCGTCGAGGTTGCGAGGCAACGGAGCGATACCCATCGCCTTGCGTTCGTTCTCGCTCAGCGACCACACATCGTCCTCGGCCTCGGGCGGCAGCTCGTATTTCTCCTCGATGCCCTTGAGTCCGGCAGCAAGCACCAGCGCGAAAGCGAGATAAGGGTTGCAGGCCGAGTCGATGGCACGGTTCTCGATACGTGCGGAGTTGCCCTTGTGCGGCTTGTACATCGGCACTCGGATCAGTGCGCTGCGGTTGTTGTGGCCCCAGCAGACGTAGTTGGGTGCCTCTCCCCCGCCCGCAAGACGCTTGTAGGAGTTGACCCACTGGTTGGTGACGGCGGTGATCTCCGGCGTGTGATGCAGGATGCCGGCGATGAACGATCGACCGGTCTTGGAGAGCTGGTACTCAGCCCCGGCCTCGTAGAACGCATTCTCGTCGCCCTCGAACAGCGACACGTGAGTGTGCATGCCCGAGCCCGGGTGCTCGGTGAACGGCTTGGGCATGAACGACGCCCACTTGTCCTGGCTCAACGCCACCTCGCGCACCACCGTGCGGAACGTCATGATGTTGTCGGCCGTCGAGAGCGCATCGGCATAGCGCAGGTCGATCTCCTGCTGGCCCGGGCCTCCCTCGTGGTGGCTGAACTCGACCGAGATCCCCATGTTCTCGAGCATCGTGATGACCTCGCGACGGAAGTCCTGGCCACCACCCTGAGCGGTGTGATCGAAGTAGCCGCTGTCGTCAACGGGCACCGGCCGCTCGCCGACACCGGGCTTGCCCTTGAACAGGAAGAACTCGATCTCGGGGTGGGTGTAGAACGTGAACCCAGCCTCGGCAGCCTTCTGCAGGGTGCGCTTGAGGACATGCCGCGGATCGGCGTACGACGGGGTGCCGTCGGGCATCAGGATGTCGCAGAACATACGACCCGTTGCGGGTGTCTCGCCGCGCCACGGGAGGATCTGGAACGTCGACGGGTCGGGGCGGGCGAGCATGTCGGCTTCGTGCACACGGGCGAAGCCCTCGATGGCCGAACCGTCGAAGCCGATGCCCTCGGCGAAGGCGCCCTCGAGCTCAGCCGGCGCGATCGCCACCGACTTCAGTGAGCCGAGCACGTCGGTGAACCACAGCCGCACAAACTTGACGTCTCGCTCATCGAGCGCACGCAGGACGAAGTCTTCCTGTTTACCCATACGGCCAGTGTGACGAACACGTGTTACGAGCATGTTTCGGGTCCTTTCGACAGGCCCAAGGAACGACGGCCCTCCCACCGCTCGTTGAGCCTGTCGAAACGACATGGGTGGGCGCGGCGATACGCTGCGGGTGTGTCCCAGATGCGCCTCGCCCTTGCTCAGGTCAACGCCACTGTTGGCGATCTCGTCGGCAATGCCGACATCGTCGTGGAGCAGTGCAAAGCTGCCGCCGCGCAGGACGTACACCTGATCGTGTTCCCCGAGATGATGCTGACGGGCTATCCGCTCGAAGACCTGGCCATGCGCCAGTCGCTGATCGAGGCCTCGAAGGCCGCGATCGAGACGCTCGCGGTGCGCCTGAAGGAGGAGGGCTGCGGCGACATCGTCGCCATGGTCGGCTACCTCGACCAGCTGCCCGACGTCCTCGATGCACCGGGCATTCCCAAGAACGCACCTCAGAACAATGTCGCGGTGATCCATGACGGCGCGATCGTGGCCCGCCAGGCCAAGCACCACCTGTGGAACTACGGCGTCGGCGACGAGATCCGCAACTTCGTGCCTGGCGACACCATCAACATCGTGCAGATCGGCGGCATCGACGTCGCCCTCGCCATTTGCGAGGACCTCTGGCGCGATGGGCCGTCCGCCGCGGCCAAGGCTGCCGATGCAGCTCTGCTCGTCGTTCCCAACGGTTCGCCGTACGAGGCCGACAAGGACGACATCCGCCTCGACCTCTGTGCCCGTCGGGCCGCCGAGGGCGAGTGCGTGCTCGCCTACGTGAACCTCGTCGGCGGTCAGGACGAGCTGGTCTTCGACGGCGACTCGATCGTCGTGGACGCCACCGGCGCTGTGTTGGGGCGATCAGGCCAGTTCGCCCCCGAGCTGCTCGTGGTCGACCTTGAACTTCCCGCGGCGACACCCACGATGCCCAGCGATGCCGAGCGCTTCGGCGGGCTCGCGATCAAGCGCACCATCATCACCTCCGAGCCGTTCGCCGCGTACGAGCCCCGGCCGACCGTGCACGCCCAACGGATGAGCCGCAACGAGGAGATCTACACCGCGCTGGTCACCGGATTGCGCGACTACGTGCACAAGAACGGCTTCCAATCGGTGCTGTTCGGCATGTCTGGCGGCATCGACTCGACGCTCGTCGCCGCGATCGCCGTCGACGCGCTCGGCCCTGAGAACGTCAACGGCGTCTCCAACCCCAGCGCCTGGTCGAGCGAGCACTCCAAGTCCGATGCCGCAGAGATGGCCGAGCGCACCGGTTTGTCGCTCGACACGATCCCGATCGCGCCGATCTTCGACACCTATCAGGAGTCGCTGCACCTCACCGGGCTCGCTGAGGAAAATCTGCAAGCCCGCATCCGAGCCGTCATCTGGATGGGTCTCTCCAACCAGCACGGTCATCTCGTGCTGGCGTGCGGAAACAAGTCCGAGCTCGCGGTGGGCTATTCGACGATCTACGGTGACGCGGTGGGCGCATACGCGCCGATCAAGGACGTGCCGAAGACTCTGGTCTGGGAGCTCGCGCGCTGGCGCAACGAAGTCGCCGCCGAACGTGGCGAGACCGCACCGATCCCCGAAGGAACCATCAGCAAACCCCCGTCGGCCGAGCTCCGACCGGGCCAGCTCGACTCCGACTCGCTGCCGCCGTACGACCTGCTCGACGCGGTGCTGGACGCATATGTCGAGCGTGACCTTGGCTCTGCAGCCGTGATCGCCGAGGGCCACGACCCCGCGCTCGTCCACCGCGTCGTGACGCTGGTCGACAAGGCGGAGTACAAGCGTCGTCAGTACCCGCCGGGACCCAAGGTGTCACGACGCAACTTCGGCCGCGACCGCCGCGTACCCATCACCCACCGTTGGCGCGAGGACACGTAGGGCAAGCGGCTTTGCCGCACGGCCGTGAGTTGCTTCACAGTTCGTGGCGCGAGGCTCAACATCTGGCACTGTGGAGGTGTCCGTGGACTCCGCGAGGAGCTGCGAGAAGGAGAAATCATGAGCACCCCTGAAGAGACTGCGCCCTACGGCACCGGATCGGCGCCCGCTGCACCATCAACCCGCAAGCGCATCCGCACGCACCACCTGCACCAGATGAAGGAGCAGGGCGAGAAGTGGACCATGCTCACGGCGTACGACCAGTACACCGCCGCGATCTTTGACGACGCCGGCATCGAGGTGCTGCTGGTCGGCGACTCGGCCTCCAACAACGTCTACGGCAACGAGACGTCCCTGCCGGTCACGGTCGACGAGCTGATCCCGCTGGTCCGTGCGGTGGCCAGATCGGCCAAGCACGCGCTCGTGCTCGCTGACCTGCCGTTCGGGTCATATCAGGGTTCGCCGGAGCAGGCGTTCCACACCGCGGTGCGGTTCATGAAGGAGGCCAACGCCCACGCCGTCAAGCTGGAGGGAGGCCTCGCGATGGTTCCTCAGGTCAAGCTGCTGACGGATGCCGGCATCCCGGTGTGCGCACATATCGGCTTCACCCCACAGGCCGAGCACAATCTTGGCGGCTACCGGGTCCAGGGGCGCGGCGACGACGCAGCGCGCATGGTCGAGGAAGCCAAGGCGCTCGAAGCCGCGGGTGCGTTCGCGATCGTCATGGAGATGGTCCCGTCACCCGTAGCCGCCGAGGTGACCAAGGCCCTGCGCATCCCGACTGTCGGCATCGGCGCCGGCATCGACTGCGACGCCCAGGTGCTGGTCTGGCAGGACATGCTCGGGCTCAACTCAGGCAAGACGGCGCGCTTCGTCAAGAAGTACGCCGACCTGCACTCGGTGATGCTCGAAGCGACGAAGCAGTACGTCGCCGACGTCAAGGACGGCGCCTTCCCGGCCGCCGAGCACTCCTTCGACAGCTGACGACTCATTCGAGCGCGCAGTGCTGGTGGGTTGAGCGCGCGCCTGCCGTGGCCTAGGTGCTCCAGCCCCACCAGGCTGCGCCGGAGAGTGAGAGCAGCAACCAGGCCACGAGCCCGACCACGGGAACAGCCATCGTGAGCTTCGGCTTCGGCCCGGCCCATCTGGCGACCAGTCGCACCTGCGGGATGAGGAACGACAGGGCCAGAACGACACCCCACCACGGCGCGTAGAGAACTGTCGAGATCGAGCACCACAGCACCATCAGGAGCCCGACGATGGCAATCCACGGGCCCGACCGATCGAGCTTGAGATCTCTACGGCGCCGACGGCGCCGCGTCACTTGTCTCCGAGGTCGTCGTTCCAAGCCTCGTCTTCGTCCCAGGCCTTCGTTCGCTCAGCGGCGATCTCCAGCGCCCGTCCCGCCTCCTCCTCGGAGTCGTACGGACCGAGCCGATCTGCGTTGCGGCAGCCCTCCTCTGGCTCAACCTTGTGGTGCACCAGACAGAAATACCACTTGTCGTCGTGACTCATACCTACATCCTGCATCACATTGGGCTGGGACGTCCCGCCTAAACTCGCCGAGTGACTGTGATGATCGCCGGAAGGCTGTCCCCCGAGCGGGCCGTACCCGCCTCAATCGAGCATCCGGAGTACGTCGGCCAGGCCGCACCGCTGCCCTATCGCGGCTCCACTGTGCGCGATGCCGAGACGATCGCGGCCATGCGGATTGCCGGTCGCATCGCCGCCCAGGCTCTCGACGCTGTCGAGGCTGCCATCGCACCGGGCGTCACGACTGATGAGCTCGACCGGGTCGGGCACGAGTTCCTGATCGCCCAAGGCGCCTATCCCTCGACCCTCGGCTACCGCGGATACCCCAAGTCGCTGTGCAGCAGCGTCAACGAGGTCATCTGTCACGGCATCCCTGACGACCGCCCACTCGAGGACGGCGACATCGTCAACATCGACATCACGGCGTATGTCGGTGGCGTGCACGGCGACACCAACAAGACCTACCTCGTCGGCAACGTCGACCAGGAGTCACGCCTGCTGGTCGAGCGCACCCACGAGGCGACGATGCGAGCGATCCGGGCAGTCAAGCCGGGTCGCGAGATCAACGTCATAGGCCGCGTCATCGAGACGTACGCGGCGCGGTTCGGCTACGGAGTCGTGCGCGACTTCACCGGGCACGGCGTCGGTCCGGCGTTCCACGACGGACTAGTCGTCCCCCACTACGACGACCCGGCATACGACACCGTCATCGTGCCGGGCATGACCTTCACGATCGAGCCGATGCTCACACTTGGCAGCATCGAGTGGGATCTGTGGGACGACGGCTGGACGGCCTCGACCCAGGACAAGTCCCGCACTGCTCAGTTCGAGCACACGCTCCTCGTCACCAAGGACGGCGCAGAGATCCTGACTACGGCTTGAGCGTCCGGACGATATAGGCCACAACGAGCCCGATTGCGACGCCAAACACTGCGTCGACCAGGAAGTGGTCCATGAACAGACCGATGGCGCCACCGATCAGCAGTCCCAGACCGCCACCGACGGCATAACTGAATCGCGCTGGCGGCTCGTGATTCTCGTGTTCTTCGCTCATGCCCCGCAGCGTATCGGGAACTACCGGTGAATCAGGGGATCCAGTTGAACTCGTCGGGGTTTGGACCAGTCCGCTGCCCCTTGTCGAGCGCCGAGATCACGCCGAGGTCGGACGCAGACAGCTCAAAGTCGAACAACTCGAAATTCTCTTGGACACGCTCGGGCGTGACCGACTTGGGGAACACGATGTCGCCGCGCTGGATGTGCCAACGCAACACGACCTGTGCGGGCGACTTGCCGTGAGCACTGGCGATACCGGTGATCACCGGATCGTCAAGCACGAGTCCCTGGGCGATGGGTGACCACGACTCGGTGGCGACGCCGTGCTCAGCGTTGACGGCGCGCACATCGTCCTGGGTGAGGTAAGGATGCACCTCGATCTGGTTGACCGCCGGCACGACGGTGCCTTCGGTCACGACGCGTCGCAGGTGTGACGGCTGGAAGTTGGAGAGACCGATCGACTTGGCGCGGCCGGAGGCATAGATCTCCTCGAGCGCTCCCCAGGTCTCGAGGAAGTCGACGTCAATTCCAGGCAGCGGCCAGTGGATCAAGAACAGGTCGAGGTAGTCCATGCCGAGCGTGTCGAGCGAGGTGTCGAATGCCTTGATCGCATCATCGTGGGCGTGGAAGCCGTTGTTGAGCTTGCTCGTGATGAAAAGCTCAGCGCGATCGATGCCCGAGTCGCGTACGGCCTCGCCGACGCCCTTTTCATTTCGGTACATCTGCGCCGTGTCGATGTGGCGGTATCCGACCTCAAATGCCCTGAGGGTCGCGTCCTTCGTCTGGTCCGGTTCGACTTGGTAGACGCCGAAGCCCAACTGCGGAATCTCGATGCCGTTGTTCAAGGTGATCGTGGGTACGTGACTCATGACGCCCACGTTAGCGACCCCGTTCAATGCTCAAGCAACGAGCACGATGGCGATGACCGAAGGCGTCACAGCGAGCAGCATCCACACCGGGGACCACAGACGACGCTGCAGGATCGTGCGGATCACCCCGTACGTGATCAGGGCGAAAACGCCAGACATCACGGTGAGGACGACGGCATCTCCATGGCGGCCTTGACCGTCGACGATGTGTCCGACGACGGCGAGGCCGAGAATGCCGTGGATCGCGACGGCGAAGAACCCGATGGCAGCGACCCGACGTTGCACTTGACGCAAAGCTTGCAGCTCAGCTGCACCGTCGCGTACGGGGGCATTCGCGGAGGTCGTCACGAGGCAAGTGTCGCATCACGCCCCCTAACTTCCTTCACCCGCGCTCGTTCACACTTGTAGGGCAGCAAACTTCGTAAAAGGGAGAAATTGGACTTATGCATCGGGTGACACTCACGATGGAGCTCAGCGGCGAGGACGCCTACACGGCTGTCGAACAGGCCCTGAGCGCCATGGACAACGTCACCATTGCCCGCCTGCCTCAGCGCCAGATCCTGGTGACGATCGACACCGACGATCCCGATCTGGTCGACATAGTCCGTGAGATTGCCTGGGAGTACGACCCCACGGCCGTGCAGCAGTCGCTGCACCTCGCAGACGTCTCGTAACGTCGGGCGCTCCGCGGGGGCGAATGAGCCGGCCTGTAAGCCGGATCCTGTCGTGGGCGACCATCCATCTGGGACGTCCATTGCTGAACGCCTCGTGCGACCTACCCGCTGACATTGGACGAGCAGCCCGTCAGCGCAGACCCCATTCCGCGAACGAAATGGCATCCTCTTGGTCTTGCTCCCGGTGGGGTTTACCTAGCCGCCCCGGTCACCCGGAGCGCTGGTGAGCTCTTACCTCACCGTTTCACCCTTACCCGTTCCCCGAAGGGCCGTTGGCGGTTTGATTTCTGTGGCACTGTCCCGCACGTCGCCGTGGGTGGCTGTTGGCCACCACCGTCGCTCTACGGAGTCCGGACTTTCCTCGACACCTCCCACCCGAAGGCAGAGTGTGCCGCGGCCGCCCGGCCGACTCATTCGCAGCGCCATCCTACCGTCGCCAACGTGCGCTAGGCTTGCCGTACGAAAGGGAGTAGTCCCCAACGGTTGCATCGACATACTGAGACCACGAACCTGTGGGATCCGGTGCATCAGGCCACACCGTGCACAACATGCACACCGTGGCGGACGAGACTTTCGACCAGTAGTTGTCATGTGACGATGCCTGGTCGAAGGCTTGTCATCCAGGCTCTTCGTCCAGGCGGACGAGGAGCCTTTGTCGTGTACGCGGTCCTGCTGAGCGCCGGCTTGGTGTTCCTTGCTGAGCTCGGCGACAAGAGCCAGCTGCTTTCGATGACCTTCGCGACCCGGTTTCGCTCACGGACCGTCATCATCGGTGCAGGCATCGCCTGTGCGCTCACCAATTTTGTCTCGGCGTTGGTGGGCAATGCGATTGGGGACAACCTTCCCGAGCATGGGGTCCGCGTTGCGGCCGGCGTCCTTTTCCTGGGCTTTGCTGCTCTCACACTGCGCAACCTGACGGTCGATGAGCCACCCACCGAACGCGCCAGAGGTGGCGTCGCGGTGCTCGTGGTGGGTGCCGCATTTATCCTTGCCGAGCTCGGCGACAAGACCATGCTCGCCACGATGACGCTGTCGACCCAGTACCACTGGGTGCTGATCTGGATCGGCAGTACGCTCGGCATGCTGGTCTCGATCGTGCTTGCCGTGCTCGTGGGACGGTCCCTCTTGCAGGTGCTTCCCCTTCGGGCGGTCCACATGGTCTCGGCGGCACTGTTCGCCGCTGTCGGAGTATGGATGTTGGTCGGCTAGATTCGTGCGGTGTTGATCCTGCTCCCGCCGTCCGAGGGGAAGACCCGACCGGTCGAAGGAGCTCGACTCGACCTCGACTCATTGTCGTTCCCCACCCTGACCCCCGTACGAGCCCAATTGCTGAGGGCCCTGGTCAAGATGTGCTCGGGCAACCCCAAGCGCGCGATGCAGGCGCTCGACCTCGGGCCCACCCAGGCAGAAGCGATCGAGATCAACGCCGGGCTGGCCGACGAACCCACGGCCCGTGCAGACGAGGTCTACACCGGTGTCCTGTTCGCGTCATTGGATCTGCCTTCGCTCGACGCGACCTCTCGCTCGCGCGCCGACGAATCGCTGGCGATCGCCAGCGCGTTGTTCGGCCTCCTGCGTCCCAGCGACCGTATTCCGGCCTACAGGTTGTCAGGTGACGGATCGCTCCCGCGGCTCGGCACCGTGGCCAGCCGTTGGAGAGCGCCACTCCCCCGCGTGCTGACCGACGCCACAGCCGACGGGCTGCTGATCGACCTGCGCTCAGGCATGTATGCCGCTCTGGGCAAGCCTCCTGCCGAGCTCGCCGAACGCACCGTGACGATGCGAGTGCTTCATGAACAACGAGGCGTCCGCAAGGTGGTGAGCCACTTCAACAAGGCGACCAAGGGTCGTATCGTCCGAGCGCTGCTCGAGTCAGGCGCAGACCCGACGACGGTCGGCGAGATGCATGGCGTCCTGGGCGAGCTGGGCTGGACCGTCGAACGGGAAGGCCAACGCCTCGACGTCGTCGTCGCCGAGGTCTAGTCGGGAACGATCGAGAAGTTGCGCAGCGATGGCGTACCGTCCGGCCACCACTTGATGGTCGTGATTGACGCCGGCGCGAGCTCCATCTTGTAGATGACCTGAATCGGTGCGTCGAGCGCCAGCCGGACCATCATCTTGATCGGTGTGACATGGCTGACTGCGACGACCGTGCGACCGGCGTACGCGCTGACCAGGCGGTCCCGCGCCGCCGTGACACGCTCTTGGACACCGTCGAAGTGTTCGCCACCCGGAGGTGCGACGGAGGTCGAGCTGAGCCACTGCTCAAGCTCGCTGGGCCAGCGCTCCATCACCTCCGGAAAGCTGTGCCCGTCCCACGCGCCGAAGTTGGCCTCGGCAATACCCGGCTCGTGCTCGACGTCGAGTCCGAGAGCTTGTGACACGAATGACGCCGTCTCGCGCGTGCGCCGCAATGGTGAGGTCACGATCGCGTCGGCGCCGCCGTGTTCGGCGATCCACCGCGAAGCGCGCTCAGCCTGCTCCACGCCGAAGGGGGTCAGGCCCGGGTCGGCCCCGCCACTTCCGCAGAACAGCTTGCGCTCGGTCGACTCGGTGACGCCATGGCGCAGCAGGATGATCGTCGCCGGTTCGTCTTGCACACCCTTGTGCCAGCCAACCAGCGGGTTCTTCTCCTGCTTCGCAGGCTCATCGGACTTCTTGGCGCGGACCCGCGGTCCGCTGACCAGCCCTGAGCCGCCGGCGGCCTGGTCGTCGAGAGCAGCGTTGGCCAACGCGTCGGCGGCCGCATTCTGCTCGCGCGGGACCCAGGTCCACATCACACCTGCCGGGGCCAGAGTCTTCGCCCTGGCCGCCAGTGGCTTCATGTCCGGGTGCTTGATCTTCCAGCGACCCGCCATCTGCTCGACGACCAGCTTGGAGTCCATCCGGACCTCCAGCTGTGCGTCAGGTGCGTGCTCGCGCGCGAGCTCGAGGCCGGCGATCAGCCCGCTGTACTCGGCGACGTTGTTCGAGGCGATGCCGATCGTCTCACCGCGCTGCGCAATCACCTCACCGGTGTCTGCGTCGCGGATCAACGCTCCGTACGACGCGGGCCCGGGATTGCCCCGCGACCCACCATCAGCCTCAACGATGACTCGAGCGGTCACAGCCCTGACTCGGCGGTGCGCACCAGGATGCGCGTGCACTCGGGACAGCGCAGGACCTCGTCCTCGGGCTGTGCAGCCAGCTCTCGCAAATCGACGCCATTGAGCTCAAGGCGGCAACCTTCGCACTTCTTGGCGCGCAAGGCAGCGGCACCCAGTCCGCCGTACTGAGCCCGCACCTTGTCATACAGCGCCGTCAGCTCTGCTGGTACGAGGGACGCGCTGGTGGCTCGCTCGGCCTGATGGTCGGCAATCTGCTCGTCGAGCACCACGAGCGCGCTGTCGCGTGCCGCAGTGATCTGGTCGAGCTCGACCTGCACGGTGGCCAGCTCGGCCTGGGCGGAATCGAGAGCGGTCTGCGCCTCTTCGAGTCGCTCCATGACCTCGAGCTCGTCGTCCTCGAGCGTCGAGATGCGGCGTTCCAGAGCTGTCAGCTCGTGCTGCAGGCTCGCGAGGTCCTTGGGATTGCTGATTGCGCCAGAGTTCAGCCGTTCCTCGTCACGGGCCCGGCGGGTCTTGACCTGCTCGACCTCCGCGTCCGCCTTGCGCTGCTCACGGGTGAGGTCATCAACGGCTGTCGCCGCCTCGATGCGGGTGCCGTCGAGCTCGGCAAATCGAGCCTGCAGCTCCTCGATCTTGGCGTGCTCGGGAAGATGTCCGGCGGCGGTGCTCGAGCTGGGCCAGCGTCGAGTCCTGCGCCTGGAGGTCGAGCAGGGCAGCCTGGGCTGTGGGATCGGCTTTCACCTAGACACCGTACCCGGCAGGTGATCAGTCCACGGATCGGTCACCAGCTCGCAGACGCGGACGTCGATGCCGTCGACCTTGCCGGCGAGAGAACTGGCTGCCACGGGGAGCCACGTCCACTCGGCGGCCCAGTGCGGAACGTCGATCACCGCACATGCGCCGAACTTCTCCAGGTGCTCACTGACGGGGTGGTGCTTGAGGTCGGAAGTGACATAGACGTCCGCACCCGCTGCGTCCGCCGTCGCGAGCAGGAAGTCGCCGGATCCGCCGCACAGCCCCGACTGTCGTGATCAACCGCTCCGGGTCACCGGCGACCCGCGTCGCGCTGCGGTGAGCCGGCAACCGGTCGGTGACGTGCTGCGCAAAGTCGGCAGGTTCATGGGTGTGCTGAGCGTGCCGATGCGTCCGTGGCCGCGCTCAGAGCTACGCGCGGCGAGCTCGAGCACATCGTGGGCCGCCTCCTCGTACGGGTGGGCGTCAAGCATCGCGGCGCGTACGTCCTCACGCAGGTGACGCTCGGCGACCATCTCGATGCGCGTCTCAGGCACGTGCTCGATCTTGCCCACCGCACCGATCGCCGGATCGGATCCTTCAAGCGCGCGGAACGACCCGGTGCCAGTTGACTGGAACTGCGCCGAGTCGTAGTCGCCGATATGGCCGGCCCCTGCCAAATGCATTGCCGCGGCAACGTTGTCTGCACTGTCGTGCGGCACGAACACGATCCACTTGTCGATCGGCTCGCTGGGGTCAGCTGCCAGCGGCCGCACGTCAGTCAGTCCGAGCGTCAGCGCCATCGACTCGGAGACTCCGAGACGGGGGCTGTCGGCGTTGGTGTGACAGGTGTGCAGGGCGATGCCGTTGCTGATGAGGTCGTGCACAACGCGTCCCTTGGGGCTCGTCGCCGCGACTGAGGTGACGCCCTTGAGGTACAGCGGATGATGAGTCACCAGGAGATCGGCTCCCCATGCGATCGCCTGGTCAACCACGGCTTGCACCGGATCGACGGCGAACAAGACCTTGGCAACCTCAGCATCCGGATCGCCCACGACGGTGCCGACGGCATCCCAGTCATCGGCCCAGCGCGGGTCATAGAGTCCGTCGAGAGCGGCGACGACATCGCGCAGAGTGGGCATGTGCGAACTCTAGCGAGGACTGCTCAGGTCGGACGCGTTGCCGGAACCTGCTTGGCCGTCTCGCCGGGGTCACGAGTGACGACATCACCCAGCGCGGTGTCAATCGCGCTCATGGTGTCGGCATCCAGCGTGACGCCTGATGCTGCGACGTTGTCGGTGACCTGCTCAGGACGGGATGCGCCGACGATGGCCGCCGAAACGTTGGGGTTCTGCAGCACCCAAGCGACCGCGAGCTGCGCCATCGTCAGGCCTGCGTCCGACGCGATTGGCTTGAGCTTCGCAACGCCGGTGAGCACATCGTCGCGGAGCCAACGGCTGATCATGTGCGAGCCTCCCTGGTCGTCGGTCGCTCGAGACCCTTCGGGGGGCGCCTGACCCGGCGCGTACTTCCCGGTCAGCACACCCTGTGCGATGGGCGACCAGACGATCTGACCGATCCCCAGCTCTTCGCTGGTCGGCACGACTTCGTCCTCGATGACTCGCCACAGCATGGAGTACTGGGGCTGGCTGGAGATCAGTGAGATGCCGAGCTCTGTGGCCAGTGCATGACCGGCACGAATCTGGTCTGCCGTCCACTCCGAGACGCCGATGTAGAGCGCCTTGCCGCTGCGCACGACGTCGGCGAAGGCCTGCATCGTCTCCTCGAGCGGTGTCTCGAGATCGAACCGGTGCGCCTGATAGAGGTCGACGTAGTCAGTCTGCAGCCGCGTCAGCGAGCCGTTGATCGACTCCATGATGTGCTTGCGCGACAGACCAGAGTCGTTGGGTCCCGCTGGGCCTGTCGGCCAGTACACCTTGGTGAAGATCTCAAGGGATTCGCGGCGCTGGCCCCGCAATGCACGTCCCAGCACGGATTCCGCCTTGGTGTTGGCGTAGACATCGGCGGTGTCGAATGTCGTGATGCCCTCGTCGAGCGCTTGGCGCACGCACGCGGTCGCGGCATCCTCCTCGACCTGCGAGCCGTGGGTCAACCAGTTGCCGTAGGCGATTTCCGAGATCTTGAGTCCGCTGTTTCCGAGGTATCGATGCTCCATGCCGCCAACGTACCTGCGTCAGGCGACGACAGCGAGCGCGAACGGGAGCACCGGACCGGCGCCGGCCTGCCGCAGCTCGCGGGCGGCCACCGTCATGGTCCATCGGCTGTCGACTCGGTCGTCGATCAGCAAAATCGGCTTGCCGTCGAGCGCTTGCAGCCGGACGGCGAGGTCAGCAGTGACGGTGAACGCACCCCACACACCGGCAAGTCGATAGGCGCTGTTGCCACCTGGCTCGCCTCGCGGCCCGTCACCGACGAGGTCGAGGCTGCCGAGGTCGTCGAGCTGGCCGATGCGGGCGATACCCCGCGCGAACGAGTCGACCAGCAGTGGCCGCGAGCGGGACGGGATGTTGATCACTGCGGCCGGACGTTCGGCCCAGCCCCAGTCCTTGAGCACACGTACGCAGGCGCCGAGCAGAGCATCGGTGACGGGAGCGTCCGGTGTGCCAGCAGCAAACACCTCGCGCAGCGTGCCACCCCAGCCGAGATCGGTGAGTCGTGCGACCGCGCGGCCGGTCTCGACCCGCTCGTCCGCTGCGATCTTGCCCTTGGCATGTGTCGAACCCGTGGGCCATTGGGCTCGCGGGTCGATCTCGACACCGACCTTGTCGAGCGACGACGCGGCCGTCCGTGCCGCGGCCTCGTCGACGGCGGCGGGATACCAGGCGCCAGCACAGTTGTCGCACCGCCCGCACGGCGCCGCGGTGGGGTCGTCCAGATCGGCCTGGAGCATCTCCATCCGACACGTGGTCGACGACTCGTAGGTCACCATCGACTGCTGTTCGGACTCGCGAGCCTGAGCGATGCGCTCATAACGGTCCTTGTCGTACGTCCACGGGCGCCCGGTGGAGACCCAACCACCCGTGACCCGGCGCACGGCACCGTCGACGTCAAGCACCTTGAGCAGCAGCTCGAGCGGTGTGCGACGCAGGTCGACCAATGCCTCCAGTGCGGGCGTTGAGATCGGCGTGTCACCAAGAGCGTCGAGCACGGCGGCTGCCCGCACCTCGTTGGGCATCGACGAGGTCGCGAAATAGTGCCAGATGTCGGGATCTTCACGCCCGGGCAGAAGCAGCACGTCCGCGCTCTCGGTCGCTCGGCCGGCACGGCCAACCTGTTGGTAATAGGCAACCGGCGACGACGGGGCACCGAGGTGGATCACGAAGCCCAGGTCGGGCTTGTCAAAGCCCATGCCGAGCGCGCTGGTGGCGACCAACGCCTTGAGCTCGTTGTCCTTGAGTCGACGCTCGAGCTCCTCGCGCTGCTCGGGATCGGTGCGGCCGGTATAGGCCTGCACCACGTGACCGGCATCGCGAAGGAGTCGGGCCGTGTCCTCGGCGGCCGACACCGTCAGCGTGTAGATGATGCCGCTGCCGGGCATCGCGCCGAGATGGCTCAGCAACCAGCCGAGGCGGACGCCGGAACTGGGCAGGTCGAGAACACCCAGGCGCAATGACGTACGTGCCAGCGAGCCCCGGATCGTCAGAACGCCTTTGGATGTCGGAGTGCTTGCAGATCCCAGTTGTTCGGCGACGTCGACCACGACCCGCTCGTTGGCTGTCGCGGTGGTCGCGAGGACCGGCAGATCTGTCGGCAGGGAGGCGATCAGCTCGGCCAGACGTCGGTAGTCAGGTCGGAAGTCGTGACCCCAGTCGGAGATGCAGTGCGCCTCGTCGACCACCAGCATGCCCATTCGAGCAATCAGGTCGGGCAGTTGCTCGTCGCGGAATCGCGGATTGTTGAGCCGCTCAGGCGAGACGAGCAGAACGTCGACCTCGTCGGCGGCCAGCTTGGCGCGAGTCTCTTCCCATTCGTGTGGGTTGGCCGAGTTGATCGCGACGGCACGCACGCCGGCGCGCGCTGCCGCAGCGACCTGGTCGCGCATCAGCGCAAGCAGCGGCGAGACGAGCAGCGTCGGCCCCGCGCCACGTTGGCGGAGCAGCAGCGTCGCGATGAAGTAGACCGCTGACTTGCCCCAGCCGGTGCGCTGCACCACGAGGGCGCGGCTGTTGTCGTCGACCAACGCGCGAATCGCCTCCAGCTGCCCGTCGTGGAACACCGCATCGGCGCGGCCGGTCAGCGTACGCAGCGCATCGAGGGCATCGGTCTCGGTGCTCGCCGTTGTCATGAGCCCACTGTGTCAGTCGCTGCCGACAGCGACCCACCTCCGGGTGATCAGTCAGGCTCGGAGAAGGCCATGAGCAGGCCCGGCAGCATCTCGCGCAGCACCGTGGCATCGAACTCATCGTCCGCGCTGGAGAGGAAGGCGTTGCGCATCGCCTCGTCGAACACTCCCATGACGACGAGCGTGACCTGTTCAGCTGGCATGACGAGGCGCCGGCCAAGAGCATCAACGGCCCAACGGATGATCCCCGCGAACTCGTCCTGGGTCTGCGTCCACAGTTCTTGGTAGACATCGGCGATCTGCCGCTGGCGGGCTCCATGGATCACAAACTCCTGATGCACCAGGAACCAGGTGCGATCGGTTGGTTGGCTCGCCAGAAACTGGTCAAGCACTCGTACGAGGGTCTCGGCATCGGTGGCTCCCGGTGACGAGATCTCGGTCCCGACAGCGTCACGTACGCGCCCGAGCATGAGATCACGCTCACGACGGAACAGGTCGAGGATCAGATCGTCCTTGGTCTCGAAGTTGGAGTAGAACGCTCCCCGGGTGAATCCGGCACGCTCGCAGATCTCCTCCACGGTGGCGCTGTGAATCCCGCTCTCCGCCATCACTTCACGCGCCGCGTCGAGAAGTCGTTCACGGGTTGCCTCACGGCGACGGGTGCTCTTCTCGGGGCTGTGCTGAGCGGTCAGTGCGGCCATGGAATCTCCTTCGCTCGTCGTCAACAGTATCCGAAGGTGAACGCATTTGGATACATTGACGTATCCAATACAAAAACGTATCCTGACGTGGTGTCGTCACTCCTCTACTCCCTGGGTCGATGGTCGTTCGTGCATCGCCGACGCGTGCTCGCGCTCTGGCTGGTGCTGCTGATCGGATCTGGCTCACTCATGGCAGGAGTCTCAAAGGGCACGCGCGACTCCTTCGACATACCCGGCACTGAGTCACAGTCATCGCTGGACACCCTTGAACGGACGTTCCCCCAGCTCAGCGGGGCGTCAGCGCAGCTCGTCGTCGTGACGCCTGAAGGTCTGACAGCCGGTGAACCTGCGGCCAAGAAGCTCATCTCACAAACTGTCGAGACCATCGAAGAGCTGAGCTTCATCAGGAGCGCCCTGTCGCCTTACAGCCCACTCATCGATCGATCCATTTCCGAGGATGGACGCGCGGCCATCGCGCAGGTGCAGTTCGTCGGCGGCTTCGGCGACATCTCACCTGACAAGCTCGCTGACCTGGAGGCAACTGCTGCACCACTGCGGGCCGCCGGCTACACCGCTGAATTCGGCGGCGTCGCGTTCGCCAACACTGGGCCGAAGCTCACCCTGATCGAGGGGATCGGCGTCGTGGTGGCCTTCCTCGTGCTCCTGCTGACGCTCGGCACGGTGACGGGAGCAGTCATCCCCATCGTGACCGCGATCGTTGGCGTTGGCGTGACCATGAGCATCACCTTCGCCACGACGTCGTTCCTGACCCTCTCGAGCGCCACGCCGCTGATCGCACTGATGATCGGGCTCGCCGTCGGCATTGACTACGCGCTCTTCATCCTCAGTCGATATCGCGAAGAGGTGTCGCTGGGAAATGACTCCGAAGAAGCCACCGCCCGGGCGATCGCAACGGCTGGATCGGCCGTCATCTTCGCCGGCGCCACCGTCGTCATCGCACTGGTGGGCCTGGCGGTGGCACGCATACCCTTCCTGACCGCCATGGGCATCGTCGGCGGCGGCGCCGTCCTCGTCGCCGTCCTTGTCGCGCTGACCCTGCTGCCGGCGTTCATCGCCTTCTCCGGCGATCGCCTGATGACCAACGACCGGGTCAATGCACGTGTCACTGCGGCGCCGTTCGCACACCGCTGGATCCGCGCCGTCACCCGCCGTCCCCTCGTGACGATCGGCGCAGTGGTCATCGTTCTCGGCATTGTCGCGCTGCCGGCGCGTGGCCTGCTTCTCGCGCTGGATGACAACGGCAGCGCACCCACCTCGAGCACTCAGCGCAAAGCATTCGACATCGTCTCGGAGCGTTTCGGCCCCGGTTTCAACGCACCGCTGCTGGTGGAGGCCGACATCATCGAGAGCACCGACCCCGTCGGCCTGGTCAAGGGGCTCGCCGCTGAGATCACCAAGGTCGAGGGCGTCGAGGCAGTTGTGCTGGCTACGCCCAACCCCAACGCTGACACTGCCGTGGTCGAGGTCATCCCCACGACAGGCGGCCAGTCCGTCGAGACCCAAGAGCTCGTCAAACGCCTTCGCGCCGCCGCTCCTGCCCTCCAGAAGGAGTTCGGCGTACGCATTTCGGTCACCGGCGCCACTGCCGTCCAGATCGACATCTCTGAACGACTGCGTGACGCGCTACTCCCGTTCGGGATCCTCGTGGTTGGCCTGTCCCTGCTGCTCCTCGCAGCGGTGTTTCGGTCGGTCCTCGTCCCGCTCAAGGCCACGGTCGGCTACCTGCTCTCGGTGGCAGCATCATTCGGGGCAGTGTCATTGGTGTTCCAGCACGGCTGGCTCAACGGCCTGCTCAATGTCGAGCACACCGGGCCCGTCATCAGCTTCTTCCCCATCCTGCTCATGGGAGTCCTGTTCGGTCTCGCGATGGACTATGAGGTGTTCCTCGTCTCTCGGATGAAGGAGGAGTTCTCCCGCACCGGCGATGCCAGCGCGTCCATCGAGCGTGGGTTTGTCTCCAGCGGTCGGGTCGTCACGGCTGCCGCGGTCATCATGTTCGCGGTGTTCGCGGCGTTCGTGCCCCACGGCGACGCTGCCATCAAGCCAGTCGCCCTCGGGTTGGCAGTCGGTGTCTTCGTCGACGCATTCCTCATTCGCATGATCGCGGTGCCGGCAGCGCTTCAGCTGTTCGGATCCCGAGCCTGGTGGTTCCCCAGCTGGATCGATCGACTCCTCCCCCACGTTGATGTCGAGGGCGAGGGGCTCCGAGCACGGCTCGAGCAGGAACATTGGCCAGCTGATCGCGCCTCGACCGTGATCTCGACGGACTCGCTGGTCCTCGCGGCACCGTACGCCCGCGATCGCGAACCGGTCTCGACCAGTCTTCGTCGCGGTCGCTGGCTGGTGGTCACGGGTCAGGATCGCGGCGTCAAGAATGCGCTGCTGCTCACCATTTCCGGAAGGCTTCCGTTCGAATCGGGTCGACTACGCGTTGCCGATCACCTGCTCCCGTTCGAGGCAGGCCGAGTTCGCTCGCGCGTGCAGCTTGCCGAGTTCCCCGGCATCAACGACCTCGATCACCAGCTGACCGTCGGCGAGCACGTCGCCGAGCAGCTGTCGATCGGCACCTTGCGGGCGTGGATCGCGAAATCGCGCATCGACCAGGTGATCACCCAGGTCAACGCCGCACTACTCCAGGCACACAGCTGGTCCAATGCAGGCGACATCGCCGCGCTGCGCAGCGGAGACCGGGTCGGCTCCCTGTCACCGCTCGAACGCCTCGTTCTGGGAGTCGCCCTCGTCCTGCCGGCCGATCCGGAGCTCGTCGTCATACCTGACATCGACAACCTGCGTTCACCACGCGACATCCAGCTGTTCTGGTTGACGCTGACCGCGCTGACTGAACGTACCGACGTCAGCATCCTGGCCAGCGTCACCGACCCGTCCCAGCTTCCTCTCGACGGGAACCGGGTTGACCTGCTCGAGCTGCCCGCTCGACTCCCCCACCACGAATTGGTTCACTGATGTTCACCTCGCGATCCCTGCCCTATCTTGAGCTCGCCCGGCTGACTCGATCCCGGCGTACCCGCATCGCGCTCCTCGCCGTCCTCGCCGTTCCGTTGCTGGCCGGCCTGCTGCAGACCAGCGCTGACGCCGGCGGCGATGTCAGGAGCATCCGTGCGGCGGTCGTCAACAACGACAAGATCGTCACCACGACTGACCTGGACGGCAAGGAATCGCCGGTAGCGGTCGGTCGACTCCTCACCGGACAGCTCACGACGGACGATTCCAAAAAGAACTTCGACTGGGTCATCACCCAGGCCAAGGACGCCCGGGAAGGTCTCCAGGACGGGACCTACGGCGCAGTTCTGACGATCCCCGAGGGGCTCTCCGCCGCAGCGATCTCGACAGCAGGCAAGCACCCTGAACAGGGCACCTTGAACATCGAGACGAACGACGCCACCAGCTACCTCAACGGCCAGATCGCCAGCGAGGTCAGTCGTGCGACGACGTCGACGTTGAACAACTTCGTGACCACGACATACCTCGACAACCTCTATGTGGGATTCGCCACGATCAAGTCCTCGGTCGGCGAAGCAGCAGACGGTGCCGGGCAGCTACGAAGCGGTGCGACCAAGCTCGCCGACGGCACCGCTCAGCTCAGCGATGGCCTTGGCGTTCTCAACGACCAGACGCGCACCTTTCCGAGCGACGCAGCGGAGCTCGACGCTGGTGTTGCCCTGCTCGACTCTGGGGCTGCTGAGCTGTCCAGCGGCGTCGGAGAGCTGCGCAAAGGGAGCTCGCAACTCGCGGACGGCTCCACGCAGCTCGCCAACGGAATGGACGAGCTGGTCGAAAGATGTCCGGGGTTGATCATCTTCCAGGCCTACTGCGACGGTGTGGCGCAGGCCCGCGACGGGGCCAAGAAGTTGGCCGCCGGAGCCGGAGAGCTCGACGGAGGCGTCGGGCAGCTCAAGGGTGGCGCTTCCCAGCTGGCCTCAGGTTCCGGGCAGCTACGCGTTGGCACGCGCGAGCTGGCAGGTCAGGCACCTCAACTTGCCGACGCCATCTCCCAGGCCTCGGCGGGAGCTCGCCTGATCAAGTCCGGCACTGACCAGCTCGCCGACGGTTCCGCGGAATTGGCAGACGGCCTCGAAGAGGGCGCGGCGCAGGTGCCGAGCTACTCCGACGGCGAACGAACACAGCTGAGCAAGGTCGTCGCGTCTCCGGTCAGCAGCACAGCGGACCGGCTCAACCCAGTCGATTCCGCCGCGGACTCACGTGTCCCGTTCGTGCTGGCCATCGCGCTGTTCCTCGGAGCTCTCACGACCTTCATGCTGCTCACCCCGTTGGGAGCTCGCCCCCTGGCCTCGGCGCTTCCCGGTTGGCGCGCGACGTTCGCCGGGTACCTGCCTGCGACGCTCCTCGCCGGTGGTCAGGTGGCCGTCGTCCTGACGGTCTTCGCACTCACCGGTCGCCTCGGAGTCGCCCATCCGATCTGGTTCACGCTCACCGCGGTCGTTGCAGCGTGGACGTTCACCGCGCTGGTCCAGTCACTCGTCGCTCTGTGGGGACGAGGAGGGGTCTTTGCCGGAGCAGGTTGGCTGTTCGTGCAGAGTTCGCTCTCTGATCCAGGTCAACCAGCCGGGCGACTGCCGGCAGTCCTCGACATGGTCCACACGCTGTCGCCGCTGACTCCGGCAATCGACGGACTGCAGGCTGCGCAGACCGGAGGAGGATCCGTGGCAACACCGATCATCATCTTGTCCATCTGGCTCGCGATCGGACTGCTGGCCACCACGGTGGCGGCCTACCGCGAACGTACGGTCAGCCTGAGCCAGGTCCAGCTGATCAACTGACGGGCGTACCCACGACGGCCGTGCCGTCGACTTCCTCGTCGCGTTCGACCCAGGCGTTGAAACCATTGGCTTCGAGCGCCTCGCTCGTCCACGGCGCCTGCTGCTGGCTCGTCTCGATCAGCACATAGCCGTCGGAGGCCAGCCAGCTCGACACGTCGGCAGCGATACGTCGATGTACGTCGACTCCGTCGGGCCCCCCGTCGAGTGCCATGGTGGCTTCGTACAGCCGGGCCTCCGGAGGCATCATCGCGATCGCACTGGTCGGCACGTACGGCGCGTTGACCACGACGATGTCGACGCGTCCCTTGAGCTCGGCCGGCAACGCAGCGAAAAGATCTCCCTCGTGCACGTGCCCGCCGACAGGCTCGAGATTGAGCCGCGCACATTCCACTGCTGCAGGATCGAGGTCGGCGGCGTGAAGTTCGATTCCTTCGCACGTCTTCAGCAGAGCAGCCCCGATTGCACCTGCACCGCAGCACAGATCGACGACGATCGCCCCCGGCGACGCGAGCCGGCCGGCTTGCGTCACGAGAACTTCGGTACGTCGACGCGGAACAAACACTCCCGGCGCCACGATGATGCGTAGATCGGCGAACTCAGCCCAGCCGAGAACATGTTCCAGCGGGGCGCCAGCGACTCGCTTCACGATCATGGCCTCGAGATCGTCCGGCGAATCTGCCTGGTCGAGCAGCAAGCTCGTCTCGTCCTCGGCAAATACGCACCCCGCCGCGCGCAACCTCCCCGCGATGGCAGCGTCATCGATCGACGTCATGACCCCACTCAACCACCGAATCTCGCGCATGAGAGCCGCGACGCGCAGCGGAGACCACTCGACGGGATCTCGGGTGTAAACCGGCATTTCGATGGTGACACCGGCAAAACCAGCCGGTCTCACCATCGAAGTGGGCGAAGAGGGACTCGAACCCCCGACCTCCCGGGTGTAAACCGGATGCTCTAACCAACTGAGCTATTCGCCCTCGGGAACCAGCGGAACGATACCGCAGACCTGTCGCAGGAATGAAAAGAAGCGGCTGCCAAGGTCTCGGGTCCCTGGCAGCCGCAGCACGACAATCAAACCGCACCGGAGACACTGCCCGCAGCCAAATCGGCCAACAGATCACGAAATATCGGCCAGTGCTTCCCACACATCATCGAGGCTCCGCGCATCGGAGATGCCCTGCTCAACTTTCCACCGCACGACACCACCGCGATCGATCACGAATGTGCCCCGATCGGCAACGCCAACTGCCTCGTTGAACACGCCGTATGCGCTCGAAACCTCGCCGTGCGGCCAGAAGTCGCTCAGGATCGAGAATTCATATCCGTCGCGATCGGCGAACGCCCGGTTGGCGAAGAAGTGGTCACACGACACCACCAGCACCTCGGCTCCCTGACCGGCAAATCCCGCGAGATTGTCGCGGATCTCGCCGAGCTCTCCGGTGCAGATGCCGCTGAACGCGAACGGGATGAACACCAGGACGACCGCCTTGTCGCCACGGAACGACGAGAGCGCGATCTCCTCGCCGTGCTGGTTCTTCAGCGTGAAGTCGGGAGCCATGTCCCCAATCGACAAAGTCATGGGGAGAGCCTAGCCAGCCACCTTCGCTGGTTGAGTAGCGAGGAACGAGCGTATCGAAACCAAGTGCGGCGGATATGTTCGCGCGACCCATCATCGTCACGAGGTTTCGATACGGCCCTCGTTCCTCGGACCTACTCAACCGGCGAGTCTCGGAGCCGCGCGCCCTAGCGTTTGTGGGCGGTGAGACGCGTTGCAGCCCATTCGGCCGATGCCGACGACGTCGTGGTGGTCGACAAGCCGGCAATCGGCGCCGCCTCAACGACGTCTGCGCCGGGGACATAGCCCGGTCGTGCCGATCTTGGGAGTCAGCAACCATACCGAGCCGCCTTCGGCCAGGTCCTGCAGGGAGCCGACCAACTCGTCGACCAGATCGCCGTCGCCGTCGCGCCACCAGAGGATCACGCCGTCAACGACGTCACCAATGTCTCCGTCGACCAGGTCGTTGCCGGTATGACGCTCGATTTCGACACGGAGCTCCTCGTCGACGTCCTCATCCCAGCCAAGCTCCTGGATGACGGTGTCAGGACCGAAGCCCAGCTTGCCCGCGTCCACCGCGTATGTCTCCCTCGCGTTCGTCGAAAACCTACTGAAAAGTAGGTTCGTCAGCGCTGTTGCCGGTATCACAGTAGCGAACCGGGGGTGGAATGATGGAGGGGTCCACAAGACACCTAGGGAGTCAGCATGTCGCAATCCGGCCAGGAACGTCCGCCCGTCATCCACGAGGGTCTGCCGACCCAGCTGCCTGACATCGACCCCGAAGAGACCGCGGAGTGGGTCAGCTCGCTCGACGAGATGATCGACAGCCGCGGACGCAGCCGCGCTCGCTACGTGATGCTCAAGCTGCTCGAACGGGCCCGCGAGCAGAACGTCGGCGTCCCGGCGCTGCGCAGCACCGACTTCATCAACACGATCCCGCCCGAGCGCGAGCCGTGGTTCCCCGGCAACGAGGCCATCGAGCGACGCATCCGCTCCTACATTCGCTGGAACGCAGCCGTCATGGTCTCGCGGGCCAACCGGCCCGGCCTCGGCGTCGGCGGTCACATCGCGACCTACCAGTCGGCGGCCAGCCTCTACGAGGTCGGCTTCAACCACTTCTTCCGCGGCAAGAACCACCCCGGCGGCGGCGACCACCTCTACTACCAGGGCCACGCAGCGCCCGGCATCTATGCGCGATCGTTCCTCGAAGGACGTCTCGACGAGCTGCAGCTCGACCGGTTCCGCCAGGAGCACTCCCACGGCGCCGGCAAGGGACTGTCGTCATATCCCCACCCGCGCCTCATGTCGGACTACTGGGAGTTCCCCACCGTCTCGATGGGCCTCGGCGCGATCAACGCGATCTACCAGGCCCGGTTCAACCGCTACCTCGCACAACCGCGGCATCAAGGACACCAGCCAGCAGCACGTCTGGGCGTTCCTCGGCGATGGCGAGATGGGCGAGGTCGAGTCGCTCGGCGCGATCGGCGTCGCGGCCCGCGAGGAGCTCGACAACCTCACCTTCGTGATCAACTGCAACCTGCAGCAGCTCGACGGACCCGTGCGTGGCAACGGCAAGATCATCCAAGAGCTCGAGTCATACTTCCGCGGCGCCGGATGGAATGTCATCAAGGTCGTCTGGGGTCGCGAGTGGGACGATCTCCTCGCCCGAGACACCGACGGCACGCTGGTCAACCAGATGAACCGCACTCCTGACGGCGAGTTCCAGACGTTGTCGGTCGAGTCCGGTGCGTACAACCGCGAGCACTTCTTCGGGCCCGACCCGCGACTCCAGAAGATGGTCGAGCACCTCACCGATGAGGACATCGAACGTCTCCCCCGCGGCGGCCATGACTATCGCAAGGTCTACGCCGCTTTCGAAGCCGCCCAGAAGCACACGGGGCAGCCGACTGTGATCCTGGCGCACACGATCAAGGGCTGGCTGCTTGAGTCGTTCGCTGGTCGCAACGCGACGCACCAGATGAAGAAGCTCACCAAGGCTGATCTCAAGGGCTTCCGCGACCGGCTCAACATCCCGGTCTCCGACGCCCAGATCGACGGCGACGATCTGGCGCCGTTCTACCACCCGGGCGAGGACAGCGAAGAGATCCAGTACATGAAGGCCCGCCGAGACGCCCTCGGTGGTTCGCTGCCGAAGCGAATCGTCAACCCGGTCAGCGTCAAGCTGCCCGAGGACTCGATGTATGACGAGCTCAAGAAGGGCTCGGGCAAGCAGCAGATCGCCACGACGATGGCGTTCGTACGACTCCTGCGCGATCTGATGAAGGACCCCGAGATCGGTCAGCGCATCGTGCCGATCGCGCCCGATGAGTACCGCACGTTCGGCATGGACTCGATGTTCCCGTCGGCCAAGATCTACAACCCGGCCGGCCAGACCTACGACGCCGTCGACCGCAAGCTGCTGCTGGCCTACAAGGAGTCCAAGCAGGGACAGCTGCTGCACGAAGGCATCAGCGAGGCCGGGGCCATGGCCTCGGCAACTGCGGCGGGCAGCGCCTACGCCACTCACGGCGAGCCGATGATCCCGGTCTACATGTTCTATTCGATGTTCGGCTTCCAGCGCACCGCCGATTCGATCTGGGCCATGGCCGATCAGTTGGCGCGCGGCTTCCTCGTAGGAGCCACCGCCGGACGTACGACGTTGACCGGTGAGGGCCTACAGCACGCTGATGGGCACTCCCCGCTGATCGCGCAGACCAACCCCGCAGTCGTCCACTACGACCCCGCGTTCGGCTTTGAGATCAGCCACATCGTGCAGTACGGGCTCGAGCGCATGTACGGCTCGACCGATGCCAAGCCGCACGGCGAAGACATCATCTTCTACCTCACCGTTTACAACGAGGCCTACGTCCAGCCGCCGCAGCCCGACGAGCTCGACGTCGAAGGACTCCTCAAGGGCACCTACCTCTATCGCAAGGCCCTGAGCGGTGAGTCGGTTGCTCGGATCATGGCGTCCGGCGTTGCTGTTCCGTGGGCGCTGAAGGCACAGGAGATCCTCGCCGTCGACTACGGCGTGGCAGCCGACGTCTGGTCAGTGACTTCATGGAACGAGCTCGCCCGCGACGCCGTCGAGGCCGAACGATGGAACCTCAACAACCCGGGCGAGTACACCCGGATGCCCTACATCACGGTCAAGCTGATGGACACTTCCGCAGTCACCGTCGCGGTGAGCGACTACATGCGTGCGGTGCCCGACCAGATCGCACGTTGGGTGCCCGGACCGTGGCAGTCGCTGGGCACTGACGGGTTCGGCTTCGCCGACACCCGCGCAGCCGCTCGGCGTACTTTCCAGGTCGACGCGGAGTCGATCGTCGTCAGCGTCCTGCAGAGCCTTGCGCAACGCAGTCTCGTCAGCCCCGAAACGGCCCGC
The DNA here is from genome assembly GCA_963750265.1 of uncultured Actinomycetota bacterium. GTDB lineage: Bacteria > Actinomycetota > Actinomycetes > Propionibacteriales > Nocardioidaceae > Aeromicrobium. The sequence goes on along the minus strand of CAVVQG010000020.1, from coordinate 153,209 downwards.
GAAGCATTTCAACGGTTCCGTATCGACGACCCGACGGCCGTCTCCGACATCCCCCAGGAGGGCGGAGACGCCTGAATGTGAGACGGCCTCATCTCATCCTCAGGGTTCACCTCTAGGATGACGTCATGCGACGTTGGCCCTACACCTTTGGCGTATGCCTGTCGATCGCTGTAGGAGCCACTGCTGTCGTCGCCTCGCAGTTGCTCGACGTACCGTTGCGCGATCCAGACGGGTTCCTCGGCCCGGCGTATGTGCGCCTCCCCCTGATCGGCCTGATGTTCTTTGCGGCCGGCATCATCCCCTCCGCCATCCGCCGCGGATGGCGTGACGGCATCGGTGGCGTGGTCAGCCAGTTCCGCGAGATCATTCGCACCGACTGGAGCTTCAAGCGCGTGGGATATATCGCGACCGGCCTGGTCACGTTCTACGTCTGCTACGTCAGCTATCGCAACCTCAAGAGCGACCTCCCCGTGGTCCGCAAGGGTGTCCTGTTCGACACCGACATGCTGCGCCTCGACCACTACCTGTTCTTCGGGCACAACCCGGCTGAGGTGCTGCACAGCTTCCTTGGCACCGACATCGCGGCTCAGGTGCTCGCCACCGCATATGTCAGCTACCTCCCGCTCATCCCGTTGACCCTTGGTGCGTTCCTCGTGTGGGGCAAGGACCTGTCGCTCGGCGCCTGGTACGCCACCGCACTCAGCCTCAACTGGGTGCTCGGAGTCGTGAGCTACTACTCGATGCCGACGCTCGGTCCGGCGTTCGCGCAATCCTCGATGTTCCAGGATCTCCCGGTCACCGGCGTCACCGCCCTACAGCGCGGGTTGTTCCGCGCTGGCGCCGGTTTCAAGGAGGATCCGGGTGGCAACTACACCTACGGCATCGCGGGATTCGCGTCCCTGCACGTGTCGGTGGTCGTGACGGCCTGCATCTTCTTCGAGCGCACCGGTCAGAAACTCACCCTGCGCGTCCTCGCCTGGGCCTTCCTGGTGCTCACCGTCCTGGCCACCATCTACTTCGGGTGGCACTACATCGCCGACGACGTCGCGGGCGTCTTCATCGGCTGGCTTTCAGTCTCGATCGGCGCCTGGGCCACTGGCAACCGCGGACGACGGCGAAGGCGCAAAGGTCGCGAACGCAAGCTGGCCCGCAATGCGGAGATCGCCGAGCCGACGCCCGAACCAGCTAGCTGATCGCCGGTTGCGCGGCGACCGCGCTGGGTACGGTCTCGAGCTCGAACTGATCGCCTCGACGAAGCAGCGCACGCCACTTGCCGCGGTGATAGTGCGCGGGGGCGTTGTCGGCGATGAATGCAGTGACGACGCGGACGAACTGCTCTGGGTGATCCTTGTGCGGAAAGTGTCCGGAGTCCTCGAACACGTGCACGTCCGACATCTCGTGTGTCGGCGCGAGATCGGCGTGCGACGCCGGTATGACCATGTCTTGGCGCCCCCAGACGACCAGCACTGGCATCAGACGGGCGAGATAGCTGCGGTCGGTCATCGTGACGAACTGGCCGCGCCAGTTGAGGACGTGACTGGTGACGCGCTGCACGGCGGTGCGTTGCGCTGGGTCGGACATCGCCTCGTAGATGCTGGCGACCTCGTCGAGGTCTCGCGTGGCACTGAGCGGCGCCTTGGCGAGTGCGCGCATCGAGGCGGCCACCACGGGCCGCCACGGGCGGAACGTCGCAGCGGCGAGCATGGCGCCGCTGCCGGGCACCGTGAGGAGGCGGATCAGCGGCGTCACCTCCCTGCCAAGCCCACCGGTCGAGACCAGCACGACGCGCTCGGTGCGGTCGGGGAACTGGTACGCGAACTGCATCGCCACGCCACCGCCGAAGCTGTGGCCCACCACGGTGACCTTGTCGATGCCAAGGATGGTCAGGAGGTCGCGCATGCCGTTGGCGTAGCCGCCGAGCGAGTAGTCGGCATTGGGCTTGTCCGACTCACCGTGGCCCAGCAGATCGGGCGCAATTACGGTGAACGTCTTGGACAGCTCGGGGATGACCTGGAGCCACGTCGACGAGTCGCATCCGAGACCGTGCAGCAGCAGCAATGCCGGCCCGGAACCCGATATGCGGAACGCTCGACGATGACCGTGAATCACGATGTGTTGGATCTCGCCAAGCGTCTCCATCAACTCATCGTACGGCGACAGGGGTGCAGACAGTTGGTGAACGCCGTGAGGTCGTCACGTGACGATTCACACGCGTCATAGACTCAGGGGGTGCCAGCTCCCGTTGATGTACGCACCGAACTCACCGACATCCTTGTCACCGTCCAGGGATGTCCGGCTGATGCTGTCCAACCAGATGCCAAGCTCAAGGAGCTCGGCGTCGACTCCATCACGATTGTCGAGATCGGCGAGGAGCTCGGTCGCCGATTCCACCGCTATCTGTCTGACGAGACGATCGATGCGCTGGTCACCGTTCAGGACGCGATCGATGCCGTGGTGCTTCACGACGGCGCGACCCCCACGTCGAAGTCAGTTCCCGTTCCCGCCCGGCTGACCCCCGTGGTCGCGCCTTCCGTCGCTGCATCTCCCCCGGTGCGCATGGTCGACCGTGAGATTCGACCGTCCGACAGCGAACGCGGCAAGGCGGTGGGTCGACTCGCGGTCTGGATGGGCATTGCCGGCGCAACGCTGGGTGTCCTGATCGGGATGGGCTTCGCCGCGGTGATCGCTGCGACCGGCCTGGGCGACGCAAACCTCCCACCCCTCAGCGTCACCACCCCGGCGGCGACGACGCCGACACCGACCCCCACCAAACCGTCGCCAACGCCGACAGAAGGCACACCCAGCAAGGAGCCGACCCTGCAGGTTTCGAGCACCCGGGTGCCACCCGGCGAACGATTCACGCTCGAAGGCGCGTTCCCGGCGCTTGGCGCCAACGCAACCCTGCAGGTCCAGGTCAAGGACCCCGGCAGCGACTGGGACGACTTCCCGGTCGCCACCAAGACCAAGGGCGACGGCGCCTACAGCACGCAGATCTACACCTCGCGTACGGGCAAGCGGGAGTTCCGGATGTTCCACAAGGAGTCGAGCAAGGCCTCGCCGACCGTGACGGTCGAGATCGGCTAGATCACCTTGTGGAGCCAGCGCACGGGCGCACCGTCACCCGCGTGACGGAACGGCTCCAGCTCGGCGTCCCAGGCCGCTCCCAGCAGTCCATCGAGGGCCTGATCCATCGAGATCTCGCCCAGGGCCGCCTTCACCCGAAATGCCTTGATGCGGTCTTCGGGGATCACGATGTCGCCGTGCAGTCCGGTCATGGCGTGGAAGATGCCGAGCGAGGGCGTGTACGAATAGCGCGCGCCCTCCGAACGAGCGGTTGGCTCCTCGGAGACCTCAAAGCGAAGCTTCTCCCAGCCGCGAAGAGCTGATGCGAGCGCCGCACTGGTGCCTGCCGGAGCCTGCCAGGACAGCTCGGCGCGGTAGGTGCCCGGCTCGGCGAGCTGGGGAACCCAGGCGATGTCGGGGGTGCCTCCGAGCACGCCAGCGGCTGCCCACTCGACGTGCGCGCACAGCGCTGACGGCGCCGAGTGCACAAATAGCACACCCCGCGTCGCGGTTGTCGGCGAAGACATGTCGTGTTGCGATACAGCCATCAGGTGCCTCCCTAGTGTCGCCTTCCCCAGCGTCTTGGGTGCACCTGCGACCATTGTGACGCATTGCAGTCAATACGGACAACATCTCCCCCGAGAGGAATGTCGGATGACGACAACGGTGCAGGACGCGCCCGAACGATCGCGGTTCGAGATCGAGGTTGACGGCGAGCTCGCCGGGTTCCTCGACTACCGCAAGGACGGCGACGAGTACGCCCTCCCGCACACCCGGATCTACTCCCAGTTCGAGGGTCAAGGTCTCGGCGGCGAGCTCGTACGTGGCGCGCTGACGGAGATCTCCCAGCGCGGCGGTTCGGTGCTGCCCTACTGCCCGTTCGTCCCTCGGGTCATTCGCGACAACCCCGAGTTCGCTGAACTGGTCCCCGAGGAGCAGCGTCCTACGTTCGGTCTGTAGCCCTACGCCTACGCCATCAGTCCTGACCGACGGCGTGCACGTCGATGCCGTTCTCGCGCCACAGGTCGAGCACGGCTGGCTTGTCGTCCCAGGCCGCGAGCACGGTGAAGCCGTCATCGGCGATCTGCTTGAGGATGTCGGTCTTGATCGCAACATCCTTGCGAAAGTCGCCGACGATCCGCATGTAGAGCGCGTCGTTCGGCACGTCGTGCCGGGCCAGCCAGGAGAGCGTCAGGTCGCGCCAGATGAACTCACGAGACGTGACCACCAGAATCGCCCGACCCGCCGCCTGCTCAGCCTGCGCGGCCGCCACGACCTCCGCCCGGGGCGGGCAATCGGCTGATGCCGCGTGGAACGCCCAGAAGTCCTTGTCGTCGCCCTCGATCAGGTGCTCCAGGCTCGAGGTGTCGCACAGCGTGCCATCCATGTCGAAGATCACCGCGTCGCGCATACCCCGATTGTGCCGCACTCGCTCGACGGTCAATGCTTCGTGCTATTTCCATTGGCATTCGAGCGGCGTACCGTCGAACTGGGGTTCACGTCAGGAGGGAACCGTGTTCAGCAATCTAGAAATTCGTGCCGTCATTCCTGCGTCCGATCTCGAACGTGCGCGGGAGTTCTACAAGGAAAAGCTCGGTCTCGAGCCCGTCGAGGAACGCGAGCGCGACCTGATCTATCAGGTCAAGAACTCGAAGTTCCTGCTGTATGAAACGAGTTTCGCGGGCACTGCGCAAAACACCACGGCCAGTTGGATCACCACCGATCTCGACGCTGAGATGGCCGAGATGCGAAGCCGGGGTGTGGTGTTCGAGGAGTATGACTTCCCTGGTCTCAAGACCGAGAACGGTGTCGCATCGGACAGCCACGGCCGCGCCGCGTGGTTCAGGGACTCCGAGGGCAACATTCTCGCCCTGTCGCAGGACACCTGACTCTGCCCTTTCCTCGTAGGGAGCGCTGGGCTGATCGCGTCGCTTCGAGAATTTCGTGAAAATTGCGGTTGGCCCGACTCGGAGTATCGTCGGGTGTGAGCGCTGTCACACTCTGACTGCGATCCACTACCCGGCGACGGTGCCCACTCGCGACATCGCCAGCGCGAGTTGAGTCGGCTTCAGGAGTAGCCCGGCTCAACAAATTCGGCCATTCCAATGTGGTCGACATTGAGCGCGCCAGCACCCTCAAAGCCCTTGGATTGGCTTCCTGGTTCCCGCGTTGAGGATCCATCTCTAGATTCGTCCGGCTTGCCCATGCTCCCCCGCCGACGACACCACCGCGGTACGGAACAGCTGCGGCCCGTTTCCAAAGGATCATCTCGTGAACACTCTCGCAACCCGCCGCCCCACGCCCAAGACCGCCGTCGCCATCACACTCACCGGTGGGCTCATCGCAGCTGCGGTGTCATTCGGATCGGTAGCGCACGCTGCAACAGCGGTCCCTCTCGGTACGTCAGCACAGTTTGCGGTCTTGGCAGGCGCCGGTGTGACCAACACCGGCTCGACGACCATCCAGACCGTTGATGCTTCGGTTCGCGGCGATGTCGGCACGTCCCCGACCAACACCATCACCGGCGAAGCTGGGATCAGTTGGCTGGCGCCCGCAACTGGCAGTCTGCACAAAGCAGATGCTGTCGCACTCCAGGCCCAGGCAGACAACCTGATCGCCTACAACGCGGCGACCGGGGCTCCCACGTCAACAGCACTGGGGGCGCAACTCGACGGTGTCACACTGCTCGCCGGTGTGCACACGGCCGGCACGACCCTCAATCTCGCGGAAAATGGCACTGTCACCCTTGACGCCGAGAACGACCCTGCGGCGGTCTTCATCTTTCAGGTCGGCTCATCGCTCACGATGGAAGTCGCTTCGACTGTGGCACTCGTCAACGGAGCGAATCCGTGCAACGTTTTCTGGCAAGTCAGCGAAGACGCGACAATCAAGACCAATGCCGTATTTCAAGGCACCCTCTTGGCCGAGAATGCGATCGTGGCCCAGTCCGGCGCAGACTTCATTGGACGATTGCTCGCCCAGAACGCCTCTGTGACGCTCGACAACAACACCTTCGTCCTTCCGGCGTGTGGTGCTGCAGAGGGCTCCGACGACACCGCCGATGGGACCGACGCCGACGGGACAGGCACCGACGGGACCGATGGGACCGACGCTGACGGTGCCGATGCTGACGGGACCGGCACCGACGGGACCGACGCTGATGGTGGGACCGACACCGACGGCTCTGCTGATGGTGCCGATGCTGACGGGACCGGCACCGACGGGACCGATGCCGATGGCGGGACCAACACAGATGCTGATGGGGCCGACGCGGGCAACGATGCTGACAGCAGCGGTGCGGGTACTGACAGCGGCCGCGACGCCGATGGCGATGCCTCGAGCCAGACCCTTGGTCTTCCGTCCACCGGCGGGCCTTCCTACACACTCTGGATCGCGGGCATCGGATTCGTGGTGGTTGGTGCGTTCACCATGGCAGCGAGCCGGACGCCTAAAGGCGCCCATCGAGCATGATCAGGGTGTTCGCTCGTCCGCCGAGGCGTCCGCACCGCTGACCTGCGGCGGTATTGGTAGGGAGGGCGGGGCTCGAACCCGCGACCCAGGGATTATGAGTCCCCTGCTCTAACCAGCTGAGCTACCTCCCCAAGGCAATGCGGGCTTAGCCTAGCGGGATGGAACCCACACCCCTTGAACCCGTCGACGAGAGCTGGGAATCCGCGCTCGTCGTCGTGGCCCACCCTGATGACGTCGAGTTCGGCGCCGCCGCTGCAATCGCACGCTGGACCGATCAGGGCAAGACCGTGGTCTATTGCATGGTCACCAGCGGTGAAGCCGGCATCGACGCCATGACACCCGATGAGGCACGCGAGGTGCGCATCGGTGAGCAGATCGAGTCCGGCAAGGTCGTCGGCGTCGAGATCGTCGAGTTTCTCGGCCTGCCGGACGGCATCGTCGAGTACGGCGTTCCACTGCGCCGGTCGATCACCGAGATGATTCGCAAGCACCGCCCTGAAGTCCTCATCACCAACAACTTCCGTGAGAACTGGGGCGGTTCGATGCCCAACCAGCCCGACCACATTGCGGTTGGCAGGGCCGCGCTCGACGCCGCAGGCGACGCCGGCAACCGGTGGATCTTCTCCGAACAGCTCGTCGAAGGCCTCGAGCCGTGGGGTGGGGTTACCCAGGTATGGGCGGCCGGCTCCCCCGACAGCGCGCACGGCGTCGACACGACCGACACCTTCGATCGCGGTGTCGAGTCACTGAAGGCGCACCAGGCGTACATCGACGGGCTCGGCTGGGAGAACTTCGACCCCGCCGAGTTGCTCGAAGGCATGTCTCGGCCGACCGGATCGCGCCTGGGTGTCACCCACGCCGCCTCGTTCGAGGTCTTCAAACGAGTCTGGGGCGAGTAGCCCACACACGACGAAACGGCGCCGAAGTGTCGGCGCCGTTTCAAGTCTTGCTCCCCCGATTGGACTCGAACCAATAACCTGCCGATTAACAGTCGGCTGCTCTGCCAATTGAGCTACAGGGGATCGGCTCCACGCGTGTGGAGCACGGTGCACAACCTTAGCAAGTCCAAGCCGCAGATGCCGCATCGCCTTCGCCTCACGATGTCTCACCTGTGCGACCGTCAGCCCAACCGCTGCGCGTCGCTCGCTGGCGTCATCGGCAGCGCATCGCGAGCGCCCAGCCCATAACGAAATCGCAGCACTTCGGCGAGCTCCTCGGGCAGGCCGACAGCAGATCGTCGTCGTCGCTCGGCGACCTCACTCCGGGCTGGCTCAACGACCTGCTGCGTCTCCTGACGACTGCGCGACTGCCTCATGGCCGAGCCGATCCAGTGCCAGGCGTATGTCCCCAGGCGCGCGCCGCGATCGGGGTCGAAGCGGTCGACCGCCCGAATCAGTCCGACAGCGCCCGACTGCACCGCATCGCGCATCTCGTCGCCCCTGAACCCGTACAGCATCGCGCGCAGTGCCACGGCCCGCATGCTGGCGGTGATCAGCTCGTCGCGAGCGCTTTGATCTCCCCCTCTTGCCCGTCGAGCCAGCTCTCGCTCATCGGCCGCGGTGAGCTGGGGTGGGCGAGCAGACTCTTGACGAAGGCATCCATGCCGCCACTTTCGTGCGGCCGGACATGGTGGCGTACGGGCCCGACCCCGGCTGTGGACGACCTGGACCGGGCTAGAGGGTGGGGATGCCGATCGATCGGTCGCGCAGCGTGCGGTGCTGCTGCTCGAGCGCGATCAGCTCACCGAACATCCGGTTGTAGGTCTCGGCCTCGTCGATCGGGTTGGTGCGCTGGAGCTTGGACTTGATCTCGTTGATCCGGCGGGCCGTGGTGAGCAGCTGGAGGCGGATGATCACCGATGCGACGACGGCGGCGGTGTTGCTCTCCCTGGCCCGCATCGGCTCAACCGCCGCCACCGCGAGTACGCGCTTGAGCTCGTCGTCGGTCACCGAGTCTGCCAGCTGCGGCAACCAGTTGGAGTCGGGGCCACTGGGCCACGGCATCGCCTGGATGAAGCGTCCACAGCTCCTCGGAGATCGGGTGGGTGAAGTCGTTCTCGCCCAGGTCGTCAGCCAGCTCCTTGGCGAGGTGCGGATGCTGCACGATCGCCTTGAGCGCCTCGCGCTCGTCGAAGAACTGCGGGCCGCCGAAGCTCGAGACCTCGACGGGGGGCACGTCGTTCGCCGATGTCGCAGCCGGCCTCCCGCTGGTGGTCGGTGCCGCCTTGGGCGCCGCGGCACGCTTGCGGTGCTCGGCACGCACCTGCTCGATGTCGACACCCACCCGTCCGGAGATCTCGCGCAACAGCTCGTCGACCTTGGACTTGTCACGGATCGCCGACGCCAATGTCACGGCCTCGCGTACGGCGTCGACCCGCTGATCTCCGCGGTCGAGGTCGTAGCGGCTCAGCATGTTGTCGAGGACGAACCGGTAGAGCGGAATGCGCGACGCGACGAGCTCACGTACGGCGGCGTCGCCATCGGCCAGCCGCAGGTCGCACGGGTCCATGCCACGCGGCTCGACGGCGACATAGGTCTGCGCGACGAACTGCTGGTCGCCACTGAACGTCTTGAGCGCAGCACGCTGGCCGGCCTCGTCACCGTCGAACGTGAAGATGACCTCACCGTGAAAGGCGTCGTGATCGAGCATCAGGCGCCGCATGACCCGGGCGTGGTCTTCGCCGAAGGCCGTGCCGCAAGTCGCCACAGCGGTCATCACGCCGGCCTGGTGGCAGGCCATGACATCGGTGTAGCCCTCGACGATGACGGCCTGGCTCGACGACGAGATCGACTTGCGGGCCATGTCGAGCCCGTAGAGCACCTGGCTCTTCTTGTAGATCGGCGTCTCAGAGGTGTTGAGGTACTTGGCTTCGACCCGGTCGTCGTCGAACATCCGCCGAGCTCCGAAGCCGATGATCTCACCCGTCATCTCGCGGATGGGCCACAACAGGCGGCCGCGGAAACGGTCGTAGAGGCCGCGCGAGCCCTTGGCCGCGAGGCCGCCGATCGTGAGCTCGTCGTCGGTGAAGCCCTTGGCCTTGAGGTGGGCGACCAGCGCCTCTCCCCCGCGCGGCGCAAAGCCCATGCCGAAGATCTCGGCGGCGGCCTGGTCGAAGCCGCGGTCCTTGACGAACTGGCGACCGACCTCGGCATCCCTGGCGGACAGAAGCTGCTCGGCATAGAACGCGCCGGCCTCGCGGTGAGCCTCGAGCAACCGGTTGCGCTGTTGCGGGTCGCGGCGTGGGCCGGCGTCGCCGTCTTCGTAGCGCAGCGTGATGCCGTACTTGGCGGCGAGCCGCTCCACGGCCTCGACGAAGCTCAGACCCTCGATCTCCATGAGGAACTTGTAGACGTCACCCGAGGCGTCGCAGCCGAAGCAGTGATAGAACCCTTGGACCGGTCGGACGTTGAACGACGGCGACTTCTCGTCGTGGAACGGGCACAGACCGATGCGGTTGCCGCCGGCGTTGCGCAGCGTGACGTATTGCTCGATGACCTCGTCGATGCGGGCGCGCTCGCGGACGAGTTGAATGTCCTCGTCCTTGATCCGCCCTGGCATGTGGTGAATGTTAGTCGGCTCCACCCACGCCCCCGCGAGCGGCGCACTGGCGGGCTTGGGGTCAGCTGAGGAGGCGCAAGCCCCATGCCCGCGCGGACACATCGGTGAGGCTGGCGACCTGGTCGATGATCGCGCGTCGCTTCCCGGAGTCGTCTGTGGCGCGCGCGAAATCGGCGGCGAACTCCGGCTCGAGATCGCGACCCTCGCCGCGGTCGAGCACCTCGACGAGCGCATGCAGCAGCTCTCGCTGGCGACCTTGCGGGCCCGACGCGGTCATCGGATCGCATCACGTAGTGCGCGGCGATCGACTTGAGGACCGTGATCTCGTCACGGGTGTCGAGCGGCACCTCGAGGTCGGCGGCAAAGCGGGTGAGTGGGCCCGCTCCCCAGCGTTCCTCGGTGGCGCGCTCCGCGGCGTTGGCGAACCGGCCGATCAGTGCGCTGGTCAGGCTCTTCAGCACTGCACCCTCGACCCGGCTGCCGTCGTACTTCGACGTGGGCCACTCGGGCATCTCCTGGAGCCTCAGGGACGCCGCGTCGAGCCTGTCGTCGCTGGCTTGCTCGTCGTACCAGTCGCGAGCCACCGCGAAGATCGCCGTACGGTCGAGGTCACCTGTGCCGAGGGCGAACCAACCTCCGACGACGCCGTCCTCGACGTCGTGCACCGAGTAGGCGATGTCGTCGGCGAGATCCATGACCTGCGCCTCAATGGGACGGCGCTTGGCCGGCGCGCCCTCCCGGAGCCACTCGAAGACCGGCAGGTCGTCGGTGTAGGCACCGAACTTGCCGCTCCCGTCCGGAGCCTCGCCGCGGGCCCAGGGGTACTTCACGCACGCCGACAGCGTCGCGCGCGTCAGGTTGAGGCCGACGCTCGCACCATCGGCATCGAATGCCTTGGACTCCAGTCGGCTCAGGATGCGGAGGGTCTGCGCATTGCCCTCGAAGCCTCCGCACGACGCGGCTGCCTCGTCGAGGGCAACCTCGCCGTTGTGACCGAAGGGTGGGTGGCCCAGGTCGTGCGCGAGAGCCGCCGAGTCCACGATGTCGGGATCGCAGCCCAGCGACTTGCCCAGCTCGCGAGCCACCTGGGCGACCTCGAGCGAGTGGGTGAGGCGATTGCGTACGAAGTCGTCGAAGCCAGCGCCCATGACCTGCGTCTTCGCCGACAACCGGCGCAGCGCCGCAGAATGTACGACGCGTGCACGATCGCGCTCGAACGGCGTGCGACCCGCACGCTTGGGCGGCTCGTCGACAAACCGCTCCCAAGCCTCATCGCGGTACGAATTCACGAATGAGGTATCGCCGCGGGTGCGCGAGGAACGAGCGCGCCCGGCTATCAACGGATCTGCTTGGCCATGTTGATGTTGGTGGCTTCAAAGCCCGCCGACTCGTACAGGCTGACGGCCGCGGTGTTGTCGGCGAACACGTGGAGCTTGAGCACACCGATGCTGTGGTCGGCGCACCATTCCTCAGCAGCCGTCAACAACTCACGACCGAGCCCCTTGCCGCGGTGCTGCTCGGCGATCTCGATGTCGTAGATCATCGTCTCAGGCGTCGCCAGAGCCGGATCGGTGAACAGCCACAGCACGCCGATCTCCTCGCCCCCCACCATCCCCACGAAGATGTCATGGCCCGGTGTATCGAGGCCCCGCGGCAACTGCTCAGCGGTCTCCTTCGCGGAGCGCTCGACTGAGCCCTCGGCAGGCCAGTTGCCGGACTCGACCTTGTCCTTCGCGAACTCAACGACGAGCCGTTCGTTCCACGACGCGTAGCGCTCAGCGGTCATGGGCTGCAGGATGACGGACACGGCGCAAGCGTACTTAGAACTTGCCGTTCCGCGGGCGGGGCTGGCAGGCCGGGCACCAGAACGACGAACGGTTCATGAATGAGTCGCGGCGCATCGCAGTGCCGCACCGTTGACATGGCTTTCCCTCCTGCCCGTATGCCTGCAGGGAGCGATCGAAGTAGCCACTGTTTCCGTTGACATTGACGTAGAGCGCGTCGAACGACGTACCCCCTTGCTCAAGAGCCTCGTTCATGACCTGTGTGATGTGACCCAGCAGTGCCTCGACCTCACGAGCCTTGAGGTGCTTGGTGTTACGGGCGTAGTGCAGGGGCGTGCGCCACAGCGCCTCATCGGCGTAGATGTTGCCCACACCGGAGATGAGGGTCTGGTCGAGGATCGCCCGTTTGACCCCGGTCTCGCGCTTGCGCAGCCGCGCGGCGAACTCAGTGGCATCGAACAACGGGTCGAGCGGATCACGGGCGATGTGGCTGATCTCGTCGGGCAGCTCGGCACCGTCCTCGCTGAACGACATACCGCCGAAGATGCGCTGGTCGGCGAATCGCAGCTCACGGCCGTCGTCGAGCGTCAGCGAGACACGGAGGTGGCGCGGCGGCTCCGCGTCCGCGTCGGAGATCAGGAACTGCCCGCTCATGCCGAGATGGCACAGCACGGCATCGCCATGGTCAAGCCTCAGCCAGAGGTACTTGCCCCGCCGCGCAGCGCCGACGACAGAGCGCCCCTCCAGACGGGAGACGAAATCGGCGGGGCCGGCAAGGTGACGCCGCACTGACCGCACATCGAAGACTGTGACAGCCAGGATCGTGCGCCCGACGACGTGATCGTTGATGCCGAGGCGGACCACCTCGACCTCAGGAAGCTCGGGCACTCGGAGGCAAGAGGAACAGAAAGGGGAGGGGCTTGAGTTGTCGAACCTAGACGTTGGTGGCCTCGAGGTCGCGGGAAATGGCGCCCCAGGCGATCTCGGCAACCATCTGCTCGGCTTCCTTCTTGGACGGTCCGGTACCGCCCGAAAACACCTGCTCGCCAAGCTGCACGGTGGCGGTGAAGGTCTTGTCGTGATCGGGACCGGTGCCCTCGAGCGTGTAGTGCGGAACACCCAGATCGTTGTTTGCGGCGATCTCCTGCAAGCGACGTCTTCCAGTCGAGCCCCGCACCGAGCTTGGCGGCGTCGGCAATCACCGGATCGAAGATGCGGTGGATGACCTCGGCGGAACGTTCGATGCCGAACTGCACGTAGATCGCACCGAGGAGGGCCTCGACGGTGTCGGACAGGATCGAGGCCTTGTCGCGACCACCGGTCGACTCCTCGCCGCGACCGAGGCGTACGTGGTCGCCGATGCCAAGAGTGCGGGCCACGACGGCCAGTGCCTTGGCACTGACGACGGCCGCGCGCAACTTGGCCAGCTGACCTTCTGGCAGGTCGGGGTGGTTGGTGAACAGGGTGTCGGTGACGACGAGCCCGAGCACCGAGTCGCCGAGGAACTCGAGGCGCTCGTTGTTGGGCACTCCGCCGTTCTCGTACGCGAACGAGCGGTGCGTCAGGGCATGCTCCAGCAGCCCGGCGTCGAGGTCATGGACACCCAGGACCTCCCGGAGTGCGTCAGAGTCGACTGACGCACCTGCCTTTTTCGAGCTGTGGATCAGAGAACCTGGCGGCTCTCGCCGCGAGCTCCGTACTGACCGCACTTGGTGCAGGCGTGGTGCGGCTGCACCTTGGAGTCACACGCGGGGTTGGCGCAGTCAACAATCTGCGTTGCCGTCGTCTTCCACTGCGAACGACGGTGGCGCGTGTTGCTGCGCGACATCTTCCTCTTCGGGACTGCCACGATCTACTCCTTGCTGTCATCGGGAACGTTCCCCGACTCTGATGTCTCGGCCGTACGGACCGGTTGGTCCGCCAGCTGGTTCAACGCCGACCAGCGAGGGTCGATCGCTTCACCGTGTGTGTGATCTGGATCGTCCGCGAGGCGCGCACCGCATTCGGCACACAGTCCCGGACAGTCCGGACCACACAGTGGGTTGTGCGGCAGTGCAAGCACCATCGCGTCCCGCAGGGCGGTTTCGAGGTCGAGAAGCTCGTCCTCTAGGGCAAACTCTTCTTCGGCCTCCTCTGGATCAGAGGGGACTTCGTAGAGATACAGCTCCTGGAATCGGGCGACCACCTGCTCGTCGATCTCATCCAGACACCGCACGCATTCTCCGGTTGCTCGCGCCGAGGCGGACCCTGTTGCCAGGATGCCTTCCATGATGGCTTCGAGCCGGAGCTCGATCTCCACCGCAGAACCCTCGGGCACGCCGTAGACGTCGTAACCCAGATTTTCCGGCGCCTCGACAGTGACGACAAATGTACGTTCGGCGCCCGGTTTACGACCCATCTCATGGGTATCGAAAACCAAGGGTCCCGACAGCACGTTGACCATCCGTCCAGATGCACGACAAATCTTCGACCTGCAAGCAGGCCGAAGAGAATCGTAACCCGCCGGGCCACACGGAGGCCAATCGACGCACCCACTGTCACTCCTCAGTGACACGATGCCTGTATGACCGAGGGTGGGGCGACAGAGGGCACCGTGCTCCACGCTGACCTCGATGCGTTCTTCGCTTCGGTCGAGCAACGTGACGACCCTACGCTCCGGGGTCGACCGGTCATCGTCGGAGGCGGCGTGGTGATGGCCGCGAGCTATGAGGCAAAACGTGCCGGCATACGCACCGCGATGGGCGGGCGGCAGGCGCTGCGCATCTGCCCGGAAGCAATCGTGGTGCCTCCTCGCATGCACGCCTACACCCAGGCCAGTCGAGACGTGTTCGACGTCTTCCACGACACGACACCCATGGTCGAGGGTTTGTCGATCGACGAGGCCTTTCTCGAGGTTGGCGGCCTGCGCCGCATCCGGGGGTTGCCGTCAACGATCGCCGCACAGCTGCGGGTCGACGTCATGGAGCGCGTCGGACTGCCGATCTCGGTGGGCGTGGCCCGTACGAAATACCTCGCCAAGGTCGCCAGCGCCGTCTCCAAGCCCGAAGGGCTGCTGGTGGTGCCGATCGAGCAGGAGCTCTCGTTCCTGCACGCCCTGCCGGTCGAACGCCTCTGGGGAGTCGGCAAGGTCACCTCCGACAAGCTCCGCGCCGCGCGCATCAACACGGTCGGTGACGTGGCGGCGATGTATGAACGCGAGCTCGTACAACTTCTTGGGCCCGGCAGCGGCCACCACCTGCATGCCTTGGCGCACAACCGCGATCCTCGTCCCGTAGTGGTCGGCAAGCGCCGCGGCTCGATGGGTGCACAGCACGCCATCGGGCGTGGCGATCACACCGCCGCCGAGCTCGACCTGACCCTGCTCTCGCTGGTCGACCGGGTCGCGGGGCGGATGCGGGCGGCTGGTCGCACCGGAAGCACCGTGACGATCCGCCTGCGGTTCGGCGACTTCACCCGGTCGACCAGCTCGCACACGCTCGCGCGTCCCACCGCTCATACGCTGACGATCCTCGACGTCGCACGACGACTGCTCGCGTCCCGGGCAGCAGCGATCGCCGAGAAGGGCATCACGCTGATCGGCGTATCGGTGGGCTCACTCGACGACAACCCGATGCAGCTCGCTCTGCCGATCGACGTGATCGGTGGAGCCACGATCGATGATGCGATCGACGCCGTGCGCGACAAGTTCGGCTCCTCATCGCTCCGCAGGGCTGTGCAGGTCGGTCGTGGCGAGCGGGCCGCGATGCCGATCCTTCCCGACTGAGAGTCCTTGCTCCTATCATTCATTGATGGAGCCAGACGATGGCGAACTGCTGGAGGCAGAGGGCAAATCGCCCAGTCGTGGCAGTCTCGTCCTCGCGTTGCGACGCATCATCTACCGCTGCGAGCTCCTTGCGAGCACCGAATTCTCCGACGGCAACCGCCAGGCATTGTGGGAGTCCGTCGTGTTGTCGTACGACCGCTGCCTCACGACCGGCAAGCTCGGCGCCGTCGTTGACGGGTTGGGAGCCGCGCACATCAGCACCCATGAGCTGTTGACACGCGAGCGAACCCGCCACATCATCGCGGCGGCGACCGTCATCCCCGACAGCATCTGCGAGCTGGATCTCCAGTCAGGCCCGTTGGCCGAACCGTATGTCGACCCAGCTGCAGCACGCGCGCTGGCCGCGGCCCTGATCGCCGAGCTCGCGCGCTCGGGCTGAAACACGGTCAGGCGTACTTGGCTTTGAGCTTGTCGAGCACGAAGTCAGGGACGAGGCCAGAGACGTCTCCCCCGTGCTTGGCAACTTCTTTGACCAGGCTGGAGGCGAGGAACGAGTACTCCGGCGTCGTCGGGATGAAGAGCGTGTCTACCTCGGTCATGCTGGCGTTCATCTGTGCCATCTGCAGCTCGTAGTCGAAGTCGGTGACGGCGCGCAGGCCCTTGACGATCGCCGAGATGCCGTTGCTGGTGCAGAAGTCGACCAACAGGCCCTTGAACGAGGACACCGAGACGTTGGGCAGGTGAGACGTCGCCTCACCCAGGAGGACTTGGCGCTCCTCGATGGTGAAGAGACCTTGCTTGGACTCGTTGACCAAGACCGACACGACAACCTCGTCGAACAGGCGCGCGGCCCGCTCGATGATGTCGAGGTGACCATTGGTCACGGGGTCGAACGATCCCGGGCACACGACCTTCGTCATGTCAGCGACCGTACCAAAGGTGGGTCTCCCCGTATGACTTGTCACGGAGACGTTCGACACCTTCGGGCCAGCTGAACGGATCGCGGGTCGAACGCTCCACGACGATGACGCTGTTCTCGCAGCGCCACGCGGGGATCGCCAGCTCAGCCACCAGCGCCGTGACCTGAGCGGTCTTGAGCGCATAGGGCGGGTCAAGGAAGATCAGGTCGTACGGCCGTGTCGGGGGCACGCGGATGAACCGGTCGACCGTCGTACGCAGCACGGTCGCCTCCGTTACCCCCAGATCGGCGATGTTGCGCTTGATGACGCCGGCCACACGGGTGTCGGACTCCACGAAGTCAGCCGACGCGGCACCACGCGAGAGCGCCTCAAGGCCCAACGCGCCTGAACCGGCGAACAGGTCGAGCACCCGAAGACCCACAAATCCGCCCAGCTCGGACTGCAGGGACGAAAACATGGCCTCGCGCACCCGATCAGTCGTCGGACGTGTGCCGTCACCCGGCGGCGTCTTGATCTGCCGTCCGCCGTACTCCCCCGCCACGATCCGGGTCATGTGCGCTCCAAGTAGTCGGCCTGTTCGGATTGCTCCAGCTCAGCCACCGCGGCAGCCAGCGCCGGGTGCTGGGCCAAGGCGGGATCGACTGCCACGATGACATCCGCAGCAGCGCGAGCCTCATCAATGACGTCTCCGTCGCGTACGACCGACAGCAACCGCAGGCTCGACCGCACACCGGACTGGCGGGCACCCAGGACATCTCCTTCGCGGCGTAGCTCGACGTCGAGGCGTGACAGCTCGAATCCGTCAGTGGTGCTTGCGACAGCGTCGAGGCGCTCACGCGTCGGCGAGCCATCCTCCGCGGACGTCACCAGCAGGCACAAACCACCTTCGCTGCCTCGTCCGACCCGCCCACGCAGCTGGTGCAGCTGCGACATGCCGAACCGCTCAGCGTCCATGATCACCATCACCGTGGCGTTGGGTACGTCGACGCCCACTTCCACCACGGTGGTCGCCACCAGAACGTCGACCGTTCCACCGGCGAATGCACTCATGACCGAGTCCTTGTCCTCTGAGCTCATCCGCCCGTGCAGACTCGCCACCCGAAGCCCTTGCAGCGGTCCTGCCACCAGCTCGTCGGCGAGCTCGACCAGAGATCGGGTCTCCTTCGCGTCACCCGCGGCCGCTTCGTCACCGATGCGCGACACCACGACATACGCCTGCCGGCCGCGCCCGACCTCCTCGCGTACGCGCTCCCAGGCACGATCGAGCCACGAGCGCAGAGTGGTCGGCACCACGGTGGTCTGGATCGGCTGACGTCCCGCGGGCAGCTCGCGCAGCGTGGAGACCTCGAGGTCGCCGAACACGCTCATGGCGATGGTGCGCGGGATGGGCGTCGCGGTCATCACGAGCACGTGTGGAGCGACTTCGGCGCGGTCGACCAGGGCTGAGCGCTGCTCGACGCCGAACCGGTGCTGCTCGTCGACGACCAGCAGTCCCAGCTCGGCGAACTGAACGTGGTCCTGGATCAGCGCATGCGTGCCGATGACGATGCCTGCTTCGCCGGACGCGGCATCGAGGAGCGACTCATTGCGTGCCTTGGCACCCATCGAGCCAGTCAACAGACGTACCCGGGTGGCACCATCTGCCCCGCCCAGCATGCCGCCCTTCGCGAGGTCCCCGAGCAGTGCGGTGATCGCGCGATAATGCTGCGATGCCAACACTTCTGTGGGAGCGAGCAAAGCCGCCTGACCACCTGAGTCGATGACCTGGAGCATCGCCAGCAACGCGACGATCGTCTTGCCGGACCCCACCTCGCCCTGCAGCAGCCGGTGCATCGGGTGCGGACGGGCCAGGTCGGCCGCGATCTCGCCGAGCACCGAGCTCTGTCCGGCGGTGAGCGTGAACGGGAGCCGCTGCTCAAACCTCTCGCGAAGGCCCCCCGCGGTCACCGGTCGCGCCTTGGCTCGCTCGTTCTCGACAGCGTGGCGGCGTTGTGCGAACACCGTCTGCACGACGAATGCCTCCTCGAAGCGGAACCGGTCGCGGGCGCTCTGCCAGTCCTTGGCGTTGCGCGGACGGTGGATGGCCTCGAATGAACCCATCAGGTCGAAGAAGCCGTGGGCGGTACGCAGCTCGGCCGGCAGTGGATCAGCCACCGGGTCGATCGCATCGAGACACATCCCGACACATTGCTCGATCTTCCACGTCGCCATCTTGGCGGTGGCCCGGTAGATCGGGATGATGCCGCGGCTGAGACGTGTCGACTCGGTCGGGTCATCGGATTCGGTGATGGGTTCCCAGTCAGGATGTGTCAGCTGCAGCTTGCGGTTGAACTCCGTGACGACACCTGCCGCGAGACCCAGCGAGTCAGGTGTCATCGACTTCGCTCGCCAGGCCTGCTGGAAGAACGTCAACGTCAGCTCACCCGTGCCGTCAGTCACCACGACCTCAGTGCGAGTGCGGCGACCGCCTGGTCCGAAGGAGTGGTTCTTGACCGAGGCGATGCGCGCCATGATCGTCACGTGCTGGCCCACGACGAGCTCTGAAAGGTCGGTGAGCTTGCCGAGCTCGGCGTAGCGACGGGGATAGTGCCGGAGCAGATCGCCGACGGTCTTGATGTCGAACGCCGCCGCCAGCGGTTTCGCGGTCTTGTCCCCGAGGACGTTGACGAGTCGTGTCGAGAGGTCAACCATCACTCGACCGCGATGAACAGCGGGTAGTTCTCCTGGCCACCGTCATAGACCACGAGGTCGACCTCAGGACGTGACTGGCGAAGGTATGCCGACAGATGCGCCTCGACATCGTCATCGGCACCGTCGCCCAGTACGACGGTGACCATCTCGCCGGCGGGCGACAGGATGCGATCGAGCACCGCAATCGTGACCTCACGGACGTCTTGTCCCACGACGGCAAAGTCGCCGGCGACAACGCCCAGCACGTCACCGGGCTGGCATGGACCGACCATCGTCATGCCGGGTTCGGTCGCGATCGTGACGGCGCCATGCTGGGTGTGCGCGGCAGCGCTGGACATGGCCACCACGACCTCGTCGAAACCCAGACCCGGATCGTGCACCGCGAGAGCGGCCAGGCCTTGCACCTGAGCAGATGTAGGGATGACGGCAACTCGTATGCCTTCCTGACGAGCCGCCTGCGCCGCCGCCTCGAACTGACCGAGATGGCGCGAGTTGTTGGGGAGAACGATGATCTCGTCGGCCCCCGCCTCGCTCAAGGACGCGCTCATCGCGGCGATCGTGAGGGGCTGCTCGCGGGTGAACTCCAGCGTCTGTGCGCCCGCTTCCTGGCACAGCGAGGTGAGCCCGGCACCGGTCGTGGCGGCGATGACGACGCGTCCGGCTTTGGGACGTTGGGCGATCTGATCGGCAAAGTGGGTGACGGTGATGCGATAGGGCCGCCCGGCGGCGATGCCCGCCTCGATGGCGGCGCCGACGTCGTCGACGTGCACGTGAATGTTCCAGAGTCGGTCACCGCCGACCACGACGAGCGAGTCTCCCAACGGCAGCAAGGTCTCACGCAGCGGCGGGATCGCAGCGTCATCAGCCTCAAGGAGATACATCACCTCATATGACGGCCCGTCAGCGCTGAGGTCGTCACCCGGCACCAGGATCGGCACCGGCATGGGTGCCGTGACCCGCTCCGGCACGCGACCGGTGAGCGCTTGTTCGGTGGCGTCGAGCACGACGACCAGCGCACGTCCGCCGGCATCGACCACGCCAGCACGGGCGAGCACCTCCATCTGCTCGGGCGTCTTGGCCAGGGCGATGCGGGCAGCGTGAGCAGCCTTGCCGAAGACCGTGCGGCCATCGACACCTGCCTCGGCTGCCGCGGTGGCACCGACGGCGGCGGCGCGAGCAACCGACAGGATCGTGCCTTCTACGGGCACCCCGACGGCCGCATAGGCCGCATCCGCTGCTGCGACGAACGACGCGGCAACGTCGGCGGCGGTCACCTCGTCGTCCAGGTCGAGATCGGAGAAGCAGGCGCGCACCAGCTGAGAGAGGATCACGCCGGTGTTGCCCTTTGCGCCGGTCAGCAATCCGTTGGTGTACGTCTTGACCAGCTCGGGAAGTGCCGTCCCTTTGGGCTGCGCGGCCACCGCGTCTGCCCCGGACACGAAGGTGAGATAGGCGTTCGTACCGGTGTCACCGTCAGGCACCGGGAACACGTTGAGGGCGTCGATCTCGGCTCGAGCGACGGACAAGGCCTCAGCACACAGCTGAGTCCACACGCGAAAGGCGGTGGAGTTGAGGGTGAGGCCCATGGGGCGAGGCTATCGGTCAGCGCCCCGCAGGCGGTGGACCCTCGCGTTGGGGAGTCGTTCCCACGCGGCTTGCGACCTTCCTGGCGCCTTCGGCGCGGCACGCCCTATCGCCTCGACGTTCGGCCGCAGGCGGCCTCAGTTCGTGCGCTTTCGAGTCATCCCACGAGGTTTCGACCTTCCTGGCGCCTTCGGCGCGGCACGCTCTACCCGCCTCGACGTTCGGCCGCGGGCGGCCTCAGCCTCGGCGATTCGCGTCGGCGTCGGGTGATCGGCTATTCTTGAGCGGTTGTCTTCGGCGTACGCGTCAGGTGACACCCAAAACATCCAAGTAATCTGATCTACAGGAGTTCGCCGTGGCTGCGGTCTGTGATGTGTGCGGCAAGGGACCTGGCTTCGGCCACAACGTCTCCCACTCGCACCGACGCACGAAGCGTCGTTTCGATCCCAACATCCAGCGCGTTCGCGCTGTCGTCGAGGGCACCCCGAAGCGCGTCAATGTCTGCACGTCGTGCCTCAAGGCCGGCAAGGTCAGCCGCTAACTTCTCATCCTCCGACAGGGCGCGGGATCGCCGTCTAGAGTCGTCTCGTGACCCACGAGACCAGCAACAGCTCCCGCATCCACGCTTTCACCGATGACGCACTCGGCGACCTCGACGCAGTCGGGGTCGCCGCTGCCATTGCCGGTGGCCAGATCAGCGCCCGCGAAGCCGCCGAGGCTGCGATCGCTCGCGCCGAAGCCGTCAACCCGGCAATCAACGCGATCCAGGTTCCGGACTTCGACCGCGCCCTGAAGCATGCCGACCAACCCACCCCGGGCCTGCTCTCGGGCGTGCCGACATTCGTCAAGGACAACACCGCAGTTGAGGGCCTGACGACCGATCAGGGCTCGCTCGCTGTGAAGTCACGCCCTGCGACGGCACACGCACCCTTCACCGAGCAGTTCGTCTCGGCTGGCTTCACCGTCCTCGGCAAATCCACCATGCCAGAGTTCGGCTTCAATGCCAGCACGGAGTACGCGACGCTGCCGCCGACCCGGAACCCCTGGAACACGGGCTACTCCGCTGGAGCATCCTCAGGCGGATCCGCCGCGCTCGTGGCGGCCGGCGTCGTACCGATCGCCCACGCCAACGACGGCGGTGGCTCGATCCGCATCCCAGCGGCCGCCTGCGGCCTCGTCGGTCTCAAGCCCACCCGCGGTCGCGTCGTGCCAGCTGTCGAGGCGGCCAAGCTGCCCGTCGACATCGTCTCCAACGGTGTCGTGACGCGCTCGGTACGCGACACGGCACATTTCATGGCAGCGACGCAGGCTCACAAGCCGGCCGTCGGCCTTCCCGAGCTGGGCTTGGTCGAGGGTCCGTCGGATCGTCGACTCAAGATCGGTCTGATCGTCGACTCCGTCACTGGTGTGCCCACCGACGATGACACCCGCAAGGTCGTCGATCACACTGCCGCTCTGCTCAGCTCGCTCGGGCACGATGTCGTCGACGTCGAGCTGCCGGTCGACCAGAGGTTCATGGACGACTTCAAGCACTACTGGGCGATGCTCGCGTTCTCGACACAGCACTTCGGCAAGAAGGTGATGGGTCCTGACTTCGACAAGACGCTCACGGACCCGTTCACGCGTGGTCTGGCCAAGACGTTCCTGCGAAACTCCTGGCGTACGCCGGCGGTCATCCGAGGCTTGAAGCGGTCGACTCAGCGCTACAGCGAAGCATTCGCTGACGTCGACGTGATCATGTCGCCGACGCTCGGGTACGTCACACCGCAACTGGGCCACCTGTCCCCCGCGGTCGACTTCCCGGTGATCTTCGAGCGTCTCATTCAGTACGCCTCATTCACCCCGCTCAACAACGCGTCAGGCGGACCCGCGATCTCGTTGCCGTTAGGCCAGTCCTCAGCCGACATGCCGATCGGCGTGCACATCTCAGCCGATCACGGCGACGAACAGACCTTGCTCGAGATCGCATACGAGCTCGAGGCGGCACAGCCGTTCGCGAAGATCCACGCCTGACGCAACGAAGCCCCGAGATTTGGATCGAGTTGCACCAGGATCACAAGATTCTTGGTGCACCTCGATCCAAATCTCGGCGGCTTCTACCTGAAGTGTTGGTGTCCGGCGGGGCCATCGTATGTTTGGCCGTCCACGGTGACGCCGCTTCCATCGGACACCGTGCCGATGGGGGTCCATCCTTTGGGGAGTTCGGTCTCTGAGCTGAACGTGGCGACCAGCGCGTAGTCGTCGCCGCCGGTCAGCATGAACGCAAGGCCGTCCGTGCCGAGCGCCTCACCCACCGTCATGACAGGTTGTGGCACCGAGAACGCCTCTGAGCTCAGGTCAATCGCGACCCCGCTGGCGTCGGCGATGTGTCCGAGGTCGGCGAGCAGACCGTCGCTGACGTCAGTCATCGCTGTCGCGCCGGCGTTGGCGGCCTGTGGTCCGGCGGCGTACGGAGGTTGCGGGACCCGGTGAGCATCGACGGCGGCCTTTGGCGAGCGGAAGCCCCTGCTCAATGCCGCGAAACCCGCGCCAGCCATCCCGAGCTGACCGTCGTACGCAACGATGTCGCCAGGCAGAGCGCCGGTGCGTCGGACCGGGCGCACAGCGTCACCCATGGCCGTCACCGCGATGACGATGGTGTCGGACGCGGTGACGTCGCCGCCGACGATATGGGCGCCGACCTTGGCGCACTCCTCCTCGAAGCCTCGCACCATGTCAACGGCCCACGCGACCGGTAGATCGGCCGGCGCACCGAATCCAACCGTCAGGGCTGTGGCCACGCCGCCCATGGCGTTGATGTCGGACAGATTGCAGGCAGCGGCCTTCCGTCCGATCTCGTATGCGCTCGACCAGTCACGACGAAAATGGCGTCCTTCGATGAGCAGATCGGTCGACACCAAGTAGTTTCCGTCGTTGGTCGACACCTGGGCAGCATCGTCGCCGGGCCCAATCAGCACGTGGCGGTTGGTGCCAATGCCCTGATTGATCATCTCGATGAGGCCGAACTCGCCCACGTCGCCGATCGTCGGCTCGCCACCCTCAACAGCATTCATACGGGCATTGTCGCGCAGGTAGCGGGTCGCGTGCGTGACCCATCGGCTAGCGTGGTGCATCTCGCCCCACGAAGGAGTTCCACGATGGCTGTTCAGGCCTACATCCTCGTCCAGACCGAGGTCGGCAAGGCCGCCGACGTCGCCCGGGCGATTGCCGACATCGAAGGTGTCACGATGTCTGAAGACGTCACCGGTCCGTATGACGTGATCGTCCGCGCCGAGGGGGCCAGCGTCGACGAGCTCGGCGCCATGGTGGTCACCAAGGTCCAAGGCGTTCCAGGCATCACTCGCACGCTGACCTGCCCGATCGTCCGCATCTGACTCGTGCGACGCCTCCTGCCCGCGTTGCTGCTGCTCGCGGTGACGCTCCTAGCGGGATGCAGCTCGGGGCTGGTGGTCGACACCTACCCCACGACGCCCGACACCGACGCCGACTGCAAGGCACTGTATGCCGATGGCGCCCAACTGGTTGCCGGACAAAAGCAGGTGCTCGTGAAGGGCCAGAAGGCGACGGCGTGGGGCGACCCCGCGATCATCCTGCGCTGTGGCGTCACCGCACCTGAAGCGCTTGAGCCGACCTCGCGCTGCGACATGGTCGCCGGGGTGGGTTGGCTCACCGAGGAGATCGCCGATGGCTATCTGTTCACCACGATCGGGCGACGCTTCTTCATCAGCGTGGAGGTGCCGGCCGCCTACGATCCCGCCGCAGACGCGCTCGTCGACATCGCACCCTCGGTGCTCAAGCACGACCCGGTCGTGAAGCCCTGCGTCTAGCGCTCGGTCAGCGCAGGCCGGTGTCGCGGTTGAGCGCCAGCTGGATGAGCCGGTCGACCAGCTCGGCATAGGGAACCCCACTGGCCTCCCACAACAACGGGAACATCGAGTACGGGGTGAAACCGGGCATCGTGTTGATCTCGTTGATGATGAGTCCGTCCGACGTGTCAAAGAAGTCGACCCGGGCCAGACCCTCGCCGTCGATCGCCTCGAAGGCCTGCACGGCGTACTTGCGGATCCGATCGCTCAACGTCCTGGAGATGTCGGCCGGCACGATGTTGACGCTGGTTCCGTCGAGATACTTCGCCTCGAAGTCGTAGAACTCGTGGTTTGAGTCGGTGGCGACGGTGATCTCACCGACGACGCTCGCGACCGGGGTGCCGTCGGGCTGCTGCATCACCGCGCACTCCAGCTCACGCTTGTTGCGGGCGGCTGCCTCGACGACGACCTTGGGGTCAAAGTCCTGCGCCTTGGTGACGGCAACGTCGAGCTGGTCCCACGAGTCGACCATCATGACACCCGAGCTCGAGCCCGCGCGGGCCGGTTTGACGAACACCGGGAGGCCGAGAGCCTTGATCCGGGCGATCACCCGGTCACGCTGCGCCATCCACTGCCACGGCTGGACCGTGACGTACGGGATCTGCGGCAGTCCTGCTGCCGAGAACACCGCCTTGGTGAACGGCTTGTCCATACCGACGGCGCTGGCGAGCACGCCCGCGCCGACATACCGCACATCGGCCATCTCGAGGAGGCCCTGGATCGTGCCGTCCTCACCCCACGGACCGTGCAGCAGTGGAAAGACCACGTCGACGTCGTGCAGCCCTTCCCACCTGAACGGCGGCAGACCGTCTCGCACCGACGGCAGGGTTCCGGGCTCGAGATCTGGCCACTCGGCGGTCTCGATGACCCATGACCCGTCGCGAGTCACCCCGATCGGCTGCACGTCATATCGGTCGCGATCGATCACTGCCAGCACCTCGCGGGCCGTGAGGCAGGAGACGCCATGCTCACTGGAACGACCGCCAAAGATCACTGCCAGCCGGGGCTTGTCGACCGAGGGGTTCATCGAGAGGCTCATTGCCGAGCAGGATACCGGTCAGTGTCACAATGGGGCGCATGCACGGACACGATCTCTCGCCCTCGACCATTGCGGTCGGCGCGGGACGGCCCAACCGCGTGCCCGGGGGCCCGCTCAACGCACCGATCACCTTGGCCAGCGCCTTCATTCCGGGCGGCCAATCTGAGTATGGACGGCACGGCAATCCGACCTGGGACTCCTTCGAGCAGGTGCTCGGCGCCCTCGAAGGCGGCCGGGCTCTGGCGTTCGCCTCCGGCATCGCCGCCACCACCGCGCTGTTCGACCTTGTACCGGCGCGAGCCGCCGTCGTGGCACCGCGCGGCGCCTACTACGGCACCGTGAACCAGCTGAAGGAGCGCGCGCGCCGAGGACACATCGACCTCCGTCTGGTCGACATGGACAACACCGAAGAGATCATCGCTGCCTGCGAGGGCGCCGCTCTCGTGTGGATCGAGTCGCCGACCAACCCCGGCCTGGAGATCGCCGACATCGAGGCCATCACCCGAGCCGCCGCACGCGCAGGGACCGCCGTCGCGGTCGACAACACGTTCGCCACTCCCCTGCGCCAACGTCCGCTCGACCTGGGTGCCGATTTCGTCATCCACTCGGCGTCCAAGCTCCTGTCGGGTCACAGCGATGTCGTGCTCGGTGCCATCGTCACCAACAGTGACCGTGCCTACGACGCGATCGCGAAGCGACGTACCTCGCTCGGCGCGATCCCGGGTGCGATGGAGACGTGGCTCGCAGCCCGGGGCATCCGCACACTGCACGTACGCCTGGACCGCGCAGAAGCCAATGCCAAGGAGCTGCACAAGCGGCTGTCGGCCGCCCCTCTCGTCAGCTCGTCGCGCTATCCGGGATTTGGCACGATCATCGCCTTCGAGGTGGTCGGTGGCCCGGCCGCGGCACAGAAGATGACCGAGCAGAGCGACATCATCACCTACGCGACCAGCCTGGGCAGCGTCGAGACGACGTGGGAGCGGCGCCGCAGACACCCTGGCGAGGCTGACTCCGTCCCCGAGGGCCTGATCCGACTGTCGGTTGGCATCGAGGACGTCGAGGACCTCTGGACCGACATCCAGAACGTCCTGACCGCCACCAGCTAGAAACCACCTCGCTGGAGTAGGAGGCCGCTCGCGGCCGACGTATCGAAACCCCGTGAGGTCGATTGCTCGAGCGAGCATGTCTGCGTACGAGGTTTCGATACGCCCTCGTCCCTCGGGCTACTCAACCACCGAGATGGTGGCGACCAGCTACACCTTTTCGGGTTTGGCCTGCCGGCTGATCAGCGCTGACACGAGCTCGTCGGGCGACATCTTGCCGGAGATCAACGCTGCGACGTGTTCGACGATCGGCATCTCGACATCATGCATCGCGGCGAGCTCGCTGACCGACTGGCACGACTTGACGCCCTCGGCGACCTGACGGGTCTGCGCCGTGACCTCCTCGACGGTCATGCCTTCGCCGAGCTTCTCGCCGAACGTACGGTTGCGCGACAGCGGCGACGAGCAGGTCGCCACCAGGTCGCCCATGCCGGCCAGACCCATGAACGTCACGGGATCAGCACCGATTGCGACGCCGAGCCGCGCGGTCTCGGCAAGCCCACGGGTGATGACGGACGCCTTGGTGTTGTCGCCGTAGCCGAGGCCGACGCAGACGCCGACGGCCAATCCGATGATGTTCTTGGCGGTGCCGGCCAGCTCGCAGCCGATGACATCGGTCATCGAGTAGGGACGGAACGCCGCCGTGTGGCATGCCTTCTGGATGCGCTCAGCAACCGCCTGATCAGCGCACGCGACGACGCTGGCGGCCGGCTCGCGGTTGGCGATCTCCTTGGCGAGGTTGGGTCCGGAGACCACCGCTATGCGTTCAGGGCCGGCGCCGGTGATCTCGGCGATGACCTCGCTCATGCGCTTGTGGGTGCCGAGCTCGACGCCCTTCATCAGGCTGACCATGACAGCGTCACCGGGAATGTGCTCACTCCAGGACTCGAGGTTGGAGCGCAACTGCTGCGAGGGCACGGCGAGCACCACGATCTCGGCGCCCTCGAGCGCCTTGATCGGATCGGACGTGGCGGTGACAGCATCGGGAAGGGTGATCCCGGGAAGATACTCGGAGTTCTCGTGCTTGGCGTTGATCGTCTCGCACAGCTCGGCACGCCGACCCCACAGGCATACGTCATTGCCTGCGTCAGCGAGCACCAGCGCGAACGCCGTACCCCAGGATCCTGCACCCATCACGGCTGTCTTGGCCATCTTGTGGAGTCCCACTCTCTTGGAGGTTCAGCGTTTGTCGTCGTTGCCCGGCTGGTAGTTGGTCCGGGGCTTGCTCAAGGTACGTACTTCGATGCGCGGTGTCGAGGGAAGCTCGCCCCGCACCTCAGCCATCATGGCAGTCAGGGTGTCCATCAGGTCATCAGTGGCCCGATGCAGCAGTTCTTCGGTCAGCGGCTTGCCTTCGTAGGCACTCAGGTCCATCGGCGCGCCGACTCGTACGTGGATCGTCTTGCGCGGAAGAATCCGCGGCCGTTTGGAATAGGGCCACAGGATCGCCTGGGGGCCCCACTGCATCACCGGCACCAACGGCTTGCCGCTTGCCAGAGCCACCCTTACGGCTCCCGTACGGCCGCTCATGGGCCAGGCGGCGGGGTCGCGGGTGATGGTTCCCTCGGGGTAGATGGTGATCACGGCTCCGGCTTCCACTTCAGCCACGGCCGCACGCAGTGCCTCGATCGCACCGGCCGTGCTGCGGTAGACCGGAATCTGCTTGGTCGATCGCAGGATGGCGCCGACAACCTTGGCGCTCATGATCGTGTCCTTGGCCAAGAACCGCGGAGCAATGCCGTTGTCGACCATGAAATGCCCGATCAGGAACGGATCGACGTGAGAGATGTGATTGGGCGCCAGCACATACCCACCCTGTGGGAGGTTCTCAACTCCTCGCCAGTCGCGCTTGGTCATCAGCATGAAGAGCGGACGAAGGAAGAACACGATGATGCGAGTGGAGCGCGGGATGTTCGATGACGCCATGGATCGAGCCTATTCTCACCGCGCCTCAGATCGAGCGAGATGGGGCTGAACAGTTTCGTCGCGACGCCACGAAGGGCCGACCGTCGAGAACGGCCGGCCCTTCGTGGTCATCCACCTACGGTGTGCGTGGCGTGCGGTTGGGCACGTCACAGATCGCATCACGAAGATTCAGCGTGATCGGGATGCCGATGACCTCAACCGTGACCTTGAGCGCCGTGGCGGAGACACATCGCACGATGCCGGTGCCGCCCGTCGCCCTGACTCCTGTGGTCTGGCCGAGGATCTTCGTGGGGACCAGATCGGTCACCGCGTCGACCGCAGAGAATCCGTTGCCCGGCGTGAACTCCAGCTTCGCCGAACCCAGATCCGCGTTCACCTTGCCACCCAGGATCGGGTGCTCGCAGCCGTTGAATCCGCACGCATCGCCGAACTCAGTTGTGTTGAGGTAGATCGGCCCGCCGTCGTCGGTGTCGAGGTTGCCGGTCAGGTCCAGACGTTGGAGCCGCAGGTTCTGTGCCGACAGTCCACCGGCGGAATCCACCAGATTCAAAGTGGTGTATTCGCTTGCGTCGAAGAGCACCGAGCCCAAGGCCGGGTCCTCGATTCCGACTGCTGGGAGGCACGCCTCGTCGTCAGCCATGCAGATGCGCAACCGGTCCGGCAGCGGACCAGCGATCGATCCACTGAGACCGCCCAGATCGAACGCCAGGCTGTTGGTGGAAGCAGAAGCCGAGTAGTTGAGGCGCTGCGCTCCTGACCCGTCGTCAACCAGTCCCAGCCGCATGTTCGGCACCAGGTGGTCGATCGTTGCGTTGACGCTGTCTGCTCCATCTTCCAGCTGGACCGTGAAGATGTTTCCTGCCACGGTGTCCAGCAGCAGCTCAGGTGTCGAGTCCAGCTCCGCGGAGATCTTGCGGAGCCCACTGATCCGGGCAGCCAAACGTGTGTCGCCGGCCGTCTGGTTCATCACGAGCCCGTCACCGTTCCCGGGGATCGAGATCGGGTTGCCGGAGTGCGCGTTGACCTCGACGAGGCCAACCGGCTCTCCACCGGTGTCGAAGCCGACTCCAGCATCGCCCACTTCGACCGACAGCAGGTGCGGAATGTCGGTCAACGTGACGTCGAGGTGGGTTGCACCCAGCAGATTTGCCGACTCGTCCTCAGCGGTGATCAGCACCTGGTCGATCGCTGACGACCCCTCGACGCTGACTGCGCCGTCGGGCGACAAGGCGAGCTTCAGCTCACGCGGAGCGTCGAGGATCCGTGCATCCAACGTCAGCGTCTCCTGCTCGACGAAGGCCCGCAGAGGTGTCGCAGCCATCGTGAGGTTGAGTGCCACGGTGTCCTGCAGATCGAGCGTCATGCCTTCGAAGCCCGGCAGACTCACCGCGAGCGACTGGTGCTCTCCCTTCGTCAGGAGTCGCAGATACGCGGGATCGTCCAAGGTGAGGATTTCGCCGCCACTGCTGTAGCCGGCACCAAATGTCCCGATCGGCCCGCTGGAGGTGAGGCTTCCTGCCCCATCTGCACCCAGCGAGAAGTCGATCGCATCCGGCACGTCAACCAGGCCAAGGATGATGTCGCTGGCCGTCCGTCCGGCGTCCAGCGTGCGAGCACGCACGTTGACCTGGTCGAGGCCCGCGTCTCCGTGGAGCGAAGCCGTCAGCCCGCTGGCCTCGGTGCCGGTGAGCGTCAATCCAAGGGTGCCGTCGATCTGTGCGAACGACGCATCGGCGAGGAAGATCTGATCGCCGCCCGAGTCGTCTGCCAGTTCCACACCGACTGTGGTGGGGGCGTCTGTGGTGAAGGTTGCTGCAATGTTCTGCGCGTCAACCGCACCGCCGGCCAGATCGATCGCGATCCTGGCCGTCTCCGGCGCACGGTCGAACGAAACGCCGAAACGCTGCTCCTCGGGCGCCATTCCGCTTGGAACGTCGAGCGGATCATCGCCCAACGTGGCGGGATCACCTGAACCGCTCGACGGCACGGCTGAGGAAGCCCCCGCCGGGGTGATGGCACCAGTGACGATCAGGGCTGCTTCTCCCTGAGTGGCGACCTCAAGTCCCGCACCACCGTCACCGAGCAGGATGTTCGCGTGGAAACCCCTCGGCGCATTGCTCGTCCGGGTGTCGTACCCGAACCGGTAGGTCGTTGAGTCGTTCGGGAGCGTCAAGAGCGCCTGCAGGCTCAGCGGCAGCTCGGCCGGTGATCCCAGCAGACGGCTGACCTTGATCTGCGGTACGGCGTTGCCGTCCTTGATGATGACGTCGACCAGCGCGAGGACGTCAGGGACACCATCGCCGGTCACGTCGAGGGGCTCGGGAACTTCGAGCATCGCGTCGAACTCCCGTGCCTGGGCTGCGCCGTTGGGATCGATGTAGACGCTGCGCCAGGTGTAACGCGCGGTGTCGACAAGCTGGCCCAGCGGTGATTCGCCGGACAGGCCGTCGAGAAGTGAGTCGACCACTGCGTCGACCGGGTCGCCGGTCGTGCCCGTCAGGTCTGCGAGGTCGCTCAAGGTGCTGCCCAGCGTCGCCAGAAGCTCGTCGACGGAGAGATCTTCGATGGATGGAATCCCTGTGGGTGCGGTGAGGCCTGTCGTGATGGTCTTCAACAGCCCTCCCAGCAGGCGGG
The DNA here is from genome assembly GCA_963750265.1 of uncultured Actinomycetota bacterium. Taxonomy (GTDB): domain Bacteria; phylum Actinomycetota; class Actinomycetes; order Propionibacteriales; family Nocardioidaceae; genus Aeromicrobium. The sequence continues at coordinate 121,807 of CAVVQG010000020.1, read as the reverse complement.
TGACTCCACCGATGAGCCCGTGCTCCAGCGGAGCCGTGGTCGCTGCCACATCGCCGACGTAGAACGTGACCGCGTCCGCACTCGGCGTCCAGACGTTGCTGCCGCCGTAGGAGGCCGTCGCCCGTTCGGTACGACTCTGGCCTGATACGGCGACCGTACGAGCTGCCGTGCCGTCCGAGCCGGTGGTCACGGTGCCTGCATCGCTGGCAAGCTGCAGCTCCATGGAACCGCCTTCGATCGCCTGACCGTTTCGAGAGCTACCCGGTGTGCGGTCGACGAGGCGAGCCTTGAGAGTCGTGTTCGAGCCGGGTTGAGCCCGCGTCGAACCGACATAGGTGGTACCCGAGGTCCGGCGGTCGAGAGTCGTCGCAGCAGTGCCGCTCTCCCCGACGTACGACACGTCATCGGCCACAACTGCGGTGATCGTGAGGGCTCCTGCGTCAAGATCTGGGAGATCGAGCGTCACGGTGCCGCGACCGTTCGCGTCTGTGATGACCGTGTCCTGACCGGCGCCGGGCGCTGTCACGGTGACCGAGCGGCCTCGCGAGGGTCCGGTTGCTGACACCGTCTGCGTGGACACTGGTCGACACCGTGACCGGCACCGACTCTCCGGTGACCACATGGGACGGCACAGTCACTGCCACTGCTGCCTTGTTCTCGAGCCGCACCGTCAGATCGGACAGCTTCACCTCGGACTGGGTCGAGCAGCTCGTTCCGAAGGTTCCCGACTTCTTCCCGTCAATCGCCCAGGACTGCACCCGGTACAGACCCAGAGGCAGACCCACGGTGTCCCACGTGCTGGACAACGCACCCGCACCATTGCGGCTGGCGGTGTGCACCACGACACCGTCGCTGGCTCGGGTGACTGAGAGGCGTGACTTGCTGGGATCGCTGAACAGACAGTTCTCCTCGCCACCGCGCGAGTCGTTGACCGCGACAATTCCTGACACGGTCTGCCCGTTGGTGAGGGTGCTGATCGCGCCCTGGGCTCCTGAGAAGGACAAGGTGCCGAGTGCCAAGCTTCCGGCCGCGGCAAGTGCGGCGATGCGGCGGCGGGGGCGTCTGCGAGCCAGACGGTGGCGGGGCATTTCGACTGTCGTCATCGTTCTCCTGAAGGTGAGGTCGCACTCATGTGCAGTCACCGTGACAACCGTCACAGGCCCAAAGTGTTACGGGCCATCTTTGGGTAGGCATTTTGGACCTACCGCGAGCGCGCGCGACCTGCTACACCTGTTCTTGGGTCGAACCAGCGCTGAGGTGGTCGCGCAGCATCGGACCCGACTAGTCTGGCGGCGTGCAGGCCACCGTTGCGATCTACGACTCAGCCACCCGAGCAGGCCGAGTGCTGACCGACGCCGGCATGCCCATGGAATTTGGCGCCGCGACACTCGCCGAGCACATCCGCCACCTGCGGGTGGGTCAGCGCGTGTTCGTCGAGACCGATGGCGACGCCGTCACCGCGGTCAAGATCTGGAACTGAAGCCGGTTGATGCCAGTGTCAGCGCCAGAATTCGGCGAGTTGCTCAGCTAGAGCTCTGCCTTGGTCGTGACCAGCCTGGGCAGCTGCCGGGCGGAGCGAGAAATCCATCGCGTTGGCACCGAACAGATGTTCTTCCTTTTGGTCCGGAACGACCACCTCGACCATGCTGCCGTGCGCTCGCAGATAGTCGACCTGGACCGCGAGTCCAGTGCCCCATTCCTGCGGATGAAGGGTCTTGCCGCCGAGGGGCGACAACACCAGGACTCGCTCGTGTCCGACGGCCAGATCGGCATTCTCGGCGTTGGCTCGGTATCCCCCGTCGATGTACGGCTGGTCGGCGATTGTGTAGGGCAGGCCGCCACCGGCACAGCTTGCGGCGACCGCGTCCACCAGATCGACACCGCTGTCGCGGCCGAACACGACACAGTCCCCCGTTCTGGCATCAACGGCCGTCAGGAGCAGAGATCGCTCCGGCCAGCTGCGCTGAGGAAAGCGGGCGGCGACGGTCGCGCGCCACTGCGCCTGCCATGATCCGTCTGACGCCGCTTCTCGCGCAAGCGCTGCTGCGCCCATCCGTCGGCGCATGTCAGCCACGTCACTGGACGAGGCGATGATCGCGCGAAACCTCTCGAGATGGTCCGATATCGGGCTGCGGCCACGAGATCCGCCGGGTCCACTCCGTGGCGAAGGCGCAGCGGTAGTCGTGGCAGCAAACACGTCCGCTGGAGAAGCCCCAGCAACCTGAGCCGCCGCTGTTGACCCGGCTGACGTACCGATGGCCAGGTCGGCTGATGTCACGTCGAGCCCGGCGTCGAATAGGCCCGCCAGGACGCCGATCAGCCATGCGTTGCCGGTTGACCCGCCGCCACCGAGCACCAACGCTCGCTCACCGGTCGTCGGGGTGAATTGCAAAGTTGGGAAAAGTGATGTGTTCATGGCAGTTGCCCTTCGCGTATGCGTCGGGCGCTCCCTGCAACGACTACTTCAGTCGCGCATAGGAGCACGGGAGGGAGCGCCCATGGTGGATGGTGCGTACATGGGGTTTCACCTCCTCGCGTCGGATCACGATCACCGGAACTTTATCAAAGCGTTGCGGGCTTGAACGACGGACGCGTCGCCTCGTACGCGACGATGTCGTCCTCGTGACTCAGCGTGATGCCGACGTCGTCAAGTCCTTCGAGCAGACGCCACCGGGTGTAGTCATCAATCGTGAACGAGTCCTCGATGCGATCGGGGCCTTCGCCGGCCTTGACCGTGCGGGTCTCGAGATCGATCGTGATCGAAGCACCGGGGTTGGCATCCAGGTAGTCCCACAGGCGCTGCACGACCTTCTCGTCGACCTCTGCGGCGAGCAGTCCGGCCTTGCCGGAGTTTCCACGGAAGATGTCGCCGAAGCGCGGCGAGATGACGACCTTGAAGCCGTAGTTCTGCAGAGCCCACACGGCGTGCTCGCGCGATGATCCCGTACCGAAGTCGGGGCCCGCGACGAGAACTGTGGCGTTCTTGAACGCATCCTGGTTGAGCACGAAGTTCGGATCGCTCCGCCAAGCGGAAAACAGCCCCTCCTCGAAGCCGTCGCGGGTGACCTTCTTGAGCCACACCGCGGGGATGATCTGGTCGGTGTCGACGTTGCTGCGGCGCAACGGAGCGCCAACACCACTGTGGCTTGAAAACTTTTCCATGGTTCAGGCTCCTGCCTTCTCGAGCTCGGCCAGGTCGGCGGGACCGGCGAGATGTCCGAGGACACCTGTCGCGACCGCGACATCGGGCGAGACGAGGTGCGTACGCCCGCCCTTGCCCTGGCGACCTTCGAAGTTGCGGTTGGACGTCGAGGCGGCGCGCTCCCCCACCATCAACTGGTCAGGGTTCATGCCCAGGCACATCGAGCACCCTGCGCCACGCCACTCGGCGCCGGCGTCCTTGAAGATCACGTCGAGGCCCTCCTGCTCAGCCTGCAGACGCACGCGCACCGAACCGGGAACGACCAGGATGCGGGTGTCCGCCGCAACCTTGTGACCCTCGATCAGTGACGCCGCGACCCGCAGGTCCTCGATGCGTCCGTTGGTGCAGGATCCGATGAACACCGTGTCGACCTTGATGTCCTTCATCGGCGTGCCGGCCTCGAGCCCCATGTAGACCAAGGCGTTCTCGGCAGCGATGCGCTCGTTGTCGTCCTCGAACGACGCCGGATCGGGCACATTGCCCGACAGCGGCACGCCTTGGCCGGGGTTGGTGCCCCAGGTGACGAACGGTGTGATGGTCGAGGCGTCGATCGTGATGACCTTGTCGAACTCGGCATCGTCGTCGGTGACCAGGCTGTCCCAGTGTGCGACGGCGGCATCCCAGTCGGCGCCGGTCGGCGCATTGGGACGGCCCTTGAGGTAGTCGTAGGTTGTCTGGTCGGGGGCGATGAGGCCGGCCTTGGCACCCCATTCGATCGACATGTTGCAGATCGTCATACGGGCTTCCATCGACAGCGCGCGGATGGCGTCACCGCGGTACTCGACGATGTAGCCCTGTCCGCCGCCGGTGGTCTCCTGCGTGATGAGCGACAGAATCAGGTCCTTGGCGGTGGAGCCGACCGGCAGGTCACCGACAACCTCGACGGCCATCATCTTGGGCTTGGCCTGTGACAGCGACTGGGTGGCGAGCACGTGCTCGACCTCCGACGTTCCGATACCGAACGCAATCGAGCCGAACGCGCCGTGCGTGGAGGTGTGCGAGTCACCGCAGACGATGGTCATACCGGGCTGCGTCAGACCGAGCTGCGGGCCGACGACGTGGACGATGCCTTGGTCGATGTCGCCCATCGGGTGCAGGCGCACACCGAACTCTTCGCAGTTGCGCCGCAGCGTCTCGACCTGGGTACGTGACACCAGGTCGGCAATCGGCTTGTCGAGATCGGTCGTCGGGATGTTGTGATCCTCGGTGGCGAGGGTCAGGTCAGGCCGCCGAACCGTGCGGCCTGAGATGCGCAGGCCGTCGAAGGCTTGAGGGCTGGTGACCTCGTGAATGAGGTGGAGATCTACGTAGAGGAGGTCGGGCTCGCCTTCGTGGCTGCGTACGACGTGCTCTTCCCAGATCTTCTCGGCAAGTGTCTTGCCCATATTTCTCCTCGACATCTCAGCTGCGCTGTTCTCGGGCTTGCGTCTCACTATGCGATACGGCAGTATCAAGACATGGACAACTCTAGCGGAGTCGGCGTTCTCGACAAAGCGGCACTTGTCCTGGCTGCGCTCGAGCCAGGACCTGCAACCCTCGCCGGTCTCGTCGCGAGCACCGGGTTGGCGCGCCCCACCGCCCACCGCCTTGCCGTCGCCCTGGAGCACCATCGGCTGGTGGCCCGCGACATGCAGGGACGATTCATTCTTGGTCCGCGTCTCGGCGAGCTCGCGGCGGCCGCGGGCGAGGACCGCCTCCTTGCCGCAGCCGGCCCCGTCCTGGCCCGTCTTCGCGACATCACCGGCGAGTCTGCCCAGCTGTTCCGCCGCCAAGGCGACTTCCGCGTATGCGTTGCTGCCGCCGACCGACCGACCGGCCTGCGCGACTCGATCCCTGTTGGCGGCCAGCTGACGATGAACGCCGGCTCAGCCGCGCAGATCCTGCTCGCCTGGGAAGACCCCGAGCGGATGAACAAGGGCCTGCTCAAGGCGACGTTCTCCGCTGCCGAGCTCTCAGCGGTCCGCCGCCGTGGCTGGGCGCAAAGCGTGGGTGAGCGCGAGAATGGTGTCGGCTCGGTGTCAGCACCCGTCCGCTCCCCTTCCGGCAAGGTCGTCGCAGCGGTGTCGGTCTCCGGCCCGCTCGAACGTCTGACCCGCCAGCCCGGCCGGATGCATGCTCCAGCGGTCGCTGCTGCGGCTGAGCGGCTTTCGCAGACCCTGCGCCGCACCTAGTCGTTCAGCGCAGCGATCAGTTGGTCCTTGCGCAGCGACGAGTAGCCCGACACGCCCTTGGCCTTCGCCAGCGCGCGCAGCTGTGCGACGGTGCGCGGATCGGTCGTCGCCGCAGGCTTTGCCGACATCGTGGGGGTCGCCGGCGGCGTTGGCGCGATGGTGGTCGCCTTGACCGTGGGCGCCTTGTCCTTGGCCGACTTCGCGGCCTTCACAGCCGACTTCTCGAGCTTGGCGATCGTGGCCTTCAGCTTCTTGATCGTCGCCTTGGCTGCCTTCAGCTCGTCCTTGGAGGTGTCGACCTTCTTGGGTGACTTCGACGACTTGGACTTCTTCGCCGGCTTCGACTTCGCCATGGGACTCCTTCGGTGGGATGTGGGCGAGATCATTGCACGCAAAGGTGAACGGAAGGAGTCAGAACAGGCCAGGCTGCTCGAGGTGAAGCAATGTCTGCTTGCGCTCGAGTCCGCCGGCATAGCCCGTGAGTGTCCCGTTGGCACCGATGACGCGGTGGCACGGCACGATGATCGGGATCGGGTTGGCGCCATTCGCCGCGCCGACTGCACGCGAGATCACCGGCTCGTAGCCCAGCCGCTTGGCAATTTCGCCGTAGCTCGCCGTCTCACCGTACGGAATGCGGCGCAGCTCGCCCCATACCTTCTTTTGGAACTCTGATCCCTCGCTCGCGAGTGGCAGATCGAAGTCCTTGAGATCGCCGTTGAAGTAGGCGGCCAGCTGCTTCTCGGCGCGGTCGAGCAACGGGTCAGCAAGTCGATTGCCGCGTGGTTTGGCAGCGTCGAAGTCGATCGCGGTGATCAGCCCGGCCGACGCGTGAATGCGCAGGCCGCCGATTGGTGAGTCCATCCATCGTGTGCTCATCGTTGTGTCCTTTCGTAAGCGGCGGTGGCCCGCCACAGGTGCATGCCTGCGTACGAGCGCCAAGGGCGCCAGCGCTCGGTGTCTTCGGCGGTGATGCCGCGGCGCTCGAGCTCTCGTTTGAGCACGAGGTCGGTGGTCAGGAGTACATCGGGATGCGCCAGTGCGCGCATCACGACGTAGTCGGCGGTCCAGGGCCCGATACCGCGCATGCCGACGAGCTGTTCGCGCACGGCCTCGCGATCGACACCGGGATCAAGCTCCAGCTTGCCGTCAGCGACAGCCTGGGACAGATCGATGATCGTGCGTGCGCGCGACGTCGGCATACCCATGGTGGCGGGATCGGCCTCAGCGAACGACTCGGCGAGGGGGAACGCATGGGTCAGCCCGTACGCCGTGGCCATCGTGAAGTCGACCTGCGTTCCCTTGGTCGGGATGTGCCGACCGAGCACTGTGTTGGCCCCCGCGACCGAGACCTGCTGGCCGACGATCGTCCGCACTGCGACCTCGAAGCCGTCGACGTGCGACGGAACGCGTAGCCCCGGCGCAGCGTCGATCAACCCGCGCAGCGCCGGATCCGCGCCCAGCACGGAGTCGATCGCCACCGGATCGGCGTCGAGATCGAGCATTCGCCGGGCCCGCCCGATCGCAACGGCGGTGTCACGCAGATCGGCCAGCTCCAGCTCGCAGTCGACCCGGTCATCGTGCAGGGTCAGCGCCATGACGCCCAGCCCGTGCGGCAACCGTAGGACCCGGGCATATGTACGTCCGCGTACGGTCTCGACACCGGGAAGGACATGGGCGGCGAGGAAGTCGATCAGCGCATCGGCGTGGAACGGCTGTCGAACTGCCAGTCGCAGGGTGACCCGGCCCGTCGGCGTGCCACGACGCCTCCCCCGCATCTGCGTCGGTGACAGTGCATACGCGTGGCGCACCGAGTCGTTGAACTGACGGATCGATGCGAAGCCCGCAGCAAAGGCGATGTCCGACATCGGCATGTCAGTCGTCTCGATCAGCACCCGCGCCGCATGCGAACGATTGCTTCGTGCCAACGCGAGCGGTCCGACGCCCAGTTCTTGGGTGATCATCCGGGTGACGTGGCGCTGGCTGTAGCCAAGTCGAGCGGCAAGCCCCTCGACTCCCTCGCGTTCGACAACGCCGTCGCCGATCAACCGCATCGCGCGACCCACGGCATCGGCACGCACGTTCCATTCCGGCGAACCCGGTGTGGTGTCGGGCCGACACCGGCGGCAGGCTCGAAATCCCGCATCCTGGGCAGCAGCGGCGGACGGATAGAACCAGACATTCTGCGGCTTGGGCGTCACCGCTGGGCACGAAGGGCGGCAAAAGATTCCGGTCGTCTTGACCCCGGTGTAGAAGACCCCGTCAAAACGGGCATCGCGGGACTGAACGGCCCGATAGCATCGCTCGTGATCGGTGTACATAGGTCCATCATGGTCGGCCGCTCCGCAAAGTACTAGCGGGAATCAGACAAGGATATTCGAGCATGTTGCTTGGCCATCGCTCCGGCATCGATCACTGGTCAGCACTCACCTACGCCGCAGTGTTCGGAACTGCCCTCCTGATGCGGGCCTGGCAATTCATCGGCTCCGACTCGATCGCGTCGATCACCGAATACGACGACGGCGTCTACCTGTCGAGCGCGATGAGCCTGTTGAGCGGGTCTTGGCCGTACGCAGACTTCGTCATGGTGCACCCACCCGGAATCACGGTACTTCTGGCCCCATTTGCCGCGATCACGCACATCGCCAGTGATCAGACCGCGCTCGTGACGGCACATCTGTTCTGGATGGTCATCGGCGCGATCACAGCAACTCTCGTGGCTGTGCTGGCCCGGCCCTGGGGTCTACTGCCGTCCGCGGTCGCAGGGTTCACCTACGCGACGTGGGCCGTTGCCGTGTTGCCGGATCGCACCCTCAACCAAGCTGCGGTCATCAACCTGCTCGTGGTCTTGGCGGTGCTTGCGCTGTCGAGGCCGGACCGGCGCTGGGGCGCTGTCGTCGCTGGAGCGCTCCTCGGTCTGGCAATGGCGATCAAGATCTGGGCAGTCGTGCCCCTCGTCCTGCTCGGCTGCTGGCTTCTCCTCGATCGTGGGCGGCGGCCGGCGGGCCAGCTGATGCTTGGCAGCTTGGTGTCTGCGACGGCGGTCTGCCTGCCGTTCTTCGTACTCGCTCCGGCGAACATGTGGCACCAGGTCATTGCGACCCAGCTGAATCGCCCCAGCCAAGGACGTGGCCTCATCGAACGAAGCTCTGTGTTCTTTGACGGATCACTCTCCGGTGGCAGCCCCCTTGTCGCATCACTCGTCCTGGCTCTGTGCGTCATCCTCATCGCCCCTTCGATCACGTCACTGATCGCACGGAGCAGCACGAACGCCGAGGTCGACGTGATCATCACCATCACGGCCGCTCAGATGATGGCGCTGGCGACATCCCCCTCCTTCTATGCCCACTACGCAATCTGGATCGCACCAGGACTGGCCCTTGGCGCAGGCCGTTTCTTTCGCACGGTTCCGCGAAAGACCGTGGCGGCGATGGAGTCGGCCTGTCCTGGCTGCGGTCGCCATTGTCGTCATGGTGTCCATCACGACGGGCCAAAGTATCGGTCAGCGAACGATTGCGAGCTCAACACGAGCGATCGTCGAACAGGGCCACTGCGTCTGGTCGAGCGAGGCCACCTTGTTGATCCAGGCGAACGTACTGAGTCGCGGCCTAGAACGTGGATGCCCGTTCACGGTCGATGCCTACGGCGCAATGCTCAGTGAGCCCGGAGTTCCTCCACTCGATCTGTCGAGCAGCTCGCCGGAAAGCCGATCGTCACGTTGGCAAAGCGCTGCACTCAGCCAGCTCGTCGACGCCGACGTCCTGTTGATCGGGCGTCGCGATCGCCGAAGCCTTGATGAGCAGAGCCTGCGCACTCTGCGCGAAAAGTTCAGCTACGTGGGCGGTAACGACGAAGTCCAGCTCTTCCGCGCGCGGTGAGTCAGCTCGCCTGGAAGGCGCCGATGATGACGCCCATGACGCCGAGACCGACGGTTACGTAGCCGGCGTTGATGAGCCAGAACCTGATCGACCTGGACTCGTACACGTAGTTCTGTGCGAGGACCGCGCCGCCGATTCCGGCACCGACGCCCAAGCCGATCTTCAGCCCGTACTCGACGCTCGCCTCGCTGATCAGCTTGGCCAGGGTGAATGCGATGACCAACGAGACGAGGATCGACCACACGAACATCAACGGGTTGGGGCTCATGCCAGCGGCCTCTTCCTCGGTGATGCCCATCTCGGCGCGCCACTGCTTGCCGAACAGGAATGTGTACCAGGCGGCGCCGAGAAAGAAGAAGGCAAGGGCCGCGACGATAATTCCCACGATCGAAATATTGTCCATGGCCAGAACGTACTCCCGCGAACCGTCAGAACGGTACCTATCCGCACGTAGCCAGCCAGCTCGGCACCTGACTACGTGCGGACATCACGTCCGTGACGAGGGCGTCAGGATGCCTGTACGTCTGCGAGTGCGTCCTCGAGCGAGTCGAGCGCCCCTCCGGACGGCGCATTCTGCCACGCCCGTCCAGTCCGGCGACGGCAGAACCTGTTCGGTCGCTTCGCCCTGCTGGACAGCGCGGATCGCGGCGACGATCTCGTCGATGTTGTTGGGCACGGCTCGACCGCAGGCCTGAAGCTCGGACCCGATCTTGAGGGTCAGCCGTGGCTTGCCCGCAGCAACGGCGTCCGCCGTGGTGCCCGACGTGACGGTGCTGTCGCGGAGGTCCGAGACGTCACCGCATACGTGGTAGACCTCGCCGCCGCCGGCGTAGTAGACCTTGTCCTCGCCGAGGAGCTGGATCACGGCCTGCTTGTCTGCCGTGTACTTCTCGACCGAGGCCGGGTTGAAGTCGATGCCCAGTGCCACGGCGGCGAGAGCCACCACGATGCCGACAGCGCCGGCGACACCCTTCTGCGTCTTGCCCATGTCCTTGTTGAGGAAGATCAGGATGATGATCGGCAGGAACGCGATGATCGGGATGAACGCACCGAGCTGGTTCTGGACGAAGAACTTGACCTTGTCCTTCTCCGAGGCCGGATCGAGCTTGTTGGCCTTCTTCCACAGCATCGAGCCGATGATGACGACGATGCGCGTCGAGGACCAGCAGGCCGATCAGCAGCGCGAACGCCCACGTCGGGAACTCGCTGGTCGGTGGTCAGCACGCCCTTGGCGTCAACCGTGGCCTTCTCTTCGAGGATCGACTTGTTGAGCAGCAGACCGAAGATCGCGCCGATCTCGATCAGCGATGCCGAGCACCCACAGCAGCACGGCGTAGAGGCGGAGTCTTCTTGCCTTCGCCTCCGACTCCGCAGAGGCCTTCCACGTGCCTGAGTCGTCGGCAGCGCCCTTGTCCGAGCTGGTCATGGAATTCTCCTAGAGATCGAGGATCGGCGAGACGAATGCTATCGCCACGGGCGACCACCGTGTCGGGATCACGTCCGCGGCAGTCTGGGCGCGTTACGTAGGGATCGAGTCGTTCAATGCGTCACCATGCGTCGTACGAGCTCCTCAGAACCCTTGTCGCGTTGCTCTCTGGCGGGCACGTTCGCCGCCCCCGCACCGCGACTGCTCCGAACCCGTGTGCTCCATGGACCGTGAAAGTGCTCGCCAGCGGGCTCGGAGCCTCGAGAACGTTGAGCCCGACGGCGACTGACGGGTTTGTTCATCAGCACGACCTCAGGGGTCGCCCGCTACACGCGCACAGGCAGGTGAAAGCTCGTCGGCCTCAGCGAAGACGCGCCGGCGGTCTGCGGGTGCGTGGCAACTACTTGTACTTCAACACTGGCAACTCGCTTCAGTCAGCGCTGCTCGGCACCGCCGAGGCACGATCCAGAAGCTCGACCTGAAGAACGGCAAGCGGACGACCTTCGCGATAGGCCTGGTCATGCCGAATGGCCTCGCGTTCCTGCCCGACGGCAGTGCTCTCACGAGCCGAGAACTTGGCACCGTCCTGAACTCCAACGGGCATCACACGGGCATCGCCAAGGGTGTCGTCAGCCGAATTGGTCCAACGCAGTCCGACAGCAACGGCATGGCCGTCGACCCCACGGGAAGTGGCTCTACACCGACGAGACATTCACCCTCGGCGCCAAGGTCTACCGAACGGAAATCGCCCACCCAGCGAACCGACAGGTCGTGGCTTCGCTCCAGGTCTCGGAATCCTCAAGGGCCTCGATGACCTCACGATCGCCACCTCCGGCAAGCTCTACATCGCCGCCAACCTCTCCGGCGAGGTGATCCGCCTCGACCCGACTCACAAGCAGTCGTGCGTCATTGCCAGCGGTCTTAAGAACACCAGCGCCGTGAAGCAGGGCCGGGGCACGACATTCCCGTCCGGAGTCGCCTCTACGCCACCGGCTTCGACGGCCGACTGCTCGAGCTCATCCCGCCTGCCGGCGTCACCCATAGCGGGTCCTGCACAAAGCGAAAGTGTCCCTAACCCGCAGGTCAGAGGCTCTTTCTTCCATGGTAGCCCCGACGGGATTCGAACCCGCGCTACCGCCTTGAGAGGGCGGCGTGCTAGGCCGCTACACAACGGGGCCATGGGTGGTCTTGCGACCGGAGAAACCATATCGGGCGCATGCATCGCGCTCGAAATGGTTTCGCTGGGATACTAGGACTCGAACCTAGAATGGCGGTACCAGAAACCGCTGTGTTGCCAATTACACCATATCCCAATGGCTCTGCCGGGGGCCGAGCCGAGTCACCGACTTTACCCGACTCCCCCGCCTGCGCCCAAACCGGGCACCACGCACCAGCGCGGCGTCCAGTCTGGCCAGCGACTTCGCTTGGCCGAGCAGCTCGAGCGACTCGAACAGCGGCGGCGAGATGCGGCTGCCCGTCACCGCGACGCGAACGGGCCCGAACGCCAGGCGCGGCTTGAGCTCGAGACCTTCGATCAGGCTCGTACGGAGTGCGTCCTCGATCGCCGGCGTCGACCAGTCAGACAGTCCTGCAAGAGCCTCGCGGGCGGCTCGTACGACGTCGAGACCCTTGCTCGTCGAGGTTCTTGGCACGGTCAGCCTCATCGATCGCGAAGTCGTCATCGGCGATGAACAGGAACCGCAGCATGTCGACCGCCTCGGTGAGCAGCGCCATGCGCTCGTGCACCAGCGGCGTCGCCGCAGCCAGCGTCGCGAGCTGCGCCGCAGTCGGCGGATCGGCGATCAGTCCGGCGTCCTGGAAGTACGGCACCAGACGCTCGCGCAGGTCGTCCTCGGCGAGCAGGCGGATGTGCGATCCGTTGATCGCTTCGGCCTTCTTGATGTCGAAGCGCGCGGGGTTGGGGTTGACCCGACCGATCTCGAACGCCTCCACCATCTCCGGGATCGAGAACACGTCACGGTCGTCGGCGATCGACCAGCCGAGCAGCGCCATGTAGTTGAGCAGCGCCTCGGGCAGGAAGCCCTTGGGCTTGTAGTCGAGCAGGTTGGACTCGGGATCGCGCTTGGACAGCTTGCGGTTGCCCTCGCCCATGACGAACGGCAGGTGACCGAACTCGGGCGTGAACCCGCCGCCGATGCCGATCTCGGCGAACGCCTCGTACAGCGCGATCTGGCGCGGGGTCGAGCTCAGCAGGTCCTCACCGCGCAGCACGTGGGTGATGCCCATCATCGCGTCGTCGGTGGGGTTGGTCAGCGTGTAGAGCGGCTGACCGTTGGCCCGCACGATCACGTAGTCCTGCACGTTGGCCGAGTCGAAGGTGATCTCTCCACGGACGAGGTCGTTGAACGTGTAGACCTTCTCCGGCATCTTGAACCGGATCACGGGCTCGCGGCCCTCCGCCTCGTACGCCGCCTCGCTGCTCGGGCGTCAGGTCGCGGTGCAGGCCGTCGTAGCCGCTGGGCTTGCCGGCAGCGCGGGCGGCGTTGCGGCGCTCCTCGAGCTCCTCGGCCGTGTCGTACGCCTTGTAGGCGTGACCGCGTCGAGCAGCTTCTGCGCGACGTCGGCGTAGATGTCCATGCGCTCGGACTGGCGGTACGGACCGTGGTCGCCGCCGACCTCGGGGCCCTCGTCCCAGTCGAGGCCGAGCCAGCGCATGACGTCGATCAGGAGCTGGTAGGACTCCTCGTTGTCGCGCGAGGTGTCGGTGTCCTCGATGCGGAAGACGAACTTGCCGTCGTTGTGGCGGGCGAACGCCCAGCTGAACAACGCCGTACGGGCCATGCCGACGTGCGGGTTGCCGGTCGGGCTACGGGCAGAAGCGTGCGACGACTGGTCTGTTGATGTCGCTGCTAGTCATTGACGCTCACCACCGGGTTGGTCAGGGTGCCGATGCCTTCGACCGTGACGCTGACCTTGTCACCGGGATGCATCGGGCCGACACCGTCCGGCGTGCCGGTGAGGATCACGTCGCCGGGCAGCAGCGTCATGAAGGACGAGATGTACTCGATGATCTCGGGCACCTTGAAGAACATGTCGGACGTGTTGCCGTTCTGCTTGAGCTCGTCTCCCCCACCAAGGCTGTCGAGCCTGGTCGTGACGTCGACGCTGGTCGGGTCGAAGTCGGTCTCGATCCACGGCCCGAGCGGGCAGAACGTGTCGAAGCCCTTGGCGCGGGCCCACTGGCCGTCCTTGGCCTGCAGGTCGCGGGCCGTGACGTCGTTGGCGACGGTGTAGCCGAAGATCACCTTGGCGGCGTCCTCGGCGGAGACGTCGCGGCAGATGCGCCCGATCACCACGGCGAGCTCGGCCTCGTAGTGCACGTCCTCGCTCTGCGTGGGGTAGAAGATCGGGTCGCCCGGGCCGATGACGCTGGTGTTGGGCTTGAGGAAGATCAGCGGCTCCGCCGGCACCTCGCCGCCCATCTCGGCGGCGTGCGCGGCGTAGTTCTTGCCGACGCACACGACCTTGCTGCGCGGGATGACCGGCGCCAGCAGACGTACGTCGCCGAGCGGGACCTTCTGGCCGCTCAGGTTGAGCCCGGCGTACAACGGGTCACCGTTGAGCACCGCGATGGTGGGGACTCCGTTGTCATCACCGATGACTCCGAAACGGGGATCGTCGTCACCCGCAAAACGCGCAATTCTCATATGGGTTCAGGGTATCGGGTTAGGTCGCCCTACTCCCTCGGTGGTCGAGTAGGGCTGAGGGACGAAGCCTGTATCGAAACCCCGTAGGCCAACTTCCCAGATTTGCGGAGACACCTCACGAGGTTTCGATACGCCCTCGTTCCTCGGGCTACTCAACCGCGATGTGGTCTGGCATGGCGAGCTCCATGTTGCACACCGAGCCAGCGATGACGCCTGCGGCGATCGCGGTCGCGACCGACGGCATGGGACCCGGCAACGCGGAGATGTGCGCCAGGTCGCCGGCGGCGTACACACCCGGCACGTTGGTGCGGCCCATCGCGTCGATCTCGACGAAGCCGGACTCGTACAGTGTCGACCCCGAGCTGCTCAGCGAACGGCGCCGCCTGGGTCACCTGGGTCGACGACGAACATGCCGCCGAAGTCCTCGACCGCCCCGTTCGTCGAAGTGGACACGCAGGCCGGGAGTCGTGCGTTCGACCTCACGACCCCATCGGCGTAGCGCGACGAACTCGCTGACGATGTTGCCGAGCAGCGTCGCGAGGTGCGTCGCCTGCGTGGCGTCACCGATGAACGCCACTCGCTTGCCGGCGAACTCATGGCCGTGGCAGTACGGGCAGTGTGCGATCTCGCGGCCCCACGCCTCGGCGATGCCGGGCACGTCGGGAAGCGTGTCGCGTACGCCGGTCGCGAGCACGATCGTGCGTGCGGCGTGCACCTCGTCGCCGATCACCACCTCGAAGCGTGTCGGCAATGCGTCGCACCGAGTCGACGGCCACCTCACGCACTCTCAACCGTCTCGTATGCAGCGATGTCCTTGCGGGCCAGCCTGCGGAGCTCGGCGGGGTCGCGGCCGTCGTGGGTGATGAAGTTCTGCATGTGCTCGACCGTGGCGTTGCGGTAGGTGCCGGAGTCGAGCAGCAGGACGTCGCGGTGCATGCGGCCGAGGGTCAGAGCCGCCTGAAGCCCGGCGGGGCCGCCGCCGATGACGATGGTGTCGAGCATGATTTCTCCTTCGAAGTTTGCTTGTGGCGTCCATCGTGGGAGTTAATGTCAACATGAAGTCAAATCTGCGCTCCATCGGTGAAACTGCGACCCGATTCGGCCTGGAAACACACGTGCTCCGCCATTGGGAGACTGTCGGACTGCTCGAGCCAGAGCGCGACAGCGCGGATCGACGGCTCTATGGCGATGACGACCTCGTACGCATCGCGGTGATCCTCCGCAGCAAGGCCGCCGGCATGAGTCTCGACCAGATCGCCGTGCTGGTGGGCGACGATCACGGGCCGAAGCGGCACGCGGTGCTGCAGGAGCACATCGCCGACCTCGACCGGCGCATGGAGGACATGCGAGCGATCACGCGAGATGGCTGTGCACGCTTTCGAGTGCGAGGCGCACGACATCACCGCGTGCCCGCGTTTCCGGACGATGATCGCCGACGTGCTCGACGGCACCCGCGACTGGTCTGCAGCGGTCTAGGCCGAGCCGTAGCGGCGGTTGCGCGCGGCGTACTCCTCGATGGCTGTCCAAAGGGCTCGACGGTCGACGTCGGGCCAGGCGATGTCGGAGAACACCATTTCGGCGTATGCCGACTGCCACAGCAGGAAGTTGCTGGTGCGTTGCTCACCGGACGTACGCCAGAACAGGTCGACGTCTTCCATGTCCGGCTCGTCGAGGTAGCGGGCAAACGTCCGCTCGGTGATCTTGTCGGGGTTGACCTTGCCCGCGACGACGTCGCGCGCCAGCGCGGCTGCTGCATCGGCGATCTCGGCGCGGCCGCCGTAGTTGACGCACATCGTCAGGGTCAGGACCGTGTTGTTCTTGGTCATCTCCTCGGCGACCTCGAGCTCCTTGATGACGCTGCGCCACAGCCGGGGTCGGCGGCCCGCCCAGCGCACGCGTACGCCGAGCTCGTGCATGGAGTCGCGTCGGCGCCGGATCACGTCACGGTTGAAGCCCATCAGGAAGCGCACCTCGTCGGGTGAACGCTTCCAGTTCTCGGTCGAGAACGCGTAGGCCGACACCGCCTTTACACCGATCTCGATCGCCCCCTCGACGACGTCGAAGAGCGCAGCCTCGCCCATCTCGTGACCGGCCGTCCGCGGCAACCCGCGGGCCTTGGCCCAGCGACCGTTGCCGTCCATCACGATCGCAACGTGCTTGGGCACCTGGTCGAGGGGAATCTGGGGCGGGAGCGCCCCAGACGGGTGGGGCGCAGGCGGGCGTGGACTACTGCGGCGATTGGTCATCGGTCGACGTGGCTCAATGATCGGAGACTTCGCTCGAGGTGCCATGACAGATAGGTGCTGACAATGCTGCTGGCCTCACGTCGGCTGCGATCGTCTGAGGTTGCCACGGTCACCCAGTCGCCGCTCAGCAGGCCCGCCAACAAGGTGACCGTGAACGGCGAGGGTGCGGCTGAGCCAGCGACCCGGCAGTCGTCACACAGCATTCCGCCGGAGGCGGCGTTGAAGTTGCGGTGCGGGCCGGTGGAGCTGCAGCGGGCACAACCATCGAAGGTGGGCGCATAGCCGGCGATTGAGAGTGCTCGAAGCTGGTAGGAGTCGAGGATCAGGCTCGGGGTCATCCGCCCCTCGGTCAGAGCACGCAGGGCGCCGACGAGCAGTTGGAACTGTTGGACAGCGGGCTCGCCGTCCTCCTGCACCAGCCGCTCAGCGGTCTCGAGCATCGCCGTACCGGCGGTGTATGCCGCGTAGTCGGAGCCGAGGTCCTTGGCGAAGGCGTTGACCGTCTCGACCTGCGTGATGATGTCGAGCGAGCGGCCCTCGGCGAGCTGCAGGTCGACGTGCATGAACGGCTCGAGTCGGCCGCCGAACCGGGAGGTGGTCTTTCGGATGCCTTTGGCGACGGCGCGTACGAGACCACGCTCGCGGGTCAGCAGCGAGATGATGCGATCTGCCTCGCCGAGCTTGTGCACACGCAGCACGATGCCGGCGTCGCGATAGAGGCTCACCCGTTCATTGTGCCGTGCGGGACCGACATCACCCCCCTGACTCGCCGCCTATGCCGGCGTCACGTGCCCGAGCAACCGCTTCGGCCCGAGTACGCGCACGCAACTTGGCCAGCACATCGCTGACCCGGTTGCGCACGGTCTTCTCCGAGAGGAACAGCCTGCGTGCGATGCTCGCATTGTCCAGTCCCCTCGCCATCAGCTCGAGAACCTCCCGCTCACGGGCCGTGAGCTCCGGGAAGGCCTGCGGACCGATCTGCCCCGCGCCAGCCGAAGAGAAGAAACCCACCACCTGCTCAGCAACCCGCGCACCGAACACCGCCTCACCTCGGGCGACGGCCGTGATGGTGCGCTGCACGTCAGCAGCATCCGACTCCTTGAGCAGGTAGCCCCGCGCCCCGGCCCGCAGTGCCGCGAACACCGAGTCGGCGTCCTCGCTCATCGTCAGGACAACCACCGCCACCTCAGGGTGCTGATCGGTGAGTCGTGCCGTGGCAGCGAGTCCACCGATCCCCGGCATGCGCAGATCCATCAGCACCACCTGGGGACGCAGGGTGCCGACCAGCTCGATCGCCTCCTCCCCCGTCGATGCCTCACCAACCACGTCGACGTCGTCGAGCGCAGACAGCACCGAGTGCATGCCGGCGCGGAACAACGCGTGGTCGTCGACCACCAGCACCGTGATCGTCATGGGCGAACCACCTCTCTACTCGTGGGCACGTGAGCTGTGGGGAGCACCAGCCGTACGAGGGTGCCTCCGCCGGGCGCCTCGAGATGCTCCACGCGACCACCGACTTCGGCGGCTCGTTGGCGCATGCTGGTCAGTCCGACGCCTGCCTGGGGCCGAGATGGCATGCCCCGCCCGTTGTCGGCCACGCGCACCGTCACCGTTTCTCCGGATTGTTCGGCCTCCAGTCGAACGATTGAGGCGGCGCTGTGTCGCACCACGTTCGCCACGGCTTCTGCCGCGACGGAATATGCTGCCACTTCCGCGGCGGCCGAGATCCCGTGAAGCTCGTCGACTCGGGCGGTGCCGTGAATGTTGGGTATCCCATCGACCAACTGGCGCAGTGACGCGCTCAGACCGATCTGATCCAGGACCGGTGGTCGCAGACCATGTGAGACGGCACGCACGTCGGCAACTGCATCGCGGACCCGATCGCGGATCATCCGGGCCTCCTGCGCCACGCTGATCTCGCCGCCCTGCTCCAGTCGGGTCGCGAGAGCGTCGATCTGCAGAGCAATTCCGGCGAGCCCGGGCCCCACCCCGTCGTGGAGGTCGTTGCGCAGCCTTCGGCGCTCCTCCTCGCGGGCGCGGACGATGCCAGCACGACTGTCCTCCACGTCGGCGACGAGGGAAGCCGCGTACGCGATCATCGCGGCCTGAGCGGCGACCTGTTCGAGCAGACGCCGCTCCTGACGAGTGAATCCTTCGCCACTCCGTCGAGGCGCGACCTCCAGCAACCCGGTGTCGCGGCCCATCGCGGTGGCGACGAGCTGCTCGGAGTGCTCGGGACGGGCGCCATCCGACGCCGACACCACGCCACGGAAACCGGCGTACGGCAGCCCCAGCTCGCCGCGAAGTGCGGTCACCAGCTCTGCCAGCGCTTCTCGTGGCTCTGCCGACAAAGACACCGCACGCGAAATCCGCGGTGCCAATGTTTCGGCGCCGAGGCGGTGGGGGAACCATCGCCTGTCGATCACCCGCTGCAGTGCGTCGCGCAGCAGTACAGCCGCGAGAGCCAAGAGCCCGACGACGACGAATCCTGATCGCGTGCCGATCACTCCTGGATCGAGCCCCAGGACCACTGCGGACCAACCACCACCGACGACGCCGATCACGACCAGCAGCACCAATGTCCGGCTCAGCGCGAACTCGACATCGAACAGCCGGTGTCGAAGCATGGCGACGACGACGCAAATCGGCGGCCCGACCAGACCCAACGCAAAAACCAGGTCTGCCAGCCGAGTGTCTGAGCGGAACAGCTGAGAACCGAGGATGCCCGCGACCAGCACGACGCCACCGAGCTGCAGCCACTGCAGTTGCGCTCGCTCGACGCCCACCGCGCGCCTCGTGCGCCGCACCAACGAGACCAGCGCAATCGGAGTCAGGATGGCGATACAGGCGTACGAGCCGAACGCCACGATCCAGTTGAGCCAATGTGCGCCCTCGATTCCGAGCGGGTTGCGGATCGCTGCATCGGTGTCGGAACGTTCGTCGGTGAACATCCGCGCGACAACGGCACATGAACCTGCCAGGACGACGGCGCGAACGAGCCACCGCCACCCTGGTGCTGCGAGCGTTCCGTCAGGGAACAACAGCGGCAGCAACGGAAGAACGAAGAAGTAGACGCCGAACCCAAACATGGAGACCCAGTCGGTGAACGCAGCACCGGGCAGCTCGCTGACTCTGGCGTTGTAGAGGCTGTACTGGCTGAGCAACTCATAGAACGCCAGCAACGACGTGGCCAGCAGGAGCCAACCCACCCGATTGCGTGGCTGGGCTCGCAGCACGGCGGCCCCCGCCAGTGGCCACCCGGCACCGACGACGAGATTGCCGACATAGATGGGCTCGACGTTGGCACTGCCGGCGACGGAGCGGTGGATCAATACAGCACCAACGGCCGCAACAACGGCCAGCGCAGCAGCGAGGTAGGCGATGACCTGCAGTCGGGCATCGGGCGTGGGGGGCGAGATCCGTGTGGCCGGCACCGCAGCATCATGACATTGCGTGTGGGCGCCGCGGAATGATTTGCGCCGCTGATCCCGCGAAGAGGGGTACGGAGTCCCTTCTGCCCGGGATCGGTCCCGCCACATGGTCGTGCCAACGAAAACTCACCTCACAGAAAGCACGATCATGACCACCACCTCCACAGCTCGTACCGAGCAGCAGTCCACCAGCACCGGTCGCGGCCGGTGGCCTCTCGTCGGCGTCGCCGCCGGGATCGGGGGCATCGTGGCGACCCTGATCCTCGACGTGCACGTCCCGGTCGACGCGAACAACCCGTACACGGCTGATGTCGTCGCCGAGGTCAGCGCCGGAAAGGGCCACGCCTCGATCATCGTCGGCTACCTGACAGTTGCGCTCTTGCTCGTCTTGGCAGCTGCATGGCGCCGTCACGTCGAACCGCGCGCCTTCGCCAGCACTGCGGCTCGCATCGTTCCGCTCGGCTTCACGGCGGCGGCCGGCGCTCTGTCGCTCGGCTACGGCTGGCGAGGCGCGCTCGGTCTCTACCACCCCGACGGCTTCGAGCCCGGCTCGTTCGACGACGCGGGACTCTACGTGATGTACGTCCTGAATGACTTTGGCGCCTACATCGGCTTCCTCGGTGTCAGTGTCGCTGCCGGTGCCGTCGCCTGGATGGCATTCCGCGAGCGTCTGGTGTCACGATGGATCGGCGTGGTCAGCGTGATCGCGATCCTGCCCGTCATCGGGACTGTTGCGGCGTTCGGCCTTCCGGGATTCCCCGGTGTCATCAGCGGATTGTGGCTCATCGTCACCTTCGCGGGACTGACCTTCGGTCGAAGCACGATCAACCGATGACCGACAGCTGCGGCCCGACCCCTCGGGTCGGGCCGCAGCTTTGCGCGCACCCGGCTCTAGTCGAGGCAGAACTCATTGGCTTCAGGGTCATGCATCACGATGAAGCCGGCTTCCATCGGCCCGGGCTCAAATCGCTCGAGCCGGCTCGCCCCCAGCGTGACGAGTCGCTCACACTCCGTCTCGAGCGCCGCCATACGTTGCTCGCCCTGCAGGCCAGGCGCAGCGCGTACGTCGAGATGGACGCGGTTCTTGGCGGACTTGCCCTCGGGCACCCGCTGGAAGAACACTCGCGGACCGCTCCCGTCGGGGTCGATCAGCGCCGACCGTGAATTGCGCTCCTCTTGCGGCACACCCCAGGCGTCGAGCGCCTCGTCCCACGTCGTGAAGTCACCCGGGGGCGGCTGCAGGACGTAGGCGAGCGCCTCTGCCCAAAAGGCCGCGAGCGCGGCGGGATCGGCACAGTCGAACGTGATCTGGATGTCTTTGGCCATGTCGCCAGCATCCATCCGGCTACCGACAAATCCCAGATCAGACGAACTCGACGCCCTGGGCCAGTGGAAGCTCCGTGGAGTAGTTGACCGTGTTGGTCGAGCGTCGCATGTACGCACGCCAGGCATCCGAGCCTGACTCGCGACCACCACCGGTCTCCTTCTCGCCCCCGAAGGCACCACCGATCTCGGCGCCCGAGGGGCCGATGTTGACGTTGGCGATACCGCAGTCGGAGCCGACGACCGACATGAACTGTTCGGCCTCGCGGACGTTGAGGGTGAAGATCGACGACGACAGGCCCTGCGCCACATCGTTGTGCAGAGCGAGCGCCTCGTCGAAGTCCGAATAAGTCAGCACGTACAGCAGCGGCGCGAACGTCTCAGCCTTGACGATCTCGGACTGCTTGGGCATGTCGATGATCGCCGGGTGGACGTAGAAACCACCGTCACTCTCGCTTCGAGTGCCACCGGTGACCAGCTCACCGCCGTCGGCCTGCGCCTGCTCAACGGCAGCACCGAACGCCTTGAACGCCTGCTCGTCGACCAGTGGACCGACCAGCGTCGATGACTCCAGCGGCGAGCCGATCGGCAACGTCTCGTACGCCGCCTTGAGTCCCGCCACGAGGTCGTCCTTGATCGACTCGTGCACGATGATGCGCCGCAGCGAGGTGCAGCGCTGACCGGCCGTGCCGACGGCGGAGAACACGATGCCGCGCACTGCGAGTTCAAGGTCGGCCGACGGGGCGACGATGGCGGCGTTGTTGCCGCCGAGCTCGAGCAGTGTGCGGCCCAGACGCGCCGCAACGCGGGGCGCGACCTCCTTGCCCATTCGGGTCGATCCCGTTGCCGAGACGAGCGCGATGCGTGGATCGTCGACCATGAGCTCACCGACGGTGCGATCACCGATCAGGAGGGCCGAAAGCCCGTCGGGTACACCGGCACGACGGCCGGCCTCGGCCGCGAGCGCCTGACAGCCGACGGCGGTGAGCAGCGTCTTCTCCGACGGCTTCCACACGACCGCGTCTCCGCACACGAAGGCCAGTGCGGCATTCCACGACCACACGGCAACCGGGAAGTTGAAGGCCGAGATGACGCCGATGACACCCAGCGGGTGCCACTGCTCCATCATCCGGTGACCCGGACGCTCGGTGGCGATCGTCAGACCGTGCAGCTGGCGCGAGAGACCGACTGCGAGATCGCAGATGTCGATCATCTCCTGCACCTCGCCGAGGCCCTCCGACACGATCTTGCCGGCCTCGATCGACACCAAGGCACCCAGATCGTCCTTGTGCTCGCGCAGCAGCTCACCGAGCTCGCGCACGAACTGACCGCGTACGGGCGCAGGAACGGTGCGCCACTGCTCGAACGCCGACTGGGCACGGCCAACGATCTCCGACACCTCGTCGGGGGTGTGCGACTTCAGCCGGGCGATCTCACTGCCGTCGATCGGTGAGCGGCAGATCAGATCACCGTCGACGAGGTCGCCGGCGCCCAGACGGTTGAGGATGTCCCTGGTGCGGTTTGCGATGTCGGTCATGTCAGATCCGTCCCTGCTCTGCGAAGTGTCGTCCGGCCTGCGTCGAATAAAGCTGTTCGAGCGTGATGTCTTCCTGCTTGATGAAGCCCGCACCCGGCAGCACCCCGTCCGCGACAAGCTCGACCACACTGACCGCCGAGGCTGCCGTGGTCCAGGAGATCGCACGCCAGGTGCGCCCGGAGATGTCGAGAGGCTTGTAGCCGCGCACGTAGTTCTCTCGGAACGGGTGCCCCGCCTTGACGCCCTCGACCGCAGCGTGGATGTAGACGATGTCGTCGTTAACCGGAGGCTTGGCATCGACCAACATCTTGCCGACCAGGTCAGGCTGATCTCGAAGGTTGAGCTCGTCGAACAGGAAGTGCATCTGGTCGAAGTGCCCGGGATAGCGCATCGTCTTGTAGTCGAGGCGATGCACATTGCCCTCGTAGGTCTGGCACATCGTGCCAAGTCCACCCGACGTCAGCGCCGCCTCCAGCTCGATGCCGCCGATGAAGACGCGCTCCTTCTCGGTCATCGCCGGCACCATCTGTCGGTGACCTGAACGGAGTACCTCGCAGTCGTTGAGGTACTCGTTGACGACACCCTCTGGCGACCAGTTGATGGCATAGCCGAGCAAACCCGTCGGATTCTGAGGCAACGCGCCGACCTTGAGCTCAATCGAGCGGATCTCGTCGAAGGTCTTGGCAATCGAGGCCCCGATGATGCCGATCAAACCGGGTGCAAGCCCACACTGCGGCGCAAATGCGACCTTGGCACCCTGGGCGAGCTCGATGACCCGGTTGGTCGTCGGGACGTCCTCGGTGAGGTCGAAGTAGTGCACACCAGTGTCGGCGGCAGCTTCGGCGACCGGCACGTTCAAGTGATAGGGCAAGCAGGAGATGATCGCGTCGACCCCACGCAATGACTCGCGAAGTGCTGAGTCGTCCTTGACGTCGAGAGCGCGTACCTCGAACCCGCCAACCTCGATATCTGGCAGCTCACGGGGTGCGGCGTCGTAGCCGATGACCTTGAAGCCCGACTCCCCCAGCATGACGGCCACCAGCTCGCCGACCTTGCCCAGGCCGAAGACGGCCACCTGATTGATGATGCGCGCCACGAATCCTCCTCACGACTGCGACGGATCCCATCGCAGCAAGACTTCGCGCCGAAGGGTGATCGGCGTCACGTCGAGCGTATCGCGGATGCTGGCCATTTGCTGTACCGGGCGGTACAGCAAATGGCCAGATGGTCCTGCCGGTCCAGGTCAGACCGGAATGGTCTCAGCCGCTGCACGATTGGCGGCTGACACCACCGCGCGCAGCGATGCGGTCACGATGTTGGCGTGGATGCCGACACCCCAGACCGTCTCCCCTTCGACATCGCACTCCACGTACGCGGCTGCGAGCGAGTCGTCGCCGGTCGAGAGGGCGTGCTCTGAGTAGTCGAGCACCTGGATGTTTGCGCCTGCCTGCCGCATGCCGTCGACGAAGGCGGCAACCGGGCCATTGCCGACGCCCTTGAAAGCACGCATCTTGCCGCGAACCCGAAGGTCAACCACCTGCTGGTCGCTGCCGTCGGCAGCCGTCACCGAGCTGAACGTCTGCAGCATGTAGGGCTCGTCACGGTCGATGTACTCACGCTTGAATGCGGCCCAGATCTCTTGGGGCTCGATCTCGCCGGCCTCGCCCTCCGTCAGCTCCTGCACGACCCGGCTGAACTCGATCTGCAACCGGCGCGGCAGGTCGAGGTGGTGGTCGTTCTTGAGGATGTAGGCGACGCCGCCCTTGCCTGACTGGCTGTTGACCCTGATGACTGCCTCGTACGTGCGGCCGACGTCCTTGGGGTCGATCGGGAGGTATGGCACGGCCCAGGTGATCTCCTCGATGCTCTGGCCGGCTTCGGCAGCATCCTTGGCCAACACCTCCAGACCCTTCTTGATGGCGTCCTGATGCGAGCCGCTGAACGCGGTGTAGACGAGGTCGCCGCCGTACGGGTGGCGCTCTGGCACCGGCAGCTCATTGCAGTACTCGACCGTGCGACGGATCCCGTCGATGTCGCTGAAGTTGATCTGCGGATCGATGCCCTGGCTGAACAGGTTGAGCCCCAGCGTCACCAAGCAAACGTTCCCGGTGCGTTCGCCATTGCCGAACAGGCAGCCCTCGATACGGTCCGCGCCGGCCAGATAGCCGAGCTCGGCCGCCGCGACCCCCGTGCCACGATCGTTGTGCGGATGCAATGACAGCACCAGGCTGTCGCGGCGGGGCAGATTGCGGTGCATCCACTCGATCGAGTCGGCGTAGACGTTCGGCGTGGCCATTTCGACGGTCGCGGGCAGGTTGATGATCAGCGGCCAGTCCGGCGTCGGATCGATGACCTCGATGACCTTGCTGCAGACCTCGAGCGCGTAGTCGAGCTCCGTGCCGGTGTAGGACTCGGGAGAGTACTCATAGGAGATGCGGGTGTCGGGCGTGTGGATCTCGGCATACTTCATGCACAGACGAGCACCCTGCGTCGCGATGTCGGTGATGCCGTCCTTGTCCAGCCCGAACACCACCCGGCGCTGCAGAGTCGAGGTGGAGTTGTAGAAGTGCACGATCGCCTGCTTGGCACCGACCAGCGATTGGTACGTGCGGTCGATCAGCTCTTCGCGACACTGCGTCAGCACCTGGATGACCACGTCATCGGGGATGTGGTCGCCCTCGATCAGCTGGCGGACGAAGTCGAAGTCGGTCTGGCTGGCGCTCGGGAAACCGACCTCGATCTCCTTGTAGCCCATCTCGACGAGCAGCTTGAACATGGCGAGCTTGCGTGGCGGAGTCATCGGGTCGATCAGGGCCTGGTTACCGTCGCGCAGATCAACGGCACACCAGCGGGGCGCTTCGGTGATCACGGCGGATGGCCAGGTGCGGTCGGCCAGCGCGATCGGCGCGAAAGCCTGGTATCGCCCGTACGGCATGCCGCTGGGCTGTTGCGGGGTGTTGGGGTAGGTCGTCATCGGATTCCTCAAGAGTTTGTCAGGCGGTGTGGCCGGTACGTGACAAACTCCGCGCCGAGGGGTCCGACCTAGAGGACCTCGACGCGGCAACGAAGGAGCAGGCTCTTCATCCGCATGATGCCCTTAGGCTAGCAGGCTCGATCGGCGTGCGATCCGAATCATGAGCCTTGCGCACCGGTGACACGCCCGTCGGCCCGCCTCAGGAAGCCGAGAGCGTGACCTTCAGCGGCGACGACTGCCAGCCGGAGATGGTCTTGTTCGTGGAGCTGCTGATCGCGCTGATCTTCACGTAGTAGCTCTGACCCGGCTGCGGCGACGCGTTGCCTCCGGAACCATTGCCACTCATGATCTGCGACAGCTTGATTGACGATGCGTCCCCGATCACGTGGCACGTGGGTTCGCAGGAGCCCGGCATGTTGGCGCTGTCGACCAATACACACGGTACGAATCGGCCGCTGTCAGTGGGGTCCAGTTGATGGTGGCGTCTGTCGTGCTGATCGCCGTCGTCGCGCCGAGGTCCACGGTCGCCGCCGGAAGGTCGATCTTGTAAGGGGACGACTGCCAACCGGTGATCGTCTTCCCGGAGGAGTTGATCGCGCTGACCTTGAAGTAGTAGGCCCGCTTCGACACATTCGACGGATCCAGGATCTGGGCGAGCGTCTGAGTCGTGGCGGTCACCTTGTGGCAGTTGGGCTCACACCGGCTCGACATCGATGAGCTGGTTGACCAGTAGACGCGGTACTCCATGGCCGTCGGCACCGGGTCCCAGGAGACCCGAGCACCTTCGAAGGTGATGTCGTCGGCAGCGATGCCCTCAACGGACGAGGGGATCGTCGCCCCGCCAGCCGGGGGCGGCAGGGTCACCGTGAGCGGAGTGGACTGCCAGCCGGTGATCGTCTTGCCCGCGGAGTTGATCGCGCTGATCTTGAGGTAGTAGCTGTTGCCACCGGTCGGAGTGGCATTTCCGCCGCTCGGGTTGCCGCTCAGGAAGCTCGACAGCGGCATCGACGTCGTGGCATTGACGACGTGGCACCGCGGTTCACAGCTCGACGACATGCTCGACGACGGCGACCAGTAGACCCGGTACTTCACCGCCGTGGGAACCGCGTCCCAGGAGATCGTTGCACCTGACGACGTCACATTGGTCGCCTGCAGGCCCTCGACGGACGAGGGGATTGTTCCCCCGCCACTTGTGGGCGGCAAGGTCACCGTGAGAGGCGTGGACTGCCAGCCGGTGATCGTCTTGCCCGCAGAGTTGATCGCGCTGATCTTGAGGTAGTAGGTGGTGCCGCCAGTCGGAGTGGTGTTTCCACCGCTCGAGTTGCCGCTCAGGAAGCTCGACAGCGGGACCGACGTCGTGGCATCGATGACGTGGCACCGCGGTTCACAGCTCGACGACATGCTCGACGACGGCGACCAGTAGACCCGGTACTTCACCGCTGTGGGAACCGCGTTCCAGGAGATCGTCGCGCCCGATGACGTCACATTGGTCGCCTTCAGGCCCTCTACCGAGGCAGGAATCGTGTCCCCGCCACCGGTCGTCTCGAACGATGTGTTGACACCCGTCACATCAGTTGTCGAGCCGTCGACGTGGACGCTCTTGGTGCCACACGAGGTGCTCCCGAACCGGAGCCAGAACGACTCGCCCTTCGGAAGCCCGACGATTTCGTAGGTGCCGTCGGCGGCGGTCGATACGTCACCCATCACCGCGTCCTTGGCCCCACTGACCGATGTGTTGTCACTCAGCGCGGTGACGCGCGTCGCACCCTTGCACAAAGTTCCGGTGATTTCGCCGCTGATGCGCATGCCGACCGGAGGAGTGATGGTCGGGAGCGTGACCAGCGAGGTCGAGACGCTGTATGCAGTGGCCTGAGACCGGTAGAGAGCCCCGGACGAGCTGGAGTTGGAGACCCACGGTGACGTGACGTTGAACCCACCCAGCTGGTCGAGCAGCACGCGATAGCTGCCCGGCGTCAGACCGAAGATTGTGTAGGTGCCGTCGGGTCGGACCCGATCTCCGCCGGCAAGCTGACCGGACGTGTCGTAGGCCCAGGCGTAGGTCGCCTGAGCCGAGCCCGACTCCACGTCGTTGACGCGACCTGAGATGGCTCCGTAGACGTCGCGTGTGTGGGCTCCGGCGACGCTGCTCCAGTCGCCCCACGTGTTGTCGCTGAGGTAGGCACGGACCTGCACGAAGTAGAGCTTGTTGGCCGTCAGACCTGTCCACGTCGCGTCGGAGGTGGCGAGGTTCGTCTTGGTCATTGGACTCGACATCGACTGACTGGCCGACATCTTCGCCTCGTACTTGGTGGCCCCGGCGACGTCGGGCCAGTCCATCTTGATGCCCGTGGCGCTCGCGTAGGGCACCTGGACGACGGGACCCGGTGCAGTCGTCAGCGTCTGAACGTTCAACGGTCGCTTCTGGTAGCCCGTGATGAGGCTGCCGCTGGCATTGATGGCGCTGACCAGGATGTAGTAGTCGGTGCCCGGGCTCAGTCCCGTGATGGTGTCGCTCGGTGCACTGGCGTTGGTGGGCGTGATCACGTGACATCCGGGCTCGCACCTCGACGGCGGGGATGCGTCCGTGGTCCAGAAGACGCGATAACGCGCCGCCCCCACCACCGGGTCCCAGGCGAGAGTGATGGACGTCCGATCGATCGAGGTCGCCCTGAGGTTGGTCGCCGGCTGCGGCGGCTCGGGCGGGTTCGTGGCAGGCGTCGTGGTCGACTTCGACGACGTCCAGTCCGTCAGCTCGTAGTAACCGAAGCTGGAGCCGTTGGGATCCGCAGTGGGATCGACCTTCTGCTCAAGCGCTCTGACTCTGAACGAATAGTTTTGCTGGGACTGGAGACCCTCCGCAGTGTAGGAGATCGTACGCAGCGTGTCGGTGTCCTTGACGCGTACGTAGCGCGTCGTCGACGGGCTTCCGCCCTTGATTTCGAGACTGTAGGAGTCGGCGTTGTTGACAAACTTCCACGACAGATCGGCGGAGTTCTTGCGGGTGAAGTCGACCGAGAAGCTTGACGGCGGATCGAAGGTGAACTCCGTGGTGCGGATGTTGACCGTGGACGAGTAGGCACTGAGCAGGGTGTGCTTGGCTGGCGTCCCCTTGGCCGAGCGCACCTGGATGTAGTACCAGGTACTGGGCTGCAGGCCGGTGATGTTCTTGGTCGTCGAAGTTGAGCTGAGGTACTTCGAGCCCGACATGGAGCTGCTGGTCGAATAGCGGACGTAGTAGAGGTTTGCGCCAGAGGTGGCATTCCAGCCCACGTTGATCGAGGTTCCGGTCTTGTCGACCTGGCGCAGACCAGTCGGCGGGTTCTGGGCATACGCCGCACTGGCGGATCCGCCAACCGCCACCAAGCCGCCGATCGCGAGCACCCCGGCGGCGAGGAGGAGGACCGACTTCTTCAACATCTCAGTTCGTTTGTTCATCATCCGCACAACGCCTTGCTTGCACTGACGCCGTTGTCACCCTTCATTGCCTTGAGTTGTCTGAAGATCGTGAGGTACTGCCCGTAGACGGCAGCAACATCTGCACGATATCCAGGCTTGTTCACGTTCTGTGTCTTGATCGACACGATGTGCTCATCGCTGTAGAGCTGACCCGACACCGACAGATTCTGCGTTCCTTCAAGGATCGAACCGGCGCCCTGGTCAGGGCCGATCAGGATCAGCTTGGTGTGCATCGATCGCGCCGTGCAGACGTACGGGATCTTGGCGCTGTTGAGCGTCGAGATAACGCTGCTGGACAGTCCGCGGCCACCGCCGGGAAGGCTCAACAGGACGTCGATCGTGCAACCGTCATTCTTGAGCGCCTTGAGCCGGTTGGCCATCGTCTGCGCCAGACCGTCGGTCATGTTGAACATCGCGAACCGGACATTGTTGTCGACCTTGCAGTCGACCGCGTCGAGCTGGCTGATGTAGGCGTTGACGTCGCTCGAGCGCTGCGGCGAGAAGATGACCTCAGTGCCCTTGCCTGCGTCGCTCGGCCGCCGCACCATGTTGCTGGCCCAGATCGATCGACCGGGCTCTTGACTCAGGTGCAGATCTGCATACTTGCCGGTCTGGTTGTTCGCGATGGCGCACTTGTCGTTGCCACATGACTCCATGGCGTCCCAGCGAAGGTCGAACTCCTTGAAGAGCTTGTAGTCGTCGTAGAAGTAGACGGCGTCCTGGACGTAGCTGTGGATCTGGCTGCGTGCCCAGTTGCCTGACGAGGAGATCACGATCGGGTGCTGGTCAGGGTCGGGACCGGTTCCGGGCCTGGAGTTGGGCCAGACCGTGTCGCTGATCGTGACGAACTTCTCGTGCTCGATGCCGTAGAAGTAGGTGCCGAACCGCGCGGTGTTGAAGCAGCCGTTGATGCAGTAGGTGACATCGCCGATGCGGGCGAATCTGTCGGCGACCCGCTGACGTACGTCGCTGACGTCTGAGTCGGAGCTGCCCGAGCCCGGGCTGCTGCACGACTGGCCATCCGCTGCGACGACACAGCTGTTCTGGCCCTCGAGAATCATGCTGACCTTGACGTTGCGCTTCTGGTGAACCCATTCGAGGGCGTCCCAGATCGCATTGGCATCGGTTTCGGGCGCTTCGGCCGAGATCACGAGTGCGCGAACGAAGTACATGCTGATCTTGATCTCGGAATTCTCAGCGGCGCCGCAGATGATGCGCGCCATCCCGGTCGCAAACGACCACGGGATGCGGCCGGCGGGATCGTAGTAGCCGTACTTCTGCATGTCGGGGAGGTTGGACCATGCACCCAGTGCGTACGGGGTGTACGGGGTGCCACCGTCGATGTCGGCGTGCACATCTGGTCCGTTGAAGACCTCGGGCGGCGCCGGGCGCTCGCCGGCGGGACAAAATTCCATGGCCGCGATGTCCGCTGAGCTGTTCTCGTCGGGATCGACCGGAGCGGATAGGTCACCAGGCCCGGTACTTTGCGATTCGACCTGTCCCTCGCCCTCGTCTGCCGGATCATCGCCCTCGACAGGGGCCTCGGAGGTGGGAGTCGCGGTTGGCTCACCCGACTGGGTCACCGTCGGGGTTGGCTCCGGTGCCGGGTCGTCGGCCAATGCCGACTGCGGCGCGAACAGCGCAAGGACGAGGGCGCTGGCAGCGCCAAACGTCCAGAGGGTCCTATGCATGCAAAGTGGTCACAATCTCGCAAGAGGTCAATGTCGTCTCTGGTGAAAAGGGGCCGAAACGCAAGCGTCCCCTCGCTTTCGATCCAAGCGAGGTTATCACGATCGTGCACACAACCCCCTGCGAACGGAGCGCGTGTAGATTCATCCGCATGTTCTCCGGCCACGGCCGACGCATGTCGTCGGGACTTCTCGTCGCACTGTTGTGCGTGGTGCTGCACCCGTTGGCAGCACACGCCGACAACTCCTATCTCGATGCAGATCCGCAGCCCAAGTCGCAGGTGTCACTCGAACCGAGTCGGGTCACCGTTGCCTTCCACGACAGCGTGCCGCGAAGCGGCGCAACGATCGTCGTGCGCGACTCGTCAGGCAAGGACGTCAGCAACGGTGCATTCCAGGTCGAGGCCAACAACATCTACGTCAATCTCGCCTACCCATTCCCCAAGGGCACCTACACCGTCTACTACCGAGTGTCCGACCAGGACGGGACACCGTTTGGTGGGCAGTACCAGTTCTCGTACGGACCCGGCTCCTTCGCAGCAGACAGCACCAAGACATGGCGTGGACCGTCGAGCATTCCCAAGGTCGTCGCCCTTCCGTCCGATACCGGCAACGGAGCAGGACTGCCGACGGACTCCCCCACTCCTTCCGAGTCGACACCCACCGTGGATCCCTCCGCTGAGCCATCTGCGTCGGGCGAGAGCGACACCGACGGCGACAGCGCCGACACAACTGCGACGACATCAGAGAAGCTCCTGTGGACCGGCGGAGCCGTGGCGGCGCTGCTGTTGACTGCCGGCGCAATCGTTGTCGCTCGCAAACGTCGCGCCTGACCATGGCGTCGCTCGGCGAACGGCTCATCGGAAAGCTGCGCGCGCTCCGACGTCGCACTGTCGAATCAAACCGCTCTGCCATTGTCGACGTCCATGGCGTGGTCACGACGTTCTCCTCCATCGAGATCGTCGGCCCGCGCCCCGAGCAGGCCAACCAGGATTCCGTTCGAGCTGCTCTCACCCCGACGATCGGATCTCGAATCAGTGACATCGACGTGAAAGTGACCGAATCCACCTACCGATTCCTTCTGCCGATGGAGCGCCTTGCACTGCTAAAGGGCGACCGCGCGTTCACGCTGTCTCTCGAGACCCCCTCCCAACACTGGCGTCTGGTCCGACCCCCCACACCCGCTCGACGCTCGGTGTCGCTGCCCTCCGCCGTCTACCACCACGACGGCGTATCCGTTCGACTGCGAGTCACGTCGTCATCCGAAGGAGCGATCACGGTGCATTCCTGCTCACTGACGGACGTCGCATGAAAATTCTGGTTCTGGCAGCCGAGGAGTCACTTGGCCACCCGGATGGTCGTCGCGCTCGGCGCATCGCCTCATTGCTGGGCGACGGCGACTCCCACGAGGTCGAGACCGTCCATGTCTTCGGATCCCACTCGCGCGAAAGCGATTCGAACCCGTCGAGGGCACTCATTCGACGGACTGGGGCTGGCGACGTGCCCACTCGCTCCCACGGTCTCGAGGCCGAAGTCATCGAATCTGCGACATCGACGTCCTCTGTCGTCATGCCCGGACATCATGTGCTCGCCGAGGGCGAGCTGCGACTCGCTCTGCGGTCCGCGAACGTCGACGTCGTACTCCTCACTCAGCCGACGCTCGTCGAGTTCACCCGACAGAATCTCGCTTCCTCGGTGGCCCTTGCGGTGGTTGTCGACGACCCGGCAGACCCCGAGTCAGACCTCGCCCTCGCGGATGCCCTGATTGTCCCCGGCGCCGAGAGCGCACGCGCGATCGCTGACGCGCTCGGCGTGGTCGCCCCACCCATTCACGTCATCACCCCACACTCATGGCGCGAGAACCACCCCGAGCCGAGGAACGCCGTGGTCGCCGGAGTGGGGTCGGAATCATCCCGTGGAGTGCTCGAGTCGGTCGTCGATATGTTCGTCGAGCTGTTTCCAGCGCACCCCGAATGGTCGCTCGACCTCACAACTGACAGCCCGGGCGGATTGCCCCTGACGACCCGGGCGGCGCGGGCGGGCGTGCACGGCCCCGTGTCGTCGAGCACCCGTGAGGTCATGGAGAACGAGGTCCTCCCCCGCGCTGCTGCCGTCGTGATC
Organism: uncultured Actinomycetota bacterium; assembly: GCA_963750265.1. Taxonomy (GTDB): domain Bacteria; phylum Actinomycetota; class Actinomycetes; order Propionibacteriales; family Nocardioidaceae; genus Aeromicrobium. Next base: position 88,689 of record CAVVQG010000020.1, on the reverse strand, counting down.
GCGACGCAGGACATCGGCGACGCGATCGCGACGATGTTGAACGGCATTGCCAGCGGCGCTCAGATCATCATCGACACCGATGACGCGGACGTCTGCTCGCTGATCCAGCAGGCTCCCCGCACCGAACGCATGGGGGGGTCGGCGGCCCAGCTTCTCGACATACTCAGCGCCGGCCCGATACGGGACATCGACCCGGCAGCTCGAGATTGGCTCGATGGCATCAAACAGCACTCCTCCAGTGCACTGCTCGATGCGCTGAACCAGATGGCGCTCCCGGCCGACGCCGACCGCCTCGAGAGGCTCACCGATCGAACGATGCAGGCCCGCCATCTCGCAGGTCAGGCTCGACCCGATCCCGTCCCGTCGGCGAGTCCTCGCCCGCTCGAGGACAAGATGCATGCCCGCCACCCTGATCTGGTGCGCTGGGCCGGCACCCTCAACGAGGAACACGACGACGTTCTGGAGCCAGCCGTCCTTGAGCGCAATCTCGCCCTCGTCGCGACGGCACTGCGCAGCGCCGACATCGAGTTCGTCGTCGTCTCATCGCCGACCGAGCCCGGTCGGGTTGCCGTCGACATCACGTCAGCCGAGGCAGCAGTTGCGGCGATCCGGGCTCATACGAGCGACGTGCTCGCCTACACCGAGCGTATTGACGCAGCAGGAAAGCGCCTGTTCCGTACGCTGGCGGCAGCAACCACCTACGACGACACCGACGCCGCAATCGTTGCGTATGTCCCCATCGTGTCACCCACCCGCAGCCTGCGATACGGGCCGGCACACGGGTGCACCGTGGAGTTCTGGCGCTCGACGACAGACCCTGCCGGATTCACCGGTCCCCTGGCACCAACTCGTCGCGGCAAACAGCTGACATCGCTCAGAGCAGACACGACGATGACTGTCGGCCGCACCGATGTACCGACCACAACTGAGCTGGTCGCGCGCCGACTCGATGACGTCGACTTCCCGATCGATGCCGTCTGGACCTGGGTCGATGACACAGATCCGGACTGGCGCAGCCGCCGCGACTCGCTCACCGGATCGACCACGGTCGCGGTCAACGGAGACGACCCCAGCCGGTTCAACAATCGCGACGAGCTGCGCTACTCAATGCGTTCGATTGCGATGTACGCGCCGTGGATCCGCCACCTGTACCTCGTGACCGACCAACAGCGGCCGACATGGCTGGCCGACCATCCTCAGGTGACAGTCGTCGACCATCGAGAGATCTTCACCGACCCCGACGCACTGCCCACGTTCAACTCGCATGCGATCGAAAGCCAGCTTCACCACATACCGGGACTCGCGGAGTCATTTCTCTACTTCAACGATGACGTCTTCCTCGGACGCCGGGTGGCACCAGAGCTCTTCTTCACCTCGACCCAGCAGTCAAAGTCCTTCGTCTCGCCGACGACCATCCCGCCCGCACCATCGAGGCCGGATGATCTTGGGTTCTACGCTTCGCGCAAGAACGACCGTCAGCTGATCGAGCACGCCTTCGGCCGCACCATGGTCAACAGCTACCTCCACACCCCGCAGGCCCTGCAGGTGAGCGTCCTCGACGAGATGGAACAACGCTTTGGCGAACAGTGGGCGCACACTCAGGCATCACGCTTCCGGAGCCCTCGCGACATTGCCATCGCCCCCTCGCTGCACCACGCCTACGCACAGATGACGGGCCGTGGGGTCAGTGCAACGTTGCGTTCGCGCTACGTGAAGGCGGGCCGTGCCGAGCACCAGGCGTTGATGCGCCAGATACTTGCTCAACGAAATCTGGACACGTTTTGCCTCAACGACACCGCCGATCGAGACATGGATCCCCAACTCCAGACCAGCGCCATGCGAGCGGTACTTGAGGCCTATTTCCCCATGGCTGCGCCGTGGGAACGTCGCTGATCGAGCCAACCCGCGTCGCAAAGAACAGCGCCGAGACACGCGTTTGCCCTTCAGTTGAGCCCCATTCGGCCCTAAAGTGAGCACTTGCGCCACTACTTCCCCAATGGCCACAAGGATTTTCACATGTCGAAATCGTCTGTTTCCAGGATCGCCAGCGTCGTCTGCCTCCTTCTCGTCACCTCGCTCGGCCTCGGTGCCCCGAGCGCCAGCGCGGTCACTCCGACGTGGTCTCCGCCCGAGGAGTTTGCCTTTGTCGAGGCCACCTCGACGACGCTGTCGTTTGAGTGGAAGGCGGTCGAGTCGGCTCCGCAGTACCGCATCCAGCTCTCCGAGAAGCCCACCATGGCGAACTCGGTCTACTACCGCATCAAGGGAACTTCGACGACGCTCAAGTCCCTCGACAAGAACACGACGTATTACGCGAAGATCAAGGTCATCGAGCTGGACGGGACGAACCTCAGCGCGTACACCGAGGAGCCTGTCGAGGCATCAACTGCAGTGACTGTGCCGAGCGGTTTGACCGCGAGCGAGGTGGGGAAGACCTCCCTCGGATTGGACTGGGACGACGTCGAGGGCGCGCCGGGCTACCGCATCCAGCTTTCGAAGAGCTCAACGATGTCGAGCTCCAAGTACTACCGGTTCAGCTCTTCCGAAGGGACGCTGTCCGGACTCGACTCGGATCAGCGCTACTACGCCAAGGTCAAGACCATCACGAGCGACGGCGTCAACCTGAGTCCGTACTCCGAGCCCGCCATCAGTGCGGTCACTGCATCCACGTCCGGAGGCGCGACCAGCACTGCCATACCCAAGGCCGTAACCGGTCTCGTGGCCCGCAACATCACCGCGACCGGTGCCACGATCGCATGGGACAAGGTTTCGACGGCGGTCAAGTACCGCGTCTACTGGTCAACCTCATCGAACATGGCAAGCGCCTGCGAGCCCACCTGCAAGGTGATCACGCCTGGCAGCTTGGACGAACCGTCGACAGCACTGACGGGCCTCGCGTCCGGAAAGACCTACTACATCAAGGTCAGCGCGATCAACGCCAGCGGCAAGACGATCACCGGATGGCAGACGACGCCCCTCAGGGTGAACCTCGAAACCGCTGCCTCGATCCCGGCGGCCGTCGAAGGCCTGGCATTCAGCGGGGTCTCCACCAGCGATGCCACGGTGTTCTGGGACGCGGTTCCCACCGCTACGCGCTATCGCGTCTACTGGTCGACGTCAGCCTCCATGCCGGGACGGTGCGAGCCCAACTGCAAGATCATCACCCCCGCGAACGCGTCCAATCCGACCCAAGATCTGACTCAGATCATGTCCCCGACCGTTCCTGACGAGGGCGGTTCCTATTACGTGAAGGTCAGCGCGCTCAACTCTGCAGGCAAGACGATCACGGGATGGCAGGCAACACCGCTCAAGGTCACGCTCGCGGACCCGGACACGACCACGATTCCGCCGTCGGTCCAGGGTCTTGCCGTCAGCGATCTGACCTCGACGGATGCAACGGTCAGCTGGAACTCCGTACCCACAGCCACCCGCTATCGCGTCTACTGGTCGACGTCTGCGTCGATGCCGGGAAGGTGCGAGCCCAACTGCAAGATCATCACCCCCACCCAGCTGTCCAGCCCCTCACAGACACTCGTGCAGATCCTGGCGCCAACCGTGCCGGTCGCCGGTCGCACGTACTACGTCAAGGTCAGCGCCCTCAACGCGAGCGGCAAGACCATCACCGGCTGGCAAGCCGCCGCACTGACCGTTGAGCTTCCCGAACACCGCGAACAGCACACCCGGTGGGCTCCGTGCCGTCAACTCCTCCGCAACGTCGATCTCGCTCGACTGGAACGACGTCACCAACGCTCCGCAGTACCGAATCCAGCTGTCCACCAGCTCGGACATGGCCAATTCGGTCTACTACCGGTTCACCGAGTCCGAAGGCATCATCAGCAATCTCGCCAAGGACACGACCTACTACGCCAAGGTCCGAGTGATCTCGACTGCCGGCGACAATCTCTCGGACTACTCCACGGCAGTGCAGGCCAAGACGCTCGCAGTGGACAGCGTCCCGCTCGACATAGCCAGCTTCAACGTCAAGTGCCAGAGCTGCTACCCGGCCAAGGCGTCTGACCGTGGCCCCGGCGAGCTTCCCTGGGTTGATCGTCGAACGTCGGTCGTCGACACCATCTTGTCGCGCAAGCCTGACGTGATCGGTATCCAGGAGGCGTCACAGGCCTGGCTCATCGAGAACGGCAAGCAGATCAACCTGTCGCAGTTCGAAGACCTCCGCAACCGGTTGAAGGCATCCGGCGGCACCTACGAGCTGAGCAACACGCATCGCAACAACTGCGTGAAGTCGACCACGCCCACCAACTGCGTCCCCAAGGACCAGGGCGCCTCGAAGGGCACGAAGATCCTCTACAACACCCAGAAGCTGACGCTTCAGCGACAGGGCTCGTCAGCCCTCGAACGGGCGAGCTCCTCCGGCCAGGAACGCTATGTGGCATGGGCCGTCTTCGCCCAGAAGTCCTCCGGCCAGCAGTTCTTCTTCGCGACGACTCACCTCGAGCCCGGAACGAACCAATACTCCCTGCGCAAGACACAGTCCGAGCAGCTCGTCAGTGCCATCACTGCTGCCAACTCCGCGAACCTCCCGGTTGTCCTCGTCGGCGACATGAACGCAACCCGGTACGAGACCCCGACGAATGCGCCATATGACGCATTCATCAACGCGGGGCTGGTGGATCCGCTCGGCCAGACGTACAGGTCACCGCAGGTTTCATCGAAGGCGACCGTCGAAGAACGCATCCATGCCAACTACAACTCGTTCAACGGCTTCAACCCGAGAATCCCCCGCTACGGCGCAGACGAGAACGGCAGCAATCTCGACTACATCTTCACCAGCCCCATGCGGGTGAAGCAGTGGGAGACCGTCGTCAATCTCGACAGCAGCGGCAACCTGGCCGGGATCATCCCCTCCGACCACAACATGCTGACAGCCGAGCTGGTACTTCCGCACTGACCGTGAGGTGTCAGCCGCCGACTGACTGCGTCTTGCGGCTGTGCGCCTCGTGGAAGATCTCCGACCAACGCTGAACAATCTTGTCATCGTCGAAGTCCTGCGACCTGGCGACAGCGGCATCACGCATGGCCTGCCGCTGGGCAGCCGGGAGGCGGACGAATCGTGCGATGGTCTTGGCCATCGCGTTGATGTCTCCGGGCTCGATCAGGAATCCGTCGACACCATCGGTGATGATCTCTGCCGGACCGTAGTCGATGTCATAGGCGATCGGGACGCATCCCTTCGACATCGCTTCGATCAGCACCAGGCCAAGGCCTTCTCGATTGCTCGTCATCAGGATGAACGAAGACTTCGCCATCTCCTGCTCGGGCTGCGTCGTGTAGCCGGCCAGCTTGACCCTGCGGCGCACCATGTGTCGGCCGATCGTTCCGCGCAGGTTGTCCTCCTGCTCGCCTCGACCAAAGATGTTCAGCTTGACGAGCGCGCCGTGCCGACGGGCGAAGGAGACTGCTTTCACCGCATGGTTGAACCTCTTTCCCGCCACGAGCGCACCGAGGGCAATCCCCTGCTTCTCGTCGCGGGCCGTCGCCGACGTGTCCCGGGCAACGACTTCGCGGCTGTTGGGGCACACGTACAGGTTGTCCAGTGGCCCAAGTCCGTCCTGCACGTCCTTGCGCTGCCGCTCGGTGAGCAGCACCACGGCGTCGAAGGACTCCAGCTGCTTGAACGTGTGGCGCCGGCCGGGCGACAGCTTGCCGTGAGGAGGCTTCTGCCCATCGGCAAGATGCGAGCCGTGCACCATGTACAGCGTCACCACGTCTTCGCGGCGGAACTCCGGATAGTGGTTGGCCGAGGTCTTCGAGTCGATGATCATGTACGCCACAGGGTCCTTGGCGAGGTAATCCAGCCAGAAGCGGTAGGCAATGCGAATCCCGGTGAAGGTTGCAATCGGCTGGCTCTGCCGGTCGCAGAACGTGACCGACACTCCCTTGTCACCCAGGACGAACTTGCGGTTGGACACCATCAGCGAGCCGTCGGCACGAAAGTAGTCGACCTGCTCGATCTGACCATCCGGTCGAATCAGCCGCTCCCGCAGGGCTGTGCGCTCGGTGCCGCTGCCGTCAAGTGGACGGAAGTGCTCCACCGGCTTGGCAAGTGAGGTCGCGAGGCGGGAACGCATGGTCTCGTCATCCCAGGTTCGCAGGTCGTCCCACAGGTTGAGGAAGTTCATCCCGTCGATGACCAGTCCGCGCTCACGCAGGTCGGCGATCGTCTCCGCAAGGTCTTCTTGGTGTTCGTACGTCACGATCGTGACCGGGACATTTGCCTGCCGCACGAATGCCCGGGAGCGATGGAGGTAGGCGCTGGTCATACCGCCGTGGCTACTCTCGATCCCCCACGTGACGGCGTAGTAGGTGCCTGCCGGAAACTCGACGGAGGGAGCGGGAGTCGCATCGACTGCCAGGGCTGGGCTGACTGCATCCATGGCCGACATACTAGGGGCTGGATGCTGCGGTCACGACGTATGCTCCTCGACCTGCAACGGACCGAGGAAGCAACGTGGCTCTCAGCCGTTCACCACGTGTCGCGCCAATGCCAAATGACCGTATGACGGCGCGCAGGTCGTCCCGGCAATCGCCGGGCGTCGCGGCCCGCGAGTAGCGTTCGGCCTCGACCTGACCGAGCAGGTGGTTGAGCGCGTCGACATCGATACCCTTTCGCGACCGCAGTCGAGAGGCGAAGCCCCGCGGAGTGTCGGCGCGCGATGTCATGACGCCGAAGTCCTGCGCGGTGTCCTCGAGCTCACGCCACAGCGGATCAGGAGACACGCCCCGCAGCCGCCAGGCTCGCCTTCCCCGTCGGAACAACCACGGAGTCACCAGGATCAACAACAGCCCTGCGCCGGTGGCCACGAACGTTCGTGAGGTCGTCGACGACTCAGACTGTGGCGCCGCAATGGAATCAGCCCCGAACTCCTGACCATCTATCCCTCCTGGGCGCTGGATGCGGTCGCTCTGGTTGCCTGCGGGTGATTCCGGGGTGCCGCCGGCCTCCGCAAAGGTGGTGGCTGACCCAACACCTGGGGTGGGCTCGAAGCCAACCCAGCCCGCGCCCTCGAAATAGATCTCGGTCCAGGCGTGCAGGTCGTCGGAGGTGTTGCCGTAGACGTTCTTGCCTCCACGGGTGTCAATGACGTCGCCCGGCGCATATCCGACGGCGATGCGCGACGGCAGGCCGAGCGTACGAGCCATCACGGCCATCGTTGAGGAGAAGTGGACGCAGTACCCGGACTTCTTGTCGAGGAACTCCGCGATAACGGCCACGCCGTTGCCGTCATAGCCGTCGGCCACAGGAGCCGTCTCTGAGTAGCGGAACTCACCGTTGCGCAGAAACCGCTGGAGCGACAGCGCTTTGTCGTAGTCGCTCAAGTCATTGGCCGTGATCTCGCGCGCCGTGTCACCGATGACGACCGGCATCTTGTCGGGCAACACCAGAAACGGGCGCAGCGACGGCCGAGTGCGCGTTGTGAGCTCACGCATCTGGGCAGCGGTTGGCTCGATCTTGAGACTGGTGACGGTGTAGGTCTGCCCTCTGGTGTCGCCGCGCGACGAACGGATCGTGAGTCCCATGCGCTCGAACTGCCACGGCCCCTTGAGACCGGAGACTCCCAGTGCTGGATAGGGCGCTGGGACGAGCGAGCTGCGCAAGTTCTTGATCGAGATCGTGGTCCGCGTGTTGGTGGTCTCGATGTCGGGATCGAGTCCAACCTGACCCTCAAAACGATCTCCTGCGACAGACTTCCCTGGCTTCCAGGTCTTGCCCGAGAAGTCACGCAGAGTCGCGACCTTCAGGTAGGGCGCGGAGACCGCGTTCGTCGTGTACGTCAGCGCCAGTGATGTGCTGTTGCGGCGGAGATTCTGCCCCAGCTCAAGCATCGGGTTGATGTCCCGACCGAAGACCGGCGTGGGTGGCTTGCCCCACGATGCGGCGACTGCGCGGATGTCTGGGAGCAATGGCGGCAGGATTGCGCTGGCGATCAGGGCGAGTCCTGCAACGAGCAGCGCAGGCGACCTCCCGCGCCAGCCCCGGTCGGCCCGCGCGCGGGTGCGCGTACGGAGGAAGTACAGCCACAGCGCGGCGACAACCAGGAAGGTCCACACCGGCGGGGTGAGGCCGGCGATCAGCGCTGGGGTGGCGAAGACCGCGAGCAGCATCACGCCCACGAGCTGTGCGGCGCGGGTCCGCTCCAGCAACCAGTCGCCGACGATCGCCAGCAGCCCAAATGACGCTGCGACCACCAGGATCACGGGTTGGGCCGCCGCAACAGGCGCACGCTCCTCGACGATGATCGTGGCCGCATCGCCCAGCATGCGCCAGAGCTCCACGAATGTGGCCGGCGTCGGCACGACCACCATCAGGGTCGACGGCACGAAGACCCAGGCGACGGCGAACAACTCCACGATCAATGCGATCGGCGCCACCCAGCGCACACCCACCGATCGAAGCACCGCGCACGTCACGCCCGCAAGAGTGGCAACGAGGAGCGCTGGGAGGTACCAGGCATCACCGTCGAAGACCGTGGCGAACCCCCACAGCAGCACAGCCAGCGCGATGGCGAGAACTCCATGGTCGGTCCACATCGCACGGGTCGTGCGACGCACGGCCGCTGTGGCGGCTGGCCTAAGCACGGCTGGACCCGTCAAAACGTGCCCACATGTCGACCAGGTCGTCGTTGGGCCGATAGGTGACGACTTTCCAGCGCGCGCTGTCGAGCACGTCGAGCGCAGCTGCCGACGTACCTGCGGCGACGAGCCCGTGAACCGTACGCGTGCCCGCGACCGAGGACACCCAGTGCTGCGCCCGCGAGATGTCGAGTCGCCCCAGGATCACGAAGGCCATCCGTTCGGACGCCATGACCCGGTCGCGGTCGTTTAGATCAGGCTCCAGCACCGCAAGGTCGACCATGGCGTCCTCGACCGCATCGTGCCCGTCGGCGATCTCCCGCTCCACGGCGGAACTACTGGTCTGGAACGTCACGGCATATCCGTTGCGAGCCAGATGGTGCACGATCGAGGCGGCCGCGACGATCGACCACTCGAAGGTTGAGGAGTACTCCCACAGCCCCTTCCGGTCGAGGGCCGTGCCCTGCGACCGGGGCTCACAGTCGAGGAACACTCCAGCACGCGGATTGACCTGCTGTTCCTCCTGTCGCACCATGAGCTCGCCGCGGTGCGCCGTTGCCTTCCAGTGCAGCCGTTTCATGGCGTCTCCCGGCAGGTAGGACCGTGCGATGACATCGTCGTCGCCGACACCGACGTACTGGGGAGCGGGGCGAGTTGCCCCTGCGTCGCTCTCACCATGGGTCGAGAGGGCAGGCAGGTCGACCCGGCGTGGGAGGACGATCAGCGGTTCGGGCGACCCGAACGAGTGCCGCCGGAACACCAGCCCGAACGGGTCGAGCACCTGGACCCGCAAGGGTCCGATCTCGTGACGCCCGCGCCGCAGACCCTGCAGCCGATAGGTGAACGAAGCTCGCGAGTCGCGCTGCCGACTTCCGCCCAGCGCCGGGAGGACTCCCACAGCCTCCCCGGAGATGCCGGACGGCAGCTCGTCATTCCACTGCGCCTCCAGGCACGGGATCATCGACAGGTTGGTGATGCGCACCGTGGCGGCGGCGAACTGCCCGGGCGGGACGACCTGTGGAGCGAATGAACGCTCGATTCGCACCTTTGAGTGGCCCGCGAGCACAAAGATCGTGGAGAACAGCACCAACGCCACGAGCAGCACTGTGACGTACAGCAGAGCGGGCAGGGAGAAGATGGGTGCGGCGACGAAGCACACCAAAGCCGCGACCAACAGACCGATGCCCCGCGAGGTGAGTACGACCGATCTGTTCACGACGACCGTCTGTTCATCTCGACACCGTCACGTCGGCTGGACGGCTCCGGCGGGCACGGGCGTCTCGGCCACGATGCGCTCCATGACGTCCGCGGCGTCAGCGACGCCGCGCATCGGGATGAGGCGATGCGGCAGCACCACCGGGATCAGCAGATCGATGTCGTCGGGGAGTACGAAGTCTCGACCCTGCACCGCCGCACGAGCCTTGGCAGCTCGCACCAGCTGGAGCGTCGCACGTGGACTGGCACCCAGACGAAGCTCCGCGTCTTCGCGGGTTGCCTGAGCGATGTTGACGGCATACTGCTCGACGGCCGGAGACACGTAGACCGACCGAGCGACGGCGATCATGCTCTGCACGTCCTCGATCGAGGCAACTGCGTCGAGTCGGTCGAACGGATTGCTGCTGTCGCGTCCCTGCACCATCTCCAGCTCGGCAGCAGGTGAGGGATAGCCCATCGAGATACGTGCCATGAAGCGGTCGCGCTGCGCCTCGGGCAGCGCGTACGTGCCCTCCATCTCGAACGGATTCTGGGTCGCCACGACTGTGAACGGACTGCCGAGCTCATATGTCGTGCCGTCGACCGTGACCTGCCGCTCCTCCATCGCTTCTAGCAGGGCGGACTGGGTCTTGGGCGAAGCGCGGTTGATCTCGTCACCGATCACGATGTTGGCGAAAACCGCACCTGGTTTGAACTCGAACTCTCGATCAGCCTGGTTGTAGGCCGAGACGCCGGTGATGTCTGACGGCAGCAGATCTGGGGTGAACTGGATGCGCCTGACCGAGCAGCTGACGGAACGGGCCAGCGCCTTCGCGAGCACGGTCTTGCCCACCCCCGGGACGTCCTCGATCAGTAGGTGACCTTCGGCGAGGAACACAACGAGTGCGGCCTCGGCCGCTTCGGGTTTGCCGTCGATGACCTTCTCGATGTTGGCGAGGATGGCTCGAGCAGCGGACTCAAACTCCATACGTGATGGTAATCACACTGGGCAAAACCCGCACCCAACGAGACAGGCAATCCGCGCGGCTTGACGCGCGCGCGACACTTGGGACATGCCCATCCCCGATACCTTGCCGAGCCTTTCGGCCGGATCGCACGACGCCGAGCGCGGCGAGGCCTGCGTCATGGAGTACGTCTCGCTGCTCGCCGGCGAGGAATGGAGCGATCGTCCCGACTGCACACATCCCCTGCTGGCACACGAGGCACGCAGCGTGAACGACCTGCTGCGCGAGAGTGATCGCGCCCTGCTGATCCCGCTGATCGGACGGCTCTTCGGCACCAACGTGGACTCCCCCGATCTTCGGGCCAACCTTCGCATCGCCCAGGCGCGGCAGGTCATCGCACTGCTTGAGCCAACATCGCGTCCACGGGCGCTGGCGGCTGTCGAGCGCGCCGTATCGTGGGTGGGCCAGACCGGCGAAGAGTCCGACGTACAGAACGCTTTGGCTGAAGCGGTGTCGTTCCCACTGGTGCCGGGCGATCTGGACGCGGAGCACATCGCATTTCACCAGGCCGCTGCACGGATGTTCGCCTTCGTCATGTCCCCCGAGCTCGAGGCCGCCGAGGCCTATGCGCTCACCGCCCTGGCGATTGCCCATCGCATCGCCGCGTCCGGCGAGTGTCGTGCAGACTGCGGCAACAGTCCGGCGCGCGCCCGCCGGATGGTCAAGGACCTCGGCACCCTGATCGACGTCTATGACGGGGTGACCGGCCGGATCGCCCGTGACGTGTCCGCAGACGAAGTCCGTGAGCTGGAATCAGCGCTTGGAGTGTGACCACTCCAGCAGTCGGTCGACGGGCCAGGTGGTGACGATGCGATCAGTTGGAACGCCGTTGGCGTCGGCCCGCTCGGCGCCATAGTCGAGGAAGTCGAGCTGACCTGGCGCGTGCGCATCTGTGTTGATGGCAAACAGACAGCCCGCTTCCAGCGCCATCTCGATGAGGTTGTCCGGTGGGTCCTGACGTTCGGGGCGTGAGTTGATCTCGACGGCGACATCGTTGTCTGCGCAGGCAGCAAAGACCTTCTTGGCGTCGAACTTCGATTGTTCCCGCTTGCCGCGCGATCCCTCGACCAGTCGTCCGGTGCAGTGGCCGAGGACGTTGGTGTGCGGATCCCTGACTGCCCTGACCATTCGCTGGGTCATGCCGATCGAGTCCATCTTGAGCTTGGAGTGCACGCTGGCGACCACGACGTCGAGCTGGTCGAGCAAGCGATCGGTCTGGTCCAGGCTGCCGTCATCGAGAATGTCGACCTCGATCCCACTGAGGAAGCGAAAGTCGCCGAAGGCGTCGTCGACCTGCGCGACGATCTCCAGCTGCTCGGTCAATCGCTCCTCGGTGAGCCCGTTGGCAATCGTCAGCCGCGGCGAGTGGTCGGTGAGCACCTGGTACTCGCGCCCACGCCAGTGCGCGGCACGCGCCATTTCGTCGATCGATGACCCGCCATCGGACCAGTCGGAGTGACTGTGCAGGTCACCGCGCAGCATGGCTCGTAGCTCCCTGCCGCCCTCGGCGAGTGGTTCTGTGGATCGTGCGCGAAGGTCGGCGAGGTAGCTGGGCACGTCACCCTCCACAGCCTGTTTGATCACGCCGAACGTTCGGTCACCGATGCCCTTTGTCCGCTTCAGCGCACCGCTCTCAAGTCGCTGCTCGAGCTCGTCGACGGATAGATCCTCGATGATCGCAGCGGCCTTGCGGAACGCCTCGACCTTGTAGGTCACAGCCCGCTCACGCTCGAGCCAGAACCCGATCTCGTTCAGCGCTGCGTACGCGTCCATGACCGACATCCTGCCCTCAATGCGCCGAATGACGTATCCGGGCCACCAGTTTGTCGACAGACTGGGCTCGACCGTGCTGCCAGCCGATGAGGATCGACATGAAACTGTGCCCTGCCCCTTCCCTCTCGGGATCCCTCGCCCGAGGCGTCGTCACGATCGCGAGTGTCGCGGTCCTTTTCGCCGGAGCGGCCTGCTCGGGGAGCGTGTCGATCGGCGGCTCGAAGGGGATCAGCGGCCCGAACCTTGAGAAGGACCTTTCCGACCGGATCACCCAGCTCAGCGACGCAGGGCCGGAGTCGGTGGACTGTCCAGAGGGTCTCGACGCTGAGATCGGGGCAACCACCACCTGCGAAATGGTTCACGACGGGGTGCGCGCGACGCTGGCCATCGAGGCGAAGAGCCTGACCGAGGATGACAAGACGTTGAACTTCTCCTGGTTGGTCGAGCCCGGATCTCAGCGACTCCTGACCAGCCATGTTGGCGAGACGATCGCCGACGCCTTCGACGCCAACACAGGCCTGACGCTCACTGACGTGACCTGTCCCGAACCGGAGCTCGCAGGGACAGCTGGAACCGTGATGACGTGTGAGGCCACTACGGCGAACGGTCGCACTGGACCGATCATTCTCAACGTCAAGGGTGCGGAGGGCATGCGCGTCGACTTCGGCTGGCGCCTGGGCGACTGAGGTCGAGCTGCATCTGGGCCAGGTGAACCGCGGACCGCCACAAGCACTACGCAGTGACCCTATCGGGTGGACCATGCGAACTGGCACAATTGTCGACACCGCGGGAATCACGAGGGCAGTTGACCACAAGTCGACACTGCCCGGTCTGAGGGGGGAGCCATCCCATGAGTGGGATCCATCGCGCGCAGAAGCGCCGGACGTACAGCGGCGTGACCGTGGCCGCCGCGATCGTCCTGGTCGTGGCCCTGTCGTTCGGCGCCCTGACCCTGTTCAAGGTGCTCCGCGGAGGGTGCGTCAGCACCGCTGACATGACGGTGGCGGTGGAGCCGAACCTCGCACCGGTCGTCGACAAGCTTCTCGCGAAGACCTCGGCGTCTGATCTCAACTGCACCGACGTCACGGTCGAGGCCGTGCCCAGCGCCGCCGGCCTTGCCGCGATCTCGGCGGGCAAGGCCACAGCACTGTGGATTCCCGACTCAAGCCAATGGCTGTATCGGCTCGGGAAGGCCACCGCCCAGTCCCCCGACGTGGTCAGCGAGTCGATTGCCACCACGCCGGTGGTCGCCATCGGCGTCCAGGGCGATCCGCCCAGCGCCGGCACCTGGCTCGACGTGCTGCGCACCAAGGGACTCGGGCTCGGAGACCCGCTCACCAGCACCGTGTCCGCTGCTCCGATCATCGGCAGCCTTGCCGTCGCGCAGACGGAGAACTCCGACGCAAAGGTCGTCACCGCGGCCATGGTGCCGATTGCCCAGGCCCAGCTTTCCGCCGATCCCGAGACCGATCAAGGAAAGCGGATCGAGAAGGTGATGGCCGAAGGCGGCATTGCCGTGGTGACCGAGCAGGCCGTCGAGTCGCAGTCGACCGGTGCCGTGTCGAGCACGGTGCCGAAGGACGGCGCGGTGTTCCTCGACTTCCCCATGGTGGTCACCGAGCCGTCCAGCGGCGACCACCCCGCTGCCCGCAAGCTCGGTGAGGATCTGGCGAAGATCCTGTCGTCGGTCGAGGCGCAGGCCGCGATGTCTGTCGCTGGGTTCCGACTGCCCGATGGTGCACCGCTGAGCGACGATCGGGGCGTCGGGAAGGTCGCCAAGCTCGTGCCGTCCGATCTCTCCGCCGTCAGCGACGCGCTCACGACATTCGCCAGGCTCGCGCTGCCGATCCGGGCGCTGGCCGTCGAGGACGTCTCGGGCTCGATGGCGTTCCCCGCCGGTAGCTCGACGCGGATGGCACTGACGATTCAAGCCAGCGAGGCGGGCATCGGGCTGTTCCCCGACAAGGCGCAACTGGGTCTCTGGTCGTTCTCGACCAAGCTCGATGGAAACAAGGACTACCGGCCACTGGTCCAGATCCGCCGAATGGACGCAGAGGTCGGCGACGGCACGCAGCGCGACGCCGTCCTCAAGGCCACTCGTTCCCTCAAACCCCAGGTCGGCGGCGGAACCGGCCTCTACGACACGACCCTCGCGGCATACCGGGAGGTCAAGAAGTCCTACGACCCCAAGGCGATCAACAGTGTGATCCTGCTGACCGACGGCGCCAACGACGATCCCGGCAGCATCACGCTGAACGCACTGCTGAAGTCGCTGAAGGAAGAGTTCGATCCCACCAGGCCCGTCATCATCGTGACGATCGGCGTCACGGCCGATGCCGATGCCGAGGTGCTCAAGCAGATTTCCGAGGCGACGGGAGGCACGAGCTATGTCGCTCGCGAGCCCGCGGACATCGCCAACGTGTTCGTCGCTGCCCTGCAGAACCGGGCAGCCTGACGGGCCGCTAGAACCCGAGCTTGCGTAGCTGCTTGGGGTCGCGCTGCCACTCCTTGGCGACCTTGACGTGTAGATCGAGGTAGACCGGCGTCCCGAGGATCGCTTCGATCTGCGCCCGCGAGTCGGAGCCGATCTCGCTTGAGGCGCGCGCCCTGTTTGCCGATGATGATGCCCTTCTGGCTGTCGCGCTCGACGTAGACGTTGGCGCGTACGTCGATGAGCGGCTTGTCCTCGGGCCGGTCAGCGCGCGGAACCATCTCGTCGATCACGACCGCGATCGAGTGCGGGAGTTCATCGCGTACGCCTTCGAGCGCCGCCTCGCGGATGATCTCGGCGATCAGCGTCTCTTCGGGCTCGTCGGTGAGCTGTCCCTCCGGGTAGAGCGCAGGACCCTCGGGCAGAGTCGCGACCAGCAGTTCGGCAAGCAGCTCGACCTGCTCGCCGGACGACCGCCGAGACCGGGATGATCTCCTGCCACTGCAGCCCTGCGTCGGCGCCGGCCTGCTGGATCGACAACAGGTGGTCGCGCAGCTTGTCGCGCTTGACCAGGTCGGTCTTGGTCGCGATCGCGAAGACGGGCTTGCGGCTGACCTTGGCGAGCTCGCGGATCAGGAACTTGTCGCCCTCCCCGACAGCCTCGTTGGCCGGCAGGCACATGCCGATCGTGTCGACCTCCGACCAGGTCGTCCGGACCAGCGGCGTTGAGTCGTTCGCCGAGCAGCGTGTGCGGCTTGTGCAGTCCAGGCGTGTCGATCAGCACCAGCTGACCGTCCTCGCGGTGCACCAGCCCGCGGATCGCGTGGCGGGTGGTCTGCGGCTTGGACGACGTGATCGCGATCTTGCCCCCGACCAGGGCATTGGTCAGCGTCGACTTGCCGGCGTTGGGCCGTCCGACGAAGCAAGCAAACCCGGACCGGAACGTCTGTGCGGGTCGGGGCTCATGTGACGCCCACGCGGACGACCTCGCCGTCCGGATCGGCGATGAACACGTTGATGCCGTGGCCCGACACGTCGCGCACGGCCGTGCCGTCGACGATCGGCTCGGGTGCGTTCCGCCACCAGGGCCGCGGCCTCGATGCCCTTGGCGCCCGACGAGACCGCCATCGCGACCGCGAGGTCGAGCGCGTCGACACGCACCGACGGCAGCGCCACGGTCGACGCGGCGTACGTGCGACCGTCCTGGTCGCGCACCGCGGCACCGTGCTGCGCCGCGTGCGGGCCCGCGCCGCCCGAGCCAGCGTGACCAGCTTCGCGTCCTCAGGACTGAGATCCATGGTCGATCCTTTCGCTTCGTCGGGGCGTTGGTCAGCGCGGCTGACCAGCACGTGGCCGATGCGGTTGCGGCGACCGGTCGGGCCTTCGGCCTCGAAACGTAGGCCCTCGACCTCGACGACGCTCCCCCGGATCGGCACCTTGCCGAGATGCTTGGCCATCAGGCCGCCGACCGAGTCGACGTCCTCGTCCTCGATCGGGATGTCGAACAGGTCTTCGAGGTCGTCGACCTCGAAGCGGGAGCTGAGCCGCCACGACCCGTCGGCGAGCTGCTGGTTCTCCTCGGGCTCGGAGTCGTACTCATCGGTGATCTCTCCGACGATCTCCTCGACGATGTCCTCGATCGTGACCATGCCGGACGTGCCGCCGAACTCGTCGACGACGATCGCGACGTGCGTGCGCTGTGCCTGCATCTCCTTGAGGAGATCGTCGGCCGGCTTGGTGTCGGGGACGAACAGGCACCGGGCGGGCGATCGACTCGACATGCTCGGTCGTCTCGGCGTCGTGGTTGTCGAACACGCGCTTGGTGACGTCCTTGAGGTAGGCCATTCCGACGACGTCATCGAGGTTCTCGCCGACGACCGGCATGCGCGAGAAGCCGCTGCGCAGCGCCAGCGACATGGCCTGCCGAAGCGTCTTGTGCTGTTCGATGAAAACCAGGTCGGTACGCGGCACCATGACCTCGCGGACGATCGTGTCGCCGAGCTCGAAGACCGATTGAATCATCCGGCCCTCCTCGGACTCGATGACCGAGCTCGCGGCGGCTAGGTCGACGAGCTCACGCACCTCGACTTCGGAGGCGAATGGTCCCTCGCTGAACCCCTTGCCGGGGGTCACGGCGTTTCCGAGCAGAATCAACAGCTTGGGCAGAGGGCCGAGCAGCCGGGTGAGCACGACCACGGGAAGGGTGGAGCGCAGCGCGATCAGCTCGGCATGTTGGCGGCCGAGCGTGCGAGGTCCGACACCGATCAGCACGAAGCTGACGACGACCATGATCGCGACAGCGACCGCGAAACGCTGCCAGAGACCGTTGACGCTCGTCGGCCACGACGAGGGCGACCAGCACGATGCTCGAGGTCTCCGCCAGCACGCGCATCAGCAGCACTGAGTTGAGGTACGGGGCGGGGTCTTTGAGGATCAGCGCGAGTCGACCGGCCCCGGCCCGACCCTCGTCGTCAAGCTCCTCGGCGCGCGCCTTGGAGAATGAGGAGAGTGCCGCGTCGACACTGACCAGCACACCCGCGACGACGGCCAGCACCGCTGACACAGCTATGGGAAGAAGCATCAGGACGACTCTGGGTCGATGCCGTCGGCAGCTCGCTGCCATTCCAGCAGCAGTCGGCCCTGTACGCCGAACATTTCTTTGTGCTCCGCAGGCTCTGCGTGGTCGTAGCCGAGCAGGTGCAGGATGCCGTGGACCGTCAGGAGGTCAATCTCGTCCTGCGTGGTGTGCCCTGCTGCCGGCGCCTGCTGCTCGGCAACCTGCGGGCACAGCGCGATGTCGCCGAGATAGCCCTCCGGCGCCTCGTGGTCGTCGCGGCCGGGCGTGAGCTCGTCCATCGGGAACGACAAGACATCGGTCGGTCCGTCCTTGTCCATCCACTGCTTGTTGAGCACCTCGATGGTGCCCGGGTCGACCAGGCGTACGGTCAGCTCGGTGGCAGGATGCAGCCGCATGCGTCGCATCGTGAACCGGCAGAGCTGAGTGAGCGCGACGACATCGACGTCTGCGCCCGGACTCATTGAGTACGTCGACGTTCATGCGCTGCCTGCCCATCCGCGTCGCCGGACCGGACGGTCCTCGTCGCCAGCTCTTCGTACTCGCCGTAGGCGGCGACAATGCGGCCCACGAGCTTGTGACGTACGACGTCAGAGGCCGTGAGCATCGAGAAGTGGATGTCGCGGACGTCCTCGAGCACGTCCTGCACGACCCGCAGACCGCTCTTGGCGCTGCTCGGGAGGTCAACCTGGGTGACATCGCCCGTGACGACCATCCGCGAGCCGAAGCCGAGTCGGGTCAGGAACATCTTCATCTGTTCCTGGGTGGTGTTCTGCGCCTCGTCGAGGATGATGAACGCATCGTTGAGGGTGCGCCCTCGCATGTAGGCGAGAGGGGCGACCTCGATGACACCCGAGGCGAGGAGCTTGGGGATCGTCTCGGGGTCGATCATGTCGTGCAACGCGTCGTAGAGCGGTCGGAGATAGGGGTCGATCTTCTCGCCGAGTGTGCCGGGCAGGAAGCCGAGGTGCTCGCCGGCCTCGACAGCCGGGCGGGTCAAGATGATGCGGGTGACTTCCTTGGCCTGCAGCGCCTGCACGGCCTTGGCCATCGCGAGATAGGTCTTGCCCGTGCCGGCGGGCCCGATGCCGAAGACGATCGTGTGCTTGTCGATCGCGTCGACATACTTCTTCTGGTTGATCGTCTTGGGTCGAATCGTGCGACCCCGGTTGGACAAGATGTTGAGGCTGAGGACCTCGGCCGGCTTCTCCTCGGTCTCGGTCCGCAACATGCTGATGCTGCGCTCGACCGTCTCAGGGGTCAGGTGCTGCCCTGTCCGGACGATCGTCACCAGCTCGTCGAGCAGGCGCTCGACCATCGCTGCCTCAGCAGGCGATCCGGTGACCGTGATCGTGTTGCCGCGCACGTGGATGCGCGCCTCGAAGGAATCCTCGATGAGGCGGAGAAACTCGTCGGCAGGACCGAGCAGGGAAACTGCCGGAACGCTCGACGGAATCGAGAACGTGTGTGCCGGTGCAATGTGTTCAGTCATCTGGCTCCATCGTACGGGGATGTTCAGCCGGGAGGCCAACTCATCGAGCGACCGGCCAGCACGTGACCATGGCAGTGGAACACCGTCTGCGCCGCATCGGCGCCGGTGTTGAACACCAGCCGGAAGGAGCCATTGCCTTCGGACTCGGCGATCGCCCGCGCCTCGGCGATCAAGGCGATGGCGGCGTCAGGGTCGGCAGCGGCGAGGCTGCCGATGTCGGGCTCATGGCGGCGCGGGATGACCAGCGCGTGCGTTGGTGCCTGCGGGTTGATGTCGCGGAATGCGACAGTGTGCTCTGACTCCGAGACGATGTCAGCGGGTATGTCGCCTGCCACGATCTTGCAGAACAGGCAGTCAGCAGCGGTATCAGTCATGCGCCGGCCCTCGATTCAACGTGTCTGCGCTCATTTGAATGCGTCTTTGATCTTGCCGAAGACGCCTTTGGAGTTGATGCCCATGAGCGCCTCGGGTCGCTCCTCGTCGCGAAGCTTGGCCAGCTGTGCGAGCAGGTCGCGTTGCTGATCATCCAATGCGCTGGGGGTCTCGACGATGACCTGCACGTTGAGGTCACCGCGACCCGAACCGCGCAGTCGGGGCACGCCCCTGCCCTTGATCGTGATGGTGTCGCCTGACTGGGTTCCGGCGTGGACGTCGAGCGCGACGACCTTGGTGTCGTCTTCGGCGTCGATGACGTCGGCCTCGAGCGTTGGCAGGTCGAGGTGGGCACCCAGAGCCGCGGCAGTCATCGGCAGCGTCACCTGGCAGAACAGCTGGTCGCCCTTGCGGGTGAACATCGGGTGCCGCGTCACGTTGATCTCGAGGTAGAGGTCACCCGCGGGTCCGCCACCGGGGCCGACCTCGCCTTCGCCCGTCAGCTGGATGCGGGTGCCATGGTCGACTCCCGCGGGGATCGTGACCGAGATCGACCGACGCGAACGCACACGCCCCTCGCCGGCGCACTCGGCACACGGTTCGGGGATGACCGAGCCGTAACCGTGGCATGCGGGGCAGGGTCGAGACGTACGGATGTCGCCGAGCAGCGAGCGCTGGACGTGCTGGACGTCGCCGTGTCCGTGGCACGTGCGGCAGGTGACGGGCTCGGAACCTTCGGACGCACCGCTGCCCTCGCATGTCGTGCACGTGACAGCCGTGTCGACCTTGATCTCCTGGGTGACACCAAACACCGCCTCGGCGAGGTCGAGCGTCATGCGCAGCAACGCATCCTGGCCGCGCTGCATGCGCGGACGCGGACCGCGACCGGTGTTCTGGCCGAAGAATGCGTCCATGATGTCGTCGAAGGAGAATCCCTGACCAAAGCCCGAGGCGCCGCCGCCGCGCAACGGATCTCCACCGCGATCGAAGGTCGCTCGCTTGGCGGGATCGGAGAGCACCTCGTACGCAACCGTGATCTCCTTGAAGCGCTCGGAAGCGTCAGGGGCGTCGTTGACGTCGGGATGCAGCTGGCGTGCCAGCTTGCGGTAGGCCTTCTTGAGCTCTTCGGCGGTCGCTTCGCGACCGACGCCGAGAGTTTCGTAGTAGTCCTGTGCCATGGGTCCTGGTTCTGTGTGGGTGGTTTAGGTGTCCGCGAGCGAGCGGCCGACATAACGGGCGACTGCGCTGACCGCAGCCATCGTCGCGGGATAGTCCATACGGGTTGGTCCGACGGTGCCGAGAGTTGCCAGCGCCAGGTCGTCGGCGCCATAGGCCGTCGAGACGACGGCCGTGCTCAGAAGGCTGTCATGGCCGGTCTCGGCGCCAATACGCACGGTCAGGCCCGATGTCGCCTCACCAAGGAGCTTGAGCAGCACGACCTGCTCCTCGATCGCCTCAAGCACGGGTCTGATGGTGGTGTCGAAGTCGGAGCCGAAACGTACGAGGTTGGCCGTGCCGCCAACGGCGATGCGCTCGTCGGAGCGTTCGTTGGTGAAGGTCTGCGACAAGGTCGTGACGATCGAGGTGACTATCGGGCGGTCGTTGACGTCGAATGTCTCGATCATCTCGGCCAGTTTCAACGACGCCTCGGGAAGTCGCTCGCCGAGAGAGGCCTGGGCGATCCGCGACCGGAGGTCAGACAACAGCTGCTCGCTGGGGGTCGCCACCAACTCGATGATTCGCTGCTCGACCCGGCCGCTGCTGGTGATGACGACCAGGAGCACCCGCGAGCCCTCGAGCGCGACGACCTCGATGTGCCGCACGGTCGAGCGAGTGAGCGAGGGGTACTGCACGATCGCGACCTGATTGGTGAGCTGGGCGAGTACTCGTACGCTCCGCTGGACGACATCGTCGACATCGACCGCGCCGGTCAGGAACGTCTCGATCGCTCGACGCTCGGCCGGGGAAAGCGACTTGACCGTCGCCAGCCGGTCGACGAACATCCGGTAACCCTTGTCGGTCGGGATGCGACCCGCGCTGGTGTGCGGCTGGGTGATGTAGCCCTCGTCCTCAAGGGCCACCATGTCGTTGCGGATCGTGGCCGGCGAGACGCCCAAGTGATGGCGTTCGACCAAGGCGCGCGACCCCACCGGTTCGTGGGTTGCGACGTAGTCCTCGACGATTGCACGGAGCACGTCGAGTCGACGGTCGTCAGACATACTTGCTCCTCCCGCGCGTCGCGTTGGCACTCCCCTAGGTCAAGTGCCAGTCTAGCGAGGTGCCCGACATTGCCGAATTCCAACACCAGGTCTCCGGCACCGAGCGCGCCCTGACCTACCGACCGCGCCGCGTCACGATCGACGACGGCACCGAGATCGTGCACGAGTCGCTGGGCGGCTCACTGTCCTCGGCCTGGGCAGCTGACCTGGGCGATCTATATGTCGAGGTCGTCCACGTCGGCGATGGCCCCGTCGGCGGCGAACTGCTCCTCGTCGTACCCGATCTGCAGCTCGTTGGTGGTGGGCGACCTGTACGCCGCCGGCCCCGACGACGCCACGCCGAGCTGGGCCGAGGCCGTCGATCTCGCACTCGGGCTCACCACTGTCACCACCACGATCCTTTCGAGCTCCGGACCAGTGACCCGCGATGAGCTCGAAGATTTTCACCAACGACTTCTCGGGGTTCTTCATGGCTGACCGATATGGCACCGACGTGCTGTCCGGCGACTGGCGCAAACCGCCCCGCGGGCATTCAGTCGAGGTCGTCGCCGAGACCGGCATGGTCGTCGAGGATGCCACGACCGGCTTCGTCGGCGAGATCATGGTCGTCGAGAAGGACCTCGGGATGATGGTTCTCGAGGATCGCCGAAACAAGCGCCGCTCCTTCCCCTTCGGCCCCGGATTCCTGCTCGACGGAAAACCGGTCATCCTGCGCCCACAGGCAGGCAGGTCACCCAAGACGAGCTCGCGCACGGCCTCGGGGTCCACTCCTGTCGCAGATGCCCGCGCACGCGTGGCGTTGCCCAGCCGCATCTACGTCGAGGGGCGCCACGACGCCGAGCTGGTCGAGAAGGTCTGGGGCGCCGATCTTCGGGTGGAAGGTGTCGCGGTCGAGTACCTCGGCGGCATCGACGACCTGGTCGAGCGTCGTCGATGAGTTTGATCCCGGGCCCGGACGCCGACTCGGAGTGCTGGTCGATCACCTTGTACCGGGGTCGAAGGAGACCCGGCTCGCTGCAGCAGGTCTCAGACCGCGAGCACGTCCTGGTCGTCGGCCACCCGTACGTCGACGTCTGGCAGTCGATCAAGCCCGACCGACTCGGCGTTGGACGAATGGCCGGTGATCCCCCGCGGCACTGATTGGAAGCACGGCATCTGCGCGGCACTCGGCTGGCCGCACGCCGACCAGGCCGACATCGCCCGGGCCTGGAAGCACCTGCTCAGCCGCGTCGACTCCTACGCCGATCTGGAGCCGTCGTTCCTCGGCCGGGTCGAGGAGCTCATCGACTTCGTCACGGTGCCCTAGCAGCCCAGCTAGTCAACCAGTTCGCGGACGACCGCATCGGCGAGCAGTCGGCCCGTTCGGCGTCAGCACAAGACGCTCCTCGGCCACGACGTACGAGCCCGCGCGACACCAGATCAGGCACCGCGTCCCGTGCGCCGGGGGCGAGCGCATCGAGGCCCAGCCCGCTGCGCAGCCGCGTCTCCAGCATGATCCGCTCCACCCGGGCGGTGTCGGCGTCGATCGTCTCGCCGTCGTGGCGCGGCGACTCCCCCGCTGCCAGCCGTTGGGCGTACGCGGCGGGGTGCTTGACGTTCCACCAGCGCTCGCCGTCGACGTGCGAGTGCGCGCCGGGCCCGATGCCGCAGCCAGTCGGCGCTGCGCCAGTAGAGGACGTTGTGCCGGCACTGCGCGGCCTCGTCGCGCGCCCAGTTGGACAGCTCGTACCAGCCGAGGCCGGCGGCGGAGAACAGCTCGTCGGCCAGGAGGTACTTGTCGGCGGTCTCGTCGTCGTCGGGCATCACGACCTCGCCGCGCTTGGACCTTGCGGGCGAATGCCGTGCCGTTCTCGACGATCAGTGCGTACGCACTGATGTGATCGGGCTCCAGCGCAATCGCCTGCTCGACGCTGGTGCGCCAGTCGGCCATCGACTCGCCGGGCGTGCCGTAGATCAGGTCGACGCTGAGCTGCTCGAAGCCCGCCTCCCGCGCCCACCGCACCGCCTGCGGCACATTGGCCGGGTCGTGCGTGCGCTCAAGCGTCGCCAGCACGTGCGGCACTGCCGACTGGACACCGAACGAGATGCGGTTGAATCCGCCCTGCGCGCAGCGTCGCAAGGGACTCTGGCGTCACGCTGTCGGGATTGGCCTCCGTCGTGACCTCGACGTCGCTCGACCAGCCCGAAGCCGTCGCGCAGCGCGACAAGCATGCGGACCAGATCTGACTGACGGCAGCTGGGTCGGCGTTCCCCCACCGAAGAACACCGTCTCGATCTCCGGCAGCGTCGCTGGACGTACGGCCCTGCAGCGCGATCTCGCTGATCGCGGTGTCGGCATATGACGCACGCGTCGCACCCTCGCCGAGCTCGTCGGCTGTGTAGGTGTTGAAGTCGCAGTAGCCGCAACGCACCGAGCAGAACGGCACATGGACGTACACGCCGAAGGACCGCTCACCCGTGCGGGTGAGCGGTCCTTTGGTCTGTGGCACTGACTAAGCGTAGAAGCCGTCGAGGATCGCCTTGTTGTTGGCTTCGACGACATTGCGCTTGACCTTCATGCTCGGCGTGATCTCGCCGTTCTCGATCGACAGGTCATGGTCGAGGATCGCGAACTTCTTGATCGTCTCCCAGCGGTTGATCTTGGAGTTGAGCTCGTCGATCTGGCCGGAGATGAGGTCGTGGATCTCCGGCGACTTCACGACCTCGGCGTACGACTTGCCGGCCATGCCGTTGCTGGCTGCCCACTCGGCGACTCGCGTCGGGGTCGAGCGTGATGAGCGCGGAGCAGAAGTTGCGCTCGTTGCCGTGCACCAGGATCTGGCTGGTCAACGAGCTGATGCCCTTGAACGTGCCCTCGATGTGCGGCGGTGCGACGTACTTGCCACCCGACGTCTTGAACAGCTCCTTCTTGCGGCCGGTGATGTAGAGGAATCCGTCCTCGTCGAGACGTCCCTCGTCACCTGTGTGCAGCCAACCGTCGGTCAACGACGACGCGCTCTCGCCGTCGAGGTTGTGGTAGCCACGCATGATGTGCGGACCCTTGATCAGCACCTCACCGTCCTCGGCGATCTTGGCCTCGCTACCGGGGAATGCCGTGCCGACCGAGCCGAGCTTGAAGTTGTCGGGCTGGTTGACGAACGCACCGGCGGACGTCTCGGTGAGCCCGTAGCCCTCGAGGATCAGCACGCCCGCGGCGTGGAACCACTCGGCGATGTCGGGCGACAGTGCGGCTGCACCGGAGATGAAGAAGCGGACTCGACCACCGAAGCGATCGCGCACCTTGGAGAACACCAGCTTGTCGGCGACAGCGTACTGCGCCTTGAGGATCGGCGAGACCGACTTGCCCGAGCGCACAGCGCGCGAGTGCTCGATGCCCGACCTTCTCGGCCCACTTGAAGATCTTGAGCTTGGCGCCACCCTCGGCCTCGGTCATGCCGACGATGCGGCCGTAGGCCTTCTCGAAGATGCGGGGTGCGGCACCCATGAACGTGGGCTTCACGATCGCGAGGTTGTCGACGATCTTGCGGCACGCGACCGTCGATCGCCGTGGCGAAGCCGATCGCGAGCTGGGTCGTCAGGAGCACCTTGCCGAACGAGTGCGCCATCGGCAGCCACAGGAACTGCAGGTCGTCCATGCTCAGGAAGTCGCCGGCGACCATGACGGCGCCTTCGTACGTCCAGCCGTCGTGGCTGAGGCGCACGCCCTTGGGGCGTCCCGTCGTACCGGACGTGTAGATCAACGTTGCCAGCGAGTCGCCAGTCGTCGCGGCCACGCGCTGCTCGATGATCTTCGGGTTGCTCTTCAGGTAGGTCGCGCCGAGCTGTCTCGAGCTCATCGAGGCCGATGACCCAGTCGCCGTCGGGCGTGCCGTCGAACACGACGACCTTGACGATCGAGGGCAGCTCGGAGTGCTTCTCGCGCAGCTTGGCGACCTGGTCGTCGTCCTCGGCGAAGACGATGCGGCTGTCGGAGTCAGCCAGGATGTATGCCACGTCGTCTGACATCGTGCTCGGGTAGACCGTGGTGGTCGCGGCACCGGCGGCGTTGATCGCGAGGTCCGCGAGGATCCACTCCAGGCGTGTGCCCGAGGCGATCGCTACGCGCTGTTCAGCCTCGATGCCCAGCGACACCAGTCCGGCGGCGAGGTGGTCGACGCGGGTGCCGGTCTCGGCCCAGGTCAGCGACTGCCATTTCTCGTTCTCGTCGGGATAGCGGTACGCCTCGTGGTTGGGCGACTCCTTGACCCGGTTGTAGAACATCTCACCGACGCTGCGGGCGCGGTTCTTGACGATCTCAAGCTGTTCGGGGGTGACAACTGCTGCACTCATGAAAATCCTTCACGCGGCCGTACTGGGGGGATGTGGTGCGGATCACCCTAACCTACCGCCGGGTCACCAGAGCCTGCCCGGTAGTCCCGATCCGCCCATGTTCCACCCTCCCTCACTACGGCGCTACCCTGCACGAATGGATCTCGGCAACGTGCTCGGTCGCGCCTTCGCCGGAGATGGTCTGGAGATTCCGCAGGACCCCACCGCAACACGAATTCTCGACGCCGCAGTGGCCGAGAGCGCGTCCCGTGGGATCGGTGCCCTGACGATCGATGGCGTCGCCCGTCGCGCAGGCGTCAATCGGGTGACGGTCTATCGCCGCTTCGGCGACCGTGACTCGATGCTTCAAGCCATGACCTTGCGCGAGGGTCAGCGCATGGCCGAAGGGATCTTGCAGGCGATCACCGACGTGAACGATCCTGCCGACCAGCTCGTCGAGGCATTCGTGGCGGCGATGCGCCTCGCCGAGGCACATCCGGTCATCCGGCGGACAGCCGAGTTCGAGCCCCAAGATCTGATCGCCGCAGGCCTTGCCGACGGCGCGGCGCTGCTGGTCCTCGGCAGCACATTCATCGCCGCCGGTGTGCGTCAGGCGCAGGCTGACGGCTTCGCCGCTCACCTGGATGCCGACGAGGTCGGCGAGACCATGGCCCGCCTCTTCGCCTCGTTCGTCCTGTTGCCGGCCCGACATGCGATTGACGTCAGGTCCGAGGGAGGCGCGCGACACTACGCGCGACGCACCCTGGTGCCACTCCTCCTTGGCAATGCCGGAGATGAGTCGGCGCACCCTTGACCTGATGCAACACTTGCGTCATAGTCTGTTGCATGACTCGCATCGTTGTTCCGCACGCTGACTACGGCATCTTCGGTCCTGACTCGGTGACCTGGAAGGTCTACCGATTTCCCACCTCGGCGACGGTGGGATTCCAGCGCACCGCGCTGACCGAGATGCTCGACCCCTATGTCGTGGCTTCGGTCGACGACTCCGGATCACTGCGCGACCGACCTGCCGTGCGCTACGACCGCACGCTGGAATACACCGGAACGCTCGTGTTCGGTGGCAGTGCAGCCGCGGTCGCAGCCGCTGACAACCTGATGCGGATCCACTCGCACATCCGCGGCATCGAGCCACTGACCGGAAATTCGTACGACCCCAACGATCCGGCCGGTCAGCTCTGGATCCACCTGACGCAGTGGCACTCAGTTCTGTACGTGTATGAGAAGTTCGGTCCCGGTCGGCTCAGCGCCCAGGAAGAAGACCAGTACTGGGCCGAGTGCCGGATCGCCGCAGCATTCCAGACGATTGACCCCGAGACCGTGCCCCGAAACCGTGATGAGATGCGCGCCTACTACTCGGCGGTACGTCCGGAGCTCGCCGCCAGCGAGTCGGCAATCGAGCACGTGCGGATCATCCTCACCACCGCGAACACGCTGTTCAGCGCGGCGCCCGGGCGCCTGCGCCCATTCCGTCCACTCCTGGACCTGCTCGCCCGCAAGGCCACCATCGCGACACTGCCGAGGTGGATGCGTGCACAGCTCGGAATCCGGCAGGGCCGGGTGGCGGATGCGCTCGTCACGGCTATTGCCCGACCGATGTTCCGGTACGCGGCTCGACACCCGCAGATGATGGCGGAGCTGCTCCGTACGGTGTCGCCGCTGGCCCATCCCGTGCTCGCTCCGGTCGCCCTCGACGTCCAACCGTTGACGCCTGAGACCGTCTCGGTCGCCGAGGCGTGGCGGCGAGCCGACCGACCCACACCGCGCGAGCAGTTCCTCGCGAACCGGGAGCAGGTCGTGTCAGCTTCCTGACCCGACACTGCCCGATGCCGTCGACATCATCGGTCGACGTACGTCAGGCGTCTGGGTCGAGCGCGGAGTTGAAACCCTGCGCGGCCCGTCGTTCGTGCTCCTTGAAGCTGAGACCGAGGTCGGATTTGTCGAAGCGCACCTTCTGGCTCTTCGTCTCGATCTCCAGCTTGACCTTCTGGCCGTTCTTGGGCGCCCAGAAGTCTGAGTAGTTGCCGGCCTTGACGACCGTACGAAATGGCGCACCGACGGCAGGCGTGACCTCGACGACGAACTCTCGCCGTACCGAGCTGTCAGCGTGCTCGCTCAGCGAGACGCCCGCGATGCGAGAGTCGATCACGGTGCCGGTTGCTGCTTCCCACGTCTTGCCGAACATCGCGACTCCTCGGGTCTGGGCTGCCTCACCCTAAACCTCGATCGCCTCGGCTGGTGGCACATTCTGCCCAGAATCGCAGGACGAACTACTTCGGAGCGTCGCCGGTCGAGAGAGCAGCGATGAACGCCTCCTGGGGGACTTCGACGCGACCCACCATCTTCATGCGCTTCTTGCCCTCCTTCTGCTTCTCGAGGAGCTTGCGCTTACGACTGATGTCACCGCCATAGCACTTGGCGAGCACGTCCTTGCGGATCGCCCGAATGTTCTCGCGAGCGATCACCCGAGCACCGATCGCTGCCTGGATCGGAACTTCGAACTGCTGGCGCGGTATGAGCTCCTTGAGCTTCGATGCCAGCGAGACCCCGTAGGCGTACGAGTTGTCGCGGTGCACGATCGCGCTGAAGGCATCGACCACTTCGCCCTGGAGCAGCACGTCGACCTTGACCAGGTCCGAGGCCTGCTCGCCGGTGGGCTCGTAGTCGAGCGACGCGTATCCCTTGGTGCGGCTCTTGAGCGCATCGAAGAAGTCGAACATGATCTCGCCCATGGGCAATGTGTACTTGATCTCGACCCGGTCTTCTGACAGGTAGTCCATCCCGATCAGCTGCCCGCGGCGCGCCTGACAGAGCTCCATGATCGTGCCGATGTAGTCAGTGGGACTCAGCACTGTGGCGCGTACGACGGGCTCATAGACCTTGTCGATCTTGCCCTCGGGGTATTCCGAAGGGTTGGTGACGACGTGCTCCTTGCCGTCTTCCATCTCGACTCGGTAGACCACGTTGGGAGCCGTCGAGATGAGCTCGAGGTTGAACTCGCGCTCAAGGCGTTCGCGGACGATCTCGAGGTGAAGCAGGCCGAGGAACCCAATGCGGAACCCGAAGCCCAGCGCACCCGACGACTCCGGCTCGTAGACCAGGGCGGCGTCGTTCAGCTGGAGCTTCTCCAGCGCGTCACGCAAGGTCGGGTAGTCGTCGCCGTCGAGCGGATAGAGACCGGCGAACACCATCGGCACAGGACTCTTGTAGCCACCGAGCGGCTCGGTGGCTCCTCGGATGTGTGAGGTCACGGTGTCGCCGACGCGGGACTGGCGCACTTCCTTGACGCCGGTGATGAGATAGCCCACCTCACCGACACCAAGGTCGTTGGCCTTGACCGGCTCCGGCGAGATCACGCCGACCTCGAGCATCTCGTGGACCGCACCGGTCGACATCATCTTGATCTTGTCGCGGTGCGACAGCTTGCCGTCGAACACCCGGACGTACGTCACGACGCCCCGGTAGGTGTCATAGACAGAGTCGAAGATCAGCGCGCGAGGTGGCGCGTCGGGATCGCCCTTGGGCGGCGGGATCTCCTCCACGATCAGGTTGAGGAGCTCTTCGACGCCTTGACCGGTCTTGGCCGAGACCCGCAGCACGTCGTCGGGGTCGCCACCAATGATTCCGGCGATCTCAGCGGCATACTTCTCCGGCTGCGCGCCCGGCAGGTCGATCTTGTTGAGCACCGGAATGATGTCGAGGTCCGCGTCGATCGCGAGGTAGAGATTGGCCAGCGTCTGCGCCTCGATGCCCTGGGCCGCGTCAACCAGCAAGATCGCGCCCTCGCAGGCCTCAAGGCTGCGGCTGACCTCGTAGGTGAAGTCAACGTGCCCGGGGGTGTCGATCATGTTGAGGATGTAGACGGTGCCCGCATCGGCGCCGGTCGACTTGGTGAACGGCATACGCACGGCCTGGCTCTTGATCGTGATGCCACGCTCGCGCTCGATGTCCATGCGATCGAGGTACTGCGCCTTCATGTCGCGCCCGTCCACCACGCCGGTGTGCTGGAGCATCCGGTCGGCGAGGGTCGACTTGCCGTGATCGATGTGCGCAATGATGCAGAAGTTGCGCAGGATCTGCGGGTCAGTTGCCCCGGGCTGGGGTACGGGGCTGGGACTCATGATGCGTCCATTGTCCCATCCAGCCGGGGTTCAGATCACCAGAGGTTGGCGATCACCACGTTGACGAGCACCAATGCGGCGATCACGTGCGCGATCGGGTTGGGCGCAGGCTTGCGGAGCGTGGAGTGAGCCAACCCCGTGGCGACCAAGGCGATCACGAGTTTGACCGCGACCTTTGCGTTGTTGGGGTCGGACACAGCGTCACTCATCGATGCGATCGCGACGAGCGCCAGCCCGAGAACCAAGGCAGCGGACAGGCCGTGGGCCATCCACCCATTGACGTTCGGACCACGAATGTCCTTGAGGTAACCGATCAGCACCACGATCCAGCTCGCCACATGGACCCACACGAGAACGTCATAGAGCGTCTGCATGCCAGCAGACTAGACTAGAGGTATGCGCGCTGGGAGGTCATCTCACGAGGTTTCGACCTTCCTGGCGCCTTCGGCGCGGCTCGCTCAACCTGCCTCAGTGTTCGCTCGCAGAGCTCGCTCAACTTCGCCAATTTGAGGGTGTGGCGCGCTGGCTGGTAGAGTTGGCGGTCGTGCGCTTAGGCGTGTCACCACATACTTTTCACACCGAAATCACTCAAGAGAAACAGGTTTGCCCCGTGGCGAATATCAAGTCGCAGATCAAGCGCAACCGGCAGAACGAGCTGGCTCGCGAGCGCAACAAGTCCGTGCGCTCAGCCCTCAAGACTGCTGTCCGTCGCTTCACCGAGGCCGTAGAGGCCGGCAACACCGACGAAGCCAAGAAGCTTGCCGGCGAAGCCACCAAGCGCCTCGACAAGGCTGCGTCCAAGAACGTCATCCACAAGAACCAGGCGGCCAACCGCAAGTCGGCCATCGCCAAGAAGGCCGCGTCGCTCTGACGGCTGCCTCCTGTTGAATCAAGCGCCCTTCGGGGCGCTTTTTTCATTTCTGCGCCAGACCGAGAGCCACCGGACGAGCCATTCCAGCGGCCCCTTGCCGACCAGCACGCTCCAGAGTGTCGCTGCAGCACACAGGACGACCACCTGCCAGAGCCAGTCGCCGTAGTCGTGTGTCGGCGTTCCGGCGGGATGGGCGTTCAGGAAGTTCACCGCCAGCCGCCACGACCACAGGACGTGCGCCGTGTAGAGCGTGAGCGTCATGGCTCCAGCAGCGCGCACGGGCATCAGCGCAAGCCGCGCCCACGGCACCTTGCTCAGCAGCGCGCACAGTCCGATCACCAACAGGGCTGAACCGATCGCACTGAGCATGCCCAGTGGGCGTGTGGTGTGTTGCCCCACAAGCAGCAGCTCATTCCACTGGGGCTTCTCGTACGGATAGTTCACGCCCGTGAACAGGATGCGCCAGCCTCCCGCGAATGCGTCGTCGAAAACGCCAGCTCTGATGGCAGCCCAGCCCGCTGCCAGAGTCGACGCCACCAGCGCTGCGCCGATCGCCACGAGTCGCCAGGCAACGTCGAGACGTCGCAGGTCGAGACGGCCGACGCCCAGTCCGATGAGGACGTATCCGATCCACGCCGTCATCGGGTAGGCGCCCCACACGCCGATCTCCGCCACCAGCTCGCCGGGGTGCCTCAGGTCGGCCCACTCGGTCTGCCCCGCGAAGACCACCTCGTGTGTCCGTCGCGCCCAGAGCAGCGCGATCGGTATGAAGATCACCCAAGCGGTGCCCAGCGCAAAAAGCGACGTTCGACTGAGCCGCCGGAACGGCAGGACCAGGACGATTGCGACGCCGTAGTAGGCCAAGATCACCACGACCGGCACATCGTCGAGTGATCCGAGGGCCAGTCCCAGCGTGATCAGGAGCGCTGCCCTGATCCAGGTCGCTCGAGTCGACCCGGCACCACCCGGATCACGCTGGTGAACGATGGTCAGCGACACACCAGCCAGCATCGCGAACAGAGGGGCGGCACGACCGCCGGCAAGCATGTCGCCGATCGGCGGATTGTCACCGGTCCATCGAGGCCCGATGTGCGTGAACATCATGCCGATCAGCGCAACACCCCGAGCGAGGTCGACGGCCTCGATCCGACTGCCGACGCGGCTCATCAGCGGCGCCGTTGCGCAGCAACCTTGAGCACCATCCGTTCGATGGCATATGCCGGGTCTGCCGAGCCGCCCTTGACGTCCAGGTCGGCTTGGGCGACGGCGTCGAGAGCCTTGGCGAGGCCGTCAGGCTCCCAAGATCGCAGCTGTTGACGCATCAGTCGAAGCTTGAAGGGCGGGGCGCCCACACGAGAGGCGAGTTCGTTGTCACGCATACCTGCAGGAGCCGATGACAGCTTTGCCAGCGACCGCAGCCCGCTTGCGAACGCGCTCGTGATGAGCACGGGGGCGACCTTGGCGGCTTCGGCCCATCGAGTCTGCTCCAGCGCAACGCTGATGCGGCCGTCGATCGCCGCATCGGCAATTTCGTAGCCTCGGACATCGGCTCGGCCACCGAAATAGCGGCGCACCACACTTGCGGATATCTCGGTCCCGCGGTCGACACTCGCCATGAGCTGGGATGCCGCGCCCGCCAGTGCGCGCAGATCCTGGCCAACTGCGGCGACGAGCAGCGTGGCGCCTTCCTCGTCAATGCGCGCTCCGAGGTCACGAAACTCGGTGTGCACCCACCGGGCGAAATCGCGTTCGTACTTGGGCGCCTCGACCTTGACCTCGCTGACGGCGGGCAACTTGCGCAGCTTGTCGAGCAGACCCTTGCCCTTGGCACCTCCGCCGTGCACCAGCACGAGCGAGATCTCAGGAGACGGCGCGCTGCAGTATGCGAGCAGCTCGGACTGAGCCGCGTCGCCCAGCTCCTGAAGGTCTGAGATCACCAGAGCTGTGTTGTCGCTGAACAAAGAAGCGCTGGTCAATCCGGCAAGCTCGCCTGCCTGGAGTCCGCTCGCACTCGCATTCGACACCTCGCAGCCTGGATGCTCGGCTGTCACCGCGGCGATGGCCTTGGCTCGTGTGCGCTCGGCGAGGAACTCCGCGTTGCCGGTGATGAGGAGGATCTTGCCGAATGCCGAGGCCACGTCCACAGAGTAGTCACTGGGTGACCACAAGAAGATGCCCGTCGCGGAGTACGACGGCAATGTCGCCATCGGTGTCAGTGCGCCACCACTGAACGCCGCGATCACGAAGCATGCCGAGCGCCTTGGCGGCCGGATGACCGTAGTCGTTGTCGACACCCGCGCTCACCGTGACGAGGCGTGGGCCGACGGCGTCGAGAAAGGCCTCAGACTGTCGGGCACTGCCGTGGTGCGGCATCTTGAGGACGTCGGCGGCAAGATCTGGGTGCTGCACCATCAGCCTGGACTGTGCCTCGGGCTCGATGTCACCGCTCAGCAGGATGCGTACTCCGTTCAGGCGCACGGCCAGCACGATGCTGGCGTTGTTGGCTGTCGAGCCGTCCGTGGCTGCCATCGGCACTGAAGCCGGGGGCCACAGGACTTCCGCGCTGACGGCACCGGCGGAGAACGACTCCCCTGGCACGGCCACGTGCCGCGGGCGATCGTTGCCCGGTCCGCCCGTCGGACCCACAGCAACCTGGTCGACGCGGCGACCGCGCGCGACTCCCGCCCACCCATCGGTGTGGTCGGCGTGGTCGTGGGTGAACACCATGAGTCGTACGCGGTGTACGTCGAGGCGGTCAAGGCATCGATCGATCTGGGTCGGCTCGGGGCCGGCGTCCACCACGACGGCCGCGCCCTCTCCGGCATTGAGCACCGTCGCATCGCCCTGGCCGACATCGCACGCGACCATCACCCATCCCTCTGGCGGCCAACCGGGGTGCGGTGGTCGTCCCATCCCGATCAGCAAGCCCAGTGCCAGTCCGGCGAAGATCACCGGCCGCGCCGAGACCCGGATGATCAACCAGCTCACGATCGGGGTCAGCACGATCAACAGCTGCCACGGCGCACGCCACGGAACTGACGCGGCCTCGACCGATGCCGCGTGGTGACCCACCGCGAGGATCCAGCTCGCACAGGCTCCCGCGGCGAAACCGATCACCTGACCGAGCGGCTCTGAGACCAACGAGAGGATCCCGCCGAGCAGTCCCGCCACGGTTGCGGGCGCCACCGCCGGGCCAGCCAGAAGATTGGCCACGACCGCGACCAGCGAGACCTGGCCCGAGATCGCGGCGATTGCGGGCGTGCAGGACA
The DNA here is from genome assembly GCA_963750265.1 of uncultured Actinomycetota bacterium. Taxonomy (GTDB): domain Bacteria; phylum Actinomycetota; class Actinomycetes; order Propionibacteriales; family Nocardioidaceae; genus Aeromicrobium. The sequence goes on along the minus strand of CAVVQG010000020.1, from coordinate 54,429 downwards.
GCTGGGCGGCCAGCGGCACGGCGATCGCCAAAGCGCACCAACGTGGCATCCATCTCAACAGTGGTCTGACGATCGCCGGCGCCAGTACGAGGATGCCCGCGGTGGCGCATACCGACAGGACGAATCCTGCAGACCGTGACAGCCACGGATCGACAAACAGCAAGGCGATGACCGCCCAGGACAGGGCTCGTACGCCGCCGCTTCGGCCATAGCCCAACGCCGCGATGCCAACCGCACCCATCGCAGCTGCCCTGACGACACTCGGATCAGGGCGAGCGAGCAGCACGAAGGCGACGATCGAGATGGTCCCGAGCACCCAGAGGCCTCTTCTGCGTACTCCGGCAGCACGTCCCACGACAAGCACGACCGCGAGCACGATCGTCAGATTGGTGCCCGACACCGCCATGAGATGAGTCAGCCCTGACCGCCGGAAATCCTCCTCGACCCGTTCGCTGATCCTGCTGTCATCGCCGTCGACAAGCGCCGGAACGAGCGCCCGCGGTTCATCGCTGATGTGCTCAACCGACGTCCGGACACCTTCGCGAGCCGTCTCGGCGACTTCCCACCACCAGCTGGCACGATGGGTGGGTCCTCGATCGACGACGTCGATCAGGGCAGCCTCATCGCTTGCGTCGGACGGGGACAGCCGGCCCTTGACTGTCAGGGCCCGACCCACCACAAGATCGGTGCCGGGACCTTCAAGAAACGCTGTGGCGCGATCGCGGGTACGTACGTCAGTTCCACGCGTGACGATGCGGCGGACCACCACCTCCACCGCCGTGGACTCCTGCCCGTGCTGCCGGAACGTCGAAGCATCCCTGCGTACCTCGACCTGAATCGTCGCGAACGCCCGATCGTGCGCCAGTCGGGCGGTTGGTGAGTGCTCGATCGCGGCGATGCGCCAGGCACATGAGGTGGCGATGGCCGCCAGCGTGATGGCCACGACAGCGACGGAGACGCCACCCAGTCCCCTGGCGAGACCCGCGACCAGCACTGCAGCCAACGCGATCGTCAGAGCGACGAGAGAAGGCGCAACCACCAAGATCGCCGCGGCGCCCCAGCAGACGAGCGCCGGCAGCACCATACGCAGGTCGCGCATCAGACGGTGACGAGATCGCGCAGCTCGGCCAGTGTCGCCTCCCCGATGCCCTTGACGTCCAGCAAGTCATCGACCGATGTGAATCTCCCGTGCTCCGAGCGCCAACCGAGGATGGCCTGCGCCGTGACGGGTCCGACTCCCGGCAAGGTGTCGAGCTGCTCAGGCGTGGCAGTGTTGAGATTGATCTTGGCCACCGTCGAATTGCCGGGAGCGGCCGTTCCGGGCACCACAGCCGGCTCCAGTCCGACCAGGATCTGCTCGCCGTCGGTGAGAATGCGCGCCATGTTGAGGCCGCTCGTGTCGACTTTGCCCTTGAGACCGCCGGCCGCCTCGATCGCCTCGTAGACCCTCGACCCCTTGGGAATGGTCACGATGCCCGGCTTGCTGACCTTGCCGACAACATCGATCACCAGGTCTTCGCTGGGCTGCTGCGCGTCCGGTGCTGCCGCATCTGTCGTGGCGAATGCGAGCGGCGCCTGGGGCTCAGCAGTATGCGGGCGACCGGACAGCAACCACCACACCAGCAGGACTGCGCCTGCTACCGCGAGTGTTGCAAGCACCTTCGCGTGAGGCACCTCGAGTCGTCGGCGCGGCACCTCGACCACGGGGTCGTCGTCAGGAGGTGGCAGCTCGGCGTCGAACGAGGCGGCGAGCTGGGCGAGGCGACGACGCGCAATGTCAGCTCTGGTCTCGTCGCGATCGACTCTCACACCGCGACGCTAGGGCCGCGGCAGCATGCGTTCGATCAGTCGGTCTTGAGGCTGTGGAACCGTGTGCAGCCCTTCATCCCCGTGGAAAACCTCCCGTCCGCGCGACAGGGTGACGTGGCGTCCACCCTGGCAATGCTCTCTGGACGCCAGGTCACCGCTCAGCAGCGCGGGGTGACGGTCACCGAGATCATGCCGGGCCCGACGTGGGCGCCGATCGAGGCCCCGACCTCGTCGACGGCAATGGCGTCGACGCCCAGTGCCACGGCCAGGCGACCCGCGACTGCCTCGGCGGTGGTCGGGTTGGCGAGGTGCTGGACACCGATCTGGAAACCTTCGTCGCATGCCTTGGCACTCTCGACTGCCAGCGCTTCGAGCCGGGCCAAGGCCTTTGCCGCGGTACGTACCCGTTCCAGCGGCACGACGACACCGTCACGGATGGTCAGGATGGGTTTGACCGCAAGTGCCGAGCCGATGAGCGCAGCGGCCGGACCGACGCGGCCTCCACGCTTGAGGTACTCCAACGTGTCGACATAGAGCAGGATCGTCGACGACTCCCCCGCCTTCTTGGCTGCCGCGGCAATGCCCTCGGCATCCTTGCCCGCGTCGCGGGCCTGCGCGGCATGACCTGCGGCGAAGCCCGTGGCGATGCCGACCTGGGCCGAGTCGACCACGGTCACAGGTACGGGTGACTCCTTGGCGGCGAGCAACGCCGAGTCGTACGTGCCCGACATCTTGGAGCTGAGATGAACTGAGACGATCGCTTCGGCGCCCTCGTCGGCCAGCCGACGATAAACCTTGAGGAAGTCGTCAGGGGTTGGCCGTGACGTGCTCACCGGGACGAACGTGCCGAGCGCATCGGCGATCATGTCCGCCGTGACGTCTTGGCCTTCGGTGTAGACCGCTGCGCCGATGATGACCTGAAGCGGCACGACCGCGATGCCTTCGCGCGCGGCATCCTCGGTGCTCAACGATGCCGTTGAGTCGGTGACTATGGCTACGCGGGACATGCCACGATGCTATCCGCCGTCACGACCGCACAACCACGGGCCGAGCGAACGCGTCAAACGACGATCGACACGAGCTTGGGCGCGCGCACGATGACCTTGCGCACCTCGCGGCCGTCGATCGTCCGCACGACGTTCGGCTCGGCGAGTGCCAGCGCCTGGAGCTCCTCGTCACTGATGTCGGGGCTGACCTCCAGCTTGCCGCGTACCTTGCCAAGCACCTGGACGACACACGTCACGGACTGCTCGACGAGATTCGACGGATCGGACACCGGATAGGCGGCTCGAGCCAACGACTCTTGGTGGCCCAGCTTGGCCCACAGCTCCTCGGCGACGTGTGGGGCGAGCGGGGCAGTCATCAGAACCAGCGGCTCGAGCGCCGCCCGACTGCGCACGCCCGCCTTGGTCAGGTGGTTGGTCAGCTCGATCAGCTTGGCCACCGCTGTGTTGAATCGCATCTCGTCCATGTCGCCACGCACACCGTGGATCGTGCGGTGCACCATGTGGAGCGTCTCGTGGTCCAGGTCGTCCTCGTTCACCAGCGGCGCACCCGAGTCTTCGTCGACCACCAGGCGCCACACGCGCTGCAGGAAGCGCTGCGCTCCGACGACGGCGCGGGTCTCCCACGGGCGGGACACGTCCAGAGGTCCCATCGACATCTCGTAGACCCGGAACGTGTCAGCACCGAACTCGGAGTACATGTCGTCGGGGGTGACGATGTTCTTGAGGCTCTTTCCCATCTTCCCGTACTCGCGCTGCACGGGACTGCCCTCGTATGTGTAAGTGGTCTCCGCACCGTCAATGTGCTCGACGACGTCTTCGGCAGGCACGTAGACGCCGCGGGCATCGGTGTACGCATAAGCCTGGATGTAGCCCTGGTTGAACAGTTTCTTGAACGGTTCCTCGCTCGAGAGGTGGCCGAGGTCGTGCAGCACCTTGTGCCAGAAGCGTGCATAGAGCAGGTGGAGAACTGCGTGCTCGACCCCGCCGATGTACAGATCGACGCCACCGGTGTCGCCGGACGTACGCGGCCCGAGCCAGTAGGCCTCGTTCGCCGGGTCGACGAGCACCGTCTCGTTGTGGGGGTCGGCGTAGCGCAGCTCGTACCAGGACGATCCGGCCCAGTTGGGCATCGTGTTGGTCTCACGTCGGTACTTCTTCAGGCCGTCACCGAGGTCGAGCTCGACATTGACCCAGTCGGGGACCCGCGCCAGCGGCGGTTCGGGCTCGCTGGTCACGTCGTCGGGCGCGAACGACTTGGGAAGGTAGTCGGGCACCTCGGGCAGCTCTACCGGCAGCATCGAGTCGGGGACCGCGATGGGTGATCCCTCTTCGTCGAAGACAATCGGGAACGGCTCGCCCCAGTAGCGCTGTCGGCTGAACAGCCAGTCACGCAGGCGGTATGTGGTGGTGCCGTGCCCTGAACCGCGTTGCTCGAGCCAGGTGATGATCGCCGACTTCGCCGAGGCGATGTCGAGGCCGTTGAGGTCGAGATCGTCGTTGGCGGAGTTGATCGCCGGGCCCTCACCGAGGAACGGGCCGTCGTCGAAGCCGTCGGGCGGCTGCACCGTGCGGATGATCGGCAGGCCGAACTTCTCGGCGAACTCCCAGTCGCGGGCATCCTGGCCCGGGACGGCCATGATCGCGCCAGTGCCGTAGCCGGTCAGCACGTAGTCGGCGATGAACACCGGAATCTCAGCCCCGTTGACCGGGTTGACCGCGTACGCGCCGGTGAAGACGCCGGTCTTGTCCTTGTTCTCCTGGCGCTCGACGTCGCTCTTGGCGCTCGCTGCCGCGCGATAGTCGGCAATTGCCTCTGCTGGCGTCGCGGCCCCACCGGTCCACGCAGCGTCCGTCCCGGCGGGCCACGACTCGGCCACCAGGTCCTCGACGAGCGGGTGCTCCGGGGCCAGCACGACATACGTCGCGCCGAACAGGGTGTCGGGCCGGGTCGTGAACACCTCGATCCGGGTGTCGAGCCCGGACACGTCGAAGGAGACCTCGGCGCCATGCGATCGGCCGATCCAGTTGCGTTGCATGTGCTTGACCGACTCGGGCCAGTCGACCCGGTCGAGATCATCAATCAGTCGGTCGGCATAGGCCGTGATGCGCATCTTCCACTGGCGCAGATTGCGCGGGAAGACCGGAAAGTTGCCGCGCTCGCTGCGTCCATCGGGCGTGACCTCCTCGTTGGCCAGCACCGTCCCGAGCCCCGGACACCAGTTGACCGGTGACTCGTCGATGTACGCCAACCGGTGCTCGTCGAGCAGCTGTCGGCGTTCGAGCGATGTCAGGTCGGCCCAGGAGGCGCCGGGGGTCGCGCGCTCCCCCGACTCGTACGCGGCCACGAGCTCACTGATCGGCCGAGCACGTCCGGCCTCCGGGTCGTACCAGGACTCGAAGATCTGGATGAAGATCCACTGCGTCCACCGCATGAAGTCAGGATCGATCGTCGCGAACGAACGACGAGGATCATGCGCGAGGCCGAGGCGGCGCAGCTGACGGCGCATGTTGGCCATGTTGGCCTCGGTGTTGGTGCGCGGATGTTCGCCGGTCTGGACCGCGTGGATCTCGGCGGGCAGCCCGAAGGCGTCATAGCCCAGCGCGTGGAGCACGTTGTCGCCCTGCATTCGCCGATAGCGACCGATCACGTCGGTGGCGATGTACCCGAGCGGGTGACCGACGTGCAGGCCCGCACCCGACGGGTAGGGAAACATGTCCATGATGAAGAACTTCTCGCCGCTGACCTCGCCGGCGAGATCACCCGTCGGGTTGGCGGCTTCGAACGTGCCGTCGGTCTCCCAACGGTCCTGCCAGCGGCGCTCGATGTCGCCGGCGAGCTCGCTGGTGTAGCGGTGGGCGGACGGCGTCGGTTCGGGCGTACTCACGGGCCGAATGTTACCGGCCGGACGGTGCTCGACCTTCCCTGCCCGTCACGAGGGGTCAGCGGGGACCACAAGCGGTCGCCATCGCGCCCACGCACCGAAGGCGATGCCGACGGCGAGCATGCCGAGACCCGCCCAAAGGTTGACGTTGAACCCGTCTCCGCGCGCGAGCTCCTCCTCGGTGGCCCGGAAGACACCGAGCAGGATGAGAATGACGCCGTAGACGGTCAGCAATCCGCCGATGATGAACCGGATGTCGAAGAGTCCGGCGGTGCGACGCCCTGCAGATGAAGCCATGATCGTCTCCTAGAGGAACATCAGATTGAGGATGATGACCATCACCAACGCGATGCCGGCGAGCTTGGTCGGTGACTGGTACCAAGGAATGCGTCCCTCGTCCGGGTCCACCAGCGACTCCTTGGGCGTCAGCGAGTAGACGAGGCCTTTGAGGTCCGCCTCGGCCTTGGGTCTGGTCCGTAGCGACACCAGCACGCTCACCAGGATGTCGACCACGAAGGCCGCCCCTGCGGCCACGAAGCTCGCGCCCTGGCCGGAGATGCCCAGCACGCCGAGACTGGCCGATCCGAACGAGTCCTCACTGAGGAAGGCCACTGCTACCGCGGCCAGCGTTCCGGAGACCAGCCCGACCCAGCCGGCCGTGGCAGTCATCCGCTTCCAGAACATACCGAGGATGAACGTGGCGAAAAGCGGAGCGTTGAAGAAGCCGAACAAGGTCTGGAGGTAGTCCATCAGGTTCGAGTAGTTGGACGCGATGGCCGCCGTGCCGATGGCGATCACGGTGGCCGCAACGGTCGCCAACCGACCGACCAGGGTGTAGTAGGTGTCCTCACGGTCCTTGACGACGTACTGCTGCCACAGGTCGTAGGAGAAGACCGTGTTGAAGGCCGAGATGTTTGCCGCCATGCCCGCCATGAATGCCGCAAGCAGTCCCGCAATCGCCACTCCGAGCATGCCGTTGGGCAACAGGTCACGCATCAGCAGCAGCAGCGCGTCGTTGTACTTCACGTCCCCGCCGCCGCCGCCGGACTTCAGATTGATCATCTCCGGCACGATGATCGCCGCGATGATGCCCGGGACGATCACGATGAACGGGATGAACATCTTGGGAAAGGCCCCGATGATCGGCGTACGTCGGGCGGCCGACACCGAGTTGGATGCCATGGCCCGCTGCACCTCGACGAAATTCGTGGTCCAGTAGCCGAACGAGAGCACGAAGCCCAAGCCGAAAACGATGCCGATGACCGACAGAACCGGGTTGTCGATTCCCGTGAGGTCAGTGGCGGGCCACGACGACAGCTGTTCCTGGTTGGGTTGCACCTTGGCCTGGATGCCGTCCCACCCACCGACTTTGTGCAGGGCGATGATCGTCAACGGCAGGAGCGCCGCGACGATGACGAAGAACTGCAGCACCTCGTTGTAGATCGCCGCCGAGAGGCCACCAAGCGCGGTGTAGGACAGCACGATCGCCGCGGCGACGACCAGCGAGACCCACAACGGCCAGCCGAGGAGTCGATTGACGATCGTGGCGAGCAGATAGAGGTTGATGCCGGCGATCAGAAGTTGGGCGACGGCGAAGCTGATGGCGTTCACCAGGTGTGCGCCCGTGCCGAAGCGCTTGCGCATGAACTCGGGCACGCTGCGTACCCCGGAGCCGTAGTAGAACGGCATCATCACGATGCCGAGAAACAGCATGGCGGGCACGGCGCCGACCCAGAAGTAGTGCACTGTGGCGATGCCGTACTGCGCGCCGTTGGCGGACATGCCCATGATCTCGACTGCACCGAGGTTGGCCGAGATGAACGCCAGACCGGTCACCCAGGCCGGAAGTGAGCGGCCCGAGAGGAAGAAGTCGAGGCTGGTAGAGATCTGCCGTCGCGCCATCAGACCGATGCCGAGCACCACGCCGAAGTAGAGCGCAATGATCGTGTAGTCGAAGACATCCGCGTCGAGTCTGAAGGTTCCGTCCGCTGCAGGAATCACGTGTCCTCCGTCCGAACGGCGTCCCCCGACGCCGTCGTTGGGAGGTTACAACTGGTCGGACGGACCCGCACCCGCTGGAGAAATCACACCATCGCGCAGAAGGTCTCGACCTTCGACGTAGGCCCGGACACGATCAGCTCATCGCCGGGCGACACGAATGTGTCGGCCTGCGCGTACGAGAAGTCGCCCCCGCGAGCCTTGTAGGCCACGATCGTGACGCCGAACTCCGCACGCAACGCCGCGTCCTTGAGCGTCTGGTTCTCAGCTCGTTTGGGCGCCCTGGTGCGGGCGATCGCGAATCGCTCGTCGAACTCGACGAAATCGGTCATGGTTCCGGTGACCATATGCGCGACACGCTTGCCCATCTGTGACTCAGGTCGGATCACGTGCGTAGCGCCAACTCGTTCGAGGATCGCCGCGTGCTTGCCGCTGATCGCCTTGGCCCAGACCTCCTTGACGCCGAGGTCCAGCAGTCCGAGCACAGTCAGAACGCTCGCCTCGATGTCGGTGCCGATGCCGACCACAGCAACGCCGAACTGCTCGGCGCCGATCTGGCGCAGTGCCTCGGTGTCAGTCGAGTCGGCTGCGACGACATGGGTGAAGTCGCTGGCGTACTTCTGCACGATGTCGGCGCGCTCATCCACCGCCAGCACGTCGTGTCCGAGCTGAACCAGCGACCTGGCGACAGCCGTGCCAAAACGGCCCAGGCCAAGAACGATGACCGGGGCGGTCGAGTTGATCTTGCGGTCTTTAGCCAATGATCGGTTGCTCCTCGGGAAGGTGATACCTGGGTGTGCGCTTCCGCAACACTAAGGCCGAAGCGGCCGCAATCGTGCCGACCCGGCCGACGAACATCAAACCGACCAGGACGAGTTGAGCCGAATTGGGCAGGTCAGGGGTGATGCCCGTGCTCAATCCGACCGTCGCAAACGCCGACGTGCACTCGAACAGGACCACGTCGAACGACAGCCCAGACAGCAGCTCAACGACAATCGTGGTGCTGGCAACGAGCATGACCGCAAGCAGCGCAATCGTGAGCGCCTGCCGAGTGGTGGCGGCGCTGACCGATCGGTTGCCGATCGTGACTTCGGGATCACCGCGGAGCTCAGCAAGGATCACGAACGCCAGCAACAGGAAGGTGGTGATCTTGATGCCACCCGCGGTGCTGGCCGAGCCGCCACCGATGAACATCAGCACCGTGGTGATGTTGAGCATCTCGGGCGTCACCTGTCCCCAGTCGAAGCTCGACAGACCCCCCGAACGCGGCATGACACCCGCCTCCACGCCCGAGATCAGCTTCTCGCCCAGATTCTGACCGCCGATGGTTCCGCCATTGGTCCACTCGAGCGCCAGAAAGATCGCCGCACCGGCGAACAGCAACAGAAATGAACCCCACACCGTGAGACGGGTGTGGATGGTCCACGACGCTGGGTTGCGCCATCCACGGAACAGCTCCGCAAGCACGGGAAAGCCCATGGCTCCGGCAAAGACCGCGAACGAGACCGGCAGCATGATGAGACCGTCACCCGCATACACGCCAAGGCTGTCGGAGTTGAGCGAGAACCCGGCATTGTTGAACGCCATGACCGAGTCGAAGACGCCATGCCACAGCGCTTTGGGCGTCTCGTCGAAATAGCCGAGGCGATAGCGAGTCGTCAGGATCACCGCGATGATCGACTGGAACAACAGCATCGTGATCGCGACGCGGCGAAACAGGGGCTTGACCTCGCCGAGGCTGACAACGTGCATGTCGACCTGGGCCACCAGCTTCGTGCGGAGTCCGAGACGGCCGCCGATGAACAAGCCGAGGATCGTGGCAAGCGCGACAATGCCAAGGCCACCGATCTCTACGAGCACCAAGATCATCGCCTGGCCGGCCGGAGTCCAATGCGTCGCGGTGTCGACGGTCGTCAGGCCGGTGACGGTCACCGCCGAGGTCGACGTGAAGATGGCCGGCATCACCCGAGAAGCGCCGGAGTCGCTGCTGGCGAACGGCAGCATCAAGGCGAGCGTCCCGAGCACGATGAGTGTCAAGAACGTCAACGGCAGCAGCCGCACAGGATGGGCGATCGCTGCTGGAAGCGTCAGCCGAGGGAGCTGTGGCACGGCACGACGTTACCGCAGCGCAGACCACGCGTCCGGCGTCCCGCTACGACCGCTGGACGGAAGGCAGGCCGCGAGCGCACGGTAGGATAGCCGGGTGAATTCGGCTCCCGGAAAGATCGCCATCGCGATCGTGACGTTCAACCGTTCGACCTTCCTCAAGGAGCTCTTGGCCAGTGTGGCCGCGATGCAGACGCAACCGTTCGCGATCGTGGTCGTCGACAATGCCAGCACCGACGACACCCAACAGGTCATCGAGAACGCGCGTGGAGCATTCCCTGACGGAGTGCTCATCAACCATCGCCTTGACACCAACACCGGCGGATCCGGTGGGTTCAGCGAAGGCACCAAGGTGGCGCTCGAGCAGGGGGCCGACTGGGTCTGGCTGATGGATGACGACGTCGAGATCCTTCCTGATGCCATCGCGCAGTTTGCGCCATGGATGGAACGCTTCAAGGTCATCCACGGTCGCCGATACGACTTCGACGGCTCGCCGTTCTACTGGCAGGCCAAGTTCAACCAGTTCTTGGGCGTGCCACTGCCCTACAGCGGCAAGCAGTTCAACCGCGATGGTTTCGCCATCACCAACTCCGGCACCTTCGAGGGAATGTTGGTCCACGCCGACATCGTTCGAAAGATCGGCCTGCCGGATCCGCGGTTCTTCATCTCGTGGGATGACGCGGCGTATGCCTGGCTCGCCGCTCAGCACACCGAGGTCGCCTATGTCGACGCATTCGTGCTCAAGCGCAAGCGCGAGCAGGTGCAGGTCAACCTCGGGATCCGCCACCTCAACGACGGCAGCCCCCTGTTCCGCTTCCACGTCATCCGCAACCGCGCCTACGTCGGCAAGTACTTTGCCCACTACGGCAAGCTCAACCGATTCGGCTTCGGGCTCGGCACGGCGCTGACGTTCGCAAAAGAGATCTTCCGCCTGATCGTCGTCCAGCACACGCTCAAGGGAGTCGGTGACCTGGTCCGCGGCTTCCGCGCCAACCGCGCTCTGTGGCGCGACACGACATGGCAACCCATGGATCCCGCAGACGTACCGGCACACTTGACCAATGGACGCTGACCTTCTGATCGTTGGCTCGGGATTCTTCGGGCTCACGATCGCAGACCGCTGCGCACGCGAACTCGGCCTCAAGGTGCAGGTCATCGACCGGCGCGACCACATCGGTGGCAACGCCTACAGCGAGATCAATCCTGAGACCGGCATCGAGGTGCACCGCTACGGCGCGCACCTGTTCCACACGTCCAACCAGCGGGTATGGGACTACGCCAATCAGTTCACCGAGTTCACGCCGTACGTTCACCACGTCTACACGACGTACGAGGGCGAAGTGTTCACCATGCCGATCAACCTCGGCACGATCAACCAGTTCCAACGGGCGGCCTACACACCCGACGAGGCCCGCGCCTGGGTCGTCGAGCAGGCTGCGATGCTCTCCGGAGAGCCGGCCAACCTCGAGGAGAAGGCGATCTCGCTGATCGGCCAGCCGCTCTACGAGGCCTTCATCAAGGGCTACACCGCCAAGCAGTGGCAGACCGATCCACGCGAGCTCAGCGCAGAGATCATCAGCCGGCTGCCGGTGCGCTACACCTATGACAACCGCTACTTCTCCGACACCTACGAAGGTCTGCCGAAGGACGGTTACACGGCCTGGCTCGAGCGCATGGCCGATCACCCCAACATCACGGTGGCTCTCAACACCGACTTCTTCGATGAGTCGCAGCCATTCAACAAAGCTGACGCCGTGGGTCAGGTGCCGGTTGTGTTCACCGGACCGATCGACCGCTACTTCGACTTCCAGCACGGCGACCTGTCGTGGCGCACCCTCGATTTTGAGACCGAAGTCCTGCCCACCGGCGACTTCCAGGGCACACCGGTCATGAACTACGCCGACGAATCGATCGACTACACCCGCATCCACGAGTTCCGCCACTTCCATCCCGAGCGCAACTACCCCGACGACAAGACCGTCATCATGCGCGAGTTCAGCCGGTTCGCCGAGACAAATCTCGACGGGTCCGGCGACGAGCCCTACTACCCCGTCAACACGGCACAGGACCGTGAGCGACTGCTGTCGTATCGCGAGCTCGCCAAGAGTGAGGACGGCGTGCTGTTCGGCGGTCGCCTCGGCACCTACCAATACCTCGACATGCACATGGCCATCGGCTCTGCGCTCAGCATGTACGACAACACCCTCACCGACCTGCTCGGCCCTCGCCGCGCGACCGGCTAGCGATTTCGATCATGGGTTCGCTCACAGCGTGGACGATCGCGCGTATACGGCGGTCGAGGTTCCTACCCCAGAGCTCGGTCAACCGGGTCGCAGACGCCGATCGCCTCGACACACCGCTCGCTGCACAAGTGATCGTGTGGTTTCCCACGGCGCCTGACACGCTCTATCAGCTTCGTCAGTGGTACCGCGCGCTCGAGCAGCTCGCCGAGGTACGTCCGGTGGCGGTGATCTGCCGTGACTCGCGGGTCAGCAGACAAATTCGTGCCGAGTCGCCACTTGACGCATTCTCGTTGTCATCGTCTGCCCAGCTCGACGCGATCTTGTCGCAGAGCGACGTCAAGGTGGCGCTGTACGTCAACCTCGATCCCCTCGACTTCGACTGCCTGCGATTCCCGACGCTGCTGCACGTCTACATCGGTCACGGCGACAGCGACAAGCAGGTCTTCGCCTCCAACCAGGTCAAAGCGTTCGACCGCTACTTCGTGGCAGGCGAGGCCGCCGTCGAACGACTCGCCTCAGAGCTGATGCTCTACGACGCCCCTCAGCACGCCGTGGCCATCGGTCAACCACAGCTTGACGGATCTGCCATGTTGCACGAACCCACCGACCATCACGGCGAGCGGTCTCGGGTCGTGTATGCGCCAACGTGGGAGGGCGCTCATCCATCCATGTCGTACAGCTCGGTGATCAGTCATGGCGAGGGCATCCTGACATCGCTGATCCAAGCAGGACACGAGGTCGTCTATCGACCGCATCCATTGACCGGAAGCGCTGACGCGGCCTTCGCCAAAGCAGATCGACGGCTTCGGTCCCTCGTCACCGGGGCCGGCCAGACCGTGGACACCTCGGCGGACCTGCGCGCAGCGTTTGACGGAGCGGCCGTTCTGGTCACCGACGTCTCGGCTGTCGTCAGCTTCTGGTTGCCGTCGGGCCGGCCGATTCTCGTGACGGTTCCCACCGGCACAGATGCCGCCGCCGGGACTCTCACGACCAGGCTTCCTCGGTTGCGAGCAGATGAGCTGAGCGACACCCCACGCAGGGTGAGCGACCTCATCACCAGTCCACCGGACCTGACGTCAGAGATCTCGCGGCACCTTGGCGACCTCACCGTGGGAGCTGCAACGGCGACCTTCGTCGCGGCCGTCGAGCAGGCGATCATTGATCGTGACGCTGCCCAGCACTCGCCTGGCCATCCCTGACCAAGAGCAGCACGTGCCGCAAAGAATTCCGATGACATCCCCTTGGGTACGATGACGTCGCCCGGCAAAGACAGGACCACTTCCTCCATGACCTCCCCACGACCCATGCGCCGGCACGGCGTACGTCGGGCCGAGGGACGAGCCTCGTCGCTGAAGACCACTCGCAGGCGCGGTCGTCGCCGGAGCAGGTCGATCCCCTGGCGGTCGGTCGCTGTGGTGTTTCTCGCGTGCTGCGTACTTGCAAGCACCTGGTTGTTGATCGACCACAACGAGAAGGCTGCTGCCAGACCCGGATTGCCGCGTGTCAGCGAGACCGCATCGGGCATGCTCCGGGTGGCCTGGAGCCCCGTGGCTCGTGCCCAACACTATGAGATCTGGGTCAAGCCAGTGGCAGGCAGCGGTCGTGCCGAAATCGTGAAGTCCGACGAGACGTCCGCCCAGCTGGCAGATCTCGCCCCAGACACCGGCTACCAGATTCGCGTCAGGGCGGCTGTGGAGTCCGACGAGAAGACGCAGCTCAGCAAGTATTCCGACGAAGCGAGAGCCAAGACCGCGACGTCGGACCAACCTCGACTCCTCACCCCTCAATTGTTCAACGCATCGACCCCAGCACCCGGCGAGATTGAAGCTTCATGGGAGGACATTCCGCAGGGGTCCGGATATGAGCTGCAGTACGCCACGAACGACAAGTTCAAGGACGCCAAGACCACCAAGACGACCGACAACCGGGCGACGAAGACCAAGATGGACGGCGGAGTGACGGTGCACCTGCGGGTGCGAACTGTCGGGGCCAAGGACGAGGTCAGTGTCTGGACACCGGCCGTCGCCGTGACACCCCTCATTCCGACCGACCCTGCCCCAGTCCGCATCGGGTCCTACAACGTCACGTGCCACTCCTGCAGCGGCCCGTCGTGGTCCACTCGCCGCATACCCGTCGCCTCGGTGATAGCCAATCAAAACCCGGATGTTGTCGGCATCCAGGAGGCGCAGCAATCCCGTCCCCGTGGTTTTGGCGTCTCACAGTTCGCCGACCTCGTCCGCGCGCTTGCCCAGCAGGGAAGTGAGTACCGGGTCACCGATCCAGTGATCGAACAGTCCAAAGGGACCCGAATCTTCTACAAGCCGTCGACCATGACCTTGATCAAGACAGGCTCGATTCGCTACTCCGCGCAGCGCAGCGGCGCCTCAAGTCGACATGCCGCATGGGCGATCCTGCGACAGCGTTCGACCGGCCGCGAGTTGGCGTTCTTCTCAACCCATCTCGAACCGGGCTCATACACGGTGCGGTTGGCCCAGGCACGCCAGCTGGCGGCCTCGATGAGCACGATCGCCGGCGGACGTCCGGTCGTGGCGGTGGGCGACTTCAACGCCTCGCAATATCACTACTACGCGATACACCAGGCCATGACCGGTGCTGGCCTGGTGGACCCTCTGGGAGTCCAGCGAAACTCCACCGTGGCGGCGAAGTCCGCTCCGGTTGAAAAGCGCATCAACACCAACTACGACAGCTACAACGGCTTCCGTCGCCCCCAGCACAGCACATCTGACCCGGACGGAAACGGCGTCTACCTCGACTACGTCTTCACGTCACCGATGCGGGTGACCGAGTTCGAACAAGTCGTGGGAGTCGATGCAAGCGGCAAGGTCAACGGTGTGATGCCGTCAGATCACAACATGCTGCGCGCAAACATCATCCTGCCGGACTGATTCCCTATGAGGCGGGCAACGACGAACGAAACAGTGCGTCGGTCGCTCGACCTGAGGCGTCGCCATCATCAAGGTGGTTGAACATCTTGTTCCAGGCCGCGTACTTGGACTCGTACGAGTCCCGCCACGACAGGTCCGTCAGCAAGCCAGCGAGCTCGTCCTGGGTCCTGATCACCGGTCCGGGGGCCAGCTCACCCAGGTCGAAGTAGGTGCCGCGCACCGCGTCATTGGTGTAGTCGTCGATGTCAGGCGCGAAGAAGACCATCGGCTTACCGGTCACGGAGAAGTCGAACATCATCGACGAGTAGTCCGTGATCAGGATGTCAGCCACCATGAACAGCTCACTGACCTGCGGATAGGTGCTGACATCGATGATTCCGTCATTCTCGACGGCATCGGAGTGCGCCAGCGTGCGCACATGTCCGCGCAGCAACACCACCCAGTCAGGGCCCAGATCGTTGGTCAGCGCGGGGAGGTCGACCAGCTCGACCTTGTTGCCCTCGACGTCCTGGTCGCGCCAGGTGGGCGCGTACATCACCAAGTGGCTGTCTGCGGGTACGCCCAGTCGGGCCCGGATGTCAGCCCGCCGTTGCTCGTCGACCTGGTGCAGCTCGTCGTTGCGCGGATAGCCGACCTCGATGACATCCTCGCTGTCGAGCTCATAGGCCGACTTGATGATCTCGGTACCGGGAGCGTTCTGCGAGATGAACATGTCCCAGCGCGCGCGTTCCTCACGGAGCAGACGGAAGTGCCGGCGACTCATGTTGGCGCGATCAAGACCGATCTTCTTGTACATCGAGCCGTGCCAGGTCTGGAGCACAGTCTGGAACTTCTGCTTGCGGAACGTCGCACCGAGCCACTCGTTGGTGACGACCCATCGCGACGTCGTTCGCGCCTGCCACCATTCGGTCGTTCCGATCACGAGTGGGATCGCTCCGTCTGGTACGGCGATCGAGAGGTCGTCGACGGACCAGTAGCGAGGCAAGTCCGGAAAACGCCGGGCGATCTCGGCATCCATGGCACGAGGATTGCAGGTGGCATTGCGCCCGACGAAGCTCTCGAAGAAGACCGCGTCGCGAGGTGTGGGCTTCAAATTGTGCTTGCGTTGAAGCTTTCCTTGGTTGAACGACCCAAATTCGTGCGGCCGCCGCGGACGGCCGACGTGCAGGCGAAATTGATCGCGCCGATCGAGCTGGAATTGCAGGCGATAGTCGTCGGCGTGGATGGCTCGCGGCATGGCGCGCGCCAGCTCGGCCGTCACGAACGTCGACTGCTGCTCGCCACCGTGAGCCACCAGCAAGCTGTATGCACCGCGCATCGGCGGGAGCTCAGGCCCGCCCCAGGCGGCCACCCGCAGGTGCGCCCGGCCAGTGAAGCTTTCACCGTCGACAGTCAGCTCCACCGCAAGTCGGGCCCTGCCACCCACCAGCGCCAACGTGACGTCGGGGCCATAGCCGACGATGCGCCCTTCGAGACGTACCGAGGTGTCGTCCTCGAGCTCGACTGAGTGCACCTCGACGAAAACCGGGGCATCGATCAGCTCAACACCTTGCTGATTGTCGGCGCGTACTGACAGGGGGCTGCCGATACCCGGCGGCACGGGATCGCAGTCAAGGGCAACGGGGTGGATCCGTGAGCCCAGCTTGGCGTTGAGCGACCATTTCGCCGGGACAGGACGCCCTGTCTCGTGGTCGACGGCTGGCTGTCGCTCCGGCACCTGACCGACAAAGGTCCATCCCGGCGCTGACGTGTCACGGCGCAGTTCAACTGGCTGCTGTGTGTCGCTGTCCAATGAAACGGACGTCGCCGCCTGGTCGACCGAGACGACCAGCTCGCGGTCCCTCACCTGCACATCAGTTGCGTTGACGTTCGTCTGGCGACGGATCACGAGAAGTCCGCGCCGGTCGTGCCAGACCGGTCCTACCAGCGTGCTGTCCGGGTCACGCCGCAGCGTCATTGCCGCGCCCGAACCGAAGGCGCTGAGGGTACGGACGGGGCCCCAGAATCGACGCCCTCCACCCGATATCTTGATGCGCACACGGTAGGTGCGGCCACTACGAACCTGACTGAGCATTTCGCGGCTCCACCGCGCCTCGAAGGCTGTGTTGGAGTAGTCGAACTCGGCCTTGCGCGCTGCACCGTTCACCTGAGGGTCAGTCATGGGCACAACATCGGCCACCAGCGGTGCCGCCCACCGGCGATACAGCAGGACTTCGATCTTGGGCGTCCTTCGGAACTCCGTTCCGCGGGTGTAACCCCAGCCTTGGATTCTCAGGCTGTCGCCGTCCCAGGCGACCTGCGCCACATGAGACACCCAGCCGAGATGGAGCGCGGGCACGGTCCGGCCCACCCATCGATATATCGAGCGGGCGACCGCAACCAGCCGCCGAACCCACTCAGCTTCCGATGTCTGGGCGCGACCGATCGCCCGAGAGGGCAGCGAAGGCCGAGACGTTCCGCGGGGTGGCATGTCAGATCACGCGAACCGGTCGGCGTTCGCCCGCGCCGACTCGATGATCCCGGCAATCCACGCAGATTCCGACGGTCGCAGCTTGAAGGTCTGCCGGCGCCCGCGACGAATCATGTCACCGAATTCAGCGATCTCGTAGCGAAGGCCATCCCCAGCGAACTTGTAGTAGAACTTCTTGTTCTCCGACTGGTTTTCGAACCGCGCCTCGAAGTACTCCGTCTTCCACCACGGGGCTGGCACATAGATGTACCCCTGGGTGCCAGACACGATGAGACATCCCTCGGACTTCACGCCAAGGCCCGTGGTGGCCGATGCGATGGCATGCGGATAGCGCAGCTGAAGGCGGGAGAACGTCTCGACTCCGAGCTCTTCGTTCCACAGCGATGAGGCCTGCATGTCTACATGGTCCCTGCCGAGAAGCTTGACGATCGCGAGGAGAGGGTAGGTGGCGAGCTCGGAAAGGCTCCCTCCCTCCAACGAGGCGTCGAGCTCGCGAGCCGGGGCGGTCGTGAGCTTGGTGAAGGTGGCCTCGACCGATCGGACGTCACCGATTGAACCGCTGCGTGCGACGGCGACCATGCGCTGGAATCCCGGGGAGAATGCCGTCTTGATGGCTTCGAGGAGCACCACCTCGTGCTTCTCGGCCAGGTCATAGAGCGAACGGGCGGCGTCTCCGCTGAGTGTCAACGGCTTCTCGCACAGGACGTGCTTGCCGGCCTCGATGGCCTGACGGGCATATGCCTCATGGGTGTCGTGCGGGGTGGCGATGTAGACGGCATCGCACTGTTCGAGAAGCTCCTCGATGCTCGAAGCCGCGAGATCGAGCTCGTGCACGGTGGCGAACTCGGTGACATTCTTCGGATCTCGGGAGTAGGCACCTTCGACGTCCACGCCGCTCACGAACCGCGCTTCATGCACGAAGCGATGGGCGATGCGGCCCGTACCGATCACACCAATTCGCAGGATCCCCGCGTTCTCGTTGCGCAGCAGCGTGCTGGACACGCCCTTGGTCCGATCGAGGTAGACCACTTCGCAGTAGTCGCCGAGGTAGTCGAACTTTCCCAGCCAGTCCGAGCCGATGGCGAAGATGTCGACACCATACTTCTGGATGTCGTTGATCTTCTGGCCTTCGTACTCCTCGATGATCACCTCATCGGCGAGGCCGGACTCCTGGACGTTGCGGATGCGATCCATCAGGCTCTGCTGGACATTGAGCTTGCCGCGCGCGTCATCGAAGTTTTCTGTGGTCACCGCGACGATGAGGTAGTCACCCAGCGCTTTCGCACGCTCCAGCAGCCGCCGGTGACCGTCATGGAACAGATCGAATGTTCCGTAGGTGATGATGCGCATCGAATTCGATTCCCTCGTCATGTGGTGGCAACAGCCCCCAAGGTTACCGCTGGTTGGGTGATTGAAGGACTTCAGCCACCATGAGATCGGTCGCCACCGTGACCTTGATGTTCTGCAGAGCGCCTTCCACCAGTCGAATCGACACCGCAGGGAAGTAGCGAGCAACGATTCCCGCGTCGTCGGTTGCCGTCTCGTCGGCCTCGGCGGCGGCTTGTTCGTGCGCCGCCAGGAGGAGTGCGAGACGAAACGCCTGCGGTGTCTGCGCCAGCCTGAACGTAGAGCGCGGCAACACCTCGTCGAGTCTCGCCACCGTCAGGTGACACCCGGTAGATCGTGTCGGTGAGCGGTACGACCGGGCTGACGGCCTCGTGATCGACCAAGGCCGTCAAGCATCGGTGAATAACCTCCTGGCTGACCAGTGGCCGGGCGGCGTCGTGCACCAGCACGTCGCGGGTGCCGCTGGGTGCCAGGCGTAGAGCCAGCCGAGTTGTCTCGCGGCGGGTGGTCCCGCCAGCGGCCACGCCGATCACCTTGGCGAAGCCCGCCCGGGCCACCACCTCCTCGGCCTCCCGGACACGGTCTGCGCTCATCATCACGAGAATCGCATCGACGCCATCGCACTGTTCGAACGCAGCGACAGACATCTCGAGCAGCGTCTTGCCACCCACTTCGAGCAGCTGCTTTGGACGGTCGGAATCCATTCGCGTACCCGTGCCCCCGGCGAGTACGACTGCCAGCGTCGTCGCACGATTCACGATGCGGTTCCGAGCACGCGCTGCAGTTCGATCACAGGCACGAGACTAGCGTCCGCGCACGTCGCGTCCCCGGATCAAGACGCGCTTGGGCGAATGATGGCCTCGGTCTGCTCAGACTTCCAGGCGCGGAAGCCCTCTTCGGTCGTGCCACGGCGCCAGTATCCGGAGATCGACGCATCCGAGCGGGGCACGGCACGATCGGTGAGCACATACGGACGCACGCTCTTGAGCAACGCCGACTCGCCGTGCACGAAGGCGTGCGAACGACCGGGACGCCAGGTCCAGGTACGCACCGCGTCGTCGAGCAGCGTGGTCGTGCCCGGTGCCGCATCACCGCGGTGCAACCAGTGCACCTCGAGATCGGCTGCCGTGGTGAAGGCAAGCTCGTCATCAGGACCGTTGACCTCCACGAACGCCACCGCGGCCGCTCCGGGCTCGAGCGCCTCGAGCGCAGAACTGATCGCAGGAAGCGAGGCCTCATCGCCCACCAGAAGGTGCCAGTCGGCCGAGGGGTCGGGTCGGTAGGCGCCGCTGGGCCCCCGGAGGTGAAGGGTGTCCCCGGGCCGCGCTGCCGTCGCCCACGGCCCGGCGAAGCCCTCATCGCCGTGCACCACGAAGTCGATCGCAAGCTCGCGTGCCTGATGGTCGACCCAGCGGACTGTGTAGGTGCGCAAGGTCGGCCACGCGTCCTGCGGCATCGTCGCTCGCACCAGGTCGAGGTCGAGCGGCTCCGGATAGCTGAACCCGGGGACGAGGAACACCAGCTTGACGTACTTGTCGGTGAAGGCTCCCTGGTTGAGCGCAAGATCCCGCTCGGCGAACTCACCGAAACCGGGACCACCGAACACCACCCGCAGCAACGAAGGGGTCAACTGCTCGGTCCGGATGACGGTCAAACACGCGGGGTGGCTCTTGCTCACGCTGTTAGCCTACTGGCGTGACCCACGGCATCGACACAACTCAATTCGACCCTCAGATCCGCGCCCAGGACGACCTGTTCAGACACGTCAACGGCCCGTGGCTGCGCACCGAGCAGATCAAGCCCGATCGCGCGACGGCCGGCGCCTTCGTCGTGCTGGTCGACGAGGCCGAAGCCAAGGTCCGCACCATCATCGAATCGGCCCGCACGTCACCGCAGGACGAAGAGCAGCGCAAGATCGGTGACCTCTACGCCAGCTTCATGGACGAGGAGCGCATCGAGGCCCTCGGGGCCGAGCCCCTTCGACCCGAGCTCGCCGCAGTCGACGCAATCGGCGACATCGCCGGTTTCGTCTCAACGCTCGGCGAGCTGGATCGCCAAGGTGTCGCAAGCGTCTTCGGCATGTACATCGGCCCAGACAGCGGCAATCCCGAGCGCTACATCACCCACCTCAATCAGGGCGGGACTGGTTTGCCCGATGAGTCCTACTACCGCGAAGACGCGACGGCAGACATCCGCAAGGCCTATGTCGAGCACATCGCGAGGATGCTCGACCTCGCCGGACTCGGCGACGCCGCCGACCGCGCAGACCGCATCATGGACCTCGAGACGCGGCTGGCCAGCCATCACTGGGACCGCGTTGCCTGCCGCGATGCGCAGAAGACCTACAACTTGTTCGCCCGCAGTGACCTCCAGGCCGTGGCCCCGTCATTCGACTGGGCATCTTGGTCGGCCGGCGCCAGGATCGAACCACCTGTGCTCGCCGAGGTCGTCGTCGGACAGCCATCGTTCCTGGAAGGTCTCGAGACACTCCTCGTCGACCGCGAGCTCGACGCCTGGAAGGACTGGCTGCGCTGGCAGGTCGTACGCAGTGCCTCGCCCTACCTCTCGTCGGCATTCGTCGATGCCAACTTCGCGTTCTACGGCAAGACTCTCAGCGGCACCGACGAGCTGCGTCCTCGCTGGAAGCGCGGTGTCGGCTTCGTTGAAGGCGCCATGGGCGAAGCCGTTGGCCGCATCTACGTACGTAGCGAGTTCCCGCCCGCTTCCAAGGAGCGGATGACCGAGCTGATCGACAATCTCATCGAGGCCTACCGCACCAGCATCTCCGAGCTGCCGTGGATGAGCGACGAGACCAAGCAGCGCGCGCACGACAAGCTCAACTCCTTCGACCCCAAGATCGGTCACCCCGAGACGTTCCGTGACTACGACGCGCTCGAGACCGCGCCCGACGACCTCCTGGGCAACGCCCGGCGCGCTCTCGCGGTCGCGACTGACCGAGAGCTCGCCAAGATCGGCGCACCGATCGATCGCGATGAGTGGTACATGACGCCGCAGACCGTCAACGCCTACTACAACCCGACGATGAACGAGATCGTCTTCCCCGCGGCAATCCTGCAGCCGCCGTTCTTCCACGCCGAGGCCGACGACGCCGTCAACTACGGTGCGATCGGCGCGGTGATCGGCCATGAGATCGGCCACGGCTTCGACGACCAGGGATCGCACTACGACGGCACCGGCGCGCTCAACAACTGGTGGACCGATGACGATCGCGCCTCGTTCGAAGAGCTGACGTCCGCGTTGATCGAGCAGTATGACGCCCTCTCACCCGAAGGCGCCGACGGCAAGACAGTCAACGGTTCCCTGACCATCGGCGAGAACATCGGCGACCTCGGCGGGCTCGGCATTGCGTACAAGGCGTTCAGGCTCGCCCAAGCCGACAGCCCCGACGAGGCCATTGACGGGCTCACCCCCGATCAGCGCTTCTTCATCTCCTGGGCGCAGGCGTGGCAGTCCAAGGTGCGCCCTGCCGAGACCGTACGTCGCCTCACGGTCGACCCCCACTCGCCGCCGGAGTTCCGCTGCAACCAGGTCGTACGCAACATCGACGCGTTCTATGCCGCGTTCGACGTCACCGCTGACGACCAAGCCTGGCTGGAGCCGGAGGCACGCGTCACCATCTGGTAGGGCTCGCGGCTCCTTCGTCACCGCATCAGCGGTTCGTCTCTCACCGCTGCTCGCTTCGCTCGTGCGCCTGGCCTTCGCTCGCTGGCGCTCGCTTGGCCCATGGGTGATTCCGCTAGGTTGCTCTGGTGAGTGACCTCAAGGCTCGAGATCCGGTTCAACGCCGGATCGTCCGCGTTCTGTCATTGGTGCAGGTCATCGGTGGCATTGGCAATGGTGCGGGGCTGGCCGTGGGTGCGCTGCTGGTCAAGGATGTCAGCGGATCGTCTGGCTGGTCAGGCATGGCCGTCGTCATGCTCACGCTCGGAGCCGCTGCATTCACGATCCCGATGGCGACCATCGCCGCACGCAAGGGACGACGCCCGGCGCTGACACTCGGCTGGCTCAGCGGTGCCAGCGGTGCGGCCGTCACAGTACTCGGCGCCCAGCTGGCCTCCCTGACCGTCGTCCTGCTCGGACTGGTCCTGTTCGGTGCGAGCACTGCCGCCAACCTGCAGTCCCGATTTGCCGCGGTCGATCGCGCCCAGCCCGCACAGATCGGTCGCGCCCTCTCGCTCGTCGTCTGGTCGACGACCATCGGTGCAGTCATCGGGCCCAACCTGACGGGCCCGGGAGCAGCTGTCGCCGGCGCTGTCGGCCTGCCTGACCTGGCCGGGCCAATGCTCTTCTCGGCTGCCGGTTTTGCCATTGCCGGCCTCATGACCCTGGTGCTGCTGCGACCGGATCCGCTGGTTCACGCGATCGATGCCCCACCGGCCGCACGCGGCGTCCGAGCGGCACTCCCCCACATCCACGGACTGGCGCTGACGGCGATCTTGGCGATCGCCACCTCGCACGCCGTCATGGTTGCTGTGATGGCATTGACGCCAGTTCACATGCAGGATCACGGCACTGCACTCGAGATCATCGGTCTGACCATCAGTCTGCACATTGCGGGGATGTTCGCCCTGTCGCCGCTGATGGGCTGGCTGAGCGACACCTGGGGCGCCGGACGCACCATCCTGCTGGGTCAGGCGATCCTTCTGCTCGCCACCGCCGTCGCCGGCACCTCAGGACACTCCGACGGCCAGATCATGGTCGGGCTCACCCTGCTCGGCATCGGGTGGTCGGCATCGGTCATCGCGGGCGCGGCCATGCTCAGCGCCTCGCTTGAAGTCTCGGTCCGGCCGGTGGTCCAAGGCTTTTCAGATCTCTCGATGAACCTTGCCGGCGCCTTCGGCGGCCTGCTGGCCGGCGTCGTGGTCGCCACCAGCGGATATGGCACCCTGAACGCCGCAGCAGCAGCCCTCACGATCCCGGTCATCGCGCTCGTGCTGGCAGGTCGACGCGTTGCCCAGCAGGTCGAGCTCAACGACGGAAGATCGTGAACCGCACCCAGTCCGTCACGGGATAGACCACACGGTGCGCCGCAGAGTCGAGCACGTCGAACACCCCGCCGGAGCGCACGGAGATCCAGTCAGCAAGTGGTCCGAAACGATCGCGCACCCATTCGTCGATTCGCTCGAACGCCTCGTCTGAGGCGAACAGACAGGTCACCGCGATGACCGCAGCAGCTGACCAGGGCGCCGCGAACAGGAAGGCGAACACGATGTTGACCGCGATGGCCAACGCCAGCACAACCCGGCGCGACGCGGGGTTGAGCAGCAGCGGTGCGAAGAACAGCTGGACCAGCAGCACGGTGTAGGTGATCACGGCGAGCACGACAGTGCTTGAACTCAGCAGGTCAGAGAGCCAAGGGAATGGGCGATATTCGGGCAGCTGCATCGTGTAGTAGAGAGCGGTCCCGTGCTGCCACGTGATCTGGGCGATCTTGTCGAGACCTGCCGCGGAGTAGACCAAGATGGTCTGCACGGCCAGTGCCACCAGGGCAAGGTTGTGCAGGCTCGTCGCGAGCCATCGCGGGATGGCCTCGTCACGCGTGGAGCGGGTGCTGCGCGTCCATCGCCGCGAGTCGAGCGACCAGTGTTCGGCCGTACGCATCAGCAGGAGCCACAGCAGCGTCAATCGGATGAGGTTGTCGCCCTGACCGCCCACCACGGGGTTCTGGCCGACAATCGCAATGAAGCCGATGAAGGTGATGACGTTCGCGCCTTTGGTACGCCAGCCGAGGACGAAGGCCAGCGCAGCGAGGATCGTCACGAGATAGACAACTGTCAGGACGTCCGAGCTCACGTTCTTCAGCACGGCGAGCTCGGGGAATCTGCTGATGGCCCGCGCCGGCTCGGCCCAGATCGAGGCCTGACCGACCCACAGGTCGCGGGTCGTGAAGTTGGCCGTCAGCAGCCCCAGCACGGCCACGCCAGTGCCTATCCGGCAGGCGGCGGCGGCATACAGAGCATGTTTCTCGTTGAGCACCCAGTCGTCGGCACGCTGACGAATCTCGGCCACCGAGTCGAGGCGGTTCCACATGAAGTCACGCACGTTGTCAGCCCCTCACATACGAGTCGTAGGGAGCCTGCGCTTCGACCGAGCCACGAAAGGCGGGCCGCCAGCCGAAGCTGAACCACAAGTAGTCGATGTCAGGAAGCTTCGTCTCATCGCGCTTTGAGTACGCGGGCACACTTCGCCGACCGGACCTGAACTGCACCTGCAGCACCTTGCCCTTCCATTGCGAGGTCGCGTACAGCGACGCGAACTGGGTTGCCATCTGGTCGTACGCGAGGTAGTTCTGCACCACCGAAGGCTTGTCACCCGCGCGGTTGAGCGCGGCGCTGCGAGCGCTGCTGGTGTCGCCGGCCTTCGACTCGCGAACGATCTTGCGCTGCTCGGGTGTCAGAGCAAACATCGACCGGTTGAGGTTGGTGGCGAGCCTCCGCGCGATCAGATGCACGCGAGCGGGGCTGGGGTTGAACCTCATGGCTCGCACATCTTCCTCCGTAAGGTCCACCCAGTCAGTGACCTCAGGCTCGGCCGCACCCGTGTCGAGGAAAACCCTGATCTGGAACGACTCGTCCACGAACTGAACACTCGGGTCGACTGCGTCGACGTCCTGCTGAAAGTACGGGTCGACATATGACGCCAGATTGCGTGACCCAACGAGGTCTCGGATCGGGCTTGAAGGTGCGAGCCACAACATCAAGAGCGCCGAGTGGATGAGCACGAGTACGCCGAGCCCGGTGACCAGTCGCCGCTGCCACGGGCGCACGGGCTCGTGGCGGGCGTCGGGCATGGGCTCCATCCTAGGGCGTACGTGGTTGGGCCTGGACGCACAACTGCCGGTGACCCGTGAGGGCCACCGGCAGCCGTGTCAGGCGCTGCTATCAGACCTGAAGGCGGCGCTTTTCGTTCAGAAGGACAGTCGCACCGAAGAGCAGCAGTCCAAGACCCAGCATCCAGAACGGAAGCAGGTTGGGCGAGCCCGTGGCCGGCAGCGTGGTGGTCACGTCAGCGTCAGCCTGGCTGTCTGCGTCGGCAGCTGCGTCAGCATCCGCGTCAGCATCGGCCGGAGCATCAGCGTCAGCCGGAGCGTCAGCGTCGGCCGGAGCGTCAGCGTCGGCCGGAGCGTCAGCGTCGGCCGCAGCATCCTGGTCATCAGCGGCAACCAGCGTGTTCGGACCACATGAGACGCGAGCCGTCTGAAGCGTTGCGAGCTGACCGCCGAGGAGGCTCAGATCGAGCGCCTGGACCTCAATCGAACCGTCAGGGTTCGTGGTCTGCTTGTTGACTGTCGCCTCGAGGATTGGGATGAGGGCCTCTCCGAGCGGGTCGAGGAGCGCCGGTCCGACCTGGTCGAGGATCGCGTTGACGAGCTGGGCCTGAACTGTGTCGACCACGCCAGCGAGGGGTGCCAGCGGGCCATCCGGTCCACCGAGGCTGAGGTTGAGTGCAGACTCGATGCCGTCGAGGAGCGCGTTCACGATCTGCTGCGGTGCAACCGATCCGACGAGCGAAGCGTTTGCGCTGGTCGCGGCGGTGACGGGAACAACCACCAGGTTGTCGCCGACAACGATGTCGATGCCAGCAACGGAGGACGAGCCAGTGGCAGCGCTTCCGGCGGTCGCGTCGCACGTGGCACTGACGGCACCGACGACGACCTTCACCGGAAGGTTCTCCTGCACAGCGGCAAGAATCGGGCTCAACGCGGCGGACTGAACCTCAGAAAGGAGAGTGTCAAGGCCGAGCAGCTCGAGAAGATCGCCGAGGCCGGGAACGATGCCGTCCAGGATCGTCCCGGTGTTGATGGCTTGGAGCTCATCAGTGGCGCCAGAAACATTGATCGTGGTGAGAGCGTCGATGCCGGTGCCAGCAACCATTGCGTCTGCCGTGGAGCGTCCCTTGTTGCCGTCAAGATCTGTCGACGCCGTCTGGTTGAAGGTGCTGATGGCCGGGGCGCTGAGAGTCAGACCCTCACCGCAGGTACCGGTGCCCGCTGTGGGGGTGCCGGTGGGCGACGATGCGTCACACACGTCGCTGTCGACGATGCCCGTGAGGCCGGTCGCGGTGATGGCGCTCGAGTTCGACTGGGCGACGTCGCCGTCGGCGGCCTGGGCAGAGAACGACAGACCGGCAGTCACGATCAACGTGACCAGACCGACTGCGATCGAGTTCTTGGCGAGCTTGTTCCTCATCCGAGAGGCTCCTTGATTGTTTTAATTCGGGCGGCCATGAGGGCAGACCCAGCAAAATTTTGGCTTTTTGGCACAAATTGGACAAAGCGACTGAGAGATCGCAAGTGCAAGTTAACCATATTCTCAGGCGTTGTTGACCCCGGACACCGTTTTCTACGTCACACCGGCACGGTGTTCAACTCCCCGCCGCGCGGGAAGTCACGCGTCGCCGGGCGGCGCGTACCCAATCGAGGCCCTGGATCCAGGATCGATCGCTCACCAGAATCATGTCGACGGCGATCATCACGAGCGAGAAGTACAAGATTCCCATGAAGATGCCGATGCCGAGATGCATGCCGGTGATCATCACCAGCGCCACCATCCGTGACGGGCGATAGAGAAGAAGCACCGGGAAGAACAGCTGGACCACGATCGCCGTGTACGTCGCGCCGGCGATGATCGGCGCACTTGCGTACACCGGGTGAAGCAGGTCGTTCCACGGGGAATAGGCATCGGTCTGCAACGGGTAGTAGACCGCGGTCCCGTCGCGCCACACGGCGCTCTGCAGCTTCCAGAACGCCGAGGCCACGTAGACCATGACGACCTGATGGATGATCAGGATCAGGGCAAGATTGTGCAATGTCGCGCTGAACCAGTCCGGCATCAGCGGTTTGACCCCACCCCGCTTCGACCGCAGACGCGAGTCCACCGACCATCGCTGGCCCGCATTGGTGAAGCAGAGGTAGAACAGGACCATCCGCAGGACGGCGTCACCACCCGACCCGACGAACGGGTTCGAGACATACAGCGACAGCCACAGGAAAAGCGTCATGACGGCGGAAGCGCGGCTGTACAGCCCGACCATGAGCAGCACGCCGAACACGATGGTGACCACGTATGCGAGGTCGAACAGATGACCGTCCACCTGCTTGAAGAGGCCGAGAAACGACGGCCAATCCTTCGACGTGCGAACTGTCTCGGTCCAACCGGCGCCATCACCCCACGTGTAGTGCCGATCAGCCCAGTTGACGATCAACTGGCTGGCGACGATGAAGCCCAGGATCATCCGCGTCACGGCCAGCCCGTACGTCGACCGCTTGTCTCCGGTCAGCCACTGCCATCCCGCGGCGATCATCGGTGCCTGCGATCAAAGTCGGCGACCGAGCGACGCTCCGCAGCGTCACCGACCTCTGGCACCCGCCAGCCGCTCGTGGTCTCAGACGGTGAAGGGCGTGCCGCGTCCCGTTCCGACTCGGACTTGTGGCGCTCGGCATAGGGGGTCACTCCCTGACGGATCAAGGAGTAGCGAACTGCGATGAACGTGCGCTCCGGCCACCGCGCCTGCAGCACCTCGGTGGCAAGCCGCGCGGTCGCTCGCTCGTACCTGAGGTACGTGGAGATCGACCTGGGCTTGCCGTCACCCGCGTCGCTCAACTGGCTGCTCAGCTCAGCCCAGCTCAGCGGCTCCGCTTCGCTCACATCATCAGCCACTTGGCGTTGTGCCGGCAGGAGTGCGCGGTAGGTCGTACCGAGCGGGCTGAACAACTTGTTGGTGACGTAGCCCGCGCGACCGCCGATCAATCTGTGCCGAACAAGATCAAGCTCGACTGTGGTCCAGTCGATCCAGTCTGTCTGCATGCGGGTGCCGTCAGCGGCGACATAGGAGCCTTGGAACCGCAGGTTGCGGTCCTCCGAGACAGGGTTGGGTGCGAACAATCGCCAGTTCTGGGTGAACATCGGCCGTAGGTAGTCGGTGTGTGGCGCCACGGCCCGTGAGTACATGTTGGGCGGGAGCGCTGCGAACGTCACAGCCAAGAGCTGGAACAAGGCGACTGTCGCGGCTGCGGCGACGAAGGTCGCTTTGAGCGTCAGCCGGGGCACGGGCACACGCTACCAACGTTGCTCATCGCAACTGCCCGGTCCACGTGCGACCCCGTCGATTCATCTCGCTGGAGTCTGCAACGCCTCCCCGAATCGCCAACCGAAATACAGATGAGGAAGGGCCCGACCAAAGTGCAGTCGGGCCCTTCCTCATCTGTGGAGCATAGGAGATTCGAACTCCTGACCTCTTCCATGCCATGGAAGCGCGCTACCAACTGCGCCAATGCCCCGCTGTAGCCCCTGAAGGCCTCGCCAATGCTATCCGCTCGGGGCCCCTGATCCCAAACCGGGTCATTCGTCGTCGGAGAGCACCGGCTCGGGCAGCGTGCCGGCATTCCATTCCGTCAGACGCCACTGCGACCAATCGCCGCGGCTCCACTCCTCCAGAACCGACCACGAACAGTTGCCGAGTCCACCGAATGTCCCCCAGTGCTCCTCGGGGATGTTCAGAAAGGCGCAGGCTCCGGTACGCAGCACGGCTCCGTGCGCCACGACGACCAGCACTCCCCCGGCGGGAAGGTCCTCGAGGTGCTCATGCAATGCCGCGGCAAATCGGTCGCCTGCCTGGCGATGGGTCTCACTACCGGGGATCTGGGTCTCATCGCCGTCGACCCAGGCTTGCATGCCGTCCGGCAGCTGCTCCCACGCTTCACGCCAGGTGAGGCCCTCGCGGGCGCCGAAATCCATCTCCCGCAGCCGCACGTCGTGCTCAACTTCTTGCGAGGTGACCTCAGCCAGGATCTGGGCGGTCGCGGCCGCACGCTTGAGGTCTGAGCTGACGATGCGGTGGGGCTGCAGGGTCGCCAGTCGCAAAGCGGCACTGTGGGCCTGTTCACGGCCCACGTCATCGAGCGGCACGTCGCTTTGTCCCTGGACGCGACCGGCGACATTCCACGCTGTGCGTCCATGGCGCCAAAGCACCACCTGCCGTACGCCCATCAGAGCGTGACGACCGGGCAGTCGTTCCAGAGCCGTTCGAGCGCATAGAACGCGCGCTCCTCCTGGTGAAGCACGTGAACCACGATGTCGCCGAAGTCCAGCAGCACCCACCGACCCTCGCGCATCCCCTCACGGCGGACCGCCTTGGCGCCGAGGTCGATCATCCGCTCCTCGATTGCATCCTGGACGGCGCGCACCTGACGGGGCGTCGACGCCGAGCAGAGCAGGAACACGTCGGTGATCGCGAGCTGATCGGAGACGTCGAAGGCAATGATGTCCTGGGCCAGCTTGTCCTCGGCGGCTGCGGCGGAGGCACGCGTCAGCTCCAGGGCCCACTCGGTGGCGGTCAGGGGGTCGGCTCCGGCTTGGCGTACAAGCGGTGCTTGCCGATGTATTGGACGACTCCGTCGGGGACGAGGTACCAGACCGGCTCACCGCGTACGACACGATCACGGCAGTCGGTGGACGAGATGGCGAGTGCGGGGATCTCGACCAGCGTGATGCGGTCCTTGGGCAGACCCTCGAGCGTGGTGTCATCCATCTCGTGGCCGGGGCGCGTACATCCGACGAAGTGCGCGAGCGTGAAGAGCTCTTCGTGATCGCGCCAGGTCAGCAGCGCGGCCATCGCATCGGCGCCGGTGATGAAGTAGAGGTCGGCGTCAGCATGCTGCGCGGCGAGATCACGAAGTGTGTCGATCGTGTAGGTCGGACCCGAGCGATCAATGTCGACGCGGCTCACGGCAAATCGCGGATTGGCCGCAGTCGCGATGACCGTCATCAGGTAGCGGTCCTCAGCTGGCGACACATCCCGGTCGGCCTTCTGCCACGGCTCACCCGTCGGCGCGAAGATGACCTCGTCGAGGCCGAACCACGATTGCACCTCACTGGCCGCCACGAGGTGTCCGTGGTGGATCGGGTCGAAGGTGCCACCCATCACTCCGATGCGGCGACGGCCGTTCGGGCGTTGAGCCGTCATGGGGCTCAGGAGTGCTCGCGGCCCTTGCCGAATTGCAGCAACGCCAGAATCGCGAGAGTCAAGATCGTCATGGCGATGGCACCGACGGTGTAGGGGTCGATTCCGATGTCGCGCAGGTGCTCGGCGCCTTCGGCCGTTGCAAGGGTCGTGAACATGCCGCCAATCTATCCGATCGGCTGTCAGCGCACGTGACCGGCGCCGGTCACGACATATGTCGTCGTGGTCATCTCCGGAAGACCCATCGGCCCGCGGGCGTGCAGCTTCTGCGTGGAGATGCCGATCTCGGCTCCGAAGCCGAACTCGCCCCCGTCGGTGAAGCGCGTCGACGCATTGATCATGACTGCCGCCGAGTCGACTCCGACCGCGAAACGCCGCGAGGCCGCGAGCGAGGAGGTGACGATTGCCTCGGTGTGGCCCGACGAGAACCTTCGGATGTGGTCGACAGCGTCGTCGAGTGTCTCCACGACCTTGGCGGAGATGTCTGAGGAGAGGTACTCGGTGGCGTAGTCCTCGTCGGTGGCCGGTATGACACCCCCGTCGACGGCGCAGAATGACGGATCGCCGTGCACCGTGACACCCAGGCCCTGCAGCGCTGCGACCACCTTGGGCACGAAGACGTCCGCCACCGCCTTGTGGACCAGCAGTGACTCGGCTGCGTTGCAGACGCTCGTGCGATGGGTCTTGGAATTGAGCACGATGTCGAGCGCCATCTCGAGATCGGCGTCAGCATCGACATACACGTGACAGTTGCCGACGCCCGTCTCGATCACCGGGACGGTCGACTCGGCGACGACCGCGTTGATGAGTCCTGCTCCACCGCGCGGTATGACCAGATCGACCAGCCCTCGCGCCTGCATCAGATGAGTTGCCGACGATCGATCGTCAGCCGCGATCTGCTGGATCACATCGGGAGGGATCGCGCTACCGACCAGAGCTTCACGCATCACCTTGATGATTGCCGCGTTGGACGTCGAAGCCGATGAGGAGCCGCGCAGCAGCACAGCGCTGCCCGCCTTGAGGCAGATCGCTGCGGCGTCGGCGGTGACGTTGGGACGCCCTTCGTAGATCATGCCGATCACACCCATTGGCACCCGGATCTGCTGAAGTCGCAACCCGTTGGGGAGCGTCGAACCGCGGACGATCTCACCGACCGGATCGGGCAGTGCAGCGATGTCTCGGACGCCATCAGCAAATGCCGCGATGCGTCCCTCGTCGAGACTGAGTCGGTCGACGACATTCTCACTCGTGCCGGCTTCGCGTGCCGCCGCGACATCCTGTGCGTTCGCGGACAGGATGTCGGCAGTGGCCGTCACCAGCGCATCCGCCATCGCCTGAAGTGCCTGATCCTTGTCGGCGCGCGGGGTCAGCGCCAGAGTTGCGGCCGCAGTGCGCGCCCGACGGGCCGCATCGTGCACCTGCTGCTTCACATCGGTCATACCCGGATTCTAGTGCGGCTGTCACGCATCGGTCCTCGCGGAGACCCCACGTACGTGAGCCGCGAGTGCCGACCGGCTGCGAACCCCCAACCGATCGAACAGATCGCCGACGTGTTTCTCGACGGTCTTCTCACTGATGCCCAACGAACGGGCAATCGCGACATTCGACTGCCCTCCGGCAACCAATAGAGCCACGTCCCGCTGGCGCGGAGTCACTCGCGCAGCAAACAACGGGTCCACCTCGTCGCCCTGGAGCTCACGACCGATGCCGACCCTGTTCTTCGTGCCCAGGGCCGCCAGCACCGCGGCGACATGACTTTCGACTGTCTTGTCCGAGACGTAGAGCGCCTCGGCGATCTCCCGGTTGCGCAGACCTGCGGCAGCGAGTCGGGCGATGATCTTCTGCGTGGGCGTCAACGTGTCCCAGCCGAGTCCCGGCACATTGCGGAGCCGGTGCCCGTGGATGGCGAGTACACGCTCAGCCCAATGCTTGACTGCTGCGGCGCCCGTCGAGTCGGCGCGGCGTGCTGCCTCCTCGAGTTCGGCGATGCCGCGCGGCCGGTCGCCGGCTGCGGCTCGCGCCGACGCCTCCATGATGCGTGCACGCATCACCTCAAGGTCTCCACCTACCACCGCTGCCATGACAGCGGCGCGAGCCGATGCACGGATACCCGACTCGTGATCACTTGAGGCGGCCGCGACCCGCGCAGCGATCCGGTCGAGGGTCGCACCGGCCATGTGGTGGGAATCGACCGGCAGCGACTGCGCCTTCTCCGACCACGTCAGGGCCGAGGCCACGTCATTGTCTGCGAGAGCCGCCTCAACCAGGATCTCAAACCCGTAGATGCGATCAACCAACTGCAGTCGCGGGAGGTCTGGTCCGCCACCACCATGCAGCACCAGCGCTGCTGCCTCTGCAAGCATCCCCAGGGCATTGGCACCGAATGCCGCGAGTACATACGAACCGGCGTAGACATAGTTGGGCTTGACGGTCTCGGAGTGGGAAGCGGCGAGCCATGCCAGACCCGATTGCACCTCGGCCACTCGGCCGAGCTGTCCGTCCACGAAGATTCGCGATCCCCGCACGAGCAGGACCAGCTGCGGAAGACCAGCCAGGACGGGCGCCCCTTCGATACCGGCCAGGATCTGATCGGCCTCAGTGAGCCTTCCAGCGAATGCCCGCGCCCGAACGAGCGCGATACCGGCCCAGATCTCGTCGACTGAGGTGGGCTCATTCTCCGCCCCGATCCTCACCGCGATCGCATCCGCTCGTGCGATCAACCCTCCTGACATTGCCGTCTCCAGCTCAAGCATCGAGATCAGGGACCCGTAGGGACCGGGATCGGACTCTGGGCTCGCGAGGTCGCCGACCGAACCGATACCCACGGCCCGAGCCATGCCGATCGCTGCGATCGCGAGCCGATCAGCACGATCGGCCAGGGCGGCCGCCGTGTCGAGCGCATCGTCGAAGCGGCAGCTCAGGAGCTGCAGAAATATCCCCGCCGCAATAGCGTCACTGCCGCCGTCGGCCAGGAGCACTCCAAGCCCCTCGTCGGCGTCGTGACTGAGTCCGCGCAGGGTCACCCGCACGATGTCGCCAGATTGCATGACGAGCAGGCTACGGGCAGATGGTTACGTGAGCATCAAATCGTCGCGATGAATAACTTCACGCTCATACTGCTCGCCTCGCTCGGCTGCGATGTCGCGGGTCGAACGCCCCATCAGATCGGGCAGCTCAGTGCTGTCGTAGTTGACGACTCCGCGGGCGATCACCGTTCCGTCGGGTGCGATCACATCGATCGGATCGCCGGCCTTGAACGAGCCGGAGACCTCGGTGATGCCTGCCGGAAGCAGCGAAGCCTTGCGGGTTGTCAACGCGCGGACCGCTCCGTCGTCAAGGTGCACGCCACCGGTGGTCTCGCTCGCGTGGGCGAGCCAGAGCAGACGAGTCGAGCGACGACGCCCGGTCGGCTCGAACCGGGTGCCGACCTTGGCACCCGAAAGCGCCTCACCCGCGTGGGCTGCTGAGGTCAGCACGACGGGTATGCCGGCGGCGGTCGCGATGCGGGCCGCCTCGACCTTGGTGACCATCCCGCCAGTCCCGACCTTGGAGGCGCTGACGTGGCCGATGTCGAGACCCTCGAGGTCGGCAGGATCGCGTACCTCCTCGATCAGCGTGGCGCCCGGCCTGCCGGGACGCCCGTCATACAGACCGTCGACGTCTGAGAGCAGGAGCAACAGGTCGGCGTGGACCAGGTGGGCGACAAGGGCGGCGAGGCGATCGTTGTCGCCGAACCTGATCTCCGTCGTGGCGACGGTGTCGTTCTCGTTGACGATCGGCACCACGCCGAGCTCCCCGAGCTTGGCGAAAGTCTGGTGCGCATTGCGGTGGTGGCTGCGTCGCGTGACGTCGTCGACGGTGAGCAGCACTTGACCCACGATCAGCCCACGGGCGGCGAACTTCTCGCTGTACTGTGCGATCAGTGCGCCCTGACCGACGCTCGCCGCGGCCTGCTGTGTCGCCAGGTCACGCGGGCGTGTCTTGAGACCCAACGGACCAAGTCCGGCCGCAATGGCTCCCGAAGAGACCAGCACGACCTCGTCGCCGCGGGCTCGTGCATCACTGATCGCAACGACGATGGCCTCGAGCCGAATCGGATCGATGTGGCCCTCCGCGGTGGTCAACGAGGACGAACCCACCTTGACCACGATGCGCGACATCAGGCCTGTCCTGAGCCCGGAGGTAAATCCTCGCCCTCGGCTGGATCATCCTCGGGGAACGACCAGTCTTTTGCCTCAGCAGCATCAAGCTCGGCCAGCGGGTCGCGTCCCCCGGCGCGGGCCTCGCGGGCACCGGCCTCGAAGGCGCGTTTGGCGGCGAGCTCCTCACGACGTTGCACGTTGGTACGACGATCGGACTGGTCAATGCGCAGGTCTTCGCCACGTCGGCCCAAGACCTCGGCACCGGCAGTGACCTGCGGGTCGAAGTCGAAGACCACGGCGTTGTCGTCGTCGCCGATGACGACGTCGTCGCCGGCTTTGGCACCGAGCTTGAGCAGCTCGTCCTCGACGCCCAGCCGGTTGAGACGGTCGGCGAGGAAGCCGACGGCCTCGTCATTGCTGAACTCGGTCTGGCGAACCCAACGCTTGGGCTTGTCTCCGCGAACGACCCACTGTTCGTTGATGCGGGTGATGGTGAACTCCAGGCCGACGCCCGCCTCGGCGGGCGGACGGAGCACGATGCGAGTCGCCTCGGCGACCGGGGCCGCAGCGCGACGCGATGCGACGATCTCGGCCATCGCGAACGACAGTTCACGCAGGCCTGCGTGGCTGGCTGCGGACACGTCGTACACGTCGAGACCGCGAGCCTCGAGATCGGCTCGCACGAAACCGGCGATCTCCTTGGCGTCAGGCACGTCGGTCTTGTTGAGGGCGACGATACGGGGGCGATCCTCGAGACCGCCGTATGCCGCGAGCTCTGCTTCGATGACATCCAGGTCTGTCAGCGGGTCGCGGCCAGGATCAACCGTGGCACAGTCGATGACGTGCACCAGAGCGGCACAGCGCTCGACGTGGCGCAGGAAGTCGTGTCCGAGTCCGCGTCCTTCGCTGGCGCCCTCGATCAAGCCGGGAACATCGGCGACCGTGAAGGTGGTCGATCCGGCCGTGACGACACCCAGGTTGGGGATCAGCGTGGTGAACGGGTAGTCGGCGATCTTGGGACGAGCACGCGAGATCGACGCGATCAGGCTCGACTTGCCGGCGCTCGGGAAGCCGACGAGACCGATGTCGGCCACGACCTTCATCTCGAGGGTGATCGTCAGCTCTTCGCCGGGCTCACCCTTGAGGGCGAAGCCGGGAGCCTTGCGCTTCGATGATGCGAGCGCGGAGTTGCCCAGCCCACCGCGGCCGCCGGCAGCGATCACGAGCTCAGTCCCGGCACCGATCAGGTCGGCGAGCACCTCGCCGGACTCATCACGTACGACGGTGCCGTCAGGAACGGCAAGGACGAGGTCGTCGCCGTGTCCGCCGCTGCGGTTGTTGCCTGCACCGGGCGCACCGTTGGTGCCCTTGCGGTGTGGCTCGTGGTGATAGTCGATCAGCGTTGTTACGTCGCCGTCGACCTTGAGGATGACGTCACCGCCGTGGCCACCGTTACCGCCATCGGGGCCACCGAGCGGCTTGAACTTCTCGCGGTGGACCGAGGCCACACCGTCGCCACCGGAGCCGCCAGAGACGTGGAGCGTGACCTGGTCGACGAAGCTGGGGATAGCCACGTGTCGCTCCTTTCGTACGCCCGACGGGCGATGTGTGAAAACGGGCGATGGGGCAGCCCGCTTGTGCGGACTGCCCCATCGAGAGAGAGTGTGCGCCTGGTCAGTCCGCCGGCGTGCCGGGGACGATGTTGATGACCTTGCGACCGCGTCGGCGGCCGAACTCCACGGCACCTGCCGAGAGAGCGAACAAGGTGTCATCGCCACCGCGACCGACGTTGGTGCCCGGGTGGAAGTGCGTGCCGCGCTGGCGAACGATGATCTCACCGGCGTTGACGAGCTGACCGCCGAAGCGCTTCACGCCCAGTCGCTGAGAATTTGAATCGCGGCCGTTCTTGGTAGAGGCTGCGCCCTTTTTGTGTGCCATGTCAGTCCCCTACTTCTTGATTCCGGTGATCTTGACCTGGGTGTACTTCTGACGATGACCCTGGCGCTTCTTGTAACCGGTCTTGTTCTTGTACTTCTGGATGACGATCTTGGGGCCCTTGGCCAGGCCAAGCACCTCGGCTGTGACCTTGACCTTGGCGAGCGAGTCGGCGTCAGCCGTCACGGTGTCGCCATCGACGAAGAGCACGGCGGTCAAAGACAGCGTCTCACCTTCGGCCTGCGTCACCTTGTCGATCTCGATGACATCGCCGACCGCAACCTTGGTCTGGTTGCCGCCACTGCGCACGATTGCGTACACCACGGGATTCTCACTCACATTTCTTGAACTGGGCGCTCCTGCCGATGAGCAGGCACGCGATAACGGTGCGCTGGGCGCACCAAGGGACTAGTTTACGGAGCCTGACCCTCGCTGGTCAAAACGGGGCCTGTCTCAGCGGGGGTTGCAGGTGCTTTTGGTGTGTTGTCGGCGACGGTGACGGCCGATTCGGGCGCTGCTCCGGCCGGCGGGCCTGCAGGCTTGGAGGCAGAACGCTTGCGCGCGGCCTTCTTGGGAGCAACTGTCTCCGACGCCGGCGGGGTGCCTTGGTCGGCAACCTTGTCAGCCTGAACCGGCTTGTCGGCCTGAACCGGCTGAGCTGTTGGTGCAGGCATGGCGGACTGAGCCTTGGGGTCCGCATCCGTGCTCGGCTTGGGATCAGAGACGTCGGCGTCGTCATTCTTGCGTCCGCCGCCACGGTTGGCGTTTGCGTTGCCTGCTCCCCCGCGTCCACCACCGTTTCCATTGCTGTTGCCGTTGCTGTTTGCGTTGCCACCGCCGTTGCTGTTGCCGCCACCACCGCGGCCACCACGGCTACCACGGCGCTGTTCTTCCTTCTTGGGCTCGACAGGCGCATCCGCGATCACGACGCCGCGACCGTTGCAGTGCTCGCACTCGTGGCTGAACGACTCGAGCAGGCCCGTGCCGATGCGCTTGCGCGTCATCTGGACCAGCCCGAGCGAAGTCACCTCGGCCACCTGGTGACGGGTACGGTCGCGTCCCAGGCACTCGACGAGACGGCGGAGCACGAGCTCACGGTTGCTCTCGAGGACCATGTCGATGAAGTCGACGACGATGATGCCGCCGATGTCACGAAGCCGCAGCTGACGAACGACCTCCTCAGCTGCCTCAAGATTGTTCTTGGTGACAGTTTCCTCGAGGTTGCCGCCGGAACCGGTGTACTTGCCGGT
Organism: uncultured Actinomycetota bacterium; assembly: GCA_963750265.1. Lineage (GTDB taxonomy): Bacteria > Actinomycetota > Actinomycetes > Propionibacteriales > Nocardioidaceae > Aeromicrobium. The sequence continues at coordinate 16,352 of CAVVQG010000020.1, read as the reverse complement.
GTTGACGTCGACGACCGTCATGGCTTCCGTACGGTCGATGACGAGCGAGCCACCCGACGGCAGGAACACCTTGCGCTCCAGCGCCTTGTGGATCTGCTCTTCGAGTCGGTATGACGTGAACGCGTCCTTGTCGGTGTCGCTCCAGCGGGTGACCCGCTCGGCGAGATCAGGCGCGACGTGGTCGATGTAGCCCTTGATCATGTCCCAGGCGTCGTCACCTTCGACGACGAGTCCGTTGAAGTCCTCGTTGAACAGGTCACGGACGACCTTGATCATCAGATCGGGCTCGGAGTAGAGAAGATCGGGCGCCTTGCCTGCCTCGACCTTGCGCTCGATGTCTTCCCAGCGAGCCGTCAGGGCAGTGACGTCGCGGGTGAGCTGGTCCTCGGTGGCACCCTCGGCCGCCGTGCGGACGATGACGCCCACGTTCTCCGGCAGGACCTCCTTGAGGAGGGCCTTGAGGCGGGCGCGCTCGTTGTCGGGAAGCTTGCGGGAGATTCCCGACGTCTGCCCATTGGGCACCAGGACCAGGAATCGGCCGGGCAGGCTGATCTGACTGGTGAGCCGCGCGCCCTTTTGTCCGATCGGGTCCTTGGAAACCTGCACCAGGATCGTCTGGCCGGGCTTGAGCGCATCCTCGATCTTGCGTGCCTTGCCGTTGCCGAGCGTCGTCCAGTCGACCTCACCGGCATACAGCACCGCGTTGCGGCCGGCGCCGATGTCGACGAAAGCGGCTTCCATGCTGGGCAGGACGTTCTGGACCTTGCCGAGGTAGACGTTGCCGATGATCGAGACCTGTGACTCGCGGGCCACATAGTGCTCGACCAGGACGTTGTCCTCGATCACCGCGATCTGCGTGTAGTCGTCGCGCTGACGCACGACCATCTCGCGCTTGACCGACTCGCGGCGAGCCAGGAACTCGGCCTCGGAGACGATCGGAGCACGGCGGCGGCCGGCCTCGCGTCCCTCGCGGCGGCGCTGCTTCTTGGCCTCGAGACGGGTCGATCCGGCGACGCCGGTGATCTCGTCCTCAGGGCTACGACCGGTGCGTACGCGGACGACCGTGTTCTCCGGATCGTCAGGTGAGGTATCTGCACCTTCGCCTGCGCGGGCGCGGCGACGACGACGACGCGTGTTGCCATTGCCGTCCTCGTCACTGTCGTTGTCGTCGTCGTTGTTGTTGTCGTTGTTGTCGTCATCACCGGCGTTGTCGTCGCCAGCACCCTTGCTGCGGCGGCGACCACCACGACTGCGGCGGCGGCGCTTGGGCGCGTTGGGATCGTCGTCATCCCCGTCGCGGTCATCATCGTTCTGCGACTCAACGGGAGCAGGCTTGGGACGGGCAGGAGCGAGCCCAGGCTCGGGTGCCTTGAACATCGCTGCGGCGGAGGCGGCAGGCGCCTTCGGCACCTCAGCGGTCTCGATGTCGGCCTTGGCGGCGGCCTTCTTGGCGGCTGTCTTCTTGGCGGCGGGCTTCTTGGCCGGTGCGTCGCCAGCGCCTCGGTGGCCTCGGTCGTGGCCGCGTCGTCGCGGCGGTCTTCTTCGCAGCGGCCTTCTTGGCGGTCGGGGCCTCATCTGTCGAACGAGCGGCCTTCTTGGGCGCCTCCGGCGGCGCGAAGCTCACGGCTGCCGGTGGACCAGCAGGCCTGCCCGCGCCGCGGCGTCGGGCTGGAGCGGACTTCTCGTCGCTGGTCGTGCTGTTGTCGGGTTCGTTGTCGTCGAGCATGTGCTCTCCTTCGCCCGGGGCCGATCAGATCGGGCCGGACACGTCTGCGGCCCAGCTTGCGGGCCTTAAGCCTTCGGTCATCCCCGACGCCACGCGCTCGAGGTGTTGACGGCGATCTTCGGCCTGTCACATCAGCTCCCACACTCACCGCCGCGGTCAGCACCCGGTCAGGATGCGTCGCGGTCGAAGGCAAGTGGATCGCCTACCGTGCCGGTCTCGGTGTCCAGAGGACCCTGGGCCAAACGAGTCGCTATGGGCGTCTGTTTGAGCTTGAGGCCACCGCTGGACGTGAGCCCGGCGAGAACGTCGTCTGGTCGTACGGACGGTGTTACGTGCTGCACAACCATGGCCAGTATCGCACACGGCTCCCCATTGCTCACATCGAAACGCGCTGACATGTCGACCACTGGTTCGCGGCAGTTCAGCATCCGAGGGCCTTGTTTCATCATCCGCTGGATCGGTATGTCGTCCTCGGCAAGGAATGCGCGCACTGCTTGTTCGGCTTCCTCCAGGCTCACCTCGGGCAGCACGATCTCCCAGGCGCTTGCTTGAAGACGGTCGGCAAATCCGCCGGGTTTGGCCACGACGACGTCGACGATGTCGAGCCCTTCAGGCAGGGCCGAGTCGAGCAGAGCGCGTACTTCGTCGGGGTCGCACTCACGGGTCATGCCGATCTCGAGATACTCCGCCTCGCTCGCCGCACCGGTGGGCGAGGCATTGGCGTAGGAGATCTTGGGGTGCGGCGTGAAGCCTGACGAGTGGCCGATCGGGATGCCTGAACGTCGGATCGCGCGCTCGAAGGCACGGGCGAAGTCACGGTGGCTGGTGAACCGCAGCCGCCCCCGTTTGGCGTAGCGCATACGGAGCTTCTGGACGATCGGCAGCTGGGGGTTGGGGGCCTCCGGATTGGGTGTTCCCTCGAGCGTCGTCACCCGACGAGACTACCCGCCGAGAACGGCGCGCAGAATGGTCCGGTGCCCACACCAAGCAGATCTGGACGCCTGCTCGTCGGTGTCGCCATTGTCCTGCTGGCGCTCAATCTGCGGCCCGCCGTCGGGAGCGTTGGCGTCGTGCTCGAGGCGCTGCGTGGCGACCTGGGTATGTCGGTCACCACCGCGGGCCTCCTGACCACGCTGCCGGTGTTGTGCTTTGCAGTGGCAGGCATTGCGGCGCACAGCGTGATCGCCAAGCTCGGGCTGCACGTCACCACGGTGCTCGTGCTGGTGCTCGCCGTGCTAGGCATCGTGGTGCGATCGTTGGTCGACTCCCCCGGCCGTTCCTGTTCTTCTCCGTCATCGCGCTGTCGGGCTGCGCGATCGGCAACATCCTGCTGCCGCCGCTGGCCAAGCGGCACTTCCCCGACCACATCGCCGGGATCAGCGCGGCGTACGGTGCGGCCCTCATGGGTGGCGGAGCGATCTCCTCGTTCACGACCGTGCCGCTCTCCTCGGCGCTCGGCGACTGGCGTTGGGGTACTGCTGCGTGGGCCATCCCCGCGTTGATCGCGCTACTGCTGTGGTTGCCGTACCTGCGCGAATCAGTGCATGTCGATCCCCTCGCCGACGCGCACTACAAGCTGCGTGACCTGGCGCGGTCACGGCTGGCCTGGGCCATGGCCCTGCTGTTCGGCGTGCAGTCAGCCCAGGCGTACGCGCAATTTGGCTGGATGCCAGAGATTCTTGTGGATGCCGGGCTGAGCGACTCGTACGCCGGGGCGATGCTGGGACTGCTCGGAGCGGTCGGCGTCCCGCTCACGCTCTCGCTCCCGTTCCTGATGCAGCGGATCGGCGACCGCGCATGGTTGCCGTGGGCCTTCTCCGCCGTGACGGTGCTGGGGCTGGCTCGGGCTGATGCTGTGGCCAGCTGCCGCGCCCTGGCTCTGGGCGGTCCTCCTTGGCCTCGGCGGCGGCGCGTTCACCTGGACTCTCACGATGATCGGCCGACGCGCCCGTACGCCTGGTGGGACAGCGGCGCTGTCTTCCTTCGTCCAAGGGCTCGGGCTACGCGATCTCGGCCATCGGCCCGTTCGGCACTGGGCTGCTGCACGACCTCACTGACGACTGGTACGCCTCGATCTCGCTGATGATCGTGCTGGCCTCGTTGATCGCCGTCTTCGGCACGATCGTGGCCCGACCTGCCTATGTCGAGGACACCCTGCGGACATGAAGAAGCTCCCCTCCATGTCCCGGATTCAGGAACTGGAGGGGAGCCTTTCGCAGGCCATCAGTGGGCCGGGTGGGCAACCGCGCGGGTGGCACGTGCCTGCCGGGCGATGTGGGCCATCAGAGCGAGTCGGTCGCCGTTGAACTTCTCGGCGGCGACGCGTTCTGCGGCGACCCGGCGACGCTCGGCATTGGTGACGAGCTCACGCTCGCGGTTGTGCATTTCCTGCTGCTGCGATGTATTCGGTGATCATGTCATTTCCCTTTCGGAGGACTTGTTGACATGACCTACGTTCGTCGCTGAGGTAGTGCCCACACATCGGACGAATGCCCTAACTTCGGCGCGGGTCCTACCTCAGAAACCGTCTGAGGTACCTCACGTCGGACGCTCCTGGTCTTAGACGTCGCGGCGCGAATCAGACCACGCTGAGGGGCAGGAGCGTCTTGCCGGTGGGGCCGATCTGGATCTCGGTGTCCATCTGCGGGCAGACGCCGCAGTCGAAGCACGGGGTCCAGCGGCAGTCCTCGACCTCGAGGGCGCCGTCGGGGTTGAGCGAGTCCTGCCAGTCCTCCCACAGCCAGTCGCGGTCGAGCCCGGCGTCGAGGTGGTCCCACGGGAGCACCTCGGCGTACTCGCGCTCACGGACGGTGTACCAGTCGAGGTCGACCGGCTCGTCGGCCAGCACCTCGGCGGTCTGGGTGGCCCAGCGGTCGTACGAGAAGTGCTCGCTCCAGCCGTCGAAGCGGCCGCCATCACGCCACACGGCCTCGATGATCTTGCCGACGCGACGATCGCCGCGCGAGAGCAGTCCTTCGATGATGCCGGGCTTGCCGTCGTGATAGCGGAAGCCGATCGCCTTGCCGTACTTGCGATCGGCACGCACCTCGTCGCGCAGCTTCTTGAGCCGGTCGTCGGTGGTCTCGTGGTCGAGCTGGCTGGCCCACTGGAACGGCGTGTGCGGCTTGGGCACGAAGCCGCCGATCGACACGGTGCACCGGATGTCGTTGCGGCCCGAGACCTCGCGTCCGGTCTGGATCACGCGCTTGGCGAGCTCGCCGATCTGCATGACGTCCTCGTCGGTCTCGGTCGGCAGGCCGCACATGAAGTAGAGCTTCACCTGGCGCCAGCCGTGTGAGTAGGCGGCGGCGACGGTACGGATCAGGTCTTCCTCGGTCACCATCTTGTTGATGACCTTGCGCAGGCGCTCGCTGCCCCCCTCGGGGGCGAAGGTCAGGCCCGAACGGCGGCCGTTGCGACTGAACTCGTTGGCCAGCGTGATGTTGAAGGCGTCGACGCGGGTCGACGGCAGCGACAACGACGTGTTGGTGCCTTCGTACCGGTCCCCCAGCTGCTTGGCGACCTCGCCGATCTCGGTGTGGTCGGCGCTCGACAGCGACAGCAGCCCGACCTCCTCGAAACCGGTCTTGTCGAGGCCGTTCTGCACCATGGCACCGATGCCCTCGATCGAGCGCTCGCGTACGGGCCGGGTGATCATGCCCGCCTGGCAGAAGCGGCAGCCGCGCGTGCAGCCACGGAAGATCTCGACGCTGAAGCGTTCGTGCACCGTCTCGGCGAGGGGCACCAGCGGGTTCTTGGGGTATGGCCAGGCGTCGAGGTCCATCAGCGTGTGCTTGGCGACTCGCCACGGCACACCGGGCCGGTTGGGCACGACGCGCTGGATGCGGCCGTCCGGGAGGTAGGTGACGTCGTAGAACTTGGGTACGTAGACGCCGCCGCTCTTGGCCAGACGCATCAGCACCTCGTCGCGACCGCCGGGCCGCCCCTCGTCCTTCCACTCTCTGACGACATCGCTGATCGCCAGCACGATCTCTTCACCGTCGCCCAGCACCGCGGCGTCGATGAAGTCGGCAATCGGCTCGGGGTTGAACGCCGAGTGGCCGCCGGCGATCACGATCGGGTCGTCATCGCCGCGATCGACAGCGTGCATCGGGATACCGGCAAGGTCGAGTGCCGTCAGCATGTTGGTGTAGCCGAGCTCGGTGGAGAACGAGAGACCGAGCAGGTCGAACGCCTTGACCGGCCGGTGCGCGTCGACCGTGAACTGCGGGATGTCGTTGTCGCGCATGACCTTCTCCATGTCGGAGAACACCGCGTACGTCCGCTCGGCCAGGATCCAGTCGCGCTCGTTGAGCACCTCGTACAGGATCTGCACGCCCTGGTTGGGCAGGCCGACCTCGTACGCGTCGGGGTACATCAACGCCCAACGGACCTTGGCTGCGTCCCACGGCTTGGTCGTCGCGTTGAGCTCGCCGCCGACGTACTGGATTGGCTTGCCGACGGAGGGCAGCAACGGTTCCAGACGGGGAAAGAGCGACTCGACAGACATGCCTTCAAGGGTAACGGGGTTTGGGGCCTAGGCTTTCGGGGTGGCCCGTCGATCTCGTACCAAGCAGCCGTTTTCCATCACCTATGTGCCTGTCGCCACCGACGGCGGCCCCGACCAGGTCCTCACGATCGAGAACCACACGGATGTCTCAGTGCTGCCCACCCTGGCCTTCACAACCCGCGACATCTGGGGACGCGAGCTGCCGAACGTCACCACGCAGACGGTGCACGGCTCACATCGCGGTGGCCCGATCCTCCCCGCGGGCGGGACGCTGCGAGACATCCTGCGTTTTGACGGCCTCGGTGCCCGCGACGTACGCGTCGTCGACGTCACCTTGGCTGACGTCGCGGAGATCGACCATCCGGCACTGGAGTCCGACATCAAGAGCGTGATGATCGACCTTGACCAGAAGGCAACCGACGAGCCGGCCGATTTCTGGGGCATCGGCCTGGTCAATCCCAACCCGTTCGGGGTAGCAGTGCGCATCTCGCTGCTGGAGTTCGAAGAGCGAGAGCGCGACTACCCGCAGGCAGGTCATTGACGTCGCCACACTTGAGGAAGACGTCGACCTCGCCTCGGTGTCCAACCACGTGATCTGGCTGCCGGAGGACGTCCGTGGCCAGTTCCACGAGGTCAGCCACCACCTCCGACCGGTGAACTACAACTAGGCGCTGAGCCCCGGGAACCAAAGAGCGATCTCGCGGGCGGCCGACTCCTCAGAGTCGGAGGCGTGCACGAGGTTCTCGCGGTTGGACAGCGACAGGTCACCGCGGATCGTTCCGGGTGCAGCTTGGCGACCGTCCGTGGCGCCGTTGAGCAGGCGCACCACGGCGATCGCCTCGTCGCCCTCGAGCACCAGTGCCACCAAGGGGCCGGAGGTGGCGAACTCGCGCAGCGGCGGATACCACGGCTGCTCGGTGTGCTCGGCATAGTGAGCATCGGCCTGCGCCGCGTCGATCGCGCGGTGCTCCATCGCGACGATGCTGAGCCCCTTGGACTCAAAGCGTGACAGGACTTCGCCAACCAGACCCCGACGTACGGCATCGGGCTTGATCAGGACAAGGGTGCGTTGGGCCATGGTGCGAGCCTATCCGCCGTTGGACTCGGCTTCTGCCTCGGCTTCGGCGGCCCAGCGCGCCTTGTCGGCCTCGATGCGGCGGCCCAGGAAGAAGGCGCCGAACCACAGGGCCGCGAACATCGCGCCGACGAAGAACATCACCGGCACGAGGAAGCCCAGACAGATCGCACCGACCTGGATGAGGTGACCCACGACGTACGCCTCTGGGCGACGAAGCGCTCCGGCCGTCAACAGGCAGAGGACGGCCAGACCGAGGCCGAGCGAGAGCGCGAGCGGCGTGGAGACGTCTTCGACCGCGATCATCACGGGTACGGCCAGTCCAAGGATGACCGCCTCGAGCGACAGCATTGCGGCACACATACCCCTCATGCGCGGACCTCCGTCATGACGCGTCTCCCCCGAAGAGCATCCGCGCCTCGCCGACGGTGATCACCGAGCCGGTGACCAGGACACCACCGCTGCCGATCGCATCGTCATATCCCTCAGCCGCGTCTGCCATCAGCACCGCGCGCTCGAGCGCGTCGTCGAGCCGAGCCACGACCGTGACGCGCTCAGCCCCGAAGATGTCCTCGGCCACTTCGGCGAGATCTAGCGCCGACATCGATCGGGGGGTGCTGTTCTGCGTGCACACGATCTCGGCCATCAGTGGCTCGAAGATGCGCAACATCTCCTCCACGTCCTTGTCTGCCATGACTCCGACGACCCCGATCAGCGGGCTGAACGTGAACGCGTCCTGCACCGCCTCGACTGTGGCGTGTGCTCCGTGCGGATTGTGTGCCGCATCGAGAAGCACGGTCGGGCTGCGACGTACGACCTCGAGGCGCCCGGGTGAGGTGACCTGCGCGAACGCGTCGCGGACCAAGTCATCGTCGAGCTGCTTGCTTCCCGTGAACGCCTCGACCGCCGCCAGTGCGTAGGCCGCGTTGTGCGCCTGGTGCGCCCCGTGCAACGGCAGGTAGATGTCCGCGTACTGCGCGCTGATGCCCTGCAGTGAGATCTGCTGGCCTCCGAGGGCGGTCGCACGGCTGCTGACACCGAAGTCGGTGCCCTCGTGCAGCGCAATCGATCCCACGTCGAGAACTCGCCGCATCAGGACGTCCAGCACTGCCTGCTCCTGCTCGGCGATGACAGTGTGTGACCCGGCCTTGATGATGCCCGCCTTCTCGACCGCGATGATCTCGGGACGGTCACCGAGATAGCTGCTGTGATCGACGCCGATCGGAGTGATGACAGCAACCTGGCCGTCGGCGACATTCGTCGCATCCCACGAGCCGCCCATCCCGACCTCGATCACGGCTGCGTCCACGGGCGCGTCGGCGAATGCGGCATACGCCATCGCCGTCAGCATCTCGAAGTACGACAGCGGGTGTGCCGACGAGTCATCGACGATCTGGGCGTATGCGGCGACGTCCGCGAAGGCTTCGACGAAAAGCTGCTCGGACAGCGGCTCGCCATCGAGCACGATCCGTTCGGTCATCGACTGCAGGTGAGGGCTGGTGAACCGTCCCGTACGCAGGTCGAGTGCGCGCAGGAGCGTGTCAATCATCCGACTCGTCGAAGTCTTGCCGTTCGTTCCGGTGAGGTGGATGACCGGATACGCGTGCTCCGGATCTCCCAGCAACCGGCAGAGCGCCGCAATCCGATCGAGTGACGGTTCCAGGCGAGTCTCGGGCCAGCGGCCCAGGAGGGCTCGTTCAACCTCGGAAAATGTGGGGGTCATTGCTGCCCAGTATCGCAGGGTTCAGGGCACGTCTCAGGGTCGACACCGATGGCGGTTGTGTCGGTCGGGTCCGGCATGATGAAACCACCGAATTTGAAGCAGCCCTAGTTCGCCCCGAGGAGAACTCTCGTGAATCGAAACATTGCCGGTTGGGTCACCCACCATTGGGCCAAGTGGGTCATCCTGGTCCTGTCACTCGGCCTGATCATGGTCATGGGGTCGCTCGGCGCCAAGCTGACGAGCGTCCAGGAGAACGACATCAGTTCCTGGCTGCCCGGCGATGCCGAGTCAACCAAGGTCATCAACAAGTCGTCGGAGTTCTCCGATCCCGACGCAATTCCTGCCGTGGTGCTCTACGTGCGCGACTCCGGCATCACACCTCTCGACATGGCGAAGGCAACCGCAGACTCGCTGGCGTTCAAACAGGTCGACACGGTGAACGGCAACGTGGTCGGACCGATTCCTTCCGAGGACGGCAAGGCGCTCCAGGTCATCCCCACCCTCAACATGGGCGATGACGGCTGGGAAAGGTTGCCCGATCTGATGGCCGACCTCAAGGCGATCGCCAACGACGACGCCGGCGACCTCGAGGTCGCCCTGGCGGGTCCGGCAGCACTTGGCGCCGACCAGGCCGAGGCTTTCTCCGGAATCGACGGCATCCTGCTGCTGTCGGCCGTGCTGATCGTGTTCGTGATCCTGCTCATCACCTACCGCAGTCTTCAGCTGGCCATCCTGTTCTTGCTCTGCGGTGTGGCAGCCGTTGGCGTTGCCCAAGGCTTCGTCTACCTGCTGGCCAAGTACGCCGACCTGACTGTCAACGGCCAGAGCGCCGGCATCCTCAGCGTCCTGGTGCTGGGCGCGGGAGTCGACTACGCGCTGCTCCTGGTTGCTCGCTACCGCGAGGAGTTGCACAACTACGAGGACCGGCACGAGGCCATGGCGCACGCCCTGCACCGCGCGGCCCCCGCCGTGCTCGCCAGTGGCGCGACCGTCATCATCGGTCTGCTGTGCCTGGTGTTCGCACAGATGAACTCCACCCGCGGCCTCGGCCCGGTCGGCGCAGCCGGCATCGCCTGTGCGCTCTTGGTCATGATGATCCTGTTGCCAGCCCTTCTGGTGATCGTCGGCCGCTGGATCTTCTGGCCGTTCGTCCCGCACTTCGGCGATCCGATCAAGTCTGAAAAGGGATTCTGGTCCAAGATCGGCCAGCGCATCTCCAAGGCTCCTCGAGCCGTTTGGGTGACCACCACCTTGGTGCTCATCGGTCTCGGTTTCGGCATCACACAGCTCGACGCCAACGGACTCAGCAACGAGGAAAGCTTCACCAAGGAGCAACCGTCGGTGGTGGCCGAAGCCGAAGCTCGCCGAACACTTCCCCGGCGGCGCAGGAAGCCCCGTCGCGGTTGTCACCAACACCGCTCAATCCGACGCAGTCAAGCAGGCACTCCAGGGTGTCGACGGGCTCGACCCGGCGTCAGTTGTCGAGAAGGGCGCTGCAAACGGGACCACCTACTTCGAAGCGACGCTCACCTCGGCCCCCGACTCCACCGAGGCATTCGACACGATCGACCGCGCTCGAACTGCGGCTCACGCCGTCGACGGATCCGATGCGCTCGTAGGCGGCTACACAGCGGTCAACAAGGACGTCCAGGAGGCATCGGCGGAGGACAACTTGCTGATCATCCCGATCATCCTGGTTGTGGTCCTTCTGGTGCTCGCCGTGCTCCTGCGCTCGATCGCCGCTCCGGTGATCCTGCTGCTGACTGTCGTCGTGTCCTTCGCCGCAGCGCTCGGCATCAGTGGTCTGGTGTTCAAGTACATCTTCGGATTTGAGGGCGCCGACTCAGCGCTGCCGCTGTTCATCTTCGTGTTCCTGGTGGCTTTGGGCATCGACTACAACATCTTCCTGATGACGAGAGTCCGCGAGGAGGCGTTGAAGTACGGCACCCGCAGGGGCGCCCTGATCGGTCTGGCGGCCACCGGTGGCGTCATCACGTCAGCCGGATTCGTGCTCGCCGGCACCTTCGCAGCACTCGCGACGCTGCCGATCGTGTTCCTTGCTGAGCTCGGCTTCGCGGTGGCGATCGGCGTTCTGCTCGACACCATCATCGTGCGGTCCGTGCTGGTCACGGCGCTCAACCTCGACATTGGACGAAAGATCTGGTGGCCGAGCAAGCTCGCCGACAAGGAAGACGTACCTGAGGGGCCAGCCGGTGATGGTGTCCGATCGGACGGGGTCACGGTCTAGGCGATGAAGGCGTCGCGGGTCACTCAGGTGGCCCGCGACGCCGCCACCTAGACTTGTCTGTTGTGACCACGGTTCAAAAAGCAGCGCAGACCTCGCCATTGGGCGTTCCCGAGAAGCCCGTCCTCGAGGGCCTGGAAGCCACCTGGGCCACCCGGTGGGCCGAACAAGGCACCTACACCTTCGATCGCAGCAAAACGCGCGACGAGGTCTTCTCGATCGACACTCCCCCGCCGACCGTTTCCGGCTCCCTTCACGTCGGACACGTGTTCTCCTACACGCACACCGATCTCATCGCGCGCTACCAGCGGATGTGCGGCAAGGAAGTCTTCTACCCGATGGGCTGGGACGACAACGGTCTGCCAACCGAACGTCGAGTGCAGAACTTCTTCGGCGTGCGTTGCGACCCTTCGTTGGCATACGAGGCTGACTACACCCCGCCGGCCGAGCCAGACGCAAAGCGTCAGGTGCCGGTCAGCCGGCAGAACTTCATCGAGCTGTGCAACACGCTGGTCATCGAGGACGAGAAGGTCTTCGAGCAGCTCTGGCGCACGCTCGGTCTGAGCGTTGACTGGACCCAGACCTACACGACGATCGGCGACGAGTCGCGTGCCGTCGCCCAACGCGCCTTCCTGCGCAATGTGGCACGCGGAGAGGCATATCAGCAGGACGCGCCGACGCTGTGGGACGTCACCGATCAGACTGCCGTGGCACAGGCTGAGCTCGAGGCTCGCGAATATCCCGGCGCCTATCACCGCGTCGCCTTCCACGGCCCCGAGGCGCCGGTTCACATCGAGACGACCCGACCCGAGCTGCTCGCCGCCTGTGTTGCGCTGATTGCTCACCCCGACGACGACCGCTACAAGCCGCTGTTCGGCACCACGGTGCGCTCACCGCTCTACGACGTCGAGATTCCCGTCGTCGCTCATCCCGCAGCCGAGATGGACAAGGGCGCAGGCATCGCCATGTGCTGCACCTTCGGCGACCTCACCGACGTCATCTGGTGGCGCGAGCTGCAGCTTCCCAACCGCACCATCATCGGACGCGACGGCCGCATCCTTGCCGACGCAGGCGACTGGATCACCAACCCTGCAGGCCAAGCGCGCTATGCCGAAATCGTCGGCAAGACGACGTTCACGGCACGCGAGCTGACGGTCGCGGCGCTCCGGGAGAGCGGCGACCTTGATGGTGAGCCCAAGCCGACCCAGCGCATGGCCAACTTCTACGAGCGTGGCGACAAACCACTCGAGATCGTGTCGACGCGCCAGTGGTACATCACCAACGGCGGGCGCGACGCTGACCTGCGGCAGAAGCTGGTGGCCCGCGGTGGCGAGATCAACTGGGTACCCAAGTACATGCAGTCCCGGCTGACCAACTGGATCGACGGGCTCAACGGCGACTGGCTGGTGTCCCGCCAGCGCTTCTTCGGTGTTGCCTTTCCCGTCTGGTACCGCTTGGACGACCACGGCCAACCCGACTATGACGCGCCGATCCTCGCGGACGAGGCGACCCTCCCGGTCGACCCCGCAGGACAGGCACCTCCCGGATTCGAAGAGTCCCAGCGCGGCCAAGCCGGTGGATTCATGGCCGATCCCGACGTCCTTGACACCTGGGCGACCTCGTCGCTGTCACCGCAGATCGCCTGCGGTTGGGAGCGCGACAACGACTTGTTCGAGCGCACCTTCCCGATGGATCTGCGTCCTCAGGCCCACGACATCATCCGCACTTGGCTGTTCTCGACGGTCGTCCGCTCACACCTGGAGCATGGCGTCGCGCCATGGCGCAATGCCGCGATCTCCGGATTCGTGGTTGACCCCGATCGCAAGAAGATGAGCAAGTCCAAGGGCAATGTCGTCGTCCCCGACGAGATCCTCAGCAAGTACGGCGCGGACGCCGTCCGATGGCGCGCGGCAGGAGCCCGACCCGGCACCGACTCGCCCTTCGACGAGACCCAGATGAAGGTCGGTCGCCGGCTCGCGATGAAGGTGCTCAACGCGAGCAAGTTCGTGCTCGCGCCCGAGGAGCAGTACGGCCTTGGCGCCGACGCGACGTTCCTCGATCCCTCCTTGGTCACCGAGCCTCTCGATCTGGCGATGCTTCAGCGGTCGCGACTCGTTGTCGACGAGGCGACCGCGCGATTTGATGAGCTCGACTACGCGACGGCGCTGGAAGTCATCGAGAAGTTCTTCTGGGAGTTCTGCGATGACTACCTCGAGCTGGTCAAGGAGCGTTCGCGACGCGACGACGCCGGTGGCACATCGGCGAAGGCGGCCTTCGTGCTGGCCCTGTCGGTGCACCTGCGGCTGCTGGCACCGTTCCTGCCCTATGTCACCGAAGAGGTGTGGTCATGGTGGCAGGAGGGCTCGATCCACCGTTCGTCCTGGCCGGTCAGCGACGTCGACCTTGCGACCGGTACGCACGACCCGGCCTTGCTGGCAGCAGCGGCAACGGTGCTGGCGAGTATTCGCGGTGCCAAGTCAACGGCCAAGGTCAGTCAGAAGACTGAGGCAACTGCGGTGACCGTCCACGGCCCCCAGGCCCAGCTGGATGCTCTGGCACCGGCGCTGGACGACGTACGCGCCGCAGGCCGGGTCACCGGCAACCTCACACTGGTCGCCGGTTCGGACGAGCACCTCTCGGTGGAAGTCACACTTGCCGACTGAGCGTCAGAGAGTCTCAAACGTGATGCCGGCCTTTTGCAGCCGCGTGATCAACACGTCACCCATCGCCACGGCCGTCGTGGTCTGACCCGCGACCTTTGGCAGGTCGTCGAACGCCAGGCACATCGCCGCCTCGCTGAGCATCTTGGACGTCTCGGTGTAGCCAGGGTCGCCACCGCTCACCTGGGTCGTGACAGTCTTGCCGCCGCCCTCGCCGATCAGCCGGAGCTTGAACCATGACGATGCGCGCTTGGCCTCATCGGGACCGTCGCCGGGATCCTTGAGCTTGAGCAGAAGGTTGCGGGTCAGGCTGAGCTGCGAACCAGCCAGCAGCACTCCGCCGCCCGCGATGGTGCCGACCATCATCGGCAGCCGCTTGAACTGGGCGAAGTGCGAATAGGTGAACTCCGGGCCGTAGCGCTCGAGCGCCCGGGCAGAGCGCAGCACGATCTGCGGGTCGATCGTCGGCAGCGGCAGCGCCCAGCCGTTGCCCTCGGCGCCGCGGCCGATCTTGCCGGAGCCTCGACACGTCGACCCGACGGTCGACCTTCGGCCTTCTTGCGCTCGGCAGCGGTCTTGCCAGCCTGACGAACGCGGGAGAACGCGCCGATCGCCGAGTGGTAGGTGCCGCCCGATGGTCCGCCGCCGGCGCGGATGTAGCCCTTGACCGAGATCGGCACGCCCTCGGGCAGCTGCTGCGACCGTGTAGAGCACGCCCAGGTCGTACGGGATCGAGTCGAAGCCGCAGGCGTGGATGATCCTGGCGCCGCTCGTCTCGGCGATGTCGTTGTACTTGAGCCACATCTTGTCGACGAACTCCGGCTCGCCGGTCAGGTCGACGTAGGCGATGCCTGCCTCGGCGCACGCCTTGACTGCGGCCTCGCCGTGCTTGATGTAGGGGCCGACCGTCGTGATCAGCACGCGTGTCTGCGCTGCCAGCGCTGCCATCGACAGCTCGTCGTCGACATCGGCCTCGAGGATCTGCGGGCGGATGCCGCCATTGCCCTCGATGCGCTCGGCGACAGCCTTCAACTTGGTCCGGTTGCGACCTGCGATGGCCCAGTTGGATCCGGGCGGAAGGTGTTGCGCCGAGGTAGTCGGCGGTCAGCGAGCCGGTAAACCCGGTCGCCCCCAGAAGTGCGAGGTCGGCGGTTGGCCACAAGCTTTCCCTTCGATGCGTTGGGTTAGGACGCCTTCTTGGCCACTTCGTCGTGGGTGAGGATCGTCGGACCCTCGGCGCCGGCGACAGTCTGCTCGGTGACGATGACCTTGGCGACGTCGTCGCGGCTCGGGATCTCGTACATGACCGGTTCGAGCACGGCCTCGATGATCGAGCGAAGTCCACGAGCGCCTGTGCCACGGCTCAGGGCGAGCTCTGCCATGGCGTCGCAGGCATCGGTGCTGAACTCGAGCTCGACGCCGTCGATCTCGAACAGCCGGACGTACTGCTTGGTGAGCGCGTTGCGCGGGGTCGTGAGGATCGCGACGAGCGCTTCCTTGTCGAGGTTGTCGACGGCCGCGATGACCGGAAGACGACCGATGAACTCGGGGATCAGACCGAACTTCAGCAGGTCTTCAGGCAGCACCTTGGAGTAGAGCTTGGACGGCTCGTCCTTGAGCTTGCAGACCTCGGCCTGCCGGTGTTGAAGCCCGAGGCTCATCTTGCCGCTGCGCTGCTCGATGATCTGGTCGAGACCGGCGAACGCGCCGCCGACGATGAACAACACGTTGGTGGTGTCGATCTGGATGAACTCCTGGTGCGGGTGCTTGCGCCCGCCCTGCGGCGGCACCGAGGCGGTCGTGCCCTCGAGGATCTTGAGCAGCGCCTGCTGCACGCCTTCGCCGGAGACGTCCCGGGTGATCGACGGGTTCTCGCTCTTGCGCGAGATCTTGTCGACCTCATCGATGTAGATGATGCCCGTCTCGGCCTTCTTGACGTCGTAGTCAGCGGCCTGGATCAGCTTGAGCAGGATGTTCTCGACGTCCTCGCCGACGTAGCCGGCCTCGGTCAGCGCCGTGGCATCGGCGATCGCGAAGGGCACGTTGAGCATGCGGGCGAGGGTCTGCGCGAGATAGGTCTTGCCACAGCCGGTCGGGCCGACGAGCAGGATGTTGGACTTGGCCAGCTCGACCTGGTCGTCCTTGCCGCGGCTGCTGGATGCCTGCGACTGCACCCGCTTGTAGTGGTTGTAGACCGCGACGGCGAGCGACTTCTTGGCGCCGTCCTGACCGATGACATAGCCGTTGAGGAAGTCGTAGATCTCCTGCGGCTTGGGCAGCTCTCCGAGGCTGAGCTCAGCACCTTCGGCGAGCTCTTCCTCGATGATCTCGTTGCACAGGTCGATGCACTCGTCGCAGATGTAGACACCTGGACCAGCGATCAGCTTCTTGACCTGCTTTTGGCTCTTGCCGC
>CAVVQG010000019.1:0-169296 GCA_963750265.1 uncultured Actinomycetota bacterium | reverse complement strand
GGAGAACTCGCTCGGCACCCCGCTGTTCGTCCGCAACCGAGGTGCGATTGATCTGACCAGCGCCGGCACCGCACTCCTCCCCACGCACAGCGGATCCTGATCGATGTCGAAGCCGCCGAGCGCACGGTGCGGAAGTGGCTGATCTGCGCCGCGGCCGGGTCCGTCTCGGCGCAACCCCATCCCTGTGCGACGGGCTGCTTCCGGAAGCGCTGCCGACGTTTTCACAGTCGCTACCCCGACATCGACCTCGAGGTACAGGAGGCCGGGCCCTCGGGTGCTCACCCGCGAACTCGTGCAGGGCCGGCTGGACGTTGCGCTGCTGATCGTCCCGCTGCATCACCGACGACCCGGACATCGAGACGATCCGGTCCTGCGCGAACAGCTGGTGCTCGCCAGCCCGGCCATCATCAGATCTTCCCGACCGGATGGATGTCGCCCGAGCTCAAGGATGCGCCGCTCGTGATGTTCCGCGAGGGCTACTACTTGCGCGAGGTCACCTTGCGCGCCTGCCGTGACGCGGGATTCGAGCCGCGCTTTGCCGTCGAGGGCGGTGAGATGAGCGCGGTGCTGCGCTTTGTCGAGGCCGGCCTGGGTTATGCCGTGGTGCCCAGCATGGTGCTGACCAATCGACCACAGCTGCGCGCCACACACCTGGACAATCCGCCACTGGATCGCGTCATCGCCCTGGCTCACCGCAGTGCGGAGGCACTGCCGCTCGCGGCCCGTGCGTTCAAGACCGAGCTGCTGGACCACCTGACGACGGTGGCCGGCGGACCGGTGGGCGTCTAACGCCGTTCCGGGCCGAGGTCGAAGGTGCGCTGGGGGACCCATCCGCTACGTCGTCATGGTGGTAGAGCGCGAACCCCTCAACCTGGAACCGACACTCAAACCCGCTCAGCTCGTCATAGGCGCGGTCAAGAGTCGCATCGTCGAGGTTGTGCGCGATCGTGACGTGCGGGTGGAACGGGAACTCCGGCTCGTCGACCTGCAACGCCGTCCGTACCGACTTGGCCAGCATCTCGGCGTAGGAGATGCCTTGGCTGACCGCGATGAACACCACCGGCGAGACGGGCCTGAACGTCGCCGTCCCGCTCAGTCGCATCGGAAACGGTGGAAGCGTGGCAGACACCCGCTCGAGTGCCTGGCACACGGCCTCGAGGTCGGACTCGGGCACCTCGGTCGGCGCCACGAGCGTGACGTGGCTCGGCACGGTCCGGGCCATCGGGTCGCCGAACTCGGCCCGCTTGCTGCGCAGCAGCGAGCCGTACGGCTCGGGGACCGGGATGGCCACGCCGATCGTCTGGGTCACGTGGGCCGCACGAACCCGGAACGCTCGTAGACGAGCTCAAGGGTCTCGGTGGCGACGGCGCGGGCTTGCTCGGCGCCGGCCTTGAGGATGCGGTCGAGCTCGGCACGGTCGTCGAGCAGCTCACGGGTGCGCTCACCGAACTCACCCACGAAGTCAGCGACAAGCTCTGACAAGGCGACCTTGAACGCGCCGTACTGCTGTCCGACATACTCTCGCTCGATGTCGGCAACTGTGCGCTTGGTCAGGGCCGAGTAGATCACCAGGAGGTTGGACACCCCCGGCTTCTCCTTCTCGTCGAACCGCACCTCGTCGCCGGAGTCGGTGACCGCCGAGCGGATCTTCTTGGCCGCCTTCTTGCGATCGTCAAGGAGGTCGACCACCCCGTTCGGAGACGAGGCCGACTTGCTCATCTTGATGGTCGGGTCCTGCAGGTCGAAGATCTTGGCCGTCTCCTTGACGATGAACGCCTCAGGCACTCGGAACGTCTCTCCGAAGCGGTGGTTGAACCGCTGCGCCAGATTGCGGGCCAGCTCGAGGTGTTGACGCTGGTCTTCACCGACCGGGCACCTGGTCGGCTTGGTAGATCAGGATGTCGGCGGCCATCAGGATCGGGTAGGTGAACAACCCGACCGAGGAGCCCTCGGCCCCACCCTTGGACGACTTGTCCTTGAACTGCGTCATCCGACTCGCCTCACCGAACCCAGTGATGCAGCTCAGCACCCAGGTCAGCTGGGCGTGCTCGGGCACATGGCTCTGCACGAACAGTGCGCTGCGCTGCGGATCCACTCCTGCGGCCAGCATCTGGGCGGCCGCGATGTACGTACGCTCGCGCAGCCCTCGGGCGAGTACTCGACCGTGATCGCGTGCATGTCGGGGATGAAGTAGAACGCCTCGAACTCGTCCTGCAGGGCAACCCACTGGCGAAACGCGCCGAAGTAGTTGCCCAGGTGATAGGAATCCGCGGTCGGTTGGGCACCGGACAGCGCACGAGGTCGGCGGTCAGCAGGCATGAGCGCATTCTGCCAGCCACATGTGGACGGCGTGCCGTGGCCAGTCACGGCCTAGGCTCGGCGGGTGACCGACGTACGCCAATGGATCGTGCCGGGCCGAGTCAACCTGATCGGCGAGCACCTTGACTACAACGGCGGGCCCGTCCTCCCCATGGCGATCGACCGGACGCTGACGATCAAGGTGCGGCGGCGCGACGACGACACCGTCAACGTCTGGACCGATCAGCCGCACGCAGACAAGGCTTCGTTCGACGTCTCGGTCGCAGCCCGGCGACGTCGACGGCTGGGCGGCGTACGCGGCAGGCACGATCTGGAGCCTGGCGCAGTCGGGCCATACGTTCGGCGGGGTCGACATCGTCGTCGAGTCGTCGCCTGCCCTCCGGCGCCGGCCTCTCGTCGTCGGCCGCACTGACCTGCGGCATCGCGGCCGCGATCGACGAGCTGTTCGGGCTCGGCATCGACCGCACCGGCCTCGCGCTGATCGCGCAGCGCGCCGAGTCGGGCTATGTCGGCGCACCCGTCGGCCTGATGGACCAGCTCGCGGTGCTCCACGGCGAAGTCGGTCACGCCATCCTGATCGACACCGCCGCCGACGCCCCCGACGACCCGAGCCCGTGCCGCTCGCGCTGGGAGGACGCCGGGCTCGATCCTGCTGGTCATCGCCACCGGCGCCCACCACTCGCTGGCCGACGGCGAGTATGCAGCGCGCCGAGAGGAATGCGAGCGCGCGGCCGCCGAGCTGGGCCTGGACCACCTGTCGCAGGCCGGTCTGGATGCCACGGTCCTGCTCACCGACGACGTCCTGAAGGCGCGCACCCGACACGTGCTCACCGAGACCGCCCGCGTACGCGCGACCGTCAGTGCGCTCAACCGCCAGGCGTGGCCACAAGTGGGTGCGATCCTCACCGCCTCGCACGCCTCGCTGCGCGACGACTTCGAGGTCAGCTGCCCCGAGCTCGATGTCGCGGTCGAAGCTGCGATCGAGGCGGGTGCCCTGGGCGCCCGGATGACTGGCGGAGGCTTCGGCGGCAGCGTCATCGCCCTGCTGCCCCTTGACCAGGTGGCAAGCGTGCGCGAGCGAGTCGAGGCCCAGTACGCGGCGCGTCAGTGGTCAGCACCGCACGCATTCGTCGTCCATGCCGCTGGTGGCGCGTATCTCGTCTGAAACACTGGTGCCGTGAACACCAGCATCCGCATCGCCTACCAGGGAGAGCCCGGCGCAAACTCCCACATCGTCTCGCGCGAGCACTACCCCGACGCCGAGGCGGTTGCCTGCGCCTCGTTCGAGGATGTCTTCGCCGCCGTGGCCAATGGCGAGGCCGAGCTGGCGATGATCCCGATCGACAACTCGATCGCCGGGCGAGTGGCCGACATTCACCACTTCCTGCCGACCTCTGGGTTGCACATCATCGCCGAGCACTTCCTGCGCATCCAGTTCAGCCTGCTCGGCGTTCATGGTTCCAGCCTCGACACGATCAAGACGGTGCACAGCCACGTGCACGCGCTCGGCCAGTGCCGCAAGGTCATCAAGAAGTACGGCCTGACCACGGTGATCTCCGGTGACACCGCAGGTGCCGCCCGCGAGATCGCTGATGCCGCCGATCCGACCCAGGCCGCGATCTCGCCGCCCCTGGCGGCCGAGATCTACGGGCTCGACGTGCTGGCGACCGACATCGAGGACGAGGACCACAACACGACCCGGTTCGTCGTGCTGTCCCGTGAGCCGCAGATCGCGCCGGCCGGCAACGGACCGGTCGTCACCAGCTTCATCTTCAACGTCCGCAACCTGCCCGCCGCGCTCTACAAGGCGCTGGGTGGCTTCGCGACCAATGGCGTCAACATGACCAAGCTCGAGAGCTACATGGTGGGCGGCGAGTTCGCCGCCACACAGTTCCTCGCCGAGGTCGACGGTCATCCCGATGACGTACCGCTGCGAAATGCGCTCGAAGAGCTCGCATTCTTCACCACCGACGTCACGATTTTGGGTGTTTACGCCGCGGACCCCTACCGCGCATGAAGTCACCCGAAATGGTGTGGCCGCTGAACGTTCCAGTACTGTCCGACGGTGTGGTGACGCTGCGCGCCCACACCCCCGGTGACATCGACCCGGTGTACGAGATGGCGATCGATCCCGAGATGGTCGCCTGGACCGCTGTACCCACCCCGCACACCCGCGAGATGAGTGAGACGTTCGCGATGGGCATCGTGCCCCGCGGCTGGGACGAAGGCACCCATCGGATCTGGGCGATCGAGGCGAACGACGACAGCGGCAAGGCACGATTTGCCGGCAACATCGACATACGCCAGAAGCCGATCGCCGACATCGGGTTCAGCCTGCACCCGTGGGCCAGGGGTCGCGGAATCATGGCGCGAGCCGTACGAATGGCCGTCGACTGGGCGTTCAACGAAGGCAGCGTGGAGATCGTGCACTGGCGATCGCACGTCGGGAACGAGGCATCCCTACGTATCGCGCACGCGACGGGTTTCGCCCTGCACGGCACGACGCCCGGCTTGCTGCTCGAGCGCGGCAGGGTGCTCGACGCGTGGACCGCATCGATCCGGTTCGGAGATCCACCACTCCCCCGGACAACCTGGGCCGAGTCCGCCGTGATCGAGTCCGAGCGGCTTCGGCTGCGACCATTCGCCAGCACCGATCTACCGCGCATCGTCGAGGCGTGCAGCGACCCGGCGTCACGACTGTGGCTCAACGGCCTGCCCCACCCGTACACCGAGGCCACGGCCCGCGACTACGTCGCTGACTGCGTCTGGCAGGCGGCGAGGGGCAGCAAGGCCACCTGGGCCGTCGCCGACCGTGAGACCGACCTGCTGCTGGGAAATGTCGCGGTGATGGACATGCTCGGTCCCAACCCCACGTCGGGTGAGCTCGGCTACTGGATGCACCCCGACGCCCGCGGACGCGGCGTCATGACCGAGGCCGCACGGCTCATCGTGGCCCATGCCCTCGATGCCGGCGGCCTCGACCGGCGCCGACTCGTCCTCTATGCCGCAGTCGGCAACGAAGCCAGCAATGCCGTCGCCCGCGCAGCTGGTTTCACGCACTACGGCACCCAGCACGAGGCCGAGAAGCTCGGAGACGGCACGTACGTCGATCTGCACGGATACGAGCTGCTCCGGGTGTCATAGGCGAGACCTAGAGTGCTCTCATGAGCACAACTACTGACTTGCCGGCCGGTTACAAGCCCTGGCCGGCACTGTGGGCCATGGTCATCGGCTTCTTCATGATCTTGGTCGACAACACGATCGTGTCAGTCGCCACGCCCGCGATCGCGCGCGAGCTCGACGCCACCATCAACAGCGTCATCTGGGTGACCAGCGCCTACCTGCTCGCCTATGCCGTTCCACTGCTGGTCACGGGTCGTCTCGGCGACCGTTTCGGCCCCAAGAACGTCTACCTCGTCGGCCTGACGATCTTCACGCTGGCATCGCTGTGGTGCGGCCTGACAGACAGCATCGAGATGCTCATTGTCGCCCGCGTCGTGCAAGGCGTTGGCGCCTCGCTGATGACGCCGCAGACCATGGCGGTCATCACCCGTACGTTCGCTCCCGCCAACCGCGGCAGCGCCATGGCGCTGTGGGGCGCCACGGCCGGCGTTGCCACACTCGTCGGCCCGATCCTCGGCGGAGTTCTGGTCGACTCCCTCGGCTGGGAGTGGATCTTCTTCATCAACGTCCCGGTCGGCGTCATCGGATTCGTCCTCGCCTGGCGCCTCGTGCCCGCCCTCGCGACCCACACCCACAGCTTCGACTGGTTCGGCGTTGCGCTCAGCGCCGTCGGGATGTTCCTGCTGGTGTTCGGCATCCAGGAGGGCGAGAAGTACGACTGGGGCACCATCGACGGCATCGTCTCGGTGCCCGCGCTGATCATCGTCGGCCTGCTGGTGATCGCCGGATTCCTGTGGTGGCAGAGCCGCATCAAGACCGAGCCGTTGGTTCCGCTCGGTCTGTTTCGCGATCGCAACTTCTCGCTCGGCAATGCCGGCATTGCCATGGTCTCGCTCGCGATCACGGCGATGTCGCTGCCGGTGTTCTTCTACGCACAGGGCGTTCGCGGGTGGTCCCCCACCCAGTCGGCACTGCTGATGGCGCCGATGGCCATCGTCCTGATGGCCCTGTCGCCGCTTGTCGGCAAGCTCGTTGACCGCGTTCATCCGCGCAACATCGTGCTGGTCGGCTTTGGCACCGCGGCGATCGCCATGTTCTGGCTGTCGCGCCTGATCGCACCCGAGACCCCGGTGTGGCAGCTGCTGCTTGCCGATGACGCTGTTCGGCGTCTCCAACGCCTGCCTGTGGGCCCCGCTCGGCGCGACCGCCACCCGCAACCTGCCGATGAGCTCTGCCGGAGCTGGTGCCGGGGTCTACAACACGACCCGCCAGGTCGGGGCCGTGCTCGGCAGCGCCGCAGTCGCGGCCATCATCCAGGCTCGGCTGGCCGCCAACGGTCTGCCGGGATCGTCAGATTCCTTCAGCTCAACCGACGCCATGCCCGCGGCGGTGCAGACAGCGTTCTCCGACTCCATGGCCGACTCGCTGCTGTTGCCGGTCCTCGCGTTCGTGATCGGCATCGTCGTCGTGCTGTTCCTCCAACGTCCAACGCACGCCGGGCACGGCAAGCCTCCCGTCGCGGGCGGCAGCCACGCGCCGGCTCCGGTGACCGCGACCTAGAGTGTGTGAGTGACCTCGACGTACGTTCTGACGCTCTCGTGCCCTGATCAACCAGGGCTCGTCTTCGCGGTGACCCGGTGGATCGCCGAGCTCGGCGGCAACATCCTCGACAGCCAGCAGTTCACCGACACCAGCGATGCAGAGTTCTTCCTGCGTGTGCACTTCGACTTCCCCGACGACCGCGAGCTCGGCCGGCTCCGGCAGGACTTCGAGGCTGCCACAACTGACCTGCAGATGACGTTCACCCTGGTCGTGGCCGAACGTCCGCTGCGCACGTTGGTGCTCGCCTCCAAGGAAGGGCACTGTCTCAATGATCTGCTCTACCGCCAGAGCGCCGGCGCCCTCAACATCGAGATCGCCGCCGTGGTCTCCAACCACCCCGACCTCGAGCGGCTGGTGGCGCCCTACGACGCGCCGTTCCATCACGTGCCGTCCACCGACAAGGAAGCAGCCGAGTCGGCGCTGCTGTCCCTGGTCGACGAGCTCCAGATCGATCTGGTCGTGCTGGCCCGCTACATGCAGATCCTCACCGACAAGACCTGCCGCGCTCTTGAGGGTCGGGTGATCAACATCCACCACAGCTTCCTGCCCAGCTTCAAGGGTGCCCGGCCCTATCAGCAGGCCCACGACCGCGGCGTGAAGCTGATCGGAGCCACCGCCCACTACGTGACGGCCGAGCTCGACGAGGGACCCATCATTGACCAGGGAGTGCTGCGCGTCGACCACCGCATGACGCCCGCCGACCTGGCGCGGGTGGGTCGCGATGTCGAGTCGCAGACGCTCTCGCGCGCGGTGCAGCTGCACGCCGAGTCGCGGGTCCTGCTCAACGGTCCCCGCACCGTCGTCTTCGCCTAGGTCGTTCTCGAGCGGTATAGGGTCGTCGTCGTGAAGCTCGACACGATCGTCGTCGGCGCCGGCATCGCCGGCTTGATCACCGCTGATCGACTGTCTGCCGCAGGGCAAGACGTCATCGTCCTGGAGGCCCGCGAACGCGTTGGCGGACGCACGCTGACGGAGGATGTACCCGGCATCCCTGGCCTCCGCATCGATTCCGGGGGCCAATGGATCGGCCCCGACCAGCGTCTCCTCGCAGCCGAGCTCGAGCGGTTCGGACTCGCCACGATCGACCAAGATGTTCACGGCAAGACCCTGGTTAGCCTCCGGGGCAAGAAGTCCGGATACACCGGCAGCATGCCCAATCTCGGACCCGCGACGCTGATCGACGTAGGGCAGGCGCTCGCACGATTCGAGCGGCTCGCCAAGACAGTCGACCTTGAGCAGCCGTGGCGAACGCCGAAAGCCGACCGCTGGGACAGCCAGACGTTCGAGACCTGGATTCGCGCCGCCTGTCTTGCCGAGAAGACCCGTACGTTCTTTCGAGTCGCGTGTGAGGCAGTCTTCGCCACGACCCCGTCCAATATTTCGATGCTGCACGCGATGTTCTACGCCAAGTCTGGGGTGAGCTTCGAGCATTTGATCAGCACCGAGGGCGGAGCGCAGCACGCCCGTGTCGCCGGCGGCATGCAGCAGGTGTCCGAGCTCCTGGCAGAACAACTAGGAGATCGCGTACGCCTCGGCCAGCCGGTCACGAACATCGCGTACGACGCCGATCGGGTCCTCGTGCGGACGAACAATGAGCAGCACGAGGCGAAGCGTGTCGTCGTGGCTATCCCGCCCACGCTTGCCGCACGCATCTCGTACGATCCGCCACTTCCGGCGATCCGTGACTCGTTGACGCAACGCATGCCTCAGGGCTCCGTCATCAAGTCCCACTCGGTGTACGACAGAC
This sequence comes from uncultured Actinomycetota bacterium, assembly GCA_963750265.1. Lineage (GTDB taxonomy): Bacteria > Actinomycetota > Actinomycetes > Propionibacteriales > Nocardioidaceae > Aeromicrobium. The sequence continues at coordinate 160,505 of CAVVQG010000019.1, read as the reverse complement.
CCTTCTGGCGCGATGACGGACTCAGCGCTGAGGCCGCCGGCGACACCTCACCCGTGAAGGTGATGTTCGACGCGACGCCACCCGGTGACGGCCAACCCGGCATCATCGTCGCTTTCATCGAGGGTGCCGACGGCCTTGCGATGAGCGCCGCCGAACCAGCTGTTCGTCAACAGGCTGTCACCGATGTCCTTGCGCACTACTTCGGTGATGCAGCACGGGAGCCGATCGCGTACATCGAACTCGATTGGTCGAAGGAGGAGTGGACCCGCGGCTGCTACGGGGCACACCTACCGCCCGGAGCGTGGACTCAAGTAGGCGCGGCGTTGCGCGAACCGATCGGACCGATCCACTGGGCCGGAACCGAGACCGCCGTACGGTGGTGCGGTTACATCGACGGCGCCATCAGCTCCGGTGAGCGGGCAGCAGCCGAGGTCATGGACTGACGGGCACCCGCGTGCGACGATCGACCGCCAGACCGAAGGCGAAGATCACCAGCCCGGCCGACGCCAGCGCGATGCCCACGAGGCTCGTCGCCCGGTAACCGTGACCCGCTGAGATCACCACCCCGCCCAGCCAGGCGCCGAGGCCGTTGGCGACGTTGAGCGCTGAGTGATTCAGCGCGGCGCCGAGCATCTGGGCGTCTCCTGCCGCGTCCATCAGTCTCATCTGCAAGGTGATCGCCACGATCGACCCGAGACTGCCGACGAAGAAGACCAACACCAGCGCTGGGACCGCGGCGCCGGCCGCGACATAGAACGCCGCCAGCACGACCACGGTGGCAGCAAATCCGCCCAGCACCGACTTCTCGATGTCCCAGTCGGCGAGCATGCCGGCGGCCCACGAGCCGAACACCGATCCAAGACCGAACACCAGCAGGAAGACGTTGATCCACGCCCGCGACAGGTCGGTCACATCGGTGACAATCGGAGCGATGTAGCTGTACATCGCGAACAGCCCGCCAAACCCGACGAGCCCGGCGGACACCGCAAACAACACCTGCGGGCGCTTCAGGGCCGACAGCTCGCCGCGCAGCGTGGCCTCCAAGTTGGCCGGCGAGTGAGGTACGAACGCGGTGATCATGGCTGCCGCCAAGGCTGCGATGGCGAGCACGGCCCAGTAGGCACTGCGCCAGCCCAGCTGCTGACCGAGCAGGTTGGAAACCGGGACACCTGCGACCAGAGCGACCGACAGGCCCAGCATCACCGAGCTCACTGCCCGGCCGCGATATTCGGGGCGTACGAGGGATGCGGCAAGCAACGAGGCCACACCGAAATACGCGCCGTGCGGGAGGCCAGCGACGAAGCGCGCCGCCATGACGGGCCAGTATCCGCTCGCCAGTGCCGTCAACGCATTGCCCACACCCAGAGCCAGGACAAGGCCGATCGCCAGCTCTCGCTTGGGCAACCTCGCGCCCAGCGAGACGATGACCGGAGCTCCGATCACGACGCCGAAGGCGTATGCCGTGATGAGGTGGCCGGTCTTGGGGATCGACTCGCCGATCCCCTCCGCAATGTCAGGGAGCAGACCCATCGTGACGAACTCGGTGGTGCCGATCGCGAAACCGCCGAGGGCGAGCGACAGCAGCGCAAGTGACAGGTGGCGCGTACTGACCGGTATCTGGGGAGTGCTCACGACTTGATTCAAGTCCTGATCGCGGGTCGCTTATTCCGCTGGGGAGATATTGTCCGATCGCCGTGAAAGGCTGAACTGTGCGTTCCATCAGTGCCGCCGAGCGGCGGGCTCGGTTGGGCCAACGCCATGCGCTCGCACCGACCCATCTGGGCGCTGATCCGGTCGCCGCCGCACGCAGCGTCGTCGCTCTTCACAGCACCGACCCGGCGACGACATTTCTCGCCGTGACAGCCCGCACCACGAACACGACGATCGCCGATGTCGAGGTCGCACTGTACGACGATCGATCGCTCATTCGGGTGCTCGCGATGCGACGGACCGTCTTCGCCGTACCAGTCGATCTGGTCGCGGCATGCCACCACGGAGCGGCCGACACCGTCGCCCGCGAGCAACGCCGTTTGCTGCACAAGATGCTCGACGAAGCCGAGGTGACCGAGGATCCGGCGAAGTGGCTCCGCTCGGTCGAACGCGTTGCAGTCAAAGCCGTCGACGAGGCCGGCGAGATCACCAGCACCGAGCTCGCCAAGGTCGACGAACGGCTCGCCACCCGATTTGTCCTCGCGCCCGGGACCAAGTACGAGACGACGCAAGGTGTCGCCAGCCGGCTGCTGACCATGATGTCGGCCGAGGGCAAGATCGTCCGCGCCCGACCGCGAGGCACCTGGACATCGACACAGTTCCGATGGAGCACACTGCACAACTGGGCTCCTGACGCCGTCGCGGAGCTGTCGGTCGATGACGCCGCAGCCGAGATCGCGCGACGCTGGCTCGAGTCCTACGGCCCAGCGACCGAAGATGACCTCTCCTGGTGGACCGGCTGGACCAAGACCCGCACGCGCGCTGCACTTGCGCGGTGCAAGGTAGTCGAGGTCGACCTCGACGGTCAGGTCGGCTACGTGCTGCCGGGCGACGATGCCGCAGCTGACGATGTCGAGCCGTGGGTCGCCCTCTTGCCGGCTCTCGACCCCACGATCATGGGCTGGAAACATCGCGACTTCTATCTCGGGCCACACCGTTCCCAGCTCTTCGACGTCAACGGCAACGCCGGGCCGACCGTATGGGTCGAGGGTGAGGTGGTCGGAGGGTGGGCCCAGCGCGACAGCGGCGAGGTCGTCGTCAACCTGCTCGCCGACATCGGAGCTTCGGCGGCTGACGCCGTCGACCGCGAGGCGGCAGCCATGACCGATCGACTCGGCGACATTCGACTCAAGGCACGTGCCCGAGGTTGGACGCCAAGCGAGAAACACCTGCGACGCTGAGGGCCGCTCAACTAGGCCGACAGATGTGGACCACCGTCGAGATCAAGGGCCTCCGTCAGCTCGTCGCGGCTACTGATGCCGAGCTTGCGGAAGGCGCGGGCGAGGTGGTTGTCGACCGTGCGAACTGACAACGAGAGCTGCTCGGCGATCTCCCTGCTGCGCACCCGCCCAGCGGCAATGCGCGCGATGTCGAGCTCGCGCGGTGTCAACGCCCCCAGCTGCGAGCTGGAGCGCGGCCAGGCATCCGCCTGCCAGATCGACGCGACACGTACGGCCTGCTGGCTCGCCCGCCGGGCGAGCTCATGCTTTCGACGCCCGGTCCAGATCTCGGCCGCCAGGTGCCAGGCGTGAGCGGCTCGTCCGGGCTGGACGACGTGCTCGAGCGCACGCGCAGCGTCAGCCAATCGATCAGCATCTCCCTCCACCAGCGCTCCGGCACGCGCGATGAACGCGTCGACCAAGGGCGACGTCACCGTGAGACGCTCAAGTTGGGTCGCGAGCACGGCACTCGGGCGAATCATGAAGGCCTCATCGATCGCCAACACACCGGAGAACACCTCGCCCTGCTGCATGGCTGACTCCCCGGCCCGCACCAGCCCGGCCACGGCGTCCTCCACGCCACCGTTTGCGCGCAGCCGCTCGGCCTCGACCCGCGCCACTCCGATCGCCACCCGCGGCAGGAGCGCATCTGCGTCATCGATCGACGCCACGATCTGTTCGGCACGCGACTGCTGGCCCAACCGGGCAAGCACGGCAGCGAGCATCGCGTCGGCAGGTACGGCCTGACCTGTCACGTCCCGCCAGGCAAGGTGCCGTACGGCCTCCTCGGCCAGCTCGGCGGAGAGCTCGTACTGACCTGCGTGGAAGGCCATCTTTGCCCGGTTGTATGTCCACAGCCCGAGGCTGGGCCGCCCCTCGCGAGCATCACGCTCGTAGTGGATCTGGGCGACCTCCCTGGCTCGCTCCAGATCACCGTCGTAGACAAGCGTCAGATACTTCGCGAGCACCGTGAGCAGCGCATCAAGGTCGTCGGTGTCGGCCACCAGCTCGGCCCGATCCGGCTCGGCGGTCAACGCAGAGACTCGGGTGCCAGACAACGAGTCGCGCAAGGCCACCAGGATGTCGTCGCCGCCCGGCACACCGCGCTCCCCACCTGGTCCTCTCAGCTCACCGACGATCGCCCTGCGACGGGCAAGTGCGGCAGTCACCTGGGCGCGAAGGCCCGGCTCGGCCAACCTCTCGATGATCGAGTCGATCCGTTGTTCCAACGCGCGGTCCTCTGCACCCCTGCCGCCGAGAAGTAGCATCCACTGTTCGGCGACCAGCACCAGTTCACGATCAGAGGTCGCCAGATCGGCAGCAGCGTCGAGATCGTCAATCGCCTCCTCCACCGTGCCGATCGCGGCCCGCGCAGCTGATCGCACCAGGTGGAGGTCGAAGCCGCACGCGTCGTCCAGCGCGTCGAGGTCAACCGTTCCCAGCACGTCCAATGCCAGGCCTGGACGGCCGCGACCGAGCACGCGTCGGGCCGCGTGGACAACATCCTCGGGTCGGTCGGGCTGACCCGCCAGCGCCAAGAGATCGGCCATCAGGCGCTCCTGACCGTCCCGACCTTGGAGCATCTGCGCCGCTCTGGCCGCAAGCTCACGTTCCGCTTGGGCATCCACGCTCTCCAGCACGACATCAGCCACCAGCGCATCGATGAGCTCGATGGTCCCGGGGGCCACAGCACGTACGAGACCCGCAGCAAACGCTGCCGCGACGGCATCCTTGTGCAGGCTGGAGGTGGGCAGGACACCCGCCACCGCGAGCAGCTCAGCAAGCTCTCGGACCGGTTCCGGCAGTTGGAACGGGTCTATACCGGCCAGATCGACCACAGTTGGGGTGACGGCAAAGCGCTCGACCACCGCACCTCCGGCTGTCATTGCCACTCGCCCCGTGGCCTCGAGATCGTCCAGCAACGCCGTCACCAGTCCCGGGTTGCCCCGGGCGCGTGCCAGCAGTGCCGCCGCCGAGGGTGCCGCCAGCGGAACCCCCAGCAACGACTCGGCCAGTGCTTGCACCTGTTGTGGCGACAGCGCCGACAACGCCTCTTGGCGCCACCCGCTCGTCGACAGCGAGGTCGGTCAACGTACGCCCGCCACGACTCGGGTCCGCTGTCGTGATGACGGCCGGCACGCCCGCGCGCGACAGCTGAACCAGCAGCACGAGTGAGGCCTGGTCGAGCAGTTCGGCATCGTCGACCAGGACAATTGCGTCGAGCTCCCCACCGCTCGTGGCAAGGATGTATAGATCCCGAGCGGCGCCCGGTGGTCAACCCCCAGGTCGGCCAGCAAGCCCGCGAATGGAACCAGTGGAATGTCAGGCACCCGGTCGCGGCCTTGCACGATCCACGCGCGCTGAGACGCCGCCGCTGAGAGCGCAGTCAACAGATGCGTACGTCCCATCCCTCGGTCTCCCGAGACGACCACAGATCGACCATTCGCCACGTCATCAAGCAGTCGTGCAACGAGCTCACTCCTGCCCGGCACGCTCATCAGCGCGAGGCTACCGAAGCCGGGCGTCCGCGTGGGCCGAACCCGACATTCTGTGCTGCGCGCGTCTGGCGACAGCCAACACCATCACAGGATCTCCTTGCAGTCGAGGCGCCCGCCCGGGTAATCCATGACCAACGTCTCGACCTCACCGGGCGCAACACTGTCGAACACCGTCATCGCGATCTGGCAGGCAGCTGTCCCGTTCTCATCGCTGCTTCCCTCTGTGAACGTGTACGTCACGCTCGTGCCGTCGACCTTGTAGGTCGCTCCGCGCCCCAGCGACGAAGCGACCTGATCGGCCGCAGTCTTCAGCACGAACGATCCGTCAGAGACGTCAGAAGATCCGCCCGAGGTCGCCGACCCGCCATCGGAGCCCTTTGCCCCATCGCTTCCGCCGCCACACGCGGAGAGCGTCAGGATCACGCTCGCGGCCAACAGTGCACTTGTGGTCTTCATGGGTTCTCCTCGAGAGTTCGGAAGCCCCATCGTGGCCAGCGTGCTCGGTTCGGGGTCTGAGTACTTTCTACTCAGGCGATGCCACGCGCGGCGCTGCTTCGATGGTCTCCCCCGACAGAACGGACGATCATGGACTCGACCTCACTCCGGCGCGTTGCAGCGCTGGCTGCCACCGCTGCCTTGGCGTTCCCACTCAGCGCTTGCGGCGGCGACAGCATCTCGGTCCCCGATGGCAAGGGTGGATCAGTCAAGGTCGACCGCAGTGGCGAAGACTTCTCGATCGACACCGAGGATGGCTCGGCCGTCGGCTCGGCAGGCAAGCTGCCCGACGGCTTCCCTACCGATGACATTCCCCTCGTCGCTGGCGCCGTTATCTCGGGGATCGGCGTCAACGACGGGGACCAGGTGGGGTGGAATGTCGTCATCAGTCCGACCAGCAGTGAGGCTGCGAACGGCGCATTCGCACTCATGACCGAGAGCGGGTTCACCCAGACGAGCACGATGGACGCCAACGGAACCACGATCAAGTCGTACAGCTCCGACAAGTGGGAAGTGCTTGTCTCGGTCATCGACGTCGAAGGCGACCTGACGGTCACCTACGCTGCAGCACCCGCGAGCTCGTAGGCGTCAACCCAGCCGTGCGACCAGATCAGCGAGCACACTCGAGAACGTCTGCGACGGACGCATCACCTGGTTGACCAGCGCATCATCGGGACGGAAGTAGCCGCCTATGTCGGCCGGTGCTCCCTGGACGCCGAGCAGCTCGTCATTGATCTGCTGCTCGTTGGACTCCAGGGCACCTGCCACCTCGGCAAATCCAGCGGCGAGCTCGGCGTCGTCAGTCTGCTTGGCCAGCTCCTGCGCCCAGTAGAGCGCGAGATAGAAGTGACTGCCGCGGTTGTCGATCTCGCCGACCTTGCGGCTTGGCGACTTGTTCTCGTTGAGGAAGGTGCCGGTGGCCCGGTCGAGCGTATCGGCGAGGATCTGCGCCCGGGCGTTGCCGGTCGTGGTCGCCATGTGCTCGAAGCTCGAGGCCAGCGCGAGGAACTCGCCGAGGCTGTCCCAGCGCAAGTGATTTTCCTTGACCAGCTGCTGGACGTGCTTGGGAGCAGATCCGCCGGCGCCGGTCTCGAACAGTCCGCCGCCGTTGATCAGGGGGACGATCGACAACATCTTGGCGCTGGTGCCCAGCTCGAGGATCGGAAACAGATCGGTGTTGTAGTCACGCAGCACATTGCCGGTCACCGAGATCGTGTCCTCGCCCCTGCGGATGCGATCGATCGAGAACTGGGTCGCCTCGACTGGCGACATGATCTCGATCTGCAGGCCCTCGGTGTCGTGCTCTGGCAGATAGGCCTTGACCTTGGCGACCAACTTGGTGTCGTGTGCCCGCGTCGGGTCCAGCCAGAACACCGCGGGCGTGCCGGAGGCTCGCGCACGCGTCACGGCGAGCTTGACCCAGTCACGGATCGGCACGTCCTTGGTCTGGCACGCGCGCCAGATGTCCCCCGGCTCCACAGCGTGCTCGATCAGCACGTCGCCCGCCTGGTTGACGAGTTGCACGGTGCCGGCGGCGGCGATCTCGAAGGTCTTGTCGTGGCTGCCGTACTCCTCGGCGGCCTGCGCCATGAGCCCGACGTTCGGCACCGAGCCCATCGTCGTGGGGTCGTACGCGCCGTTGGCGCGGCAGTCGTCGATGACGGTCTGGTAGACGCCGGCGTACGAGCTGTCGGGGATCACCGCCAGCGTGTCGGCCTCACCGCCGTCGGGGCCCCACATGTGACCCGACGTACGAATCATGGCGGGCATCGACGCATCGACGATCACGTCACTCGGGACGTGGAGATTGGTGATGCCCTTGTCGGAGTCGACCATCGCGAGCGGCGGGCCGGCGGCGAGTGCCTGCTTCGATCGCTGCCTTGATCTCGGCGCCGTTGGGGAGTTCGTCGAGACCCGCGAGGATCGAGCCGAGACCATTGCTCGGGCTCAGCCCAGCCGCAGCAAGATCGTCGCCGTACTGGGCGAAGACATCTGGCAGGAAGGCCTTGACGACGTGGCCGAAGATGATCGGGTCGGAGACCTTCATCATCGTGGCCTTCAGGTGCACCGAGAACAGGACGCCATCGGCCCTGGCCCGCTCGATCTGGGCCGGCAGGAATGCATCCAGCGCCGCTGCGCGCATCACGGTGCCGTCGACGACCTCGCCGGCGAGGACTGGGAACGCCTCCTTGAGCACGGTGGTCGAACCGTCAGCACCGACGAGCTGGATCGTCAGCGCGTCATCGGACTCGAGCACGACTGACTTCTCGTTGGCGCGGAAGTCGTCCGAATCCATCGTCGCGACATTGGTCTTGGACTGTGACGACCAGGCACCCATCGAGTGCGGGTGTGCCTTGGCGAAGTTCTTGACCGAAGCCGGCGCTCGCCGATCGGAGTTGCCCTCGCGCAGGACGGGGTTGACGGCGCTGCCCTTGACCTTGTCGTAGCGCGCACGGACGTCGCGGTCCTCGTCGGTCTGGGGGGCGTCCGGGAAGTCAGGCAGGGCATAACCCTGGCTCTGCAGCTCGGCGATCGCTGACTTGAGCTGCGGGACCGAGGCGCTGATGTTGGGGAGCTTGATGATGTTGGCCTCCGGCGTCTTCGCCAGGGCGCCCAGCTCGGCAAGTGCATCGTCGACCTGCTGCTCGGGCGTCAGTCGATCACCGAACAGCGCGATGATGCGTCCCGCGAGCGAGATGTCGCGCGTCTCGACCTCGACACCGGCGGTGGAGGCAAATGACTGGATGACCGGGAGGAAGGAGTACGTCGCCAGCAGCGGCGCCTCGTCGGTATGGGTGTAGATGATCTTGGCCATGAGTGCACGGGCTCCTACGTCTCGATCAAAAGTTGTTTGACATCAAGATATCTCACTCGACACAACCGATTCCGGCGTCCCCCAGCGACAACGTCCTGAGCCCTAATCTGTGAATCAGTTCCCTCACAGACTGGAGCCCACCATGTCAGCACCCACCACTTCTCACAAGCTGGGCGCCGAGGCGCTCGGCACCTTCTGGCTCGTCCTCGGCGGCGTCGGCACAGCCGTCCTCGCCGGCAATGACGTCGGTTCCCTCGGCATCGCCCTGGCGTTCGGCCTCACGGTCCTCACCGGCGCCTACGCGTTCGGCCACATCTCCGGTGGTCACTTCAACCCGGCCGTCACGGTCGGTCTCGCCACCGCCAAGCGCTTCGCCTGGAAAGATGCTCCCGGCTACTTTGCCGCCCAGCTGGTCGGCGCGACGATTGCCGGCGCCGTGCTCTACGTGATCGCATCCGGCCAGAGCGGCTTCGACGCCTCGGCCACCGGATTCGGCACCAACGGATACGGCGACCGGTCACCCGGCGCCTACAGTCTGCTCGCCACGATCGTCACCGAGATCGTGCTGACCGCATTTTTCCTGTACGTGATCTTCGGTGCGACGGCCAAGCGCGCGGCGGTCGGCTTCGCCGGACTGGCCATCGGCCTTGCGCTGACGCTGATCCACCTCATCTCGATCCCGATCGACGGCACCTCGGTCAACCCCGCCCGCTCGCTCGGCGTGGCTTGGTTCGCCGGCAGCGACGCACTGTCGCAGGTGTGGGTCTTCATCCTCGCCCCGGTGATCGGCGCCGCGATCGCCGGAATCTCCCACTCGCTGATCGTCGGCGAAAAGGACTGAGACGAAGGTGAGGCCCCCGGACCACTGGTCCGGGGGCCTCACTCATTCAACTGATCAGACGTCGTAGCGGTCGAGGTCCATGACCTTCGACCAAGCGGCCACGAAGTCGCCGACGAACTTGCCCGCGGCATCGTCACTCGCGTAGACCTCGGCGATCGCACGCAGCTCAGAGTTCGAGCCGAACACCAGATCAGCCCGGCTGCCCGTCCAGGTGGCAGCGCCCGAGGCGTCGCGCGCCTCGTACGTCGAGGAGTCGGCCGAAGCGGCTGTCCACGTCGTGCCCAGATCGAGCAGGTTGACGAAGAAGTCGTTCGTCAACGTTCCGGGCTTGTCGGTGAGGACACCGACCTGCGACTGGTCGTAGTTGGTGCCGAGCACCCGGAGGCCACCGACCAGAACCGTCATCTCCGGCGCGCTCAGGTTGAGCAGGTTGGCCTTGTCGACCAGAAGGAACTCCGCCGGCAGGCGGTTGCCCTTGCCGTAGTAGTTGCGGAACCCGTCTGCGGTGGGCTCGAGCGCCGAGAACGACTCGACATCGGTCTGCTCCTGCGTGGCGTCAGTACGACCCGGGGTGAACGGCACCTCGACGTCGTGGCCGGCGTCCTTGGCCGCCTTCTCGATCGCCGCGGAGCCACCGAGCACGATGACGTCGGCGAGCGAGACGGGCTTGCCGAATGCCTGCTGGACGCCCTCGAGCGTACGCAGCACGGTCGCCAGCTGGTCGGGATTGTTGACCTCCCAGCTGTTCTGCGGCTCGAGCCGGATGCGAGCGCCGTTGGCGCCGCCCCGCTTGTCGCTGCTACGGAACGACGAGGCCGATGCCCACGCCGTCGAGACCAGCTGCGAGACGGTCAGTCCCGATGCGAGGATCTGCGCCTTGAGCTCGGCGATGTCGCTCGCCGCAAGGGGCTCTCCAGTGGCAGCCGGGAGCGGGTCCTGCCACAGCAGCTCCTCCTGCGGGACCAGCGGACCGAGGTAGCGCTGGATCGGGCCCATGTCACGGTGCGTCAGCTTGTACCAAGCACGAGCGAACGCGTCAGCCAGCTCATCGGGGTTCTCGAGGAAGCGACGCGAGATCGGCTCGTAGATCGGGTCGAAGCGCAGCGCGAGGTCGGACGTCAGCATGGTCGGCGGACGGGTGAGCTCATTGGTCTGCGGGATCCGGGAAGGTGTCAGCCCCGGCACCATCCTTGGCAACCCACTGGTTGGCGCCCGCGGGGCTCTTGGAGAGCTCCCACTCAAAGCCGAAGAGCGTCTCGAAGAAGCTGTTGTCCCACGTCGTCGGCGTCGGCGTCCAGGTGACCTCGAGGCCACTGGTGATCACGTCGCGACCCTTGCCGCTTCCCATTGACTGCTTCCAACCAAGACCCATCTCCTCGAGCGGGGCGGCCTCGGGCTCAGGTCCGACGTACTGGTCGGGATCGCCGGCGCCATGGGTCTTGCCGAACGTGTGACCGCCGGCGATCAGCGCGACGGTCTCCTCGTCGTTCATCGCCATGCGGCCGAATGTCTCGCGGATGTCGCGGGCCGAGCCGAGCGGATCGGGATTGCCTTCCGGGCCTTCGGGGTTCACGTAGATCAGGCCCATCTGGACCGCGGCCAGCGGGTTCTCCAGGTCGCGCTCACCTGTGTAGCGCTGCTGGCCGCCCTTGTCTCCACCGAGCCACTCGTCCTCGGGGCCCCAGTAGACGTCCTCGTCGGGCTCCCAGACGTCGGCGCGACCGCCGGCAAAGCCGAAGGTCTCAAAGCCCATGGTCTCGAGTGCGACATTTCCGGTCAGGATCATCAGGTCGGCCCACGAGATCGCAGCGCCGTACTTCTTCTTGATCGGCCACAGCAGACGACGCGCCTTGTCGAGGTTGCCGTTGTCGGGCCAGCTGTTGAGTGGGGCGAAGCGCTGCATACCGGCGCCGGCGCCGCCGCGTCCGTCCCTGATGCGATAGGTGCCAGCACTGTGCCAGGCCATGCGGATGAAGAACGGTCCGTAGTGGCCGAAGTCGGCAGGCCACCAGTCCTGCGAGTCGGTCATCAGCGTCGCCAGGTCAGCCCGCAACGCATCGAGGTCGAGGTTCTGGAAAGCCTGTGCATAGTCGAAGTCGTCATCCATCGGATTGCCGACATCGGTGTGCTTGCGCAGGATCTTGAGGTTGAGCTGGTTGGGCCACCACTCCTGATTGGCCGATCCCTCGGTCGGGTGCACCCGGCCGCCGTGCGAGACGGGGCACTGGCCCTGCCCTTCGTTCTCCTCGTCGTTCATGTCTCCGACGACGGCGTTGTGGTCGTGGCTTTCAGTCATGGCAGGTCCTTCCGATTCAGGTGGATGGTTCGAGAGCTTGTGTGGTCGAGCAGTCGGGGCAGGTACCCCAGTAGGTCACCTCGGCCTCGTCGATCGCGAAACCGCGATCGTCTGAAGCTGTGAGGCACGGGGCCGTCCCGTGGGCGCAGTCGACGTCAGCGACCATTCCACACGTACGGCACACCACATGGTGATGGTTGTCGCCGACGCGCATCTCGAACAACGCCGGCGAACCGGCAGGCTCGATCCGCCGGACCAGCCGAGCCTGGGTGAGCGCGCGCAGCACGTCATATATCGCCTGCGTGGAGACCGCGCCGAGCTCGGCACGAACGTCTGACTCGATGCGGTCGACTCCAGAATGTGGAGCGCGGGCCAGCGCGGCCATCACGGCAACCCGCGGCTTGGTCACCCGCAAACCGGCGTCACGCAGCAGCGCGACGGGATTGTCGGTGACCAGCATCACTACATCGAACCACCCTTTCTGGAATCATTCAAGATTGGGTGGCTTGGCTGTGCCGACCCGCACAGCGTCCCGCTGCCGTCGTGGGCTATTTTCGAAAGAGTCCCCCATGCATCAAGGAGCATTTCGTGAGCAAAACCCCCGTCAAGGTCGCCGTCACCGGAGCTGCCGGTCAGATCGGCTACAGCCTGCTGTTTCGCCTCGCCAGCGGATCACTGCTCGGACCGGACACCCCGATCCAGCTCCAGCTGCTCGAGATCACTCCGGCACTCAAGGCCCTCGAAGGCGTGGTGATGGAGCTCGACGACTGCGCATTCCCGACCCTCGCTGGTGTCGAGATCGGTGACGATGCAGAGAAGATCTTCGATGGCGCCAACCTCGCCCTACTCGTCGGCGCCCGTCCCCGCGGCCCCGGTATGGAGCGCGGCGACCTGCTCGAGGCCAACGGCGCGATCTTCACGGCGCAGGGCAAGGCACTCAACAAGGTCGCTGCGGACGACGTACGAATTGGCGTGACCGGCAACCCGGCCAACACCAACGCACTCATCGCGATGAGCAACGCCCAGGACATCCCCAAGGAGCGCTTCAGCGCCCTGACCCGTCTCGACCACAACCGGGCCATCTCACAGCTCGCGGCCAAGACCGGCGCCAGCGTCACCGACATCAAGAAGATGACGATCTGGGGCAACCACTCGGCAACCCAGTACCCCGACATCTTCCACGCCGAGATCGCCGGCAAGAACGCAGCCGAGACCGTCAACGACCAGTCCTGGATCGAGAGCGACTTCATCCCGACTGTCGCCAAGCGCGGCGCCGCGATCATCGAGGCGCGCGGATCGTCGTCGGCAGCGTCAGCGGCCTCGGCGACAATCGATGCAGCGCATGACTGGCTGTTCGGAACTCCCGAAGGCGACTGGGCCTCGATGGCCGTCGTCTCAGACGGTTCGTACGGGATCCCCGAAGGCTTGATCTACTCCTTCCCCGTCACCACGACCGGCGGCGACTGGTCGATCGTGCAGGGACTCGAGATCGACGACTTCTCCCGCGCCCGCATGGACGCAACCGCGGCCGAGCTCATCGAGGAGCGCGACGCAGTCAAGGAGCTCGGCCTCATCTGAGCCGACCAACGCCGAGGCTGCCCCATCTCCGATCAGGAGGTGGGGCAGTTTTGTCAGCGGCCGGGCTGGTCGGGGATGACCAACGCCAGCACGATCAGCGCGACACCGAGCAAGGTCATCCAGACCATGTCGAAAATCTTGCCGCGCACGCGGAGCATGCCGGTGTGGCTGATTGGCATGATCGAGCGACCAAGCGCTCCCAGGATGAAGGTCGCGCCGATGACCGAGACACCTGCCCGCCACGGTCCGGCCACGACCAGGGCGAGGCCGACCAGGACTCCCAGCAGCTGCACGAGGTAGAGCTGCGAACCGCGACTTCGCGGACCGATCACGGGTGCAACCGCTCAGCGGTGTCGACGACATTCGAAAGCAGCATCGCGCGGGTCATGGGTCCGACACCACCCGGGTTGGGCGAGACCCAACCGGCAACCTCGTACGCCTCGGGCGCCACGTCACCGACGATCCCGTTCTCGTTGCGGCTGACGCCGACGTCGAGCAGGGCTGCGCCGGGCTTGACCATGTCGGCGGTGATGATGCCGGGAACGCCTGCGGCAGCGATGACGATGTCGGCTCGACGCACCTCTGCACCAAGATCACTCGTCCCCGTGTGGCACAGCGTGACGGTTGCATTCTCGCTGCGCCGGGTCAGCAACAATCCCATCGGTCGGCCGACGGTGATGCCACGCCCGACGACGACGACGTGCTGACCGGCGATGGCAACGTTGTTGCGGCGGAGCAGCTCGATGATGCCGCGAGGCGTGCAGGGCAGCGAGGCTTCCTTGCCCAGCACCAACCAGCCGAGGTTGGTGGGATGCAGGCCGTCGGCGTCCTTGTCGGGGTCGATGCGCCCGATCACGGCGTTCTCGTCCAGGCCCTTGGGAAGCGGCAGCTGCACGATGTAGCCGGTGCACGCCGGATCCGCGTTGAGCTGGTCGACGGCGGCCTCGACATCTGCCTGGGTCGCCGTGTCAGGCAGGTCGAGGCGGATCGACTCGATGCCGACCTCGGCGCAGTCGCGATGCTTGCCCGCGACGTACCACTGACTCCCTGGGTCTTCGCCGACCAAGATCGTCCCGAGCCCCGGGACGATGCCCCGGTCCGCGAGCGCGCTCACGCGTTCGCGGAGCTCGGCCTTGATCGCGGTGGCGGCCGCCTTGCCGTCGAGCATCTGAGCAGTCACGGGTTGAGTCTTTCACGCCCGATGCAGGGCGTTATCTAGACTCCCGACATGAACGTCATGCTCGGCACACTCGAGCTCGGACCGCTCGACCCGCGACTGCTCGCCGCCGCCGGTCGCTGCGGCACTCCAGGATCAGCCCGAGGTCTCGGCGCTCGCCCACACTGTCGCCATTGACCCGGACCTGGCCGACACCGCTGCGCTGGCGGCCGAGCATGGCATCCCGCCAGAAGTCTCGGCCAACTGTGTCGTGGTGCTCGGCAAACGCGGTGGCGAGCACCGACCCGCCGCGTGTGTCGTCCTGGCGCACACCCGCGCCGACGTCAACGGACTGGTACGGCGCACGATCGACGTCCGCAAACTGTCGTTCGCTCCGCAGGACTGGGCGGTGACGGAAACCGGCATGGAGTACGGCGGCATCACCCCGGTCGGACTGCCTGCCGGTTGGCCCCTGCTCGTTGATTCACGGGTTCTGGATCAGCCGTGGGTTCTGCTTGGCAGCGGTCTGCGCCGTTCCAAGCTGGCCCTGCCCGGCGCTGCCCTGGCTGATCTGCCGGGCGCAGAGGTGTTGGAGAACCTCGGGGTCGACCCAGGCTAGACCGGTGGCACCTCGGCCGGCGCTGGGCGCTGGCTCAGCGCGAGCCACACGACCGCCGCGAGCACCAGCGCAGCGCCAACCTCCTGGACGCCCGACAACGACTCGCCCAGCAGCCACGTGGCCAGCCCCACCGTGACCACGGGTTCGACGGTCGACAGCACCGACGTCGACGTCGCCCCGAGCAGTCGCAATCCCGCAAAGAAGGCCAGGATCGCCATTGCGGTACAGACGATGGCAATTGCCGCGAGCGACGACCAGCCGCGCGCGGACTCGGGGAACGATGCGGCCCGGCCTGCAACAGCCAGCACCACGACGATCGCGCCCGCCACGACAGCTGCCGAGGCACAGACGATGGTTGACACCGCGATGGCGTCCAGGCCTCGGGTGACCACTGATCCGACCGTGATGTAGATCGAGTAGATCACCGCGGCGCCGATGCCCAGCGCAATACCGAGCGGACGTCCCGAGCCGCCACCGACCACGAGGAAGGTCCCGCACAGCGCCAGCACGAGGGCTCCCGCGGTGACGAGCCCGATCCGCTCGCGCAGGAACACCACGGCGAGGATCGCCACGAACGCAGGAAACAGGTAGAGCAGCAGCGCGACCAGGCTCGCCTGAGCGTGCTCCAGCGCCAAGAAGTAGCAGTAGGCCTGACCGATGTAGCCGATCCCACCCATGCCCGCGATCGGAAGGCAGTCGCGCCACGGTGGAAGCCGGATGCCTCGCGCACGCAGCACGACGGCAAGGATCAGCGCCGCGGCCGTGAACCGTACGAAGATCAGCGCAGGTGTGCTCGTGCCGTCGTCCTGAGCCCAGACACCAAAGATCGCCATCGAGCCGAACGCTGCCGACGACACCGCAACCAGCAGCGCACCGACCATACGTTCGGACATGGCGTCAGTGGAAGAAGTGCCGGGTACCGGTCATGTACATGGTCACGCCTGCGGCATTGGCCGCTTCGATCACGGCATCGTCGCGGATCGAGCCGCCCGGCTGGACGATCGCCCGTACGCCGGCGGCGATCAGGATCTCGGCGCCGTCAGGGAACGGGAAGAACGCATCTGATGCCGCAACAGAGCCGGTGGCCCGCTCGGCGCCTGCACGCTCGACCGCAAGCTTGCACGAGTCGACCCGGTTGACCTGGCCCATCCCGACACCGACCGAGGCGCCATCCTTCGCCAGCAGGATCGCGTTGGACTTGACCGCCCGACAGGCCGTCCAGGCAAAGGCGAGATCGGCCAATGTCGTTTCGTCGGCGGGCTCACCCGAGACCAGCGTCCACGACGCAGGGTCGTCGCCCGCGGCGTCAACCCGGTCAACGGTCTGGAGCAGCACACCGCCGGTCACGGACCGCAGGTCGACCGGTGACTGACCAGCCTCAACGGGTACCTGAAGGATGCGGATGTTCTTCTTGGCCTGCAGCACCTCGAGCGCGCCGGGTTCATAGTCGGGGGCAACGATGACCTCGGTGAACACCTCGGCAACCTGCTGGGCCAGCGTCACCGAGACGGCTCGGTTGGCGGCGATCACACCGCCGAATGCCGACACCGGGTCACAGGCGTGGGCACGCTCATGCGCCTGCGCAATGTCGTCGCCGACCGCGATACCGCACGGATTGGCGTGCTTGATGATGGCCACCGCCGGTGCCGAGAAGTCACCGGCTGCGCGTCGCGCGGCATCGGTGTCGACGTAGTTGTTGTAGCTCATCTCCTTGCCGTGCAGCTGTACGGCGTTGGCGAGGCCCCCGCGGCCCGATGTGTAGAGCGCGGCCGGCTGGTGCGGGTTCTCGCCGTAGCGCAGCACCGACGCCCGCTCCCAGGTGGCACCCAGGAAGTCCGGGAAGATCGAGTCGCCCTGCTCGACGTACGCCGACGCGAACCACGAGGCGACCGCCACGTCGTATGCCGCGGTGTGGGCGAACGCCTGAGCCGCGAGCTTCTTGCGCTGCTCAAGGGTGAATCCGCCGGCACCGAGAGCCGTCCGCAGCACCTCGTACTGGGCCGTCGAGGTGACGACCGCGACGCTGGGGTGGTTCTTGGCCGCCGCGCGCACCATCGACGGACCGCCGATGTCGATCTGCTCGACGCACTCGTCCGGGGTTGCGCCGGACGCCACGGTCTCGGTGAACGGGTAGAGATTGACGATCACCAGATCGAACGGCTCGATGCCGAGCTCGGCGAGCTGGGTGACGTGCGAGTCGAGTCGCAGATCAGCCAAGATGCCCGCGTGAACTCGCGGGTGCAGAGTCTTGACCCGACCATCGAGGCACTCGGGGAAATCGGTGAGCTGCTCGACCGGCGTCACCGGGACGCCGGCTGCCTCGATCGTCTTGGCCGTCGATCCGGTCGAGACGATCGCGACACCAGCAGCGTGCAGATCGCGGGCGAGGTCGTCGAGGCCGGTCTTGTCGTAGACCGAGATCAGGGCGCGCTTGAGCGTACGAGTGGTCATGTGGGGGCTCCTCCGAGCCGTATGGCCCGGTCATCGATGTGGAAGTCCGAACGGGCCAGTGTGCCGACCCATTCGACGAGCATGATCCGCTCGCTGGTCTTGATGCGTTCGTGCAGAGTCTCTTCGTCGTCGTCTTCGAGCACGGGTACGGCGACCTGGGCGACGATCGGTCCGGTGTCGACGCCCTCGTCGACGACGAACAGTGTCGCTCCGGTCACCTTGACGCCATATGCCAGCGCGTCCCGTGGTCCGTGCATGCCGGGGAACGCCGGCGAGAGTGCCGGGTGGGTGTTGAGGGTGCGCCCTCCGAAGCGGGCAAGAAACGCCGGGCCGGCAAGCTTCATGAAACCCGCCAGCACGACGAGCCCAGGATCGTGGGCGGCAACGGCTTCGGCGAGGGCGACATCCCAGGCAGCGCGATCGTCGTACGCGGACGTCTCCACGACGAAGGTTGCAATGCCATGCGACTCAGCACGTTCCAACGCCCGGATGCCGGAGCGGTCAGCGCCGACGGCGACGATCTCGACGCCGTAGTCAGGCTGGGCCGATGCGTCAATCAGTGCCTGGAGATTGGTCCCGCTTCCAGAGACGAGGACCACGACTCGTGCTGGCGTCCTCGGACCCAGTTCTGGAGAGGTTGGCACGGCCCCCACGATAGTGGCTGAGCATGGCTCCGAGTGCGCCGCCCAGCGCCATCACCGGCACAGCGACCAAC
The DNA here is from genome assembly GCA_963750265.1 of uncultured Actinomycetota bacterium. Taxonomy (GTDB): domain Bacteria; phylum Actinomycetota; class Actinomycetes; order Propionibacteriales; family Nocardioidaceae; genus Aeromicrobium. The sequence goes on along the minus strand of CAVVQG010000019.1, from coordinate 142,111 downwards.
AGCGGCGTCAGGGCGGGAGGACCGGCGTCAGCCATCCGCCCGGGCCCGATGGCCCCGCCTGACACCCCGATGAGCAATCCGAGCACCAGACCGGCGCATCCGCCCGCTGCTGCGCCCAGTCCCACTCGAAGCAGCAGGTCTTCGCGATTGCGTACGTCGACTCGCCAGCCCGCGAGCATGCCGGCGGCCAGAGGTATCAGACCGAGCAGAAAGACCCAGCCGGCGAACTCCCCCGGCGCCGGCAATGCCGCGAGCACCGGCAGCCCGGGGACCGCGCCGAGCTGGGCGCCTGACAGGTCGACGCTGGTATCGGTGCCGAGGGCAAATCCGGGACCGATGAGTGCTGACGCGGCCCACAGGCTCAGGGTCGGGACGGAAAGCACGCAGGCCGCCGCAAGTGCGATGCCGCCGCCAAGGCCCGGGTCGAGCACGGCCCAGAGGTCGCCTGCGCGGCCGAGGTGCATCACGAGCAGGCCCACCACGATGACCGCGGAGGCAGCAAGCACAGCCACCATGGCTGGCACGGACGCGCGCACGACGGCACGGACGTCAGGGTTGGGGGTCGGCCACAGGTCGGCGGCCGACCCGTGGCTCAGCACTGCCCCGATCGCTGAACCGACGCCACCCACGACGAAGGCACCGACTGCCGCACGGACGACCGAGGTGTGGATGTCGCCAGAGTTGGACGCTGCCGAGGCGATGCCGGCCAACACTCCGGACGCACCGGCGGTCGTTGCCGCGAAGGCCGCCAGCTCAACGGGATCCGCGACCACCCAGATCGTCGTGATGGCGACGACTCCGATGCACAGCAGCGTCGCTCCGATCGGCACGAGACCGAGCGAGAAGTCACCGGCTTCCAGTCCCGATCCCAACGACACCAACCACGTACGAGCGCTTGCCCTGGCGAACCCGGGGAATGACAGATCGGCTGAGCCGTGGGCGACCAGGACAAACACCGCAGCCAACGCGAGCGATCCGACTGTGGCCAGGATCGCCGTCAGAAAGGCCGGCCGTAGGAAGGGTGTTGCAGACGGCTCGGGCACCGCTTCATCCTCCCTGTAAAGTTGCGGCGTTGCACACAGGCACGCCGGGACGACGAGGAGGCTGGAGATGACTCGCGTCGACGAGTTCAACAGCTTCTACACCTCAACGTTCACCCAGGCGCTGCAAGTCACCTACGCCGTGAGCGGCGATCGCCACGTCGCGTTCGAGTCGACGGTCGACGCATATCGTCGCGCGTGGCGTGACTGGCCCAAGATTCGCGAAGGCAACCCGCTCGCATATGTCCGCAACGAGGCATGGAAGCTCACTGGGCTGAGCCGCGGTACCCATCCGCTCCGCCGCAAGCACGAAGACGACAGCGACACTCAGCTGCTCGAGGCACTCGGCGAGCTCTCGGTCACCGACCGCCGGCTGATCGTGCTGATGACGTTGGGCAACACCGACCTCGACGAGGCATCGCAGGAGGTCAACCTCCCAGCTGAGGAGGGCATCGAGAGCGTCACGAACGCCCTCGCAACGCTCGAGAAGCAGCTGAGGCAGTCGATCGATCAGATCGAACGCCGAATGAACGGCCTCGGCCAAGCCACCTCCTCGTTCCAGCAGCCCACCTCGACGACGATCCGCACGGCGGCCAAGCGGGGACGACAGCGCAACACCGTGCTGCTCGTCGCAGCGGCCATCGCGCTGGTGATCGGTGGTGGATTCATCGTCACCGACGGCGCAGCGCTCGATGCCCGCGCATCACTGCCCTATCGCGAGAAGATCGGCGCCGAGCGATCCGACGTCGTGCTCGAGGCCGAGAAGATCGACACGGGCAACCTCCTGTCAGTCGCACAGGTCAAGGCGCTCGATCCCGAGCGGCGTTGGTCGGTCGAAAGCACCGACGAGAAGATCGACAACACCACGCCCTATGCCACCTGCCCGGTCAAGCGGTTCGCCGACCCCGACCCGCTCAAGGTCCTGGTGCGCACGTACAGCGCCAATGGGGAAGGTAACGAGCGCGTTGCTCAGGCCATCGAGGTCTCGCGCAGCGCAGCGGTCGCCGACAGCGCCTACCAGCGAATGGTGAGGTGGTACTCCGACTGCCAGCACCCGCGAGTCCAGCTGGTCGACTCGTTCACGGTGCAACGCCGGGACGGCGACTTCCAGATCTTGCTGCTGCGGTCGCAGTCGACTCCCGTCCGGACGTTCACTGTCGGGTTCAGCCATTCGGGGAACATCACCAGCACCCTCGTGCACGAGGTCGACGGCACCAAGGGTCCCGAAACCGACGCGTTCGCACGAACCCTCAACAACGCGGTGTCTCGCGTCTGCGTCGACAGCGGCGGAGCCTGCACCGACGAGATCGAGGTCATGCGCACCGAGCCTCCGCGAACGTCGGAGGATCCGGCATTCCTCGGCATCGTGGACCTTCCCCCGATAGCCCAGATCGACCGCGTCTGGGTCGGAGTCAAGGCATTCCCGGCGAAGGACAATCCAGCAGCAACCGAATGCGATCGCGCCGACTTCAGCTCAATCCCGTCGGCCCGGGCAAAGGTCTTCGTGATCCCGCAGGCGACGGAGCTGCCCAAGGAGTTCGGCGTTGCCGAGACGGTGGCTCGATTCCCGTCCGAGAAGCTCGCCAAGGCCTTCGTCAAGACCGTCAGCAACCGGATTGAGGACTGCGCCGCCACCAAGCTTTCGGCCACGGTCGACCAGCGCGCCAAGTTCAACACCGACGCCTACTCCGGCCAAGCCTGGCGGGTCGGTCTTGAGGTCACGAAGGGCAAGCGCGTCTACTTCCGGGTCGCGATCATCCGGCGCGGAGTTGACGTGGCCCAGGTGACGTTCACTCCGTCGGGAGAGTTCGACGTGGCTGCCAAGACCTTCGCGAGCCTTGCGTCGCGCGCCGGCGCCCGACTGCGCTTCATCGACGAGTGAAGAACCCCTCTCCCGCATAGCAGGAGAGGGGTTCTTGAGCACTGATGGCTAGAGGTTCTTGAGAACCTCTCGCATGAGCTCAGCGGTCTCGGACGGCGTCTTGCCGACCTTGACGCCAGCTGCCTCGAGCGCTTCCTTCTTGCCCTGGGCAGTTCCTGCACCGTCGGACACGATCGCGCCGGCGTGGCCCATCGTCTTGCCCTCGGGAGCGGTGAAACCGGCCACGTAGCCGACGACCGGCTTCGTGACGTACTCCTTGATGTAGGCCGCGGCCTTCTCTTCGGCGTCGCCACCGATCTCGCCGATCATCACGATTGCCTTGGTGTCTGGATCGGCTTCGAATGCCTCGAGGGCGTCGATGTGCGTCGTGCCGATGATGGGGTCACCACCGATGCCGATCGCCGTTGTGAAGCCGAGGTCGCGGAGCTCGAACATCATCTGATAGGTCAGCGTGCCCGACTTCGAGACCAGGCCGATCGGCCCGGTGCCGGAGATCGTGGCCGGCGTGATGCCCGCCAACGCCTCGCCCGGCGTGATGATGCCCGGACAGTTGGGACCGATGATGCGCGTCTTCTTGCCCTGGGCGTACGCCCAGAACTCGGCGCTGTCCTGGACCGGCACACCCTCGGTGATGATGACCAGTAGACCGATCTCGGCGTCAATCGCCTCGACGACCGCGTCCTTGGTGAACGCGGGCGGCACGAAGGCGACTGACACGTCGGCGCCGGTCTTCTCGATCGCCTCGGCGACGGTGCCGAACACCGGCAGCTCAACGGTCTTGCCGTCAGCGTCGACGTGTTCGACGGTCGTGCCGGCCTTGCGGGCGTTGACACCACCGACGACATTGGTGCCGCACTTGAGCATCAGGGCGGTGTGCTTGGTGCCTTCGCCGCCGGTGATGCCCTGGACGATGACCTTGGAGTCCTTGTTCAAAAAGATCGACATGTTCAGACTCCTTCGTGTGCGAACTGGGCGGCCCGGTCGGCTGCGCCGTCCATCGTCTCGACCAGTGTCACGAGCGGGTGGTTGGCCTCATTGAGGATGCGCAGACCCTCGTCGAGGTTGTTGCCGTCGAGGCGTACGACGAGCGGCTTGGATGCAGCGTCGCCGAGCAGTTCGAGCGCGCCGACGATGCCGTTGGCCACTGCGTCACACGAGGTGATGCCGCCGAACACGTTGACGAACACCGACTTGACCTGCTCGTCTCCGAGGATCACGTCGAGGCCGTCAGCCATGACCTGTGCCGAGGCGCCTCCGCCAATGTCGAGGAAGTTGGCGGGCTTGACGCCGCCATGCTTCTCGCCGGCGTACGCGACCACGTCGAGGGTGCTCATCACGAGTCCCGCGCCGTTGCCGATGATGCCGACCTCGCCGTCGAGCTTGACGTAGTTGAGGCCCTTCTCCTTGGCCTTGGCCTCGAGGGGATCGGCCGCAGCCTTGTCCTCGAATGCGGCGTGGTCAGGGTGGCGGAAGTCGGCATTGTCGTCGAGCGACACCTTGCCGTCGAGCGCTTCGAGGACGTCGCCCTCGAGGCGCGCGAGCGGGTTGACCTCGACGAGGGTGGCGTCCTCCTCCACGAAAACCTTCCAGAGGGCCACGATCATCTCGACGGCCTGCTCGGTCAGCTCAGCGGGGAACTTTGCGTCGGCCACGATCTCGCGGGCCTTGGCCTCGTCCACGCCGGCGATCGCATCGATCGGCGTCTGGCGCACCGCGTCGGGGTTGGTCTTGGCGACCTCTTCGATCTCGACACCACCTTCGACGCTGGCGATGCAGAGGTAGCTGCGATTGGCGCGATCGAGCAGGAACGAGAAGTAGTACTCCTCGACGATGCTGGCGGCGGGAGCGATGAGCACCCGATTGACCGTCAGTCCCTTGATCTCCATGCCGAGAATGTTCGTCGCATGCTCGAACGCCTCATCAGGCGTCTTGGCGAGCTTTACGCCGCCGGCCTTGCCGCGTCCGCCGGCCTTGACCTGCGCCTTGACGACCACGACGCCGAGCTTCTCGGCCGCAGCCTTCGCCTCTTCGGGGGTTGTCGCAACGATGCCGAGGGTGGCCTTTGCGTCGTGCTTGGCGAAGAGCTCCTTCGCCTGATATTCCATCAAATCCACGGTTGTGTCCGTCCTGTGTTGACGTCCGGTTTGGCTCAGAAATCGGCCAAGGTGCCACAAAAATTGAGCGTGGCGACTCTACCTGCTCATTCAGTATCCTGCCGTGTCGGGTCCGTCACACACCCACGCTCACGCGATGGACGTCAGCACGATGTGCTCGGCGCCCAGCTCGCGGCGCACCACCTCCAGCACGGCCATGTCTGCTGCCTCCGCACTGACCACGAGCTCATCGGCATCCTCTGCAACGGCCGTCCGGAGAAGCTGCTCGGCTGACTGCCCTCCACCCGCCAAGACGATTTCGCGACCCTCGTCGCGCAGGGTACGAGCGACGGCCAGCAGGTCGTCGCCACTACCCATGGACCCCACCACAATGCGCCGCTTGGTCATGGCCGAATCGTCGCATGCGAGTGAAGGTCATCACACCAAGTCGACATTCCCCGCGGGGAAGGTGTCGAAAATGGCAATTCGGTTTCGCGCTGACATGGCAGTGGGCTAGGCTCGTCGAGTCCTGCTGTCCCCTTTTCGGAGGTTTTTTGCGTGTCTTCGTCCGCGCCTAAACGCCGACTTGACGTACGCCAGGAGGCCCCCAGTCGCACCACCAGCGGCAAGCGGGTCGCCGAGAGGCGCCGCACACGCAGGCACTCGCTTCGCATCACCCCAGCCATGGCAGGCGCTTTCGCGCTGATCATGGCTGGTTTTGGTTCCGCCGTGGTCGGTGGCCACGTTGACGGCTCGGCCCTGTCGGCCAGCAACTACCAGACGATCTCCGAGACCTACACCGGCGACGACGTCAACGGTGTCGACGTCAGCCGCGACTTCGATCGCAACCTCAACAAGCAGGGCACGGTCCAGGCCGAGCAGATGCTCATCGCGCTTGCCGACCTCCGCAAGGACACGCAGGCCTATTCGGCCGAGCTGCAGAAGAACCAGTGGGTGCTGCCCGTGACGGGCTATCACCTCTCGGCGCGATTTGGTCAGCGCAGTGGCCTGTGGGCTCGCGGACACACCGGCCTCGACTTCGCCGGCCCCTCCGGCTCGGCCATCAGCTCAGTCGCCAAGGGCACGGTCAAGTCGACCGGCTACGAAGGCGCCTACGGCAACCGAACGATCATCACGCTCGAGGACGGCACCGACGTCTGGTACTGCCACCAGAGCCGCATCACCGTCAGCCCCGGTCAGTCAGTCGACCCCGGTGAGGTCATCGGCTACACCGGATCGACCGGCAATGTGACCGGTCCGCACCTGCACCTTGAAGTGCATCCCAAGGGCGGCGGCGCAGTTGACCCGTACGCCGTGCTCGTCCAGCACAGCATCCGCCCGTAGTCCTCGCAACTCTTGACGCTCCGCGCGTCGACTACGCAGGCAAACCCGGTTCCTCGACCAGCAGCAGACCCACGAGCGTTCGGGTCAACCAGATGCGAATCTGACCCCAGTCCCAACCCCGGACATCCCTCAACAACAAGAACACCTCAGCACTGGCGACAGCCCAGGTGGTGTCGACACACTCTTGCACCGGATAGCGCAGCCGCTCGGGGTCGATCATTCCGAGCACGACACCGAAGGTCTCCAGTCGCCGGACGTGCGCCTCCTGGACTCGTTTTGCAATCGCAACCTCCACCGCCGCGGCCTCGAGGTAGGCCGCCTGAATCGGTGCCGAACGCTCCTGGATGTCGCAGATCAGCTGGGCAATGAGCTCGACCTGACGGACAGCGTCAGGCTCTTCCGCGAGTGCCGCGTAGGCCGGTCGGGCGTGGACGAGGACCTCTTGGTCATCTCCGGCCACCGCTCGATCGACGGCCACCTGCATCAGGTCGGCCTTGGAGCGTCCCGCTGAATACACCGACTGCATGGCGACGCCCGCCTCACGCGCGATGTCTGCCATCGTCGTCGCCTTGTAGCCGCGCGCGATGAACAACCGCGTGGCGGCATCAATCACCCGAGTGCGAGTGGATTTTCGCTCCTCATCGGCCCGTTCACGCCGCCGCCGCGCGTCATACGGCCTCTTGCTGGGCACAGCCCTTGACATTAGAACCTCATTCCAGTCAGAATCCAATTCTAGATCAATCCTAGCTCTATCAGAGGAGCAGTCATGAACCCCATCGATGCACTGGAGAAGTCCTGGTCCGACGGGGCCTCGCTTGTCACCGACATTCAGCCGCCCCAGCTCACCACCTCGACTCCCTGCGTCGGCTGGGACGTCCGCGCACTCCTCAACCACACCCTCGGCGAGGCCCAGATGATGACTCGCGTCAACCTCGGCGAGGTTCCGGATCAGGACCACGGCGACCTGGTCGGCGACGGCCGCCAGCTCAGCAAGCTGTGGGAGGACACCGCGCGGGACAACGTCGCGTCATGGCGCAAAAGCGGTCTGGCGGGAGACCGCACGTACTTCTACGGGACGTTCTCCGCCGACGCCTCGGTCCTCATCAATCTCGGCGAGGTACTGGTTCACTGCTGGGACCTCGCTCAAGCCGTAGTTCGAGAGTTCGAGATCGATCCAGAGCTCGCAACACTGGTGCACGGCCTCTACAGCGCGACACCACTCGACGGGATGCGCGCCGGAGGGATGCTCGGCCCCGAGATCGCTGTACCGGCCGACGCGTCCGTCGCAGACCGAATGCTCGGCCTGCTCGGCCGGAAACCATGACCACCGCGGTCGTCGCGCGCTCGGCCGAAGCCGAATCGTACGCGTCGGGACCAGCACGATGCGCTTGCTCCTAGATTCCTCGGGAACCGGAGGAGTCGTCGGCGCACACCTCGTCCATCTGGTCGACGGAGCGGTCGGCGCCAGCCCACATCACCACTCACGGTCGGCTGAGCTGTTCTTCGTTGTGCATGGCAGCGCCGATCTGCTCGCGGGAGACAAGATCATCACCGCCACGGAGGGCGATCTGATCCTGGTGCCACCAGGCGTCGCACACGCGTTCGCCGCCAGCCCCGGCCACGACGCGTACCTGCTGGTTGTCATGACTCCCGGCATCGAGCGGTTTGAATTCTTTCGCGAACTCGCCCACGTGATGGACGGAGAAGCCGACATGGCCGAATTCCTCCAGCGCCAAGCCACATTCGACACCTACCCCAGCGACGACACGAGATGGAGTGCACGACATGACTGAGCACCAGACGATGAACACGATCATTCACGCGGCGTTCCGCCGAGATCTGCTCCGGTTCGACACGGCGCTCAAGACGCCAAGTCTGTCCCCTTCACGCGCCGCCCAGCTCGCTTCGGCGTGGGACAACTTCGCCTTTCAGCTCCACCATCACCACCAGGACGAAGAGACGATCTTCTGGCCCGTCCTGCTCGCGCTCGGCGCCCCGGCGTCACTCACCGGAGATCTCGACGGCGAACACGCGCAGATGCTCGAGGCGTTGAACCTCTCTGAAGCCGCGATGCAGATCTTCCGCGAGAAGGCCGACAAGGACAGCGCCAATCAGGCGCGGACGGCGATCGGGTCGCTCAGCCGAGTGCTTCTGGACCACCTCGAGCACGAAGAGCGTGACATGGAGCCGATCTCCGCCGAACACCACGCCTCGGCTCAGATCAAGGCTGCTCAGAAGCGCGTACGAGTCGCGCATCGGGGCAACCAGGGCACCTTGTTCGCGTGGCTGCTCGACGGCGCTGACGCCGATGCGATTCGCGGTCTGCGCCGCGAGGTGCCACGTCCCATTCTTGCCGTCATCACTCGGACGGCCGGCCGACGCTACCGCCGGACCATCGCGCCCACCTGGGCCTGACGAGAGGATCTGCCATGCACATGGACTTCAACGGTGACGCGATGCGGGCACGCCACGCCGAGCTCGTTGCCGAGGCGGAACGAGTCCGGCGTTACCGCGAAGCATTGGACGACCCGCGAGGTACACCGTCACCAACACTCATTTCCCGAATCTGGCGAGCTGTCGCGCGGCGCCCGCGCGTGCCCGCTGTGATCGTGCCCCAAGGCGCTCCCGAGCTCCCCTGACGCCCGTCAGATCAGGCATGCTGAGCGGGACCGCTGGCGGTGAGCTTGAGCGCAGCTGCAGCGTCACGAGGCAGACGAAACCACGTCCCGACCCTCCTCGGCCACGCTATGGTGACGACGCGCGCATCCGTATGAGTCATCCCCGAGGAGGGCCCAATGACGGTCACGACAGCAGGACGTCCCCCTTCGGTGCACGACTCACTCGGCATCACGGATGAAACTGCCCCGATCCCGAGAGATCTGAAGCTCGTCTGGCTGCTGACATACGGCGGCCTGGTCGCGAGCTTCCCGATCTACACGGCATGGTGTTTCTCTTCGACATGGATCGCCTGCAGGTCGCCAACATCATGGCCATCCACATCGCGTTGAGCTACTGGCTTGGGCCCTTCGCTGCCGCACTCCCACTCAGGGGGCTTCAGCAGTGGAGTCGGGCACGTCGTCTGCACATGATCGTCGTCCCGTACGCTGATCTCTTCGGTCCTCACCCATCTGACCTGGGAGGGTGCTTGGGTCGCCCTGCACGAGCCGATCTCCAACGCCAAGGACGCCGCGTGGGCCTACCCGTGGTGGGGCTACATCGACGGTGGCGACCTTCGGTACTTCCATCCCAGCACCAGTTTCTTGACGCTCGAGATCCTCTCGGTCATCAATGGCCTGGTTGGCGTCATCGGTCTCGTGCTGCTGTTCCGGTCGAAGTTCCAGAATCCGCTCGGCACACTCATGGTGATGACCGTCGCAGTCGTCGAGACCGTGCTGACCTGGTACTACTTCGGGACTGAGGCTCTCGACGGATTCAGCAACGTCGACATGACGTTCATGGACCTCGGGGTGAAGTTCATCATCCTCAACTCGCCGTGGCTGGTGCTCCCCTGGTTCGTCCTCGTCTGGGGCTATCGCACACTGCACGTCCAGCTTGCCCAACCCGAGCGCGAGCGATCAACCCGCGCCTGATCTCTCGACACGGTCAAGCTGGCCCTCGCAGCCTTGGTTGGCCACCCGACAGCTCAGAGGGACAGGCCTCACGCGTTTGCAGAGCTCGTCCGGCGCTGCAGCCGTCCAACGTCTGGACTGTCGCCTTTGGAGATGATCGACTCGACGGATGAAGATCGAACGCATCGCCCCGATCCTGACCGTCGACGACCTCCCAACCGCCATCGCCGAGCACACGGGCGTGCTTGGGATGCAGGTCGTGATGAACATGGACTGGGTGGCTTTCCTTGCCGACGAATCAGGTCGGCAGATCGGGCTGATGACTTCTGACGCCACGGCCCCGGTCAATCCGGACGTCTCGGTCTTCGTCGACGACGTCGAGGCCGCCCACGACGCAGCCGTGACATCAGGCCTCGAGATCGTGCATCCACTGTCCACCGAAGCGTGGGGCGTGCGCCGATTCTTCTACCGAGACTCGTCCGGTCGCGTGATCAACGTCGGCACCCACACCTGACCATCGATCGCGGCCTCGTCCTCGGGACTGAGCAGGCAGCGATCAGACGTTGAAGCGGAACTCGACCACGTCGCCGTCGGCCATCACGTAGTCCTTGCCCTCCATGCGGACCTTGCCCACTGACTTCGCCGAGGCCATCGAACCCGCCTCGACCAGATCGTTGAACGAGACGATCTCGGCCTTGATGAAGCCGCGCTCGAAGTCGGTGTGGATGACACCGGCCGCCTGTGGCGCGGTGGCACCCTTGGGGATCGTCCACGCACGCGACTCCTTGGGGCCGGCCGTGAGGTACGTCTGCAGCCCAAGAGTGTCGAAACCGACGCGCGCCAGCGCATCGAGGCCAGGCTCGTCGACACCCATGTCGGCGAGCATCTCGGCACGCATGATCTCGGCCTCCTCATCGTCGCCGAGCTCCACCAGCTCGGCCTCGGACTTGGCGTCGAGGAAGATCGCCTCAGACGGAGTCACGAGGTCACGCATCTGCTGCTTGAGCGACTCGTCGTTGAGCTCGTCGGCATCACAGTTGAAGACGTAGATGAAGCGCTTGGACGTCATCAGGTGCAGTTCGCGCAGCAGCTCCAGATCAAGCCCAGCCTTCAGCACGCCGTTGCCTGCCTCGAGCGCGTCCTTGGCCTTGGTCGCCTCCTCGAGCACGGGCACCAGCGACTTGTCCTTGCGGGACTCCTTGTCGAGGCGCGGCAGCGCGTTCTCGAGGGTCTGCAGGTCCGCAAGCGCCAGCTCGATGGAGATCGTCTCGATGTCGTTGGCCGGGTTCACGTCGCCATCGACGTGCGTCACGTCCTCGTCGCGGAACACCCGGGTGACCTGACAGATCGCGTCCGACTCACGGATGTGGGACAGGAACTTGTTGCCCATCCCCTCACCCTCCGACGCACCGCGGACGATGCCGGCGATGTCGACGAACTGCACCGTCGCAGGCAGGAGCTTCTCCGACCCGAAGATCTCGGCCAGCTTGGCGAGACGCGAGTCGGGTACGCCGACGACACCCACATTGGGCTCGATCGTCGCGAACGGGTAGTTGGCCGCCAGGACGTTGTTCTTGGTGAGGGCATTGAAAAGGGTCGACTTGCCCGCATTGGGGAGTCCGACGATGCCGATGGAGAGAGCCACAAGGGGCTACTTTACGGGCTCGCCGGGACCCTTCAGACACCACTCGTCGCGCGTCGCGTGGAACAGCCGCCCCTCACCCTCGTACCAAGGGTCCGGGACCACGCCGAGAGCGCGCAGCCCCAACCGCTCCGCGACCTTGGCCGAGGCGAGGTTGTCGGGGAACATGTCGCACCAGATCTCCTCGAGCCCGCCGGCGAACGCCTCGTCGATCAGCCGGGCGGACGCCTCGGTGGCATAGCCGTGCCCGAACGAGTCCGGATGCAGGTGCCAACCGATCTGCCGCTCGTCGTGCTCGGCGTTCGGCACCGTGGTGATCATCACGGTGCCGGCCACGATGCCCGTCTCGCGGACCTCGATCGCGAGCCCACATCTCGCCGGCCCGACCTCACCGGTGCCCCAGTTGTCGATCCAGCGGCGAGCCTCGTCGAGATCTGCCATCAGCACGTACGGCGGGTCGCTCAGCCAGCGCACCACCTCGAGCCGACTGTGGATGTCGAGCACCCGCGGGGCGTCGGCGTGGACGAACGGCCGAAGCACCAGCCGCTCGGTCTCGAGGCGCATGCTCACGCTCGCCATCGTAGGGAAGTGTCCGAGGTGTCGTCCATGCTGAATCGCATGGACACAATCGCGTCCCCGACACCCGCGTGGGTGACCGCTGTCCGACGCATTCATCGGCTAGCGTTCGAGACATGTCACAGGCAGTGACGCGCTCCACGCGAGCATGGGCACGCCGCGATCTGAATGCTCGCCAGGCGACGATCGTCGCCGGCCTCACCATGGGCATCATCACGTGCGTCGACCTCGTCGAGGACGGTCGTCTCGGCTTCGTGTTCTCGCTCGGTTTTGTGCTGCTCGTTGTGACGATCGCGCTCGGCGTCGATCTCGACTCACTGTTCCGCGCCGGTGTGCTCCCCGCTCCCCTGCTCATCTGCACGCTCGCGGTCGTCACGATGTTCTGGTCCGACGCGATCCAGGTCAACGGGATGTCCGACGACGCCGGCTTCATCGGCCGCCTCATCGCCACGACTCTCGACCACGGCAAGACCCTCGTGGTCGGCCAAGGTCTCACCCTTGCGCTCATCGCCCTGCGCATCGTGAGTGCGCCCGGGCGCCGGCCCTAGCCGCTCAGCACAGCTAGCCGAGCACCTCGTCGATGAAGCACCAGCGCCACGCCTCGCCCGGCTCGAAGCTGCGCATGACCGGGTGGCCGGACTCCTTGAAGTGATTGGTCGCATGATTGCCGACCGACGAGTCACAGCAGCCCACATGACCGCACGTCATGCAGAGCCGCAGGTGCACCCATTCGGTGCCATCGCGCAGGCACTCATCGCAACCGTGCGGTGTCACCGGTAGCGGCACGGTGCAGGCCACGGCCAGGTGCTCGCACGGGCCCCCCGGCTCATAGGTCGGCCGGAGCTCCGTCGCACGATTGGCTGTCGTCTCGTCCTCGTACATACGGTCCAGTATCGACTCCTCGACGTCGAGCGCGTTCATGACTCGCGCCAGCACCGCCTGGTCGACCCCGCCGTGGGTGCGGATGCGCAACAGCTCCTCGCGTTCACGCGCCAGCATGGCTGCCCGCAGACGCGAGTACTGCGCGCTGGGTGTATCCGTGCCGCCGAGCCGCTCCCACACCGCGTTCGTACGATCGGTGGCGCGCTCACGCAGGCGATGCATCACCGAGGCCGAGATGCGTCCCTCGACCTCTTCGTCGAGATATTTCATGCCGGCGTCCGTCACCGCCTGGTAGACCGTCGCCTCCTGGAGGTGGTCCTCGTGCCGATCGGGTCCCGGCGACTTGAGCAGGCGTACCAGCATGGGGATCGTCAGGCCTTGGATCAGCAGCGTGCCAACCGTGACGACGAAGGCCATCAGCACCAGCACCTCACGCTTGGGAGTATCTGTCGGCAGCAGGAAGACCGCCGCGAGGGTGAGGACCCCACGCATCCCCGTCCACGCCACAAGGAAGACCGCCTGCGGCGGCGGGCTCGGTTCGGAATCACGGATCCGCGGAATCAACCGCGGCCCATAAGTGGCCGGGAACACCCAAATGATGCGCAGCACGATCACCGCGGCCAGGACCGCCGCGCAGGCCACGGCGATGCGCGCGCCCGAGACCTCGCTGGCGCCGATGTCGTCGACGATCGAGCGCACCTGCAGTCCGATCAGCAGGAAGACCGCGTTCTCCAGGACGTACGAGATGGTGGCCCAGTTGGTCTGCTCGAACAGCCGTGACGAGCCTGACTGGATGAGCGGCGACTTGTGGCCCAGGATGATGCCCGCCACCACCACAGCCAGCACACCGGACGGCTGCGAGTCGACGCCCGGGATGTGGATCTCCTCGGCCGGAAGGTAGGCGATCCACGGAGTCAGCAGCGACACCGCGACGTCGGTGACCTCGTCCTCGATGAGTCTGCGGATCCTGCCGATCACGAACGCGACGATCAATCCGATCAACACACCGCCGACTGCCGACACCACGAATCCGGCACCGACCTGCCACACGCTCACCGTTCCACCGATTGCGGCGATCGACGTGCGCAGCGTGACGATTGCGGTGGCATCGTTCACCAGCGACTCGCCCTCGAGGATCGTCACGACCCGGCGTGGCAGACCGATGCGGCGGGCGATCGCCGTCGCGGCCACGGCATCGGGCGGAGCGACGACGGCACCCAGCGCGAAGCCGACCGCCAGCGGGACGTCGAGCAGCTTCCAGACCAGCAGGCCCACTCCCACCGTCGTGAAGATCACCAGGCCCACGCTCAGCAGCGCGATCGGTCGCCGGTTGGCGTGGAAGTCCACCAGTGACGTACGGATCGCCGCGGCATACAGCAGCGGCGGCAGCAGACCGATCAGGACGATGTCCGGGGTCAGCTCAAAGGTCGGGAAGAACGACACGTACGAGCCGCCGATGCCGACGACGATCAGCAACAGGGGCGACGAGACGCCCATCCGAACTGCGGCGGCACTCACCGCGACGGCAATGGCCAGAAGGCTGACGAGCGTCAGAGCGGTGTCCACAGGAGAATTCTGTCACCACGCGCCGCGCCCGGTGACCGATCGTGCCGTGCGGACCTACTTGTAAGGGACTCCGGCAGCCTTCATGTCACGGCGCAGCTCCGGCGGAAGCGCGAAGATCAGGCTCTCGTCGGCCGTGCGAACTGCCTCGGCTCCCGGGTGGCCCCGCTCGGCGAGATAAGCCAGCACGTCCTGCACCAGATCATCTGGCACCGATGCGCCGGAGGTGACGCCGACGTTCTCGACACCGTCGAGCCAGGTCTCGTCGATCTCGGAGATGTCGTCGATGCGGTAGGACGCCTTGGCACCCGCTTCGAGCGCGACCTCGACCAGGCGCACGGAGTTTGACGAGTTGGCCGAGCCGACGACGATCACCAGGTCGGCATTCTTGGCGATCTCCTTGACGGCGACCTGACGGTTCTGTGTTGCGTAACAGATGTCGTCGCTGGGCGGATCTTCCAGCTGCGGGAACTTCTCGCGCAGCCGACGCACGGTCTCCATCGTCTCGTCGACGCTGAGCGTCGTCTGCGACAGCCAGGACAAGCGGGTGCCTTCGGGGAACTCGAGGGCGTCGACGTCGTCAGGCGTCTGCACCAGCGTGATGTGGTCGGGCGCCTCGCCGGCCGTGCCCTCGACCTCTTCGTGGCCCTCGTGGCCGATCAGCAGGATGCTGTAGCCCTCGCTGGCGAACCGACGGGCCTCGTGATGGACCTTCGTCACCAGCGGGCAGGTCGCGTCGATCGTCTTGAGGCTGCGGTCGGCGGCCTCGGCGTGCACCATCGGCGAGACGCCGTGGGCCGAGAACACGACGGTGGCGCCCTCGGGCACCTCGTCGAGCTCCTCGACGAAGATCGCGCCGCGGTCGCGCAGGTTGTTGACGACGTGCTTGTTGTGCACGATCTCCTTGCGTACGTAGACCGGTGCGCCGTAGAGGTCGAGCGCCTTCTCGACGGTGATCACCGCGCGGTCGACGCCGGCGCAGTAGCCGCGAGGGTCGGCGAGCAGGACGCTGCCTCCGACGGACGGCATACCAAGCGAGACTTCAGTCATGACCCCATCCTAGGTGACCCGAAAGGTCGTCCACGGCGCCAACTACTCGTCAGCGCACTAGGGCCACGCTGTCGTCGCGCACCCTAGGGTGTCGGTATGGCACTCGAGACGTCGGCGGACAAGCCCGCCCCGCTGCGGCAGATCTCGCAGCTCCTCGACGGCTACATCTCCCGGCTCGGCGCGGTCTGGGTCGAGGCCGAGATCTCCCAGCTCACCCGCCGGCAGGGGGTCTGCTTCCTGACGCTGCGCGACCTCGCCGCCAAGATCTCGATCGAGGCGACCTGCAGCTCGGTCATTCTCGACGCCTCACCGGCACCCATCGCCGAAGGCGCGCGGGTCATCGTCCATGCCAAGCCGACGTTCTACTCCCCGCGTGGGTCGCTGTCGCTGGAGCTGCGTGAGATCCGTCCGCAGGGCGAGGGCGAGCTGCTCGCCCAGCTCGAGCGCCGCAAACAGCTGCTCGCCGCCGAGGGCCTGTTCGATCCGCGCCTCAAGAAGCCCCTCCCCCTGCTCCCGCGCGGCATCGGGCTGATCACCGGCAAGGCATCGGCCGCTGAGCGCGACATTCTCGAGAACGCCCGGCTGCGCTGGCCCGACGTACGTTTTGTCGTGCGTCATGCGCTCATGCAGGGCAACTCCTCGGCGGGTGACGTCATGCGCGCGTTGCAGGAGCTTGCGCACGACGAGTCAATTGACCTGATCGTCATCGCCCGCGGTGGCGGCTCGGTCGAGGACCTTCTGCCCTTCTCCGACGAGGGCCTCATTCGTGCGGTCTACGCCGTGGCCACGCCCGTCGTCAGTGCGATCGGGCACGAGCCCGACACCCCGCTGCTCGACCTCGTCGCCGACCTGCGCGCCTCGACGCCGACCGATGCCGCCAAACGCATCGTTCCCGATGTCCGCGAGGAGCTTGCCGGAGTGGCATCAATGCGCGAGCGAGCAGGCCTGGCGATCCGCTCCATGCTCGAGCGCGAGGCGCGAGGGCTGGCCGCGATTCGCTCGCGACCGGTGATGGCCAACCCCCTCACCGTCGTCGATCTGCAGCAGGGAGTCATCCACGAGACTCGCGACCGGGCCCGCCGATCGATGACCCACCGGCTCGATCGCTCGAGGGACGAGATCGGGCACCACCTGGCCCGCGTACGAGCCCTGTCACCCTTGGCCACGCTCGAGCGCGGCTACGCCGTGGCGCAGCTTTCCGACGGCACCGTCATCCGATCGATTTCGCAGGTTGCGCCGGACACCGAGTTCACGGTCCGACTCGCAGACGGCCACGTCGGCGTACGCACCACCGAGGCCGTCCCGGCCACCCCAACCGACAAGAACGGCGACCATGTCTGACACACCTGAGATCCCCTATGAGCAGGCCCGCGACGAGCTCATCTCCGTCGTGCAGCAGCTCGAGATCGGCGGCACCAGCCTCGACGAGTCCTTGGCACTGTGGGAACGCGGCGAGCTGCTCGCCAAGGTGTGTCAGCAGTGGCTCGACGGTGCACGCTCGCGGTTGGCGTCAGCCGCCGGTCTGACCGATCAGGACGCTGACAGCGACGCCACATAGGCCTCGACCTCAGCGCGCGGGGCCTCCCCCGTCACCAGCGTCGTGACTCCCGCCTCGGTGCGCACATATGTGACGTCGCCACCGGGCCCCTTTCGCAGATCCCACTGGGTGCCCGCGATGGAGACCGAGCCCGCCGCCTTGCTGTCCTTGGCGTAGACGGACACGAGCTGGTCCGCGCCGACTCGAGACTGTTCGAGGCCCACGTACTCCTCGTCGTCGGTGACCACGCCCAGGTGCCACGAGGTGGGCCTGAACCGTGCCGATGTCGCCACCCATCCCGCGGGAAGCTCCGTCGGGGCGAGCAGGTCGAACTCGGCGACCGGTCGAGCGCTGTCGACTGTGGCCACGTAGTCGATCGGCGTGATCTTCTGGTCCGGCGTGTTGGTGAAGAGCTGTCCGAAGCCCCACAGCGCGAGAATCAGCGCCCCCAGCACCGCGACGGACCGCAGGATGTCAACGATGGCGGGGTTGCCGCGTGACGATCCGGTCGAGCTCATGACGTACTCCTTGTCCACGTTCAGCGCTGCCACCCTACGTTCCTGACTTCGCCGACCCCCACGGCGTACCGCTAAGATGCGGCCGTGGACCGCCTCCAGCCTGACGCCCAAGCTCCTGACCGAAATCTTGCCCTCGACCTCGTCCGTGTGACTGAGGCCGGAGCCATGGCCGCCGGCCGTTGGGTCGGACGCGGTGACAAGAACGGCGCAGATGGCGTGGCCGTCAACGCCATGCGCAAGCTCATCAACACCGTGCCGATGAACGGCATCGTCGTCATCGGCGAGGGCGAGAAGGACGAAGCCCCGATGTTGTTCAACGGCGAGCAGGTCGGCGACGGCACCGGCGCTGAGACCGACGTCGCCGTCGACCCGATCGACGGCACCACGCTGACTGCCAAGAGCCTTCCCAACGCCGTCTCAGTCATGGCGGTGGCCCCCCGCGGGTCGATGTATGACCCGTCGGCCGTGTTCTACATGGAAAAGCTGATCGCCGGCCCGGAGGCCGCCGACCTGGTCGACATCCGCCTGCCGGTCGCCGAGAACATCGCGCTGGTCGCCAAGGCCAAGGGCATCTCGGTCCGGGACGTGACGGTCTGCGTGCTCGACCGCGAGCGGCACCAGGGTCTGGTCGACGAGATCCGCAAGGCCGGAGCCCGCATCAAGTTCATCATCGACGGTGACGTGGCCGGCGGCATCACGGCCGCTCGCCCCGACACCGGCGTCGACCTGCTGGTCGGCATCGGCGGCACACCCGAGGGCATCATCACCGCGTGCGCCATCAAGGCCCTGGGCGGGACGATCCAAGGCAGGCTGTGGCCGATCGACGATGACGAGCGTCAGCGCGCGATCGATGCCGGGCACGACCTCGACCGGGTACTCCAGACCAACGACCTCGTCAACGCCGACGACTGCTTCTTCGTCGCCACCGGCATCACCGACGGCGAGCTCATGCATGGAGTTCGCTACGGCGCCGGCAAGGCATACACCGAGTCGATCGTGATGCGCTCGCGCAGCGGTACGATCCGCAAGATCACCAGCGAGCACAGTCTGGAGAAGCTCCAGGCTTACTCCGCGATCGACTACGAGCACTGAGCCATTCCAAGCGGAGCACGAGGGACACATGACCTCTTCGGGTGAACTTTTTGCGTCACTGCCGTCGGGCATCGACATCTGCTACGAGACATTCGGCAAGGCCGGCGATCCGCCGATCCTGCTCATCATGGGCCTCGGCGGTCCGATGAACTGGTGGTCGGTCGAGTTCTGTGAGCGGCTTGCGTCCCACGGTTTCTTCGTCATCAGATACGACAACCGCGACACGGGACGCTCGACGAAGATCAGCCACCACCCGGTCGCCAAGAGCGCCATCTTCAAGGCCTATGCCGGTCTCGGCAAACCCCCGTATGGGCTCAGCGACTTCGCCGAGGACGCCCTCGGGTTGCTCGACCATCTCGGGCTCGAACGCGCCAACCTGGTCGGTATCTCCATGGGCGGCATGATCGCCCAGACCATCTGCATCACCCACCCCGATCGGGCGCTGACTCTGACGTCCATCATGTCGACGACCGGCAAGCGCACGGTCGGCTGGCAGAACCCGCGAGTGATCCCGAGCCTGCTGGCCTCTGCGGGAAGCACGAGGGACTCCTACATCGAGCGCTCCGTCAAGACTTCGGCAGTCATCGGCTCACCCGCGTATCCGCCGGACGATTCAGGCACGCGCGCCCGCGCCGGCGAGACGTATGACCGCGGATGGTCCGCCAGCGGCACGGTCCGACACATGCTTGCAGTCCTGGCTCAGCCCGACCGCACCAAGGACCTCGCCGGCCTGGACATCCCGGTCACGGTGATCCACGGACTCAAGGACCCACTGGTGCACCGATCGGGTGGCAAGGCCACTGCATCGGCTGTTGCCGGCGCCGAGCATCTCGAGATCGCCGGTATGGGCCACGACCTGCCACCTGCCTTGTACGACACCTTCATCGACGCGATCGAGCGCACGACCAAGCGCGCTGTGAAGCACTGAGAGCTGGGAGCCGCGGATGAGACACAACCCGCGCCACGCGACAACCGATGCCGACGTCGTCCGCGACATCATTGCCACCAATCCGTGGGCGATGCTCCTCAGCCACAACGGCGATGAGCTCGTCGCATCGCACTATCCGTTCCTGCTCGACGACACATCGGACGAGCTGGCCGTGGTGACCCACGTTGGACGTCCCGACGAGCGCGTTCACGACTTCGGCAACCGCGAGGTGCTGCTCGTGTTCCAGGGACAGCACGGCTATGTGTCTCCCAGCTGGTATGTCCCCGGGTCGAGCCAGGCACCGACGTGGAACTTCACCGCAGCCCACTGCCACGGGACGCCACAGGTTCTTGACGCCAAGACCAACCTTGCCGTGCTCACCCGACTGGTCGCACACTTCGAGAAGCACGTGGCCGAGCCGATGTGGCTTGATCAGCAGTGGGCTCCTCCCGTCGCGCGCGGCACGGTCGGGCTGCGCATCCCGATCGATCGCTTCACCTGCAAGGTCAAGATGAGTCAGGACAAGGACCCGATCAGCGTCCAGAACGTCATCGACAGGTTGCGCGAGCCGGGCCCGTATCACCAGCCCCACCTTGCGGACGACATGGAACGGGCCCGCGAGAAGGGCATCGGCTACCCCGCTCAACCCTGAGCGCGCGTGACCAACTGAGCACTACAGCCGCAGATACTCCTCTAAGGTGTCTCTCATGGCGCAGATACGGATTTCGGACGCGGCGAAGTTTCTCGGGGTCAGTGACGACACGGTGCGCCGCTGGGTGAGCGGTGGTGCGCTCGACTCAACCGAGGACAACGCCGGACGGATGGTGATCGACGGGCGACAGCTCGCGGAGTTCGCCCGCGATCAAGCAAAATCGTTGCCCGACTCCGGCACAACCACCTCGGCTCGCAACCGATTCGTGGGACTGGTCACCGCAGTCAAGGCCGACACCGTGATGGCACAGGTCGAGCTCCAGTGCGGGCCCTTTCGAGTCGTGTCACTGATGAGCAGCGAAGCGGTCGAGGAGCTCGGCCTCGAGCCCGGCTCGGTCGCCGTGGCAGTCATCAAGTCGACCAACGTGATCGTGGAAAGCCTCGAATGAGAGCCCTGCCCATCGCCGTCGCGGCCGCGTTGCTGAGCGCTGGCTGCGGATCGAACCCGGCCGACCAAGCCTCGTCAGTCCGACAGGTCACGCTGACCGTGTTCGCGGCTTCGTCACTCAGCAGCGCGTTCACCGAGATCGGCGACGACTTCGAGGCAGCGCATCCCGGCGTCACGGTGAGGTT
Organism: uncultured Actinomycetota bacterium; assembly: GCA_963750265.1. Lineage (GTDB taxonomy): Bacteria > Actinomycetota > Actinomycetes > Propionibacteriales > Nocardioidaceae > Aeromicrobium. The sequence goes on along the minus strand of CAVVQG010000019.1, from coordinate 121,111 downwards.
CAACTTCGCCGGCTCGTCCGACCTGGCTGCCCAGATCCAGCAAGGCGCTCCCGCCGACGTGTTCGCATCGGCCGACACCCACACGATGGACATCGCCGCCATCGCGGATGTGCTGGACGGCAGTCCGCGGGACTTCGCGTCCAACACCCTGGAGATCGCCACCCCGTCCGGCAACCCCGCAGACGTCAACGCGCTGAAGGACCTTGCCCGGCCCGACGTCAAGGTCGTGCTGTGCGCCAAGCAGGTTCCCTGCGGGTCCACTGCTCAGAGGTCCAGGACACCTCCGGAATCGACATCGATCCGGTCAGTGAAGAGCAGTCCGTGACGGACGTCCTCGGCAAGGTCATCGCCGGAGAGGCCGACGCCGGCCTGGTCTACGTCACCGATGTGAAAGCGGCGGGCGGCAAGGTCACTGGAATAGCCTTCCCCGAGTCCGCGCGCGCGGTGAACACCTATCCGATCGCCGCGGTGAAGGGCCACGTCGGTGACGGCCTCGCCAAGGCCTTCATCACCTTCGTCACCGGCGCCAACGGCCAGGCCGTGCTCGCGGCCGCCGGTTTTGCGAGGCCCTGACGTGTCGGCCGTGCACTCAGGCGTCCCGCGGTGGGTCTGGGTCCCCGCTGCAGTCGGGGCCGCGTTCATCATGCTCCCCCTGCTGGCGATGGCGTCCAGGGTCGACTGGGGCAGCTTCGGCGCACTGATCAGCTCAGACTCCTCGCGTGCCGCGCTCTGGCTGAGCCTGCGCACAGCCGCGGTGAGCACCGTTCTGTGCGTGCTGCTCGGCGTGCCGATGGCGCTGGTGCTTGCCCGTACGTCGTTTCGCGGACAGGCGTTGCTCCGCTCACTGGTCCTGTTGCCGCTGGTGCTCCCGCCCGTCGTCGGAGGCATCGCGCTGCTCTACACGTTCGGGCGTCAGGGCCTGCTCGGCGAGACGATTGACGTGCTCGGACTGCAGATCGCGTTCTCGACAACAGCCGTCGTCATCGCGCAGACGTTCGTCGCGCTGCCATTCATGGTCGTCAGCCTCGAAGGCACGCTGCGTACGGCCGGCCAACGGCACGAGGTCGTTGCCGCAACGCTCGGCGCCCGGCCCACGACCGTCCTGCGCCGGATCACCCTGCCGCTCGTACTGCCCGGTCTCGCGGCGGGCGCCGTCCTGTCCTTCGCCCGCGCGCTGGGCGAGTTCGGCGCGACGATCACCTTCGCCGGCAGCCTCGAGGGCGTCACCCGCACCCTGCCGCTGGAGATCTACCTGCAACGCGAGGTCGACCCGGATGCCGCTGTGGCGCTCTCTCTGGTGCTGGTCGTGGTCGCCGTATTGGTGATCGGGCTCGTACGAGGGACCCGGAGCACTTCGCTGTGACCCTGCATCTCGAGGCAACGATCGCCGACCGCGACGTCGATGTCACGCTCGACGTCGCGCCACGGTGAGACGGTCGCGATCCTCGGGCCCAACGGCGCCGGCAAGTCGTCAGTGCTCGCGATGATCGCCGGGATCCTTCGTCCGGACACGGGCCGCTCGACCCTCGCCGGCGAGGTGCTGTTCGACGACGACGCACTGGGCTCCACCACATGCGCGAGGCACGGCGCTGCTGTCGCAGGACGCGCTGCTGTTTCCCCACCTCGAGCGCGCTCGACAATGTCGCCTTCGGGCCACGCAGCGCCGGGCGCACACGATCGCAGAGTCACGAGCGGTCGCCCGGGACTGGTTGGCCGAGGTCGGAGCGGCGGAGCTGGCGGACCGCAAGCCGTCCCAGCTGTCCGGCGGCCAGGCTCAGCGCATCGGCGTCGCGCGCGCCCTCGCCGCCGAACCACGGCTGCTGCTCCTCGACGAGCCGATGGCGGCGCTCGACGTCACGGTCGTGCCCGGCTCTACGACAGGTGCTCAAGCGCGTGCTCGCCGATCGAACCGCGATCATCGTGACCCACGACGTGCTTGACGCGGCCCTGCTCGCCGACCGGGTCATCGTGATGGACCACGGCCGCATCGTCGAACACGGCGCCACGACTGAGGTCCTGACCCGACCGCGCAGTCGTTTCGGCGCCAGCATCGCCGGGCTGAACCTGCTGCGCGGGAGTCGCGGCGGAGGGCAGTGTGCGTACGGCTGATGGGACGGTCGTCGAGGGCTTGGCCACCGATCCGCTCGTTGACGGACAACGCGGCCGTCGCGGTGTTCAGCCCGAGCGCTGTCGGCGTCTACCTCGAGCCGCCCTCGGGCAGTCCACGCAATGTGTTCGCGGCCACCGTGACGGAGCTCGAGCCGATCGGCGCCCAGGTGCGCGTGCGCACCGACCACCTGAGCGCCGACATCACGGTCTCCGCCGTCGCCGAGCTCGGTCTGATGCCCGGGACCGCGGTCCACCTCTCGATCAAGGCCAGCGAAGTCGCTTTGTACGCCACGTAGACCGACTTACGCTGATCACATGGAGGAGTTCGATCGCAGCGCATTCGTCTCTGCGTGCCATTCGGCATTCGCACTGGCGAGCGACAGCGCCGTCGCGCGGGCGTGGGACAACGAGAGCGCGTGCAAAGGCATGACCGTCGGCGGGCTCACGCACCACCTGCTGGCTCAGATCGACCACGTCGTCACAGCCCTGGAGGGTCGGCCGCCCGACGGCGTGCCGATACCCCTGCTCGACCACTACACGCGAGCGGCCTGGGTGACGGCCGATCACGATGACGATGCGAATGTCTCGATACGCGAATCAGCCGACGAGTCAGCGAAGGACGGCCAGGCGTCCGTGCTGGCCCACGCCGCAAAAGGTCTCGCACACCTTCCCGCGGCACTCGCAGCCACGCGAGAGCCCGATGTGGTGCCCATCCCGTGGCAGGGCTGGTCGCTGACGACCGACGACTTCCTGGTGACGCGATCAATGGAGCTCATGGTGCATTCCGACGACCTGGCGGCCAGTCTCGAGCTGCCGTTGCCGGAGTTCCCCGAACCCGTCGCCGAACGAGTGGTGCAGCTGCTGAGCGGCGTGGCGATGCGTCGCCACGGGCAGTCAGCAGTCATACGAGGGCTCAGTCGACCTCAACGGTCGCCCTTGTCGATCTCGGCGTTCTGACGGCCACCCGAAGCCGTCCAGCACCTCAGCGATATCGTCGGAGTCATGACCGAATACCGCATCGAGCACGACACCATGGGCGAGGTCAAGGTGCCTGTTGACGCCTTGTGGAGCGCCCAGACCCAACGCGCCGTCGAGAACTTCCCGATCTCCGGCACCCCGATCGAGTCGGCGCAGATCCGCGCGCTCGCCCAGATCAAGGCTGCCTGCGCCAAGGCCAATGCCGAGCTGGGCATCCTCGAGCAGGACATGGCCGACGCCATCGTCGCCGCCGCTGATGAGGTCGCCACTGGCCAGCACGACGCACAGTTCCCGATCGACGTATTCCAGACTGGCTCGGGCACCTCCAGCAACATGAACACCAACGAGGTGCTCGCCAACCTCGCCACGACCAAGCTCGGCAAGCCCGTGCACCCCAATGACCACGTCAACGCTTCGCAGTCGTCCAACGACGTCTTCCCGACGTCGATCCACGTCGCCGCGACGGCGTCGGCGACCAATGAGCTCATCCCGGCCCTCGACCACCTCGCCCAGTCGCTGGAGCGCAAGGCCAAGGAGTTCGCCGAGGTCGTCAAGTCCGGTCGTACCCACCTGATGGATGCCACCCCGGTCACCCTCGGGCAGGAGTTCGCCGGCTACGCGATGCAGGTCCGCCGCGGCATCGAGCGCATCCAGTCTTCACTCCCCCGCACGGCGGAGGTACCGCTCGGCGGCACGGCCGTCGGGACCGGCATCAACACGCCGATCGGCTTCCCGCAGCGCGTCATCGAGCTGCTCGCCGAGGGCAGTGGCCTGCCAGTCACCGAGGCGGTCGACCACTTCGAGGCTCAGGGCGCCCGCGACGGGCTCGTCGAGATGTCGGGCCAGCTGCGCACGATCGCAGTCAGTCTGACCAAGATCTGCAACGACCTCCGCTGGATGGGTTCGGGCCCGCGCACCGGACTCGGCGAGATCAACCTTCCCGACCTGCAGCCCGGGTCGAGCATCATGCCCGGCAAGGTCAACCCGGTCCTTCCGGAGGCCACGTTGATGGTGTGCGCCCAGGTCATCGGCAATGACGCCACGATCGCCACTGCTGGTGCGTCCGGAACCTTCGAGCTCAACGTCATGCTCCCGGTCATCGGCCGCAACCTGCTCGAGTCGATGCGCCTGCTCGGCAACTCCTCACGGGTGCTGGCCGACCGATGCATCGACGGCGTCACTGCCAACGCAGAACGATGCCTCGAGCTCGCCGAGTCGTCCCCGTCCGTCGTCACCCCGCTCAATCGCTTCATCGGCTACGAGAACGCAGCCAAGGTGGCCAAGCAGTCGGTCAAGGACAAGAAGACGATTCGTCAGGTCGTCATCGAGATGGGATTCGTCGAGCGCGGCGACATCAGCGAGGCCGACCTGGACAAGGCGCTTGACGTCATGTCCATGACGCATCCCTGATCAGCTCACACCCTTGATCATTCGCCTCGCGACTGACGGTGACTGGCCACAGATCTGGCCGTTCTTCAGCGCGATCGTCACCGACGGGCAGACGTACGCGTACCCCGACGACCTCACGATCGACACCGCCCGACCGCTGTGGATGGAGCCCCCACCGGGTCTGACGGTCGTGGCAGTCGACGGCGACACGGTGCTCGGCTCCGCCAAGATGGGCCCGAACCGCCCTGCTCGCGGATCGCACATCGCTACGGCGAGCTTCATGGTTGACCCAGCCGGTCGCGGCCAGGGCGTCGGTCGACGACTCGGCGAGCACGTCGTCGACTGGGCGCGCACGTCGGGCTATCGCGGGATCCAGTTCAATGCCGTCGTCGAGACCAACACAGCGGCCGTCGCGCTGTGGCAGGACCTCGGATTCCAGATCATCGGTACGGTCCCCGAGGCGTTCGACCACCGCGTCCACGGTCTGGTCGGCCTGCACGTCATGCACCTCAGCTGGTGACTCGACGGACCAGTTGATAGCCCGCTTCCGCATAGAGCAGCTCGTACTCTCCGCCGTAGCGGTCCTGCGCATAGTCGACCGCATCGGCCGGAGAGCCAATGCGTGACTGGGTGTCCAGCAACACGTAATCGGGGACGGGATTGCCGGGATTGCCGAGCCAATAGACCGTGTCGTGCGTCGTCAGATGGGTCATCAGCCCGATGTCGGTCTCGACCGTCGAGCCCTCCGGTATGAGCGCAAGCACCTCCTTCGCGGAGGTCTCCCGGGGCGCGTGCGCGTACGTGTCGGAGTCCACCAGCGCGAGCAGCGGGGAGCTGACCAGCATGAAGCCGCCGACCACCAGCGCCGGCAGCGTCGCCCACCGCAGCCGGGGCCATCGCTTCATCGCATCGATCATCGCGACGAACATGATCGGCATCAGCACCAACGAGTAGTGCCACTCCGTGCCCCAGTAGTACGCGTTGTCACCGGCGAAGCGCCAGGCAAACGTCGGCAGCGCCAACAGGACCCACGGCGACGCCAACGCCGCCAGACCAGTGATGCCGACGGTCAGCGCCACAGTCGCCGCCTTGCGGTCGAGCTGGTCAAACAGAGTCGCCAGGATTCCCCGATCGCCGCCGAGTGTCGCGGCGTGTGCGTACGTGCCATCGGCGAGCCACGGCATCAGGACGAAGATCGTCAAGAGCGCCGAGACCAGCCCGACGACGCCAAGTGCCGCACCCCGACGGTGCTCGCCGGCGAGCCACAGGACACCGCCCATCACGGCCACGGTCAGCCCGAACTCCTCCTTGACCAGCAGCAGCGGCAATGACCACAGCACCACTGCGCCGAACCGCCGCTCGACATAAGCCCAGCCGGCCAGTGCCAGCAAAGGGGCAGCGAACGCGACCTCGTGGAAATCGACCTCGACCGCCGAGAGCAGACCGAAAGATGCTCCGTAGGCGAGGCCGATCGCGATCCCGATGAACCGTCCGAGGTGTCGAATGGCCAAGGCGGCGATGATCACGACCGACGCAGCGAGCAGCACCGCCTGGGCCACCAAGATGGTCTGCGCCGAAGGGAACACCCGGTAGAACGGGGCGATCAGGACCAGGATTGGCGAGAAGTGGTCGCCCAGCTGGTTGAAGCCTGCCCCACGTACGTCAATCGTCGGCGCACCGAAATTGGCGTACCCACGCACCGCCTGCTCAAAGATCGCGTTGTCCCACGACGACAGGGTGAAGCGTTCGAAACGCACCAGCGAGATGACGGTGTAGACCACACCGAACCCGACTCCGATGAGGCCAGCCGGAACCCAGACGCGGCGGTTCACGTCCTTCATGGGCTCAGGCTTCAAGGGCTCAGGACTTCTGCGGGAGCGTGAGGTTTTCGCCTGTCTCCGGATCGAACACGTGGACCTTGGTGCGCGGGACCACCACGCGAATCGACATACCGCTGCTCAGTGCGCTGGATGCGGCCAGCTGGGCCACGACAAAGTTCTGGAAGAGATCGAAGTCGAGCAGGTCCTCGACTGCGCCGAGGCGGGCTTCGATCTCGGGGGCGATGTCATATCCGAGATAGGCGAGCTGGGTGTTGCCCTGCCACTCGACGTCGTCGATGCGGGTCGTGAGCTCGAGCTTGTCGGTCACCGAGGCCGCGGCCGGGCTGGTCGCCTCGACACAGTCCTCGGGCCGGATGCCAACCACCACCAGGTCACGCTCACCGATGCGGCGGCGCACCTCATCGTCGATGTACATCGATGCGAGCGGCATCACGAGCTGTTGGCCACGAGGGATGGCAGGAATCAGGTTCATCGGCGGTGAGCCGAGGAACCCAGCGACGAACATGTCCTTGGGCGCCTCGTACAGCTCACGAGGCGTGCCCACCTGGTGCACGAATCCTTGGTGCATGACGGCGACGCGGTCGGCCAGGGTCAGCGCCTCGGCGATGTCGGACGTCGTGAAGATCGACGTGCGCCCTGCCTCGGTCTGCCACTGCGCGGTCACGGACCTCACGTGAGGCCTGACCCGCGGGGCCTGTTGGGAGAATGCGTCATCGAACAGATAGGCCGCGGCCTCGCGTACGAGGGACCGGCCCAGAGCCACTCGTTGGCGCTGCGCATCATCGAGCTCGGAGGGCTCGCGCTCGAGCAGGTCGGTCAGGGCGAGGAACTCGCTGACCGACCTGACCCGCTCGGAAATGGCGGCCTTGTCGAGCGCACCGCGACGGAACCGCTTGGTTGACTTGGCTCTGCGCAGAGTCGACGAGAACGCGAGGTTGTCGAAGGTGTCGAGCTGCGGGTGCAGCGCATAGTCCTGGAACACCATGGCGAGATCACGCGAGCGTGGACTGGCTTTGGTGACGTCGGCGCCGTCGAGCACGATCTCACCGGCCGTCTGCTCATCGAGCCCCACCAGCACACGCAGGAGCAAGGTCTTGCCGGCGCCGGACGGTCCGACGATCGCGAGCGTCTCACCCGAGGGGACGGTCAGGCTGATGTCGTCGAGCAGCGGTCGGCCACCGTGGCCGACCAGTGTCAGATTGCGGATCTCGATCGACGTCATCGGTATGACCTTCCCAGAAGTTGGTGGATCCGGCGCGGCGCCAAGAGGAGGAGCAACACCGGCAGGGCGGCCCACAACAGGCCCACGGCTGCGATCGTCGCCGACGGCGCGGTGTCGAGGTCGCCCCGGGCCATCATCAACGACGCTGACAACGGTGCGTCAGTCGTCGACAAGGCCGCACCGAGGACGAAGTCCTGGCAGCCGACGACGAAGACCACCAGCGTCACAACCACGACGCCCGGCCCGAGCGACGGTACGGCGAATCGCCTGAAGCGTTGACGACGATTCGCCCCGTCAGCACGCACGGCATCGCCCAACGACCACGGAGCGCGCTTGAACACCGTGACGGACAGCCAGATCGCGAGCGGCAACGTGATGAGCAGCTCCGGGACCAACAGCGACAACCGCGAGCCGTAGCGGTCGAACGAGATCACCTGATCGGCGATCGGTCCGGCCACAGCGACCAGCGGGAGAAGGAGCGCGGCGATGACGAATGCGTACACGACGCGTCGTCCACGCAGCTTCGTACGCACCAGCCCGTACGCGGCGCCCAGCGCCAGCGGCACCGAGATCGCCGTGGCGACGCCTGCAGTCAGGATCGAGGTGAGCGCAGCCCGCCGCAGCTCATCGGAGCCCATGACATCGCCGAAGGTCTGCCACGAGATCTCGCGAGGCAGCAGAGAGCTGGCGATGACCCCGTCGGGCGTGGTGGCGACAGTGAAGGTCCACAGCAGCGGCAGCAGCGTGAACATCGCGAAGACCTCCACACCCAGCACGGCCCAGAACGACACCGAACGATTGGTGTCGGCGAACAGGATGCCCGCGGCGCCCGTCAACATCAGCACGGCTGCGGCAGCCAACCAGAGCCACTGATCAGGGCGGGCGATCATCAAGATGCCGTAGTTGGCCAGCGCGAATCCGACCAAGAACGAGATGCCCGACGCCCACAAGCGCGAGCGAACCGATGGCGTGAGCACGGCGGACCTCATACGACCCTCCTCACCCTGAGCAGCTGCACCAGCAGCACACCGAGCAGCCCGGTGACCACCAGCAGCACCATCGACATGGCAGCGCCGAGGCCGAGCTCGAACGAGGAGAACGTCGTGTCCCAGATCAGCTGCGGTGCGGTGCGGACGTTTCCGCCAGGCTCGTCAACCAGCAACGGACCCTCGATCGCACGGAAGGCCTCCAGCGAACGATAGGTCGCCGCCACGGCGAAAGCCGGTCCCATCACCGGAAGCACCACCCGGCGCAGCCGCTGCCAACCGGTCGCCCCGTCGGCGACTGCGGCGGTGTACAACGCGCCGGACATCTGGCTCAGACCCGCGAGCAGGATCACCGTGACAACTCCGGTCCCACGCCACACCTCGCTGATGCTGACAGCAGCGAGGGCATCGAGCTGACCCACGTCATCGAGCCGGAACCAGCTCGCCAGGAACCCGGTAGTCGCGGCATCGCGCCACATGACGGCCGAGACCACGGCGAGCACGGCGAAGGGCAGCAGCACCACGATCCGGGTGATCGGCCACAGGACCGACATCCGTCGCAGCGCGACTGCGAACGCGAACCCGAGTGCCAGCTGCAGCGCCACCACGAGCACGACAATCACCAGGCTGGCGACAATGGCGAGCCACCACGACCGGTTGGTCAAGATCTCCATGTAGTTGTCAGCACCCACGAACGTGCGTGCATCCGGATTGGTCAGTGAGTACGACGACATCGACAGCCACACCCCACGACCGATCGGCCATGCGGTGATCGCGAGAAGCACCACGACGGCCGGCGCGAGCCACTTCCAGCCCTTCACGGCAGGTCACCCCGCAATCGAGCGGCGACGACGCGCTGAGCATGGCTCGGCGTGCCGTCAGCAGTGACCTCCGCCAATGGGCGCCACGACTCGTCGATCGCGGCACGCACCAGGTGCCAGTAGGGCGTGGTGGGAACGGCGCGGCCCGACGTCACGGCCGCCTTGGTCACGTCCGCCATCGGGTAGGCCGAGGTGACGGACGGATCGTCATACGTCGTCAGCCGGCTCGAGCTGTGACCGGCGCTGGTCATGACCGCGACCATCACAGGCGGACTGGTCAGGCAGGTGATCGCCTTGTAGGAAAGGTCCGAGTGCGGCGCGTACAACGGCACGGCGAGCCCGACCCCGGCAAGCGGCGCGACACTGGACGTACCGATCATCGGGTAGGGAGCCCAACCCATGTCGCGGGCGACAGCCACGAGCGCAGGATCGGAGATCACCGAGCTGGGAGCGAGCAGGAAGCCACCCCTTGGAGCGGCGAAGGCGGCCAGAGCGTCCCGCGACGGGCCGGGGCCGACCATCGAGTCGTGATAGAACTCGACAACGCCGGCGGCGGCCTGTCCAGCATCGGTGTCGAAACCAACCTTTGCCGAACGGCTGGTCCCATCTACGAGTTGCCCCTCGCCACTGGCAACCAGCGCGTTGACCCATTCGGACATGCCGGCGCCGTCGGGGTCGTCGATCTGCACCGTGAGGCCGAGTCGCTGCGCGCCGGTGATGACGTCTTCCCAGGTCGATGCCTTGGTGGTGTCGAGGCCGGCACGTTCAGCGGTCTTGCCCCTGAACCACAGAAGCTGGGGATCGAACCACCACGGAGCCACCACCAGCGAGTCTTCGTATGTCGCGGCGGCGAGCGCGGCGGGTGCGATGTCCTTGCTGTACGCCGGCGCGAGGTCTTCAGGCACAGGGGCGAGGAACTGCGCTTCGGCGAACTCCGCCGTGAAGGCCGAGTCGAGGCTGAGCAGGTCGATCGAGGTGTCCTTGGCGACGAGCCGGCGCACCAGCTGCGCATGGCGTTCGTCAACGTCGGTGGGCAGCTGCTTGACCGCGATCCGGTAGTCGGCGGTGCCGCATGACCGGGCCACTGCCTCCGCGTCGACGCGGTCAGGACCGACGTACCAGTTGAGCGTCACCGTCGACTCGGCCGGCGCTTCGCTGCCGCAGGCGGCGAGCGTGGCGAGGGCCAGGCCGAAGGCCGCGATTCGTCTCCCTCTAACGCTCACGCCCTGGCTCCCCTTGAAAAGGCACGGTACGAGTGCCACGGCGTGATCAACTGATTGTTCACTCGCGGGCGCTCCCTCACCCGGTCACTCTGCCACAGCGCGGGTGCCTCTTCCGGGGCTTGCCGGAAAGTGGGTCGGCACAGCGCGAGCCGACCTGATCACGCGGGAAGGAAGCCACGGCAGATGAACGTCTCCAACAGCCCGAGTCAACCCGACCACGCGGGGAGGAAGCCACGGCAGAAGAACGTCTCCCAAGCCGCGGCTCCCATACCCAAGGCGTGTCTCTACAAAGTGACGTCTTCGAGCATTTCGGTCACCAGAGCCGCCACCGGCGAACGCTCCGAGCGGGTCAGGGTGACATGGGCGAACAGCGGGTGACCCTTGAGCTTCTCCACTACCGCGACGACGCCGTCATGGCGGCCGACCCGCAGGTTGTCACGCTGGGCCACATCGTGGGTGAGCACGACCTTGGAGTTGGCGCCGATGCGTGAAAGCACGGTCAGCAGGACATTGCGCTCCAGCGACTGTGCCTCGTCGACGATGACGAACGAGTCGTGCAGCGAGCGACCGCGGATGTGCGTGAGCGGCAGGACCTCCAGCATCCCGCGATCGAGAATCTCCTCGATCACCGCCGGGGAGGTGACCGCTCCGAGGGTGTCGAACACGGCCTGTCCCCACGGGCCCATCTTCTCGGACTCGCTGCCGGGGAGATAGCCCAGTTCCTGTCCGCCGACTGCGTACAAGGGCCGGAAGATGACGACCTTCTTGTGCTGGCCCCGTTCCATCGTGGCCTCGAGACCGGCGCACAGGGCAAGGGCTGACTTGCCCGTCCCGGCGCGGCCACCAAGGGAGACGATGCCGATCTCGGGATCGAGCAGCAGGTCGAGCGCGACACGTTGCTCGGCGGAACGGCCGTGGATGCCGAACGCATCACGATCGCCGCGGACGAGCTGGATCTGCTTGTCGGCCGTCATCCGGCCGAGGCCGCTGCCCTTGTCCGACACCAGCACCAGTCCCGTGTGGCACGGCAGGTCTCGCGTCTCGGCAAGATCGAGGAAGCCGGTGTCATACAGCACGTCCAGGTCAACACTCTCGACCTCGATCTCGCGCATACCCGTCCAGCCGGACTCGAGCGCGAGCTCGGCGCGGTACTCCTCGGCGACCAGGCCGACAGCAGATGCCTTGACCCGCATCGGCAGGTCCTTGGAGACGATCGTGACGTTGTTGCCCTCATTGGCGAGGTTGCGGGCGACCGACAGGATGCGGGTGTCATTGTCGCCGAGGCGAAAACCCGAAGGCAGCGACGACGAATCGGTGTGGTTGAGCTCGACCCGGATCGTGCCACCCTCCTCGCCGATGGGCAGGGGTTTGTCGAGGGTGCCGTGCTGGACTCGAAGGTCGTCGAGGAACCGAAGTGCGCTGCGCGCGAAGTAGCCAAGCTCGGGATCGTGTCGTTTGCCCTCGAGCTCGGTGATCACCACGACGGGGATCACCACTTCGTGCTCGTGGAAACGGTTGACCGCGTTGGGATCTGCCAGCAGGACGCTGGTGTCCAGCACGTACGTGCGGCGGTCCGGGCTCGTGCTCTTCTTGGCAGCCACGACTGTGTCTCCTCAACGAGCCCGCGCGCGCCCTGCGCCGGCCCTACTCGGCGGAAAGGGCCAACTCGGCGTGCTCAGGGGCGAGCGTCAACACTCTTTGAACGTATGCCTGCCAAGGGCCCCATTTGGCGACGACACGCCCGACGTCGTGTGACTCTCGCGTTAACTCTCCGGTCGAAGCCCGGCTGCGACGAAGTCGCAGAAGCGCCGAGGTACGAGGCGCTACGCGCCGAAGCGGCGCTCGCGCAGCGCGTACGAACGCATGGCGCGCAGGAAGTCGACGTGACGGAAGGCTGGCCACAGCGCATCACTGAAGTAGAACTCCGAGTGCACGCTTTGCCACAACAGGAAGCCCGACAGGCGCTGCTCACCCGACGTACGGATCACCAGGTCCGGATCGGGCTGCCCCTTGGTGTAGAGATGTTCGGCGATGTCGTCGACCTCGAGGGTCGACGCCACCTCCTCGAGGGACTTGCCGATGGCTGCCTGTTCCAGCAACAGCGATCGCATTGCGTCGGTGAGCTCCTGCCGTCCGCCGTAGCCGACGCAGATGTTGACCCGCATGCCCTCTACGGCCGAGGTCGAGTCGGCGAACCGCTTCATCCGGCCGGCCGACTCCGCGGGCAGCATGTCGAGGTTGCCGATCACCGACAGCGACCAACGCCCCTCGCCGGCAAGCCGCTCCATGAGGTTCTCGACGGCCGCCAGGATGCTGGCAACCTCTTCGTCAGGGCGCTGAAGGTTGTCGGTCGACAACAACCACAACGTGACGATCTCGACGCCCAGCTCGTCACACCAGACGGCGAACTCGGAGATCTTGTCGGCACCGGCTTGATAGCCCATCTCGAACTTCGCGCCGCCCCGTTTGGCCCATCGGCGGTTGCCGTCAACGATGGCGCCGACGTGGCGTGGGAGGCGCTGCGGATCGAGTCGCTTGGCAAGGCGTCGCTCGTACGCCCCGTAGACCAAGTTGCTCAGTGCCATGCCGCTAGGGTAATCGCATGGGAGAGCGCAGCGAACACATCGACCAGACGGGGTTCATGCCGTCGCCTTCGCATCGCTGTTTCTTCGTGACGGCACTGGCATGAGCGATCGCGAACCTGAAGGCATGGTCCAAGAGGTTGGCGACAGACTCCGAGAGACCGTCGAAGAGATCAAGCCCAAGCTGCGCGGCTGGCTACATGCTGCGACCTGGCCACTGGCTTTCTTCGGTTTCCTCGTCATGCTGGTCGTCGCCGACAGCGTCAAGGTACGCGCCGGTGTCGCGGTGTTCATGGTCAGCGCGTTGTTGCTGTTCGGCGTCAGCGCCGTCTATCACGCCGGACGCTGGTCAGACGTTGCGAAGGCACGCTGGAAGCGGTTCGACCACGCCAACATCTTTGTGCTGATCGCGGGCTCATACACCCCGTTCGCCCTCTTGCTGCTCGACACCCGGGATGCCTGGACCCTGCTGATCCTTGTGTGGGGTGGCGCAATCCTCGGTCTTCTGTTTCGAGTGTTCTGGGTCGGCGCCCCGCGCTGGCTGTATGTCCCGATCTATCTCGCCCTCGGCTGGGCGGCCGTGTTCTGGTTACCGGAGTTCACGGAAAACGGTTCAACCGCCGTCATCGTCCTGCTGGCCACCGGCGGTCTGCTCTACACGATCGGCGCAATCGTCTACGGCTTCAAGAAGCCCGATCCGTGGCCCAACTGGTACGGCTTCCACGAGATCTTTCACACCTTGACGATCGCGGCATTCATCGTCCACTACATCGGTGTCTCGCTGCTCGCCTACCAGACCTACTGAGCCACCTCACCAGGTTTCGATACGCGACTCGTCCCTCGCCGCTACTCAACCACCGAGACACAGAGGCCAGCCCTCGCCGCTACTCAACCACCACCACTTGTTGGTTGAGTAGGAGGCCGCCCGCGGCCGACGTATCGAAACCCCGCAAGATCACGCGCTCACCCAAGCACACCGACTCACCAGGTTTCGATACGCGACTCGTCCCTCGCCGCTACTCAACCACCGAGCTGGAGCAGCCCTTCGACGCTGGTGACCGGCTGTTCGCAGACAAAGCCGCGGCAAACATATGCCGCGGTCTTGCCGTCGACCGTGTCGCGGTGCTCGAACAACGGGATGCTCATGCCGGCGTCACCGGCGACCACCACGGCACCAGGTGAGGCCAGACCGAGCGCGGCCCGGTGCAGCTCGGTGCGATCTGTCCCCACCACGGCGATCTCGAGTGGGCCCGCGATCACGGCTTCGGCCGCGGCCAGAGTCCAGCCGGCGAACCTGGGAACCTGCGCCGCGACCGACGCAGCCGAGGCCAAGCCTGACTCGGCGGCCGCGCGGTAGCGGTGATCGCCGGTGATTGCAGCGAAGGAGATCAGTGCGGTGACGGCAGCAGAGGTGCCCGACGGATAGGCGTTGTCGGACACATCCTTGGGGCGCACGACCAGAGCTTCGGCATCATCTGCGGTGTCGAAGAACCCGCCGGCCGGGTCGGCAAAGTGGTCGACGACCCGGTCGAGCAGCAACCGAGCGCGATCAAGCCACACCGCATCGCCCGTCACCCCGAGCACCGCGAGGAATGCCTCCGCGACAGCGCCGTGGTCCTCGAGCACGCCGGCGTGGGTCGAGGCCACTCCATCGCGGGACGTACGGACGAGCCGGTCACCCAGATGCACGTCGCTCAGCAGCTCTGCAGCGCGTACGGCGGCTGTCGTGAAGTCGGGCTCGTCGAGCAGGACGCCCGCCTCGGCGAGTGCTGTGATGGCCAGACCGTTCCACGATGCGACGACCTTGTCGTCGCGGGCCGGCCGCGTTCGCGCGGCGCGCGTCTCGAGGAGCTTGGCCTGAATGTCGCGCCAGCGTGCCTCGTCGTCCGGATCCTTCAGCAGCTGCAACGTCGAGAAGCCGCGCTCGAAGGTGCCTCCTCCGGTCACGCCGAGCAGCTCGGTCGCCCACGCACCATCGGCCGGCCCCAAGGTCCTCATCAGCTGATTGGGGTTCCACACGTAGAACGTGCCCTCGTGACCGTCGCTGTCGGCATCCAGTGCGGAAGCGAATCCGCCCTCCGGGGTGCCGAGCTCGTCGATGATGAACCTGCCGGTCTCACGCACGACTCGTTCGGCGAGTGGCGACTTCGTCTGTCGCCACCAATGGAGATAGACCCGCAGCAACAGCGCGTTGTCGTAGAGCATCTTCTCAAAGTGCGGGACCCGCCAGAACCGGTCGACGCTGTATCGGGCGAAGCCACCTGACAGCTGGTCGTACATCCCGCCCCGGGCCATCGCCTCACAGGTGCCGGCAACGAGGTCGAGCGCCTGCTGGGAGCCTGTGCGTGCAGCATTGCGGAGCAGGAACTCCAGCACCATCGACGGCGGGAACTTCGGGCTGTTGCCGAATCCACCTGCCTCGGCGTCGTACTGCTTGGCCAGGGACTCGACGGCCGCATCGAGCTGCTCGGTGCCCAGCGCACCGCCGACCGGATCAGTGCCCGATCGCAGGTGCGCGAGGACGTCCCTGCTCACGGTGAGCACCTCGTCACGCCGCTCGGTCCAGGCGTCCGAGAGGGCCTGGAGCACCTGGGTGAACGCGGGGCTGCCCTGTCGCGGCTCGGGCGGGAAGTACGTGCCGGCGAAGAACGGCTCGCCGGAGGGGGTCAGCACACAGGTCATCGGCCACCCGCCGTGGCCCGTCATTGCCTGCGTCGCGCTCATGTAGACCGCGTCGACGTCGGGGCGCTCCTCGCGGTCGACCTTGATGTTGACGAAGTGCTCGTTCATGTACTCGGCGGTTGCGGCGTCCTCGAACGACTCGTGCGCCATCACGTGGCACCAATGGCAGGCCGCGTACCCGACGCTCAGCAGGATCGGCTGATCCAACCGCGTGGCCTCGGCAAATGCCTCGTCGCTCCACTCCCACCAGTCGACGGGGTTGTCAGCATGCTGCTGGAGATAGGGGCTCGTGGCTTGAGCGAGGCGATTGGGCATGCAATCAGCCTAGGTGGCGGCACTCTGCATGCGACGATTGCGGCATGAGCCAGTCTCGCGAGGTCGGCCGCGGTTTGGGAGCAAGCGGAATCATCGCCGGCGTCAATCTGATCATCGGGTTCGTGGGCTACTTCGTCGCCTTCGTGTTCGCGTACGGGTTCCGCGATGAGATCGGCCTCACCGAGCACCTGTTCTTTCTCGCCATGATCGGCGTAGTGACTCTGGTGGGGGCTGCCGTGTCCGCGGCCGTCATCAAACCATCGACGTCTCTGACGTGGCGGCAGTCGGCGGCGCTCGCGATCAGCGTCAGTGCTGCCGCCAACCTGCTCGCTGTCGGACTCGGATCAATCGTCAGCGCCACGCACAAGGCCGAGGGTTCGGTGTCGGCGGACTTCACCACAACCACAGACGTGGCAGTCGCAGCGTGCCTGCTGGGCGGTGCGGTCATCGCGGGTTGGTGCGCTTGGCTGGCCTTTCCGCGTAGGACTCGCGGCGTCTAGCGCTGCGGGGTGCTGGGATCTTCGCCCTCCCAGGGCTGCTGGGCCTTGCGAGAGTGCTTCAGGAATGACCGTGCAAGAAAGTACGTCGCCGCGCACAGAGCAAGTACCGTCACCATGGCGATCCACCCCGGCCTGACGTTCTCAGGTGTGAGCGGCACTTCGGCGGCGGCGAGGGCGGAAACGACGTACGAGTTCATGGTTCGATCCTAGTCGCCGCCATCCAGCGAGCGATCAGCGCAGACCCGCGCTCTACTTGTCGCTCCCCGGGCTCTGCTAGCGCAGACCCGCGCTCTACTTGTCGCTCCGCGGGCTCTGCTAGCGCAGACCCGCGAAGAGATCCGTCTCCGGCACGCTCGTCTCCACGTGGGAGGTGACGAGCTGGTAGTCCTCGGTCGGCCAGGCCTCGGCCTGCACCTCGTGCGGTATCGCGAACCAGAATCCGTCAGGGTCGATCTGCGTCGCGTGGGCCAGCAGTGCGGCGTCACGCACGTGGAAGTAGTCGGCGCACTCGACGCGGGTCGTCAGTCGCGCCTCGTCCTCGGGCTTGCGCTCCCAGTCCTTGAACCGCTCCGCATACGGGTTCTCCAGACCGTGCTTCTCCATCCCGCGGGCGATCGCGTCCATCCGCTGCCAGCTCCAGCCCAGCTGGTAGTAGAGCTTGGAGACCTGCCACGGCTCACCCAGCTCCGGGTAGCGTGCCGGATCAGCCGCCGCCTCGAAGGCATAGACGCTGATCTCGTGGCACTTGATGTGATCAGGGTGCGGGTAGCCGCCGTTCTCGTCATAGGTCGTCAACACGTGCGGCTTGAACGAACGGATCAGCCGTACGAGTGGCGCGGCGGCCTCTTCGATCGGCACGAGCGCGAAGCAACCCTCCGGAAGCGGCGGCTTGGGATCGCCGTCGGGCCAACCCGAGTCGACGAAGCCGAGCCAGTCCTGCGTGACGCCGAGGATCTCGCGGGCGCGATCCATCTCCTCGCGGCGGATGTCGGTGATCAGCTCGGGATTGTCCTCGATTCCCGGGTGCTGGAACTGCGGGTTGAGGATCGACCCACGTTCGCCACCGGTGCAGGTGGCAACGTGGACGTCGACTCCTTCGGCGACGTATCGAGCGGTGGACGCGGCGCCCTTGCTCGACTCGTCGTCGGGGTGCGCGTGCACATGCATGAGGCGGAGCTTCTCGGCCACAATTCTCCTTCGGACGGCGCTGCTGAAATCCTCGCACTCTGACAACAACCGCCACGGGCGGGGTGTTCCTGCGCGACGATGGAGCCATGACTCCCACCGAAGCAGTGCTCGTCACGGGTGCCTCGACCGGTATCGGCGAAGCGATGGTCGCAAACCTCGCCGCCGACAACATCCGGGTGTTCGCCGCCGTACGCGACCTGTCCACTGCTCCAGCACATCCCCTCGTCACCCCTGTACGGCTCGACGTCACCTCTGCGGAGGAGGCCCGCGCTGCTGCGAAAACCGTGAGTGAAGCTTTGGGTGATGTCACCCTCCGCGGAGTCGTCAACAACGCCGGCATCGCCGTCGGTGGTCCGTTGGAGTTCCTCGACCTCGACGAGTTCCGACGCCAGCTCGAGGTCAATGTGATCGGCCAACTCGCCGTCACTCAGGCGTTCCTCCCGTTGCTGCGGGAGCATGGCAGCGCAAGGATTGTGTTCACCAGCTCGATCGGCGGGCGCATCGCTGCACCGTTCATCGGGCCGTACGCGGCCTCCAAGCACGCACTCAACGGCATGGCGGAGTCGATGCGACGCGAGCTCAAGCCGTGGGGCATCGGCGTCTCGGTGCTCGCGCCCGCCACCGTGGCGACACCGATCTGGGACAAGGCCGGCAACCAGATCGATGAGATCAGTGGCACCTTGTCGACGGAGGCCATGAAGCTCTACGGCGGCACGATCGAGTCGATGCGCGGCATGGCCAAGGGTGCCCGCACGGGAGGAATCCCAGCATCGAAAGTGGCCGACGCGGCTCACCACGCACTGTTCGCACGCCGACCCAAGGCGGAGTACATCATCGGCACTGAGGCCAAGATGATGGCGACGGCGTCGAATCTGTTGCCCTACCGGATGTTCGACAAGGCCGTCCTCAAGGAGATTGGCAAGAACTGAGAGAATGGTGGGGTGACCGACCTCGGAGCGCGCTACAGCACCAACAGCAGCCGACCTCGCTGGTTCTGGCCACTGATTGCGGCGGTCGGCATCACGATCGGCATCGCTCTGGCCGCCTGGGTCGGCTTCCAGGACAAGCCCGTCACGGCCCGGGTTTGGGGCTATGACGTGGTGGACGACCACCGGGTCACGGTCAAGCTCGACGTGGTCCGGCCTGACCCCCTTGACGTGCAGTGCACGGTCTACGCCCAGGCAGCCGATCACTCCGTGGTGGGCGAGAAGACGATCGACGTGCCCGCATCGCAGCAAGAACAGACCCGCATCTCGGTAGACATCGAGACCGAGCGTCGGGCCGTCACAGGTGTCCTGAGGACGTGTGTTGCGGCTGAATGAGTGCTAATCTCGTTCATTCACCCCGGGCAGACGCCTGGGGTGCGGTACGTGAAAGGAGCTCCGTCATGACTCAGCCCACTGAGACCAACACCATCTGGGTGACGCAGGAGGCGTATGACCGCCTCAAGCAGGAGCTCGAGCACCTCGCCGGCGAAGTTCGCGCCGACATCACCGCCAAGATTGCCGCTGCCCGCGATGAGGGTGACCTCAAGGAGAACGGCGGCTACCACGCTGCGCGCGAGGAGCAGGGCAAGACCGAAGCCCGCATCCGCCAGCTCGAAGACATGCTGCGACGCGCCGAGGTGGGCGACAAGCCCGCCGACGACGGCATCGTCGAAGCCGGAATGATCGTCACGGTTCGCTTCAAGGGCGACACCGACACCGAGCAGTTCCTGCTTGGCTCCCGTGAGCTGCTGAGCATGGACTCCAGCGTCGAGATCGACATCTACTCGCCGAGCTCACCGCTCGGTGCCGCCATGATTGGCAAGAAGAAGGGCGACTCCGTCTCGTACGAAGCGCCCAACGGCAAGGCCATTACCGTCGAGATCGTCGACGCCAAGCCCTTCTGAACCGAAATCAGTCACCAGGTTTCGATACGCGGCTCGTTCCTCGCCGCTACTCAACCACCGACAAGCGTCACCATCCTCGCTGGTTGAGTAGGGGGCCGTCCGCTCACCGGGTTTCGATACGCGGCCACCGACAAGCGTTACCAACCCCGCTGGTTGAGTAGGAGGCCGTCCGCGGCCGACGTATCGAAACCCCGCGAGATGACGGACTTGCTCGAGCGCGGCGGTCAGACGAGTTCGTAGCCCAGCTCGGTCAGGCGACCACGGACCTCTGCGCGGTGCTTCGGACCGCGCGTCGCCACCTGCATGTCGACATCGACCTGTCGTACGCCGAGCGACTCCGATGCACGATCGTGGTTGACATTGAGGACGTTGACCTGCATCGCGGCCAGGTCGGTGAGCAGTCGCATCAGCTCACCGGGGCGGTCGGAGATGCGCACGCGGAACATCAGGAATCGGCCCGCCGCCGCGAGGCCGTGCCGGATGACGTCGAGCAGCACCAACGCGTCGATGTTGCCGCCGGACAGCACCGAGACGACAGGCCCCTCAAAGGCGTCCGGCTTCTCGAGGATCGCCGCGACGCCGGCGGCACCGGCGGGCTCGACCAGCATCTTGGCGCGCTCCAACAGAGAGATCAGAGCTCGGCTGATCGACTCCTCGCTGACCGTGATGACGTCATCGAGGAGGTCGGCGATGACCTCGAACGGTATGCCGCCGGGTTCGGCCACCGCGATGCCATCGGCCATCGTGGCACCCATGACCGAGGCGATCGGGTGGCCCGCCGTGAGCGACGCGGGGTAGGCAGCGGCGTCCTCCGCCTGCACCCCGATGATGCGTACGTCGGGCCGTTCGGTCCGCAGCAACGCTATGCCGGCAGCGAGGCCGCCACCGCCGACCGGCACCAGAATTGTCTTGACGTCGGGGCACTGCTCGAGGATCTCCAGGCCGACAGTGCCCTGGCCCACCAAGATGTCCTGGTGGTCGAACGGGTGGATCAGCACGGCGCCCGTGCGCTCGGCGAACTCCATCGCGGGCACCAATGCCTCGGTGACTCCGGTGCCATGGAACTTGATGTCGGCGCCATAGCCCTCGGTCGCGGCGACCTTCGGCAACGCGGCGCCCTCGGGCATGAAGATCGTGGCCTTGGTGCCCAGCATTGAGGCTGCCAGCGCGACGCCCTGTGCGTGGTTGCCGGCACTCGCGGCGACCACGCCGTGCGAGCGCTGCTCCTCGCTGAGCCGCGCGATGCGTACGTAGGCGCCGCGGATCTTGAACGAGCCGGTGCGCTGGAGGTTCTCGGCCTTGAGCGACACCTGCGTCGACGCGATCGTGCTGAGCCATCGCGAGTGCGCCATCGGCGTCAGCTCGATGACGCCGTCAAGGAGCTTGCGGGCTTCGCGTACGTCGTTCAGATCCACGTGATCACACTAACGTTCTCCGCCAGTCATTCGAATTGGTTGCGCCATGCACGTTGTTATATGGTTGCGCCATGCATGTAAATGACGCATCGCTGAAGGATGAGCCGGAGACCGCCGAGGACGCCCTGGTCCAGCTGATGATGACGGTCGGCCGCCGCTTCCGCGCCCGCCTCGACGGTGACACCGTCGACCCCTCGCAGGCCGCCCTGCTCTACGCGCTCAAGACGCGCGGTGCGCTGCGCCTGGGCGACATCGCCGACGCCATGAAGCTCGACGCCTCGACGGTCAGCCGCCACGTGCAACAGCTCGGCGACCGCGGCTTCATCGAGCGGGGGCCCGATCCCGACGACGGGCGCGCCAGCATCATCAGCCTCACCGACGCCGGGCGCGCCGGACTCAGGTCGGCATTCGAGCAACGTCGCACCGTGCTGACCGAAGCCCTGGCCGACTGGAGCCCGGACGACCGAGAGCAGCTTCGCCTCCAGCTGTCCCGCCTCGCCATTGCACTCGGAGGCGACCGATGACCGACACCCAGGCCGCCGCGCCGGAGCCGACCTACTTCACCCACCGCCAGATCCTGGTGATCCTCGGCGGGCTGATGACCGGTATGTTCCTTGCCGCGCTCGATCAGAGCATCGTCGGCACCGCACTCCCGCGCATCACCTCCGACCTGCACGGACTCAATAAGCTCAGCTGGGTCGTCACGGCATATTTGCTCGCCTCCACCGCCGCGACTCCCCTGTGGGGCAAGATCTCCGACCTGTACGGGCGCCGGTTGATCTTCCAGGCCGCGATCATCACCTTCCTCGTCGGATCTCTGCTGTGCGGTTTCGCCCGCAACATCGACGAGCTCATTGCGTTCCGCGCGATCCAGGGCATCGGCGGCGGTGGACTGATGGCGCTGGCCCTCGCCACGATCGGCGATGTCGTGCCGCCACGTGAACGCGGTCGCTACATGGGCTACATGGGTGCCGTCTTCGGCACCGCCAGCGTGCTCGGTCCCGTGCTCGGCGGCTGGTTGGCCGGCGGTCCGGGCTGGCAATGGATCTTCTGGCTCAACGTCCCGATCGGCATCACCGCCCTGGTCGTCACCTCCTATGCCCTCAAGCTGCCGCACACCCGGCGCGAGCACACGATCGACTGGCTGGGCGCCGGCTTCCTCGTCGCCGCGGTGTCCTCGGTACTGCTCTACACCGCCTGGGCCGGGCCCGATCACGGCTGGCTCTCAACGCCGAGCCTCTCGCTGTTGGGTGGCGGGCTTCTCCTCGCGGTGCTGTTCATCCTGATCGAGCGTCGCGCCGTCGAGCCGATCCTGCCGATGGACCTGTTCAGCAACTCGGTGTTCTCGACCACCAACGCACTCGCGATGGTGTTCGGCATCGCGATGTTCGGCGCGATCATCTTCGTACCGCTCTACCTGCAGATCGTGATGGGTATGTCGCCGACACGATCTGGTCTCGGCATGGTGCCGATGGTGGCCGGCATTTTCTCCGCATCGATCCCGGCAGGCCACTACGTCACCCGCACGGGCCGCTACCGGATGTTCCCCATCGCCAGCACGATCGTCGTCTCGGTGGCACTGCTGCTGCTGTCGACCCTGAACGCCGACAGCTCGTATCTACGTGTCGGGATCGGCATGTACGTGCTCGGCTTCGGTCTGGGCCTGACGATGCAGCTGTTGACCCTCATCGTGCAGAACTCCGTCGACGTACGCCACATGGGAGTCGCCACCAGCACCGTCACGTTCTTCCGCAACCTCGGCGGCGCATTCGGAACGGCGCTGTTCGGAGCCGTCCTCAACAGCCGACTTGCCCATCACCTGGAGACGTCACTGGGCGCCGGAGCCGGCGGATCGGTCAACACCAACGATGCGACGGCGATCCGCCGACTGCCCGAGCCGGTCCGTGGCAAGGTGATCGACGCCTTTGCCTCATCGCTGCACGAGGTGTTCCTGACCGCGCTCCCCTTCGTGGTGATCGCGTTCTTCATCACCTTGTTCATCAAGGAGCTCCCACTGCGTTCGCGCAGCACCCCGGTGCCGGCCGAGGCGACCGAGGGCTAGCCCTGCTCGTCGGACTAGGGGCGGTCGCGGGCCGGCAACTTGTCGACGATCAGGTCGTACGAGTCCTCGATCAGCTCCTCGAGCAGGCCGTCGGGCAGGGAGCCGTCGATCTGCACGGTGATCCAGTGCTTCTTGTTCATGTGGAAGCCCCGCTCGATCGCCTCATAGGTCTCCACGAGGCCGGTGACGTCGGGGGGTTCAGCCTTGAGGTTGATGCTGGTGGCACGGTCAACTCCCGTCAGCGCAAAGACCTTGCCGCCCACCTTGTAGACCGCGGTGTCCTCACCAAAAGGGAATGTCAGCACTGCACCGGGCAGACCGCTGCAGACGGCGTGGACGTCCGTCATGCAGGTTCAGGCTCCGGGTCGTCCTGATATTCCTGCGCTTCGCTGACCAGATGTCGTACGACGCCATTCAGCGACGCCGCCAATGGCACCGCAATCAGCGCGCCGACGATGCCTGCGACGGCGATACCGGCGGCGATCGCCAGGATGATCGCGAGCGGGTGCACGGCCACGAGCCTTCCCATGAGGAAGGGCTGGAGCACATGCGACTCCAGCTGCTGGACCAACACGACGACGCCCAGCATCGCGAGCGCAACCCACGGGCCCTGCGCAACCAGTGCGACGAGCACGGCGACCATGCCCGACAGCAGCGCACCGATGATCGGCACGAAGGCGCCAAGGAACACCAACACACCGATGGCGAAGGTCAGCGGCACACCGAGGGCCCATGCTCCGAGCGCGATGCCCATGGCATCGGTGAATGCGACGATGACGGTGGCGCGCACGAATGCCGTCAGCGAGGCCCAGGCGGTACGGCCAGATGAGTGCACCTTGTCGCGTGCTGCTCGTGGGAACAGCGCCACGATCCAGCTCCAGATGCGCTCGCCTTCGTAGAGGAAGAAGAACGAGGCGAACAACGCAATGAAGAATCCGGCCACGAGGTGGGTCAGTGTCGTGCCGACGCTGGTGACCGTGGTGAGGATCGAGGTGTCGGTCTGGGTGATCGATGACTTGGCCTGATCGATCCACGACTGGATCTGGGTGTCGGTCAGCTTGAGCGGGCCGGTGGTGGCCCAGTCCTGAATCTGCGAGATGCCCTCGACCACGTTGGACTTCAGGTCCGCGACCTGGGTCGCGAGCTGCTGCCCGACCAGGGCCAGCATCCCGGCGAACCCGACCAGCATGCCGACCACCACGAGCCCGGTGGCGGCAATGCGTGGCACCCCCTTGGACTCCAGCCAGTCGACCGCACCAACCGTCAATGCCGTGCCCAGCACGGCGACGGCGAGTGGCACCGTGATCTCGGAGAAGTAGCGAAGCAACCAGATGCCGACAAATCCCGCGGCACCGATCACCAGCAACCGCCACGACCACTGCGTGGCGATCTCCACACCAGCGGGTATCTCATTGCGCTTGGATTGGCTTTTTGCCACAGGGTTTCCTCCTGCGCCGAGCCTAGGGCATCGACAGGAACATCTGGGGTTGCCGGGAGGTTGAATCAGTCAGCCACATGTGGCGAAATCCGTAAACTTGATGTGAAAGGTGGCACCCATGATCTTCAACCGCAAGACGTCCGGGATCCCGACCGCCGAAGAGGCGCTGCCAGGTCGTTCCGGCCGCCCCTTCCAGGTCGGCGGCACACATCTGACGCTCGGCACCCCCGTCGAGACTCAGGCACCCGAGGGATTCGGCGTCGCGGTGTTCGGGCTGGGCTGCTTCTGGGGCGAGGAGAAGACGTTCTGGGAGGTGCCGGGCGTGTGGTCGACGTCTGTTGGCTATGCCGGGGGCTCCACACCCAACCCCACGTACGACGAGGTGTGCAGCGGACGCACCGGTCACGCCGAAGTGGTCCGGATCATCTTCGACCCGTCAAAGGTGACCTATCAGCAGCTGCTCGAGGTCTTCTGGGAGAACCACGACCCGACGCAGGGCATGCGCCAGGGCAATGATCGCGGCTCGCAGTACCGCTCGATCATCCTCACCACGACGCCCGAGCAGCAGGAGCAGGCCGAGGCGTCACGCGCGGCGTACCAGCCCAGGATGACGGCGGCCGGCTACGGCGAGATCACCACGTCGATCCTGCCGCTGGAGACCTACTACTACGCCGAGGACGTCCACCAGCAGTACCTCGCCAAGAACCCGTATGGCTACTGCCCGCTGCATGCAACGGGCGTGGCATACAGCGGTTGACCGCTGGTCAGCGCTTGGCGCGCTGGCCCTCCACCATCGTCTCGAAGATCTTGTGCCCGCCAAGCCGCTTCTGGACCTTGCTTCCCACTCCCGGGAACACCGACGCAACAGCCGTGCCGGCGCGAAGCTCGACAGGTGCGACAACCACCTCGGCCTTGTTGCGCTTGATCGCCTTGACGACCTTGGTGGCGACTTGCTGAGGCGAGACGGTGCGCACTCCTGGCGGAAGCTTGCCGTCGGCTTCGATGAACATGCCGGCATCGCGGACGAATCCGGGTTCGACGATCGAGACGCCGACGTTGGATGAGGCGACGTCCTCACGGAATGCCAATGCAAATCCACGGAGGCCAAACTTCGTGGCGTTGTACATCGACGCCCCGGCGGATGCCGCCTTGCCCGCGACGGAGCCGATCATGATGATGTGCCCGTGCCCGCGCGACACCATGCCTTCAGCGCTCGCCCGCGCCATGAGGATGGGGACTGACAGATTCACCGAGACATTGCGCAGGATCTGCTCCTGGGTGTACTCCAGCAGCAGCCCGGACGCAGGTAGCGCCGCATTCGCGACCAGGATGTCGATCGGCCCGGCTTCCGCGAGCAGGCGTGCGACATCGTTCAGGTTTGTCAGGTCGGCGATCACGACGGCCGCGCCCAGCTCCTTGGCCAGCGGCTCGAGGATTTCCGCTCGGCGGCCACTCAGGACGAGGTCTGCGCCCTCAGCGTGCAGGGCCCGGGCGATCTCCTGCCCGATGCCGCCGGTGGCGCCGGTGACGAGAACGCGGGCGCCCTTGATGGTCTGACGAGTCATGGCTTGTCCTGATGGGAGTGTCGGGAGTGGGCACTAGCGTGACGACGGAACGAGAGGACGCAACATCAAATGGAGCAGCGACTCAGCCTGATCACCCTTGGGGTCACCGACTTGGCCCGTGCGCGAGCATTCTACGAGCAGGGCTTGGGCTGGAGCGGCTCCAGTCCAGATGACGAGGTGGTGTTCTATCAGCTGCCCGGCCTGGTCTTCGCCATCTGGAGCCGGGCCGCGCTGGCCCAGGACGCCAACCTGACTGACACGGGGGCCACGTTCAGTGGACTGACGCTGGCGTTCAACACCCGGTTTCGCCATGAGGTCGACGAGCTGCTGGTGCAGGCGGTCGACGCGGGTGGGACATTGCTGAAGGCCGCGTACGAGGCGCCGTGGGGCGGCTACTCCGGCTACTTCGCCGACCCCGACGGGCACCCGTGGGAAGTCGCGTTCAACCCGTTCTGGGACATCGACGACCAAGGTCACACGATGCTGGGCTCACCCTGAGCCACGACAGCAGGCACCCGGGGAGTCAGAGTCACCTCAAAGCCCTTGGGCATCAGCGTCAGACGTTCGGTGATCTCCAGCTCGTAGCCAGGGTCGGCGGCAAGGTCATAGCGATGCAGCATCCTCGCCAGCACCAGGATCGCCTCGTGCAGCGCGAACTGGCGACCGATGCACGAGCGTTCACCCGTCCCGAACGGCTTGTATGAGTGCGGCTGCCGTCCTCGCGCGTTCTCGGGCAGGAACCTGTCGGGGTCGAACTGATCGGCGTCCTCGCCCCACACGGACGTGTCGCGCTGCATCATCGGCAGCACCACGATGGCCCAGTCCTCAGGTCGCATCGTGTGGCCTGTGCTCAGCACGGTTGTCTCGCGCGGACTGCGAGCAAACGCCGGCGCAGTCGGCCACAACCGCAGCCCTTCATCCAGCACCCGGCGCAGGTAGCGGAACTTGGGGACCTGCTCGAAGGTCGGCTCGGCGTCACGATCCGAACCCAAGATCTGGTCCACCTCGGCATGCGCCTTGGCGAGGATGTCGGGATTCTGAGCGATGTAGTAGAGCGCGAACGACAGCGCCCCTGACGTGGTCTCGTGACCCGCGACGAGGAACGTCAGGATCTGGTGGCGGATGTTGACGTCGTCGAGGCGTTGACCAGTCTCCGGGTGGGGTGTGTGGAGCATGATGCCGAGCAGGTCACTCTCGTCGACATCTCCAGCCCGGCGCTCCGCGATGATGCCGTCGAGCAGTGAATCGACATACTCGCGATGGTGCGCGTTCTTCTTGTCGATGCGCTTGGAAAGCAGTGCAGCGCCGGGCATGGCGTTGAGTGAGCCCTTGCGCTGGCCCGCCTTGAGCGCGGCGATCATTGCCGGGATGAACGGGTGCGGCTCTGCCCGGCTGAACGAGCCGAAATCGGTGCTGAAGGCGGTTCGACTGATGGTCTCCATGGTCAGCTTCGTCATGTCCGCCGAGACGTCAACTGGCCCGGTGCGCGAGTCCCACAGGTCAAAGAGCTCTTGGGCGGCGGCCAGCATGATCGGGTGATAGCTCTGCATCGCGGACTTGGTGAAGGCCGGGCGGAGAAGATCGTGGGCCAGCGCCCAGTTGGTGTCGTCGTTGTATGCCGTGAACAGGCCCTCACCGGCGAACTCCCGCAGCGCCACGAGCGCCGGGGACAGACCTTTGGCGAACTTTGACTCGTCGCACAGCTCGGCGGCGACCTCGGCGCCGGTGACGAAGACGAACTTCTGGTCGAAGACGTGCAGCTCGAAGATCGGTCCAAGATCCTTGGCTCGCGCCATCACGCTCTGCAGCGGCTTGTCCGGATTGATGCTCCTGACGTCTCCGAGGACCCGTCGGCGTCCAGCAGGGTGCGGGAAGGTCTGGCCACTCCAGTCGTTGCGCATGCCTGCTCCTATTGAACCGAGATAAAGTAGGTCCAGCCTAGCCCGTGCTGAACCCAAGTCAAGTAGTCTTTGGGCATGGCCACCCGCACCAGGCTCAGCCGCGAAGCACGCCAGGACCAGCTCCTCGACCTCGGCGCTGAGCTGTTCGCCGACAAGTCGTACGAGGACGTTCACATCGAGCTGCTGGCCGAAGAAGCCGGCGTCTCACGCGGCCTGCTGTATCACTACTTCCCCACCAAGCGGGCCTTCTTCGCTGCCATGGTGCGACGCGAGTCCAACCGGATGTCCGAGCTCACCCGACCAGATCCCGACCTGCCGATCATCGATCAGCTGAACCAGGGCATCGAGACCTACCTCAACTACTGCGCCGATCACAAGCTGGGCGTCAAGGCGGTGTTCCGTGGCGGAGCATCCGCAGACCCGGAGATCCAGACCATCATCGACGAGGAAACCCAGCTGCAGACCGCACGCATCCTGGCCGCCGTCGAACCGGGGCGACCTGCCTCCACACTCGCCACGATCGCCGTACGCAGCTGGTTGCAGTTCATGCGCAACGCAGCGCACGACTGGCTCGACGCCCCAGACATCACGCGTGACGAGATCCGTGACCTCGTCACCCGGGCGTTGATCGCGACGCTGCTGGCACTTCCCGCAGCGTCACGACCGTCCGGCGTTGCCGAGCTTGCCGGCTAGAGGCCGCTGCGCCTGCTGAACGCGCTCACTGCCCGGGCGTAGCCGGGGCCGGTGAGCCGCACGAACTTGTCGAGCATCCATGCGTCGGCGCCAATAAGCACACGCGCCTTGTCCTTCTCGACGGCCTTGAGAATCACCTTGGCGGCCTTCTCCGGCGTGGTGCGAGCCATCTTGTCGAACTGGTCGGCCAGGCTGTCGTGATCGAGACCCTCGACCTGCTCGGCCTTGCGGGCGATGTTGGTCTTGATGCCGCCCGGGTGCACACACAGCACCTTCACGGGGCGCTTGTTGTTCCGCATCTCCTGGCGCAGCGACTCGGTGAACCCTCGTACAGCGAACTTCGCCGCGTTGTATGCACTCTGGGTCGGCACCGCGAACAGGCCGAAGACGCTCGAGATGTTGATGATGTGGCCGTCGCCGGAGGCGATGAGGTGCGGCAGGAATGCTTTCGTCCCGCTCACGACACCCCAGAAGTCGACGTCCATCACCCGGTCGATGTCCTTGAACGACATCTCCTCGACATTGCCGGTGAAGGCGATGCCGGCGTTGTTGAAGACCAGGTTGACCTTGCCGAAGTGGTTGGCGACATCGTCGGCGTACGCCAGCACGAGCTCGCGCTGCGACACGTCGAGGTGATCGGCCTTGACCTCGGCGCCCTCGGCCTTGACCATTGCCTCGGTCTCGGCGAGACCGAGTGTGTCGACATCGCAGATCGCGAGCTTGGCGCCGCGCCGGGCGAGATCGATGGACAGGGCGCGGCCGATGCCGGAGCCTGCTCCGGTGACGACGGCGACCTTGTCGGTGAAGTGAGTCATGGGGTCCTCTCGGGGATTCAGATACTGAGGGTATCTGAAAGGCCGGCGGGGCGGAACAGGTGTGCCCGAATCAGCCTCAGGCGGTACGCCGCCGCGGGGTCAATCGCACGTTGGGCAGCGGCGGCGCCGGAATGCGGGCACCATCGTGTCCGTCGACGAAGCCGAAGCGTTCACTCTCGGCCTCCCAGTCGGCCCGCGCCTCGACGATCTCTTCATGGGTACGCCCGATGAAGTTCCACCACATCAGCAGCTGCTCGGTGAACGGCTCACCGCCGATCAGCAGGATGATCGCGTCGGAGCGTACGTCGATCGTCACCTCGGTGCGCCCCGGGCGCAAGGTAGTACATCTCGCGATGCGACACGTCGACGTGCTCGTCGACCAGCGCCATCCCGTCGACCGCGAGAATCGCGTGCTCAAAGCCGGGCTCGAGCGGCACCGTCGACCGGCCAGCCTTCAGCCGCAGCTCAACACCGACGAGTCGGGGAATAGACCTTCGCTGCTGACTTTGCGCCCTCGAACTCACCCATCATGACGGTGGCGCTCCAGTTGTCGCCCTCGACGCGTGGAAGCTTGATCAGATGCTCGAAGTTCGATGGCCCCAGCCGACGACTGTTGGGCAGCGCCACCCACAGCTGCAGCCCGTGCATCACCGACAGCTTGGATTCAATCGACACCTCAGAGTGTGAGACCCCGTTGCCGGACGTCATCAGGTTGAGCTCACCGGGGCGCAGCACGACATCGCTGCCGCGGCTGTCCCGGTGCCGGATCTCGCCGACCAGAGGCCACGTCACCGTCTGCAGCCCGGTGTGCGGATGTGGCATGACATCCATCCGCGAGAACGTCGGGCCGAACTGGTCGACGAAGCACCACGGCCCGACGGTGGGCAGCCCGCGCAGCGGCAGCGTCCGGTGCACCGACAACCCACGTATGCCGCCGAGCGGCACGACACGAGACGCCACGAGCCGATCGCGCGCTCCGACCGGGCTGACGTTCATCGCACCAGAGTACGGCGCAGCAGTGCAACGAGATCGTCGTCGCCACCAACTGTCCTGAACCACCCGTGCACGCCACCGTCGTGCGCGTCCCACACGTCAAGCACCGCTTCGATCGCCTCGGACGACACCTCGAGGAACGCTGGTGGGAGTGCTGCGCGGTGGCGACGTCCCGGAATCTTGCCGAGCCTGGCGCCGATTTCCTTGGCCGCCGCTTCGGTGGCCTGGTAGTCAGCCAGCACGTCGTCACGCGATGCGCCGACGAGACGCAGCAGCAGCGCGATCGAGATGCCGGTGCGATCTTTGCCGGCGGCGCAGTGGATCAGCGTCGCTCCCGGAGCCGTCGCGACTTCACGGACCAGCTCCACGAGATACATCGGAGCGTGATCCAGCAGCAGGAGGTAGAGGCCGTGCAAGTTCGTCGGTGGGGCGAGATCTGGGCGCAGCGCGCTCAGCAGCGGCAGGTTGACGATGCGAGAACCATGCTGTGCCAGCGGGTGGATCGGCTCGCACTCGCCGTCCGATCGCAGGTCGATGACCACGGCTGGCGGCCAGGCGATGCCCTCGGGGATCAGGTCCTTCGCCGACGGCATGGCACTGCGCAGAACTCGACCGTGAACGACCGTGGTGCCTTCGGAGGTGACAATGCCACCGACGTCTCGGAGGTTGGGGACAAAATCGTGGCGCACAGGTTCACCCTATGTTGCGCAACGGTTCATACCGACCTCGGCGTATGTACTGGCCCAGTGTGGGTCGCGACGTAAAATTGCCCGTATGGCCCGCGCACGCAAGATGGCCACCTTCGCTCTCGTGGGCGGGGGCGCCACGTTCTCAAGCTTCTACGCCTTCCTGATCGGCGAGGCACTCCTCGCCAGACGAATGATCGGCACGACTGATGCACGTCCGCCGTCGCCCGATGGTGTCTACGGCGAGGGCCACGCGGGCCGGACGATCCGTTGCCTCGTGCTGGGTGACTCCGCAGCGGTCGGCTACGGCATGGTCACCTCCGACACGACACCGACTGGTCTCTTGGGAGTCGGACTGGCCCACGTCCTCGACGCCCAGGTCGAGATGCGGTGCGTGGCGGTCGTCGGTGCACAGACTTCCGACCTCGAGGCGCAGATCGAGCTCGCGGGAGACTTCAAGCCTGATGTCGCCGTCATCGTCGTCGGCACCAATGACGTCACCCACCGAGTGCTCCCGAACACCTCGATGCGACTGTTGGCCGACGTCGTCAGCCGGCTGACGGCCGAAGGGTGTGAGGTCGTGGTCGGTACGTGCCCCGACCTGGGCACGGTGCGACCCATCTTGCAGCCACTTCGCGAGGTGGCTCGGCACTGGAGCAGGCTGCTCGCCCGCCAACAGACCATCGGCGTGGTCGGCGCGGGCGGTCGCGCGGTGTCGCTGGGCAATCTCCTCGGCGGACTGTTCGACGAGCAGCGCGACGCGATGTTCGGCGAGGATCGGTTCCACCCGTCAGCCGCGGGTTACGCCAACATGGTCTCGGTGCTCATCCCGGCAGTCGCGGCAGCGCTGAACGATCCTCAGCAGGACGTCCTCGACGCCGGCGAGCACCCCGACATCATGTCGCTCGACGAGCCGCCACCCGCGCCTCACAGCACCCCGGCACCCAGGTCGTCCGAAGCGGCCGCTGGGCCAGTGTCCTGCGACGTCGCCGCAGTCGCCGTCCGCTAGAACGCGACGATGGCCGGCCCCCGAAGGGACCGGCCATCGTCGCGTATCTGCTTGTTGCGTCCTAGTTGTCGCCACGCAGGATCGCAAGGATGCGCAGCAGCTCGATGTAGAGCCACACCAGCGTGACGGTCAGACCGAATGCCGCGCGCCAGGACTCACGCTCGGGGATGCCGGCCGCGATGCCCCGCTCGACGTAGTCGAAGTCCATGATCAGCATGAACACTGCGAGCACGACGGCGGCGGCCGAGACGAGCAGACCGAGCGGTGCCCAAGTCGCGCAGGCCCCCGCTTTCGAGCAACGCCGGTGAGGCTGAGTACGAAGTTGAGCAGCATGACGCCGACGAAGCTGAAGATCGCAATCGTGACGACCTTGCGGAACTTGTCGGTGACCTGGATGTTGAAGAACTTGTAGGCGAACAAGCGTGCCACCGAAGGCCACCATCGTGCGCGAGGACCGCCTGGAACACGATGTGGGTCGCCGACGCAGCTGGGACGATGATCTTGGAGAAGGCGCCGACGAAGACACCTTCGACCACGGCGTAGGCGAGCACCAGCGCGGGGCTGATGACCTTCTTGAACGAGTTGACCAGCGACAGCACCAGTCCGACGATCGCGCCGCCCATTGCAACATGAAGCAGTGCCGTAGGCGCTTGCCGAGGTTGGCATCGCTCATGTCACCGATTATGAACCAGGTGACGGCCGCTGCGGCGGTGAGGAGTGCCAGCGAAATCGCTGTCTTCTCGACGACGATGTCGAGCGTCATAGGCCGGCACCGCGACCCGTGTGGGTGGGTGTCTTGTTGCCGTTGAGGTCGATCTGCCACTGCGACGGGTCGGCGGACGTGGCGGTGCCCTTGCCGTTGAACTCGGCGCTGCGAGCAAAGACGGGGTTACTGCTCTTCATGTTTCCCTCCGTGGGATATCGGCTCCGTGATGGAGTCGGCACTTTCACTCTATACAACGCTTCAGCGTGGCAGTTTGCTCCCGTTCTATGGCGCGGTTTCTGAATTCTTCGGCGCCGGCATCACAGCAGGCACCTTGACGAACGGCGAGGTCCGCTCCTGAGGCTCAGCGCCGGCGACAGGTTGCAGCAGGAGCTCCTGGGCATCCGCCTCAGCCTCGATCATCCGCATCGGATAGACATTCCACGCCGCGACGCCGGTACGCAGCGTCGCAGGGACCCACAGCCCCTGCTTCTCGCACTCGGGATCGAGACATCCGTTGCCACCGACCACTGATGTGGCGAGCGGTTTGCCGTCCTGGTCGAACAGCTGAACGTTGCTCAGCGGACGACCGTCTGCGTCATATCCGAAGATGTTCGTCACCGCATTGCCGTTGAGGTAAACCCCCGTGAGGTCTTCTTGGACATACCCCTCGCTGACGTAGACAGTCCGCCCGTCGGCTGCGTGGGCCAGCACCGGCAGGGCAAGCAGCACGGCCACAACGTTGCCGAGAACGATGATTGGCGCCAATCCCCTGGTCCGCCATTGGCCTCGACCCCATTGGACGCTCACGACGACGAATGCGGCGAGGACGACGAACCAAACCGCCCCGTTGAACCAGTAGCCCTGCTGGCTGCCGAAGAAAGCCGCGACGAGCCACGTGGCGAGCCAGGCGCGAAACACCCACCAGGCTGGCCGGAGGACCACCAAGAACTCGGCTACGCCCCCCAGAGCAGGGTTGCGACGAAGCGCCGCAGTGAGGTCTGCTCGTGTGTCGTGCCAGTTCTGCGCGATTCCGGAGACGATGCCCGGCTTGGCCTTCCCGCGGGCCGGCAGCCCGGCTGCCATCCTGAGCTCGGCGGCGTACGCCGCCGGATCAGGCAGCTCGCGCTGCAGATCTTCGGCGTATGCCTCAGCGAGATCGGCCTCGAGTCCCCCGGTGAGCTCGTCGACCTCGTCTGCGGGCAGGTCGGCGAGGGCACTGCGAACACCTTGGGCGAATGCGGCGATCTCGGGGGTGACGGTCGAGGTGGTCATGATGCCTCCAGCAGGTTGTTCATGGTGGTTGAGAACTCGTTCCAGACCTTGCGCTGCACGTCGAGCATCGCCCGGCCCTGCGCATTGATGCCGTAGTACTTGCGGTGTGGGCCTTCCTCCGAAGGCACCACGTACGACGTCAGCGCGCCGGCCGTGTAGAGCCGGCGCAGCGTGCCGTAGACCGAGGCGTCGCCGACCTCCTCGAGACCGCCCGCACGCAGTCTGCGCACGACGTCATAGCCATAACCGTCCTCGTCCTCGACCACGGCGAGCACCGCCACGTCGAGGACTCCCTTGAGTAGCTGAGTCGCATCCATGGATCGGACAGTACCACGCACTGCACACTAGTGCGCAAGACAAAGTCGGCGAGTTCCTATCGTCCGCTTCTTGAGCCTGTCGAAAGGATCAGACGATGCGGTGGGCGCCGGCGTAGACGTTGAATCCTCCGCCGCGGCTGAACCCGAGCAGCGTCATGCCGGCCGACTCCGCGTGCTCGACGGCGAGCGATGACGGCGCAGACACCGCTGCGAGGACCGCAATGCCCGCGAGGTGCGCCTTCTGCACCAGCTCGAACGAGGCACGCCCCGAAACCTGCAGCGCAGTGCCGCGCAGCGGGAGCCGGCCTTCGCGAAGCGCCCAGCCGACGACCTTGTCGACGGCATTGTGCCGCCCGACGTCCTCGCGCAGACAGAGCAGCTCACCCTCGGCATCGAACAGTCCCGCGGCGTGCACGCCACCGGTACGGTCGAAGACCTTCTGATGCTCCCGCAAGTCGATCTGGCAGCGAACCAAGCAATGCCGAGGCGTAGGTCGAGTCGTCGTCGAGGTGACCGAAGTGGGCGGCCTTGTGCACTGCCTCGATAGACGCCGTGCCACAGATGCCGCACGAGCTTGAGGTGTAGACGTGGCGTTCCATCGACAGGTCAGGCAACACCGTCTCGGAGCTCAACGCCGCATCGACCACGTTGAACGTCTGCAGGCCGTCGTCATCGGTGCCGGCGCAGAACCGCATCGACGCCAGCTGCTCGGCCGACCAGATCACGCCCTCGGAGACCAGGAAGCCGGCGACCAGGTCGAAGTCGTCCCCGGGTGATCGCATCGTCACCGACATCGCCTTGCCGTTGACTCTGATCTCCAGCGGCTCCTCAACGGCCAGCGCATCTTCGCGCGACACCGAGGTGCCGTCAGCGGCGAACCGGGTGATCGACGTACGACGGGTCAGCCGGCCCATCAGCGGCCCTCGCACAGTGTGGTGGCCCGCGCGATCGCATCACGAATGTCGTCAGCTGATGCACCGGCCCTACCTGCGGCGAGGCCGGCGAGGAAAGTCGTCAACGGGGCTGCGGGGCGTACGACTGCGTGTGCGGCGACTGAGGCAAGGTCGAGAACCGCGTCGACGTCCACCTCGATGCCGCGCAGGCCGAGCTCGGCCGCAACCGTCGAAACCCAGTCGTCGAGGTCGACCTCAGTCATCGCCGGCTCCTTCCTTGCCCATCTGCAGTGCAGAGTCTCGATCGTGCCACGTGTCGATGTCGAGGGTCGTGCGCGCCGGTACGGCGACCTCCATCAGGTCCAAAGGTGCCAGCAGGGCGTGCAGGGGCAGGTTGGTCAACGACGGCTGGGCATGTGCGGACTCGCGCAGTGCGTCGACACGCACGACGCTCATCAGGTGTTGACGTCGCCCGTCCGCATCGACCGCGACCACGCCATCCCCCACGACCGCGGCCACCAGCACCTCGATTGCCTGACTGAGAAATGGCTGGTCACAGCCCACCAGCAGCACGTATGCCTCCCGAACCTGCGCAAGCCCGGCTCCAACTGCCGCAGCGGGTCCGGCAAATCGCGGCTCCTCCTGGACGACGACCGTCCCGGGGGCCTCAACGTCGCCGACCACCACGACCCGCGAGGCGCCGGCGACGGCTGCCAGGGTGCGCTCGAGCAGGGTCGAACCGTCAAGGTCCAGCGTTGCCTTGTCGACGCCGCCGAGGCGCGCACCACGACCGCCGGCGAGCACGATCGCGTCCCAACGCATCAACCGCGGACGTCGTGGAGGTGGTGGACGACATCGTGCAGAAAGTACTGGCCGAGGGTCTCGATCGTGAACGTCGAGCCGTTGCTACGTCGCCCCGTGCGGCCCCATGAGTCGGGTGACACGCTGTCGAACACCCGAGCCACGACATCGCCTGCCGCGGCGAGCTCCTCGCCCACGATGGCAGGATCCTGCTCGTCGTAGTGCGTCTCGATTGCCGTCGCATCCTGGTCCCAGTTGGCGAACTGCGGATCGTGCCGGTCGAGCATGAGCTCGACTCGATCGGCGAACAACAGGAACACGTCGCGTACGTGGCACGCGTACTCCGTCGGCGACCAGACGTTGGGCGCGGGGCGCTCACGGGCATCTGGCCGGGTCAGCACGGCCTCCCAGCGCGGGATGTCAGCGCGTATCCGGGTGCCAATCTCGGTGGGCACGACATCGCTTGCCGTCATGCCGCACTCGGGGCACTGCTGCGACAGCACCCAGGTCCAATCCTTGGTGTCAGGTTCGATGTCCACGCCGTCTACGCTATGCCAAATGACCGGTGTGCAGCCCTATCGCACCAGCCCGGTGTCGTTCACCCGTCGAGGTGGGCGGCTCACCGAACGACAGCAGAACGCCTGGGACAGCATCTCCGACCAGTACGTCATCGACATTCCGCGGCACGGACCGAGCACCTCGGTTGACCCGTCGTACGAATTCGACGCCGCCGCCACCTTCGGCCGCACGGCTCCGCTCGTGGTCGAGATCGGCTCCGGACGCGGTGAGGCCATCGTGCACGCCGCAAAGCAGCATCCCGAGTTGAACTTCCTCGCACTCGAGGTCTATGTGCCGGGTGTCGCCCAGACCTTGGTCACGGTGCGCCACGAACGTGTCACCAACGTCAGACTTGCGATCGTCAACGCCGCCGAAGCGGTAACCACGATGCTGCCCGCCGAGTCGGTGCGCGAGCTGCGCATCTGGTTCCCCGACCCGTGGCACAAGTCCCGCCATCACAAGAGGCGGCTCGTCACGGCGGAGTTTGCCAAGCTGGCCCTGCGGGTGCTCGAACCCGGCGGCGTACTGCGAATGGCGACCGACTGGGAGGACTATGCAGACCAGATGCTGCGAGTCGTCACAGAAGAGCCGCTCTTCGAGACCTCAGGCACCTACTCGCCGCGCTTCGAGGGACGGCCGCTGACCCGCTTCGAGGTCAAGGGCACCGACGTCGGGCGCGAGATTCGCGACGTCAGCGCCGTCAAGATCACCCCATAGGATGGCCTGATGACCGAGATCACCATCGCCGAGAAGCTCCGCATCACCGAGGGCTATGTCGTGTGGGTCATCGGCCGAAGTGTCGAGGAGACTGCGCTGCTCGACCCGCTGCCTGAAGGCGCCGTCGCGATCGAGCGCCGCAACGAGGACGACGACGACTCAGGCGACGACTCAGACCGCATCGATGGGGCGATCTTGTTCGTCGAGAGTCGCGAGCAGATGATTGACGACCTCGACGAGTTCCTGCCCCAGCTCGGATCGATCCCCGTCGTCTGGATCTGCTACCCGATCAGCGGTCGCCCCGAGATCGAGGCCGAGATGATCGGTCAACTCGTCGCCGACTACGGATGGCACACCGTCGAGCACGTGCCGCTCGACGATGACTGGTCCGGCGTACGCCTCGAGCAGGCCTAGCCGCTCCGGCCACACGTCCCGCGGTCTCCACGCGCGCCGCACCCGGATTCGCAGACCTTTCCAGCAGCGCGTCAGCAGGTCTACATTGCGATAGAGAATCCCTTCATTTGCAAGGAGAAACCGATGCCCAGCAGTAAAGACACCGTGATCCTGATCCACGGTCTCTGGATGACTCCCAAGAGCTGGAAGGGCTGGAAGGCCCGCTTCGAATCCGCGGGACATGAGGTCCT
Source organism: uncultured Actinomycetota bacterium (assembly GCA_963750265.1). Classification (GTDB taxonomy): domain Bacteria; phylum Actinomycetota; class Actinomycetes; order Propionibacteriales; family Nocardioidaceae; genus Aeromicrobium. The sequence goes on along the minus strand of CAVVQG010000019.1, from coordinate 82,899 downwards.
GGTTCCCGGTTGGCCGGGGGTGACCGATGACATCGAAGGGCTCCGAAAGGACCCGTCAGTCCTCAATGGCCTCACGATCAAGACCGTCGTCGACCACTACGCAGCGATCATCGACAAACTGCCGGACAAGCCGATCATCATGGGCCACTCCTTCGGTGGTCTGATGACCCAGTTGCTGTTGGACCGCGGCTACGGCAAGGTCGGCGTCGCGGTCGACTCGGCTCAGTCGGCGGGCGTGCCTGTGCTGCCACCGAGCGTCATCAAGGCTGGAATGCCCGTCCTCGGCAACCCGCTCACGATCAACAAGACGGTGCTGCTCAACGCCAAGCAGTTCCACTACGCCTTCACCAACGAGATGAGCCTCGAGGAGTCGGAGAAGGTCCGCGAGGCGCTTCAGATCCCGGCGCCGGGCAAGCCGCTCTGGCAGGCCGCAACGCATCTGTTGATGAATACCGGTGAGTCGCGGATCAACTACAAGAAGACCGACCGCGCTCCTTTGTTGTTCATCGCCGGCGGGAAGGACCACATCGTCCCGCCGAAGGTCAACCACAAGAACGCCAAGGCCTACAAGGCGGGCGTTGTCGAGGTCAAGGAGTTCCCGGGTCGCACACACTTCATCGTCGGCCAGGACGGCTGGGAGGAAATCGCCGATTACGCGATCTCCTGGGCGACGAGACACTAGAACGCACTACGAAGAGCGGAGTCGGGTGATCCAGATGCCGGGCGGCACTTGCTGGTCCTCGACGGGTGCGAAGCCGTGCTTGAGATAGAGGGTCACCGCCGGCGCGTTGTCACGGCCTGTTGACACCACCATCGGGCGCCCGTGCGCGTCGTCGCGTACGTGTCCGAGCAGTGCGCTGGCAATGCCGCGGCGATGGACCGAAGGACTGACCATCACCCGGTCGATGTCGATGTGGTCGTCGTGCTCGTGCCAGCTGACCGCGCCGAGCAGGTCGACACCGTCCCATGCCGTGCACCACTGGAGGCGAGGTGCGGCCATCGCTTCCTCATCCTCAAGCAGCGGAGGCAGCCGGTCGTCGCCGATCAGCTCTGCCTCCAGGGCGTATGCCTCGTGCTGAAGGGTGAGGAGCTTGGCCGCAAAGTGCTGGTCGAGCGCCGGGTCGGGACAGGAAAAGATCATCTGGCCCTCGCGATCTGCGTCCATCGTCACCTCACTTGGCATCAGTATGCCGCGAAGGTGGGAAGTACCCGGGCGGCTGGCCCCCCAGCGGGTTACGTTTTGACCATGATGCATACCGCGGGCGAATGGGCCGCCGGTTATGAGCAGCTGCGTGACGACGACGCCGAGCTGCTCTATCAGCATGCGCCCGTCGGCTACCTGACCGTCGCGCCGGACGGCGTGATCGTCAAGGTCAACCAGACATTCCTGCGGTGGACGGGCCACACGCGCGAGGACCTGGTGGATCGACGACGATTCCCCGACCTGCTGCGATCTGACGGCAACGAGTACTACGAGACGCAGCTCATCCCGCTTCTCCAGCGTCAGGGCGAGGTTCGCGAGATCGCACTCGACGTACGAACGGCCTCTGATGGCACGCTCTCGGTGCTGGTCAATGCGACCTTGGCGCGACACGAGGACGGCATGCCGCGACTGATCCGACTGGCCGTGATGGACGCGACCGAGCGACGCGAGTACGAACGCGCGCTCGTGCTGGCTCGCCACCGCGCCGAGATGGCGCAGAACGAGGCCGTCGACCTTGCCCGCACCCTGCAGGACACCCTTCTGCCGCCCGCCCTTCCCGAGATTGCCGGGCTTGACCTTGCCGCGGTCTACCGACCCGCCGGTGACGGTTCACAGGTGGGCGGCGACTTCTACGACATGTTCCAGGTGGGGCCGGATGACTGGGTCGTGGTGCTGGGTGATGTGTGCGGCAAGGGCGTGCGAGCCGCCGTCGTCACCGCACTCGTTCGACACACCCTGCGTGCCGTGACCGTCATGGAGGCCGACCCTGCGCGTGCCCTGCACACCCTCAACTCCGTGATGTTGGACAACCACGAGGATGACCGATTCTGCACGGTGATCCTGATCCGGCTCACCCACGCGGATGACGGCTGGGTCGTCTCGATGGCCGCCGGCGGCCACGCTCCCCCACTGCTGCTGCGCGACGGCCAGGTCGAAAGCGTGCCGTTCGAGCCTGGCTCGTTGATGGGCGTGTTCGAGGACGCCACGTACACCTCGACAACGTTCCCGCTCCGTCCCGCCGACCTGATGTTGCTCCACACCGACGGCTCCAGCGAGGCCCGCCGCGGGACAGAATTCTTCGGCGACGACCGACTCCAGGAGTCGGCCCGCCGACACTCGCGTACGCCTGAACTGGTGGTCAATGGCGTACTCGCGGACGTGCTGGAGTTCCAGGACGGAATGGCCAGCGACGACATCGCCCTCGTCGCAGTGGCCGTGCCGGCCAGCTGACCGACGGGGGGCGCTAGGACCCGGACAGCACCTCGGTAAGCCCATGCCGGCCGATAGCCGCCATCGCTGGGTTGTCATCCGAAAAGAGCAGGAATGCGCTGGCCAACGCCGCCGCCCACGCTCGAGCGCGGACCCAGGACGCGTCATCCATGGGATAGTGCGCCGACTTGTAGGCGTCACGCCCTTCGACATCAAATGCGAGCCACGCGATCGCGAGATCCGTGGCAGGGTCGCCAGCCGTCAGGTCGCCAAAGTCGATCACCGCTGCGAGGTGGTCATCAACGTTGGCCACCAGATTGCCGGGATGCGGGTCGCCATGCACCCACACCTCTGGCCCAGTCCACGGCTCGGCCTCAAGACCTTCCTCGAAAACCCGGAGTAGCTCATTGCCACGCTCAACCCGCGGAATCTGCTCGCGAAAGAACTCGGCGCGCATCGCGAGCGGCACCCCGCGCACAGGATTCTCCGGCGCGTCGATCGCAGCGCACACGTGGAGCGGGGACTGTGCTGCACCGAGCTCGGCGGCAATGAACCGACGGCGTTGCACCGGAAGCTCGGTGACCGCAACGCCCTCGAACCACGGTGCGATGACCCAGGTCCACGGATAGTCAGCTGTCGGGCGACCCACTCGTATCGGTGCAGGAATGGGCACCGGCAACAGCGGCGCCAGAACCGGCAGCCAGCGCGCTTCATGTTCGACCAGCGGCGCGGCCAACGCACGACGAGGCAATCTCACCGATAGGTTGTCGCCGACACGAGCGACGACGTTGTCCCACCCGTTGGCGACGATGCGCACTGGCCCAGCGAGGTCAGGATGCTGCTCCTCCACCAGTCGCGCGATCAGAGCCTCATCAATCTGAAGCTCGGCGGCCGGGGTGTCCACGGTCAAACCCTACCGATCTCGTACGTGCTCCCGGTGGGGGTCGAACCCACACTTGGACGATTTTAAGTCGTCTGCCTCTGCCAATTGGGCTACAGGAGCGCGGTTCAGCCTAACTGTGGATCGGCCGCCATCCAGGCGATGCCGTCGAGGACGTCCTGCTCGCTGGCGATCATCAGGTCTGCGTCGAGCGGCAACGTCTCGATGATCCGGTCGAGGATCAGCGCTCCTGCACCGATCACATCGGCGCGCCCGGGGTGCATGAACGGCAACGCTCGGCGGACCTCAACGGGCATGCCGGTGAGCTCGCGGCAGGCCGCCCGGACATCGCCGAGTCGAAGCTCGGCGCCATGGATTGCGCGAGGGTCGAATGCCTGCAAGCCGAGCGCGTGAGCGGCCACCGTCGTCACAGTTCCGGCAACTCCCACAAAGCGCTCGACCGGCGCGAAGTCTGCCGCCGATCGCAGCAGTGCGTCGACGTGCTCGGTGCATGACGCGATCTCATCGGCAGTCGGCGGATCGCCGCGCAGGAATCGTTCGGTGAGCCTGACCGATCCGATGTCGAGCGAGACGCCCGAGTCGATGACCGACCCGGTGCCGACCACGATCTCGGTCGACCCTCCGCCGATGTCGACCACGAGCGTACGAGCAGGATCCAGCTCGCGCGTTGCGCCGAGGAATGTCGCCCCAGCCTCGGCCGCGCCATCGAGCACGATCGGTCGCACGCCGAGAATGCCTTCGATCGCGTCGCAGAACCCCTCACCGTTGTCGGCGTCGCGTACCGCCGAGGTGGCGCAGAAGACGATCCGCTCGACACCCAGCAGCGGGATCATCTCGGCGTACTCGCGGGTCGCCTGCAACGTGCGGCCGATCGCCTCGTCGGCGAGGTGTCCCGTGCGGTCGACGTCCTGCCCGAGCCGGACGATCCGCATCTCGCGCAGATGATCAGTCTTGGTGTCGCCTTGCAGATCGCAGATCAACAATCTGATCGAGTTGGTGCCGCAGTCGAATGCCGCCACCCGGGTCCGCTGCTCAGTCATCTGTTGCGGGCCCCAGCTTTGCCCACCCACCAGTCACCCAGCAGAGCGATTGCCTCGTCGCCGAGCGGGTTGACCCCGGGGCCCTTGGCCAGCGAATGGCCGACCAGCACGTGCAGGCACTTGACCCGGGTCGGCATGCCGCCGGCGGTGATGTCGTCGATCTCAGGCACGTGGCCGATCGCTTCGCGCTCAGCGAGGTACGACTCGTGCGCGCGGGCATAGTGCGCCGCCAGCTCACTGTCCTCGGCGAGCCGTTCGGTCATCTCGCGCATCAGGCCGGATGCCTCGAGCGTGCCGATCTCACCCGCGAGCCGGTCGCAGGTGAGATAGAACATCGTCGGGAACGGCGTGCCGTCATCGAGCCTGGGCTCGGTCTTGACGACATTGGGATGGCCGGACGGGCAGCGCGAGGCGATCTCGAGGATGCCCCGCGGCGTGCGACCGAGCTGTTGCTCGATCGCGTCGAGGTCTGCTTGAGCGATCGTCATTGCTTCTTGATGACGGCGTTGGGGTCTTCGGACTTCTTCTCATCGGGTAATTTTCCGGACTGCTGCACACTGCTCCAGAGCTTGTCGTACCACTGCGGGGTCGTTGCCGCGGTGGGCGCGTCGAGTGTCGGCACCTCGCCGCGCACCTCGCCGTCGGCGCCGATCACCCGGTAGCCCACCTCGCCGGGCATGACCCAGCCGAATCGGTCCCGCGCCTGCTGCTTGATGTAGGCCGGGTCGTTGAATCGCGTCCTTCTCGTCCTCCAGATTGGCGATCGCCTCCTTGCGCTTCGCGCTCTCGGCCTTGGTCGCCTGGATGTCGCCGCGCGGTTCCCACCAGGCGCGGAACGTCGCGGTGTACGACCCGACCAGCAGCAGCACGACCGAGAGCAGCACGGCGCGCGTCGTGATCTGCGGGCCGCGTGCCCGCTGCGGGCCGGCTCCTTGGCGGCGCTCCGGTGCGCGTCGTGCGACGCGCGCCCGGCTGGCCCGAGGCCGCCGCCCGCCGGCGTCCGTCCCTGTCCGCGAGGCGAGCGTGAAGCCATCGCTCAGATCGACAACCGCGGGAACGCCGAGGCGCCCGCGTACGACGCGGCCGAGCCGAGCAGCTCCTCGATGCGCAGCAGCTGGTTGTACTTGGCGACACGGTCGGAGCGTGCCGGAGCGCCGGTCTTGATCTGGCCACAGTTGGTGGCGACCGCGAGGTCGGCGATCGTGACGTCCTCGGTCTCACCGGAGCGGTGGCTCATCATGCAGCTGAAGCCGTGGCGGTGAGCGAGGTCGACCGAGTCCAGCGTCTCGGTGAGCGAGCCGATCTGGTTGACCTTGACCAGCAGGGCGTTGGCGGCGCCTTCGGAGATGCCGCGGGTGAGTCGCTCGACGTTGGTGACGAACAGGTCGTCGCCGACGATCTGCACGTCGTCGCCGATCGTCTCGGTCAGCGTGGTCCAGCCGGCCCAGTCGTCCTCGTCGAGCGGATCCTCGATCGACACGATCGGGAAGTCCGCCGCGAGCTCGGCGTAGTAGGCCGACATCTCCTCGGCCGACTTCTGCTGGCCCTCGAAGGCGTAGGTGCCGTCGGTGAAGAACTCCGACGCGGCGACGTCCAGTGCCATCGCGATGTCGGTGCCGACCTTCAGCCCGGCCTTCTCGACCGCGACCGAGATCAGCTCGAGCGCAGCGCGGTTGGAGTCCAGGTTGGGGGCGAAGCCGCCCTCGTCGCCGAGACCGGTGGACAGCCCCTGCTTGTTCAGCACGGCCTTGAGCGCGTGGTAGACCTCGGCGCCCTGACGCAGCGCCTCGGAGAAGGTGCGCGCGCCGATCGGCGCGATCATGAACTCCTGGATGTCGACGTTGGAGTCGGCGTGCGAGCCGCCGTTGAGGATGTTCATCATCGGCACGGGCAGCACGTGGGCGTTGGGGCCGCCGACGTAGCGGAACAGCGGCAGTCGGGCCGAGTCGGCGGCGGCCTTGGCGACCGCCAGCGAGACGCCGAGGATGGCGTTGGCGCCGAGCTTGGCCTTGTTGGCCGTGCCGTCGAGGTCGAGCATGATCTGGTCGATCGCGCGCTGCTCGTCAGCGTCGAAACCCGCGAGGGCCGGGCCGATCTTCTTGTTGACGCCGCCGACGGCCTTGAGGACGCCCTTGCCGAGGTAGCGCTTGCCGCCGTCACGCAGCTCGACGGCCTCGAAGGCGCCGGTCGAGGCGCCGGAGGGCACCGCGGCGCGACCGATCGTGCCGTCGTTGAGGGCGACTTCGACCTCGACGGTCGGGTTTCCACGGGAATCCAAGAATCTCGCGTGCGCCGACGGCTTCGATGCGTGCCAACTGCTCCTCGATAGCGGATGTGATGTGCAGGGACCAGCCTACTTCTCGCCACTTCCGTCGAGATCGCCTCGCCCGGCGCGGTGTATCGTCACCAGTGTCAGTGGTCGTGATGCGGCTCGTCGGTCGCGCTCTTGCTGCTTGATCCGCTGCCACTGCGCGTCGATCTCTTCCGGCGTCGGGAACCTGTCAAGCGTCGCCGGCGGCGAAGACGTGCGGGTTGCGGCGGATCAGCTTGGCCGTGATGCCCGCAGTGACGTCGTCCATGTCCCAACCCTCGGCCTCCTCGGCGATGCGAGCGTGGAACACGACCTGCATCAGCAGGTCGCCCAGCTCCTCGCACAGGTGGTCGGAGTCGCCTGACTCCATCGCCTCGAACGTCTCCTGCGCCTCCTCCAGCACGTACGGCGCCATCGACGCGTGCGTCTGCTGCGGCAGTCCATGGGCACTCACGCCGCAGTCGATCCATCACGTCGACCAGATCGAGAAGATTGGCTCCAGGCAGGTCGTACGAGCCGAAGATCACCTCGATCTCCTGCTGTCTCACCGTCCATCAGGTCGTCGGCAACGGTCCGCGCCCACTCGACGTCACCGGTCGGGGCGATCCACACCAGGTCGGCAGCATACGGACGGTGGCGACGCGGAGATGTCCACCGCGATGCCCGAGGCGACGATCGCGCGTACGTGCGGGTCGTCCTCAGTGGCCACGACGCGCGCGGCCTCGCGCAAGGTGTCCCAAGCCGCCAGCGTGAGGATGCCCGGTGCGACCCGGGGGCTCAGCACGACGATGCGCATCAGGCGCAGCGCTGCGCCAGCGGAAGCTCGTCTTCAGTGCCGGCAGCGACCGCCGCGACGGACAGCGACCCGGTCGGGCCGAGCTCCTTCAGGTCGCCACTGAGCCCGAATCGCGGAGCGAACTTCACGTCGTGGTCCTTGAACGCCGCCTGGATCGCGGCCTGACCCTCGGCAGCCAGCTGGCTCTCGTTCTCGCCGGAGCGGGCGACGCCCGTGGACTGCTCGCCCAGGGCAATGGCGATGGCCACGATTTCCTGGCTCTCCTCGATGGCCGACTTCACGATCTCGGCATCATCACCGTCCGGGAAGGCTTCCTTGATCTGCCTGACCTGCGCGCCGTGATCTCGTACAGCTGCTTGTCGGGTGTGACGCCCTTGAGCGTGGCCAGGTCACGCGCCACGATGACCGTGACGAGGTCTGAGATCGTCTGACGGCGCACATCACCGTTGGGCACCGAGTTGACGCCCTGCTCCTTGGCCGACAACAGCGTGAGCTCGCAGTAGATGCGGGCCGTCTTGTCGAATGTCGCCATCGAGATGGCTTGGTCGTCGACGACGGCGGCGTCACCGGGGTGGATGCTTCCGCATCCCGCCACGGTGAGGGCGGCTGCGAAGATGGCGACAAAACGAGCACGGATCAGCATGGGCAAAGACTACCTGCGACCGTGACCGGGTCGAGGCGGGCGGCGCGTCACCGTGCGGGGACGCGATTATGGCTCGACCGAACCTCACCCGGACGAGATTGGTCAGTAGGCTCACGTCATGATGCGCAAGCGATTGGCTCGGACAGCGGCACGTGTGATGGGCTACAAGATGGTCGGCGAGGTGCCGCCAACCGGGATCCTCGTTGGCGCTCCGCACACGTCCAACTGGGACTTCATCACCATGCTGATGGTCATGTGGCACGGCGGTGCGCACCCTCGCGTGCTGGTGAAGAAGTCGCTGTTCAAAGGGCCCCTGGGCTGGGTGCTCAAGGCTTTTGGTGGCGTACCGCTCGACCGCGAGAACGCCGGGACGGTCGTCAGCGACCTCGTGGCCGAGGCAGGCACCGGCACGCCCTTCCGACTGATCCTGGCGGCCGAGGGGACGCGAGGAAAGGGTGAGTTCTGGAAGTCAGGATTTCTGCGGCTGTCCAGGGACACTGGCCTGCCGATCACGTTGGCCTTCTTCGACCCGCCCACCAAGACGATGGGATTTGGACCCACGTTCCACGCCTCCGACGACGTGCGCGCCGACATGGACATTGTCCGCGCGTTCTTCGCCGACAAGCACGGCATCAAGCCAAAGAACGCCACCGAGCCCAGACTGCGCGAGGAAGGCGCCTAGCTCGCGACAGGAGCTGGCGCCGGGACCAGGGTGTCGATGACAGTACGGGTCCACTCGAGCAGCTCGCGGTCACGCAGCGGCTCGCCACCGATGGGTGCGGTCCGAGGGCGCGGCACCAGTGCCACCTCTGCGGCCGCCTTGTACGTGCTGCGCGGGTAGACCCGCGAGAGTCGCATCTGCGCCGAGTCGGCGAGCTTGAGCGGCGCGAATCGGATGTTCGGGCCGGCCGAGGTGACCTCGGCGATCCCCGCGTCACGGACGCGTACGCGCAACCGTGCAACCTCGAGCAGGACGTCGACGGCTTCGGGCGGCTCGCCATAGCGGTCCACCAGCTCGGTCCGCAGCTCGTCGACCTCTGTCAGCGCTCGCACGTCCGCCAGCCGCTTGTACATCTCCAGGCGCAGACGCTCGCTCTGCACGTAGTCGTGCGGCAGGTGCGCCTCGATCGGAAGCTCGATCTTGACCTCGCGCTCCGGGGCAGCGTCGCCGCGGAACTCCGCGACCGCTTCGCCGACCAGCCGGACATACAGGTCGAAGCCGACGTCGGCGATGTGACCCGACTGCTCGCCGCCCAGAAGGTTGCCGGCACCGCGGATCTCGAGGTCCTTCATCGCAACCGCCATGCCGCCACCCAGCTCGGAGTGCTGGGCGATCGTGGTCAGTCGGTCGTGAGCGGTCTCGGTCAGCGGCTTCTCCGGCGGGTACAGGAAGTACGCGTACGCGCGTTCGCGTGACTCGACCGACACGGCCACGGAGCTGGTGCAGCTGCGAGAGGCCCAATGTGTCGGCCCGCTCGATGATCATGGTGTTGGCATTGGAGACGTCCAGGCCCGACTCGACGATCGTCGTGCAGACCAGCACATCGATGCGCTTCTCCCAGAAGTCGACCATGACCTGCTCGAGCTGGTGCTCACCCATCTGGCCGTGCGCCGACGCGACGCGCGCCTCGGGAACGAGCCGCAAGATGTTGGCGACTGCCTTGTCGATGCTCTGGACCCGGTTGTGGATGTAGAACACCTGCCCCTCGCGAAGCAGCTCACGGCGGATCGCGGCGATGATCTGGGCGTCCTCGTAGCGCGCCGACGAACGAGAGCACCGGGTGTCTCTCCTCCGGAGGCGTCGCGATGGTCGACATCTCGCGAATGCCGGTGATCGCCATCTCGAGCGTGCGGGGAATCGGGGTCGCCGACATCGCCAACACGTCGACGGCAGCACGGAGCATCTTGAGCGCTTCCTTGTGCTCCACGCCGAAACGCTGCTCCTCGTCGACGATCACCAGTCCGAGGTCCTTGATGCGTACGCCCGGCTGCAGCAGTCGGTGCGTGCCGATCACCAGGTCGATCGTGCCGTCAGCGAGTCCGTCGAGGGTCTCCTTGGACTCCTTCTCGGACTGGAACCGTGACAGCGGCCGGATCGTCACCGGGAACTGACCGAATCGCTCGGCGAATGTCGCATAGTGCTGCTGCACCAGCAGCGTGGTCGGCACCAGCAGGATGACCTGCTTGCCGTCCTGGATCGCCTTGAAGGCAGCTCGCACGGCGATCTCGGTCTTGCCGTAGCCGACGTCGCCGCAGACCAGTCGATCCATCGGTACGGTGCGCTCCATGTCGCGCTTGACCTCGTCGATGGTGACCATCTGGTCGGGCGTCTCGACGAAGGCGAACGCATCCTCGAGCTCGGCCTGCCACGGGGTGTCCGGTCCGAAGGCGTGGCCCTTGGTGGCCTGCCGCGCGGCATACAGCTTGATCAGCTCGCCGGCGATCTGGCGTACGGCCTTGCGGGCCTTGTTCTTGCGGCTGGTCCAGTCGGCGCCGCCGAGCTTGTCGAGCGACGGTGACTCGCCGCCGACGTAGCGGCTGATCTGGTCGAGCTGGTCCATCGGCACGAACAGCCGGTCGGCGGGGTGTCCACGCTTGGACGGGGCGTACTCGATGACGAGATATTCGCGGGCCGCGCCCTGCACGACACGCTGCATCAGCTCGACATATCGGCCCACTCCGTGCTGCTCGTGCACGACGAAGTCGCCGGTAGCGAGCTCCAGCGGGTCGACCTGCTTGCGTCGCCGAGACGGCATCTTGCGCTCAGTACGGTCCGCGGCGCGCTGCCCCACGAGGTCGTCGTACGTCATCACCGAGAGCTGGAGCGGTGGCGACACGAAGCCGTGGTCGAGCTCGCCGAGGATGATCTGCACGACGCCCGGTGACGGCGCGGTCACCTCATCATCGAGCGATGCGGCGACGTCGTTCTCGGCCAACCACTCAACGGCACGCTGCGCCTGCCCGTGGGCGGGCGCCACGAACACGACCTTCATACCGGCGGCGATCCACCGCCTGATGTCGGTGAGTGCCGCCGTCGTGTCGCCGCGGTATGCCGCCGCGGCCTCCATCTCGACCGAGCGTGACTTTTCGTCGAGGTCGAGCCCGAACGGCGAGATCGTGAACCACGAGTGGCTGAGGCCGAGCGTCTCGAGCCGAACGTCGTCGAGCGTGCGGAACGCCGCTGAACCGAGGTCGATCGGGGCTTCGCCGCCGCTTGCTGCGGCAGCCCAGGACGCCTGCAGGAACTCCTCGCTGGTGGCGACGAGATCGGCGGCCCTGGCTCGAATTCGTTCCGGGTCGCACAGCAGGATCGACGACCGCTCCGGGAGCAGATCGACCAGAAGTTCCATTTCATCGGTGAGGACCGGCGTCAGCGACTCCATGCCTTCGACGGCATGACCCTCGGCCAGCTTGGTGAAGATCTCGGCCATCCGCGGGTGCCGCTCGGCAAGCTGGGCGGCACGTAGGCGCACCTCACCGGTCAGCAACAGCTCACGGCACGGCGGCGCCCACACGTGGGCAACCTCCTCGAGCGTCCGCTGGTCGGCGACAGCAAAGCGGCGGATCTCATCGACCTCGTCACCGAAGAACTCGATGCGCAAGGGGTGGTCCTCGGTCGGCGGGAACACGTCGATGATGCCGCCTCGCACGGCGAACTCCCCGCGTCGCTCCACCAAGTCGACACGCGAATAGGCGGCTGCGGCAAGGTCGCTGACGGTCTGGTCGAGCCCGACCTCATCGCCCTTGTGCAGCTCGACCGGGACGAGGTCGGCGAGTCCCTTGGCCTGTGGCTGAAGGAGCGAGCGTACGGGCGCGACGATCACCCGGATCGGACCGGTGGCGGTCTCCGCCTCGCTGACGCTGGTGGGATGGACGAGTCGACGAAGCACCGCGAGACGGCGGCCAACTGTGTCCGAGCGCGGCGAAAGGCGTTCGTGCGGCAGCGTCTCCCAGGCGGGGAAGTACGCGACTGCGTCCTTGCCCACCAGCTCGCCGAGCTGAGCGACCAGGTCTTCGCCCTCACGAGCTGTCGCGGTGACGGCGAGCACCGTCGACTGGGTGGCGAGTGCCTGGGTGAGGAACGGACGCAGCGGCTCTGGCGCCTGCAGATCGAGCTCGTTGAGTCCACCAGCGCGGTCGGCCAGAGCGCGAGCGAGGGTGGGCTCAGTGGCGACCAGTGTCGCGAGATCGGGGAGAGTCATCGCAGATTCCGATGTGTAGCCATCATCTACCTGTTGAACGCACTCTGGGTGGCTTCTAGTCCCTGACTGACCAAGCTCTCGACGGCGTCGGCTGCCTCCTCGACGTACGTCGGCAGGTCCTTGCGCTCAGCGGTCGAGTAGGGCTTCAGCACGAAGTCGTGCACACTCTGGCTGCCGGGCGGGCGGCCGATGCCGACCCGGACCCGGTAGTAGTCGCCGGTGTCGAGCGACTGGCGGATCGAGCGCAGGCCATTGTGGCCGTTGTCTCCGCCGCCGAGCTTGACCCTGAGCATGCCGAAGTCGATGTCGAGCTCGTCGTGGATCACGATGACGTGGTCGGGTGTGACGTCGAAGAAGTTGGCCAGCGTCGACACCGGGCCGCCGCTCTCGTTCATGTAGGAACGCGCCCGACCCAGTACGACGCGCTCGCCGGCCAGTCGACCCTCGATCACGTCAGCTCGCCCGGACTTGTGCTTCTTCCACGATCCCCCGACGCGCTCGGCAAGCGCGTCGGTCACGCGATAGCCCACGTTGTGGCGGGTGGCGGCGTACGTCGAGCCCGGATTGCCGAGCCCGACGACCAACCAGGTCACTCGGACTCGGAGGACTCCGCTGCGTCGCCCTCGGGCGAAGCCTCGGCGTCACCCTCAGCCTCAACGGCGCCACTTTCGGCGCCAGCCTCTGCAACGGCCTCGGCGAGCTCGGCCTCGAGCTGAGCCTCGCTGGGCGCAGCCGTGATGTTGACGATGAGCAGGTCACCATCGACGGCGAGAGCCGAGCCGCTGGGCAGCTCGATGTCGCTGGCGTGGATCTGCGCTCCGGCGTCGAGGCCCTCGATCGAGATCTCGAAGGACTCGGGGATGTGGGTTGCCTCTGCCTCGACGGAGACCGACGCGTTCTCCAGAATGACCAGGTTGCCGCTGATCGCTTCACCCACGAGGTGGATGCGGACGTCGACGGTGACCTTCTCGCCCTTCTTGACGATCAACAGGTCGGCGTGGTCGATGAAGCCCTTGATCGGGTCACGCTGGATCTGCTTGGGGATCGCGAGATGCTGCTCGGTGCCCAGGTCGATCGTGAGGAGCGCGTTGGAGTTCTTGAGCGCGAGCATCAGCTGGTGGCCCGGGAGCGTCACGTGCACGGGGTCGGAGCCATGTCCGTAGAGGACGGCCGGGACGTTGTCGGCGCGGCGGATGCGGCGAGCGGCGCCCTTGCCGAACTCGGTGCGAGTCTCGGCGGCGATCTTGATTTCAGCCATGAAGGGTTTCTCGATTCGATGCGTTTTGGATGCGAAGTCGGTGGCTGCCCGGATTGACGCTCAACACAGCACTCCTGTGGAGCACCCTGTCGATCACGGTCCCGAAGGACCCTCGCCGAGGCAACTCACGAATCTTATCGCAGCGGCTCCAACCGACGAAATCGGCAGCCGCCTGATTTCGACTTGCACCGCTGGCAGGAAACCGGCACCACACCACGGTTGCAACAGTGGTCACCTGACAGTTTCCCAGCAGGTGCTGGGGAACTTGGGACCCCTGGGAGGCGTCAGTTCTTGAACAGGCTGGTGACCGAGCCGTCGGAGAACACCGCAGACGTGGCCTGCGCCAGAAGCGGTGCGATCGAGAGCACTGTGAGCTTGTCGAAACGCTGCTCGTCCGACAACGGGAGCGTGTTGGTCACGATGACCTCGCACGCCGTGGAGTTCTTGAGCCGGTCGACCGCGGGTCCGGAGAACACCGGGTGCGTTGCAACGATCACGACATCTTCGGCGCCGTCGGCCATCAGTGCCTCGGCGGCCTGGACGATCGTGCCGCCGGTGTCGATGAGGTCGTCGACCAGGATGCACACCCGGCCCTCGACCTCACCGACGACGCGATTGGCCTTGGTCTGGTTGGGCTTGGTCTCGTCGCGGGTCTTGTGGATGAATGCCAGTGGGGCCTCACCGAGCGCCGAGGCCCAGGACTCCGCGACCTTGATGCGGCCGGCATCGGGTGAGACGACTGCAAGCGGCTTCTTGCCGTACTTTCGCTTGACGTAGCGGGTGAGGATCGGCATCGCGAGGAGGTGGTCGACGGGCCCGTCGAAGAATCCCTGGATCTGCGCGGTGTGCAGGTCGACCGTCATCAGTCGATCGGCGCCTGAGGCGAGAAACAGATCAGCCATCAGCCGGGCGGAGATCGGCTCACGACCCAGGTGCTTCTTGTCCTGACGGGCATACCCGTAGAACGGCAGGATCACGGTGATCCGCTTGGCGGATGCGCGCTTGAGCGCGTCGATCATGAGCAGCTGCTCCATGATCGCGTCGTTGATCGGCGCGGCGTGGCTCTGCATGATGAAGGCGTCGCAGCCGCGTACGGACTCCTCGAACCGCACGTAGATCTCACCGTTGGCGAAGTCGTATGCCGTGGTCGGCACCAAGTCGATCTCGAGGAGGTCGGCGACTTCCTGCGCGAGCACAGGATGCGCGCGGCCCGAGAACAACATGAGGTTCTTGGTGGGTGCGCGCTTGGAGATGCTGCTACTTGCCATCAGGTGAGTCCTTCGTTGCGTCGCGCGCCGCCTCTGCGGACGTGGTGTCGGGTCGCTTCTGCTCGACCCATCCCTCAATGTTCCTCTGCTCGCCCCTGCTCACCGCAAGTGCCCCGGCCGGGATGTCCTTGCGTACGGTCGTGCCCGCGCCGGTGTGGGCCCCATCGCCGATCGTGACCGGCGCGACGAAGGTGTTGTTGGACGCCGTCCGGGCATGTTTGCCGACGGTCGTGCGGTGCTTGTTGACGCCGTCGTAGTTGGCGAAGATCGTGCCGGCACCAATGTTGGTGCCCTCGCCGATGTCTGCATCGCCGACGTACGAGAGGTGCGGAACCTTGGCGCCATCACCGATGCGGGCGTTCTTGGTCTCGACGAAAGCCCCGATCTTGCCGCCGGTCCCCAGCTCGGTGCCGGGCCGGAGATAGGAAAAGGGACCGACGGTCGCATTGGCGCCGATCACGGCGTCCGACCCGTGCGTACGGATCACCGTGGCGTTGGCGCCGACCTCGACATTGCGCAGTGTGGTGTCGGGGCCGATCGTCGCGCCTTCGGCGACGACCGTGGCGCCGAGTAGCTGGGTGCCGGGCAGCAGCGTGACGTCCTGGGCCAGCGTGACGGCCGAGTCGATCCAGGTGGTCTCGGGATCGACGATCGTGACCCCTTCACCCATCCAGTGCTGGGTCTGTCGACGGTTGAGCTCGCGGCCCAGGCGGGCCAGCTGCGTTCGGTCGTTGACTCCCTCGGTCTGCCAGACGTCCTCGAGCAGATGGGCGCCGACCGGGCGACCTTCGTCGAAGGCGAGCCCCGCGATGTCGGTGAGATAGAGCTCGCCCTGGGCGTTGTCGGAATCCAGTCGGCTGATCGCGTCGACCAGGAAGTCCGCGTCGACCGCGAGGATGCCGCTGTTGATCTCCCGCACGGCTCGCTGCTCGTCGGTGGCGTCCTTGTGCTCGCGGATCGCGGTCACCTCGCCGGCGGCATTGCGCAGGATGCGCCCGTAGCCGCTCGGGTCGTCAAGCTCTGCCGTCAGGATCGTGACGGCACGATCGGCGGCGCGGTGGTCAACGAGGAGCTCGGCCAGTGTCTGTGCCGACAGCAGCGGGACGTCGCCGTATGTCACCAGCACCGTGCCGGTCGGCGTCACGTCGAGTGCATCGAGTGCCATCTGCACGGCATGGCCGGTGCCGCGCTGCTCGTCCTGGATCGCGTGGATGATCTCGGGGCTGAACTCCTCGATCGCAGCAGCAACCTGCTCGCGATCGTGACCGACGACCGCAACGAGCGTCGATGCTCCTGCACCGGTGACGGCCCGCAGCGCGTGCTCGATCATGCTGCGCCCGCCGACCTGGTGGAGCACCTTGGCGCGAGCCGACTTCATCCGCGTCCCTGCGCCAGCAGCAAGGACGATCGCGGTGACCTGCTGAGACTGTGCCTGCGCTGAACCTGTGATGCTGTCTCCTTGGGTTGAGCTCCCCGGGTAGGAGTCGAACCTACGTCGCTAATCCGCATTCAAAGTGCGGCGGGCCCTGCCGGCAGACCAACCGGGGATCGATCGAAATGTCGCTTGGTGCTCTCCAAAGCGTACCGGTACTAGTTGTCCTGCCTAGCGACGGCGAACACCCGCGTGAATGGCAGCACCGTGCCGTGCGGCCTTCGGGGGTACGCATCGCGCAGAGCGGCCTTGTACTCGTCGGCGAAGTCCTCGCGGAGTCCGTCCGGGAGCGCCTGCAGGATCGGCCGGGCACCCGTGGCGGAGATCCAGCCGAACACCGGGTCCTCGCCATGCAGGACGTGCAGGTATGTCGTCTCCCACACATCGGTCTCCCAGCCGAGTCGGCTGAACAGATCCAGGTACGCCTCGGGCGGCGTGCCGCGATCGGCGTGGAGTCCCTCGGTGTGGCTGGCGTACGGCCCACGCGACGAAATCTCGTGCAACAGCACATGGCTCGCACCCCGGTAGTTGTTGGGCACTTGCAGCGCGAACGTGCCACCGGGAGCGACGAAGTCGCAGAGCCGCTCAATGACCTCCAGCTGGTCGGGAACCCACTGGAGGAGCGCATTGGAGACCATCAGCTCGACCGCGTCCGCGGGCGCCCACTCAGCCACGTCAGCGAGCGCATAGGTGGTCGTGGCATCGGCATTGTCTGCGTTGGCGCGATCGATCATCGCAGCCGATGAGTCGACACCATGGATGGTGGCACCGGGCCACCGCGCCCGCAGCACCGCGGTCAGATGGCCCGGTCCGCAACCGAGGTCGACGATCGTGCGCGGCTCACTCCGGACCCGGCCAACCAGGTCGATGAACGGTCGCGACCGTTCGTCGGCGAACTGCAGGTAGAGCGATGGATCCCAGCTCATCTCGTCCTCCCCGTGAGTTTGTGGAGCTCAGCCCTGACTGCGTTCGTACTGACCGGCCAGAGACATCAGTCGGGCGTCGTCGCCGCGGCGGGCAATCAGTTGGATCGCAAGCGGGAGACCCTCTTCAGCCGTGGTGCCGGCCGGCATCGAGACCGCGGGTACGCCGGCATGGTTCCACTGCGCCGTGTAGGGGTAGAACGCGTTCATCGACAGCACCGTGCTCAGTGGGCCTCTGCCTTTCCAGTGCTCGACCGGAACTGCCGGGCCTGACATGACCGGCGTCAGGAACACGTCGACACCCACCTTGTCGTGCACTCCGTCCCCCCAGGTGCGGCCCTGTCGGATCGCCCATTCGACGGCTCTGCTGCCGAAGGGGCGGCCCAGCCGGGCGATGCCTTTGGTCCGCTTCTCGAGCCGGGACGGATCAGGTGTCCCGTCGGCTCCGTCACGGATGCCGGCGAGGTAGCGGATCGTCAGCGACTTGGAGTCGGCGCCGTACGGGATCTTGACCTCGGTCACGGTGTGGCCGGCGGCGCGGAAGGTGTCAGCGGCAGCCTCGAGCGCGGCACGTACGCGGGGGTCAAGCTTCTGCGCCCTGGTCGCGGCCGCGGCACTGTAGGACAGACCGATCCGAAGCGGCTCAGGATCGGAAGCTGCGGCACTGACCAGCGAGGTCGGGAACGTGCCGAAGGTGTCGAGGAACAACGCACTGTCGGCGAGCCGACCCGCAACGCATCCCTGCGTCGACAGGTGGTGCCAGCCACCTGAGCTGGGCATGGTGTCGTGAGTCGGCTTGAATCCGACGAGCCCGCAGCACGATGCGGGTATGCGGATCGAGCCCGCACCGTCCGAGGCCGTGGCGATGCCGACCGCCCCCGCGGCGACCAGAGCAGCCGAACCCCCCGACGAACCGCCCGGCGTGTGACCGTGGTGGTGCGGGTTGCGGGTGATGCCGAGCGCATCCGACTCGGTGAACCCGTAGATCGCCAGCTCCGGCAGAGCCGCCTTGGCGACGATCGGCATTCCCGCCGCGCGCAGGGCGGCGACGAGGTCGCTGTCCCGGGCCGCCGGCGGGGCCGAAGAGGTGGCGTTGCTGCCCAGTCCCGTGATCTCGCCGGCGATGTCGAGGTCGTCCTTGACTGCGATGGGAATCCCGAGGAACGGGCCTGACTCCCCGGCCGCACGTCGGCGATCGGCGTCGTCGGCAGCGGCGAGCGCCTGCTCGGCGAACACGGCCACCGTGGCGTTGATCGCCGGGTTCGCCCGGTCAATGGCTGCCAAGGCCGCCTCGGTGAGCTGACGGGACGTCAGCGAGCCGGCGGCGAGCAGCTCGACCTGACGGGTGGGTCCTGCGGCGAGGGCGTCTGCGGCATTCATAAGGCGAATCTATGCCGGTTCAGCCACGTAAACAATCTCGACATCAAGAATCTTGACGCATAAGATGGCTGCGTGAACCCCCGAGCCGAGGACGACGTCGATCGGCTCATCGCTGCCTGGCAACGCGAGCGCCCCGACATGGACGTCGCACCGATGCAGGTGCTGAGCAGGGTGACGCGCCTCGCGCTGCACCTCGACCGCGCACGCAAGCAAGCCTTCGCCGATCACGGTCTGGAGTCGTCAGAGTTCGACGTGCTGTCGGCGTTGCGCCGCTCCGGCGAGCCCTATCAGTTGTCGCCCGGACAGCTGGTCCACGAGACGCTGGTGACCAGCGGCACCATGACCAACCGGGTCGACCGCCTCGTCAGGAAAGGTCTTGTCGAGCGGCTCCCCGATCCAGCAGACCGACGAGGCGTGCAGGTCAGGTTGACGGCACCAGGGCGCATCGCGGTCGATGGGGCAATCGACTCGCTGATCGAGCATGAGCAGCACCTGCTCTCTGGACTGGACGCGGCTGAAGCCACATCGCTCGCCGACGCCCTGCGTACGCTTTCGCGCCCGTTCGACCGCTGACCCCCGATCAACCGGCGCCGCGTAAACTCATCCAGTGGCACATCTCCTGGGCGTCGAATCGGTTGGCGTGGACTTCCCGACCAAAACCGTCTTCGAGTCGGTGACGCTCGGCATTGACGAAGGTGACCGGGTCGGCATCGTGGGACGCAACGGCGACGGCAAATCGACGCTGCTCGCGATCCTCGCGGGCCGCCTCGAGCCGCACTCCGGACGGGTGACCCGACGCAACGGCGTCACGATCGGCGTGCTCGATCAGACCGACACCCTCGACCATGAACAGACCGTCGGGCACGCAGTGGTCGGCGACATCCCCGAGTACGAATGGGCCAGCGACGCCAAGGTCCGCGATGTCATCTCCGGCCTCGTCGCCGACATCCCTTGGGACTCCGTCGTCGGCACCCTCAGCGGTGGACAGCGTCGACGCATCGCGCTGGCAGCACTGCTGATCGGTGACGATGACGTGCTGTTCCTCGACGAGCCCACCAACCACCTCGATGTCGAGGGCATCACCTGGCTCGCCGGGCACCTCAAGACCCGGTGGTCCAACAACTCCGGCGGCCTGCTGGTCGTCACCCACGACCGGTGGTTCCTCGACGAGATCTGCACCGCAACCTGGGAAGTGCACGACGGGATCGTCGAACCCTTCGAGGGCGGCTACGCCGCGTACATCCTGCAACGCGTCGAGCGCGACCGGCACGCCTCGGCGACCGAGTCCAAGCGACAGAACCTGATGCGCAAGGAGCTCGCCTGGCTGCGCCGCGGAGCCCCCGCACGTACCGCCAAGCCGAAGTTCCGTATCGACGCGGCCAACGCGCTGATCGAGAACGAGCCACCACCACGCAACCCGATCGAGCTCAAGCAGATGGCGACCGCGCGGCTGGGCAAGGACGTCGTCGACCTGCACGACGTGTCGGTGTCCTACCCAGGCTCAGGAGGGACCGGCGAGGTTCTCGAGGTGCTGCGCAACGTCGAGTGGCGCATCGCGCCCGGCGAGCGCACCGGCATCCTCGGAGCCAACGGGGTGGGCAAGTCGACCCTGCTCAATCTGGTGATCGGCAAGAGCCAGCCGACGACCGGCCGAGTCAAGCGCGGCAAGACCGTCAAGGTCGTGGCACTGACGCAGGAGCTCAACGAGCTCAAGGAAGTCGGCGCCGACCGCGTCAGCGATGTCATCGGGCGCCAGCGCACGGCATACGTCTCCGGTGGCAAGGAGATGACCCCGTCGCAGCTGCTGGAGCGGCTCGGATTCTCCAACGCCCAGATGGCGACCCCCGTACGCGATCTGTCGGGCGGCCAGAAACGGCGACTTCAGCTGCTGTTGATCCTGCTCGACGAGCCCAACGTGCTGGTGCTCGATGAGCCGACGAACGACCTCGACACCGACATGCTCGCGGCGATGGAAGACCTGCTCGACGGCTGGCCCGGCACGCTGCTGGTCGTCTCGCACGACCGCTACCTGCTCGAGCGGATCACCGATCAGCAGTACGCGATCCTCGACGGCCACTTCCGGCACCTTCCCGGTGGGGTCGACCAGTACCTCCGGCTCCGCAAGGAGCAGGATGCGCGACCTTCCGGCAATGCGCCCGCCGCCGCGGCCGTGTCGGGCCTGTCGAGTGCCGAGCTCCGCAACACCAAGAAGGAGATCGCGTCGATCGATCGCAAGATGGAGAAGCTGTCGGCACGCATCGACGCCCTCCACACCGAGATGGCTCAGCATGACCCGACCGACGGTCCGGGTCTCGCGGCGCTGACGGCTGAGGTGACAGCGCTGGAGAAGCAGGTCTCAGATCACGAGCACCGCTGGATCGAGCTCTCCGAGCTGATCGACGCCTAGCTCGTCAGGCCAGCCTGGCCCCGGGCACAGGACCGTGCGACTGCACGACGTCGGCGCATGCCGCCGCGCTGGTGAGCGCGAACGCGATGTCGAGGCTGTGCTGCTCGTCCGACGCGAGGAACATGGCCGTAGGACCCGACCCGGAGAGGATGGCGCCCAGCGCTCCCGCCTCGATACCAACTTCAAGGGTGTCCTGCAGCTCAGGACGCAACGAGAGCGCTGCCTCGGTCAGATCGTTCGACAATGCCTCGCCGAGCGCATCCGCGTCGTTTGCGCGCAGTGCCGCGAGCAGCGCGTCAGGAACCGCCGGGTCGGGCACGTTGGTGCCGTAGTTGAGGCGGTCGAACTCGGCATAGACGGCTGCGGTCGAAAGCCCTTCGGCCGCGATCGCGAAAACCCAGTGGTACGAGCCGCGAGCCAGCACCGGACTGATCGTCTCGCCGCGCCCGCCACCGACGGCGTTTCCTCCGTGCAGCAGGAATGGGACATCGCTGCCGATCCGTGCGGCCAGCTTCTCGAGATCGGTCCGGGCGAGTCCGGTCCCCCACGCGTCATTGCAGGCGACCAGTGTCGCGGCCGCGTCGGCTGAACCCCCGGCCATACCGCCGGCGACCGGAATCACCTTGCGGATCGCGAGATCCACGCCGCCGACGAATCCGGTGTGGTCACGCAGCAGCTTGGCCGCCTTGACCGCGAGGTTGTCGTCATCCTCGGGCACCGTCGCGAACTCGGCGCGTACGTCGAGCTCGGTGTGCATCGCCACATTGATCTCGTCG
This sequence comes from uncultured Actinomycetota bacterium, assembly GCA_963750265.1. Classification (GTDB taxonomy): domain Bacteria; phylum Actinomycetota; class Actinomycetes; order Propionibacteriales; family Nocardioidaceae; genus Aeromicrobium. Next base: position 61,149 of record CAVVQG010000019.1, on the reverse strand, counting down.
TCGGCGCGACTGGTCGCGCGTACCTCGTCGTGCAGCCCCACAGCTTGGTAGACGGTGGCCAGCGGGTGATAGCCGTCATCGCGCACCGGACCGACGCCCAGGCACAGATTGATCTTGGCGGGGACCCGGACGGTGGCGATACTCACCCCGACAACGTAGTGGGTGGGGTGTGAGGGTTGGTCGGTATGTCGCGTTGTCGCCGCAGAGTTGGCCACGGCATCGCCGTGCTCTCGCGCCTTGCGTTCGCGAGTGCTTGCGTGAAAGGCGCATGGAGGACGCCGCGGGTCGGACTTTTGGATCGTTTTGACCTGCAGGTTGCGTCGGCAAAACTAGTCCGAAAATGCTTGAATTCACAGGGTTTTCCAATGGTCACCGAACAGGCGTTACCCATCGCCCGACCATTCCGCCAACGAATTGCCAACCACCAGACCGCACGACAACGAACCGGGCCCTACGCCCGGACGTGATGCAGCAGCGTTCAGAGGTGCTCGCCCAGGCGGGCGAACTCCTCGATGCCGAGTGACTCACCACGGGCTTGCGGCGAGATACCGGCGGCGACCAGCGCCTCCTCGGCCAAGACACCCGAACCGGCCAGCGACGAGAGCGCTGCACGCATCGTCTTGCGCCGCTGGGCGAAGGCCGCATCAATCACCGCGAACGTACGCAGGCGGTGCGCCTCGTCGCCGGGCTCGGGTCGACGCTTCCACGCCACCAGCGATGACTCGACGTTCGGCATCGGCCAAAAGACATTGCGGCCCACAGAGCCGGACAGGCGCATCTCGGCATACCAGGCAGCCTTCACCGAAGGGACACCATAGGTCTTTGAGCCTGGGCCCGCAGCGAGACGGTGCGCGACCTCCGCCTGCACCATCACCAGACCAGTCTGGATCGACCGGAAACGCTCGAAGAACGTCAGCAGCACGGGCACAGACACGTTGTACGGCAGGTTGGCCACCATCGCCGTGGGCTCCGGACCGGGCAACGAGGTGACCTTCATGGCGTCGGCAACGACCAGGTCGAACGCAGCGACCTGGTCGGGTGCGTACGACGCAATCGTCGCCGGCAGCTGAGCCGCCAGCACTTCGTCGATCTCCACCGCGACCACATGCCGAGCCACCTCGAGGAGACCGAGGGTCAACGAGCCGAGACCTGGTCCGATCTCGACGACCACGTCGTCAGGACCGATGCCGGACGTCTTGACGATGCGGCGAACTGTGTTGGCATCGGTGACAAAGTTCTGCCCCCGCTGCTTGGTGGGCCGGATCCCGCAGGACTCAGCCAGCTCTCGGATGTCGGACGGGCCGAGGAGCCGAGGCGGCGTCAGTTGAACCTCGCGTGCGCACAGCCCCATTGACCCCAACCCGAACGGGCCTGCAAGATCTTGGCGTACTTGATCTGCACCTCGCGGCTCTGCTGGTGCGGCAGGCCGGGACCACCGACGCTGCGCCAGGTGGCCGCGCTGAACTGCAGACCGCCGTAGTAGCCGTTGCCGGTGTTGATCGACCAGTTGCCGCCGGACTCACACTGGGCGATCTTGTCCCAGACGCTGTCGGGCGGTGTGGTGCTGGTGCCGTGCGACTCGACCTGACCGACCGGCTTGACCAGCACTTCGCTGTCGAGCACGACGCGGTCACGGACCTTGCCGTCAGCCATGACCAGCGCGACCTTCTCGCGGTTCTTGCCCTGCTTGCCCTTGGTCACGATGGACACTTCACCCTGATAGGCCTCAGGATCCTTGCGCACCTCGACCGGGAACTTCACTGCGACCTCTTCGGTCTTGGTGACCTTCTCGATGCGGACGACCTTGAGCTTCTGGTCGGGCTTCACGAATGCGGCGTTGCCAGGATCAACTTCGTCGTCGCTGTCGAGCGAGACATTGGCCTCTTCGAGCACCTCACCGACAGTGGGTGCTTTCGTGGTGACTGTCTCGGACTTGCCATCCGCGACGATGGTCAGCGTCTTCTCGGAGCTGATCACAATCTCCGAGCCCTTGCGGGACAACGGCTTCGAGAGCTTGTGAGAGACGTACGCATCGGGCTCCGGCTGAACACCGAACTCGTCGAGGGCTTCCCCGACCGTGCGCTCAAAAACAGTGTGTTTGCTGACGTCACCATCGACCGCAAGGGTCACTGGCTTGGCGTAGGCGATGTCGATCGAGTCGCCGTTGCCGACCACCGCGCTCGGTGACGGGCTGATCTTGTCGCCCTCTTTGATCGTGATCTTCTTGGCGGCCAACACGTCTGAGACGGTGTCGCCGAACGTACGAACCGTGTCCTTTTGACCGTCGATCGTGACGGTGACGGTCTTGCTGAATGCGCCATAGGCGGCGGTACCGCCGGCAACGATCAAGACGATCGCCAGGTTGAGGGCGATCAGAGAAGTCGATCTACGGCGGAGTCGATGGGCATGGCTGTGTGCGTGGGGCACTGCTTAATCCTCAGCATTTGACGTCATGGCACTCTTTCAACCATAGCGAGCGCTCCCACGAGGTCAAATTCGTTCTGGCCAGCTGCCGCCGTACGCGCGGTCAGTGTTGGCGCTGATGTCACGGCACAGATCCTCGGTAGAAATCCCCAGAATGTCAGCCATAAATCGCACTGTGAGCGGAATCAGGTAGGAAGCATTGGGCTGACCGCGGTGCGGTGCGGGTGTGAGGAAGGGCGCATCGGTCTCCACCAGGATCCGATCGCGTGGCGTCACCAGCAACGCCTCGCGAAGATTGGCGGCATTCTTGAACGTCACCGTGCCTGCATACGACAGGAACGCGCCACGCTCGACGCACTGCTGAGCGAAGTCCGCGTCACCGGAGAAGCAGTGCATCACCGTGCGGTCCGGGATGCCCTCGTCGTCGAGGATCGCCAGCACGTCGGCGTGCGCATCGCGATCGTGGATCATCAACGCCTTGTCATGGCGCTTGGCCATCCGGATGTGCTCACGGAACGAGTGATGCTGCGCCTCCTTGCCGCCGTCAGCGGTACGAAAGTAGTCGAGGCCCGTCTCGCCGACCGCACGTACGTGGTCGCCGGCAGCCGCCAACGCGTCGATCTCGACGAGCGCAGCATCCAGCTCGCCTGCCTCAGCCAGTCGGGGCGCCTCGTTGGGGTGCAGCGCGACGGCCGCGACCACCGATTCGTACGCCTTCGCCGTCTCGACGGCCCAGCGGGCGCCCGGCAGATCGCAACCCACCTGAACGATGCGGGTGATGTTCACCGCCGCTGCACGATCGAGCGCCGCGTCGACCGTCATGCCATCAATGTCTCTCGGCGACAGGTCCATGTGGCAGTGGTTGTCGACCACCGGGAACGGGAGCCGTTCAGGTGTCTCGGGCCAGCTCGCTGGTTTGCTCACTATTCGGCCGGTGCCTCGATGCGGGGGAACAGCGATGCCGGCTTCGTGATGGTCGAACCGGTCGGCAGCTGATCCCACGCGGCGACACCGTCGATGCGCTGGTCGGCGAGCGTGCCGAGAGTCGGCTCCACGCCGAGGGAGTCCCACAGCACCGCCGATGCCTTGGGCATCACCGGGTTGAGCACGACCGCCAACACTCGAAGTCCCTCGGCGGCCGTCGTCAGGATGGTCGCCAGACGATCGGAGTCGGGATCATCCTTGGCGACCTTCCATGGCGCCTGCTCGGTGATGTAGCCGTTGAGCTCGTCGACGATCCGCCAGATCGCGCTCAACGCGTCCTGCGGTGCAATCGCGTCAATTGCGGCGTCGGCGTCGGCAACCGCAGCGGCTACGACCTCGATGACCTTCTGCTCAGCATCCGTACGCACACCGGCTGGGGGCAGCGAGCCGTCGAAGTATTTGCCGATCATCGCCGCAACCCGCGAGGCGAGGTTGCCGAAGCCGTTGGCGAGCTCGGCGTGATAGCGGGCGTTGATGTCCTCCCACGAGATCGAGCCATCGCTGCCGAAGGTCAGGGCACGAGCGAAGTAGTAGCGGTAGGCGTCTGAGCCGAATGTGTTGACCAGCTCGTCCGGCCTGATGCCATTGGCCTTGGACTTGCTCATCTTCTGACCACCGACCAGCAGCCAACCGTGCGCGAACACCCGGTGCGGCACGGGCTTGCCGGCCGCCATCAACATGGCCGGCCAGATCACCGCGTGAAAACGAGCGATGTCCTTGCCGACCAAATGGATGTTGGCAGGCCACACCTCGTCGAACCGGTCGGTGTCCGTGCCGTAGCCAATCGCCGTCGCGTAGTTGAGCAGGGCTTCGACCCACACGTACAACACGTGCTTGTCGTCCCACGGCACGCTGATGCCCCAGTCGAATGTCGACCGCGAGATCGACAGGTCGCGCAGCCCGCGGCTGACGAACGAGATGACCTCGTTGCGCGCCGACTCGGGCTGGATGAAGTCAGGATTGGCCTCGTAGAAGTCGAGCAGCTTCTGCTGGTAGGCGCCCAGCTGGAAGAAGTAGTTCTCCTCGGCGACCAGCTCTACCCGGCTGCCGTCGAGCTTGGACACCTTGAAACCCTCGTCGTCACCTTCACCGTCGGCGATGTCGTCGGCTCCGACGAACTCCTCGCTACCAACGCTGTAGTAGCCCTCGAAGGTGCCCTTGTAGACCGCGTCACGGTCATAGAGGTCCTGCCAGAACGCCCTGGAACCGTCGATGTGGCGCTGGTCAGTGGTGCGGATGAAGTCGTCGTTGGCGACGTCGAGCGTGGCCAGCAGCGGCTTCCATTCCTCCTCGACGAGCTTGTCGACCCACTCCTGCGGGCTGACGCCGTTGTCCTCCGCCTTGCGCAGCACCTTCTGGCCGTGCTCGTCGGTCCCGGTGAGGTACCAGACGTTCTCGCCGCGCTGACGGTGCCAGCGCGTGATGATGTCACCCATGACCGTCGTGTAGCCGTGCCCGATGTGCGGGGCATCGTTGACGTAGTAGATCGGGGTGGTGACGAAGAACGTTGAGTCGGACACGACCTCGATCCTAGTGACCCGGTGATCGGGTCCCGTCAGGAGTGCGCGGCGTCGTAGACGTCCTTCTTGCGGGCGCCGGTCTCTCCGGCGACCTGCTCGACGGCATCCTTGCGCGACAACCCTTCGGCCTGGCGCTCGGTGACGAGAGACTTCAGGTCGTCGGCCGTATACGTACGCGTCTCGGCCGATGCTCCGCCGACCACAATCGTGACCTCGCCGCGGATGCCCTGCTCCTGACCGGCGGCCCACTCGACCAGCTCGGCCAGTCCCCCGCGAGCCACCTCCTCGTACGTCTTGGTCAGCTCGCGGCACACCGCCGCGCCACGGTCGCCGCCGAACACCTCAGCCATGGCGCGCAGCGTCGCCTCGGTGCGGTGCGGCGACTCGAAGAACACCATGGTGCGGCGCTCGGTCGCCAGGTCGCGGAAGATGCGGGTCCGCTCCCCCGCCTTGCGGGGCGCAAAGCCCTCGAAACAGAATCGGTCGACCGGCAGGCCCGACACCGCCAGCGCGGTGAGCACGGCGGACGGACCAGGGATCGCGGTCACGGTGACGTCCGCCTCGATTGCCGCGACGACAAGCCGGTAACCCGGATCGGACACGCTCGGCATGCCGGCGTCAGTCACCAGCACGACGGTCAACCCGTCACGCAGCATCGCCGCGAGCTCAGGTGTGCGGCGCTCCTCATTGCCCTCGAAGTACGACACGATTCGCCCCGACACCTCGATACCGAGCTCTGACGTCAGTCGCTTGAGGCGGCGAGTGTCCTCGGCTGCCACCACGTCGGCGGTGGCGAGGGCCTCGCCGAGCCGGCCGCTCGCATCGGCGACCTGACCGATGGGTGTCGCGGCGAGGATCAGCATGGCTCCATCCTCGCAGCCCCTCGACCGAAGAGTCTGTCAAGGAAGGTCGCGGCCCGAATACCCTTCGAAACTCGGCAGGCCCAGATGCCGGCGAACTGCGCCCCAGACCACTGGGCCGAGGATGAGCAGCGCTGCGCCCGAAACGCCGATCATCACTGGCGGAGCACCCAGCATCGAGATTCCGGTCAGGAACAGCACGATGACAATGCCGCGCCGCACGACCCCTTGCGGAACCCACGCAGCGATGTGCGCCCCCAGGAACGTCCCGATCGAGCCACCGATGATCAGTGGGACGAGCACTTCCCAATCCACACCAGTGACGAGCACGTGGCTGAACGCCGCAGCTGCAACCAGTGGAATCGCCTGCACCAAGTCCGTACCGACCAATTGCTTGGCCGAGAGCGCCGGATACAACAGCACGAGCACCACCATGATGACCGAGCCCGAGCCCACTGAGGTGATGCCCACGATCAGACCGCCGAAGGCACCCAGGGCAATGGTCGGCACCGTCCGCACGACGTAGGTCGTCGCCACTGCCTCGTGGCGAGTCGAGTTGCGCAGGCTCAGGTAGATCCTGCCGACGAACGTGCTCGCTGCCAGCAGCAGCGTGATGCCAATCGCCTGTTTCAAGAACGATTCCTGATCGCCGTGCGTGCCGATGGCCTCGATGATGAATGCCCCGGCGAGGGCTGTGGGGACTGAGCCGGCGATCAGAAGGCCTGCCAGCTTGAGATCGGGCGAGCCACGTCGCCAATGAACGGAGGCACCCACCGACTTGGTGATCGCGGCTGCCACCAGGTCGTTGGCGACCGCGGCGCTCGGCGGAATTCCCATGAAGATCAGGGCCGGAGTCATCAGCGCGCCGCCGCCCATACCCGTCAGCCCGACGACAATACCGACGCCGAACGCCACGCAGATCAGCGAAAGCGCATCCGCAGTCATCAGATCAGGCAATCTGCTCGCCGACCCCAGGTGAAGTCGTGGCCCGTCGGTACGCATCCGATTGCGGACGGGAAGTGGGGTTGTCAGTCTGGTCAATCCGGGTTGCTGTCACCACATACATCAGGGAGGCCGTCACGCCGAGAATGATAGGACCCACACCTGATTCCCGCAGTCACATCTCACCCCATGGCCAGCGACACCCGTTCCGATCGAGCCAGACACATCAATTCACGCCGAGCCAAGCGCTCGCGTGACCGTCCTCGCCCTACGATCGACCCGTGACATTCCTCCATCTGCAGGCCCATCGCCTGTCAGAGCGCGCCTGGGGATGGATCGGTCCCGTTGCGGTCGCGATCCTCGCCTTCGTGCTGCGGATCTGGAATGTCGGCTATCCCAACCGGCTGATGTTCGACGAGACCTACTACGCCAAGGACGCCTGGTCGCTGCTGCACCACGGCTACGTCCAGGACTTCGTCGAGAAGGCCAACGACAAGATCGTCCGTGGCGACCTCGACGGCCTGACCACCGGATCGCCCACCCAGATCACCCACCCCGACGGCGGCAAGTGGCTCATCGCGATCGGCGAGCAGCTTTTCGGCCTTGACTCGTTCGGCTGGCGGATCTCGGCGGTCGTGGTCGGCGCGCTGACAGTTCTGGTGCTGGCAAGACTCGTCCGCCGGCTGACGGGCTCGACCGTGATGGGCTGCTTCGCCGGATTGCTGCTGTGCTTTGACGGGTTGCACTTCGTGATGTCCCGCATTGCGCTGCTTGACGGCTTTCTCGCGTTCTGGATCGTCAGTGGTGTGGCGTGCTTGGTCGCCGACCGGGACTGGATCCGTGAACGCCTGCAGACCTACCGGCTTTTCCGTCCGTGGCAGCTGCTCGCCGGAGTCAGCTTCGGCATGGCCTGCGGGACCAAGTGGAGCGGTGTCTATCTGCTCGCGGTGTTCGGGGTGCTCGTGGTGGTCTGGGAGGTGCTGGCTCGACGCGAGCACGCCCATCTACGCGGACTCAGACAGCCGTGGCCGCGCACGATGCTCGCCGTCGGCATACCGGCCTTCTTCTCGATCGTGGGTGTCGCCTTCCTCGTCTACATCGCGACGTGGACCGGGTGGCTGATCCACCACGACCTGTACGCGCAGCGTTTCGGCCAAGGCATCGGCGACGACCCCGGTTGGGGCTCGTACGTCGCCGATCCGACCAACGGACCATTTGGCTCCACGTTCGATGCGTTCCGCTCGCTGTGGCACTTCCACGCCATGACCTGGGACTTCCACACAGGCAGCTACCTCGCCGGCAAGACTCATCCCTACCAGTCCAATCCTCTGGGTTGGCTCGTCATGGAACGTCCCGTCGGGGTGGACGCACAGAACGACCTTGCCGCATCCACGTGCGGGGCGCCGGCGAGCTCAAGCTGCATGCGTGAGGTGCTGCTGCTCGGCAACCCGATCCTGTGGTGGACCGGCGTTCTTGCACTGATCGCCTCAGGCGTCGCCTGGTTCAAGACCCGCGACTGGCGCTGGGCCGTCCCGGTGCTGGGAGTCGCTGCAAGCTGGCTGCCGTGGTTCATCTCGTCGGGCCGACCGATCTTCTCGTTCTATGCCGTCATCACGATCCCGTTCACGATCATTGCCATCACGCTCGTGGTCAACAGCCTGGTGCGCGTGGCCGAGACTCCCCGTCAGCGCTATGCCGTGTGGCTGGTCGCCGGAACCTTCCTCACCGCGGTGGTGGTCACGTTCTGGTACTTCCACCCGATCTACACCGACGACCTCATCAGCTATGACACGTGGCGCAACCGTATGTGGTTCAACCGCTGGATCTAGTTCTTGGCGGTCAGTGAACCGATGACCCATGCCTGCCTCCTGGGCGGTCCGGCCACGGCGGATGACCGGTCAGGTCAGCGTGGCGCCTCTGAACGCGAGCCCGACCACCCAGGCAATGTCGGATGCCGCCTCGGCGGCCGGCTTGGACGGTCGGGTGATGGCCGACAGCACCAGGCGCACGACCACCTCGACGGCGACCGAGAGCTCTGCGTCGGTGAACGGCTGCTCATAGCGCTCGACGATCGTCTGCTTCACCCCGGCGACTGCGGACTCGATGATGTCGCCCGACTCCGTGGTGAGGATCTGCAACAGCTCGGGGTCGTGCTCGTCAGGAAGCGAGCCGACGAGCGTACGGACGATCAGGCTCTGCTCCCCCATCAGCAGCACGCCCTCGCAGGCCGCTCGGATGCCGGGAATCAGCTGCGACTCGCCCCGCATGCGTTCGTTGACGACAGCCAGGAATCGTTGCAGCTCACGCAGGGCCAGCTGCTGAGCCAGCCCGTGCTTGGTACCGAACTCGTTGTAGACCGTCTGGCGGCTCACACCGGCGGCGTCAGCAATGACGGCCATCGTGACGCTCGACCAGCCCGAACGTTCGATGATCTCCTGCGCAGCGTCGAGCAGTCTCTCGCGGACCGGAATTCGTACCTCGACCTCGGTCACTCGAGCACGTCCTCGAGTCGGGCACCGTCAGCAATCCACTTGCGTGCCGAGCGGACCTCGCCAGGTCGGCCGATGCCGACCGCCCCGCGCACGAACCCCTCTTCGAGCAGGTACGCGGTGAAGTCGCGCTCCTCGAGAGAGCCACGGATGACCAGCTCGTGGGTGGCAAGCGGCCAGCCGACAACCTGAAGGTTCAAGCCGTACTGGTCCGACCAGCACCACGGCACCTCGACGAAGGGCGTCTCCAGCCCAGCCATGTTCTTGCCGACGGCTGTGCCGTGATTTTGCGCGCCTTGCCAGTGCTCGACCCGGTGACGTCCTCCCAGCAACATGTTCGGCTGATTGGCGACGTCGCCTGCCGCGAACACTCCAGCGACCGAGGTGTGGCCGAACTCGTCGACCAGAATTCCGCCGCCGTCCTCGGGGGGTGCGACGGCCAGCCCGGCCTGCTCGGCGAGCTGGGTGTTGGGCTCCATTCCCACGGCGACCACAACAGCAGACGCAGACCAGGAACGTCCGTCCTCGGCGCGTACGACGGTCTCACCTTCGTCAGTGATGGAGGCGACGGTTACTCCGGTGTGCAGGTTGGTGCCCTCAGCCTTGTGAAGGTCGACGTACATCTGCGCCAGCTCCGGCGGCAAAAGCCTCGGGAGTGGCGTGGTCGCGGTCTCCAGCAAGGTGACCTCGCACCCCATACCGCGCGCGCTCGCAGCGATCTCAGAGCCGATCAGTCCCGCGCCGACCACGATGAGGTGCCGTCCCGCTTCCAGGTCGGCCTGCAGACGCGGTGCGTCGGCGACGCTGCGAAGGGTGCGAATGCCAAGTGCTGACCAGGGGCTGCGTGCCCGCCCGCCCGTGGCGAGAAGGAGCTCGTCGTATGCCAGCTGCTCGCCGTCGGCCAGCCGCACCAGCTCATCGCTGGTGTCGATTGACGCGACCGACGTTCCGGTGCGCAGGGTGATCTGCTTGTCGGCGAACCACTCGGCCTTCTTGATGCGGATCTCGTCGGTCGACTTCTCGCCGCGAATGATCTCCTTGGAGACCGGTGGCCTGCCGGTAGGGCAGCTCGGGCTCGTCGCCGACGAGCACGATCTCGCCCTGACGGCCCGTGGCGCGGATCGCGCCGGCGGCGCTGACACCAGCGACACCGGCTCCGACGATCACGGTCCGAAATGTCACTCAGACCAGCTCGAGCATCTCGAAGTCAGCCTTGGCAGCACCGCAGTCGGGGCAGCACCAGTCGTCAGGGATGTCTTCCCACTTGGTCCCGGGTGCGATGTCTTCCTCTTCCCACCCCTCGGCCTCGTCGTAGATGAATCCACACTGCTGGCATTCCCAACGCTTCACTCTTGCGCTCCTCGTCCTCGGTTTTCGGCGGCAATGATGTTGCCGTCCTGGTCGTTGCGCTCGAACTCCTCGATCGGCACGAAGTCGACCTGCTCACGCACACCGCAGTCGGGGCACGTCCAGTCGGCGTCGACCTCGGCGAAGGGAGTGCCCGCGGGCCAACCCTCACGCGGATCGCCTTTGGCCTCGTCGTAGACGTACTCGCAGTTGGGGCAGATGAACTGGTTGCTCATGCCGCCACCTTCTCGCCCGAGCCGTACTTCTTGGTGTATTTGGCGGCCGTACGGGGATGGACGTTGGCGAGGCTGAGGTCGCCGTCGTAGTGGCTCATGACGCGCTTGTCCATCACCGAGCGCCAGATCTGCGGCACCCAGGACAGCGACGATCATGCCGGCGTAGCCGGTCGGCAGCACCGGTGCCTCCTTGAAGTCACGCAGCGCCTGGTAGCGGCGGGTGGGGTTGGCGTGATGGTCGCTGTGGCGCTGCAGGTGATAGAGCAGCACGTTCGTGCCGATGTTGTTGCTGTTCCAGCTGTGGCTCGGGTTGACCCGCTCGTAGCGGCCGGACTCGAGCTTCTGGCGCTTCATGCCGTAGTGCTCGAGGTAGTTGACCGACTCGAGCAGCCAGATGCCGGCGAGGGCCTGGAGCACGAGGTACGGCAGGATCTGCCAGACCGAAGGCGATCATCAGACCGCCCCACAGCACGACCGAGAACACCCAAGCGTTGAACAGGTCGTTCTTGATCGACCAGTGGCTCTTCTTCTGGCGGGCGAAGCGCTTCTTCTCCAGACCCCAGGCGCTCTTGAGGCTGCCCCACATGGTGCGCGGCATGAACTCCCACACGGTCTCGCCGAGGCGGCCGCTGGCCGGGTCCTCGGGTGTCGCGACGCGCACGTGGTGTCCGCGGTTGTGCTCGATGAAGAAGTGGCCGTAGAACGTCTGGGCGAGGGCGACGCGGGCGAACCAGCGCTCGTACTCCTCCTTCTTGTGGCCCAGCTCGTGCGCGGTGTTGATGCCGATGCCGGCGACCATGCCGAGGCCGAGCGCCAGGCCGATCTTCTGCACCACGGTCAGCGGGTCCTCGATGCCCGGGAGCGTGCCGCCACCCAGCAGGAAGGCACCCCAGATGAGGCCGGCGATCTGCACGGGGATGAACGCGTAGGTCACCCAGCGGTAGTAGCGGTCCTCCTCGAGCGCCTCGATGACCTCGTCGGGCGGGTTGTCGGGATCGATGCCGGCGAGCAGGTCGGCGATCGGGATGATCACGAACACGAAGAACGGACCGAAGTACCACGCCAGCGTCGAGCCGGTCAGTGCGTAGAGACCCCACATGCTGACCGGGATCAGGGGACGAGCGCACCCACGATCCACAGGTAGCGCTTGCGGTCTCGCCACTGGATGTCGACTCCGTCGACGGTTGCCTCGATCGTCATGTCGATCCTCCTTGTGCACCCTGGGCCCTGGAGAGGTGCTTTACAAGAAGGTAGCAAATGTAAAGTGGGCTGGCAATGGTTTCCGCTAGAGAACTGTGCCCAGCGACAGGATGGCCGGGGTCAGGATCACGATGAACAGCACCGGCATGATGCAGACCAGCATCGGGAACAGCAGCTTGACCGGCACCTTCTGCGCCGTCTCGCGGGCACGCTGACGCCGCTTGTCGCGCATCTCCTCGGCCTGCAGCCGCACGACCTGGGAGATCGGCACGCCGAACTCCTCGGCCTGGACGATGCTCTTGGTGAATCGGTTGAGGTCCTCGACGTCGTTGCGGCTCGCCAGCGCCAGGTAGGAGTCGCGCCGCGCCATCCCCAGGGTCATGTCCTGGACCGTTCGGACGATCTCCTCGCCCAGCGGCCCATGGTTGTTGGTGCCGACCCGCGCCAGCGCCGACTCGAAACCCATGCCCGCCTCGATCGAGATGTCGATCTGGTCGAGGATGTCCGGCAGGTCGTACATCATCTGGGTCTGCCGCTCGACCGCGCGACCGTGCACGATGATGTCCGGCGCGAAGTAGCGACACGACGATCGCGACGAGGTAGATGATCCACGCCAGGGTCGATCCCATGGACGGCACCAGTGCAGCACCGAACACCAGGACGATGGTCGGGGCCGCGACCTTGGCCAGCAGCAGCATCGACAGGCTGCCCGGATTCTTGCCCGCCAGCCCCAGGTGGCGCTCGAGCCGGGTGATGCCGGCACGCGTCGCGGCCATTCGCAACAGGCCGAGCTCCGGATTCTTGGCCGAGAGCTGGCGCTTCTTCTTCACCGGTGAGTCACCGGTGTCCACCCGGACCTGCATCGAGCGGATGCGTGCCTTCATCTTCTTCTTGTTGGTCGGCCCGAACTCCAGCGCCGGCACGAGAAAGCCGATCGCCAGCAGGAGGCACAGCACACCGACCGCGAGTGACATGGTTGGACTCATGCTCAGACCCTCACATTCACGACGGCGCGCATCCACATACCGCCGACGGTGAACAGCGTGATGGCCACGCCGAGAACGATGAATCCGGTCGATCCCGCGAACAACGGAGCCATGTAGCCCGGGTTGATGACCGTCATACCGCCACCGACCAGAACCGGCAGCACCATCAGGACCACGGCGGACATCCGCCCCTCGGCGGACAACGTCTGCACCTCGCGAAGGATGCGGTTGCGCTCACGGATCGTGGTGCCGACACCGTCGAGCACCTCGTTGAGATTTCCGCCCGTGTCACGCTGCACCGCAACCGCCTCGGCAATCCACCGGAAGTCCTGACTCTCCATCCGATCAGCCGTCACGTGCATGGCCTCCACCAGATCGCGTCCGATGCGGTTCTCGTTCACGATCCTGGCGAACTCCTCGGACGTGGGCAGAGGCGCCTCGCGCGACGCAGTGTCGAGAGCACGAACCAGGCTGTGGCCGGCGCGGAGCGCAGACGCGATCATCTGCAGCGCCTCGTCGAGCTGATCGGCGAACGCCTGCCGGCGCTTGTTGCCCCGACTGCGCAGCACGAGCTTGGCGATCACCGGCACGAACGCGGCACAGACGATGCCCACCAGGACGTTGCCCGCGACGGCGCTGACCAGCAGCAAAGGCGGTGAACGACAACGACGACACCATCACCACGAGCGAGCCGGGTGACAGACGGACCGAGGCCATCTCGATCTCGGCGGCGGGAACGGCACCCATCCGCGAGTCTTGAGCACCGAGTCGACCACGCCGACGAGGCCTTCGGTGAGCACGGTCAGCTGCGACTTCGGGACGGTGCCGGTCGGCCGGCGGCGGGACAGCTCGAGCTTGCTCGCACTCGGAGCCACCAGCGCATATGACGGTCAGACCTAGAGCCGCCAGCGTTGCCAACAGACCCAATGAGCAACATCAGTGTCCTCCTCCAACCATGGCCGACATGAATCCCTCGGCCGAGTACGGAATTCCGTACTCCTCGAACTTGTCGATGAAGCGCGGACGGATCCCGGTGAACTTCGGGACGCCCAGGAAGTTGCCTTCGGCATCGGTCCCGGCCGCGAAGTCGAACAGGAAGATGTCCTGCAGCACGACCGTGTCCTGCTCCATCCCGAGCACCTCCGTCACGTGGGTGACGCGGCGCGTGCCGTCCCGCATGCGCGTCAGCTGCACGATGACGTCCACCGCCGAGGCGATCTGCTCGCGCACGGCGCGGAGCGGCAGGTCCATGCCTGCCATCAGCACCAGAGTCTCCAGCCTGGCCACGGAGTCGCGCGGAGAGTTGGCGTGCACCGTCGAAAGCGAGCCATCGTGACCGGTGTTCATGGCCTGCAGCATGTCGAGGCTCTCACCTCCACGCACCTCGCCGACCACGATGCGGTCGGGCCGCATGCGCAGCGAGTTTCGGACGAGATCGCGGATCGAGATCTCGCCCTTGCCCTCGATGTTGGGTGGGCGGCTCTCCAGACTCACCACATGGTCCTGCTGCAGCTTGAGCTCCACCGCGTCCTCGATCGTCACGATCCGCTCATCGGTGGGAATGAAGGACGACAAGCACGTTGAGCAACGTCGTCTTGCCGGTGCCCGTGCCGCCGGAGACGATGATGTTGAGTCGAGCCTGGACGCACGCATTGAGCAGCTCGGCCATCGGTTCGGTGATCGACTTGAAACGCACGAGGTCTGACACCTGAAATGGCGTGGCAGAGAACTTGCGGATCGTCAGCGACGAGCCGTTCACCGCCAGCGGCGGAATCACGGCGTTCACACGCGAGCCGTCGGAGAGTCGCGCGTCGACCAGCGGGGAAGACTCGTCGATGCGCCGTCCGACATTGGCGACGATGCGCTCGATGACGCGGCGAAGATGCTGTTCGGACCCAAAGCGCATACCGCTGTCGATCAGCCGGCCGCCTCGCTCCACGTAGATGCTCTCGTGGCCGTTGACCATGATCTCGCTGACGGTCTCGTCGTGCAGCAACCGCTGGAGCGGACCCAGTCCGAGGGCGTCGTCCTCGATGTCCTGGATCAGCCGACTGCGCTCGTCCGCCGTGAGCAGCAGCTGCTCGGCCGCGACGATGCGGGCCAGCTCCTCGCGTACGAAGTCCTGAAGCTGCTCCTCGGTCAGGTTCGCATCGCTGATCCGAGAGCCGATCGTCTCGAAGAGCGCGCTGATGGCACGGGCCTTGACCGCAGCGAACGCGTCCACCTTGGGCGGCTCGACCTCCTCGACCACACGCTTTTGCGACGTCCTCGGGCGTGCGTACGTCTCCGCGGGATCGACGTTGAGCCGGGCGGACTCGAGGCGTTCGCTGAGGCTGCTCATGTCAGCGCAACTCCCTTGTGCGCCGAGCCAGGCGTCGGGGTGCTGTCGCTTTCAAGTCGCTTCACCACATTGTTCATGGCCTTGGCGGCAGGCCCGCCCTTCTTCTCCATCAGGACAGGAACGCCTCGATTCGACGACAGCGAGACTTCGGCTGCGCGTGGGACGACCACGTTGACCGGTATGCCGACGACGGCCTCGACGTCACGCACCGTCAGCCCTGACTCGCGGTCGGCGAAGTTGAGCACCAGGTGTCGCGCGCCGGGAAGGATGTTGAGCGTGGCGAGAACTTCGATCTCCTTGCGCACGTTGCGCACGCTGGCGACGTCCATGCTCGACACGAACACCGCGTCATTGGCCTCCTCGAGCGCAGCCAGCGTCGGTTCGTCCAGGCCCGCGCCCGTGTCGACGATGACGTAGCGGAACTGCGCTGCCAGCGAGCCCAACAGTGCACGGACCTGCTTCGGCCCGACCTTGTCGGCCGCGGCCGGTGAGTCGGAGCCGCACAACGCATAGAAATTGGCCGGATGAGCCGTGAGGAACGTCTTGAGCAGCAGGGTGTCTACGCCACCTTGACTCGCGAACACATCGGCGAGCGAGTGCGCCGGCTTGAGATCGAGGTGCGTCGCCACATCGCCGAACTGCAGGTCGAGATCGACCAGGACGACGTCCATCGGCGCCTGTCGGGCGAGTCCGACTGCCAGGTTGACGGCGATGGTCGACTTGCCCACCCCACCCTTGGGCGAGGCTACGACGACGATCCGGCTCTCGACGACTCGCTCAACCTCAGGCTCGCTCGAGCGGCGTCGCAGGTTGCGCCGCGAGGAGTTGTCATGCGCCTTGAGGAGCATGATGCGGTACTCCTCGTCGCTGGCCTCCGGCGAGAGCACGTCGCGAATGCCCGAGCGCATCGCGTCGAGCATCACATCTGCCGTCGGCTCAGCGACGAGGACCACCGTGATCTGTGGATGCATGGCGTCGAGGAGGCTGGCCAGCGAGATCGCCGTGTGTCGGCTGACGTGCGAGCCGAACACCACGATGTCGGGGAGGTGCTCCTCGACCATCAAGGACCGAATGTCGAAGTCGGGCCGCTCGACGACGTCGGCCGCGACCGGCACGAGCAAATTGCCCGGGAACTGACCGAGCCGGTACTCGAGTCCACCGTCTCCGCCCAGGAGGAGGATCCTGCTCATTTGATCACGTCCTTTGACTCGATCTTCTGGATGTCCTGCGTGTTCGCCTGGGAGTTCTGCAGCGTCAGCCAGACCGTGCCGAACTCGGCCGCGTTGACGATCTTCTGCGCGTCACCGGGGTCGACGGCGAAGGTCACCAGGATCGGGACGCCTGCTTCATCGGCGCCCACCGTGCTGAGAACTGATGTCGAGATTCGTGTCACGAGAAGGTTGTTCTTCACGATGCCTGTCGTGCCACCGCTGCCGCCCTGGCCCGGGAAGCTGGCCATCAGACCAACGCGATCGCCGACCTTGATCGACCCGGTCGGCACTCGCGGAGCTGACAACGCGACGCTGACCTCCTGCATGCCGGCTGGCAGTGAGCTGGCGCTGTCCTTGCCGGTCAGAGCACCAAAGCGTGAGACCAGGAGCTGTTCACCCGGCTTGAGCGCCGTGTTGGTCGACAGTTCCTCGACCTTGTCGAGGCTCGTCAGCGCCCCCTTGGCTCGTACCGCGACAGGCACCTTCTTGGTCGTGACGGCGCTGGCGATGCGGCTCGCCGGGGTGTCGGACGGGATCTCGGTCTTGACCACCAGCACCTCAACCAGTTCCGCGCCGTCATATGCACGCTCGTTGGCACCGTTGGCATAGCTGATCATCGCGATGATGCCCACCAACGCAAGCAGGCCCGCGCTGATGAGCGCCAGAAGCTTTTTCCTCATTGATTCGATCCCTTCTTCATGTCAGTTCGTCAGCTTGGTGGCGAGCTTGACGCCGCCGAGGTCCGGCGCGGCGCTGTCGTAGGCGAAGACCTGGTCCGGGTCCTGGACGACCGATCGGACGAAGTAGCCCTGGATGCCCTGGCACGTCAGCGTCAGGATGTTCAGGCAGCTCGGCGAAGCCGTCGGGTCGTTCTTGGCATTGCCCGGCTCCTGCCAACCGGTGATCTTGAACGGCGCGAAGCCGACGATGCGCAGTGTGATCGACGAGGACAGGACCGTCAGCGGCGAATAGGACTCGTAGATCGGCATCATCGCGATCGTGCCGATCTTCAGCTTGTTCACACAGGCCGTCGGCGCGATGACCGGTGTGATCGAGGTGACGAGCATGGTGGTGAAGATCTTGACCTTCATGTTGCACATCGACATGTTGCTGATGTCGAACAGGTCGAGCGCGTCGACCAGTGCCGTCAACCACACCGCACCGTTGCTCATGTTGAGCGTCTCGCCCGTGGTGCCGGTGCATGTCGAGTTGGGGAACCAGTTCGTCAACGGCAGACCGAGGAAGTTGAGCGTCGCGATCAGACCCTTGAGCGTCGCACTCAGCAGGTCGGTGCGGATCAGGATGTGCTTGGTCGCGGGGTAGTCGTTGGCCTTGTACTGGCAGTAGCCGACGGCCATCGGGAGAAGGGGATAGCCCTCCTTGGGCGCCTTGTCCCACGTCGCGGTCGCGGAGACGGATGCCGTCTTGGGCTGGATGCCAATGGCCGCGGCGAACGAGAACGGAATCGACTTCGACGAAGCCACTGTGACCGAGGTCGATGACGGCGTGATGGCATCGACGATCGATGTCGTCGCACCACCGATGTTCTGGCCGACCACGAAGTTGGCCGTTGACTTGGGCGCGTTCCCGTTGGCCGAGTAGCAGGTGTTGCGGCGCAGTGCGCAGTCCTGCGCGATCGCGAGGGCCGCGTTGTCGGTCGCGGTCTGCAGCTTCTGGCGCTGGACGTAGGCATTGCCCACGTCGACACTCATGCCGACCGAGGCAACCAGGGTTGCCGCCAGGATGCCGATCATCAACGCTGTCACACCACGTTCGTCGCGCTTGCGCGAAGGTCGCTTCAGACGCCACTGCATCGGGCTACCGCCTTTCCTGTGACCGAGTACGTCGTCCCGAAGAACTTGGTCGCCGTGGCCTTGGACGAGTTGGTGATCGTCACGGTGACGTTGCCGAAGGTTCCGTCGCCCGCCTGGGCGCACGACGAATAGCCTGAGGTGTAGGTGACGACGAGATTCAGACTGCTGGGTATGCCAGCGTTGACTGCTGCCGTCTTGGCCTTCGATGCGTTGTTCTCGATCGTCATCGATCGAGCTGCAGCGAACGCCGCGTTGTTGTACTGGGCAGCCGTCTTGTAGCGCTCTCCGAAGTCAATGACTCCGCAGATGAGCAGCAGCAACAGCGGGACGATGAGTGCGAACTCCACCATCGCCACACCACGCTGATCCCGAGTGTGGGGACGCATGAGACGTGAGATGCCGAAACCGCGTCACGCCGTGAACCCCAGAGGATCCACGGCGTGACGGCAGCGCCGTAGGCGCCGCTGACAGGTTCGGACCTACAGGCTGATGTCCGTGAACAGGCCGCTGATCTTCGGGCCCAGGACGAGCAGTGCCGCAGCGATGATGAGGGCGATGCCGCCGGCCATGAGCGCGTACTCAATGGCGGTGACGCCCTCTTCGTCCTTGCGCTCAAGGCGGGCCTGGAACGACGACAGAACAGCGAACATCTTGTTGAATGCAGACATGTGAGTTACTCCCTCTAACAATTTAAGTCACTCGATTGAGTGACTCTCCCTACTCACAACGTAGGGGTCTGCGTCGCTGCTGTGTGAACTTTTTCGGATGGTTATTGCTAGTCACATCGGGCTATGGACCGCGTCATACCGGGCAGGCAGAATCGCGCGACTCGGCAGGACTCACGGCGTCAGATCGAGCTGAACACCGCGACGATCTTGGGCCCAAGCCCGAATACGCCGGCCGAAACCAGTAGCGCCAGCGCCGTGGCGATTAGTCCGTATTCGATGGCCGTGATGCCACCATCGCCTCGATGATTGATGCGTCGTCGTAGTCCCTCAAAAAAGTTGCTCATGCCCGCTCCCTCGGCTCATGGCGCGCTAAAACACGCCCGACCAACGTAACCCGCGAAGGTCCTCCCAACAGCCGATCCCGCGAATCGCGCGCCCCGTCAGGCTTCGAAGCGCTCCATGCCGGCCAGGACGAGCGTGGTGTCGGATACACAGGTCTGGAGCACCGCGTCTGCATCCGGCAAGTCACCGACCGTCACCTCGTTGCGGGTCTCGTAGCTCAGGCTCGTGACGATGTAGACACCGTCGTTGACCCCGTCGCCGTCGATCTTGACCGCATCGCCGACTCGTACCTTTGACACCCATGCCGCTCCGCCGCAGTAGTCGTGCTCGGCGATCAGCGTCGGCCGATTCTCGCCCAGCCAGATGGCGATCGGGCCCTTGCACTCGTCGATCAGTGCGGTCGAACTGGCCAGATCTGTTGCGGCGTATGTCGTTCGGGTGAACCGCGGCTCGGGCGCCCGTGGGGGCAGCTCCTGCACGGAACTGGCCTCAAGTCGACTCGGCGGCTCAGTGTCAGCCGCTCCGGCCGACAGGACGAGCGCGAGCACAGCAACTCCTGCCATCAGCATGATCGTGCGTCGCATCGCCACCTCCTCGCGCCAAGTTCTTCTACTCTACTGAGACGTTTCGTCCCGTCTCGACATCTAATGATCAGAGACGTCCGCACGACAGCGCAGATCGGAGCCGACGGTGACAGCACCGACGACCATGGATGATGCCCCTCCTCAGGGAGATGGCGAGCTGTTGACGCGCGCGGCGCACGGTGATCGTGCGGCCTTCGGCCGGCTGTACGACCGCCACGTTCGCCCGGTCTACTGGCAGGCGTACGCCATCGTGCGTGACGCTGACGAAGCCGAGGACATCACCCAGGACGTCTTCATCACGACGTGGAACAAGCTCCGCACGATCAATCTCGTTGACGAGTCGGCGCTGCCATGGCTGCTCGTCACCGCCCGATTCACCGCACTCAACGCCCGCAGGCGCAACATCAAGGCCACCCACGGCGAGCTGGACGAAGACGCCAGAGACATCGGCCCATCCGTCGAGGACGAGGTTGAGGGTGCCCAGGTTCGCGCCGAGATAGACAAGGCCGTCGCGACGCTGTCACCCACCGATCGTCGGCTGTATGACCTGTGCGTCGTCGGCGACCACACATACGCGCTTGCGGCCCGCGAGCTGGGCGTCTCGCACGCCGTCGTCCGCAACCGCCTGTCCAGACTTCGGAGCCGGCTCCGCGCCGACCTCCGCTCCATGAGGGAACTTCCATGAAGGAGACGGCATGAACGCCACGCTCACCGATGATCGCGTCGAGTCGATGCGATCGACCGTCATGAACGCCGTCGACACCGACATCAGGCGCCGCGGCACCCGCACGCGCCGAGTCGTCGGCTTCGCCGCTGCCAGCATTCTGGTCGTCGGTGTCGGCACCGCCGGCCTCAGCGCCATCAACATGACCGACGGCGGCTCCGACAGCAGTTTCAGCAGCGCCGACGCCGGGAGCGCACCCAAGGGGATCGAACGCGATGTATCCGCCGGGGAGGCAGCTGGCCAGTCCGGCGGCGACACCGTCTCGGGCCTGGGGGCGGCGACGGCACCGGAGGATCGCGAGGTCATCACGACAGGTTCGGTCAGCGTCACAGTGGGCAACCCGCGGCAGTCCGCGCAGGAGGTCAGCTCCTATGTCGAGTCGATCGGGGGACGAGTCGACTCCCGTAGCGAGAACACAGCTGAGGGGTTCGACACGGCCGCCTACCTCCAAGTCCGCGTTCCCAGCGCCAAGGTGACCCAGACGATCGCCAAGCTCAAGACGTACGGCACGGTCACCAATGTCAGCCTGCAGAATGAGGATGTCACCACGCAGACCGCAGGACCTGGACGCTCGGATCGATGCGTTGAACGTCTCGATCAAGCGACTGCAGAAGATCATGGCGGAGACGGCCTCCAGCGATGAGCTGATCAAGGCCGAGACGGCGCTGACCCAACGCCAGGAACAGCTCGAGAGCCTGACGGCGCAGCGCACCTCGCTCGCCGATCAGGTGCAGCTGTCGACGCTGTCGATCGAGCTGACCGAGAAGACCAAGGCCGACAGCGTCTCGCCTGGCGGGTTCAAGGGCGGAGTGATCGACGGCTGGAACGCGTTGGTGTCGACGCTCAACAAGATCGTCGAGCTCATTGGCGTCGCTCTCCCCTGGGCCGCGATCGCCGCGGTGCTCTACGGCGCATATCGACTCGTTGCCCGCCGGCGCCACTGGAACTAGCTGACGCTCATCCGGGCGCCCTGTAGCGAGCGTACGACTCGCGGCAGACACTTCGCTATGAGTCCGAGAGTGCCTCGGTGAGCAAGGCGACCAGTGCTTCGAGCTGCAGGTCGGTCGAGTTGTCGATCTCCTCGTCGGAGCCGTCGAGTGCGCGGGCAGCGAGGCTGGCCTTGCTGTCGATCAGCTCGGCGATCTTGGGATCGAGCGTCTGCGAGGCGATGATGCGCCACGCCGTGACGGGTTCGGCCTGACCGATGCGGTGCACGCGGTCGATCGCCTGCGTCTGCTCGGCATCGGTCCACGACAGCTCAGCAAGCACAACGTTCGAGGCGGCCTGCAGGTTGAGACCGACACCTGCGGCGGTCAGCGAGCAGACCGCAATCGCGACATCGGGGTCGTTGGTGAATGCGTCGATCGCCTTCTGGCGCGCAGCGGTGCCCTGGTTGCCGCGGATCGAGATGTACTTGATGCCGCGCTTGTCGAAGGTCTGCTCGGCGGTGTCCATCACGTCGATGTGCTTGGCGAAGAACACCACCTTGCCGACGCTGTGCGCGAGCTGGGCTGTGTAGTCGGCCGCGAGCCCGGCCTTGGCCTGGCCGATGCGACGCATCATGCTGAACACGTTCTCGTCGGTCTTGGACGAGGAGTCCTCGCGCTCCCAGCCGGCAACCCGGCGTACGAGCTCATGGTCAATGCCCTCGACCGTGATGCCTTCCTTGCGGGTGGCAAGCGCACTTTCGTAGCGAGCCACCAGGCGGCGAGCCAGCTGGCGCTCGGCTTCCTTGATCGAGCGCCCAGCCTCGTCGTCGAGCTCGACCGGTATGTCGGCGACCCGTCGAGCCGGGATGTCCGCCGCGACGTCGATCTTGCGGCGGCGCACGATGCCGAGGTCGATGACGGCATTGCGTGCGGCTGGATAGAAACTGTTGTCGACGGGCGTCAGACCCGTCTCCTCGAGCGCGTGCATCAACGCCGCGCGAGGCTTCTTGCCGTCAATCCAGCCGAGGTACTCCCAGATGGCCAGGAAGTCGTCGATGTCATTGATCAGCGGGGTACCGGTGAGTGCCATGAGCAGTGGGCGGGCCGTCCGCGACCGGATGCGGTCGGAGAGCTCCAGCACGTGCTGCGAGCGCTGTGACGACTTGTTCTTGATGAAGTGCGCCTCGTCGAGCACCATCCCGCGAAAGCCCAGATCGCCGAGCCACCCGACGTGGCGGTCGAGCACCTCGTAGTTGATGATCACGATGTCGGCAAAGCCGTCGATGGTGTCTCCGTCACCGTGGATGACGGTCGCCTTGTGCCGCGGAGTCCATTGCTCGGCCTCGCGGGCCCAGTTGGTCTTGACGACATTGGGCACCACGACGAGCAGCGGATAGGCCTTCGCGGCCTGCGCTGCCAGGAGCGCCTGCGCCGTCTTGCCGAGCCCCGGCTCGTCGGCAAGCAGAAATGTTCGGTGTCCTTCAGCAGCCGCCTCGATGAGCTGAGCCTGGTGACGCATCAGCTCGAGACCATCTGGCACCCGGGCCGAGCCCGGATCGGGCAGATCCATACAGGCAGAGGCGCCGCCTGACGAACGTTCGAACGCCGAAAGCAGCGGACCAAGGAGCTCCCACGTACCGAGTCGCCGTGCCTGCACCTTCTGCTGCTCAGCGACGGAGAAGTCCGGGACGACGAAGGGATTGGCGAGCTGGCGGGTCACCACGGATTGGGGAACGACCTGGCGGTCGGCCGCCTTGGATGTCGGCGTGGGCTCGGCGGCCGCGACGGGCTCGTCCTCGACCTCGACGCCGGTGGCGCTCATCATCTTGCGCTTGAGCTCGAGGGCGCCTTCGGAAGGGACCACGTTGTCGCCGAGCAAGGTCATCAGCGAGGTGTCGCTGGCCGCGGTGCGGGCGAGAATGGTGCCGATGCCGTCGAGGCGCTTGAGCCGCTCGGCCCGCTGGGCCTCGCTCAGCGTCTCATCACCGCGAGTGCGGGTGCGTTCTTCACGCGCCAGGAGCGCGACAGCCTGGAACTTGGTGCGGAGCGTCGGTGACACTCGGCCGGTCTGCGCGCCGGCCTCGACCTCGCGCACTCCCCGCGCGAGCACGGACATGATGTCCTGCGGTCCGCGGGCGCGCCGCTGACCCTGATGGGCGTTGCGCTGGCGTGGTGCTGCCACATTCCTCCTTGTGCCCGGCTGGCCGGACCACTACTGCGCCGCATCTCGACAAAGATCGAGACGTTGCGCAAGACACCGAGGTGCCTGACGAACTTCGATCAGCTTGACCCTGATCGGGTCGTGCACTGACTTGCGGTGAAACACCCGATGTTCGACATCGTGCACTCGTAGACACGAGGTGCAGGCGGCTCAGCCGCTGGTGTAGACCACAGTACCGCTCCATGCCGACTGGCGAACAACTATCCCACTTTGCGGGCAGTGAATTTCGTGAGCCGGGAGACTCCGGCGCCGCCCTCACCGTGACTGCTCAACCAACGCGAGTCTGCGACGCCGCCCCCGCAAGCGGGAGGTGCCCCCACCCGAATCGCTCCCTTCGATACTGATCAAAAAGACCCGGTCAACAAACAACCGGGCCAGTTTGATCAGTGGAGCATAGGAGATTCGAACTCCTGACCTCTTCGATGCGAACGAAGCGCGCTACCAACTGCGCCAATGCCCCTACTGCCGAGCAACTTTATCACCGGCCCTCGGGCCGGCTGAGGTCAGTGACCGACGGCGCGACGTTCCTCGTCGACACCGGAGTGACCGGGCAGCTCGACGTCCTCGCCCTCGATGTGACCTGACGTCCAGGTGCCGGCCTGGGTGAAGTCGATCGTCCGGACGGTACGGCCGGCGCGAGGCTTGGTGACGTAGGTCGGAAGAGTCACCGGCAACGGGTCCCACAGAGCCTCGCCCGTTGTCGACACGCTGGGAACAGCGATCACGATCTGGTCGTCGAGGGCATTGGCCTCAAGCGGAACGTTCTCCATCTCGTGCTTGCGACCTGGATTGATGTCCTCGAACTGACCCGACACGGTGATGGTCTGCTCGACGTCCGTAGCGGCCGGGCGGGCGACACGGCCGAGGCCCAGCTCGGAGCGGACCTGCAGGCGGCAGGCAACCAGCCAGGCGGCAATCAAGGCGCCGGGAGCGGCCAGCGAATAGCTGGGGAGGACGCCCGGGAGGACGAGCGCCATCACGACGGCAGCGAACCCCAGAAGGGTGAGCAGCGTACGTCGGCGGCGAGCGGCGGCAAGGTTCGCAGCCTTGGTCGAGATCTTGGGCGCTGCAGGAGTCGCTTCGACGGGCGGGGCGACCGCCGGGACTGCTTCGGATTCAACTTCGCCCTTCAGCGGGCGAGTGATGACGCGGCTCAAGAATCCGGTCGACTCGACCGAGGCGTTCTTGCTGGCTTCGTCGTAGCGGCGCAGCGCGAGCGGCACGAAGTACGCCGCCCACACGGCGACGACGAACGCGATGATCAGACCGCTGCTTGAACCCACGTGCAAAACGGTATGCGGTGGGCGCTGCGATACCGGGCAGCCACGGCCGTGTGTCGGCTGAGAACTTGTGTGACGGATGTGACTCAGGCGGGTGGAGCGGGTTCCAAACGCGACAGAAGACCGTCGAGAGCTTCTTCGGCGAGCACCTGGAAGACCCGATGATCTCTCCATTCACCGGCAATGTGCAGAAACTTCGGCGCCAGACCGATCTCGGTGAACCCGAGCTTCTCGACCACCCGCAGGCTGGCCTCGTTCTCGGGGCGGATCGCGATCTCGACCCGATGCAGGCCGGTGGTGCCCAGCAGGTGGTCGGCCACGAGGGCCACAGCGGTCGGGGTTATCGACCGTCCAGCGTGTGACTGGGCGACCCAGTAGCCCATGCTGGCCCATCGGGCCGACCCCCAGGTGATGCCGTTCACGGTCAACAGCCCGACCATCTCGCCGTCCCAGGTGACGACGAAGGGCATCGCCTGGCCTTGGCGTGCCCGGCGACGCAGCGTGCTGATCATCGCGGTGTACGAGGTGGCGGGCGGCCCGGCCTCGCGCGGCAAGGTGGCTTCCCACGGCCCCAGCCAGTCAGCATTGGCGGAGCGAAGTCCTGCCCAGGTGCGCGCATCGCGACGCCTGATCGGACGTACGCCGACAGACCCGTGGTGCAGAACCACCGGCCAGCCCGGGCTCAGGACCCACCTGCCAGGTGATCGCCGCCGGCGAGCTGGTCGACAGCGTGCGGAAGGACGTCGGCGAGAACGGCGAGACCGTCCTTGACTCCGCCCCGCGAGCCGGGCAAGTTGACCACGATCGCCGACCCCGCGACGCCGGCGACCCCACGCGACAGCATCGCGGTGGGCACGCCGTGGGCGACACCATTGGCCCGAATCGCCTCGGCGATGCCAGGCAGCTCATGGGTGAGGAGCGGGACAGTCGCCTCGGGCGTACGGTCTGTCGGGTTGATGCCGGTTCCGCCTGTCGTCAACACTGCGACGGCTCCGTCAGCAAGGGCCGCGCGGATCGCCTCCGCCACCGGCGGGCCGTCACCGACCACCACCGGGTCGCCCACCTCGAAACCCCACGATCGCAGAGCCGCCACGATCAACGGACCCGTGGTGTCTTCATAGACACCGGTCGAGGCGCGGTTGGACGCAACGACAACTGCCCCCTTCAACACGACGGTCATGGGCGCTGCCAGTCACCGCTCTTGCCGCCAGACTTGGCGACGACCTCGATGTCGGTGAGGCGCGCGAGCTTGTCGACCGCCTTGACCATGTCGATGACCGTGAGACCCGCGACGCTGACAGCGGTCAACGCTTCCATCTCGACGCCCGTACGGTCGGCCGTGCGCACCCGTGCCGTGATCGAGACCGCGTCGTCCTCGACGAGCAGATCGACCTCGACGCCTCCGATCGCCAGCGGGTGGCACAGCGGGATCAAGTCAGGGGTGCGCTTGGCAGCCATGATGCCCGCAACCCGGGCCACTGCCAACGCATCACCCTTGGGCACACCATCGCCGCGCAGTAGCTCGACAACGGCAGGACTGACCTCGACCCGGCCGCGAGCCGTCGCCGTGCGAGCCGTGACGTCCTTGGCTGTCACATCGACCATCCGCGCGGCGCCGGAGTCGTCGACATGAGTGAGCCGGTCGTTCACTAGTAGGGCCGATCCAGCACGAGAGTTCGCACCGTGTCACCGAGGTTGAGGGCCGTCTGGTCCTCCCCCACGATGATCAGCGCATTGGCCTGCGCCAACGATCCGACCAAGTGTGAGCCGGCGCCGGGGATCGGGGTGACCTTGGCACCGCGATGGGTGACCTCGAAGAATCCGCGTACGTACTGGCGGATGCCCGGAGGTGACTGCAGGTCCGACGCCAACACGGCGTGGACCATGGGGCGTCGGTAGGGCGTGCGACCCATCATCCGGCGGATCGCCGGAAGCACGAACACCTCGAACGAGACATAGGCCGACACCGCATTGCCCGGCAGCGTGATGATCGGCGTCTGCTCGTCGAACACCCGCCCAAAGCCCTGCGGCTTGCCCGGCTGCATCGCCACCTCGACGAAGTCGACCGTGCCGAGTGCCGAGAGTGTCTCCTTGACGACATCGTGGTCGCCCTTGCTGATGCCGCCACTGGTGACGACGAGGTCGGCACGGACGAGCTGCTCTGACAACACCCGACGGAACGCCTTGGGGTTGTCGTCGACGGCACCAACGCGGTAGCAGATCGCGCCAGCCGCGCGGACGGCCGCGGCAAGCATGTAGCTGTTGCCGTCATTGATCGAGTCGTAGTCGAGGTGAGTGCCGGGCTCGCGCAGCTCGCTGCCGGTCGAGATCACCACGACGCGGGGACGTGGCCGGGCCTTGACCCGCGGCGCGCCGAGCGCGGCGAGCAGGCCGATCTCGCGCGGACCAAGCACGGCGCCTTCTTCAAGCACCCGATCGCCGGTCTTGACGTCGGCGCCTTGGCGTCTGATGCAGGCACCCGGCGCCGCGGTGGCGTAGATCTCGACCCGCGCGTTGCCGTGGTCGGTCTGCTCATAGGGAATGACTGCGTCGGCACCGCGAGGGATCGGGGCACCGGTCATGATCTTGACGGCAGTTCCGGCGCTGATCGCGAACGGCTTGGCCGATCCGGCGGCGATCTCACCGACGACCGGAAGGACGACCGGCTTCTCGCGGCTTGCCTCGGCAACATCTGCCGCTCGTACGGCATAGCCATCCATCGCCGAGTTGTCGAAGCGCGGCAGGTCTGACGGGCTGACGAAACCTTCGAGCAGCGGAAGGCCGAGCGACTCGACCAACGGCTGGTCGTATGCACCGAGCGGGCCGATGCCGCGCAGGATCTTCTCGAGGTGCTCCTCAACGGTCAGCAGTCCCTCGCGGATGCTGGCAGGACGTGGGCGGGCGGTCTCCACCCGCTCGGCAGGTGCGCTGGGCGTAGGGGCAGCGGCCGCGGCGGGCGGCGCCTCCGGCGCAGAAGGCGGGACGTCCGGCCCAGCCAGATCGGCTGCTGTCGGGGGCGGGCCTCCGAGCGACGGTGGAGTCGGCTCGGGCACTTCCTCCGAGGGTGGCTCGGGCGTCTCGACGGGCAGCTCGTCCATCGAGTCCTCGGGCGGCGGCTCCTCGTCGGGCGGCGGCTCGTCCGGGATCGGCGCGTCGGCAGGAGGTATGTAGGTCGACACCTGCTCGGTGTTTTCCACGTCGTCATACCTGCCTTCCTCAGGAGTCGGCGGGTCGAGTGGCAGCATGTTCTGCTCAGACCCGCCGTCGGTCTCCTCTGAAGACATGCGGTCAGCCTAACTGTCACCGAGGCGTGTGGCCGGAGTGACGGTCTCTGCCGCGCCGGTGTCCTTCAGCGCCACCTCACCCGCAACGGCAACATTTTCGCCGAAGGTCCAGTCTCCGCGGACCGTGAGCGAATGCGCATGGAGCAGCGACGGGGGCGCCGGTATGCGGCGCGCGAAGTCCCCGATCGTGGTGTAGAAGCGCCGATCGAGATCAACCATCGGCACCTTCTCGACCACCGACCGCAGCCGGAAATCAGCGCCAATGTCATAGACGTCCGACTGCAGCAGAAGCAGATCGTTGGTGGTCTTGACCGGCAGGAAGCGCGAACGCTCGACCTCGATCGCGGTCGCACCGTCGAACACCTCGACGGCTGCGCCCATGGCTGACTCGATCTGGATGACCTTCGGCGAGGACGCATCCGTCGGATCGACTGTCTTCAGGTTGCGGATCAACGGCAGGCCCAGGATGCCCTTGCGCTCGTCGAGCGTCCGTCGCACCACCTCGAGGTCGAACCACAGGTTGTTGGTGTGGAAGTAGCGGTGCCGCGTCGCGTCAGCCGCCAGCTCCAC
Organism: uncultured Actinomycetota bacterium; assembly: GCA_963750265.1. Classification (GTDB taxonomy): domain Bacteria; phylum Actinomycetota; class Actinomycetes; order Propionibacteriales; family Nocardioidaceae; genus Aeromicrobium. Next base: position 32,193 of record CAVVQG010000019.1, on the reverse strand, counting down.
ATCACCATCGGGAACCTGCGCCGTCTCGCGCAGCACGAGCCGCCCATCGCTTCGGCGAACGACCAGGTGACCGCCCTTCACGTCAGCTGGGGTGCGCTGACACACCTCAGCCGCATACGGGGCACCGGACGCCGCGAACCACGCCATCATCGCCGGATCGGGGGCGGCACCGAGGTTGTCGGCGTTGGAGACCGTCGCGAAGCGGTACCCACGCAGGAGCAAGGCGTCGAGAATGCCCGACACGTCCAGCGCCGTGTAGAGATCACCGTGACCGGGCGGACACCACTCGAGGCTCGGGTCGGCCGGCCAGTCGATCGGCGTGAGATCGTCGGCTCGCAACTTGGGCTCGCGGTTCTGCAGAAAATCGAGCGGCAGTCCGTCGACGGCCAGGTCGTCGTACGGGGCCAGCGCCTCGAGGGTGTCGTCGCGCGTGCGGAAGCTGTTCATGAACAGCAGCGGCAGTGGCGCTCCGGTCGTCTCGCGCAATGCCCTGACCTGTCCGACGATGATGTCGAGGAAGGTCAGCCCGTCGTGGGCCTGCAGGAGAGTCTTTGCCCGATCGAGCCCCATCGACGTACCGAGCCCGCCGTTGAGCTTGATCACCGCTGTGACCGACGCGGCGTCCCGGCAGGCGTCGTCGTCGGGCGTCATCTCACCCGCGCGGGCGACATCGACGAGCGGATCGACCTCGGCTTCAGCGATCATCCCCGTCGCCCCGCCCTCGAGCTGCGCGTAGAAGTCAGCGAACACGTCGATCGCGCGTTGGGGCACGCCGGCCTCGACCATCCGCTGCTGTGCCTGCTCCAGTCCGTCCATCGCGTCAATAGGTTAGCGTCAGCCGCGTGACGAAGGACGAGCTGCGCGCCGAGCTGCTGCAGCAGCGTCGCGCTATCGATCCCACGGTGCGCGCCGAAGCCGCCGAGGCGATCGCGCTGCACCTGCTCGCCGCACCCGTGCTCTCGTCGGCCCGCCGCATTGCCTGCTACCTCTCGATGGACACCGAGCCAGGCACCGGCCCCTTGTTGTCCGCGCTGGCGGACCGCGGGATCGAGGCCATCGTGCCGTGGAGCCTGCCCGACGGCACGCTCGACTGGGTGACCCACGACCCGACAACGCCGGTCACCGTCACGGCGCTGGGCATCCGCGAACCTCAGGGCGTACGACTCGGCGCCTCAGCGATCGACGAGTGCGCACTGGTGATCGTCCCGGCTCTCGCGGTCGATCACGTCGGTCACCGGTTGGGACGCGGTGCTGGCTACTACGATCGCGCGCTGGCCGGGTGCACCAGGCCAACCTGCGCTCTGGTCTTCACCCACGAGCTGCTCTCGTCGGTGCCGCACGAACCCCACGACATACCCGTCAGCATGGCTGTCACACCCAGCGGCATCTTCCGCGTGCCCCAGGCCTGAGCTCGCCTCAGGCGGCTGGGCGTGATGCGAGGTCTGGCTTGATCCAGTAGTTGATCGACACGATCTCGACGCTGCGACCCGGTCGAGGAGAGTGGATCATCTGTCCGCCACCGAGATAGAGCGCCTCGTGATAGATCGAGTTGGCCCCACCATCACTCCAATAGAGCAGGTCGCCGCGGACGATGCTGCCGATCGGAACTGCCTTGGTGTTGGCGTACTGCGCACCGGCGTAGTGGGGCAGGTTGATGCCGGCGGCTTGCCAGGCACGCATCGTCAGACCTGAGCAGTCCCAAGAGCTCGGACCCGCTCCGCCCCACTTGTAGGGCTCGCCGAGCTGGGCCTTTGCGAAGGCGATCGCCTGCTCGACCTTGCTGCTGGACGGCGCCGGCGGGTTGGGCGGCGGAGGCGGCGGCGGGGTGGTCGTCCGGGTCGCTGTCGGTGTCGGTGTCGGACTCGGGTCGGGATCGGGGCCCGGGCGGGGGCCAGGAACGGGCGGAGCGGACGGGCCCGACTCGTCGAGCCTCTCGTCAATCGCGTCCTGATCACGAGTCACGACCGCGACGGTGGTGCCCTTGGCCTCAGCCAGCTGGACGAGAAGCGTGCGCCGCTCCTGCGCAGCGGTCGAGGCGGCCTGCTCGGCCTGCGCGATGGCCTGTTCGATCGCTTTCTTGGCTGCCTGGAGCTTGGCAGTCGCCCCGCGCTGCTCGTCCAGCGCGATCTGTGCCTGACGGGCTGCCGAGTCGAGAACGACCTTGCGAGCGGTGAAGGTGGCAACCTTGGCCACCGTCGCCTCGTTGGTGCTCGAGTAGGCGGCGGAGCGCTCCAGGAGCTGCTGCGGACCCGCGCTGCTGAACAGCGCGGAAAGCTTGGAGACAGACGAGCCGGACTGCAGCTGCTCAACTGTCATTGCGGCGACCACGTCCTGCTGCGCCTGCAACTTCTTGCGTGCGACGGCGACATCCGCCTGATGGCGGGTCACTGCCTCCTTGGCAGCGGCGAGCTCATATTTCGCGCCGTTGAGCCGTTCGGAAGCGGCTGCCGAGCGCGCATACAAGTCATTGAGCTGTTGGCGTGACTCGACCAGCTGTATCTGCAGCTCGCTGACCGACGGATTGTCCGCGCGCGCGCTCCCGACAACCACAAAGGTGCTCGCCAAGGCGAGGACGGAGGCGATGGCGACAGTGCCGAGAAGACGGCTGTGCCATGCGAGGGGGAAGGCACGCATGTCCCCTACGGTAAACCCGATTCACCGATAGCGGAACCGTATCTCAGCTTCGAGGCACGCTGGGTTTCATCGTCAGCGTGTCGCGAGTCGCATTCTTGACCGCCTTCGGCGAGAAGGCCCACGGCAAGGTTTCGCCCTTCGCCCACAGCGGAGCCTGGTCCAGGTAGTGCTTGTGAAAGGCGTGCCCGGAGTTGCCGGTGAGCTGAATCCAGCGCGATCGGTCGAGGTCGTCGAGGTCGACCACCATGCGCATCGACGGCACGGCCGTGACGTCATATCCCTCGGTCGCGTCCCAGCCGGTTGCATTCACGATCCCTGCGCCACCACCGAGATCGAACGGGCCACGGTTGAACAGCGCTTCGACGACTCCGATGCCCGAGTCACCCAGCGTCGGGTTGACGAGGTCGAGCTGGTGCAGCTGGCCCCAGCTCCATTCGCCGGGCTCGCGTGACTGCAATCTGGTCAGCTCGTCGCGGGCCATCCGCATCGCCTCGGCGAGGACATCGTCGCGCGCCTCGGTACGTCCGTTGGTCGTCACGTCGTCCCACCAGTGGCTGTTGGGCTTTTCGAGGATGCGGCCGACGAGGTTGAACCACCTCTCGCCGCCGGTCGCCCGCTGACCCTTCGGCAGCTCGTCGTCGAAGGTCAGCTTGAGGACATTGCGCCACACGACGTTGAAGTAGGCGGCGGCTGCCGAATCGGCCGACTGCTTGTAGTCCCAGTCGACGAGAGTGGCCTGACCTTGGCTGTAGTAGCGGCTCTCGAACTCGATCTCCAGGAGCTTGGGCACCAGCTGCGCCGCATTGGCGCTGTAGGTGTCCATCTGGATGCGGGTCATGTCCGCGACCGACAACTTGGGCTTGGCGGTGATGAGCTCGCGGATCCGTTGCGAGCGGTATCCGTCAGCGGTGTCTGCACCGAGCAGCAATGGGTATTGCTCGCCGATGACCTGGTTGTTGGCCGTGACGATGAAGCCCTCGTCCGGGTTGTAGACGCTCGGCAGTGCGTCGAACGGGATCGTGTCCACCCATTCGTACGCCGAGTCCCAGCCAGGGACCGGCCAGCGGCCGTCACCCTTGCCGCGAATAGGGATGACACCGGGTGACTGATAGCCGATGTTGCCATCGACATCGGCGTACACGAGGTTCTGCGACGGCACCGTGAACAGCTCGGCGGCCTTGCGGAAGTCGTCCCAGTTCTGAGCGGTGCCGAGCGCGAACACCGCGGCGATCGTCGGCCGTGGCGTCAACGCGGTCCAACGCAGGGCCACCTCGTAGCCGCTCTGCGGCACACCCTTGGTCTTGCTGGCGCCGACATCGGCGATGTCGTCGTCGAGGTCGGACAGGATCGGTCCGTGCTGCGTCGATCGCACGGTGATGTGTTCGGTCTTGCCACCCGCGACCTTGAACGTCTCGCGGCGCGACTCAATCGGCAGTTGCTTGCCGTCGTACTCGTAGGTGTCGCCGGTGACCTTCTCGAGGTAGAGGTCGGCGACGTCGGCGTACATCGTCGTCACACCCCAGGCGACGCGCGCGTTGTGCCCCACCACGACACCGGGCATACCCGAGAACGAGAAGCCCGCCACGTCGTACGGGCACTCCTTCGTGACGGTGCGGCAGTGCAGGCCCACTTGGTACCAGATTCCGGGCATCGACGGCGCCAGGTGGGGATCGTTGGCCAGGATCGGCTTTCCGGTCACCGAGTGCTTGCCGTCAACAACCCATGAGTTGGAGCCGATGCCGTCGCCCATGCCGAGCAGTGCAGGCAGGGCCTCGGCGCCGGACTGCGCGGCTTTGAGCGATGCGACGGCGGTTCGGGCGAGGCCAGGAGTCGGGCAGACCGGGGCGATGAACGTCAACGGATCTGGGGTGGCGTCGCACCCGTCCTGCTGGAACGTGCCACCGAGCACGTTGGCGGCGTTGTCGGCCACGATCGGGTCGTGGTCCTTGGGATAGTCCGGATAAAGCTCCTCGACCTGGTCAACTGTGAGGTTCTCGGTCGACAGCGCCCGGGTGATCTCATCACTCATGTTGCTGCGGAGATCCCAGGCCATGGCCTTGATCCATGCCAATGAGTCAGCGGGCGTCCATGCCGCCGGTCGGTAGTCAGGTCCCGTCAGGGCCAGCACGGCATATTCGAGCGAGAGCTCTGAGCCCGACTTGTCATTGATGTAGGAGTTGACCCCACTGCTGTACGCCTCGACGAGCGCCTTGGTCTCGGGGTCGAGCAGACTCGACCTCCTGCTCGGCAACTCTGCGCCAGCCAAGCGTTCGTACGTACTTGTCGGTGTCGAGCGCCCCGTCGCCGACCAGCTCGGCAAGGCGTCCCGAGGTCACGTGGCGCCGGAAGTCCATCTCGAAGAACCGGTCCTGGGCATGCACATATCCCTGCGCGAAGAACAGGTCCTCTGAGTTGTCCGCGTAGATCTGTGGGATGCCCTTGTCGTCACGCTGCACCGTGACCTCGCTGCGCAGCGCGTTGACGCAGCACCTCGCCTGTCGTGTCGGGGAACGACTTGCGGACGGTCACGAAGGCAAAGACCGGAGCCCGCGACCAGCGCTGCAGAGACGACCACGGCAAGGACGATCAGGAAGCGACGCACCGTGCCATTGTGCCTTGCGCCGGTGGCGCGCTCTCGTCGCCTCCGGCGGGCCTCGCCGCGCTTCGACCCCGCCTGGGCGATTACGCCAGGGCTGCTAGCCGGAGGCTTGAGCGCTGCCGCGGATCTCGCCGACCAGCTCCTCGAGGACGTCCTCGAGCATGATCACGCCGAGCACTCGCCCGTCTCGTCGGCGACCCGAGCCATGTGCGAGCCGCGCGACTGCATGGCCCGCAGGGCCTCGTACAGCCCGATCCCTCGATGACGGTGGCGAGCGGACGAACCCACTTGTCGGCGATCGGTTCAAGCCGTGATGCGTCGTCGGTCTCGAGCACGTCCTTGATGTGGAGGTAGCCCGTGAGGTCGCCGTCGGCCTGAGCCACCGGGAAGCGCGAGAATCCGGTCTCGGCACACGCCTGCTCGATGTCGGCCGGCGTGGCGCTCGGCGCAATCGTGACCAGCCCTGCACGCGGCAGCAGCACCTGGTCGATCGTGCCTCCGGAGAACTCCAAGGCACCTGACACGAGCCCATACTCGTGCTCGTCGAGCAAGCCCTCGCGCCGCGACTCCTCGACCAGACCGGCCACCTCGTCATGGCTGTAGGTCGACGCGACCTCGCCCTTGGGCTCGACTCGCAGGAGCCCGAATGATCAGATCGGCCGCACCGTTCAGCAGCACCACGAACGGCTTCAGGATCGCCACCACGGCGAGCATGAACGGGCCAAGCACCAGCGCGGCGCGCTCTGGGCCGACGAGCGCAAGGTTCTTGGGCACCATCTCGCCCAGCACGACGTGCAGGAACACGACGATCGTCATGGCGATGACGAACGAGATCGGGTGCACCAGACCGTGTGGGACGTGCAGCGCCTCGAAGACCGGTTCGATCAGGTGCGCGATCGCCGGTTCGCCCACGGCGCCGAGCCCCAGCGAGCAGATCGTGATGCCGAGCTGGGCCGCGGCGATGACGAGCGTCAGGCTCTCGATCGCTCGCAGGGCCAGCCGTGCAGCGGCGGATCCGGCCTGGACGCGTGGCTCGAGCTGCGTGCGACGTGCCGAGATGAGGGCGAACTCCGCACCGACGAACAGGGCGTTGAGCGCCAGCAGCACCAAGGCGAGCAGGATCGCGAGAACGGGGCTCATGCGGGCTGCTCCTCGAACTCGACCGTCAACGAGACACGGTCGATGCGGCGACCTTCCATCCGGTCGACCCGCAGGGAGATCTTGAGTTGCTCGGGCTCCTCTTCCTCGTCGACTCGGCGCTCGAGACGCAGTGTGACCTCGTCACCGCGTTCAGCGATCCGACCGAGCTCGGCGTGGATCAGCCCGGCGATCGTCTCGTAGTCCTCGCCCTCGGGAAGGGCGATTCCGGTCTGCTCCTCGACCTCGTCGGGTCGCAGCAGTCCTGACAGCGACCAGGTGCCGTCTCGGCGATGGCGGGTACGGGTGGCCAGCCGGTCGTGCTCGTCAGCGATGTCACCGACGATCTCCTCGACGAGATCCTCCAGCGTGACGACTCCGTCTGTGCCGCCGTACTCGTCGACGACAATTGCCATCTGCATGCCCTGCTCGCGCAGCAACGTCAGCAGCGGATCGAGCTCGATGCTGTCGGGAACTGTCGTGGCCGGATCGGCAATGTCGGCGAGACGTACCTTTCGGCGTCGAGCGGGCTCGACGCTGACGGCCTGCTTGATGTGCACGATGCCGAGAATGTCGTCCGGGGAGCGCCCAATCACCGGGAAGCGCGAGTGGCCGGTCTGCCGGGCGGCCTCGATCACGTCGAGCGCCGTGTCGCGCCCCTCGAGGAAGTGCACACGTACGCGCGGCGTCCGTACGTCTGCGGCCGTCCGGTCACCGAACGCGATGCTGCGAGCCACCAGATCCGCTGTCTCGTCGTCGATGGCTCCCTGCTTCGCCGAGCGCAGCACGAGCGACCGCAGCTCCAGCGGCGATCGTGCCGAGCGGAGCTCCTCCTGCGGTTCGACACCGACCGAGCGAAGGATGCCGTTGGCGACCTGGTTGAGCGTGCGGATCGGCCAGGCCATCGCCTTGGTGAACGAGCGCTGCAGCAGTTGCGTACGCGCCGCGACCTCCTGCGGCAGCGCGATCGCGAGCTTCTTGGGCACGAGCTCGCCCAGGAGCATCGTGACGATGGTGCTGAGCGTGAGCGCCACGGCATAGGACGCGCCTTTCAGCGCGCCGCCGGTGAGACCCAGCTCGCCGAGCGGTTCATGCAGGATCTTGCCCAGCGCGGGCTCGGCAAGGAAGCCGATCGCGAGATTGGTGATCGTGATGCCCAACTGGGCGCCGCTGAGCTGGGTCGAGAGCGTACGCAGGGCTGCGAGCGTGCCCTTGGCACGCTTGTCACCGGCTTCGGCGGCGCGCTCGACCGTGGCGCGGTCGACCGTCACGAGCGAGTACTCCGCGGCTCCGAAGACACCACAGCTCAGCACGAGGAGGAGAGAGAGGGCGAGGAGTAACCACTCAGTCAACGCGGCGCTCCAGGGCAGCGTGCTCCAAGGAAGTAGTCACGATGCGGCAACTGTACCCTTGTGCTGCAGCCCCGAACTCAGGAGAAGGCCGTGCCGACCTATCAGTACCAGTGCACCGAGTGCGGTGAGCCGCTGGAGATCCAGCAGAGCTTCACCGATGATGCGCTGACCGTGTGCCCGTCGTGCAATGGTCGACTCCGCAAGGTGTTCAACGCCGTGGGCGTCGTCTTCAAGGGATCAGGCTTCTACGTCAACGACAGCCGGTCGAAGTCGACGTCGACCACGACCGCCTCCTCCTCGTCCTCCTCCGACAAGTCGGCTCCGGCCGCCGGCTCCAGCGAGTCGAAGACGGCCAAGAGCTCCACCCCTGCCAAGAAGTCCGGCTCCGACTCCGCCGCCTGACCGCCCACTCGCTGGTTGAGCAGGAGGCCGCCCGCGGCCGACGTATCGAAATCCCGCAACCGCCCACCCCAGCGAGCCGTCGATCTCACCAGGTTTCGATACGCTCGTTCCTCGCTACTCAACCACCGAGACCACTCGTATGCCGCCCGCGGCCGGCATACCTGTGGATCTGGCGCTGCGGTGTGCGGCACATTCTTCCTAGAGTCCGGCGATGGACACCTTCCGTCGATTGTTCTTCCAACACCACCGCCTGATCGCGGCGATCTGCGCAGGTCTCGCGGTGCTGACCGGCCTGAGCGCCGTGAAGCAGTCACCTGAGGGCGTACGCGTCCTCGTCGCACGCCACGATCTCACCTCGGGCCACGTCATCACCGCGGGCGACGTTCGCACCTCGGTCGTGCCCGTCAGCGCGAGACCGTCCCACACGCTGACCAGTGCGCGAGCCGTCGGGCGTCAGGTCGCTGGTCCGATGCGCGCGGGCGAGCCGCTCACCGACTATCGCGTGCTTGAGCCCGGCGCACTTGATGCGTACGGCCCCGATGCCGTGCTGATCGGCGTCCCGGTCCCAGACATCGGCGGGCTGACCGGGGTGCGGGTCGGTGACCGCATCGACATCATCGCCGTCGATCCGCACGGCGAGTCACAGGCCGAGGTGGTCGCGCGAGGTGTCGAGGTGGTCATGGTCCCCCGCTCCGATGACGACGACGCCCCCACGCTGTCGATCGTGACGACCGAGCGCGTGGCACTGGCGCTGGCGACAGCAGGACTGGAGTCTCGGTTCACGGTGATGCAGTCCTCCTGACCAGTCGTTTAGTGTCGACGGCATCAACCAACACCCAGGGAGGGCACCATGCTCCAAGGATTCAAGGAATTCCTGTTTCGCGGAAACATCATCGACCTCGCAGTGGCCGTGGTCATCGGCACCGCCTTCGCCGCGTTGATCGAGGCTTTCAGCGGCTCGTTCATCAGCCCGTTGCTCGGCCTGATCGGCGGCGGCGGACCCAACGGCATGACCGCAGAGGTCGACGGACAGTTCTTCACGTTCGGCGCCTTCATCACCGCGATCATCACGTTCGCGCTGACGGCAGCTGTCGTCTACTTCGTCATCGTCGTGCCGGCCAAGGCCATGCAGGAGCGCCGGGCTCGAGGTCAGGAGCCCGAGCCGGAGATCGTTCCGGAGGACATTGCCCTGCTCCGCGAGATCAGGGACACGCTGCGCCGTCAGCCGTGATGCGGAGGGACGTCGCGCAGGTAGTCCTCGTCACTGGTGGACGCCGGGCGCTCGCCCCATCCCTCGTCGGTGTCGTCAGTCGTGCTGCTCGGCAGCAGGTCGCCGAGCAGCTCGGCAGCGCGGCGCCGACGGGCCGCCTCACGCTTGGACAGCTCAGGTGAGGGCATCGAACCAGTCCGGGGTCAGCTTGGGGTAGGCCGGATGCCAGCCGGTGCGGTCGCTGAAACGCTGGGAGCTGACCCGCTGAGAGCGGGTGAGGATCTCGAGCTTGTCCGCGCCGAGTCGGACGATCCAGTTGGGCAGGAACCGGCCCCGCTTGCGACCCGCTGCCCGAGCAATCGTGTCGACGTAGTCGCGTCGTTGCACCGGCTCCGCGCCCACGTTGTAGACGCCACCGGGTGCGGTGAGCGCGTGCACCACGGCCGAGCCGACGTCCGCAGGGTGGATGACGTGCATCCATCCGCCTTCAGCTCCCATGCCGATGGGCTTGCCGGCCCGCGCCCGGCGGAACAGCCACGCCGTGTTGCGGTCGTCACCGGTCACCAGACCGAAGCGAAGGCTGATCGATGTTCCGCCCGAGTCGGCGAAACGTGCCACCTGGTCCTCGGCCACGAGCACCGGCTCGGTCGCTCCCGTGACGTCAATCGGGCTGTGCTCGTCGATCCAGTCATCGCCGGTGTCGGCGTAGATGAAGCTGAGACTCTGCTGGATCATCCGGCCGACTCCGGCTTCGGTTGCCGCAGCTGCGACAACCTTCGAGCCGATGAGCCGGATGCGGTCGACCTCCTTGAGCGATCCCGGGCGCAGCGCGGCTGTGCCGATCGGGATCTTCGTGGCGAGATTGACCACGACATCGCACCCGCGCATACCCGCGACGAGCGCGGCGCGGTCGAAGACGTCACCCACACACGGGGTGGCTCCGGTCTCGGCGATGACTTCAGCAGACTGCGGCGTACGGGCAAGGCCGACCACGGTATGACCCGCGTGGTGCAACGCGTCGATGGACGATCGGCCCATCACTCCGCTTGCACCCGTGAGGAAAACCTTCACGTCACTCCTTTGAGTGGATGGTGCCTCCGGTTGCCCGGAGCTGTTCGGGCCGACGTTGGTGCGCCGGTCCGAATGGTTACGAAATGATAACAATCAGCGATCATCCGGTGGGGCGTGCGGGTGTTTCAGCCCTCGACGAGGGGGGTGACATCCGCAATGGAGTCGAAGACGTGGGTCGGCCTGAACGGGAAACGGTCGACTGCGCCGGCGGCCGTAGAGCCAGTGAGGACCAAGATCGTCCGCAGTCCGGCCTCGAGTCCCGAGAGCACGTCGGTGTCCATCCGGTCACCGATCATGACGGTGGTCTCCGAATGCGCCTCGATCTGGTTGAGGGCGCTGCGCATCATCAGCGGGTTGGGCTTGCCGACGAAGTAGGGGTCGACGCCGGTGGCCTTGGTGATGAGCGCCGCGACCGATCCGGTGGCCGGCAGCGATCCGGCGGGCGAGGGACCCGTCGCATCGGGGTTGGTGGCGATGAACCGCGCACCGTTCTCGATCAGCTGGATCGCGCGGGTGATCGCCTCGAACGAGTAGGTGCGAGTCTCGCCCAGCACGACGTACTCCGGATCGCGACTCGTCATGATGTAGCCGACATTGTGCAGGGCTGTCGTCATGCCGGCTTCGCCGATCACGTACGCGGTCCCCTCGGGACGCTGCTCGCTGAGGAACTTGGCAGTGGCGAGTGCCGACGTCCAGATCGCCGACTCAGGAACGTCGATGCCGGCAACGCGCAGCCTCGCGCACAGGTCGCGCGGGGTGAAGATCGAGTTGTTGGTCAGCACCAGGAACTTGCGACCGCTTTGCTTGAGCCGCTCGATGAACTCGGGAGCGCCGGGGATCGCCTTCTCCTCATGGACGAGCACGCCATCCATGTCGGTGAGCCACGACTCAATGGGCTTGGTCATGTCTCCATTGTCCACCCGTGGGCGGGGTTCGAGGAAATCGCAGGCACTCGATAGCCTGAGACCGCGCCCTCGTAGCTCAGTCGGATAGAGCGACCGCCTCCTAAGCGGTAGGTCACAGGTTCGATTCCTGTCGAGGGCACACCGTCACCCACGATGCGCTCTCCCACTTCGGGACCTCTGGCACTACTTCGCATCCACCGCAGCAGTCATGCTCATGAAGTCGCCTCATACGGCGCTCACGCGCGCCGTTCCCATCCAAAGGACCACGTCAATGCCGAATGACTTTTACGGCCTCCCGCTCCACCCGCTCATCGTCCACGCCACCGTCGTCATCATCCCGTTGGCTGCGTTGCGCCGTGATCCTCAGCGCAGCATGGCCCCGCTTCCGTCCGTGGGCCGGCCCCATGCCGGCTGCGCTCAGCCTGGTCGGATTGATCCTCGTCCCGCTGTGTACATCAACCGGCGAGACCCTCGAGGAGCACGTCGAGCGCTCAGCCCTGCTGAAGAAGCACACCCAGATCGCCGAGGGACTTCTGCCTTGGATGATCGGCCTGTTCGCCTTCGCTGCCATCGGCTACGTGATCCACCATCGCGCCAACCGCGGACATTCTGCCGGCAAGCTCCTGATGCGACGACCGTCGCGGTGCTCGCGATCGCTGCGGCCCTCGGCGCCACGGTGCAGGTCGCGCGCATCGGGCACAGCGGGGCCAAGGCCGCGTGGCAGGACACCGACATGAGCTCCACGGGTCGGTCGGGCGGCTAGGAGCCACCGTGAGCTTCGGTCACTTCGGGGAGCCACACGCAGGAGGTATGGCCTCACGCCTGAACTGGCTCCGTGCCGGCGTCCTCGGTGCCAACGACGGCATCGTCTCGACCGCAGGCCTCGTCGTCGGGGTCGCCGGCGCGACCTCGTAGCGCGGGATCATCTTCACCGCGGGCCTTGCCGGGCTCGTCGCCGGTGCCGTGTCGATGGCGTTGGGTGAGTACATCTCGGTCAGCAGTCAGCGTGACAGCGAGCGCTCACAGCTTGCGCTTGAGATTCAGGAGCTGCGGGACTCCCCGGCGGAAGAGCTCGAAGAGCTGACCGGGATCTACGTCCGCAAGGGCCTGTCCGACGCGACCGCGCGCCTGGTCGCCGAGGAGCTGACCCACCACGATGCCCTCGCTGCGCACGCAGACATCGAGCTGGAGATCGACCCCGACGGGCTGACCAATCCTTGGCACGCATCAGCGGCCTCCGCGGTGGCCTTCACTCTCGGCGCGCTGCTTCCGCTGGCTGCGATCCTGCTCGCCCCTGCGTCAGTCCGCATCGCCGTGACCGTGGCGATCGTGCTCCTCGCACTTGCGGTCGCGGGTGTGCTCAGTGCGCGTATCGGGGCAGCAGCGTCGGTTCGCCGTGATCCGGGTCGTCGTCGGCGGCGCGGCCGGACTTGCCCTGACCTATGCCATCGGTCGAGCGTTCGGAACTGCTGTCGACTGAGCCTCGGCAGTGGCCGTCAGGGCCGGTACTCGACGCCCGTGGCTGCTGCGCTGAACACCGTCCCGGCGGTGCCGGCGAACATCTTGTCGATATCGCGAAGTGACCCGATGACCGCGGTGCCCCGGTTTTCCCTGGCGAACTGCGCCGCCGCGCGGACCTTGGGACCCATCGAGCCTGCGGGAAACGCGTCCGGGTCGATCGCATCAGGATGGGCGCGGGCGATAAGTCGCTCGCTCGGCTCCTTCCAGTCGACGTAGACACCATCGACGTCCGTCGCGATCACGAGCAGGTCTGCACCGAGATCGCGGGCGAGAACTGCGCTGGCGAGATCCTTGTCGATCACCGCCTCGACACCGACGATGAGGTCGGTCACCGGGTCACGCGTCGTGGGCACCCCGCCACCCCCCGCGCAGATCACCACACCTTTGTGGTCGAGTATCCACTGGATCGGCTTCGTCTCCACGATCCGCAATGGCGTCGGCGACGGAACGACTCGTCTCACATCGGCGCCATCGGACTTCATGACCCATCCGTGCCGCTGCGCCAGCACCTGGGCTTCGTCCGCGGTGTAGATCGGTCCGACAAACTTCGTCGGGTCGTCGAACGCAGGGTCTGCGGGGTCAACGACAGTGCGGGTGACCAGCGTGGCAATTGCCCTGTCATTGCCGAGCTGGTTCCCCAGCTCCTGCTCGATCATGTATCCGAGCATCCCCTCGGTCTGCGCGCCGAGGACATCGAACGGATACTCGCTGATCTCGTCGTACGAAGACGCCTGGAGCGCCAAAAGTCCGACCTGCGGACCGTTGCCGTGTGACACGACGAGATCGTGATCCGCGGCGATCTGGGCCAGCGGGATGCAGGCTTCGGCGATCGAGACACGTTGGTTCGCCACCGACATGGGTTGTCCACGTCGAAGGATCGCGTTGCCACCCAGTGCGACGACGACCAGCACGTCAGCGGGTCTCCAAGGTGGCCACGAGGATGGCCTTGATGGTGTGCATCCGGTTCTCGGCCTGGTCGAAGACGATCGAGTGCTCGGACTCGAACACGTCGTCGGTGACTTCGAGACACGTGCGACCCGTGCGCTGGAAGATGTGGTCGCCCACCTCGGTCTTGCGGTCGTGAAACGCCGGGAGACAGTGCATGAACCTGACGACGGGATTACCCGTCAGAGCCAGCAGCTCAGCGTTGACCTGGTAGTCCGACAGCAGGGCGATGCGCTTGTCCCACTCCGCTTCCGGCTCGCCCATCGACAGCCACACGTCGGTGTAGACGAAGTCCGCACCGCTGACGCCCGCGGCGACGTCACTCGTCTGCAGCACCTTCGCCCCGGTCGCCGCGGCGATGTCGACCGCTATATCCATGACGTGGTCGGGGTTGCGCAGCTCGGCCGGCGAAACCATGCGGACGTCCATCCCCATCATGGCGCCGGCGACGAGCAGCGAGTTGGCGGTGTTGTTGTGGGCATCTCCCACGTACGCGAAGCAGATCTCCGCCGCTGGCTTGTCACAGTGCTCCAGCATCGTCAGCATGTCGCACAGCGACTGCGTCGGGTGCCATTCGTCAGTCAGACCGTTCCAGACCGGGACTCCGCTCGAAGTCGCGAGCTCTTCGACGCTGGCTTGGGAGAAACCGCGGTACTCGATTCCGTCGAACATCCGCCCCAGCACCCGGCCGGTGTCCTTGACCGACTCCTTGTGCCCCATCTGAGACCCGGATGGATCGAGATAGGTGACGTGGGCGCCTTGTTCGTGGGCCGCGACCTCAAATGCGCAGCGTGTGCGGGTTGATGACTTCGCGAAGATCAGCGCGAGGTTCTTGTCGCGCAACCTAGGCCGCTCGCGGCCGGAACGACGTTCAGTCTTGAGCACCGAGGCGAGGTCGAGGAGACCGTGCCATTGCTCGACCGTCACGTCGAGCTCCTTGGTGAAGCTCCTGCCGGCGAGTCCGAGGTCGGTCATCGGCAACGGGTTGCTCAGAGTGCGATCGAGGGAGGTCATGAGGTGGCTCCTTCGCGAACGATGGGGCACGTCATGCAACGGGGACCGCCACGTCCACGGCCGAGCTCTGATCCCACGACGGGGATGACCTCGACACCGTTTTCGGCGAGGTACGCGTTCGTGGTGGTGTTGCGTTCATAGCCCATGATTACCCCTGGCGACACGGCGAGGAAGTTGTTCCCGTCGTCCCATTGCTCGCGCGCCGCGGCCATGCGGGTCGTCGGCACCCGCAGCACCCGCACATTGTCGACCTCGATGGCCTCGGCGACCGACTCGAAGAGCTCTCGGTTCTCGGCGACTTCGTAGTGGCCGTCGACTCCATCTGGCGTCAACGTGAACGACCGGAGGTCTGCCGGGAGGTAGGGGAAGACACAGAACGCGTCCTTGTCGATCATCGTCATCGCCGTGTCGAGATGCATGAAGGCACGAGTCTTGGGAAGCTCCACGACGATGATCTTCGAAGCAATCTCGGTCTCGAAGAGTCGACGGGCGAGCATCTCGACGCCCTGGGGGCTTGTGCGCTCCCCCATGCCGATCATCACCGCACCATTGCCGATCACCGTGATGTCACCACCCTCGATGGTTGCCGGCTCATGGGCGAGCGCGTCGTTGCCGTAGAGGAACGTGAAGCTCGAGTCGCGGAACATCGGGTGGTAGTTGTACATCACCTGCGAATTGATGGTCTCCCGCTTGCGCGCGGCCTTCGACATCGGGTTGACCGAAACTCCGTCGTACACCCACGCGGAGTTGTCGCGCTGGAACAGGTGGTTCGGCAGCGGCGTCAGCAGGAAGTCCTCGTCGTCGAGATACTCCATGAGCAGGCTGGACACCTTGAGTCGGGGCGCGATCTCCCGCTTCAGCACCCCACCGATCATCATGTCGGCGAGTTCGGCAGCCGGGGTCTGGTTGACCATGAAGTCCAGTGGAGCGTCAAGCGCGGGGCCGAATCGCGTGGCGGTCGTCAGCTGGTCCTGCAAGAATTCGCGCGCTCCCGGTTCGTCTATCGCCGTGGCCAGCAGCTCGGCGAAGTAGTGCACCGTCACACCCCTGCCCCGTAGTTGAGCCACGAAGGCGTCGTGCTCCTCGCGTGCCCGCTCCGCCCACATGACGTCGTCGAACAACAGCTCGTCGACATTGCCCGGGGTGAGTCGCGAGAGCTCGCTGCCAGGACGGTGCACGATCGCTTCGCGGAGCTCTCCGACTTCGGAATTAACGTGGAATGTCATGTTCATGTCTCCTGTGGTTGTGCGAATGGCAGATCAGGGAAGGTGAGGCGGGTGTGACTTGCTAGAGCGCGGAGCCGACGGCAATGAAGGCGGCACAGGCGACCACAAGGAACAGCAGGAACGGCGCCATGAAGCGCAGATACTGGTCATAACGAACTTTCGCGAGGGCCAGTCCGCCCATCACGACGGCCGAGGTCGGCGTGATCAAGTTGACGATGCCCGAGGCGGACTGGAAGGCGGTGATGACCATCGCTCGGGACACGCCGGCGAAGTCAGCCAGCGGCGCCAGGATCGGCATCGCGAGGGCAGCGTGCCCTGATGTCGACGGAACCAGAAAGGCCAGCGGAATGTTGATGAGGAACATCAGCGCGCCGAAGGCACCAGCCGAGGTGTTGCTGACGACGTTCTCCATCGAGTGCAGGACCGTGTCGGTGATCTCGGAGTTGTTCATGATGACCGTGACACCGCGGGCGAGGACGATGATCAGTCCGACACCGATGAAGTCGCCGGCTCCGTGGACCACTGTGTCGGTGAGGCCCTTCTCGCCCAGCCCGCCGATCAGGCCGACGATGATCGCCATCACGATGAACAGGGCGGCGAGCTCGGGGAAGTACCAGTCGAGCTGCCATCCATAACTCGCGGCATCGGGGCCGCTGATGACCTGTGCCCACGGGACGATCGCGAAGATCATGAAGGCGAACGTGGATCCGACGATCGTCAGCACGGACTTCTGCTTTGCCGTGAGCGCCGGTGGGTCGCCGATTCCGAGCGCGGCCAGCTCGACGTCGCCATCCTGCGGCGCCGTGAGGGAAGCCGACGGGTCTGCCTTGACCTTGCGCGCATACCGCAGGACGAACAACACGCCAATGGGGACAAGCACGACGTACATCAGCAGCCGAAATCCAATGCCGTTGCCGATGGACACTCCCGCGGCCTCGGATGCGACACCGGTCGCGAACGGGTTGACCGTCGAGGCGAGCACACCAATCCCCGCGCCGACCAGGATGGTGGCCGCGGCGACCATCCGGTCGTAGCCGAGCGAGAGCATCAGCGGGATGACCAGGGCGTAGAAACCGAGCGTCTCCTCGGCCATGCCCTCGGTCGTGCCGCCCAGGGAGAACAGCACCATCAAGATTGCGATCACGATGACACCGCGGGACTGGAAACGCTTGGCCACGCGACCGATGCCGGCGTCGATCGCGCCGGTCTTCATCGACATCGTGATGAAGATTCCAATGGCTAGTACGAACATGAACACGCCGACGGCGCCGAAGAGCTCGCCGGTCTCGTACGGGCCGATGAACCCGCCCTCGCTCGCCTGTACCCCGTACAGCCCGTTGATGGGTGCCATGAAGAGCTGCATCAGACGGTCGCCGAAGCTCAGGCCTGCGTCCACGCCACCGTACGTTCCGGGGATCGGCGCGCCGGACTCGTCCAGCTTGTACGCCCCAGTTGGAACGATGAAGGCAAGCAACCAGACGGAAACCGTCACCCCGAAGAGCACGGTGAACGCACTCGGAAAGTGGAACGCGGGCTTGCCGGACTTGGCCGGTGCCGGTGGTGCGGGGCGAGTGAGGCGTGACATGCGCGTTCTCCGATGAGGTCAGTTGGTGGGCTCCCCCAGACTCGGGGCGCTGCGACGACACTTTTAGGGCACAAGGTCCCGTCCACCTGCGCGCTTCGTCCTCAATCTCCGAGATAGAGCCCAGGCCTGACATTCGGGGTGGTCCTGTCTAGAGTCGAGGCATATGTCCAAGTCATCAATCGGCGACCCCGACAACCGCGCCCGCTGGCGTACGGCGTGGGACAAACAAGCCAAGACGTACGACAAGCAGATGCGGTTCTTCGACCGCAAGCTGTTCAAGGACAGCCGCAGCTGGGTGTGCCAGCAGGCCAGCGGCGACGTCCTTGAGGTCGCCATCGGCACGGGTCTCAACCTTGAGCACTATCGCGACAACATCCGGCTGACCGGCATCGAGCTGAGCTCAGCAATGCTGCAAATCGCTCGCGACCGGGCCGCCGAGCTCGGCCGCGAGGTCGACCTTCGCGAAGGTGACGCCCACGGGCTCGACTTTGCCGACGCGTCATTCGACACTGTGGTGTGCACGTTCTCGCTCTGCGCGATCCCCGATCATCGCCAAGCAGTCGCCGAGATGCATCGGGTGCTACGGCCCGGCGGTGTGCTGCTGCTTGCCGATCACGTCGCAAGCCCAAACGTCCTCGTCCGTGGTGCGCAGCGGGCGCTCGAGGTTGTCACGGTACGTGCTGGTGGCGAGCACTTCCGTCGCCGTCCGTTCGACGTCGTGCAGGCCGAAGGCCTGGTGGTTGAGAAGCGCGAGAGGTTCGGCATGGGCCTCGTCGAACGGTTGGCCGCACGCAAGCGCACCTAACGAACTAGTCCTCGACGCGGGCCGGGGATGCGGTATGCAAAGGCTCGTCGTTCGCACAGCAGTCGCCAGTGCACGAGCCCACCTGTTCGGCGGCCGGCCCACAGCAGCCTTTGCCCTGCCAGGCTTCAAATCCTTCGCGCACCGCCACAGCAGCGATGACCAGACCCGCAACAGGGTCGGCCCAGGACCAACCAAGCGTTGCGTTGAGGACAAGGCCGACCAGCAGGACCGCCGACAAATAGGTACAGAGCAAGGTCTGGGTCCCGTCGGCATAGACGGCGTTTGATCCGAGAGCTCGTCCGGTGCGACGTTGGCCAAGGGAGATGAACGGCATGATGATCAGCGACGCAACGGCCAGACCGATGCCAACACTGGAAGAGCCAGCATCGGCTCCGGTCACCAGGGCACGCACCGACTCGAACCCGACATAGGCCGCGAGGGCGAAGAACGACAGGGCAAGCATGCGCAGCGCCCGCTGCTCCCGCGACTCGGGAATCCTGTGGGAGAACTGCCACAGGATGATCAGGCCACTCGAAACCTCAACGAACGAATCGAGCCCGAACCCAACAAGCGCAATGGATCCAGCGGCCAGACCGGCCAAGACCGCGATGACACCCTCGACGATGTTGTAGGCGACGGAGGCCCCCGCGAGCATCTTCGCGCGTCGTCCCAACCGTGCGCGCAGGGTCGGGTCCATCTCTGCGACGACCTGCATACGGTCAGCCACGCGAACCTTCCCCGTGGTTGGGGCAAAGCGTCGCCGCATAGCCCGTGATCTGAAGGAGCTTCTCGGCAGCTAGCAATAGATCAGCCGTTGCCGCGGGGTGGGTAATGCTGAAAATCGAAGCCCTGCCCTGCGGGCGCGACGTCACCAGACCGCACTCCTTGAGGCAGGACAGATGCTTGGAGACCGTCGACTGAGCGAGACCAAGGTGCTCGGTGAGCTCGACGACGCGATGCTCGCCCAGCAGCAAATGCTGCATGATCTCAAGTCGTGACGTGTCACTGAAGCCATGGAACAGGCACGCCGCGGCAGTCAGGGAAAGGAAGTCAGCATCGTGACTTGTCTCTATCATCGTCATATCACGATACTAGAGCAACGTCGTTGAAAGGCGAAACAGTTGCCCCGCGGCTAGCGTTGCGCCATGGTCCGCCTGCGCCGTACGTCGCCGAGCTCAGCGGGATGGGCGCGCGTCAGGCACGGCCGGGGCTTTCGCTATCTCGACCAGGATGGCGTGCCGCTGGAGGAACTCGACGTCGATCGGTGCAAGCGGCTGGTGATCCCACCGGCGTGGACCGAGGTGTGGATCTGCCCCGTCGAGAATGGCCATCTGCAAGCTGTCGGCACCGATGTGGCCGGACGGCGGCAGTACCTCTACCACCCACATTGGCGCATCCGGCGCGACATGGAGAAGTTTGAGAAGATGGAGGGTTTCGCGGCCTCGCTGCTCAAGCACCGAGCCGAGTCACGGCGCGATTTGGGCGGCGACGAGATGACCCGCGAGCGCGTGGTTGCGACGACCTTCAGCCTGCTCGACCTCGGGATGTTCCGGATCGGATCTGACCGCTATGCCGAGGAGAACGGCAGCTATGGCCTCACCACCCTGCAAAAGGAGCACGTACACATTGACGGCAAGGCCGTGTCATTCGCGTACGCCGCGAAGTCCGGTCAGGAAGTTGAAGTCACGGTGCGGGACGACCGGGTGCGGGAGGTGCTGCGTATCCTGCGTCGCCGTCGCAGCGGGGGCGACCGATTGCTCGCATACAAGGCTGGCGGCCGATGGCACGACGTCGACGCCGATGACGTCAACAGCTACATCAAGGCGCTGCTCGGCGAGGAGTACTCCGCGAAGGATTTCCGTACGTGGCGCGGTACCGCGATCGCGGCGCTCGACCTGGCCCGCAGCGATGCCAAGACCCCGACAGCGCGCAAGCGGGCGGTGACTTCGGCGATGGAACATGTCTCAGACCATCTCGGCAACACCCCGGCCATCGCCCGTTCGTCGTATGTTGATCCGCGGGTGGTCGACCTGTTCAACGACGGCGTGACAGTGCGTGCCGGGCACAGCAAGGTGGCGCCGGGCGCAACGATCAGCCGCACGCTCGAACGCCAGGTGCTGGCGATGCTCCGCCGCGCCTAGAACCAGTCGCCCCTGCGCAAGGGCTTCTGGTGTGCCGCAATGATCTCGATCGTCAGATCGTCGCCCAGCGCACGAGCCAGGATGCGGACGCGCTCGGCGAGCACACCGGCCGCGACGTGCGCATAGGGTGACTCCTCACCCGCCCTGACCTGGATCACGTCGCCGACCCGGGCGGCATCCGCAAGGGTCGTGTCCACGCCCTCGCGGGCCAGCGCGAGCAGATCGTCATCGGGTTCAGGAGACGGAAAGCCACGCAGATCCGGGGTGTACGCGGCGGCCAGCAGCACCGCATCGCGGGCTCCCAGACCGAACATGTCATCGCCCTCGTCGCGAATCAGGGACCCCGCGCCGTCGCCATCAGCGATGAACCATTCGGGCGGCAGACCGCGAACGACGACCGCGGGCAGGCCGCTGAGCTTGCCCGCTACCAGGTCAGCAGCACCGGCAATCTCGTCGGCCACTGCCGGCCTGGTCACCGCGAGCACATTGCCGAACGCGTCCTTTACCCCTTCGAACGACACTGACGGGGCGATGCCGGCGGCGCCGATGGCGATGTCGGTCTGGCCGACACGCCAGGCGCGGCCCACCGTGTCGGTGACCACGACGCCCAGTCGTACGCCCGTCAGCTCCTGCAGCCGCACATGAATCTCACGAGCTGAGGCGTCAGGATCTGGCGGCAACGGGATCACGGCGCCTGCCTCCACGTTCGAGGCATCAACACCTGCTGCCGCGAGGGTGAGCCCGGAGCGAGTACGTACGATCCGGGTCTGGCCGCGCCGGGCCACCACTCGGTCTGTCTCGTCGTCGATGACCGCCTCACGCTCGCCCATGACCGCGAGACCAGCGGCCTTGCTGACGACCTTGCTCGTCACCACCACAACATCACCGTCGGCGAGTGGTTCGTCGAGGCGATCCACGATGATCGCCGCGAGGTCGTCCCCCGGTCCGATCTCGCCGATACCTTCGACGGCCCACACGCGCAGGCTCACGTCAGCGCCAGGTTTAGGGCGTCGCGCGCCAGCTGGGCATGGTCATCGTCGTGCATGTAAAGGGGTGCGGTACCGGCGCGGATACCGCCCGCCTCGACGGCCGCGACGGATGCCGCGTCGGCGGTGTCGATCAGCCAGCTGTCGAGCACTCCCCCGTTGCTGCGTGCGCCGAGATGAGCCGCAACACCGGCTGCGCTGACGTCGATCGCCAGACCCGTCAGGAGCTGATCTGCCATTCCCCGCACCGCGGCGCCGCCGATGATCGGCGAGACCCCGACCACGGGCGCCCGGGTCGTGCGTACGGCGTCGGCGATCTCGGCGATCGACAAGATGGCCCCGATCGACACGATCGGATTGGACGGCGGGAGGATCACCAGGTCGGCGTCGCGGATTGCCTCAACGACTCCGGGACCGGCGGGCGCGTCATCGGCCCCGCGGAAGGCCACCGAACGTACGGACACCTTGGCTCCGAGGCGGATCCAGTACTCCTGGAAGTGGATCATCTCGATCCCGTCGGCACCATCGATGCCGATGTAGGTCTCGACCTCGTCCTCGGTCATCGGCAGCAGGGTCACCCCGGGCTTCCAGCGCTCGCACAGTCGAGCGGTGATCGCGGCCAGGCCGACACCCTCGTGGAGCAGCTTGGTACGGATCAGGTGCGTGGCGAGGTCGCGATCTCCCAGTCCGAACCAGGTCTCCTCGCCATACGCGCCGAGCTCCTCCTTGGCATTCCAGGTCTCGTCCGTGCGCCCCCAACGACGTTCCGGATCAATGCCGTTGCCGAGGGTGTACATCACGGTGTCGAGATCGGGGCAGACGCGCATCCCGAACAACCAGATGTCGTCGGCGGTGTTGCCGATCACCGTGACGTCGTCGTCAGGCCCGATCGCCGAGAGCAGGCCGGAGAGAAACTTGGCGCCGCCGACTCCGCCGGACAGGACGGTGATTTGCATCCGGCCATTCTGCCCGATGCGAGTTCACCCTAGAGGGCAGTCTCAATCGCGCGGTAGAACGTGGGATAGGCGTAGATCGTGTTCTTGAGCATCGCCACCGGCATCTCGGCCCGTACGGCGAAGGCCAGCGCCGACAGGGTCTCGCCGCCGGTCGGACCAGCACTGGTTGCCCCCACGATGACCCCACGATCGTCGTCGATCACGAGTTTGATCACGCCCTCGTTGCCCACAGAGTGCAGCCAGCCGCGACTGCTCTCGGGAATGCTGGAGGTGCCGACGCGCACATTGATTCCCTGGTCGCGGGCCTGCTTCTCGGTCAGCCCGACGGCACCGATCTCGGGATCGGTGAAGGTGACCCGCGGAAAACTTGTGTCGTAGTCGTCCTGCGGCTCACCGAGGATCGACTTGACGACGCGCTCGGCGTGATACATCGCCACATGCGTGAACGCACCGCGGCCAACGATGTCGCCGATCGCCCACAGCCCACCCGAGCCTGCGTAGCCCACCACCTGCATGGCGTCGTCGACCTCGAGGAATCGTCCGGAGCCGATCCCTACCGTGTCGAGGCCGATGTCATCGAGCCTGGACTTTCGTCGGCCGCCACCAACAGCTGCTCGGCGTCGTACGTGGTATCGCCACACGTCACGGTGAATCGCGAGCCGTCATGGTCGACCCGGTCGATGGAGATGCCCGCGTGCACGGCGATGCCCTCGGACTCGAAGACGTTCGTGAGCAGCTCGGAAGACTCGGGCTCTTCGGGGGCGAGGATGCGGGGAGCAACCTCCAGCACCGTCACCTGCGAGTCGAACCTCGCAAACGCCTGAGCCAGCCCAGGCCGATCGCCCCACCTCCGATGACGATCAGCGAGGTCGGCACCGACTCGGCGCTCAGCGCCTCGCGGTTCGTCCAATACGGGGTATCCACGAGGCCGGCGATCGGGGGCACGGAGGCGGTCGTGCCGGTGTTGAGCACGACACCTTTGGAGGCGACGTACGTCTCGCCGGCCACCTCAACAGTTCGCTCGCCCACCAGGCGACCGCGTCCACGCACCAGAGTGGCGCCGGCGTCGGTCACCCGATCGGCAGCCACCGTGTCATCCCAGTTGTCGGTGGCTTCGTCGCGGATGCGCTTGGCGACCGGGGCGAAGTCAGGACTCACCGAGGCGCCGCCGGCGAGCTTCTCGACGCGACGCGCCTCGGCCAACGTGTTGGCGGCGCGGATCATCATCTTGGACGGTATGCACCCCCAGTAAGGGCACTCGCCCCCGACCAGCCTGCCTCGACCGCCACGACGTTGAGTCCGGCCGTCGCCAGCTTGGCCACCACCGTCTCCCCGCCAGGCCCGAGGCCGACAACAATGACGTCGCATTCGTGAGTGCTCATACCTACATCCTGCGGCCCTGGCCGCGACTGGGCTAGTGGCGCACCGTGACGGGGAGATGACTAACGCGTGGCAACCAGACGCAACGGGTTGATGACTCCGTAGCCCGATGCGTCGTCCCGGCCCTGATCCCCGATGTCGGTGGCCGTGCTCTGCATGCGACTACGGACTGTTGACTGCTTCCAGCCCTTGCCGAGCTGCTGGATCTTCAAAGCCGCAGTGGCCGCGGCGTACGGCGTTGCCATCGACGTCCCTGAGAGATAGCAGTAATCTGTGCCGGCTTTGCAGTTCAACTGCGAGCTTGGCGCGCTGATCATGGTGGAAATGATGTTGCTTCCGGGAGCGACGACGTCGACATAGCTTCCGCAATGTGAGTAGCTGGCCACGGACCCGTCTGGGTTGGTGGCTCCGACCCCGAGCACATCGGGGTAGTCGGCCGGATAGCTCCCACGGGGTCCGCCGAGACCAAGCAGCCCTCCCCGCCAAGCAGCCCACCCCCGCCAAGACTCAACAGCCCTCCGCCACAGCCGTCATTTCCGGCGGCCGCAACGACAACGACGTTTTTGGACACTGCATAGGCCACGGCCTGCTCCCCTGCAGTATCGCTCTGCGTCGATCCCAGCGAGAGGTTGATGACTTTGGCGCCGGCGTTGACAGCCCAGATGATGCCCTTGGCGACATCATCAGATGAACCCTCACCGCGGGCGTCGAGCACCCGCACAGGCAAGATGCGCGACGAACGAGCAAGGCCAGCGACACCGCGCTTGTTGCCCGCAACTGCAGCGACGATTCCGGCAACGTGGGTGCCGTGCCCGTTCTCGTCGTTCGCCGAGGTCCCTGGAGCGACGAAGTCCTTCCCCGCAAGCACCTGACCGCGCAGATCGGCATGGTTCGCCTGAACACCGGTGTCCACGACCGCAACCACGACGCCCTTGCCGGTCGACTTCTTCCAGACATCCTCAGCGCGAAACTGGTCCAAGGGCCACTGCTGTGCGCGGAATTGGTCGTTCGACTTGGCAACGATGCGCACCGGGTGGGCGATGTCGACCCCCAAGGTCGAAGGCTTGGCAAGCGCCGACTCGATCAACGAGAGAGCCTCGGTGGGGCCGCTCGCCAGTACCGTGGAGATGTCCGGGGCATCACTGGTTCGTGACGTCACGACAACTTTGAGCGGTGCGCCGGGCGTGGCCGCCGCGAGGATTGCGCGGGCCTGCGCGCGGAGATCACTGATCGGATCGGCCTGGGCAGTGGTGCCGCTCGAGGCGACAACAGTTGCCATCAGGACACCGATCACGGCAGCGCGGCGACATACGGACTGGGTCGTACGAGTCAGGAGCACACACCACTCAACGACCCATTGCCGGGCCGGGTTACGCGACGGGTCGTGGTCCGTGGGTGTTGAGGAACAGCACCGGCCCCGGAATGCCACCGTCAAGCACCGCCGCGAGTGCCTTTGCGGTGTAGACCGGCTCCAGTTGCAGGCCCGCCACCCGGTCGGCGAGCGCCAGCGCGGCATCACCTTCCGGCGTCGTCGCGCCATACGTACGTCCCATCCAATGCGGGGTCATGGTGAGGTCGCCTGGGGCCACCACGACATCGCCGAGGTCGGCACCGCGAGAACGCATCAGCTCCGCAGTCTTGGTCGCAAGTCGACTCGTGGTGACTGCGTCCAGCCGGAATGAGTCGTTGACCACGACACCGAACACCCTGCTCGACAGACCGGCGAGTCGAAGGCCAAGGGTCAGCCCAGCGGCTGTTCCCCCGGACCCGACCGCCGTCACGACCGTCGCCGGCGCCGGGAGCTCACCCGCGGCAACCTGCTCGGCGATCTCGAGTGCCGCCTCGACATATCCCAGGCTGCCGACCGGCGACGAACCACCTGCGGGCAGGTAGTAGGGCGGCCGACCACGCTGTTGGTGGCGCGCGAGGATCAGCGGCGCGGCAAGCCGGAGTCTCGCGGCGGACCTGAACCGATAGATCGTGGCACCGGAGGCATCCAGCCTGGCCGTTTGCTCACGTACGTGGTCGTCGATCGGCTGATCCACCAGCCCGAGGACCGTGTGCAGGTCGTGCTCACGCCCGTACAACGCCGCTGCGAGCCCCCAGTGGGTGCCAATACCGCCGACCGTGAGGATCGTCGATCGCCCGCGTCGGTGGGCCTCGGGGATAATCCATTCGAGCTTGCGGACCTTGTTGCCGCCCCAACCGCCATCACCGAAGGTGCTTTCGTCCTTCAGCCAGACTTCCTGCTCGATGCCGAGCCCCTCGAGTCGACGTACTGGCGTCGGAGTCGTGCCGAGACTCACGTGTGGCAGATCAGCGTCGGGAAATCGGTCACCGAGTCGGCTCATCTGGCCACCCTAGGGGTCGCGATGGCGATAATGTCCCTGCCATGGCGGGAACCCGGGCGAGTGACGCCGACCGCGACCTGTGTCTCAACGAGATCGAGTCGGCGTTCGCTGACGGCCGCATCGATGATGCCGAGCGCGAGTCACGCACGCAGTCAGCTCTCCAGGCCAAGACCCTCGACCAGCTGGCGATGCTCACGGCCGACCTGCGCCCACCGGGAGCCGAGCGGCTCACCCGGACGTTGTCCTCTCCGCACCTTCCACCGGGTATGGGCATCAAGATTCTGCTCGGCGTCCTGGTGACGGTGATCGCTTTCGTCATCATCGCCGTCGTCGCGCTGGCCGGCGGCGATGTGGCCACGACCACCACTGACTCCGACGCTCGCGATCTGGGCAACCAACCCAGCAAGACCCTGCAGCTTCATTCGGCCGATGGATTCACCGAGTTCGTGGCGGCCACCAAGTCCGCCTTCGGGACCACGACCGTGCAGTCGGCCGCAATCTATCCCGACTACGCCAGCATCAACGTCGTCGTCCCGGACAATCCGCGCCGCACCGAGCGGTGGACGTTCAGGCAGGGCTATGCCGGCACGCCCAGCAAGAGCACCCGCCAAGCGGACGACACCGTCATCGACATGTCCGCAATCAACATTCCGGCACTGATGGACGCCGTGAAGCGAGCGCCCGACGACCTCAACGTCGCGGAGGTCAAGTCGATCTACATCGTGCTTGACGGACGCAACGGCGCGCCGTCGATGTCGGTCTATGTCTCCAACGAGTACAACGAGTCGGGTTATTACGTCTTCACCCTCGACGGCAAGGAGACGTCCCGCTACGCATTCGAGTAGTAGTCAGCGATAGCGCTTGACGCTGTAGACGATCAGCGCCCACGTCGCCAGCGCCGAGACCCACAAGCCGAGCGCCGCCGCGAGTCCCTGCCCGGGAAGTTCAGGTCCGAAGGCGTAGCCGGCGATGCTGAACTCGGGGATGTCGGGGCCCTTGAGCCAGACGACACCCAGCGCGAAGAGCCAGACCCCACCGAGCACGCTCATCACGATTCGCGGGATCGTCGAGACGCCATACTTCGCTGCCTCGATCGCGCGCTCCTCGACGAACTCGCGTGCCCGCTGCGCCCATACATAGCGACGCGACAGCAGCGCGACACCTGCGGCGACGACCAGCAATCCCGGGCCGGGCAGCGGCATCAGCGCGATGCCGACCGGAATCAGGATCCAACCGAGGACCTCGAGCCCGACGCTGCGGAACCAGGACGTCACGGTGCTCGCCAGGCTCATGGCGTACAGCATGCCAGCAGCTGACAATTTCAGATGGCGCAACCCAGATCCCGACGAAACACTTGTGAGATGAACAAGGCCGCCGCACTCCTCAACCTTGCCGAAGAAACACTCGGCCTCAAGCTGCCAATCCGCCTTCGCGCGTGGGACGGCAGTGAGGCCGGCGAGCCGGGATCACCTGTCGTGGTGATCCGCAACAAGAGGGCCCTGCGACACATCATGTGGAAGCCGGGCGAGCTCGGCGTTGCCCGGGCGTACGTCCAAGGTGATCTCGACATCGAGGGCGACCTCGGCGAGGGACTGCGTGCCATGTGGGCAGCCGTCCGCGACGCGCGCGCAGCCGACGGCAGCGCAGGCCGACCCACGGTGAGCCCGAGGCAGGCCGCGAAGGCCGCGGCCCTCGCGATACGGCTTGGCGCTGTCGGTCGCCGGCCACCCGTACCGGATGCCGAGTCGAACCTCACCGGTGAGCTGCACAGCAAGGAACGCGACCAAGCGGCGATCTCGCACCACTACGACCTGTCGAACGACTTCTACGAACTGATCCTCGACCCCAACATGGCCTATTCCAGCGGCTTCCACGCGACGCCGGAGATGTCATTGGCGGAGGCGCAGACCGCCAAGCTCGCTGATCTGCCGAAAGCTGGCGCTCGAGCCGGGCATGCGCATGGTCGACATCGGATCGGGCTGGGGCTCGCTGACCCTTTATGCGGCCGAGCACCACGGGGTGCACGTCACGGGCGTGACGCTGTCTTCGGAACAGCGGGACTACGTGATGAAGAAGGCTGCCGAACGCGGCCTGGAGGATCGCGTCGACGTGAGCCTTCGACATTTCCGGGACCTGAGCGAGTCCGGTGTGGTGAACGGCGGCATCGACGCAATCGCTTCGATCGAGATGGGCGAGCACGTTGGCGACAAGGAGTACGTCGTGTTCACCGAGTCGATCCACCGCTATCTGCGCCCCGGAGGCCGCGCGCTCATCCAGCAGATGTCGCGCAGCAACGACGCTGTCGGCGACCGCCCCGGCGGGGGTCCGTTCATCGAGACGTACATCGCGCCCGACATGCACATGAAGCCGCTCGCCAAGACGATCGGACTGATCGCCGACGCGGGTCTGGAGATCCGTGACGTCCAGGCGATGCGCGAGCACTACCCGCAGACGGTTGCCGCCTGGGCTGACAACCTCGAGCGCAACTGGTCGACCGCGGTCGCGCTGATCGGCGAGGAGAACGCACGGGTTTGGCGCCTCTATCTCGTCGGTGGCGCGCTGGCATTTGAGGAGAACCGGATGGGCGTTGATCAGATCCTTGCCGTCAAGCCGAGCGAGCGCGGTGTGAGCGGCATGCCAGCCTCGCCGACGGCGTGGCTGGCATAGTCAAGACATGACGCCCAACGATCTGACCCAGACTCTCGTCTCGCTGCTCGCCGGCCTGGTGGTCGTGGCCGCGTTCATGACGCTTGGTCTCGCGATTGCGCAGCGCCAGCACAAGCTCACCGTGGTCGACACCCTGTGGGGCATCGGCTTCGTGCTGGTGGCCCTGACCGCTGCACTCACCTCGCTCGGGGGCGACGGCGATCCCGCCCTGAGGTGGATCCTGCTCGGGATGACCGCCGTGTGGGGGCTTCGACTGTCGTGGCACCTGCACCGTCGCAACTCCAAGCTGCCCGAAGACCCCCGCTATGCCGAGCTTGCCGAGGCCGATGGTCGATCGTTCGCCCAGGTGGCAACGATGCGGGTGTTCCTGCCCCAGGGCATTGCCATGTGGCTCGTGGCAACGCCCATCATGGTCGGTGCCAACAACGAAGACGTCGTGTGGTGGCTGGCTGGGCTGGGGCTCGCAGTTTTCACACTCGGCAACGTGTTCGAGGGTGTTGGCGATGCCCAGTTGGCGGCGTTCAAAAGCGATCCGGCCAACAAGGGCAAGCGATGGACCAGGGGCTGTGGCGCTACACCCGCCACCCCAACTACTTCGGTGATGCCTGCGTCTGGACCGGCATCTGGATCGTGGCGGCCGGCTCCTGGGCCGGCCTGGCGACTGTGATCAGTCCGATCGCCATGACGATCTTCCTCACCAAGGTCACCGGTGCGGCCCTCAACGAGAAGGGCATGAAGAAGAGCAAGCCCGGCTACGAAGAGTACGTTCGCCGCACCAGCGGCTTCATCCCCTGGAAGCCGAAGGCCTAGGCGAAGCCGAAGCTCAGTGGGACACGAAAATGTGGGCGGCCGATTCTTCATCGATCTCGGCGGTCTCACCCTGACGGGCCACGATCACACCATCGTGACCTTGTGACACGAGGACGTCATTGCCCGGCAGTGCGCCGACGCGGCGCAGCACCGACATGACCTGCGTGTCCTTCTGGAGCTCCTCGACAATCCGGCGGATCACCAGCCGCACCGGTTCGGTGGCCCCAATGATGGCCTTGGTCATGGGCACGACGCCGTCGAGGAATTCGGTGTCCTCCCGCGTCTCTCCCAGCTCGGCCAGGCCCGGGATGGGGTTGCCGTACGGCGACTCGTTGGGATGATCGAGCAGCTCAACGAGTCGGCGTTCGACCTGCTCGGACATGACGTGCTCCCAGCGACACGCTTCTTCATGCACGAACTCGATATCGAGACCGATGATGTCGGTCAGCAGGCGCTCGGCCAGCCGATGTTTGCGCATCACCCGGGTCGCCAGCTGGCGTCCCTTGGGCGACAACTCGAGGTGACGGTCGCCCTCGACCGTGAGGAGTCCGTCGCGTTCCATCCGGGCCACCGTCTGACTGACGGTCGGGCCGCTCTGGTGGAGTCGTTCGGCAATGCGTGCGCGGAGCGGGACGATGCCTTCTTCCTCCAGTTCATACACGGTGCGGAGGTACATCTCGGTGGTGTCGATGAGGTCGCTCACCCGATCATTCTTCCACGTCATGCGTGACACGTACGCAGCCCGCAGGATGGGACCATGCCGACGTCCGTGATGTGGTTCCGCAACGACCTACGGCTGCTCGACCATCCGGCACTCGGCGAGGCCCACAGTGCGGGCCGGGACGGTGTCGTCCCGCTGTTCGTCATCGACGACATCCTGTTCAAGCAGGCCCGGACCCGTACGGCTTATCTCTCGCGACTGCTCAACGACTTCGCTGGTCGCATCGGCGGGCTTCATCTGGCACACGGCGATCCGCGTCAGGAGGTGGTTCGGGTGGCCCGCGAAGTCGGTGCCCGCAGCGTTCACATGTCAGCCGCCCACACGCCATACGGTGCCCGGCGAGACGCCGCCGTCGAGCGCGCCCTTTCCGAGCACGGGATCAGCCTCCAGCGGACGGGCTCGCCGTACGCCGTGGCGCCCGGGCGCGTCACGAAAGGCGATGGCACCGGCTATCGGGTCTTCACTCCGTACTTTCGAGCGTGGCAGAACCATGGCTGGCGTGCGCCGCTGCCATCGCCTGACGACATCCCCTGGATCGGCCAGGGTGCAGGAGTCGGTATTCCCTGCGTCGATCCACCGCGTGGTCTGCACCTGCCAACGTACGGCGAGGACGCGGCACTCAGCCGATGGCGGTCGTTCCTCGACAACGACCTCGCCGACTATGACGAGACGCGCGACCTGCCGGGCCCCGACCTCACATCGCGCATGTCGGTCCACCTCAAGTGGGGCACGATCCACCCCCGAACCATGCTCGCCGACCTTGTAGAAAGCCCATCCAAGGGCGCCGAGGCCTACGCGCGCCAGCTGGCATTCCGCGAGTTCTATGCCGATGTGCTGCACCATCGACCCGACTCGGCGTTCGGCTACTACAACCCGGCGTTCGCGGCGATGGAGTATGACGACCCGGGCGATGATCTCGTGGCGTGGAAGCAGGGCCGCACTGGCATCCCGATCGTTGACGCGGGGATGCGCCAGCTGCTTGTGGAGGGTTGGATGCACAACCGGGTGCGAATGATCGTCGCGAGCTTTCTGGTCAAGGATCTCCATCTGGAGTGGCAGCACGGTGCCCGGCACTTCCTGGACCTGCTCGTCGATGCCGATCTTGCCTCCAACCAGCACGGCTGGCAGTGGGTCGCCGGGTCCGGCACGGATGCATCACCATACTTTCGGATCTTCAACCCGGTGACCCAGGGCAAGAAGTTCGACCCCAGCGGTCAGTACGTTCGGCGCTGGGTGCCCGAGCTCGCCGACGTACCCGACCGGTACGTCCACACGCCGTGGGCTCGACCGGCCACCGCGGGGCTATCCCCCACCGATCGTCGACCATGCCGAGGAGCGCCGGGAGTCGTTGCGCCGCTACGACTCAATTCGCTGATCACGGACAGCTCGCGCCCTCGCATAGGTTGGTCAGCATGGTGACCATCTCGACACAGTTCAACGGCCCCGACCGCACCGGCAACGGCGGTTACGTCGCCGGTCTGATCGCCCACGAGCTGGGGACTGATGGTCCGATCACGTCGACGCTGCGTATCCCTCCGCCGCTTGGCACAGCACTGTCGTGGGAGCAGGACGAGGCCGAGACGAGGTTGTTGACCGCCGGGGGTGCGGTCGTCGCAAGCGCCGCCAGCGGCGAACTCGTCCGGGGCGCCCCGCAGTGCCCCACACCCGAACAGGCAGCGGCGGGACTCGCGGCATACCCGGGTTTCATCCACCATCCGTTCGACCGGTGCTTCACCTGCGGCACCCAGCGTGACGAGGGCGACGGGCTGCGGCTG